>NZ_AP022547.1:1483850-2967701 GCF_015139575.1 Klebsiella michiganensis | reverse complement strand
CCAGTTCAGCAATAGCGGCAGTGGCGTTTTCCATCAGTCGACGTTTGTATTCCGGGTCGCTCCACGCTCTGGCGACAACCTGTGCGCCGTTTCGGGGGCCGACTTTGTGCTCGTAGGTGTCAATCAGCTCATCCAGCGCAGCCGGGTCGATCAGGCCTTTTTCCTGCAGCAGGGATTCCAGTGCGCGGACGCGTAGCTCGATATCAACGGGGGGTTGGGTATGGTCGTGGTCGTGTTTATGGCTCATTTTAGGCTTCCCGAGAGTTAAGGTTAAAACGTCCGCCAGTCACCGCAGGCTTCGAAAGCGGCGGCGGCCTGATAGAGCGTGTTTTCAGTGTAATGACGTCCTACCAGCATCATGCCAACCGGAAGTCCGTCGACCATGCCACAGGGGATAGACATGGCCGGGTGACCGGTGATGTCCTGCGCAGCGGTGTTACCGATCATTTCGAAAGCGCGCGAGATGTATTCGGTGATGGAGCAGTCCGGGCCTGGTATTGGCTGAGCGAGCACAGGCACGGTAGGCATCACCAGCAGATCGAAATCGCTCAGGGCCCGGTCGTAGCCGGCGCGGGCCCGACGCGCGATATTCTGCGCTCTGGCGTAGTAGCGACCGTTATAGCGCTCCAGCCCATACTGGCCGACGAACATGCAAACTTTGAGCGACGGGGAGAGGGCATCCGCGCTGTCGCGCCATTGCGCGTGTTTGTCCAGCAGGCTGACGTCGTACTGGCCTTCCCAGTTAAAACCCATGCCGTTGCCGTGCATCATCTGGGCGGTCAGACCTTCGCAGCCGATAGGCGACCAAAGCGCGCCCGCCAGATTGTGTTCCGGCACGGAAATTTCGCTAACAATGGCGCCCAGTGCTTGCAGGCGGGCGATGGCGTCCCGCACCTTCGTTTCTACCTGCGGGTCCATATTCGGCAACTGGAATCCCTCGGTCAGAATGCCGATTTTCAGGCCGCGCACACCTTTTCCGAGGGCGGCGGTATAGCTCTCTACAACGGGCGCGTACTGACGCGGGTCAAGCCCGTCACTCCCGGCGATGGTTTCCAGCATCAGTGCGTTGTCGCGCACGTTGGCGGTGATGGGACCGGCGTGGTCGATGGTCGCCTCAATCGGCATGATGCCCGTGTAAGGCACCAGACCGTGGGTCGGTTTCATGCCGTAGGTACCACAGAAGGCGGAAGGGATACGGATGGAACCGCCCTGATCGCAGCCTATCGCCATGTCCACTTCGCCAGCCGCCACCAGTGCGGCGCTGCCGGAGGACGAACCGCCGGAGGAATAGCCATGACGATGGGGATTGTGCACCGGGGCCGGGTCGGAAGTGTGGCTGCCGCCGGAGAGGCAGAAGTGCTCGCAGGTGGCTTTGCCGAGAATCGTCGCCCCGGCATCCAGCAGGCGGGTGGCCACGGTCGCGTCGTAGGATGGGACGAAACCTTCGAGCGTGGAGGCGCCGTTCATCATCGGTACGCCGGCGAGCGAGACATTGTCTTTCAGAGCGATGGTCCGCCCGGCCAGCGCGCCAGTCGCTGCACCTTTTACCTCCGTTTTGTAATACCAGGCATTGAGCGGATTTTCCTCGCCAGTCGGACGATAGCCGGCGGCGCGCGGATAGCGGACCTCCGGGATATCGTCGGGAAGGGAGTCGATCAGATCGTAAGCGTCGAAGTTAGCCTGCATCACCGCCAGATATTCCTCGGCCTGCGCCGGCGTCAGGCTGATATGCAGCCGACCGGCAAGCTCCTGGAGTTGTTCAGCAGTGGGACGTTGAATAGCCATGTTGTTTCCTTTTTTCTGTGTTTGCTCATGCGCCTGTCTTGAACATAAGCCCGGAATGCCATCCTGACTTGGTTATCCGGGTCAGTCGTTTGGCTGAAATGGACACCCGCGCAGCCTGTGGGTGTCCGTAAGGTGTTAAGACGGCTTATCGGCTTTAGGCCAGTGGATACCGACACTTTTCATGCCTTTGGTCACGTCCATGTCCGGATGTGAGAGCACCACGTCGCGATACGAAGGACTGCCGATGACCGCGGGCTTGAATTGGGTCAGGAAAGCGTTGACCTCTTCACGAATATCCTGCGGCACATTGAAGTTTTCGTAACACTCGTCGATAGACTCGAATACGGCTTTCCAGTGCACCTCGGTCAGCCCCATGCCGCGATGCGCGGTCACCATATCTCGTCCCCGATAGACGGTGTTGCCACCCCAGTGCTTGCACAAGAAATCAACGAAGTTGATATGCTCTTTCTGAAATGAAGACTCGGACACGTGCGCCCAGATATGGCCGATGTCGGGATGCTTCATACAGGTCTTCAACACTTCGCCTGCGAAGGCGTAGACGGCGTCATACCCGCCGAGACGTTCATAGAGAGACGGCTTTTGCTGCTGTTCGCTCATGGTGGATTTCTCCGTAACATGTGAGTGGAAGGGGGTGTATAGGCCTCTGTTCAATCAGAACAGTTTCATCACGCGCAGGGTGGTGTGGAGATCTTCCTTAAAACCGCCATCGACGTTGATGTCGCGTTGGAGCAAGCCCTGCACTTGCACCGTGGGGGTGATGAATTTCGACAATTCCAGCCTTACCTGATCCGAACGCGTCGCTTGTCCGTTCTCGACGCCGTCGATCTGCTGCTTACCGCCCCACAATTTGGCGTAACCGGCGGAGACGGTCCAGGTGGTGTCTGCGGGCGGCGTCCAGCTTACCCAGCCCTGAAATTGATAGGTGTTGTCTTGTTTGAGGCGGCCGGTGCCGATGCCCGTGGCATCGTCGTTGTCGCCATACCACATCGCATCAGCGGACAGCTGCGTGGCGAAACCGTTACCAAGCTGCTGCACGCCGCCAAGCTGCAGATCGAACTTCCAGCGGTTCTCACCGACGTTGAGCGTGCGCCCGGCATCGTAGGAACCGGCAGGGACGTACAGGTAGGGCACGAGGGCGAAGGTGGTGCTGGGGTTGTTCACCAGCCAGACCGGGGCGGCCAGAATGGGGTCGCCCAGGCCGCTGGCGGAATCGAGGCGGGCACCGCCCAGGGAGCCGTTAAAAAGACGTCCGTAGGGCATCAGCACCTGCGGCGCGACCGTGAAGCCCCCCACATCCATATAGTGGACGTAACGAAAGATGCTGACGAAGGAGTCCAGCCCGGTGCCTTGCTTAATTTCGTCGCCACCTGTGGGGGTAAAGCTGTCTCGCGTGGCGTAGGTGAAATACGCCAGAATGGCATCGGTACCGGCAGGAGCCGGAATGAGATCCTGTGAGTTGAGATCGACCGCATGGGCCGGGATCGTCGCCAGCCAGAGTGTGCAGGCGACCAGGCTGATACGAGATGTGGTGCCACTAACAGTCATAACGTTACCCTCATGTCTGATATCTCTTGTTTATTTCCCGGTACCAACGTGGCCGGAAGATCTTACGGTTACAGATATTAGGGAGAAATTTGCTGCGTACTTGTTTCATAAGGACAGTCGTTTGGCTGGCAGGGACAACGGGCGGGCAGGCTGAAAAGGCCCATAGCGTGATGCTCCGTCATAGCGCAGATGTGCACACCTTGAGTGCGGTTCTCGCTTTTTCGACGCCATTCGCGACGTGGGACGCCTGGCGCATCGACGGAGCGTCAGCGATATTTCCTCTGCCTTAGCGCGGATGCGAGTGAGAGCTGGAGGGACATCTGAGTGCTGGCACGATAGTTGCTGTCTGTGAACCCGTGTCTGTTATTGATGCGGGAATTAAGGTGCGAGGTGAGCAATTATGAATAGCATCATGCCGTCTGCGGTCTGCTCCCACTATTCGACCATTGGCGTTGCCGAGTCGCGCCGCTTCGAGTATTGGAACGACGTGGTGTTGCGTCACTGCATTCCGGCCGCCAGCGTGCCCATGGCTGGGGTCGACTTTGACGCCCGGCTTGCGGTACGCGGGGTGGGGATGGTGGATATCTGTTCGTTGTCCGCGCCGTTGCACCGCTGGGAACGCACCGCACGTTATCTGAGGCAGGGGCCAGACGACGATCTGTGGCTGGGCTATATGCAAGGCGGGTACGGCCAGCTTGAACAGGGAGGGCGCAAGGCGGCGCTGGCGGCGGATAGTCTGGTGTTATACGACGCCGCGCAGACGTTCAGTTTCAGCCTGGGTGGTGGCGATAACCACCTGGTGCGGATCCCGCGGCATCTGCTGAGTTGTCGTTTGCCGAGGATTGAAACGCTCACCGCTATGGTACTGGACGACAGTCGGCCCGGCGTGATTCCACTGCGTGAAATGCTGCGTCAGGCGACAGCGATGCCCGCGTGTCTGGACAACCCAGATATTTCTGGCCGTTTCTCCCAGACGATGCTGGACCTGCTGGTGCTGAGTCTGGAATTGCAGGATCTGGATAACGTGAGTGCTGAGCGCGATCTGTACGCCAGGATGATGATTTACATTCGGCGGAAGCTTGTCGATCCAGATTTGAACATTGAGAGCCTGGCTCGGGCGCACCATGTTTCCATTCGCACCGTCACGCGTGCTTTCGCCCGCCACAAAAAAACGCCGATGGCCGTGATTTGGCAGGAGAGGCTGCGAGCGAGCCGAGAGGCCCTCGAACGCGGACGAGTCAGTAGCGTGTCCCAGGCGGCGCTGGATTTCGGCTTCTCTGATTTCTCTCATTTCAGCCACGCCTTCCGCAAAGCCTTTGGCATCTCGCCTCGCTCATTATTGCCCAAAGAGCAGCAGGGAGCGACGCCATCGAACAGGCACACCGGGTCAGACTCCTGAGTCTGCGCGATATGAGTGCGAGCTGCGCGTGACGGAAGGCGCTCCCAGGCGTTGCGGCGGCAGGTGGATGACACGATGGCGTTAGTTCTTTAGCGACTGGAAATGATTTGAATATCCCGGCTTAGCGCGGGGTAAGGTAAGGGTATGGGGGCGCATTGCGGCAGACTCGGCTTCTTTAATTGAATTTAACATAATATACATTATGCGCACCAATATAGAAGTAGCAAGATTATGCGGTTTTGATCAGAACTCAGTTAACCATCCCGGGATTCTGCTCATGGCCCATTCAGCGCAGTTTTTTACTTTGGATGAAGTTAACCCATGTTGTCGACCGGCACCTGACAACGCAGATGGCCGCGCAGCGCCTGGGTATCTCCGCTCGTCAGTGCCGGCGTCTTCTGTCGCGTTACCGTGAATCTGGCCCGCCAGGTATGGCTAACCGCCGTCGAGGAAACCCCAGCAATAACCAGCTGCCTGATGGTTTTGCACAGTATGCGCTCAATATAATCCGAGATCGCTATACCGACTTTGGGCCGACGCTTGCATGTGTGAAACTCGCAGAACTGCACGATGTTCACCTGTCCAAAGAGACCGTCCGTTCACTCATGGTCAAAGCCGGTCTCCGGATCCCCCGCAAACAACGTGCGCCGAAAATTCAGCAGCCACGCTATCGCCGGGCCTGCTGCGGCGAACTGAGCCAGATTGATGGCTGCGACCATCACTGGTTCGAGAACCGTGCACCCGCCTGTACCGCACTGATCTACGTCGACGACGCGACGAGCCACCTGATGCAGCTTCGATTTGTAAAACCGGAATCGACATTCACCTATTTTGAGGCCACCCGGGGCTACCTGGAAAAGCAGGATCACATTATACGATGGTGTAAAGAATCCACAGATTGGTTAAGGGAAGTTATTATGCTTCCCTTAATGCACACTTTAAGAAAGTTGCAAGCTATTCATATAAGGTATATATGAATTTTATTCAATAGGTAAATTGTGCTGTTTTAAGAAAGATAGCTTATCCCAATAGCCTCTTTGAAATAAAATTTTATTATTTACTATTTGAAAAAAACCGCAACCCCTCAAACCTAATGGGGCACGCCACTCTAAAATTGCCCATTGTCCATCTTCGAAAATGTTTTCAACGATACAAACCATTTCTGGAAAAGAAAAATCTTGTTCAAACATTTTCTTTATAGCCTCTTTCCCAATAACTGGCTCATTGGCTACCTGATGGTTTATTGCATTATCATCATATAATTCTGAAATAGTTTCTACATCTGCATTATTAAATGCGTCAACCCATTGGCAAAGTATTTCTTTTGGCGTCATATAAATTACCTCCAGACCTGTAAATAATTCTTTTTCATAGCATAACATCAAAATCCTATCAAGCTCAAAATTTATTGGCACGCTCGATGCCATGTTCCTCGACTACGAAGCGGCCAAAGATTATGCGACCCGCTTCAGGCTGGTCACGGCGGCGAATATCCCTTCTTTCGGAGCGCCAGAATGATGTTGGTCTGGCCGGATTTTCACATGGCGGGAACCACGTTGTGTCTCAAAATCTCTGATGTTACATTGCACAAGATAAAAATATATCATCATGAACAATAAAACTGTCTGCTTACATAAACAGTAATACAAGGGGTGTTATGAGCCATATTCAACGGGAAACGTCTTGCTCGAGGCCGCGATTAAATTCCAACCTGGATGTTGATTTATATGGGTATAGATGGGCTCGCGATAATGTCGGGCAATCAGGTGCGACAATCTATCGATTGTATGGGAAGCCCGATGCGCCAGAGTTGTTTCTGAAACATGGCAAAGGTAGCGTTGCCAATGATGTTACAGATGAGATGGTCAGACTAAACTGGCTGACGGCATTTATGCCTCTTCCGACCATCAAGCATTTTATCCGTACTCCTGATGATGCATGGTTACTCACCACTGCGATCCCCGGGAAAACAGCATTCCAGGTATTAGAAGAATATCCTGATTCAGGTGAAAATATTGTTGATGCGCTTGCAGCGTTCCTGCGCCGGTTGCATTCGATTCCTGTTTGTAATTGTCCTTTTAACAGCGATCGCGTATTTCGTCTCGCTCAGGCGCAATCACGAATGAATAACGGTTTGGTTGATGCGAGTGATTTTGATGACGAGCGTAATGGCTGGCCTGTTGAACAAGTCTGGAAAGAAATGCATAAGCTTTTGCCATTCTCACCGGATTCAGTCGTCACTCATGGTGATTTCTCACTTGATAACCTTTTTTTTGACGAGGGGAAATTAATAGGTTGTATTGATGTTGGACGAGTCGGAATCGCAGACCGATACCAGGATCTTGCCATCCTATGGAACTGCCTCGGTGAGTTTTCACCTTCATTACAGAAACGGCTTTTTCATAAATATGGCATTGATAATCCTGATATGAACAAATTGCAGTTTTATTTGATGCTCGATGAGTTTTTCTGATCAGAATTGATTGTAATTTTTGGAAAAACCGGGAACAACTCTGCTGTGTGAAAAACTGGCAGAGCATTACGCTGACTTGACGGGACGGCGCTTCCCTACCCTCATGGCCGCCTCCCAGGAATCGCCCCGAGTGCTTATCGTGGACATAATCCTTTTACTCATAAGTTTATCTTATTCCATTATTGTACCTGTCACGCAAAACTTGCAGAAAAGCCATAAACGCAGGAGAATCCTGTCGGCGGTGAGGATAATAAATATGGTAGCCGTCAAAATATGGACACCACTCGGTCAGAACAGCAATCAGCTTGCCGCTTTTGATATATCCATCTGCAACATACTCGGGAATATAGGCAATCCCCAGCCCGTCTAATGCTGCATCAAGCTGATGAATCGTGCTGTTCGCAATATATTGCCCTTTGACTTTCAGACTGAATTTCTGAGCATCTTTCTCGAATTCCCAGGCGTACAATCCACTCGTATCAGAATAGCGGACGTTAATGCAGTTGTGGTTCAAAAGATCCTGCGGCTTCCTGGGCTTAGCATAACGCTTAAAATAATCTGGTGCAGCAACAACAAGCTGGCGCCAGTTCTGGCTTATTTTTGCGGCAATCATATCATTATTCAGAACATCGCCCGGACGAATCCCGGCATCAAAACGCTGATCAACAATATCTGTAAATCCATAGTCAATGCCGATTTCAATCTGAATATCTGGGTAGCGACTCAGAAAGTCCGGTAATACAGGACGGATCAAATACTGGATAACATCATCTGCCGCCGTGAGGCGTATGACGCCAGTGGGTTTTTCCCTAAGCTCACTCAACCGACTAATAGCATCATCAACCTGTTCCATTAACGGGCCAACTTCGTTAATGAGCCTTTCACCTGCTTCCGTAGTGGAGATACTGCGGGTGGTTCTGGCCAGCAGGCGGATCCCAAGCCTTTCCTCAAGAGATTTCACCGTGTGGCTGATGGCTGAGGGTGTCACACCTATTTCAGCTGCGGCTTTGGTAAAGCTTTTCAGCCTGGCCACTGTTAAAAAAACCTTTAATTCATCCACACGATTCCTCCTCCTCGGTCCCTACTGGAGACGTCAGCGTACCAGCCTGTCATTAATTATCAAATAAATTTCACAAGTAAGTGAAATTTATGTTGATTAATAAATAAAATTCAAAATGGTACTTTATATTCCACGACGTGAATATGTCCTCGTTGTAGTGACGGCTTTTAATTCTGAAAATGAGGTAATCATTATGCAAGATTTTATCTATCATAATCCGGTAAAAATTCTTTTTGGTCGCGATCAAATTTCTGCGTTAGCACAAGAAGTCCCGCAGGGTAAAAAGGTCATGATTGTCTATGGCGGGGGCAGCGTTATAAAACACGGTATATTGAAACGCGTAAAAGAGTCCCTGACAAACACCCTGGTTTATGAGTTTGGCGGTGTAGAAGCAAACCCTCATTATGAAACCCTGATGAAAGCCGTTGAGATTGTCAGAACAGAAAAAATTGATTTTCTTCTGGCCGTGGGCGGCGGTTCAGTGATCGACGGGACTAAATTTATTGCCGCCGCAGCCCTCTACGAAAATGATCCATGGGAGATCGTCAAGAGTTATGGCGGCGTGGTGAAACAAGCTCTCCCTTTTGGATGCGTGCTGACCCTGGCGGCCACGGGTTCAGAGATGAATAACACGGCGGTGATTAATCGGGTGACCACCCAGGATAAACTCTTTTTCACCTCCCCTTACGTTATGCCGAAATTTTCAGTGCTCGAACCGGAAATGACCTACACGCTGCCTGAACAACAAACCGCAAACGGGGTTGTTGATGCCTTTGTCCACGTTCTTGAGCAATACATTACTTACCCGGTTAACGCTAAGGTGCAGGATCGCCTGGCGGAAGGACTGCTGAGCACGCTGAAAGAAGAAGGCCCAGTAGCCCTTAAAAATCCACAGAACTACGACGCCAGAGCTAACATCATGTGGGCTGCGACGATGGCCCTGAATGGAATGTTGAGCGCAGGTGTCCCAACTGACTGGGCTTCTCACATGATTGGCCAGGAAATTACTGCATTATACGGAATCGACCACGCCCGTACCCTCGCTATCGTTATGCCTGCACTATGGCGCTTGTGCAAAAAGGAAAAAGCAGAAAAGCTGGCTCAGTACGGTGCGCGTGTCTGGAATATTCCTGAGTCTGATAGCGAAAAAATGGCCGATGAGGCTATCAATGCCACCGTGGAATTTTTTGAACTGATGGGCGTTAAAACCCGACTTTCTGATTATGGTCTGGGCGCGGAAGATATTTCAGCCGTTATCGGCAAGTTAAAAGAACATGGGCATATCGCATTAGGTGAACATGGAAAAATTACTGCTGAAGTGGCGGAAACAATACTGAATATGGCACTTTAATTGCCTAACAACCTACTCCATTAGGCGCTAAGCCTGCGCACCTGGCAGGCTTAATTAATCATTAACGGTATTGCAGAATGCAGAAAATGAAAGACACATTTCCCTATATGCCATTAATGGCTTTTGCGATGACCGGATTTATTTGCATCATGACGGAAACTATTCCAGCAGGATTATTGCCAGAAATCAGTAAGGGAATGAATATTTCGCTGGCTAGCGCAGGCCAGTGGGTCACCGTCTACGCCCTCGGGTCATTATTTGCCGCTATTCCGTTAACTATCGTTACCCGGTCGTGGAATCGGAAATATGTCTTATTAATGACCGTAGCGGGATGCTTCATTTTTAATACCATTACCGCACTTTCATCAAATGTTTACCTGACCCTGTTAGCGCGTTTGGGGGCCGGGGCGGCTGCGGGACTGGCGTGGAGCCTGCTGGCGGGGTTTTCACGCCGAATTGTTGACCCGCTTCATCAGGGTCGGGCTATGGCGATAGCCATGGCTGGGACACCGCTGGCGCTCTCACTAGGCGTTCCGCTGGGAACCTGGCTTGGGCATTATCTTGGCTGGCGCCTGACGTTCGGTATTATGTCAGTACTTTCGCTGTTACTAATGATATGGATCCGTATCAGCGTTCCGGACTCTGCGGGGCAGCAAAAACATCAAAAAATACCGTTCAGGAAAGTACTGGCGACCCCCGGGGTCAGGCCGGTTCTCGCGGTCGTACTGACCTGGATGCTTGCACACAATATCCTTTACACCTATATCGCACCGTTTTCGTCATTATCAGGTATGGGGGCCCATGTTGACGGTATTTTATTAATTTTTGGCCTGTCCGCTCTCGCGGGTCTTATCTTTACCGGAAAAATAATTGATAGCCATTTACGTAAAATGGTACTGGCATCGCTGGCTATATTTTCTATCGTCTCATTATTCCTGGGGCTGTTCTCTTATACACCCGCCATTCTTATTGTAGGTAGCGCTGTATGGGGTGTGACATTTGGTGGTGCTGCAACGCTGTTGAATACCGCACTTGCCGATGCGGCGGAAGATGGTGCTGATGTAGCGATCTCCATGACGGTGGTGAGCTGGAACGCGGCGATTGCCCTGGGGGGGATTACCGGAGGAATTATCCTTCAGGGCCCCGGCGTCAATGGTTTGCCTTGGGTCATTCTGATACTGGCCCTGGTCAGTTTTCTGATTGTAAAAATCAACAGTGAATATGCATTCCCACACCCAATTCGGGACGAAGCCGAATGATCGCATCAGCTACAAGGAGAATTAGTCATATCGCTTATCAGGATAAGCTATTCAGCTATCTTCAAAAGGTCACAGGAATCAAAATCCTATAATCAGCCGTTCAGATTTCTAATCATAAAACAATGGAGAATATATATGCGTTTTTACATCAAGGTTGCGGTCATTCTTTTTATGGCCACCCGGGTTATCCCCGTCATGGCCAATGGCAATAATGTCCAGCCGGTTTGTACAGAGAAAGGTACCTTATCAGGGAAAGACAGCAATCAGTCCGCCCTGATTGGCGCGTGGAAAATGGTCAAATTTGAAACCGGGACTGGTGAAGAATTGAAAGAGATACCTTACACCGGACAACTTATTATCACCGATGCCGGAACCTTGTCTGCGCAAGCAAGCAATCCGGACAAAACAGTACCTGACTCCGCCTATACGGTAAACGGTTATGAAGCACTTTATGGTGATATTAAAATTGACGATGTTGCCGGGCGTTTCATCTTAACGGTGAATTCTGCACTTGCCAGTGGATTAATTGGTCAAAAAATGGAGCGCGCTTTTCATTTAACAGGAAATAAACTTGAACTGTCGCCTGTCGATAAAGGTGAAGGCTGGCGTGTGACCTACGAGCGCTACAGATAGTATAATGGCATAACGGTGCGCCGGTTTGTGCCGCGCTGACCCGGCTGGCTTCCCTGCTCTACCTACGAACGCCTCTCGGAAATCGTTCAGGGAACAATCGCAGATGTAAGAAACCGCCACGCCATGATGGTAACGTTCACCGTCCTGTGTAAAACCCAGTCATTGCCTCTGGTCATGACTGTGTAGTAAATTTGGCTGTTGATTAGGTGCAGAGCAATGATAGAGCGTTTTCTGCGACACGATAATTTTACGCACTATGAAGGTTAAATTTTGAAAGCAACAAATTTTTCGGAACTAATAAAGATAGCCGCTCTGCAGCTTTTTAGAGAAAAAGGATTCAACAATGTCTCCACCCGCGATGTTACACAAAAGCTTAATATTTCAAGGAGCCACATCTATCATTATTATAGTAACTGGGAAACATTAAAAAAATCGGCCATAAAATATATGTTTGATAATGATATCCAGGAATGTCATGCAACGTTTAACGCCTCGGAAAGTATGAGCCCAACTGACAGGGTCAGGCTATATATCAAAACGCTGTTACCTGATGCGCCATCAGCGCACTGGCTGCTCTACCTTGAACTCTGGCCGTTGGCCGCGCGCGACGATGATTATGCTAATTTGGTTCATAATCAATCACTGCAATGGATCAATATACTCGAAGAAATCATCGACTCTGGAATTAATGAGGGCGAGTTTTCCTCGATAAACGCTTCAGTATCCGCCAGACAAATAAATGCATTAATAGATGGATATTCGAGTTTGCTGATCCTCGATTACTCAAAGGAAAAAAGAGTCGCCTTCCTTGATGAAATATATGAGATTTCTTTTAAAATCCTTGGTAAATCCTTCTGAAACGCATGAAAAACCCGCAGTAGAAATTAGCGCTTGTTTATGTCCAGATAGCTTAAAATGCGTTTCATTTTACTTTCCGCGGTGGTGTTACCCGCAACTCGGGCATCTATCCATGTCTCATCGGCTTCAGGGTGAGGGCCTGATAATATGACATGCCCTTCCCCATACTTATATCTGGCGATAGCGACATCCCCATTGTCGTAATAAGCTATCGCCTGGAACCCAGCATTTGAGGTTGTGTTATTCAGATAGGGGCCATCCTGATAGTAAAAAGGTTCCTGTTTATTATTCCATTTCACTTGCAAGGTGTAATCCCCCTCATCATAGGCGCGTGAACCAGGTCTTCCCACTTCTGACTCAAGGGGAGCATCAATGAGCCCAATCCAGTCTTTATCGGCAAGATACGCCCCCATGCAAATGCCAATAAAATCTTTGCCGCTTTTCACAAATTGACGGATAGCCTCAGCGCCATCATCACCAATGACGTCATAAGAACCGGCTATATCCTGACCGCCGCCGGGTTGAATGTAGATATCGAATTTTTTAAGCGTTTGCTCATTCACTTTCAGCGTTTCTTTTTCACCCACATAAGCGATGTTCAGCGGCAGGCCAGTACCGATGAGCGATTTCACCACCATTTCTGAACACCCCGCGCACCCGGCATCTCCCCTATAAACAGCGATACGATAAGTTTTTGATGGTGAGGCATTTGCTGAGGTTGGTGCGGAAAAAATAGAGAAAGTAAAAGCCAGAGCAAGGGTAATCATATTTGCTCTCTTCAACTGAGTTTCCTGGAAAAAAAGTGGCATTACGCTATTCCCCTTGTTATAGAGTGTTTTGTAAATCATTAAGAACCATTTTTACCATTCTAAATACATGACATAAAATTAGAGCGATCGCTCAAATTTAACTTTGGCGTTGATTTTGTCAAGCGTTTTTAAGCGCGGCAAAAAAAAGTTAATACGTAAAAAAGTGTAACTCTGACAAAGTTGTATAAATTTTTTAGTGAGATGCAGGCGACATACGAAAGGATAAGAAAGCAGAAACAGCGGTAACCTTGAAATCATCAACTAAGGTGTAAGGGCTAATTAACAGGCGATGTCCTGAAAGCCATACTTAACTGAACAAGACATTTTGTTTTTCGTAGTATGTCCGTGAAAGTATGCTTCGGCGCGCACGAGGCAGATGAGAAACGGCGATGGCCCGAATCGTATAGAGACGCAAACCTGAATATTCCGGACACCGCGCTTCAGGACATCTCCCTGGACGCCGATATCTGGCAGTATCCGGACGGTACCAACGGTACTACCCTGCCCTTTATGACTGACGACCGGCTATCTCACCCACGCACTTCTCCCTGAAATTTAGCATCGTCGCGGTTAATGTCGAAAATTTGCCACCTGACGTGGTTGGCATCGAGGGTGAAAACTGCCGTGGCGAGGGTGTTCTCCTCATCCGGATCGTCGGCAGCCAGCCGGTAAATTGGCAGTTCGGCGTCATGGGTATCTGAGAGAATGGCTTTTGCCGCTGCGGCGTCAAACGGAGGTTGCGTTTCCCGCCACTGCACGAGGCGTAACTGCCGCGACGCTGAACTGTCGGTAACGATCTGCTCAACGCCAGCCAGTGCCGCATGCACCAGATGGTTGGCATGCCCGGTTACCGTCTTCAGGGGGAGAACGGAACAGCCTTGACCGGTGGCCTCAACGCTGAACAGCCGCGTATCGCCCAGCTGCCCGAGCGTATGGTGAAACGCCCCGGATCGCGGCTGGCCGGTAAGTATAGTGATGGCCTCGTCGAGGGTGTTCGCATTCAGCGAGGCGCGAGCCAGGATCTGACGCGGTAATCCCTGCGGACGATGCACTGCACGGATGTTATTCACCGTGTTAACGACACCTTTTTCATTCACCGCAAAGGTGTGGCCGCAAATCGACCCCGGATAGGCAAAACTCGTAAAGCTCAGACCGCGACTCGGGGTAATGGTAGCCAGCAAGCATTCATCCCGTAACTGAGGAAAACCGTCTTCATTGTGCGCAATAATCCGCTCGCCTGCGGCGTTTACCCCGGCCACCGTCGTACAGCCATCCGACGTTGAGCGCACCAGATCGCCACGGCAGTTCCAGGCAAAGACCTGATCAACATTGGCCTCCAGCCCCTGCGCCAACCCCTCCAGCTCCTGCCAGATGTGCGGATAATGCCGCTGCACCTCAGCGCGCATTAACCGGGTCTCAGGGGATGCCTGCAGGGTCATCACCGTTTGCCACAATGACGTGAGCATCAGTTTCTGATGCCATGCTTCACGGCCAAGCTCGCCAAGGCGCAGGCCAATCTCAAACGGGGAACCACTGATGTCGATTTTCTTCATGTGATGGATTCACTTATGTTCAGGAAACGTGCTGTAAAAATTCTTTCAGGCGCGGATTGCTACTGGCATTCAGCAGGATATCAGGTGGGCCATCTTCAGCAATGGTTCCACCATCGATAAAAATCAATCGAGAGGCCACATCGCGTGCAAAGCCAATCTCGTGCGTCACTATAATCATGGTCATCCCTTCATCCGCCAGTGAACGCATCACTTTTAATACTTCATGGCGCAACTCCGGATCGAGCGCAGAGGTTGGCTCATCAAACAGCATCATTTTCGGTTTCACCGCCAGCGCGCGGGCGATAGCCACGCGCTGCTGCTGGCCGCCTGAAAGCTCCGACGGATAGTGCTCGGCCCGTTCGCCCAGGCCGACACGTTCCAGCAGCGCCAGCGCCTGTTCGCGGGCTGCCGCTTGACTCATTTTGCGTACGCGGATAGGCCCAAACATCACATTTTCCAGCGCCGTCAGATGCGGAAACAGATGAAACTGCTGGAATACCATCCCCGCTTCGCGGCGGATTTCGCACTCGTTGACGTGAGGATCGGTCAGGTGCATTCCGGCAACCAACAAAGTGCCGGAGGAGATCTCTTCCAGCTTGTTGATACAACGCAGCAGCGTCGATTTACCTGAACCTGAAGGACCGATAATCACGACCACTTCACCGGCATCAATTTTCAGATTGATATCGTGCAGCACCTGGGTGGTGCCGAAATGTTTAGCGACCGCGCTAAATTCAACCATGCTCATAAAATATGGATCCTTTTCTCCAGTTGCTTCAGCAGGAAGCTCAGGCACAGGGTGACGGCAAGATAAATCAGGGCTACCGCTGTCCAGACCTCAAGGGCACGGAAGTTCCCGGCGATGATCTCCTGCCCCTGGCGCGTTAATTCCGCGACGCCGATAACAATGAACAGCGAGGTGTCTTTAATGCTGATAATCCACTGGTTGCCCAACGCCGGGATCATGCGGCGCAGGGCCAGCGGCATAATCACATGCCATAGCGTTGCGCGCTGCGATAATCCCATCGCCAGACTGGCTTCTTTAAATCCTCTATTGATGGACAAAATTGCGCCGCGCGTAATTTCCGCAATATACGCGCCGGAGTTAATAATAATGGTGACCATCGCGGCCGTGATAGGGTCGATACGAACAGGCAGAATCATTGGCAAGGCAAAATAGATAAACATCACCTGTACCATAATTGGCGTGCCGCGAATCAGCTCGACAAAAATTAATGATAACGTTTTCGCGATACCGCCTCCCAGTGCACGACAGATTCCTGCCAGCAGACCGATGATAAAGCCGCCCGCCAAACCGACCATAGAGATCAATATTGTCAGCTGCAGCCCCTGTAATAATAACGGCAGGGATTCCCATATATATTTCGTTTCGAAATTCATAATGCAGTCTATTACTCTCGGTTCTGGCCGGGGTTACCCGGCCCGGCGGGGATTATTTAGGTTGCTTGTTAAACCATTTGAAATAAATCTTGTCGTAGGTGCCATCCGCGCGTAATGCCTTTAACGCGGCATCGACCTTCGGCGTCAGGCTGCTGTTTTTCTGCAGGGCAAAACCGTATTTCTGCGGCAGAATGCTGTCCGTTTCCCCGGTCGATTTTACCTTACCGCCACCTGCGGTTTTCACGTAGTAGAGCACGTTCGGGGAGTCGTGAACGACCGCGTCCAGATTGCCTGCCTGCAGGTCGAGATAGGCGTTATCAATATTGGGGAATTCGACATAGTTGGCTTTATATTTGGATTTCATAAAACTGGCCGCGGCGGTGCCCTGCTTCAGCCCCACTTTTTTACCGGCCAGCTCGCTGAATTTGGTGATGGAATTATCACCACTTTTCACCGCCATTAAGAGATCCGCATCGTAGTAACCCTCGCTGAAATCAACGACCTGTTTGCGGGCATCGGTAATGGTGATCCCGGCCATTGCCACATCTAAATTACGCGATTGCAGCCCAGGAATTAAACCGCCAAAATCCATAGGGCGTAATTCGTAGCTGACATTCATTTTCTTCGCAATGGCTTCCCATAAATCGATATCAAAACCAACATATTTATTGCCTTGTTTAAATTCAAAGGGAACGAAGGCAGTATCCACACCGACTAATAATTTATCTTGTGCCATGACGGCAAAACTCGCCGAACAGGCAACCAGTGCCAGGGTAATCTTTAATTTTTTCAATAATGCAGACATAATAATCCTCAGCGTAATTAAGACAGCAGACAGGAGTTTTCACGCAATACCCTAAAACTGATATTGGCGTTGAGAATAAAAACAGTATCCCTACATTCGCACGCGATATAAAAATGAAGGCGTGCGAATTATTTATGCGGGAAGAATAAAATCCCTGGTGTCGGGTACTGGCGTCTGCGCGCCGTTCATAATCATTGAAAGAAAGCTGTAATAACCGTTGATGCCAATCAGATCGACAACGCCCTTTTCCCCCCAGAGATCGATTGCCTGTTGCCAGATATCATCGCTGACTTTTTTATGCTGATGCAGCTGCTGGCAAAAATGGTAAACCACCCATTCATCAGCCGCCAGCGTCTCTGGTTGACGCCGTTCATTGATTGCCTGCACCGCCTGCGCCGGGATCCCTTTTTCCCTGGCTATTGGCGCATGAATAGCCCATTCAACCGGCTGCGACCAGTGACGCGCGGTCAGCAGGATGGCCAGTTCCGACAACCGCTGCCCCAGCGCGCTACGGTAGCGCAGATACTCCCCCATTCGCTGCGCATGGGCCATCAGTTCCGGGCTGCGCAACAACGGTTCAAACGGCGGCAGCAGCGCGCCGCGCGGCCCGTTGATAATCTCCTCCGCAAGCTGGCGTTGTTCATCGCTCCACTGCTGTTCTGACAGCGCAGGTAAACGGTTCATGGCTGACGTCTCATCAGTTTATGCGTCTCTTCGCTGATGACCTTGTGCAGTGTATCCACCACGAAATCGAGTTCTGACCGGCTGACAATAAACGGCGGCGCAATCAGAATATGATCGCCCCGCTGGCCATCAATGGTTCCGCCCATCGGATAGACCAGCAGCCCGTGCGCCATGCACTGCGCTTTGATAGCCGCATGCAGCTTCAGCAGCGGATCGAATGCCGTTTTGCGCTCTTTATCGCATACCAGCTCCACGCCGGCGAACAAACCGCGACCGCGCGTATCACCGACATACGGTAATCCGCCGAGCACATCATGCAGCGCCTGCTGCAAATACGCGCCCTGCTGCTGCACCTGCTCGAGCAAACGATCTCGCTCGATAACCTGCTGCACGGCCAGCGCAGCCGCTGCGGCTGTCGGGTGGCAGATGTAGGTGTGACCATGCTGGAACATTCCGCTACCGGCTTGCAGCGCGGCGACGATTTGCTCACTGGCCAGCACTGCGCCAATGGGCTGATAACCCCCGCCTAAACCTTTTGCGATGGTCACGATGTCAGGGACAACGCCATCCTGTTCAAAGGCGTGCAACGTGCCGGTACGGCCCATGCCGCACATCACCTCATCGGCGATATACAGAATGCCGTATTTATCACACAGCCGACGAACGCCTTGCAGATAACCCGGCGTAGGCGGCATTGCGCCAGTGGTTGCGCCAACCACCGTTTCGGCGATAAAACCGATAATTTTTTCCGGCCCGGCGTCCAGAATTGCCGCTTCGAGTTCGCCAAGTAAGCGCTCGGTATATTGCTGCTGGCTTTCACCCGCCTCACGGTCACGGTACTCATTACAGGCCGACACGCGCACCACATCCATCAGCAGTGGCGCGAACTGGCGGCGGCGCCACTCGTTACCGCCAACGGCCAGCGCACCCAGCGTATTGCCGTGGTAGCTTTGTTTACGGGCAATAAATAGCGTGCGATCCGGCTGCCCGATCTCCACAAAATACTGGCGCGCCAGCTTCAGCGCCGTTTCAACCGCTTCCGATCCGCCGGAGACGAAATAGGCATAGTTCAGAGAACCGGGCGCGGTGCGGACAAGCTGCTCTGCCAGTTGTTCCACCGTATCGCTGGTGAAAAAACTGGTGTGGGCATAGGCCAACCGATCGATCTGCCGGTGCATCGCCGCCAGCACATCCGGATGGGCGTGACCCAGACAAGAAACCGCCGCCCCGCCGCAGGCGTCCAGATAGCGTTGACCACTGGCATCGGTGATGTAAGCGCCCTGGGCACTGACTGCCACTGCCGGGGTGGTACGGAGGCTGCGGTGAATGATTTGACTCATGCTTTTATCCTGCTTAAGAAATCGCTTTCGCGTAAGTTGAAAGCATCTTGCAGGATCCATTTGAATCTCGTCAATTCAATAATGATTCAAATGTATTTAATTTTCTTATGATAAAAGCAAATGAATCATTTATCAGGACTTATCGGGCATCACATACGCCCCGGAGCGTTGCAGATAACGTTCTGCGCTCTCAATTTTATTCACCGCCTCCCTACCGTGGCGGGCAACCAGCATCGCCAGCAAACACTCGGCGACGCCCATACCGGACACTATCGAAGGGAAAAAAGAGGGGCTGCTGAGGGAGAAAAGCAACGTGCAGTCCGCCGCTTGCGCCAGCGGCGAAACCGGAGAGTCGGTGATGGCGATAATCCGTGCCCCGGCCTGCCTGGCAGCATTGAGAACGTCGAGAGATTCGCGGGAATAGGGAGAAAAGCTGGTCAATAGCAGGCAGTCTTCCGCGTTGATCTCACGGGTGAAGACTTCGATATTACTGGCCAGCCCGTCAATCAGCGATACCTGACGATTGAACAATCGATAGACATAAAACAACGACCAGGCGATAGGAAAGCTGGCGCGGAAGCCGCAAATATAGACCTGCTTCGCTTCATCCAGCAACGTAACCGCTTGCTGCATAGCGTGTTGATTCTCTGCCTGAGTGAATGCCAGATTGGCCTGATGCGCGAGGAACACCTCTTCGTACAGCGCGGGCTGCGTTCCTTTGGCGATCAATTTTTCAGCCTTAGATACATATGTATCATTTCCTAAGCCGAGATCGTCGATAAATGCGCTTTTCAGCTCCCGCCAACCGTTATAGCCCAGACGCTGCGCCAGGCGTAGCAGCGTGGCAGGCTTAACGCCGGCTTCCGCGGCGAAGGCGCGCATTGATTGCACCACCAGTTGGTTGGCATTTTGCAGAGAAAATTCCGCCGCGCGCTGGAGTTCTGGCGACAGCAGGCTGAATTGGCTCACAATATTTTCACGAAGATTCATGGCGTATCGTTATCATCCGTAAGAGTGGCTGCGGCGAAACCGGGCCGCAGAAAGGGATATATATAACCATAATTCGCCGTAATTGCATTATGGCAGAGACGGAGGCTCATCCCTGCGCCACGGAGTATCGCCCCAGGCGAATGATCCGAAGCCTCTTTATTCGGCGCCTGAAACCGCGGGATTTGCAGGAACGACCCTATACCCAACTCTTTGATGGCATTGGCAAAAAACATTGTCGCCGCTATCGCAAAAGAGAAATTATTCGCTTTATTTATAAATTGGCTTGCTAAATAATTAGTCAGGTTTTATTACGCAGTAGAGGAATTAAGATGCGTTTCAGTACCATGCCCGACAGTGAAATTATTTCTGAACTGTGCCGAAGAATTAAAGAAACGCGTATACAGCTGGGCCTGTCACAGATTGAGCTGGCCGAACGCGCTCAGGTCGGCGCGGCAACCATTAAACGCGTTGAATTAGGCGAATCCGTTACCCTCAGTACGCTGATTGGTATTTTGCGCGGTCTCGATCGGCTGCATCAGCTGGAGTCGATTTTATTTGACTCGCACATGCGTACATTTAAGGCGCAGCTCAATGCCGGACCCCCTTCCCGTATCCGTATTCGGAAAAAAACGCATCAGCCAAAAGAGAAATTGCCCGCCGCTGCCCAGACCAACGAGGCTGATGCCACGATTAACGAATGGTACACCTCATCGGCTTCTAACAGCGTGGTGTGGTCTTTTACGCCGTCCGACGGAGAGAAAAAAAGCTAACAGGCTTCAGATGATTTTAAAGATCAGGGAAGAGAAAACCGCCTGCGGCTCAGGCAGGCGGTTTTTAGGGGACTCAGGATTCACACACCGCGACTTTAATCGCCAGACCGCCCCGGGCGGTTTCACGGTACTTGGCGTTCATATCTTTGCCCGTCTCAAACATCGTTTCGATAACTTTATCCAGGGAGACTTTTGGATCGCTGGTACGGTACATCGCCATACTGGCCGAGTTTATCGCCTTCACTGCCGCAATCGCGTTACGCTCGATGCACGGCACCTGCACCTGGCCGGCCACCGGATCGCAGGTCAGGCCGAGGTTATGCTCCATGCCGATCTCCGCGGCGATGCACACCTTCTCCGGACTGCCACCCAGCAGCTCGGCCAGTCCGGCAGACGCCATCGAGCAGGCCACGCCCACTTCGCCCTGGCAACCGACCTCTGCCCCGGAAATGGAGGCATTCATCTTGTACAGAATGCCTATTGCGCCCGCCGTCAGGAAATAGCGCATATAGATTTCCGGCGTCACCTCTTTGATAAAACGATCGTAATAGGCCAGTACCGCCGGGACAATGCCGCAGGCGCCGTTGGTCGGCGCGGTTACCACTCGCCCGCCCGACGCGTTCTCTTCCCCCACCGCCATGGCGAACATATTGACCCAATCCATCGCGCTCAGTGGCGTAATCGACTGGCTCTGCGGCGCCAGCACGCGGTGCAGCGCAGAAGCACGGCGCGGCACTTTCAGCGGCCCCGGTAAAATACCTTCCGTATTCATCCCCCGGTTAATGGCGTTTCTCATGGTCTCCCAGATTTTCGCCATATTTTGCTCAACGTTCTCCCGGCCGTGGCGGGCGGTCTCGTTTTTCATCATCACGGCGGAAATCGACAGGCAGTTGTTCTGGCAGTGCGCCAGCAGGTTGCGGGCAGAATAGAACGGGAACGGAATATCAACCTCCGCCTCCAGGTTCTTACCAAAGTTTTCCTCCGTGACGATAAAACCGCCGCCGATGGAATAGTAAGTCTGGAAGTGGACGATTTTGCCATCGCAAAACGCCGTAATGCTCATCCCGTTTTCGTGCAGCGGCAGAAACTCATTGTGAAAGCGCATGCATTCCGCCACCGGGAACTGTATCTCGCGCTGGCCTTCTTCAATAAACAGACGATGCATGGTGTTGACATCGCGAATAATGCCCGGAATGGCGTCGATATCAACGGTATCCGGTAGATACCCTGACAGACCAAGAATAATGGCGATATCGGTATGGTGACCTTTACCCGTCAATGAGAGGGAACCATACACATCCACCACCAGCCGAGTCACTTTATGCAGCAGGCCTTTTTCCTGCAGGGTATCAACAAACTGTTTTCCCGCTTTCATCGGCCCAACGGTATGTGAGCTGGACGGCCCGATGCTGATTTTGAAAATATCGAAAACGCTAATCATATGGCACCCACGCGGTTACATAGCAAAACGGATGCGCCGCCGGTGACAGGCGGCGCTGAAAACTTAGCTGAACAGAGAGAAGAAAATAGCGGAGATGGCAATCAGTCCCATTACCACCACAAACGCGTTGCTGATGTGGCCGCTGTACTTGCGCATGGCCGGTACTTTGTTGATGGCATACATTGGCATCAGGAACAGAATCATCGCGATGACCGGGCCGCCCAGCGTTTCAATCATCCCCAGGATGCTGGGGTTCAGGGTGGCAACAATCCAGGTGGTCACCAGCATGAACAGCGCGGTGATCTTGTTCAGTTTGTTGATTTCGATCGATTTCCCTTTTCCGCGCAGTGACTTAATCACCATGCCGTTGAAGCCTTCACGCGCGCCGAGGTAGTGGCCGAGGAAGGATTTAGTAATCGCAATCATCGCGATGATCGGCGCCATCCAGGCTATCACCGGCGCGTTAAAGTGGTTCGCCAGATATGAGAGGATGGAGATGTTCTGCGCTTTCGCTTCCGCCAGGTTTTCCGGGGAGAGGCTCAGTACGCAGCTGAACACAAAGAACATCACCGTCAGCACCATCATGATGTGGGCGAAGCCCAGAATACGGGAGCATTTGCGCTCGGCGTCCTGGCCATATTCTTCACGTTTAGCCACCGCAAATGAGGAGATAATCGGCGAATGGTTGAAGGAGAAGACCATGACCGGGATGGCCAGCCACAGGGTCATCCACAGACCATTTCCCGTTGCCGAAGCGCTGCTCAGCGACAGCGTATCCAGTACCGCGCCGTTCCATTGCGGGATCAAATACAGCGCCAATATCATCAACGCGAACACGAACGGAAACACCAGCACGCTCATGGCCTTAACAATCATTTTTTCGCCAAAACGGACAATCCCCATCATGCCGACAATTAAAATCAGCGACAAAATAGCGCGCGGCGGAGACACCAGACCAAGCTGGTGAGTAATAAAGCTGTCGACGGTGTTGGTAATAGCAACGCTATAAACCAGCAGAATCGGATAAATAGCGAAGAAATAAAGCAGCGTGATAAGCTTACCTGCACCGGTGCCGAAATGTTCTTCCACCACTTCGGTAATATCTTCTCCCGGATTTTTGCCCGACAGGACAAAACGGGTTAAACCGCGGTGGGCAAAAAAGGTCATCGGGAAGGCAAGAATGGCCATGATGATTAACGGAATTAAACCGCCGACCCCGGCGTTAATTGGCAGGAAAAGCACCCCTGCACCAATTGCGGTACCGTACAGGCCCAGCATCCACACGGTATCACTTTTTCTCCAGCCGCTGCTCTCGCGAGCAACGAGGGTATTTTGAACGGTTTCCATAATATGGCCTCAGTAATATAGAGTAGGGTCAAATTAATTTGACTCTGATTCAGGTAATAAAAACGCTGTGTTTGTTTGGCTATTTTATAAAATGCAACTATGCTGATTCACTAACAGCGATCACATAACCTGATTTATAGTGGCACCTTTTAACGCATCAAAATTAGTACTGAAATCTTATTATTTTTTAAAGTATCATTTTTAATACGTTATTATTTGTATGGGTGTACTTAACGTGCTGGATATTTATATAATTCACGTGCAGAGATAACAACCACTATTTGTCATACGATTAATAAAACGCAAAAAATCAGGGGCAAGGAAATAGACACCCTCCCCCTCAATTTTCGCTAAAAGCCCTTGTAGTGCTCTTTACTCAGGCCATATTTCTTCATTCTGAGATAGAGTTTTTTACGCGGAATAAGCAGATACTCCGCCACTTCATTAATGCGCCCCTGATGGAGATTCAGCGCTTCGGTGATGATCTGCCGCTCTACGTCCTCAACCCGTCGATCGAGCGGCGTCGGCTCGCCGACATGCATCAGCGGATTCACCGTATCCGCGAGCGGTAATACCCCCACCGCATACAGTTCGGCAGCGTTCGCCAGTTCGCGGACGTTGTTCGGCCACGCCCGACGTATCATCCCTTTTAACAGATGGCTATCCACCTCCGGGACGGGATGATTCAGCCGCTGACAGGTTTTTTGCAAATAGTGGTGGAACAGCGGCTCGATATCATCAGGCCGCCTTGACAGCGGCAGGCAGGCAATTTGCGTCATCGCGAAGCAGTAATAGAGCTCCGCCACGATCTGGCTACTACCCGCCAGCGCCACTAGCGACGCGCTGCCGATACCAATCAGGCGAAAAGGCCGCTTCTCATGGCTCTGCGCCTGTACCAGCTGATGTTGTTGCTCATGAGTCAGGTGCTCCGGGTGGCTTAATACCAGCGTTCCGCCCTGCGCCTGCGCGATCGCGTCATTCAGCTTATGGGCGTTGGCCGCAGTCAGTTCGCAGTAGACAAAAGGGCCTTCGGCGTTACGCCCCAGCTGGTGCAGGTAACGTGCGCCGGTCATACGCCCGGTTCCCGCTTCGCCGTAAAGCCAGACCGCAATATCCGTCTCTGCCAGCTGCTGTAAACGCTGGCGATACTGTTCCGTCCATTCGCTGCGCCCGATCAGCTCAACCCGTAATTTTTGCTGGCCGTACTGGCGACGCGCGATCACCGCTTGCCGCTGGCGCAACGCGGCGTCCACCAGCGAGAGCAGCTTACCCGGATCGACCGGCTTTTGCAGAAAATCCCAGGCCCCCTTTTTCACCGCATCCACCGCCATCGGTACGTCGCCATGCCCGGTGATAAGCAGAATCGGCAGTTGCTCGTCATCCTGATGAAACAGCGTCATCAAATCGATGCCGGAGCAGCCGGGCATGCAGACATCGCTCAGCACAATGCCGGGCCAGTCCTTCTGCACCCACGCCCGCGCATCAAAGGGGTTATCGCAGGCGTGGACGTGATAACCCGCTTGCTCAAGCAGCTGCGTATAGGCATCCAGCACGTCGCGATCATCATCAATCAGCAGAATCGAACACTCATTACTCAACATCATTTACATCCGTTAAATTAAATTGCAGCACCACGCAGGCATTGCGCGTTAACGTCGACGCCAGGCGCAGCGTCCCTTCCATTTGCGTCATCAGCGAAACAGAAATCGACAGCCCAATCCCCAGCCCCACATCTTTGCTGGTAGTGAACGGCTTCAGCAGTGACGGTAGCAAGGCCGCAGGCCAGCCGGGACCGTTATCGGCAATCAACACGCACAGGGTATCGCCGTGGATTTGCCAGCTCACCGTTATTTTCGCCGCGGTCGGACAGGCGTCGAGCGCATTCGACAGTACGTTGACCAGCACCTGATGAACCCGCACTTCATCGCCGCGGATCCAGACGGTTTCATCCGGTATCTCCAGCGTCCCCTGCTGCGGCTTATGGCGCATCGCCAGCAGTTCCCACGCCACCGTAAACGTCTGACGCAAATCAACCGGATGCAGCGGCGTTTCCAGTTCAGCGCGGCGGGTAAATTGACGCAGCGAGCGGATAATCGCGTCAATGCGGTTAATCAACCCTTCCGCTTTACTTAACGTCGCCCGCGCCTGCGCCGTCTGTCCCTGCTCAATCGCCCGTCCTGCCGTAAACAGATACATCGATAGCGCGTTCAGCGGCTGGTTGATCTCATGCGCCAGGGTGGTCATCGTCTGCCCCACCACCGCCAGTTTAGCGGTCTGGATCAGCTCGTCCTGGGTGGCGCGAAGATCGGCCTCAATCGTTTTTCGCTCGCCAATCTCCTGTTCAAGCTGCTGTTTTTGCGCGTTAAGCTGACCCAGCGTATGGCGAAGCAAACCGGCAATACGCCCCAGCTCATCCCGGCCATAAACCGGAATGGTGGCATCCGTCCGGCCTAAACCAATCTGCACCACCGCCTGGTTCAGCGCGGTAAAGCGCTTCACCAGCCGCGATCGGATGAAATAATGATTCAGCACCCACGCCAGCAGCAGCGCCAGCAGCGTCGCCACCAGAATCAACCCGCCGCTCACGCGGACAATCTGTCCCATACGCTGATTAAACATCTGCATTTGCTGATGACTGCTGCCAAGCTGGGCTTCAAGCAGCGTCCTGAAACGCCCCAGCGTGGCTTCTCTGGCGCGACTGGCGTCCACTAACGCTTTTTGCGCCGTCACGTAGTCGCGCATGGTATCCGGCATCTTATTTTTCACCATGCCGATTTCCAGCAGCTCATCAATCGTTTGTCGCAGCGTGATCGTGCTCGGCCAGTCGTCTAGCGCGCGAATATTTTCATCCGACGTTTTCTTCAGGTTTTCGAGATAGCGGATATGCGTCTCCACCAGCATGCCGTCATCATTTCCGGATTTCAGTTCATTAAGCCTGTCGCGCAGGTCGTCAACGATTTGATTCTCAATGCGGGCCAGCGTATAGACCTGCTGCTGTTCGTTCTGGACTTCTCTGGAACGCTTCAGGTACTGCGCCGCGTCGCCCTGGCGGGCTTCTATCTGATCGAGCAGCGTTCCCTGCTGCCAGGTAAAGTCCTGCACCAGTGAATTCAGCTCAGTGGTAAAATCATCGTGCAGCCAGTCGATACGCGCCGAGAGCTCCCCCACCTTTTCGCGTACCAGAAACATGTTGTAGAGCACGCGATCCAGCTCCGAGAGCAGCGCGCGGCTGTCCTGTAAAATCACCGCCAGCTGCTGGCGT
Source organism: Klebsiella michiganensis (assembly GCF_015139575.1). Taxonomy (GTDB): domain Bacteria; phylum Pseudomonadota; class Gammaproteobacteria; order Enterobacterales; family Enterobacteriaceae; genus Klebsiella; species Klebsiella michiganensis. Next base: position 2,940,915 of record NZ_AP022547.1, on the reverse strand, counting down.
TCCGCGGGTGACAAGCCCTGGCTCAGCCGCTCGATTTTATCCAGATGCTGAATAATCTGGTTACGCAGCTGCAGACGCACCGTTGTATTCGGCGCCAGCAGAAATTCATTCAGCTGATCGACCACCAGATTGAGATTGCCTTCAATCAGAAAAGCAGAGTGGATGCGGGGAAAATACTCGTCCAGCGAATAGCGTATCTGCGAGCTTTGCTCATGCCATGAATAGAGGCTGACGCTGCTGACAATCAGCGTCAGCAGCGCGCCCATCAGAAAGGCCCCGCGCAGGCTGCTGCTGATACTGATTTGCCGCAGACGTTGCAGTATGGAACGGGCCATCATTTCAGCTCTTCCAGTTTATTGATCGCCTGCCGCTGGTTGTTGAGAAACCAGAGCTGCCACTCCATCATTTGCTGCTCCGCAAAGCTCTTATTATCGAACTTAGCCAGCCAGGCCTCATCCTCGCCGCTTGCCGGATCGACCGGGACGCCGGTTAGCAGCGCGCGTATCTCGGGCAGCGGACGCTTAAGGCGAGCCTCCGCGCTGTGCAGCGCTCGCCAGGCATCTTTCAGCTGGGCGAGACGAAAGCTGATCGCCGTATCAAACATCCGCTGAACCAGGCGCTGACGCTTAAGGATCAGGCGATAGTTCAGCGGCGGTTGATTCATCAGCACCGCCTGCTGCGCCGCCCGTGGATTGCCTGCCGTCAGCGGCGTCACCGGGTATTTCCCGGTATTCGCGTCGGCGAGGATCCGCTGGCCTTCCGGGCTCAGCAGATAGCGAATAAACCGCCGCGCCTCGCTGGCGTGCTGGCTATTTTTGAGCACCGCAACGTAGGTAGGCGACACCGCCGACTGCGGAAAATAGATAAAGGCAAGGTGCGGATCGTTCAGCAACAGATTGGCGTAGTTATCAATCACCGGACCGGCTACGCCCAGCCCGCTTTTGATCTTATCCGCCACGCCAAAGCTGCGGGATGAAATCGTCACCAGATTTCCCGCGCTTGCCAGCAGCGTTTGCCATCCCTTAAGCCAGCCTTTTTGTTGCAGCAGCGACTCCACCATCAGATGATTAGTGTCCGAGCGCGACGGGCTGCTCATCAGCAGCGCCCCCTGATATCGGGGATCGGTGAGATCGTCCCAGTCCGCTGGCGCAGGCAGATGCCGCGTCGTCAGCGCCGAGCGGTTAATCAGCAAGCCAAACCCCGACATCGCCACGGCAACGGAGGTGGCGCGGATGGATTCCGGCACCAGGCGTTGACTGGCCGCCGGCGCGCCGCTGAACGGCGCCAGCTTTTGATGCTCCTGAAGATGCTGCAGCAGCATCGGTGATGAGGTCAGGACCAGATCAACGTTCTCCGCATTTGCCGTATCAAGCAGCTGTTCCAGCGAGGCGCTGGTGCGGTTGAGGGTGCGAATCATCACCGACCCCGGCTCCGTTTGCCAGCGTGCGATAATCCACGCGGTGGCGCTGGGGGAAAATGTTGTCGCCATCACCAGTTCGTTCCCCTGCGCCGCACAGGAGCTGAATCCGGCGGCCAGCAGCAGCAACGCAAGCGTTTTGCCGGGCGCCCGACTCCACCGCAGAAACATGTTTGTGATCCCGTTCATAAATATTGAAATACCGAAAAAAGAGCGTTGAGACAAAACTTACCCGTTTATGACTTCTAGCGGATTAATCACCGCTAGCCTCGAAATAGCCGCGCTGGCCGCCGGGAATATCAGCAAACATTACCAGATAATGAATGTGGAATTTGTTAATATCCGCACACGCCTGACATAAAATTAGCGGGAAATTAATTGTTCGCTATTTCATTGATGCTCAATGCGTTAAAAATAACCCCTGAATTCATTAATTTGAGTCAGTTTTGACCCATTTCGACGATTTGAGTTTTCTGACCACTTATTTCACTCTTCATGCCGAATACTCCTGATGTTCATATCAATATAAAATACAGGTGACGACATGTTATCAATATTAAAAAAAGGGCCGTCGGCAAATAAAGTGCCGGCTGAGAAAATTCAGGCAACTTATGGCCGCTACCGCATGCAGGCGCTGCTAAGCGTATTTTTGGGTTATCTGGCGTACTATATTGTGCGCAACAATTTCACCTTATCCACGCCTTATCTGAAAGAGCAGTTAGATCTGAGCGCCACCCAGATCGGTTTGCTCAGCAGCTGTATGCTCATTGCGTACGGGATCAGCAAAGGCGTTATGAGCAGCCTGGCGGATAAAGCCAGCCCGAAAGTCTTTATGGCCTGCGGCCTGGTGCTGTGCGCGATCGTCAACGTCGGGTTGGGGTTCAGCACCGCATTCTGGATCTTCGCTGCGCTGGTCGTTCTGAACGGTCTGTTTCAGGGGATGGGCGTCGGCCCCTCTTTTATCACCATCGCTAACTGGTTCCCTCGCCGGGAGCGCGGTCGCGTGGGGGCTTTCTGGAACATATCCCATAACGTCGGCGGCGGGATTGTCGCCCCGATCGTCGGCGCCGCGTTTGCGATTCTCGGTACCGAGCACTGGCAGAGCGCCAGCTACATTGTCCCGGCCTGCGTGGCGGTGGTGTTCGCCATCAGCGTACTGGCGCTGGGTAAAGGTTCGCCGCGCGAGGAAGGCCTGCCTGCGCTGGAAGAGATGATGCCGGAAGAAAAGGTCGTGCTTAACGCTAAACACGCGGTAAAAGCGCCGGAGAATATGAGCGCATTCCAGATCTTCTGCACCTACGTTCTGCGCAACAAAAACGCCTGGTACGTCTCCCTTGTGGACGTGTTTGTCTATATGGTGCGTTTCGGCATGATCAGCTGGCTGCCTATCTATCTGCTGACGGTGAAACATTTTTCCAAAGAGCAGATGAGCGTCGCGTTCCTGTTCTTTGAATGGGCGGCGATTCCGTCGACCCTGCTGGCGGGCTGGCTCTCCGACAAGCTGTTCAAAGGACGGCGCATGCCGCTTGCCATGATCTGTATGGCGCTGATTTTTGTCTGCCTGATCGGCTACTGGAAAAGCGAATCCCTGCTGATGGTGACGGTGTTCGCGGCGATCGTGGGCTGCCTGATTTACGTGCCGCAGTTTCTGGCCTCCGTGCAGACCATGGAAATTGTTCCCAGCTTTGCCGTCGGCTCCGCCGTGGGACTGCGCGGATTTATGAGCTACATCTTTGGCGCATCGTTAGGCACCAGCCTGTTTGGCGTGATGGTGGATAAAATGGGCTGGCACGGCGGGTTCTATCTGCTGATGGGCGGGATCGTCTGCTGCATTCTGTTCTGCTACCTCTCTCATCGCGGCGCGCTGGAGCTTGAGCAACAGCGTAAGAACACGCAGCAGCAAGAAGCCGAGCTGGCGCTGGCCGACGCACAATAAGCGCCTGAACCCGGCAAAAGAGAGTGCCAGCCTGCTGGCACTTTTAACCTTAAACTGGGTCGATAACCGTCACGCGGGCACCTTTAAATAGGGCGCAATGCTCGCTAATTTCTCACGGGTTTCCGTCAGTTCGCGCTCCGGCGTAGATTGCGCGATGATACCCGCCCCCGCCTGTATCCAGCAGCGCTGGCTATCCTGAAACACGGAACGCAGTACTAACGCCGCATCGAAGCGCGTATCTTCCAGCAGCAGGATTGCGCCTGAATAGAGCTCCCGCGGCGTTTTTTCAATTTGCATGATCGCGTTGAGGGCTGCCTTTTTAGGGATACCTGACGCGGTAATTGACGGAAACAGCACGGTAAACGCATCCCAGGCATCCTTATCTTCCGCGAGCTGGCCGCTGACGCCAGACCCCAGATGCTGGACGCTGCCGCGCTGGCGAACCGACATCAAATCCTCGACCACCACGCTGCCGGGCTGGCAAACCGCCTCCAGTTCGGCAATGGCTTCTTTGACCGAGAGGATATGCTCAAGCACCTCTTTACCGTCGTGCAGCAGCTCCCTCTCATTTGCCTGATTATGCGCCGTATCGCCCATGCGATCGCGGGTGCCCGCCAGCGGTTCAGTGACCACTTTCTTTCCCGTCACCGACATCACCAGTTCCGGACTAAAACCCAGCGCCTCGCGTCCTTGCTGGCGAAACATAAACGTACGGGTGGGCGTGTTGGCCTGTCGTCCATATAGCAGCGTAGCGGGCATATCAATTCGCGCTGGCAGAGGAATCGCTCGTGAGACGATGACTTTAACGTAATCGCCGCGGCGGATCGCCGAAACGGCGCGCGCAACCTGCTGTTTATACGCTTCACCGTCCAGGGCGGTATCCACAGCCATTGGCCCGCATGGTGTCGCCGTATCGACCTCTTTTACCCACTCGCACAGACGGCGGCATCCGTCGGCGGAGTCCGCGTAAACGGTAACATTTCCCTTCTCAAAAATAAGTTCTTCACGGGGAGCGGTTAACGTTAGCAGCGGCCACTCGCCGGCATCAAAGGCCATTCCCCGCGCATGGGCTGCAAAGTTGAACCCAACCTGGCCATATACCCGGCATCCTCTCACCCGCGGATGCGTCATAAAACGACGCGCGCAGTCGGTAATCGAATCTACCGCCCACTTTTGTTCTCCGGCATCATCAATGAATGTCGCCTGGGTGCCGTCGGCATTAATCTGCAGTTGCGCCTGGCATCCTTTACCTATGTACCAGCAAGGTTGGCGCTCATAGACATAGCACTCTTCATCTCCGAACTGACGTAAGACGCCAGAAATCATCGGTAGCCATTGCTCCTCTGGTAACGCCAGGTGTAAAAATTCACTGATTTTCATCCCTTACCTCTCTGTGTTATTCCCGGATCAATCAATTGAGCTTGTCATCAGTTCTTTTGCCGAACGCAGTCGGATAGAAACAATCCACGCCGCCAGCAACGTGAATACGCCGGCAAACAGGAAACAGGCCGCATAGCCAAAGCGCTGCGCGACAACGCCGCCGACTACGCCGGCCAGAATGGCGATGGCGGCGTCAGTACATTGAAAGAGCGTAAAATCGACACCGGCCTGCAAAGGCGAAGAAAGCGCCATCAGCGTGGCGTAAAGACAGACCAACGCGCAGGCCAGCGAAACAGATTGAACAACGATCAACCCCTGGAGAATCGGCAGCAGTAGAGGACCCGGCGCTATCAGCAGCGTCATCACTACCGCCAGCAGCGCGATGCCCTGCACGCCATAAGCCGCAAACAGCGCTCTGCCGGGTGAGAGGCATTTCATCAGCAATCCACCCGCCAGCGTTCCGGCTATGCCCGCCGCAATATTACCGCCGCTGAACAGCGCGCCGAGCGCTGACATGCTCAGACCATGATCCAACAGCAGCGGTGCCAGAAGAGGCAGCACAAACCGCATGCCGGAATTCAGCATCAATACCAGCATTAAGCCCAGACGAGCCTGTCGCCTTCTAAGCGCATAACCCAATGCCGGAACATGCGGAACAGATGCTGCGCGCGTTGGTTCGGCAATGCGCCACAGGGGGACGGATAAGACCAGGATCAGCGCCGCCATCATCAGCATGGCCGCAGGCCAGCCGACGGTCGCCGACAGCATCAGAAACACCCCGCCGCCGCACATCATTCCCAGATAGCTGCCACCGACCTGCACGCTGTTTCCCCAACCGTACCCTGCGCGGGTCAGCTGATCGACGCAAAAACCGTCGCTGGCGATATCAATAGTGGAGGCGACTGTACCCGCCACCATAAACAGCGCAAATAGCGCGACGACTAGCGTTTCGGGCAATCCGCCTTCTCGCCCTGTCCCGCCAATCGCGGCGGCAATCGCCAGGATCGCCGCGAGCGCAGCCTGCCCGCGCAGGATCAGCATGCGGGAACGGCGCTGCGGGCTACCAGGAGGTAGCCGCCAGCGCTCGACCCACGGCGCCCAAATAAACTTCAGCGCCCAGGGCAGCATGAACAGGGTTGTCGCCCCGGCAAGCGCAAGCGATCCGCCAGCAGCGCGCACCAGCGCGGGCAAGGACTGCATCGAGAGCGCTGATACCAGACTCTGTGTCACATAGATGCCGGCAATGGCGAAAATCACCCGCCCGGTGGTTAACGTCAGCGATTTCACATTCGACGGAACGTCACTCATGCGCCACCTGCTCTGACGTGGAACTCCCTTCGGCGCGCCAGGCGCGGGCGGCCATTTGCGCGTGCCACAGCGCCTGGTAACGCCCATGAAGAGAGAGCAGCTGCGCATGGGTGCCCTGTTCAACCACTTTGCCCTCCTCCATCACCAGGATGTTTCCGGCCCCGACGATGGTAGACAGGCGATGGGCGATAATAATCACCGTCCGGTTGTGAACCAGGTTATCGATAGCTTTCTGTACCGCCAGCTCGCTATCGATATCCAGCGCGGCGGTCGGCTCATCAAGAATGACGATCGGCGCATCTTTCAATAAGGCTCTGGCAATGGAAATCCGCTGGCGCTCGCCGCCCGATAGCTGTCCGCCCATCTCGCCCATTGGCGTCAGCCAGCCTTGAGGAAGGCGGGTAATGAATTCAAGACACTGCGCCGCGCGGGCGGCCTCTTCCACTTCCTGCTGGGTCGCCTGCGGGCGCGCAATCAGGATGTTCGCCAGCAATGTGTCATCAAACAGCCAGACATCCTGGAAAACGACGGAAATCAGGCTGTTGAGCTGCTCCGCCGTCAGGCGACGAATATCGACGCCGCCGATAGAAATCCGCCCTTGCTGCGGATCGGCATAGCGCATTAACAGTTTGCTGACCGTGGTTTTACCTGCGCCGGAAGCGCCCACCAGCGCGCTCATACTGGCCGCCGGAAAGGTTAAAGAGAGGTCATTGAGCGCGGGATCGCCGCTGTCGTCATAGCGGTAATGAATATTGTCAAAGCGGATATCGTAACGTTCCGGCATCTCCCCGCGTTCGGCAACGGGAAGCGGCGCGATCGCCATAAATTGCTCAATACGCTTTAAGGCGCTGGCAATCAGTTCCACCACCGAGGTGTAGCTGATAAACATGGCCATCGGTTCAGCAAAACGCATAATCATCGCGGCGGCGGCAATCAGAAAGGCGAGGTTCAATGTGCCCGTGACCACCCAGATAATTCCGCACAACACCACCACCTGTAGTCCCAGCTCCACAACGCCGGCGATCAGCATCGTCGCGCCCGCGCTCTGGCGGTGAGTGCGGGTCTGTAAGTTTTCCAGAGCATTAAAATGATCCCGCAGCGCCCGGCTTTTATCGGCATCGCTACCGCAGGCACGCAATACCATCATCCCCTGCGCAAATTCAACAATATCCCCGCTCAGCCGCTGGTGCGCTTCGCCCAGGGTCTGCATTTGTCGCCGCATCGCCGGGCGGCGCCAGTAATAAAACGGCGCCAGCAAAGGGAAGATCAGCAGCATCACCAGCCCCAGCCGCCAGTCGATCCACAATGTCGCCAGCGACGCCGTCAGCGGCGTGACGATGGTCAGCAGTAAAATATTGGCTATCGCAATCACATAATTGAGGTTTTCATCCACGGAGCCCAGCAACAAGGCGTTCGTTTCGCCCGCTCTGCCGCGCTGGAGCCTCTCCAGCGGCACGCGGCGTAATTGTTCGCCCAGGCGCATGCGCAGCTCATGGGTGGCCTGCGCCAGATGCCCGCGGTATTCAAAGCCCAGCCCATACCAGCGGAGCGCCAGCGTCACCAACGCCGCAATGCTGAAGGCCAAAGCCCAGTGAAGAAGCCGCGATGCTTCATTCCGTAGCAGCGCATCAACGATCGGATAGAGACAGGCGAAGGCGATCCCCTGCATCAATGCCGCCAGCAGCAGAGCAACCAGACTGCGCCGCAGCGTTCCCGCCTGACTGCCCACGCTGGAGATAAGCTGGCGCCAGATCGCGCGCCAGGCCAGATTATCCACCGGGTTAGTGTCTTTCATTTTGCACCGCCTCTTCCTGCGTTCCACCCGGCGCCCACTGCTGCGCCTGCTGATAGCGTTGCCATAGCCGTTGATACAGGCCACCCTGCGCCAACAGCTGCCCGTGGCTCCCGCTTTCCCGGAGCTGACCGTCGGAAAACAGCAATATCACATCGGCCTGAGTCACCATGGAGAGACGATGCGCGACCATGATGACCGTCCGGCCGCGCATGGCCGCCGCGAGGGCTTTGATAAGCGCCGCTTCACCTTCCGGATCGGCAAACGCCGTCGCTTCATCAAGCACCAGAATGGGACGATCCTGCAAAAGCGCCCGGGCGATGGTGATGCGCTGCCGCTGCCCGCCGGAGAGAAATACCCCTCGTTCCCCGACCCGCGTGCTGTAACCCTCCGGCAACGCGCTTATAAACTCATGCGCCTGCGCCACTCTGGCCGCCGCTATCACCGATTTCAGCGGCGTATCCGGCGCGCCCAGACGGATGTTATTGGCGATCGTGTCGGCAAAAAGAAAGTTGTCCTGAAACACAAACGAGATTTGCTTCATCAGGGTCTCTATCCGCATATCGCGCAGATCCACGCCGCCAATACGAATATGGCCTTTGTCGGGATCGGCGTAACGCAGTAGCAGCCGCGCCACGGTGCTTTTCCCGGCGCCGCTTGGCCCTACCAGCGCCACAATTTGCCCGACAGGCACGTGAAAGCTCACCTCCTGCAACGCGGCGCCAGTCCGCGCTTGCGGATAATGAAAGCTTACCTGCTCAAAGGTGATACTCGCCTCTTCCGGCTGTCGATCGGCTCGCGGGCGCGAGAGTTCCGGCATCGCGAGAACCTGATAGATACGCTGAACGCTTAAACGCGTTTGCGCGACCAGGTTATTAAGCATCATCATCGGCATTACCGCTTCGGCCATTCCGCTGGCTATCAGTAAAACGGCTACCCAGGCGATAAAATCGAGACTGCCAGCGTGCAGCAGGCCGTATCCGCACCATATAAGAACGAATATGGTCGGCAGCGGGTTCAGAATTGAGAATGAAAAGCGCGCTGAAAATCCGGCCTGCCGATACCAGCTTTTGAGCACATCGACCCACTCTTCGAGGGCATGTTGATAGCGCAAAAAGCTGGTACTGCCGCTATCAAAGGTCCTCACCACCGGCATGGCCTGTACGAACTCAATCACCGCGGCGCTGACCCGTTCACGCGCCTGATGATAGCGCTGAGCCATGTTTTCCGAGCGCTGACGGGCGAGTACCAGCACCACCGAACCAAACGCCAGTACCCCCAGCGTCGCGATGGCGAGTCGCCAGTCCAGCCAGAATACGAGAACAACAGTCGCCAGCGGCATGATTATGGCGCGGGCATAGAGCGGCGTGCTGTCAGCAACAAAAATATGTAACGACTTCACATCATCCAGCATTACTTTCGCCACCGATCCGCTGCCCATTTGCTGTAACGCGCCCGGCGCAAGCTGTAGGGTCTTGCGGGCTAATCTGCTGCGCAGAATATTCTCCAGATGGAAAGCCGCATAATGAGAGGTATTGAACGCCTGCAGGCGCAGGATAAAGGTCGCTATCACGCAGCCGACTACGCCGCTCAGCGGCCAGACGGGGATGATGTCAGGCGCCCCGCGCAGATCGCGCAGGCACCATGCCAGAAAAAGCAGCGCCCCCAGGCTGGTGAAGGCCGCCAGCCCCGCCAGCGCCATAGCCAGGAGCACCTTCCGGCGAACCGGGGTAATCACCTGCCAAAGAGGAAATCGGGACAGCGATTCAGTGTTGGATGAGTGAGATGACATGGGAGTGGCTGATTTTCCTGATGAATTTTTATGGACGCCAAAAACACTATTTCAAGGTGGCGTTCCGGGAATTAATGTGAATAATAACCATTATCAATTACTCATCTACCCCATTCGGTTCTATTTATACCCGCATTGGTCTAAGCCACAGGGAGATAACCCGGTCATGACGGAGTCACCACAAACGCAATCTGCAATCTCTATTCACCAGCTAGTGGTTGGAAAACCCGCGAACGATGGCGCTATTCCTGCCCAGTGTGAGCTGCTGCGCTGCTCTTTGCAGGAAGGTATGGATATTTTGCTCTGGCGGGGCCACTTTGCTCAGCCCGAGACGTTGCAGCTGCACGACGACCTGGGCAGGATTAACTTCTCTTGCATTCTGGAAGGCACATCGCGCTTTGCGATCCAGGGGCTCAGCCGCCACACCGACTGGGAACTCGCGCGCGATCGTCATTACATTACCCATACGCCAGACTGCCGCGGCAGCGCCTCCTACTGCGGCCGGTTCGAGAGCATTACGCTCTCTTTCAGCCCTGAAGCCCTCGCGCTGTGGGTGCCGGATATTAGCTCGGTCATTAAAAATAAGATCGACTCCCACTGCTGTTGCCAGCAGCAGCGTTGTAATGCTGAAACCCACCTAACGGCTCAGGCCCTGCGTCACGCGCTGATGCGGATGCACGGCGGCTTCAGTCATGAACAAAAACCGTCGACGTTATGGCTACAGGGACAAAGTCTGGTGATGCTCAGCCTGGTGCTGGATGAACATCGCGAGGACGCCAGCTGTTCCTCCTGCCACTTCAATCCGATGGAACGCCAGAAACTGCTGCGGGCAAAGGATCTGCTGCTGGCCGATTTGACGCAGGCGCCGGGGGTCACCGAACTCGCCAGAGAGTCCGGTTTAAGCGTGCTTAAAATTAAGCGGGGATTTCGCGTTCTGTTCAACAACAGCGTCTATGGTCTTTTTCAGGCTGAACGCATGCAGGAGGCAAGAAGACGGCTGGCCAATGGCAATACTTCCGTTATGACGGTGGCGGCGGATCTAGGCTATGCCAACGCCAGCCATTTCTCCGCCGCATTTCAGAAGCAGTTTGGCGTCACCCCGTCGACCTTCAAACGTCTGATCTAACCAGGGCTTACCCCAGAAACTCCTCCGTTAACAAGGCCCGGATTCGCCATCCGGGCCTTGTTTTTTGCCGACCGTAAACCGAAACGGGCACAAATAAACCCGATTCGGGTAGCGCTCAATTGTTAATAATAATTATTCTCATATAAGCAATGCTTTTGGTATGACGTGCCATCAGGAGGAAGAATGATTTCTGGCGCCCCCTCTCAGGATCCGCTGTTATCGGACAACGGCGAAGCGGCCGATTATCAACAATTACGCGAACTGTTAATACAGGAACTGAATGTAGCGCCGCAGCAGTTACAGGAAGAGAGCAATCTGATCCAGGCGGGCCTGGACTCCATAAGATTAATGAGGTGGTTACACTGGTTTCGTAAAAAGGGCTACCGCCTCACCCTTCGCGAGCTGTATGCCGCCCCCACGTTGGCAGCATGGCGCCAGCTGATGCGCAGCCGTTCGGGTGAAAAACCGGATGATGCAAGCTCCCCGGCGGACGCGGCGTGGCCAGTCATGAGCGAGGGTACCCCCTTCCCGCTGACGCCGGTACAGCATGCCTATCTGACGGGCCGAATGCCCGGACAGACGCTGGGCGGCGTCGGTTGCCATCTGTATCAGGAGTTTGCCGGCCATGATCTGACGGCGCCAAAGCTGGAGCAGGCCATCACGATCTTACTGCAACGCCACCCGATGCTGCATATCGCCTTTCGCGCCGACGGGCAGCAGGTCTGGCTACCGCAGCCATACTGGAACGGCGTCACCGTTCATGATTTACGCCGGACCGACGAGGCAAGCCGCCAGGCCTATCTGGAAACATTGCGCCAGCGCCTGAGCCACCGTCTTTTACGCGTGGAAATGGGCGAAACCTTTGATTTCCAGTTGACGCTCTTGCCGGACAATCGCCACCGCCTCCATGTCAATATCGACCTGCTGATTATGGATGCTTCCAGCTTTACGCTGTTTTTCGATGAACTTAACGCCCTGCTGGCCGGAGAGTCGCTGCCGCCCGGCGACCCCCGCTATGATTTCCGCGCTTATCTGCTGCATCAGCAGAAGATCAATCAGCCGCTGCTCGACAAAGCGCGCGCGTACTGGCTGGCGAAAGCATCGATGCTGCCACCCGCGCCGGTTTTACCGCTAGCCTGCGAACCCGCCACGCTGCGTGAAGTCCGTAATACCCGACGCCGCATGATTGTCCCGACAACACGCTGGAACGCCTTTAGCCAACGGGCCGGTGAGAATGGCGTGACGCCGACAATGGCGCTGGCGACCTGTTTTGCTGCCGTTCTGGGGCGCTGGGGCGGCCTGACGCGGCTGCTGCTCAATATCACGTTATTTGACCGCCAGCCGCTGCACCCGGCGGTTGACGAAATGCTTGCCGACTTCACCAATATTCTTCTGCTGGATACCGCCTGCGATGGCGATACCGTCAGCAACCTGGCGCGTAAAAACCAGCTCACGTTTACTGAGGACTGGGATCATCGCCACTGGTCCGGCGTCGAGCTCCTTCGTGAACTCAAACGCCAGCAAAGCCATCCCCACGGCGCCCCGGTGGTATTTACCAGCAATCTGGGGCGCTCCCTGTACAGCAGCCGCGCCGAGTCGCCGCTGGGCGAACCGGAATGGGGCATCTCGCAGACGCCGCAGGTCTGGATAGATCATCTGGCGTTCGAGCATCGGGGCGAGGTCTGGCTACAATGGGATAGCAATGACGCGTTGTTCCCACCGGCGCTGGTCGAGACGTTGTTCAACGCCTACTGCCAGCTGATTAACCAACTCTGCGATGATGAAAGCGCCTGGAAGAAGTCGTTCGCGGACAGGATGCCCCAAAGCCAGCGGGAGATACGTCAACGGGTTAACGCAACCGACGCTCCCGTTCCTCAGGGCTTGCTGCATGAAGGTATTTTCCGCATCGCCCTCCGGCAACCGCAGGCGCTGGCGGTAACGGACGCACATTATCAGTGGAATTATCGTGAGCTGACCGAGAATGCGCGCCGCTGCGCTGGCAGGTTAATCGCGTGTGGGGTTCAGCCCGGCGACAATGTCGCTATTACAATGTCGAAAGGCGCGGGACAGCTGGTTGCGGTCCTCGCCGTTCTGCTGTCCGGGGCGGTGTACGTTCCGGTTTCGCTCGACCAGCCCGCCGCGCGGCGCGGGAAAATCTACGCCGACGCCAACGTCCGGCTGGTGCTCACCTGCCAGCACGACGCCAGCGCCTGGTCAGACGATATTTCCCACCTGACCTGGCAGCAGGCCATCGAGGCGGAGCCGCTAGCCGACCAGGCGGCGTGCGCGCCGACGCAGCCGGCCTACATTATCTATACCTCCGGGTCGACCGGCACGCCGAAAGGCGTGGTCATTTCTCACCGTGCAGCGCTGAATACCTGCTGCGATATCAATACCCGTTACCAGGTGGGTCCCGGAGACAGAGTGCTGGCCCTCTCCGCACTGCATTTTGATTTATCGGTTTACGACATTTTTGGCGTTCTGAGCGCCGGCGGCGCGCTGGTTATCGTTATGGAAAATCAACGGCGCGATCCCCGCGCATGGTGCGAATTGATCCAGCGTCATCAGGTTACGCTCTGGAACAGCGTCCCGGCGCTGTTCGATATGCTGTTGACCTGGTGTGAAGGTTTCGCCGACGCCGCGCCGGAGAAACTGCGGGCGGTCATGCTTTCCGGCGACTGGATCGGCCTTGATCTCCCTGCCCGCTATCACGCCTTCCGCCCCCAGGGACAGTTTATCGCCATGGGCGGCGCCACCGAGGCGTCTATCTGGTCTAACGCCTGTGAAATTAACCGGGTCCCTGACCACTGGCGCGCCATCCCTTATGGCTTTCCGCTGGCCAACCAACGTTACCGGGTGGTGGATGAGCTGGGCCGGGACTGCCCGGACTGGATACCGGGCGAATTGTGGATTGGCGGTATCGGGGTCGCGGAAGGCTACTTTAACGATCCTGTACGCAGCGAGCAGCAGTTTGTAACGCAATCGAACGCGCGCTGGTATCGCACCGGCGATCTCGGGTGCTACTGGCCAGACGGTACGTTAGAGTTCCTCGGTCGTCGCGATAAGCAGGTCAAAGTCGGGGGATATCGCATCGAGCTGGGTGAAATCGAAAGCGCGCTCAGCCAGCTGGCGGGAGTGAAACAGTCAACCGTTGTGGCGATCGGCGAAAAAGAAAAGACCCTGGCGGCCTGGGTTGTGCCTCAGGGTTCGGCTTTCTGCGTTACCCATCATCGGGACCTGGCGCTGCCCCAGGAGTGGCGCGGGCTTGCCGGAACGCTGCCCTGCTGTGTCTGCCCCCCAGAAATCTCCGCCGGCCAGGTCGCTGATTTTCTTCAGCATCGCCTGTTAAAACTGAAACCGGGTCAAACTCCTGGCGCCGATCCTCTTCCCCTGATGAATGCTCTCGCTATCCAGCCTCGCTGGCGGGCCGTGGTGGAACGCTGGTTAGCCTTTCTCGTGACCCAACAGCGGCTGCAGCCCGCCGCTGAGGGTTATCAGGTTTGTGCGGGGGAAGCGCCGGAGAATGACCCTCCTTCTTTCAGCGGGCATGACCTCACCTTAACGCAGATCCTTCGCGGCGCTCGCCACGAACTGTCATTACTGAACGATGCGCGGTGGTCGCCGGAAAGTCTGGCTTTCGACCATCCGGCCAGCGCCCTGTATATCGAGGAACTGGCGACAATCTGTCAACAGCTTTCCCGGCGTTTACAGCGCCCGGTACGCCTGCTAGAGGTGGGTGTCCGCACCGCCCGCGCCGCAGAGTGCCTGCTAACCCGGCTCAGCGCTGACGAGATTGAGTATGTCGGGCTTGAGCACAGCCAGGAGCTGCTGCTGAGCGCCCGACAGCGGCTTGCACCGTGGTCTGACGCCCGTCTGGCCCTCTGGAGTGCAGACACGCTGGCGGCGCATGCTCATTCGGCGGACATTATCTGGCTGAATAACGCCCTGCATCGTCTGCTGCCGGAAGAGCCCGGGCTCCTCGCGGCATTACAGCAGCTGGCCGTTCCAGGCGCGCTGCTCTATGTGTTGGAGTTTCGTCAGTTAACGCCCTCCGCCCTGCTCAGCACGCTTCTGTTAACCGATGGTCAGCCCGAAGCCTTACTTCACAATAGCGCTGACTGGGGGGCGATATTTACCGCCGCCGCTTTCAACTGCCAGCACGGCGATGAAGTCGAGGGATTGCAGCGCTTCCTCGTACAATGCCCCGTTAGCCAGGTACGCCGCGATCCTCGTCAGCTGCAGTCCGCTCTCGCCGAACGTCTGCCGGGGTGGATGGTACCGAAACGGATCTTCTTAATTGACGCCTTACCGCTGACGGCGAACGGCAAAATTGACTATCAGACGCTAAAGCGCTGTCATACCCCGGAAGCTGAAAACCGGACTGAAGCGGATTTACCCCTGGGCGATATTGAGAAGCAGGTTGCCGTCATCTGGCAGCCGCTCTTGTCAATGGGCGCCGTCAGCAGAGAAACCGACTTCTTCCAGCATGGCGGTGATAGCCTGCTAGCCACCAGGCTGATCGGACAGCTCCACCAGGCGGGTTATGAAGCACGACTAAGCGACCTGTTTAATCACCCCCGGCTGGCTGATTTTGCCGCCACGCTGCGTAAAACCGACCTCCCTGTTGAACAACCCTTTGTCCACTCCCCTGAAGAACGCTACCGGCCTTTCGCGCTGACTGATGTGCAGCAGGCTTACCTGGTCGGGCGTCAGCCGGGCTTTGCCCTTGGCGGCGTAGGTTCACACTTCTTTGTTGAATTTGAAATTGCCGATCTGGATATTCACCGGCTGGAGAAGGTCTGGAACCGGTTAATCGCCCGCCACGATATGCTGCGCGCCGTAGTGCGGGATGGACAACAGCGGGTTCTCGAACAGACTCCCCCGTGGGTGATACCCGCGCACATCCTGCACAGCCCCGAAGAGGCGCTGCAGGTACGCGACAGACTGGCGCATCAGGTTCTCAACCCTGAAGTCTGGCCGGTATTCGATCTCCAGGTCGGGTTCGTCGACGGGATGCCCGCCCGCCTGTGGCTGTGTCTGGATAACCTGTTGCTTGACGGGTTGAGCATGCAGATCCTGTTGTCAGAGCTGGAACACGGCTATCGCTATCCGCAGCAGCTGCCGCCGCCGCTTCCCGTTACCTTCAGGGATTATCTGCAGCAACCCGCGCTGCGGACGCCCAATCCCGACTCTCTGGCATGGTGGCAAACGCAGCTTGATGATATTCCTCCGGCACCTGCGTTACCGCTACGCTGCTTGCCTCAGGACGTTGAGACGCCGCGCTTCGCACGGCTCAATGGGGCAATGGACAGCGCGCGCTGGCGTCGCCTGAAACAGCGGGCGGCTGACGCTCATCTCACCCCGTCGGCCGTACTGTTATCCGTGTGGTCAACGGTTCTTACTGCATGGAGCGCACAGCCCGATTTCACGCTTAACCTTACGCTTTTCGACAGACGACCGCTGCACCCGCAAATCAACCAGATCCTGGGCGACTTTACTTCGCTGATGCTGCTGAGCTGGCATCCCGGCGAGAGCTGGCTGCAAAGCGCGCGGTTATTACAGCAGCGACTAAGCGAGAGCCTCAACCACCGCGATGTGTCGGCAATACGCGTGATGCGGCAACTGGCGCGGCGGCAAAACGTACCGGCTGTCCCAATGCCCGTCGTCTTTACCAGCGCGCTGGGCTTTGAGCAGGATAACTTCCTTGCCCGGCGCAATCTGCTCAAACCGGTGTGGGGTATATCCCAGACGCCGCAGGTCTGGCTCGATCACCAGGTTTATGAATCCGAAGGGGAACTGCGCTTTAACTGGGATTTTGTCGCCGCCCTGTTTCCTGACGGGCAGGTGGAGCGCCAGTTTGCACAGTATTGCGCGTTGCTTAACCGAATGGCGGAGGATGACAGCAGCTGGCAGCTGCCGCTCGCCGACCTGGTTCCCCCGCTTAAGGTCACGGAGCGACGCGCCCGCCGGCTGCGCCCTGAGCGCGCTCAGCCGCGGATCGCGGCGGACGAGAGCAGCGTCAGCCTGATTTGCGACGCCTTTCGCGAGGTGGTTGGCGAGCCTGTCGCACCCGCAGAGAACTTTTTTGAGGCGGGCGCCACGTCGCTGAATCTGGTACAGCTGCACGTCTTGTTACAACGTCACGAATTCGCCGCCCTGACGCTGCTTGACCTGTTCACTCACCCTTCTCCTGTCGCGCTGGCCAATTATCTCGCCGGCGTAGCCCTGGAGGAGAAAACCAAACGCGTGCGGCCGGTTCGCCGGCGTCAGCGGCGCATTTGACGCGAAACAAACTGACTTTTCCCGGACGCCATCGCCAACGCATGGCGCGCCACTGACTTTGTCAATTTTAGGAAACGGGACCGATTATGGATAACTTGCGCTTCTCTTCTGCGCCAACAGCAGATTCCATTGATGCATCGATCGCTCAACGCTACCCGGACTGCGAACCTGTCGCAGTCATCGGCTACGCCTGCCATTTTCCTGAAGCGCCGGATGGCGAAACCTTCTGGCGAAATCTGCTGGAAGGCCGCGAATGCAGCCGACGCTTTACGCGCGAAGCGCTTCTGGCCGCCGGGCTGGATACCGCCATTATTGACGATCCTTGTTACGTCAATATTGGAACGGTTTTAGACAACGCTGACTGCTTCGATGCCACCCTGTTTGGCTATTCGCGGCAGGAAGCGGAGTCGATAGATCCCCAGCAGCGCCTGTTTTTACAGGCGGTCTGGCATGCGCTGGAGCATGCAGGTTACGCCCCGGGCGCCGTCCCCCATAAGACCGGCGTTTTCGCCTCTTCGCGGATGAGCACCTATCCCGGCCGCGAAGCCCTGAACGTGACAGAGGTCGCACAGGTCAAGGGCCTGCAGTCTCTGATGGGCAATGACAAGGACTATATAGCCACCCGCGCGGCCTACAAACTCAATCTGCACGGCCCGGCGTTATCGGTACAGACCGCCTGCTCCAGTTCGCTGGTTGCGGTCCATCTGGCCTGCGAAAGCCTGCGCGCAGGCGAATCCGATATGGCGGTATCCGGCGGAGTGGCGCTTTCCTTCCCCCAGCAGGCGGGTTACCGCTACCAGCCCGGGATGATTTTCTCTCCCGACGGCCACTGTCGCCCTTTTGACGCCTCGGCAGAGGGCACCTGGGCCGGCAACGGTCTCGGCTGCGTGGTGCTGCGTCGCCTGAAGGACGCGCTGCTGTCAGGCGATCCGATTATCGCGGTGATCCTCTCCAGCGCGGTCAACAACGACGGAAACAGAAAAGTGGGTTATACCGCGCCGTCGGTGGCAGGACAGCAAGCGGTCATCGAAGAGGCGTTAATGCTGGCGGCCATCGACGACAGGCAGATCGGCTACATTGAAACCCACGGTACCGGCACGCCGCTGGGAGACGCGATTGAAATAGAAGCCCTGCGCAACGTCTACGCTCCCCGCCCGGCGCAACAGCGCTGCGCGCTGGGTTCCGTGAAGAGCAACGTTGGTCACCTGGATACCGCGGCGGGCATTGCCGGACTGCTGAAAACCGTTCTGGCGGTCAGTCGCGGAAAAATTCCGCCAATGCTGAATTTTCACACGCCAAACCCGGCGCTTAAGCTCGAGGAAAGCCCCTTTACCGTGCCGGTGACGGCGCAGGAGTGGCAGGACGAAGTGCGCTACGCGGGCGTCTCCTCCTTCGGTATTGGCGGCACCAACTGCCATATGATCGTCGCTTCGCTGCCCGACGAACTCAACATAAGCTACCCCGCCGCGGATGACGGCAGCAAGAGTTCCGCGCTGTTGCTCAGCGCCGCCAGCGACACCGCGTTGCGGCAGCTGGCAGCGGACTATGCCGCGGCGCTGAGGGAGAACGCGGATGCCAACAATCTGGCCTTCACGGCGTTACGCGCGCGCCGTCTCGATCTTCCCTTCCGCCTGGCGGCGCCATTAAATCATGACACCGCCGCCGCGCTCAGCGCCTGGGCTGGCGCGAAATCGACTTCGCCGGTCTATAGCGGCCACGGCGCCAGCGGCAAACAGGTGTGGCTGTTTACCGGGCAGGGTTCGCACTGGCGCACTATGGGCCAGTCTCTGTACCAGCACTCAACGGCGTTTGCCGATACGCTGGAGCGCTGTTTTGTCGCCTGTCGCGACATGCTCACGCCTTCGCTACGGGAAGCGATGTTTAATCCCGATTCAACGCAGCTTGACAATATGGCCTGGGCCCAGCCGGCGATTGTCGCGTTCGAAATCGCGATGGCGGCCCACTGGCGCGCTGAAGGACTGAAGGCCGACTTCGCCATGGGTCACTCCGTCGGCGAATTTGCCGCTGCCGTTGTCTGCGGACACTATACCATTGAGCAGGTCATGCCGCTGGTATGTCGGCGCGGCGCGCTGATGCAGCTGTGCGCAAGCGGCGCGATGGTGGCGGTATTTGCGCAAGAAGAGGCGCTGATGCCGTTGGCCCGTCAGTTCGAGCTGGATCTCGCCGCCAACAATGGCACCCGGCATACGGTCTTTTCCGGGCCGGAAGCCCGTATCGCGGAGTTTTGCGCCGCGCTTTCGCAACACGAGATCGACTATCGTCGCCTGAGCGTAACCGGCGCGGCGCACTCCGCTTTACTTGAACCAATACTCGATCGCTTCCAGGAGGCCTGCGCGGGTCTGCTCGCCGAGCCGGGGCAAATACCGCTGATTTCCACGCTTACCGCCGAACTCATTGACGAGGCGACGCTCAACCAGGCGGATTACTGGCGCCGCCATATGCGCCAGCCGGTACGTTTTATTCAGAGTATTCAGGCGGCGCGCAAGCTCGGTGCCCGCGTTTTTGTTGAAATGGGGCCCGACGCCCAGCTGATTGCCTCCGGACAGCGCGAATACCGCGATGACGCTTACTGGATAGCCAGCGCCCGGCGTAAACAGGAGGCGAGCGCTGTCCTGAATCAGGCGCTTCTCCAGCTATACGCGGCCGGCGTCACCTTACCGTGGGCCGATCTTCTGGCAGGCGATGGGCAACGTATCTCCGCGCCATGCTATCCGTTTGCGACCGAGCGTTACTGGAAAGAACGCGCCACCTCCGCCTGCGAGCCTGCCGATGCTTTGCTTGCCGCTGGATTAGAGGTGGCCAACAGCGCCGCGACAGCGCTCGAACTCCCCCGTCTGGAGGCGCTTAAACAGTGCGCCACGCGACTGCACGCCATCTATGTCGATCGGCTGGTACAACGCTGTACGGGCGATGCGATAGATAACGGCGTGGACGCCATCACCATTATGCGCCATGGACGACTGATGCCCCGCTACCAGCAGCTGCTTCAGCGCCTGCTAAATAACTGCGTGGTCGACGGCGACTACCGCTGCGCTGAGGGGCGCTACTACCGCGCCCGCCCCATTGAACATCAGCAGCGGGAAATTCTGCTGACGGAACTCGCCGATTATTGTGAAGGTTATCAGGCTATCCCCGATACCATCGCCCGTGCCGGCGATCGGTTATACGACATGATGAGCGGCGCGGAAGAGCCGGTGGCGATTATCTTCCCGCAAGGCGCTTCCGACGGCGTAGAGGTGCTATATCAGGAATTCAGCTTTGGCCGCTATTTCAACCAGATTGCCGCCGGGGTACTACGGGGTATCGTCCAGGCGCGTCAGCCCCATCAGCCGCTGCGCATTCTTGAAGTCGGAGGCGGAACCGGCGGCACCACCGCATGGCTGCTGCCTGAACTCAAAGACGTACCGGCGCTGGAGTACCACTTCACCGATATCTCCGCGCTGTTCACCCGCCGCGCGCAGCAGAAATTCGCCGACTATGACTTTGTGCATTACGACGAGCTGGATCTCGAACAAGAGGCGCAGTCTCAGGGCTTTGCGGCGCAGTCTTACGATCTTATCGTCGCGGCTAACGTGATCCATGCCACGCGCCATATCGGTCGAACCCTCGATAATCTGCGTCCCTTGCTCAAGCCGGGTGGGCGCCTGCTGATGCGCGAAATCACCCAGCCAATGCGTCTGTTTGATTTCGTTTTCGGCCCGCTGGTCCTCCCGCTACAGGATATCGACGCCCGCGAAGGCGAGCTCTTCCTCACCCCCCATCAGTGGCAGCAGCAGTGCCGAAGCGCCGGATTCAGCAAAGTACAGTGGCTACCGCAGGACGACAGCCCGACCGCCGGTATGAGCGAACATATCATTCTCGCCACCCTGCCCGGCCAGGAGATGTCCACGTCATCAGAATCCGCGCTGGAACAGACGTTGCCGGATAACCCTGATTATCTCGCCGACTGGTCCGATTGCACAGGTCAGCCGGAACGGTTTACCGCCCGCTGGCAGGAGGCCTGGCGGCGCCTCTCCGCGCGGCACGGCGACGATTCCCCCGTGAAACCGCCCCTCGTTACCGCCCCGCAATGGCTGGGGGAGGTGCGCTTAAGCTGGCGAAACGCAGCCTTTTCCCGCGGCGAGATGCGCGTGGAAGCCCGTCATCCAGACGGCAAGTGGCTGCCGCTGGCGCCCGACGCGCCTCTTCCTGCGCCGCAGACGCATTATCATTGGCGCTGGAGGCCCCTCAGCATCGACAGTAATAGCCGCCCGCTGGTATTCCGCTTCAGCGCCGGTACCCTTGCCTACGAAGAGGCGCTGGCGCAATACGGCATTCTTCACGATCCGCAGGCCCCTTCTGTTCTGATGATTGTCGACGAGAGCGAGGAGACGCTGGCGTTAGCGACACAGGTGAAAGAGGCGCTCACCGCCAGCCCAGACGGCTTGATTGTCGTCACCCGCCGCGCGTGGCGAATCGAGGAAAACGAGGCGCTATCAGCGGCCCATCACGCGCTGTGGGCTATGCTTCGCGTCGTGGCCAACGAACAGCCGGAACGGTTAATCGCCGCTATCGATATGGCTGAAAACGCCTCGTGGGAAACGCTGCGTCAAGGATTAAGCGCTGTTTCATTGTCACAACGCTGGCTTGCAGCCCGGGATAACGGCTTCTGGCTCCCTTCGCTGGCGCCCAACGCGGGATGCGCCGCCGAATTACCGGCGAAGGTGTTTGCCGGCGATAACCGCTGGCATCTGGTGACCGGGGCGTTTGGCGGACTGGGCCGCCTTGCCGTGAACTGGCTCAGAGAAAAAGGGGCGCGCCGCATCGCGCTACTGGCGCCGCGCGTGGATGCGTCATGGCCAGGCGACACAGCGGACGTTGAGATTCGCGTCTGCCGTTGTGATGTGGGTGATGCCGGAGAGCTGGCCCGTGTTCTTGATGAGCTGGCGACCAGCGGCGGCATTGCCGGAGCGATTCATACCGCTGGCGTATTGGCTGATGGGCCCTTGCAGGAACTCGATGACCACCAGCTGGCCGCCGTTTTCGCGGTCAAAGCGCAGGCGGCAAGCCAGCTATTACAAACGCTGGGCAACCACGACGCCCGTTATCTGATTCTCTATTCGTCCGCTGCCGCCGCCCTCGGCGCGCCAGGCCAGAGCGCCCATGCGCTGGCCTGCGGTTATCTTGACGGGCTCGCCCAGCAGTTCTCCTCCCTTGATACGCCGAAAGTGCTCTCCATCGCCTGGGGCGCATGGGGAGAAAGCGGCCGGGCGGCTACGACAGAGATGCTGACGACCCTTGCCGATCGTGGCATGGGCGCGTTAAGCGATGCCGAGGGGCGCTGGCACCTTGAACAAGCGGTGATGCGCGGCGCCGCCTGGCGACTGGCCATGCGCGTTTTCACCGACAAAATGCCCCCGCTGCAGCAGGCTCTGTTTAACGCCGCAGCAACAGAACACGCCGCGATTCCGGCCGCGACTCCCGCTGATAACCATGCTTTTCACGGTAGCATCAGCGATAAAGCGGCGGTGATGACATGGCTGAAAAATCGCATTGCGGTGCAGCTAAGACTGAACGATCCTGCTTCGCTGAACGCAGATCAGGATCTGTTACAGCTGGGAATGGACTCGCTGCTCTTTCTTGAACTCAGCAGCGATATTCAACATGACCTGGGTGTACGCATCAACGCGGAACGGGCGTGGCAGGATCTCTCGCCGCACGGGCTCACACAGCTTATCTGTTCTCAGGCAGAGACGGCGCCTGCCGTATCGCCGCCGGAAGCGTTGCAGCAAGATGCCGCTGAGCGTTACGCGCCCTTCCCGTTGACGCCGATTCAGCATGCCTACTGGTTGGGCAGAACCCATCTTATTGGCTATGGCGGCGTTGCCTGTCACGTGCTGTTTGAATGGGATAAACGCCACGATGAGTTCGATCTCGCCGTACTGGAGAAAGCATGGAACCAGCTCATTGCCCGCCACGATATGCTGCGGATGGTGGTGGATGCAGATGGACAACAGCGCGTTCTGGCGACAACCCCGACGTATCGTATCCCGCGCGACGATCTGCGCGCGCTTTCCCCGCAAGAGCAGTGCCAGGCGCTGGAAAAACGGCGCCATGAACTGAGCTATCGCGTTTTACCTGCCGACCAGTGGCCGCTCTTTGAGCTGGTGGTCAGCGAAATCGACGATTGCCGCTACCGCCTGCACATGAACCTCGATCTTCTGCAGTTCGATGTGCAGAGCTTTAAAGTCATGATGGACGATTTGGCCCAGGTATGGCGCGGAGAAACGCTGCCGCCGCTCGATATCACCTTCCGCGATTACGTGATGGCTGAACAGGCGCGCCGACAAACAACAGCATGGCACGATGCCTGGGATTACTGGCAGGAAAAACTGCCGCAACTGCCTTCAGCGCCGGAACTGCCGGTGGTGGAGACTCCGCCGGAAACCCCGCACTTCACCACGTTCACTTCGACGCTTGATAGACAAGAGTGGCAGGCGGCGAAACAACGCTGGCAGCAGCAGGGCCTCACCCCCTCCGCCGCGCTGCTCACGCTGTTTGCCGCCACCCTTGAGCGCTGGAGCCGTACCACGGCATTTACGCTGAACCTGACGTTCTTCAATCGCCAGCCGATCCACCCGCAAATCAATCAGTTGATCGGGGATTTTACCTCCGTCACGCTGGTTGATTTTAACTTCTCAACGCCGCTAACGCTGCAGGAGCAGATGCAACGGACCCAGCAGCGTCTCTGGCAAAACATGGCGCACAGCGAAGTGAACGGCGTTGAGGCGATCCGCGAGCTGGGGCGCCAGCGCGGATCCCAGCGTCAACCGCTGATGCCGGTGGTGTTTACCAGCATGCTGGGGATGACGCTGGAAGGAATGGCTATCGACCGGGCAATGAGTCATCTGTTCGGCGAACCCTGCTATGTCTTTACGCAAACGCCGCAGGTCTGGCTGGATCATCAGGTGATGGAGAGCGATGGCGCGTTGACGTTTAGCTGGTACTGCATGGATAACGTGCTGGAACCGGGCGCGGCTGAAGCGATGTTTAATGACTACTGCGCCATCCTGCAGGCCGCCATTGCCACCCCTGAAGGCCTGAAGACCATGGACAGCGGCATTGCCGAACACATTCCCCGCCGCCGCTGGCCGCTGAACGCGCAGGCAGACTACGATCTGCGGGATATTGAGCAAGCGGCGCAGGAATACCCCGGCATCCAACAGGCCAGAGCGGAATTAAGCGAAAATGGCGCGTTAACCCTGGATATCGTTATGACCGAGGATCCACCGCCCTCAGCGCCGTTACATGATGAGCACGATCTCGCCTCACTGGCGCTGCCGTTGCCTGAACAGACGCAACTTGACGAGCTGGAAGCGACCTGGCGCTGGCTGGAGGCGCGTGCGCTGCAGGGGATTGCCGCAACGCTATATCGCCACCGTCTGTTCACCACCCCGGAGGTTGCCCACCCATTTGGCGAAATAGTACAGGCGCTGGGCGCGCAAGCGTCACACCGGCGCCTGCTACGCCAGTGGCTGCAGTGTCTGGCGGAAAGAGAATGGTTAGTGCGCGAGGGGGATAGCTGGCGCTGCCGCATTCCGCTCAGCGAAATTCCCGAACCTCACGAAGCTTGCCCGCAAACCCACTGGAGCCAGGCGCTGGCGCAGTATCTTGACGCCTGCATCGCCCGGCACGACGACCTCTTCTCCGGGCAGTGTTCGCCGCTGGAACTGCTGTTCAACGAGTCGTTGCGCGTAACCGACGCGCTGTATCGCGAAAACCCCGCCAGCGCTTGTCTGAATCGCTATACCGCGCAGATTGCCGCCCTTTGCGGCGCAGAACGGATCCTCGAGGTGGGCGCCGGAACCGCAGCCACCGCGGAACCGGTGCTGAAGGCCACGCGAAACACGCGGCTGTCATACCACTTCACGGATGTCTCCGCGCAGTTCCTCAACGACGCCCGAACCCGTTTCCACGATGAATCGCGGGTGTCTTACGCCTTATTCGATATCAACCAGCCGCTGGATTTTACCGCCCACCCCGAGGCGGGTTACGACCTGATTATTGCCGTCAACGTGCTTCACGACGCCAGCCATGTCGTACAGTCGTTGCGCCGATTAAAGCGGTTGCTGAAAGCCGGCGGACGTCTGCTGATCGTGGAAGCGACGGAACGAAACAGCGTATTCCAGCTGGCGAGCGTCGGCTTTATCGAAGGGTTAAGCGGATACCGCGATTTCCGCCGCCGGGATGAAAAACCTATGCTCACCCGTTCGGCATGGCAGGAAGTGCTTGTGCAGGCCGGTTTTGCCAACGAACTGGCCTGGCCGCCGCAGGAATCGTCGCCGCTGCGCCAGCATCTGCTGGTCGCACGTTCGCCTGGGGTGAATCGCCCGGATAAAGCAGCCGTGAGCCGCTATCTGCAGCAGCGTTTTGGCGCCACCCTGCCCGCGTTGCAGATCCGGCAGCGAGAAACGTTATTTACTCCGCTATCGGCCCCACCTGACGCACAGATTGCGCCAGCTGAATCGACACCGAGCTCCGGGGGAGATCCGGCGCTGGAAAAACAGGTCGCTGAACTCTGGCAAACGCTGCTGTCTCGCCCCGTGTCCAGACATCACGACTTTTTCGCGCTGGGCGGCGACAGCCTGATGGCGACAAGGATGGTCGCGCAGCTGAACCGCAGAGGAATTGCCAGCGCCAGCCTTCAGGATCTGTTCACCCATTCAACGCTCAGCGACTTCTGCGCCCATCTGCAGGCCTGTTCGTCGGCAGAGGAGAATCCTGTGCCCATTTGCCAGGGCGGTGGCGGCGAAACGTTGTTTGTTTTCCATGCTTCAGACGGCGATATCAGCGCCTGGCTGCCGCTCGCCAGCGCGCTGAATATGCCCGTTTTCGGCCTGCAGGCAAAATCGCCGCAGCGTTTTGCCACGCTTGATCGGATGATCGATGAGTATGTCGCGAGTATCCGCCGCCAGCAGCCGCACGGCCCTTATGTTCTGGCGGGTTGGTCGTATGGCGCTTTTCTTGCGGCGGGCGCCGCGCAGCGCCTGGATGCCAAAGGCGAGCAGGTACGGCTGGCGTTAATCGATCCCGTGTGTCGACAGGATTTTCGTTGCGCAAACCGGACGGCCCTGCTGCGGCTGTTAGCCGAAGGAGATACGCCGCTGGCGCTGCCGGAACATTTCGATCGGCTGACGCCCGACCGCCAGCTTGCCTATTTTATCGACCTTGCCAGAACAGCGGGAATAATGGCGCAAAACCTGACGCTACAGGCGGCGGAAGCGTGGATCGACAACATCGCGCATCTGCTGCGCTTACTGACCGAGCATACGCCGGACGAAACCGTTCCGCTCCCCTGTCTCATCGTGCATGCCGCGATGAGACCCGCGCGCTGGACGCCAGCGGAAACCGAATGGCAAACCTGGATAGACCGCGCCGACAGCTATGCGATTAAAGCCAGCCATTGGCAAATCATGCTGGAGCCCCCCCACGTTCAGACCTGTGCGCAGCATATCAAGCGCTGGCTCGGCGCAACCTCAACGCAACCGGAGAACACGTTATGATGTCGTCCGCCGCCCCTAAGCAACGCGTACTGATTGTGGGCGCTAAATTTGGCGAAATGTACCTCAACGCCTTTATGCAGCCCCAGGAGGGGCTGGAACTGGTTGGTCTTCTGTCCCAGGGAAGCGCGCGATCGAGAGAGCTGGCCTATGCGTTTGGAATCCCGCTGTATACCTCGCCGGAACAGATCGCCGAGATGCCGGATATCGCCTGTATCGTCGTGCGCTCAACCGTCGCCGGCGGGAGCGGAACCCAGCTTGCCCGGCACTTTTTGACCCGCGGCGTGCACGTGATTCAGGAGCATCCCCTCCACCCGGATGACGTCCGTTCTTTACAAGCGCTGGCGCAGGAACGGGGCCGCTGCTATTGGGTCAACACGTTTTATCCGCACGCGCGTGCGGGTCGCGCCTGGCTCGGGGATGCGCAGCGGTTACGTCGCAGCCTGGATCAGGCGCCGTCGGTTGCTCACGCTACCACCAGCCGACAGTTGCTCTACTCCACGCTGGATTTGTTGTTGCTGGCGCTAGAGGTTGATGCCGCCAGCGTGGCGTGCGAAGTGGTCGGTAGCTTTAGCGACTTTCACTGTCTGAGACTTTTCTGGCCGGCGGGAGAAGCCTGTCTGCTACTTCAGCGCTATCTCGATCCTGACGATCCTGATATGCACAGCCTGATTATGCACCGTTTGCTGCTGGGCTGGCCGGAAGGTCATCTTTCGCTGGAGGCAAGCTACGGCCCCGTAGTCTGGTCATCCAGCCTGTTTGTCGCAGAACATCAGGCGAATGTTCGTAGTCTCTACCGCAGGCCGGAGATCCTGCGCGACCCGCCGGGTCAGACGCGCAGCGCGGCTCCCCTGAGCTGGCGTGATTGCTGTGAAACCGCCGGACCGGAGGGGGTTGGCAGGTTGCTACAGCAGCTGCGCTGCCATCTGGCGGGTGGAAATCTGCCGGCGGCCTGCCACTCCGCTCATCAGCTCGCGTTATCACAGTTATGGCAGCAGATTTTACGTAAGACCGGCCATGCGGAGATCCGACATCTGACGCCGCCGCGTCACGACCGGTTACCGGCTTTCTACCGCCACGATGAGGAGTCCCGGTGATGCAATCTGCCATGTGTATACCGTTATGGCCCGCCCGCAACGCCAGTACGGCGCATCTGGTGATGTGCCCCTTCGCGGGCGGCAGCAGTAGCGCGTTTCGCCGCTGGCGAGACCACCCCATGGCGGAGATCGCGCTTTCCCTGGTGACCTGGCCGGGGCGCGATCGACTGCGCCATCTGGCGCCGCTCAGCAGCATTACGCAACTGGCGTCGCTGCTGGCGGACGAACTGGAAGAGAGCGTATCGCCTGACGCCCCGCTTTTACTTGCCGGGCACAGCATGGGCGCACAGGTGGCGTTTGAAACCTGCCGGCTTCTGGAACAACGGGGGCTTCCCCCACAAGGGCTGATTATTTCCGGCTGCCATGCCCCTCATCTGCATTCCCGGCGCAGGCTCAGCGACCGCGATGATGCCGACTTTATCGCTGAACTGATCGATATCGGCGGATGTTCGCCTGAACTACAGGAAAACAAGGAGCTACTGTCGCTATTTCTTCCTCTTCTGCGCGCTGATTTTTACGCTACTGAGCACTATCACTACGACTCGCTCGACGATTTTCCGCCGCTGCGCACGCCTGCGCTGCTCGTGTGCGGCAGCCGCGATCGTGAAGCCTCCCGGCCGGAGATGGAGGCCTGGCGTCCGTGGCTGAACCATATCGCAGGCGAGGTGGTGATTGACGGCGACCATTTTTATCTGCTGCAACAATCCAGGGCCTTTTTTACGCAGATTATTCACCATTTTCCCCACGTATTTTCTGCGACGACCGCTTTGCAAAATCGGTCCTGCACTTCAGAAAGGTGACGCATGCACTCTTCCTTTGATTCTCTGATAAAACAGTATCCCTTCCCCATTGCTGAACAGCTGCGCCACTGGGCGGCTCGCTATCCCTCGCGAATTGCTGTCGTTGATGCCAAAGGCTCGCTGACCTACAGCGCGCTCGATCTTCGGGTCGATGAGCTTGCTGCAGGGTTATACTCGCTGGGTTTGCGTCCGGGAGAACATGTGCTTATCCAACTCCCCAACGGCAACGCATTTGTGATCCTGCTGTTCGCGCTGTTAAGACTGGGCGTTATCCCTGTTCTGGCGATGCCATCGCAGCGGGCGCTGGATATTGACGCGCTGATGGCGCTGGCGCAACCGGCCGCTTATGTGATTCACGGAGAAAGCCACGCGGACCTGGCCCGCCAGATGGCGCGCAAACACGCCTGCCTGCGGCAAGTTCTGGTCGCAGGTGAGACCGAAGGCGACGATTTTACGCCGCTCTTCTCGCTGCGCGGCGAACGGCAGGCGTGGCCGCAGCCCGATGCTGCCGGCACCGCGCTGCTGCTGCTCTCAGGCGGCACCACCGGGACGCCAAAGCTTATCCCGCGACGGCACGCTGACTATAGCTATAACTTCAGCGCCTCCGCCGAACTGTGCGGCCTTAAGCCACAGAGCGTGTATCTCGCCGTCCTCCCCGTGGCGCATAACTTTCCGCTGGCCTGCCCCGGTATTCTGGGAACCCTTGCCTGCGGCGGAAAAGTGGTATTGACCGACAGCGCCAGCTGCGATGAGGTGATGCCTTTAATCGCTGAACAAGGCGTGACCCACGTCGCCCTGGTACCGGCGCTGGCGCAGCTCTGGGTGCAGGCCAGAGAGTGGGAAGACAGCGATCTCTCTTCGCTACGCGTCATTCAGGTGGGCGGCGCCCGGCTTGACCCAACGCTTGCTGAGCAGGTTATCTCGACGTTTGATTGTCCCCTGCAACAGGTATTCGGTATGGCGGAAGGCTTGCTCTGCTTTACCCGGTTGGACGATCCTATGGCCACCGTTCTCCACA
Source organism: Klebsiella michiganensis (assembly GCF_015139575.1). Taxonomy (GTDB): domain Bacteria; phylum Pseudomonadota; class Gammaproteobacteria; order Enterobacterales; family Enterobacteriaceae; genus Klebsiella; species Klebsiella michiganensis. The sequence continues at coordinate 2,911,407 of NZ_AP022547.1, read as the reverse complement.
GCCAGGGGCGCCCTATGTCTCCCCTGGATGAAATTCACGTCGTTGACGAAGAGGAGAACGACGTTGCGCCCGGCGAAACGGGACAGTTATTAACGCGCGGTCCTTATACTATTACGGGCTATTATCGCGCTCCCGAGCACAATGCGCGGGCCTTTACCGCGCAAGGATTTTACCGTACGGGCGACAATGTCAGGCTCGATGAGGCGGGAAATCTGTACGTTGAGGGGCGTATAAAAGAGCAGATCAACCGCGCCGGAGAGAAAATAGCCGCTGCGGAAGTGGAATCGGTGCTGATGCGTCTGGAAGACGTAAAGGATTGCGCCGTGGTCGCCGCGCCGGACAAGCTGCTTGGCGAGCGGATATGCGCGTTTATCATCGCGCAACGCACTCCCTCTGACTATCAACAGCTGCGTCAAAAGCTGGTCCGAATGGGGATCAGCGCGTGGAAGATTCCCGATCAAATTGAGTTTCTGACCCACTGGCCGCTCACCGCCGTCGGCAAGGTAGATAAAAAGCGCCTGACGGCGCTCGCCATTGAGCGTTATCGCCATTCAGCCCAATAAGCGCCCCGCTACCCGAAACAGGTGGAAATAAACCCGTTTCGGGTAGCAGTGCAATTAGAAATAGTTATCATTTTCAATTCACCATTATCGGTATTTTGGCGTCTCGCCGTTTTTCAGGGATTCATAACAATGAAAATGACACGGTTTTATCCTCTGGTTCTGGGGGGATTTTTACTCCCGGCCGCTGCTCATAGCCAAACCTCACAGCAAGATGAAAGCACGTTGGTGGTCACCGCCAGCAAACAGTCTTCCCGCTCGGCATCAGCCAATAATGTCTCTTCTACCGTTATCAGCGCGACGGAGTTAAGCGACGCGGGCGTTACCGCCAGTGACAAACTCCCCAGAGTGTTGCCTGGGCTGAATATTGAAAATAGCGGCAACATGCTTTTTTCAACGATCTCCCTACGCGGCATCTCTTCGGCCCAGGACTTTTATAACCCCGCCGTTACCCTGTATGTCGATGGCGTCCCGCAGCTTTCGACCAACACCATTCAGGCGCTGACCGATGTGCAAAGCGTGGAGCTGCTGCGAGGACCGCAGGGCACCTTATATGGCAAAAGCGCCCAGGGCGGGATCATTAACATCGTCACCCAGCAGCCGGACAGCACGCCGCGCGGCTATATTGAAGGCGGCGTCAGCAGTCGTGACAGTTATCGAAGCAAACTCAACCTGAGCGGCCCGATTCAGGATGGCCTGTTATACGGCAGCGTGACCCTTTTACGCCAGGTTGATGACGGCGAGATGATTAACCCCTCGACCGGTAGCGATGATTTAGGCGGTACCCGCGCCAGTATCGGGAATGTGAAACTGCGTCTGGCGCCGGACGACCAGCCCTGGGAAATGGGGTTTTCCGCCTCGCGCGAATGCACTCGCGCTACACAGGATGCCTACGTGGCATGGAATGATCTCAAGAGCCGTACGCTGTCTCTCGGCGAGGGTTCACCGGACCCGTACCTACGGCGCTGTACTGACAGCCAGACGCTAAGCGGTAAATACGCTACCGATGACTGGGTTTTCAATCTGATCGGCGCCTGGCAGCAGCAGAATTATTCCCGGACCTTCCCTTCCGGCTCGTTGATCGTCAATATGCCTCAGCGCTGGAACCAGGATGTGCAGGAGCTACGCGCCGCCACCCTCGGCGATACGCGTACCGTGGATATGGTATTTGGGTTGTACCGGCAGAACACCCGCGAAAAGCTAAATTCCTCCTACGATATGCCGACGATGCCCTATTTAAGCAGCACCGGCTATACCACCGCTGAAACCCTTGCCGCCTACAGCGATCTGACCTGGCATTTAACCGAACGTTTTGACATCGGCGGCGGCGTGCGTTTCTCGCATGATAAAGCCAGCACGCAGTATCACGGCAGCATGCTGGGAAACCCATTTGGCGACCAGGGTAAAAGCAATGACGACCGGGTGCTCGGACAACTCTCCGCAGGCTATCTGCTGACCGACGACTGGCGGGTGTATACCCGCGTAGCCCAGGGATATAAACCTTCCGGATACAATATCGTGCCTACCGCAGGTCTTGATGCCAAACCGTTCAACGCGGAAAAATCCATCAACTATGAAATTGGCACCCGTTACGAAACCGCCGATGTCACGCTGCAAGCCGCCACCTTTTATACCCACACCAAAGATATGCAGCTCTACTCTGGCCCGGTCGGAATGCAGACCTTAAGCAATGCGGGGAGAGCCGACGCCACCGGCGTTGAGCTGGAAGCGAAATGGCGGTTTGCCCCCGGCTGGTCATGGGATATCAATGGCAACATGATCCGTTCCGAATTCACCAACGACAGCGAGCTGTACCACGGCAACCGGGTGCCGTTCGTACCGCGTTACGGCGCGGGAAGCAGCGTGAATGGCGTGATTGATACGCGCTATGGCGCACTGATGCCCCGGCTGGCGGTTAATCTGGTGGGGCCGCACTATTTCGATGGCGACAACCAGCTGCGGCAAGGCGCCTACGCCACCCTGGACAGCAGCATTGGCTGGCAGGCGACGGAACGGATGAATATTTCCGTCTATGTCGATAACCTGTTCGACCGTCGTTACCGTACCTATGGATATATGAACGGCAGCAGCGCCGTCGCGCAGGTTAATATGGGCCGCACCGTCGGTATCAATACGCGAATTGATTTCTTCTGATCCAACGATACAGGGATGCAATAATCGCATCCCTGTCATCACCGAATTTAACTCGTTGACGTCAGAAAAACGCCTGGGACAACCCCAGCCAGCAACAAAACCTATATTGTCACTGGCCGGCCTTGAAGATAATTCCATCGGCCTGCTGCTGCCGAAGGAATTCAGCGCTTACTTCGCCGGAATAATCAGCACCTGGCCCGGATAGATTTTATCGGGATGCGTCAGCATCGGTTTGTTGGCTTCAAAAATACGTTGGTAGTCATTAGCAGAGCCATACATCGCTTTAGAGATGGCGCTCAGGGTGTCGCCGGATTTCACCGTATAATAACGACTTTCCGCCCCGCTTTGCGCCACCTTCACGCTGTCATTAACCTGACCAACGCCGGTGACGTTACCTACCGCCACCAGAATTTTTTCCTTATCTTCTTGCGAACCGACATCGCCGGTAACCGTCGCGGTGCCGTCGTCCGCAACATCAATATTGACCTTTTCGGCACCGGGCAGATTAAGACCATCAATATGTTTTTTCAGCTTGTCGGCCTTATCTTCCTTGCTGCCGCCGGAGACGGCGTCCCATATTTTCTCGCCCGCTTCTTTGACAAAATTTAATAATCCCATCGTTCCATACCTCCATTACTGTTTCACGATCAAATATTCATCAGACCGGTTAAGCCCATTTCCAGGATGTCGGTTCTGCTACCCCAGAGCGGCAACCGCCTGAAGCAGCACAACCTGCCATCAAAGTATAATCAATAAGCGTCAACGTGCAGGATATTTGCCCGGATATGGCAGGAAAATCGGTAGTCTGCCCAGTGGGCATGGCATAAAATCAGGCGTTAACCCGCAGTGATGGCGAAACGGCTCAGGTCGGGACAATCAGCTGCAGGCCTGGATAGCGCTGCAGCCAGCGTTTTTCCGCGACGCGCTGGCGGAAAATAGCCAGCTTATGCTGCGCAAATACCGGCGTGGGCCGCAGACGGAGTGCAAACAGATCGTCCAGCCCGTAGGGCGCAATAACCTCAATAAGCCCTGAACGTCCCATTCTGACCGCGATAGCCGTCGCCGTTTCAGGCCAGTACAGCAACGCATTCTCCGTGGAGTGATAAGGTTTATTACCGTTACGTTGATGCATTCTGGCCTGATTCTTCACCGACCAGTTAAAGACGGATGATTGCTGGCTCAGCCTCTCTTCCAGCACCCTATCGTCGGCGGCGCTGCCGCTTTTCGCGTCGAACCAGACAACATCCACATCACCCGAAACTGGCCTTTGCCCGTAGCCGTGCAGATGATCCCAGACCGCATCCCTGACAAAGCCGGCGCCAATCCAGCCATCGCTGAGTTCCAGCGCCTGAACGGCGTACAGCGCGTTCATTCTTACCGGGTCGTTTAACAATAATCTCTGCAATTCATCCTGATAGTTCATGATTTCCCTGAAACGGTGATTAACCTGAGTATGCGTCCAATCATAGTATCAATGTTCAGGGGGCGCCGCTTCGGCGACCCCTTTGTTTAGCGCACGACTACTCCTCGTACGCAGCGTGATGGAAATCAATTTCCCACTGCAGCACATCACCGTAAAGCGCCGACAGCGCCTGCTTTTCGCTTTCACTCAGCGCCATGGCGCAGCGGTCGAGTTCGTTCTTCAGCCAGAGCGCCTGCTGATAAAATTCGTCCTCCGCGTGCATTTCCACCCAGCGACGCACGTCAGCATCGCTCTGGCGATGTTCGCTCGCCCGTCGGCACCAGAAATAATACATCCACTCCGCACCGAACATCAGGGTAACGATCTGCTCATAGCTTCCCTGCCGGGCCGTCCGCAGCATGCCGTCGCGAAAGCGCTGCACGCCGGGCAGATCGTCCGGATAATCAGCGGGAGTTATCCGCCGTTCTGATAACACCTGTTCAAACCATGCAATCTGCGTGTCAACCAGGGCATTCAGGACGCCAATAAGCCAGCGCTGCTGATGAATACCCGGCGCCTTGCTAACCCCGAGAGCAAAAATCGCGATTGCCGTCGCGACAAAGTTGCCCTCAAACACCAGATAGCGGTTAAAGACGGCTGTCGGCAGACGATCCTGTTCGATATCAGTCACAAAACGGTGCTGCTGCATCGCCTGCCACGCCGGTTGATGTTCGCGCAGCAGGCGTTCGCTAAACGCTTCCATTATGCTTCCTCCAGCGCAGCCTGAGCGACCGACATAAAATGCCTCACCCGGGCCAGCTCAACATCGTTCCACCAGACGCCATCGACCTTCATCGTACTGGCCACAATGACCCCCTGGGTCCGCCCGAGGATCTGACTCACGTTGGCGGGCGTCACCCCGGAGCCCACCAGCAGCGGTAGCTCCGTCGCCGCGCGGATCTCGTCAATTTCCTCCATCGTTGCGCTATCGCCCGTGCGCTGGCCGGTCGCAATCACCGCGTCGGCCTCGAAGAAATCCACGTCGCGCGTGAGCTCCTGAATCGAACGATCGGCAACGATGGCGTGGCTACCGTGCTTGACGTGGCTATCGGCAAAGACGCGAATATGTTCAGCGCGCAGCATGCTGCGATAGCGCAGCGCCTTAGCGGCCGCCCCTTCAATAAATCCTTCGTTGGCGATATAGGCGTTGGCCCACTGGTTTACGCGGACGAAATCGGCCCCGCCCGCCAGGGCGATGGCCATCGCCGGGATCGCCGCGTTCGCCAGGACATTAATGCCCAGCGGCACACCAAAACGCTCGCGAACTTTCTCGGTAATCACCGCCATCAGCGCAGAGGTTTCATGACCGATATCCTCAGGTTTGGAAAAAGGAATATCACCATGGTTTTCAATAATCAGGCCGTGAATGCCGCCCGAAATATAATTTTCGGCATCGCGAAGCGCACGTTCAACAATACCGGAGACTGATTTCCCTCGATATTTCGGCGTGCCGGGAAAAGGATCGCAATGAATAACACCAATAACAACTTTATTACGTGAAAAAATAGCTTGTATTGCATTCGTTTTTTCTGCTGAGATAGCAACCATCTTATCCATCCTGTTAAGGGAACACTATGCGTGTTTACGTTACTGGTAATATTACCGTAGATGAAACCTGGTCCATTCCGGATATACCGAAAAAAGGCTCGTCCATTCACGGCATTAAAGTTTCGCAGGATATCGGCGGTAAAGGCGCGAATCAGGCGATTATATTATCCCGCTGCGGAATCGACACGCGATTAATTGCCGCCACGGGAAATGACAGCAACGGCGAGTGGATCCGTCAGCAGATAAAAAATGAACCACTGACGCTACTACCCGACGGCCATTTCAATCAACATAGCGACACCTCGATTATTTTAAATAGCGCTGATGGCGACAATGCCATCATTACCACGACGGCCGCAGCCGATACGTTCAGCCTTGATGATATTATTCCGCATATGGCGGAGGCCGCCGCGGGCGATATTCTGCTACAGCAGGGCAATTTCTCCCTGGATAAAACCCGGGCGCTGTTCCAGTACGCCAAAGCCCGCGGTATGACAACGGTATTCAACCCCTCGCCTGTCAATCCTGACTTTTGCCATCTGTGGCCGCTCATCGACATCGCGGTGGTCAATGAATCCGAGGCCGAGCAGCTTAATCCTTACGGCGTGAAAACCTTAGTGGTAACCCAGGGCGCGGCTGGCGCCTGGCTGGTTCAGGCGGGTCAGCGCCAGTTTTGCCCCGCCGTCCCCGCCGAGGCGCTAGACACCACCGGCGCTGGCGACACGTTCCTCGCGGTGATGCTGGCGTCCTCGATCCTGCGCGGCGTCGCGCCGGATAGGCTGTCGCTGGCGTACGCCAGCCGCGCTGCCGCCATTACCGTTAGCCGTCGGGGGACGCTCAGCGCGTTTCCCGACGGCCACGAACTCACCGCTCTGTTAGCCGTGAACGGCGCGCGCTGACCTACTTGAACAGCGAACGATAGGTATCGACGTTCGCTTTGGTTACCACCGTGGCCGGAACCAGAATGGTTTTCGGCACGGTTTTACCTGAGGTGATAGCGTTCAGCGCATTCAGGGCTTCGGCCCCCATCTTTTCCGGGTCCTGCTGCAGAACGGCGGTGACGTAGCCGCCGTCAATACCGGAAATCGCCTTCGCCGTCAGATCCCAGCCAAAGACTTTAATATCTTTCTGGCGCCCCTGGTTTTCCACGGCGGCGATAGCGCCCAGCAGAGCGGGTTCGCCAGTGGCATAGATCGCCGTCAGATCGGGGTTGCCGGTAATCAGGTTCTCCGCTGCGGTCATTGCTTTATCCTGTACGTTCTGGCCGTCGACGACGTTAGCGATGGTAATTTTCGGATTACTTTTCAGCGTCTCTTCAAACCCTTTCTGCCGCTGGTTCTGAATGGCCGAGTTCAGCGCGCCGACAATACCCAGCCGCGCCTGGCCGCCCATCTCTTTCTGCACGTAGTCCACGAAGTATTGACCAATAATTCTGCCACCTTCAATATTATCAACGCCGACCTGAGCCGCCTGCGGCCCGGCCGGTAATACGGCATCAATCGCAATCACTGGAATGTTAGCGGCGGCCGCTTCTTTTACCGCGGGCATAATTCCGTTAACGTCGATAGCGGCAACCAGAATGCCTTTAACGCCTTGCTGAATATAGTTTTCTATCGCGTCGTTTTGCGCCACGGGATTATCGTTAGAGTTAAAAATAACTAGATCCTTGCCGCTGGCTTTGGCCGCATCCTGCGCGCCTTTATTCATCAGATTAAAGAACAGGGCCTGCTGATTGATTTGTACCAGCGCATAAGTCGGACCGGCGGCGCCGGCGGCAGAAATAAAACTCATTGATGCCAGCATCGTGGTGGCAACAGCAAGTAAACGCAGTTTTCCGGTGTGAAATAACATCATCAGTATCCTCGTCGGGAATAGTTGATAGCCAGCAGAGTTCCGCGCCGCATGCGAACGCAGAAGGATTATTTTTTGGCGGGCAAATATCGTCTATATGGCCAGAACAATCATCGACCGTTCGGCGGCTACCTGCTTAATTTCATTCCGGCAACCGGTCCGTGTCGGTGCGCGACTGGAATGAGTTAAACGGGTTTGGGAATGAATTCCCGGATGATGCGGTAAACTGCCTATACAATTCTCCGCAGATTAAATTTTGTCAAGCATTTATTTCCGGTTATTGTTAGCAGAGAAATTGCTGTATCCACCGCGCTTAACTATGTTACAGATAGCCGATTCTGGCAGAAATGGCGCAGGAAATGAGTATAAAACGCGTATTGTTATCCGATGTGGCAAAGCTGGCGGGGCTGTCGAAGGCAACCCTGTCGCGCTATATGAACAACAGTATTGTGCTACCGCAGGACACCATCGATCGCATCGAAACCGCCATTCGCGAACTGGACTATCGCGGCAATAGCCTGGCACGCCGTCTTAGCAAAGGCGGCAGCGAAACGCTCGGCCTGGTGCTCCCCGATATTACCAACCCCTTCTTTGCCGAACTGGCCGATGCCGCCGAAGAGGCCGCTTCTGCCAGCGGTTACAGCCTGGTGCTGTGTATCACCCGCAACAACCCGGAAAAAGAGTGCCAGTTTATCCGCTGGCTGGATACCTGCCAGGTCGACGGCCTGCTGTTCACCACCAACCGCCCCGATAACGGCCTGCTGCGCAAAGAAGTCCAGCGTCACGAACGCATTGTCCTGCTGGATGAAGATATTCCCGGCAGTAAGGTGCCGAAAGTGTTTGCCGATAACGTCCAGGGCGGGCGGATCGCCACCGAAAAGCTGATCGCCGCCGGGCATCGCCATATCGCTTTCGTCGGCGGCCCGGACAAGCTGATGAGCGTACGCGAGCGCTATCAGGGCTTCTGCACCGCGATGGAGCAGGCCGGCCTGAGCTGGCCGCCCGAATGGGTGATGTACGGTGACTACCAGCGCGAGTTTGGCCAGCAAGCGCTGCGGACCCTGTTCAGCCAGCCGGTTCGCCCGACCGCCGTCTTCGCCGCCAGCGACTATCTGGTGCTCGGCCTGCTCGACGGTCTGCGCGCCAGCGGGCTCCAGGCGCCGGAGGCGCTATCGTTAGTCGGCTTCGATGACGCCAACTATGCCGATTTTACCCAGCCGCGGATTTCCACTATCCGCCAGCCCGCCCGGGAACTGGGCCGCACCGCGGTGAACATCATGATGCGTCTGCTGAACGACGATCGGGATATCCCGGCGGAAACCCGCCTGCCGGTAGAGTGGATTGGCCGCGACTCGATCAAGATCTGTTAAGCACATCCCAAAATGGCGCAAATGTGCCCACTTTTGGCGCAAAAAACGATCAATTAACATTTTATTCACTATAATCAGTAAACCGGTTTACCGGAGCGTAATGAATAAACTCTATTTATTACATAAGGTTAAATCACAGGGCTGCTGTGTTGTTCCTGCCCTGGCACGGATGCTGCAATGTTCTTACTGGCGAACAAATATCTTACGTAGCGTTTGTCCTGACTGTGCTGGCGAGTGCTCTATTCCGCAGGTAAACCGGTTTACTAGCATGTAAACCGTGTCGGATAGCATCTCTCCCGCAGGATGGCGAACATTTTCCCGGCAACAGCGATGGGAGTTATCAGATGCAGCAGCCACAAACTACCCCGCCAAGGGTGGAGATGATCAATATCACCAAGACCTACGGGTCGATACGTTCATTGCGCGGAGTCAACCTTGAGCTGGCTCCGGGCGAGGTGCTGGGCTTGGTGGGCGATAACGGCGCGGGGAAATCCACCCTGACCAAAGTACTCTCGGGGGCGGTGATCCCTTCCAGCGGCACAATTCGCATTGATGGCGAACAGCAGCAGTTCGCTAATCCGGCCGATTCGCGCCGCTGCCATATCGAGATGGTGTATCAGGATCTGTCGCTCTGCGACACGGTCGACGTCGCGGGCAATCTGTTTATGGGCCGCGAGCCGATGAAATCACTCCTCGGTATCCCCTTCCTCGATGAGGCGAGAATGCACGCCGATGCCAGGGAGATGCTAAAAGGGCTCGGGATCTCCATTCCCGATACCCGGCTGCTGGTGCGAAATCTCTCCGGCGGCCAGCGCCAGGCCATTGCTATCGCCCGCGCGGCGGCCTTTGACCCGAAGGTGCTGATTATGGACGAACCCACCGCCGCGCTGGCCGTCGCGGAAGTCGAAGCGGTGCTAGAGCTTATTCGCCGCGTTTCCGCTCGCGGGGTGAGCGTGATTCTGATTACCCACCGCCTGCAGGACCTGTTCCTGGTCTGTGACCGGATCATGGTGATGTATGAAGGTACCAACGTCGCCGACAGACGGGTGGCCGACACCAGCCTGAGCGATATCGTTAACCTGATTGTGGGCGAAAAATTCACCGCCCGCTCTGCGGCTGCACATTGAGGTAACAGGATGAGTATCATGAACTTAAGCAGCTCCCGCATGATCCAGCATTCGCTGCCGCGCCGCCTGCTGCATAACCACTCCGGCGTGGTCAGCATCGCGCTCTTTTTCGTCTTCTGCTGCGTGGTGTTTTCGCTGATCACCAGCAACTTTCTCACCGGCACCAACTGGCTCAACATCATCCGTCAGAGCGCCCCGCTGCTGATTGTCGCGACGGCGATGACCCTGGTCATTACCACCGGCGGTATCGATCTGTCGGTGGGCTCCACCCTCGCGCTGGTCGGCGCGCTTTCCGCTATCGCCCTGAATAACTGGGGGCTGCCGTGGCCGGTGGTTCTGCTCGGCGGCCTGCTGCTCGGCGGATTGGTGGGCGCCATCAACGGCTTCTTTATCGCCTATGAAGGCATTCCGGCGTTTATCGTCACCCTCGCCACCCTGGCCGTGGTTCGCGGCATCGCGCTGCTGGTCACCCAGGGCTACTCGATTCCGGTTCCGGCTGACAGCCTGTTTACCTTTATAGGACGCGCGTGGGTAGTCGGTATCCCCATGCCCGCGCTGATCGGCATTATGATTCTGGTTATCGGGCATATTGTTCTCAATCATATGCGCTTTGGCCGCTACGTGACCGCTATCGGCGCTAACGCCGAAGGCGCGCGACGCAGCGGCATTAATACCAAAGCGGTCACCATGAAGGTCTATATCATCAGCGGGATGGCCGCCGCGCTGGCGGGGATGATCATTACCGCGCGCCTCGGCAGCGGCTCCTCCAACCAGGGCGAAGGCTTTGAACTGCAGGTTATTGCTGCCGTTGTGCTTGGCAGTACCAGCCTGTTTGGCGGCTTCGGTACCATTATCGGTACGCTGCTGGGCGCGCTGTCGATTGCGGTCATTCAGAACGGGCTGATCCTGTCGCATATTTCGCCGTTTTACACCCAGATAGCCACCGGCACCATTATCCTGCTGGCGATCTGGCTGAACACCCGCATTCTCAACCCCACGCGCTCCGCGGCAAAAGGATAGCTGATGAAAGGATCAATTTTTCGCCACCCCACTCCGCTGCCGCTTGGCGTCAGCAGCGGTTACGTGATGACGGTGCTTGGCCCGCTGCCGATTAGCGAAATGGGGGTTACCCTGATGCATGAGCATATTCTGCTGGATGCCTCCGGCAAATGGGTACCGCCCTGCTGCTGTAGCGATCGCCATCTTGCCGAAATGCCGGTGAAAATGGAAAACCTCGGCGAACTGTCGCTGAACCCGCTAATGAGTCGCGATAACTGCCAGCTGTTTGACGTCGACGTCGCGATTGAAGAGCTGACGAAATATCGCGCCCTTGGCGGAGAAACGGTAGTCGACCCGACCAATATCGGTATCGGCCGCGATCCCAAAGCGCTGGCGCGCATCGCCCGTCTGACCGGTCTGAACATTATTATGGGCACCGGCCTCTATCTGGAACCTTCGCACCCCGAGTGGGTAAGAACCAGCAGCGTCGAACAGCTGACCGAACGGCTGATTTACGATCTGGGCGGCGCGGAGGAGAAACCGGAGGTGCTCGCCGGGCTCATCGGCGAAATCGGGATCTCGAGCCGCTTTACCCCGGATGAAGAGAAATCGCTGCGCGCTGCGGGCCGGGCCAGCGCCGCGACCGGCGTGCCGATCGAGGTCCATCTGCCCGGCTGGGAGCGGCTGGGCCATCGGGTGCTGGATATTCTCGAACAGGAAGGCGCCGATTTACGCCATACCGTCCTGTGCCATATGAATCCCAGCTTTGCCGATAAGCGCTACCAGCGGGAGCTGGCGCAGCGCGGGGCGTTTCTCGAATACGACATGATCGGCATGAGCTATTACTACGCCGACGAGTCGGCGCAGTCGCCCTCCGACGAGGAGAACGCCCGCGCGATTCGCGAGCTGATTGACGACGGCTATATCCAGCAAATACTGCTGTCGCAGGACGTCTTCCTGAAAACCATGCTCACCCGCTACGGCGGCCACGGTTACGGCTACATACTCAAGCATTTTGTTCCCCGCCTGCGGCGCCACGGCGTCAGCGGCGAACAGCTTGAAACCTTGATGATTGGAAATCCCCAACGGGTCTTTGGCGGATAAAAGGAAAGTCATAATGCAGAAAAAAATCTTACTGGTCGGTGAATCCTGGACCAGCACCTCAACGCACGTTAAAGGCTTCGACCAGTTTGCCACCGCCACCTGGCACACCGGCGCAACGGATTTTCTGGCCGCGCTCGCGGACAGTGCCTACGCCATTACCTATATGCCCGCCCACGCGGCGGCGACAGACTTTCCGCTGACGCTGGAAGCGCTGCAGCAGTGGGATGCGATTATTCTTTCGGATATTGGCGCCAATACGCTGCTGCTGCATCCGGACACCTGGCTGAAAAGCCGCCGAACCGCCAACCGTCTGACGCTGCTGCATGACTACGTGGCTGGCGGCGGCTCGCTGATGATGATTGGTGGCTATTACAGCTTCCAGGGGATTAACGGCGGCGCGCGCTATCGCCATACCGCGGTGGAGAAAGTTCTGCCGGTCCGCTGTCTGGCGTGGGACGATCGCATTGAAACCCCGGAGGGTTGCTATGCCGAAGTGACGGAATCCCACGCCCTGTTCAATGATATTCCGGGCGAATGGCCGTGGCTGCTGGGCTATAACGAAGTAGAAATGCATCCGGAAGGCAAACTGCTGGCGACGGTCGCCGGTACCGGTCATCCGCTGCTGGCCATTCGCGAGTATCAACAGGGTCGCTCGCTGGTGTGGACCAGCGATATGTCGGCACACTGGCTGCCGGAAGAATTTGCTCAATGGCCCGGCTATCGCCAGCTGTGGATTAACTGCCTTGACTGGCTGACGGAACGTCGCTGATGGCCGCCACCCTTGAGCTCGCCCGGCAGCTGCTGGGCTTTAACACCATCAACCCGCCGGGCAGCGAAGCAGACTGCATGCGGTTCTTCGCCGACTGGCTTAACGATCGCGGTTTTGCGGTTTCGCTGTCGTCGTTCGGCGAGGGACGCTGCAATCTTATCGCCAGGCTGCCCGGGGCGAAGACCGGTAAACCGCTGGCCTTTACCGGTCATCTGGATACCGTGCCGCTGGGAAATGCCCGGTGGCAGTACGATCCTTTCGGCTCGCAGATAGAAGACGGGCGTCTTTATGGCCGCGGGTCCAGCGATATGAAAGCGGCGATAGCGGCGTTTGCCGTCGCCTGCGTTCATCAGCGGGAAACGATCCTCTCCGGACGCGGCGCGGTATTGCTGATTACCGGCGGAGAAGAGACCGGCTGCGACGGTGCACGGGCGCTGATCGCCTCCGCGACGTTGCCGGACGTGGGCGCGCTGATCGTCGGTGAGCCCACCGCCAACTATCCGGCGATCGGCCATAAAGGCGCGCTCTGGCTACGCTGCGAAACGCGGGGAAAAACCGCCCACGGCGCGATGCCGGAGCTGGGGATAAATGCTATCTATCTTGCGGCGGATGCGCTGGGTAAGATTCAGCATTTTTCCCCTGGCGCGGCGCACCCGCTGATGAAGCAGCCCACCCTCAACGTCGGACGCATCGAAGGCGGACTCAATATTAATTCCGTGCCGGACCGCACGCGTTTTGATGTCGATATCCGCAGCGCGCCCAATTTACAGCACGCCACTATCCGGCAGCGCTTGACCACGCTGCTTGGCGAAAGCGTCACGGTATCCACGCTGGTCGACCTGCCCGCCGTACTGAGCCGGGAGGATCATGCGTGGATTAAGCAGGTTTATCAGCGCTGCCAGCCGCTGCACGCTAAGCCGATTGAACCGCGCGTGGTGCCCTACTTTACCGACGCCTCGCTGCTGCTGCCTGCATTGGCCGATCCACCCTGTATTATTCTCGGTCCCGGCGAGCCGTCTATGGCCCATCAGACCGACGAGTACTGCCTGCTCAGCCGGCTGGAGGAGGCTGAGCAGCTATACGGAGACATTATCCGCGACTGGATGGCGTAGCCGCCCGCGGCGAAGGCAAAGAATGAGTGACACTGTCACTTTAAAGCGCATGCCATGCGATCGGCGTTTGAATAATATCGCGGAATAACAGAGGATAACCGTCTCGCGTCAGAAACGCATCATCACCAGCAAGGAGGCATTACCATGTCCGTGAAAATCCGCCCGGTGCTCATTTGCACTCTCTCTTTACTTCTTTCCGCCTGCTCGGGTAGTGCTTCTGCGCCGGATAGCGCCGAAGACGCGAAAGTATCGGCAGAAGTGGATAAGATGTTTCGCGATTATCAAACGGGTTCAGATCAATCACCGCAGGCCAACGTCTCACGCTATCTGACGCAGGTTCAGAGGGCTATCTTCGCGAAAATAGACCAGCCGGCGTCCTGGCAGGGGCAAAAATGCTCGGTGCGCTTAACGCTACAGCGTGACGGGACGGTGCATAATCCAGCGGTCGAGAGCGGCGATCCGGCGTTATGCGCGGCGGTAATGTCCGCGCTGAAAGAAGCCAAAATTCCGCCCGCGCCGGATGAAAAAACCTATCAGACATTCAGTCATGTGGTTCTGGACTTCAGGCCCTGAGAGCTTTTTTTGCATTTTATCGCAGGGGCTATTCGGCCCCTGCACGATTTTCAGAACTCCACGCGGCCGCCGAAATTATAGCGTCGCCCTTCCAGCATCGCCTTCTGCCGGTAAGCGGTAGTGTAAACCGGGTTCACATCAAACAAATTGTAAATACCGCTCATCAGCGTGACGTGCTTACTCAGGCGATAACGCACGCCTAGATCTACCAGCGCATAGGCATCCGTTGAGCTGGACTTGCCGATATCCGGCGATCTGCTGCGCCAGCTCGCCTTGGTCCACAGTTCAAGATCGGAAGCGGTGTTCCACGTCAGCGAAACGTTGGCCATACTGCTGGGGAAATCGCTTAGCGCATAACCCTTATACTCACCGCTTTTTTGTTCACTGTGGGTATAGGTATAGTTGGCGTTCGCTTTCAGCGCTGCGGTCACCTGCCAGTCGCCGTTCAGCTCCAGTCCGTAGATCTCCGCATCCCCGACGTTAATGTATTGCGACACGCTATCCGCGGTATAGCCGTTGTATTGGCATTGCCGGGTAGCCGAGGCGGTACAGATGGTATGGTCGCTGATTTTGTCTTTAAATTTGGTATGAAAAAGCGTGGCGTCGAGCGCCAGCGCATCCTGCTGCCAGTACACGCCCAGCTCGGTGTTGATGCTCTGCTCCGGTTTGAGATCGTCATTGCCGATACCAATCTCAGAATAGGGATAAGCGCCGTAGACGCTGGTAAAGCCGGCGTTGTTCTGGCGCAGGTCCGGTTTTTTATAGCCGGCGGATACGCCACCTTTCAGCGCCCAGCTTTCGTCAATGGTCCAGTTGCCGTAGAGCTTAGGCGTAACGTGATAGCCAAAATAGCTGTCATGATCCAGGCGCGCAGAGGTGGTCAACGTGAAGTCCGGTACAATCATCCACGCGTCTTCAGCAAAAACCGCCCAGCCGTGACGGGTGATTTTACTCACCGGGGTGACGCCGGGCGCCTGCTTGTCCGCAATACCAAAGGTGTCATTCAGCTCATTGCGCGTGAAGTTTACGCCTAGCGTCAGCTTGTGATCGGCCAGCGTAAAGGTGTTCGCGCTATTGGCCTCAAAATTATTCTGCTTGATAAACTGCGAGTCCATGCCGGGCACGCGGTACTCCGTGCGGGCCTTTTCGTAGCTGATAAAGTTCTTCACCTCCACCAGGTCATCACCGTACCAGGCATGCTGTGACAGCGAGACCGCATCGCGGTCAAAGCCCCAGTACCACGCTTTATCGTTATGGGTTTTCTCCTGATTGCCTTTGGCGGCGTTCAGATCCCAGAGCTGGGTATCGGTTGGCGAAAGAGAAATTGTGGCGTCCAGATTCCCCGCCTGATGCTTAACAAAACGTTCTTGAGTCGGGCTGTCATCATCGCGACGGTCAAGATAGTCAGCCCCCACGCTGACGCCGAGTTTGCCCGGTACGACGGGCCCCATAAAGAAGGCGTTTGTCTGGTTAGTATTGCCGTATTCGCTTTTCTCCTGCAGGAAGTAATTATCCTCCAGCACCCCCGTCCATTTTTCGAGGTTATACGCCTTTTTGGTGATGACGTTGACCACACCGCCGATAGCGTCAGAGCCGTACAGCGATGACATAGGCCCGCGAATCACCTCCACCCGCTCAATGGCGGCCAGCGGCGGCATAAAAGCGGCTTCAGACCCAATGTGATGCCCATAAGGTCGCGATTCGCGGGTAGACTGCTTGATACCGTTCACCATAAACGAGGTATAGGTCGAATCCATACCGCGCATCTGTACATCGCCGGTCGCCAGGCTACCGTGGCCGTTGCCCACCAGCACGCCCGGCGTCTCGCGCAACGCTTCCGTGACGTTCTGATTGGAACGGGTATTCAGCGCCTTCTCATCGAGCACCGAGATCGTCGCCGGCGCCTCGCGCCTCTCCTGGCTGAATCCCGTGGCGGTCACTACCATCTGTTCTTCATTTATCCCTGCGCCATCAGCGGCGTAGGCTGCCGCGGGCAGATTGACGAAGGCGAGCGCCATCGCCACGTCTATGCGTGTCTTCATCGCCACAAAAAGTCCTTAGAATTGAGTGAGATCGATCTTGAGAACGTAGTCAGGCCGATCGCTTTTTTCGTCCTGTTTGACGCTGGCGTAAAGCGTTCCGCCATCCGCAGAAAGGACCAGGCTGTTGGGCATAGCCGCCGTTTTGAGGGTGTGCTTGAGACGATGGGTTCGCGCATCGATGACGCTAATCGAGCGATCGTTGCGATGGGTCACGTAGATTTCATCGCGCATGGCGTTATAAAGCACAGCGACCGAGTTTGGCGAAGCGATACGATCGACCAGCTTGCCGGAGTCCAGCCGCACCACCAGCACATCGCGGGTGTTGGTATCGGCGATATATCCGACTCCGGCGGCGCTGTTCAGGGCGATATTGAGGAAATAGTGCTCAGCGTCAGCCGGATCGACCTTCACGCGGGAAATTAACGTCGACGTTTTGCCGTCAAGGGTAGCCAACTCCCCGTTGCCGGTGACCGCATAGACTTTTTCGCCCGATGCATCAACGGCAAACCCTACGGGGTCGATGTTGTTCAGCGTGTCAATCAGCTGCTGCTTGCGGGTATCGACCACCCAGAGCAGGCCCTGGCCTTTGCGCCCGATCCCTGACACATACAAACGCTGGTTTAGCTTATCCAGCACCACTTCGCGGACGTGGGCCTGTTTCGCAGGATCTGAATCATCGCTGAGCTGAATAGTGTTAATCACCTTATTGGTCAGCGTATCCAGAAGCGTTAGCGAGCCATCCAGCGCGTTACCCAAATACAGGATGTGATTTTCTTCATCCAGGGAGAGCGCGAAGGCGCGGCGTTCGGTAACGATTTTCTCATCAATCCGCAGAGAATCCGCCGCCAGTCGAAAGACCAGTCCCGCGGTTTTATCTTTATCAAACGAGGGCGCGGAGGCAGCGTAGAGCGTCTTCTGGCCGTTATCATAGGCCAGCTCGTAAACGCCGTGGCCGAGAGCCTGAGCGCGGAAGTCCCGCTCGGTGAAATCCTTAGCCGAGGCGGAGAGAGCATGCAGGGAAAACGAAATGACCAGCGCGAGGCGCGCGGCCTGCTTCAGGGATGCGGTAGACATGTAATTTTTCTTTACAGTAGTTTACGGAATGCAAACACTAATGAAAATAAATATCATTTGCAATTGCATTCATCTCCATCTTCCCTACCAATTTTTGTGTTCTGATATTAACCGCCGTTTTTTGTTCCCGCCGGGAGTTCGCCACGCTTCATTCATCGGAATCATTAAAATCACGCGATAACCGGCTGTAAGATGCTGACTAACTCCGCCAGACTCCCCGCCTGCATCTTTTCCATCACCCTCGCCCGATGGACCTCCACCGTGCGTACGGCAATGTTCATTATCTCCGCAATCTCCCGATTCATCAGCCCTTTCACCACCAGCAGCGCAAGCTCCCGCTCTTTGGGCGTTAGCTGCTGATAGCAGTCCACGTTCTTTTGCCGCGCAAACCGCTCGCCTGAGGCCGCCAGGCCGTGTTCCAGCGCCGTTTGTAGCGGCTTCACCGACACCGGCTTTTGCAGAAAATCCACCGCGCCGCGTTTCATCTGTTCTACCGCCATAGGTACGTCGCCATGTCCGGTCAGAAAAACCACCGCCAGGGTGCTGCCGCGCTGACGCAGCGCCTCATGTACTGCCTGACCGTCCAGCGCCGGCATCCGCATATCCAGCAGGACAACGCCGGTCCGGAAGAGATCGGCCTGCGCGAGGAAGACGCCCCCCTCTGCCCAGCACATCACCTCGTAGCCCAGGCTTTCCAGTAAAAAAGCACATGCCTGGGTCACCGCCAGGTCGTCATCCAGTAGATGAATTATCGCCATTGCCGCTCCGCGCTCCTTGTTGCATGAATGTCAGTTCCACGGCGACACCGGGTCGTCCATCGGGCGCCGTTTGATTTGCCAGGCTTATTTCCCCCCGGACATAGCGGACCAGCCGCTGACAGATAACCAGCCCAAGCCCCATCCCCTCTTGTCGACTGGTCACAAACGGCTGGAATGCCTGAGCAAGCTGCGCCCCGGCGATACCACCGCCGTTATCCTGCAGGACGATCTTCACGCCTCCGGCATCGCGAACGGCATCAATCCACAGCATCTTCGCCCCGGCCTGCGCCGCATTGAGGATCAGATTCGCCAGCACCTGTTCAAGCAGAACCGGCGGTAAGACGAGCGTTAACGGGCGATCGACATCGCTGTTGAGCAACAGCCCGGGAAACTGCTGCGGCATTCGCAGCCACTGCCAGACATGGTCAATAGCCTGACGAACGCTGATACGTTCCCAGTTCTCCGCTCGTCCTGGCTCCCCGTGCGCCTGGCTGACCCAATGGCGCAGATTGCGCAGCGTTTCCGCCCCGCGCTGAGCCTGTTGATCGATGTGGCCCAGCGCGGGCAGTAAGGGATGCTGCGGATCCTGTTTCTGCAAACGGATCGTACAACCCTGCGCATAGTGGCGGATGGCCGACAGCGGCTGATTTAACTCGTGGGCAAAGCCTGAGGTCATCTCACCCAATACGCTCATCTGTCTTGCCGTTTGCAGCGCCAGCTCCTGCTCGCGCAGCCGGATAGCGTTGCGTTCAAGCTGCCTGCCGCGCCGCCGCACCAGCAGCATCACCCAGATATAATTCAGCGTCAGCAACAGCAGCGTCAGCCCGATGCCGCCCATGATTAACCGGTGCTGGATAAGCCAGTTTTTCACCTCCAGCCATAGCCGTCGCTGCTGAGGGTGCTGTTGAACTTCGCTCAGCAACGCTTCCACCTGACGGGTCGAAGCGGGCGCGCCCCAGTGAAAGACGGCGTTATCCGGGGCATTGAGCAAGGCGCGGGTCACGCGATCCGCCAGCGCGTCGCTCACCGCCGGCAGCGCGGCAAACGACCAGTCGGGATACAGCGGGGTACTGGTTAAACAAGGTATCGCCGCCAGCCCCTCGATGACCGCGGTAAAATCGGCTTTATTTACCAGTCCCTCATCAGCCATTTTTTCCAGCAGGCACACCGGAACAATCGCCGCCTGCACTGCCCGTTCACGCAGCAGATAGATCAGCGCATCCGCGGGGAATCCGCTAAAACGCAGATGCAGATCGCGTTCCGGCCGCAGCCCGGCATCGCTCAGCGCCTTGTATCCCAATAAATAGCCGCCGAAGGCCTGAGGATCGATGGCCCCTACCGTTTTGCCGATCAGGTCGGCCGGCGACGAAATACCGCTGTCGCGACGAGTCAAAATGACGCTGCCGATAACGTTGCTTGTCCCGAGTGAAGAGCGCAAAGAGGCCAGCCAGCGCAGCGAAGAATGACTATTCAGCTGGACAAACTGCGCCGGATTGGTCACCACAAACTGCACCGAGCCGTTATTGACCGCCTCCTGCATCTGCTGCAGATCGAGCGGCTGAATATGGAACTGCTGATCCGTAAGCTGCTGATTGAGCATCACCTCCAGCGGCTGCCAGTGGCTGCGGGTTAAGACCTCGCCGCGCATGGCCAGAACGCCGATATTCCACGACGCCGCCCACCCGCTGCTGTTCAGCAGGAACGCCGTCACCAGCAGCGCCAGACGCTGCACATTTTTCGCTCTCACCCGATTATCCCTGTTCATTATGTTGTTTTAGATCAACAACCCGCCGGGTATGTGGTTAACCACAATAGAGCTGACCCCGCCGCGATTTTTACACTGTAAATCA
Source organism: Klebsiella michiganensis (assembly GCF_015139575.1). GTDB lineage: Bacteria > Pseudomonadota > Gammaproteobacteria > Enterobacterales > Enterobacteriaceae > Klebsiella > Klebsiella michiganensis. The sequence goes on along the minus strand of NZ_AP022547.1, from coordinate 2,891,054 downwards.
TCAACATTGTTTATTCATCACATGCAAAACAATGACGTGACAAATGTTTCGTTATTGCTGCGCGAGGGAAAAATATGGACAGCAGTAAACGACAGTTTCTGGCGCAGCTGGGCGTTCTCACCGCCGGCGCGTCTCTGGTGCCGCTGGCGGAGGCGAAATTTCCCTTTTCGCCGGCCCGCCGCGAAGGCGCCTCCGGTCATCGCTATGCCATGCTGGTTGACCTGCGACGCTGCATCGGCTGCCAGGCCTGCACCGTCAGTTGCGCAATCGAAAATCAGACGCCGCAGGGGGCGTTTCGTACTCACGTCAATCAGTATCAGGTGCAGTTGGGCGATCGGGTCACCAACGTCCTGCTACCGCGGCTGTGCAACCATTGTGATAACCCGCCCTGCGTGCCGGTCTGCCCGGTGCAGGCCACCTTTCAGCGCCAGGATGGCATTGTGGTGGTGGATAACACCCGCTGCGTCGGCTGCGCCTACTGCGTCCAGGCCTGCCCCTATGACGCGCGTTTTATCAACCATGAGACACAAACCGCCGATAAGTGCACCTTCTGCGTTCATCGCCTGGAAGCCGGGCTGCTCCCCGCCTGCGTCGAGTCCTGCGTCGGCGGCGCGCGGATCGTCGGCGATATCCAGGACCGTCAAAGCCGTATCTCGCAGACGCTCGCCCTGCACCATGACGCCATCAAGGTGCTGAAGCCGGAAAACGGTACCGTCCCCCACGTTTTCTATCTCGGACTGGACGAGGCGTTTGTTACCCCGCTGATGGGACATGCCCAACCCGCGCTCTGGCAGGAGGTATGAATGAGCCAAACCATGATCATTGAGGAAGTGCTGGCCCGTCCGCAGGAGGTGAGCTGGCTGCCGTGGGCGGTGCAGTATTTCTTTTTCATCGGCATTGCCGCCTGCGCGGCGCTGTTTGGCTGCCTGCTTCACTGGCGCAAAAGACACGATGCGAAACTGGAACGGCTGACGCTGCTGATTGCTCTGACCTGCGCGATTACCGCGCCGCTGGCGCTGACGGCGGACCTGCATCAAACCGCCCGCTTCTGGCACTTTTACGCCTATCCCACGCCCTGGTCGTGGATGCCTTGGGGGGCGCTGTTTCTGCCGCTATTCACCCTCTTTCTGGGCCTGTGGTTTGCGGTACGGCAGTTAGGTCTGCTGCGCAATAGAAGTGACAGCGTCACAAAATGGCTGGCGCTGGCCAGCGCGCTTACCGCGACGGGGCTGCTGCTTTACACCGGACGCGAAGTCTCCGTGGTTCAGGCCCGCCCGGTCTGGTTCAGCTACGCCTTTGTGCTGGCGATGTTCTTTAGCGCGCTGCAAACCTTTTTCGCCCTGCTGATTGTCGCGGTACGCAATGATTTTCAATGCCAAAGGCAGTTGGCGATATGGCAGCTCTCAGCGCTTATGCTGCTGGCCGTCATCGTGGCGATCTGGGTCAGCGGTGATACCCTTTCCGGCTCGGCTATTCGTCAGTGGCTGGTCATTTCGCCTTCAGCTCGTCATTACGCGATCGGCTGGCTGGCATGCTGGCTTATTTCATTGATCTTTTGCGCGCTTGCCCTGCGTTATCCACTGACGCTGCCCGTTCGTGCCCTGCTGGCCGTCAGCGCCATGGCGCTGAGCTGGCTGATGCGCTGGACGCTGCTGATTCAGGGGCAAACCATCCCCAAATTTAATGCCCAGTTTAATCCCTATACCCTGCCGGTCGGTACCGACGGCTGGCTCGCTATCCTTGGCACCTTCGGCCTGTGGATTGCGCTGCTCATTATTGTCCGTGAAACCGTAAACGGACTCGCAAGGAGAAGGCAACATGGCTAATTTAATCCGTCGTCAGTGGCTCAAAGTCGGCCTCGCCGCAGGCGGTCTGGCGTCTTTCGCCCTGAGCTATCGCGAGGTGGCAAAGCGCGCCCTTGACGGCCTGCTCAGCGGTACATCCGGTAAAGTGACCCGCGATCGTATTTTCGCTAATGCGCTGATCCCGGAAGCCAATGCAAATACCGGCTGGCAACAAAATCCTCGGCAGGTTATCTCGATGACCCAATGTTTTGGCTGCTGGACGCAGTGCGGCGTTCGGGTGCGGGTGGATAGCGAGAAAGGCCAGGTACTGCGCATTGCCGGCAACCCTTATCACCCGCTTTCTCATGAGCACCACCTCGACTCTTCCATTCCTTTTTCAACCGCCATGGCGCAGCTGGCGGGTGAAAGCGGACTTGATGCCCGCTCTACCGCCTGCGCGCGCGGCGCCACGCAGCTCGAGGGACTCTATAGCCCGCTGCGGCTCCTTGAGCCGATGAAGCGCGCGGGTAAACGCGGCGAAGGGAAATGGCAGCGCATCAGCTTTGAACAACTGGTGAAAGAGGTGGTTGAAGGCGGCGATCTGTTTGGCGAGGGGCACGTTGATGGTCTGCGCGCGATTCACGATCCGATCGCCCCCGTTGACCCCCGGCATCCGGGATTCGGCCCAAAAACCAACCAGCTACTGGTCACCAACACCAGCGACGACGGGCGCGATACCTTTTTACGCCGTTTTGCGCTGAACAGCTTCGGCAGTAAAAACTTCGGCGCACATGGTTCCTACTGCGGGCTGGCCTATCGCGCGGGCTCCGGCGCCTTAATGGGCGATCTGGATAAAAACCCGCACGTGAAGCCCGACTGGGATAACGTTGAGTTCGCCCTGTTTATGGGAACGTCGCCCGCCCAGTCAGGCAACCCCTTTAAACGCCAGGCCAGGCAGCTCGCCAGCGCCCGCCTGCGCAATGACTTTCAGTATGTGGTGGTCGCGCCGGCGCTGCCGCTCACCACGGTGATGGCAGACGATCGCGGGCACTGGCTGCCGGTGATCCCCGGGAGCGATTCGGCGCTGGCAATGGCGATGATTCGCTGGATTATCGAAAACCGGCGCTACAACGCCGATTACCTGGCGCTACCGGGCGCGCAAGCGATGCGGCAGGCCGCCGAAAAGAGCTGGACCAATGCGACCCACCTGGTCATCACCGATGACCAGCCGGAGCTGGCCGGACAGCATTTAACCCTTGCTCACCTGAATGCGGAGGGCGCCAGCGAACCGGTGGTGGTTAACGAAAGCGGTGACGTTGTCGCCGCCAGCGGCTGCCCGCGCGGCGCGCTCTTTGTAACGCGCCAGCTAACCCTGCCGGACGGGCTCAGCGTGACGGTCAAAAGCGGCTTCCAGCTGCTGAAAGAGTCCGCTGAAAAGCTCACCCTGGCACAGTACAGCCAGCAGTGCGGCGTCGCGGAAGATAAGATCGCGGCGCTGGCGGATGCCTTTACCCGTCATGGTCGTAAAGCCGCGGTCATTACCCACGGCGGCATGATGGCCGGCAACGGATTTTACAGCGCCTGGGCGGTCATGATGCTTAATGCGCTAATCGGTAATCTCAGCCTGGAAGGCGGCGTGTTTGTCGGCGGCGGCAAATTCAACGGCGCGACAGACGGCCCGCGTTACAACCTGGAGAGCTTTGCCGGTAAAGTGAAGCCGAAAGGGCTCAGCATCGCGCGCAGCAAAACCGCGTATGAATCCTCCGAAGAGTATCGCAGCAAGGCGGCGGCGGGCGTCTCCCCCTATCCGGCCAGAGCCCCGTGGTATCCGTTCGTCGCCGGACAGCTGACCGAGCTGCTGACCTCGGCGCTCGAAGGCTACCCCTATCCGCTGAAAGCGTGGATTTCCAATATGACCAACCCGCTGTATGGCGTGCCCGGGCTACGCGCGGTTGCGGAAGAGAAACTAAAGGATCCGCAGCGGCTGCCGCTGTTTATCGCCATTGACGCCTTTATGAATGAAACCACCGCTCTGGCCGACTATATCGTTCCGGATACGCATAATTTCGAAAGCTGGGGATTCAGCGCGCCGTGGGCCGGCGTCGCCAGTAAGGCCACCACCGCCCGCTGGCCGGTCGTCCCTGCCGCCACCGCAAAAACCGCTGACGGTGAGCCAGCGTCAATGGAAGCATTTTGCATTGCGGTGGCGAAGCGTCTTAATCTGCCAGGATTTGGCGAAAACGCCATTACCGATGCTCAGGGTAACCGCTATCCACTCCACCGGGCTGAGGACTATTACCTGCGCATGGCCGCGAACATTGCGTTTCTGGGTAACGCGCCGGTTGCCGAAGCCATTAGCGAGGATCTGACGCTGACCGGGGTGCAGCGTATTCTGCCGGTTATCAACCAGACCCTGAAAGCGGACGAAGTGAGCCGGGTAGCCTTTGTCTACTCCCGCGGCGGGCGCTTCGCGCCGGACACAATCGGTCGAGCGGAGAATCGCGTCGGTCAATTGTGGGAAAAACCGCTGCAAATATGGAACGCGGAGGTTGCCGCCCACCGCCACGCCATCACCGGCGAGCGCTACAGCGGCTGCCCGGCATGGTATCCGGCCAGATTGTCCGACGGACGCGCTGTCGAAGCGCTTTTCCCGCGACAGCAGTGGCCGCTGAAGCTGATCTCGTTTAAATCCAATACCATGGCCAGCGCCTCGACGGTGATCCCGCGCCTGCATCACCTTAAGCCGACCAATCTGGTGGCGCTGAATCCGCTGGACGGCCAGCGCTACGGCCTGGCGCACGGCGACCGCGTACGAATTTCCACGCCCGGCGGCCAGGCTGAAGCCGTCATTAGCCTGTTAAGTGGCGTGATGCCCGGCGTCATCGCGATTGAACACGGCTACGGGCATCGCGAAATGGGCGCGGCGCGGCACATCCTCGACGGTGAGCCCATGCCGTTCGCGGCGCAGATTAAAGCCGGCATTAACCTTAACGATTTGGGATTTGCCGACCCAACCCGCGAGGTGAGCAATACCTGGCTGGACTGGGTCTCCGGCGCGGCGGTGCGTCAGGGGCTGCCGGCAAGGATTGAGCGGGTGTAGACCGCTTCGGTACGTACAGGGTTGTGCTCCTTAGCGTACCGGTATCGAGGCGGCCATGATTAGTTATAAACCACCATCATCACGCCGGTTCCGTTGAAGGCGCCGGTCGAGGTTGGCGTCCCAGCCAGCGTTCCTCTTAACCGTAGCGAGGACTGAGAGCCGGAGTAGGTGGTATTACCCGGCGCTGAGTTAGCTGCCCCAAGTCCCAGATTGGCACGCATGCCGTTGCTGAGCGGGATATAGGTATTGCCTGTTTGTAGCTTTAACACATAGCTCACCGAGGAAGACGTGCAGGAAACGCCCACCGTACTATCAGCCGTTTTGCCCGCCGCCTGGTCAAGCATTAGCGTACCGAAACTTAGCGTTACCTGAGGCACAGACATGGCGCACCACTCGTTTAGCGGTGGCGCCGTCATGCAGTTTATACCGCTACCGGCTCCCGGCGGATAAACAAGGTCGGAAAAATTAAAGTTACCATTAGCTTCACGAAGCGTGTATCCAAAGCAGACGGTGGAAGAGCCTCCCACGACACTGTAATTTCGGATGGAAATTTGATTTCTGACGCTATCGACGCTCGCGTTAAGCACTTCTCGCCAGGTTCCCTTATACGGGACGCCGGGCGGAGGATAACTCGTGGCAACATCCGATGTCCCCCAAAAGTCGCCATTCGCAGTCAGCGCGTTTGCAACCAAAAGCCCGCCATTACTGCCTAAGTTCGCTGGTGTATCCAGGCTGACGCTACCTGAACTCACGGTAATATCACCTGTGGTGATAATCCACTCAGTACCCGTACCGAAAGGGACCAACCTTACTGCGGTGACCGTTTTCCACCGATAGTTTTCACCGTACACGGGTACAGAAACCGGCACGATCATGGCTGCCGCTAAGGCTGCCTGAAATAGCTTTTTCTTCACCTGCACTCTCCTGTGCATAAAATAGCGTTACTGGTATTCGGCCCGCAGGGTTGCGGTGGCGCTAAATAATCCTTCCACCAACTCCACCCCGTTGCGCTGAACAAGGAGAGCTTCAATACTCGGCAGCGTCACGCTATTGATGTTGATGGCCTCGCCCAGCTTAAACGGCTGGCCGTTCTGGTAGATTTTCACGCCAAGATTGGCCTGCTCAGGGGTCACCACGGTGGCATTGTCGGCATCAAACCCGGCCGCGTTACCGCGTACGCTAAGCCGCAGCTGCCATGCAAGGGTGCTGTCTTCACATTTCAGGGTTAGTGGAACGGTTTCACGGTATTTTCCCTCCACGATTTTTTTTATTCGGACATCACCGAAATCCACATACACAGGGCCGCCTTCGCTTATTGAGCAAGCCGGTGGCGTCACCAGAGTGCCGATAAACTCGAGGTTTTCCGGGTCTGCCGCCTGAAGAGATGACGTCATCATCAGGCCGACCAACAGCAAGGGGGCATATCCGCTCAATTTCATCATGTTGTTTCCCTGCGCCATTTACTGATACTCCACGACAAGCGAAGCCATGACCCTGAACGGCCCACCGCTCAGAGTCACTCCGCTTTGTTTGATGGGGGCGGCGTAAAGCTTGGGGATATTGGGGTCGGTGAAATTTAGCCAGGTGCCAACGTTAAGGCGGGTATCACCATTGTACAGGGCGATGCCCAGCCCGCTTTGACCTCCCGCCAGCGCCGTGCTGTCAAAGCTTGCCGCTGTCCCCGTTATGCGCACTTTCTGTTTTGACGATACCGCCATGGAGCAATCTAAATCGAAATCAATCAGCTTCCGGTATTGCGTCCCGTCGATACGGGTGGTCATCACCTCGTTGCCAAAGTTGACGGTGATAACGTTATTGTTATGTACCACACACGGAGGCGCTTCTATTAAGGTGCCGCTAAAGTTAACCGTTGCGTCGGCCAGCGCGCTGGTGCCAAAGCACAACGTAAGGGGAAGCACCAGGCCACGCAGATTTATGGGGGTCACTATGTCTCTCTCCTCTCGCGTCACTGGTAGTCAATGACCATGGTGCCTGTGCCGAAAAACGGACCTGCGGTAAGCGTGGCGTTATTCTGAGCCACGGGTACGGCCCACAGCCTGGGTTTATTGGCTGTGCCATTGAAGTTGACATAATTGCCGGGAGTCATGAGCGTGGTGCCGGCACTTCCGCTGTACAGCCGTATGCCCAGGCCCCCTTTACTGGTCAACAAAAGACCGCTGCCAAAACTCGCCAGAGCCCCTCGAATCGTCAGTTTGAGGGCATTACTGTTCAGGCCAGTACAGGTGAGACCATATTGAATCTCTTTCTTATAATTCACTCCGTCTACCAGACGAGTAATCAGATCATCACCAAACTTCACGTCTACGGTGTTGTTACCGTCAATAACGCACTGCGGCCCATCGATCAGGGTGCCGTTGACGGTGATAGTGGTGGTATCTCCTTCAGCGGCCTTCGCCTGTCCGCCGGAAAAAAGCAGTAAGGCTCCAGCCATCATCAGATACGCTCGGGATGTTATTGAGTGTTGGCGCGTCATATCAGCCTTCCTTTGGTAGTGCCACTTTTCCCGCACGGCATAGCGTCCCGGTGCAGGTAAACGGTAATAATCGCGCGCTGCCATAATCATTAATAAACATCAGCGTCGGATTATTTCCCAACCGCAAGGTGGGTAGCGTCAGCGCCGCTTTATCTTTTGGAGAAACCATCACGGGCTCGAAATCGTCCAGTGCTTTTCCGTTCAGGCTGTCACGCGCTTCAACAAATGAAAAATGGTACGGTGTCGGATTATTAACCTCATAGCGGTCCCCCTTACGAGCGAGGGTCAGCGTTTCTACGCCGGGCACCGCATCAAGCAGGGGATCCACCTTAATCCCCTTTGGTCGCCAGAACACTTTCATTCGCGTCTGCATAGCCAGCATCAGAACGTTAGGCTTGTCGGATTTTGGCGGGATCTCGCGTAAGTTAAGCCAGAATACGCTTTCTCTGTCGTTGGGCAGTGAAGAGGCATCCGCAACCTGCTGTACCCTGATCATCGTTCTACCGTCGGGCTCAATACGCTGTACGGGCGGTAAAATCATCAGAGGGCCGTTTATTTTTTCTTCTTTCTCGTTTTCCATCCACCCCTGGGCGAGATAGGGATCCTGCGTATTATTATTTTTCACGCTCAATCCGACAGATTTCTCCCCTTCATTGAAAATAACCCGGGAGCGTTCCACAGATAATGCAGCCTGAGCTGAATGCTGGCTTCCGGTAAACAGTAGAATACCCAGAAAAGACGTTAATTTAAGTTTCATACTTTCACCTGTCGTATCACTTACAGGACCAGAGTTATTTCATCTAGCAGATAATTTACATTTTATGTCTATCTGTACATATGCGTTTTTAAGGGGGAGATCCATTTTCAGAAATGGCATGATGAACATTCCTAAATTTGCACCCCACCCATTATTAATATTCATTTTCGTCCCTGCTTATTAGCCGAGACAGTTGTCCTGGACAAGAATTAACTTGCCAGCTTCCAGCGGAGAGTATGACTTCTCCCTTTTCCGGTTTTGATACTGATCACTTTACCGTTTGATTCCATCTGGCATAATAAATAACGCATGCTGTAGATACTGATATCCATCTCATTGGCTATTTCTCGCGTTGTCAGCCATACCTCATCATCCAGTTCGCTTTTTCGTAACCGTTTTTTGGTCAAGCGTTTTATACTTTGTAAAGCTCGCTCTTTATCATCGAGCTGTCTCTCCATATCACCAGACAACGTGGTTTTCCATATTAGCTGATCTTCATCCGCATCACGTTCGTGATTATTAACAACCTCAGCATATTTATCAGAAACCGATTTGGTACCCAGCCACGAAACGAAATCACTGTATCTGGTGATATTGACTTTCCGCATAATCGAGCGTCGATAGCCACTGAGCGCCTTAATACTACAGCCCATTTTGCGAGAAATTTCATCGTGGCCTAAGCCCTGGCTCAAATAGCCTAGCATTAGCTGTTCACGCCATGTCAACTGGTAGGGACCAGGACATTTATTACAATTTGGTTTACGTAAGTCAGGAGGCCCGCACATGAGATCGGCGAAAAACAGCATGAACAGTTTGCGCCGGATGGTCGCCACTGAGTTCCTCATCGCGAGAACTGAACTAACAACCGGGCAATGAAAGTTTTTATCATAGTGTTCACTACGTGGATAAACGCTTAACCACTTTTTCTTGAGGAGCTTAAATTTATAGTCATTGTGGGCGCGAAATCGTTGACAATCGACCCAGTCAAAGGCTTTTTCCCCAGGAGATTGCACTTGCACAATGAGATCGGCTTCCTGCAATTTTTTGACTAAGGATACGGTAATATTGCCGCTAAACTCATCCTCAAATAACTCCTCAAGGAGAAAGACCACCCCCTGAGAAAAATAATTATTCTCAGTTGCCACATAAACCGGCAAATAGGTACCTCTGGTGTCATCCATCATATTTTCTCCTCTTTCCCGAACAATTAATATCTCTACATAAATAAACACTAAAATAATTATACAATTGATGCCCCACTCACTCTCTCGGCCATGCGAGCTATATTTTAAAAGTAACGTAAATTTTTACTTAAATTATTTACATTGCATGCAATTCAATTACCCGGATGCGCCAATGTTCAATATAATTCCCGTATTTTCGAGGATCGCCATACTCATCAACCTTAACGGCTAACTCTGCTTCACCATGAAGACGAATATCCTTCACCACAATCTGAAGCCATTCAGGAAGATCGGACAACTTTTCCTGTAATACCAGACCCGTCAGATCGGTGTCCGCAATCACGGTACCATCTGACAGACGGCGATTGACCGAAATGGTTAGCGCCGCTTCAGAGTGCTCATCCTCGAACAGCGGCTCACCCGCATGGATGACTTTATACCAGGCCTGCTCACCCGCAGTTTGTATGCCCTCCTCCCGGCGAAATTTCTCCAGCCATGCGTTATCCCGCGCTTCCTTTTGCTGCTTGATCTTGTGCATCGCAACCTCGACTCGCTGATTGGCGCGGTTAAGATGGCGCTCAAATTCCTCCTGAGATAACCGGCGTTCGCCGCGTATCGTTTCGCTAATGCCGGCCAGAAAGGCCGCCTTATCAACATGAACATCTTGTTCATTCCGCTGTTCGAGTACGCCCAAAATGTCAAACCCCATCGCCATCCCGGCGGCAAAATCGGCCAGTTCATCGTCGGTTGCCGGCAGTGCGGGATGCTGTGCTTGCTTAAGGCTCGATTGCAATTTTCTGGTTACTACTTGCCACTGCGCATTTTTCTCTTCCAGCTGATTGGCACGCACGGTGAGCGCCTGGAGCTCCTGTTGTTGCTTGCCATTGTTCTCCATTGCCGCGGCGAGCTGTTCAGAAGCCGCCTGGAGGGTAACGAACTGCTGCTGTACTTCACGGTGTCGCAAAGCGAGTTGAGCCTTCAATCTCTCTACCTCATTGCGCGATAGCTGGAAATTTTCGCGTAAATCAATCTCTGCGGGACTCAGTGACGCATGTTGCCTTAACGCCTTAAACCAGCGCCCCAAAATCTGGGGATCGGGTAAAGAGGGATTCTTACTGGCCCCAGCCACTAACTTGTCCCGGTCTTCCGCTACCGTTGGCGCCTGCTTATCCGTCGGTTTAGAAGGCGTAATCGCAGGTGATGTCATTCGCTTATCGGCGGCAACAGCCGGTGGTACTCTTTTTTTTCTTGTTGCCGCCGGAGGCGGAGCTTTAGATTTCTCACCGGGCAGCGATCGCTGTACAGCAGATTTTTGACGCGGCGCAGAAGATTTGTCTTCCTCCGCTTGTGGCTGAGACGGGGATGTAATGGCTTTATTTTCATCATTGCGTGACGTCCATTCACGAGCATAGTTCAACACATCCGCCCGTGAAGATGAAATCAAAACGATACCCATCATCAGGACCAAAACGTTCCCTGCTCTACGATCCATTAAATATTCTCACCCGTTGGCTTCACGGCGAGGCTATTGAGCATTTCGGCGCGGACCTCCGAGCATAATTTTACCGCCTGAAACTTATACAAAGCGTCAATGGCATTACGCGTTTCAGGATTAACGGAACTTCGTACGTTGGTATAGCCGGAAGCGCCGAGCATCACTCGCTCAAAGCGAGACTTGAGCTCGACATGTTTAATAGGGTTAATCGACTCCAGCGCCCTGAGTTCTTTTTCGCACTGCACCATATCCAACTCCCCGTCTGAAGTCGTGGGGGGATCCACGGATTCCATGGAAGAGGTAACCTGTGACGGAATGTTTTTTGCGACGCAACCCGTTAAAAATGTACCTGCGATGATCGCTGCTATACATCCTGATTTAAACATTATTTAATGCACTCCAGTATATGACTTATTAATGTCTTCTTTCCTGAAAATAAAGCAACAGGAAGCAAGCAGATTCTTATAAAGAACATTCAAATGGTTATTTGACCCATGAATAAATAGCAGCCCAGAAAAGTTAACCAACTGACATTTTGCGTAAAGCAGTAATAACTAATCAGCCCGGGTTTTAATCATATTCCAGAAGAAAAGTGGTGACGCATTCAAAATCTCCCTCTCTGACCAGATGATGTACTGGTGCGGAAATAAAGGCCTGAAAATTTAAAAAAGTATCTCCCGCCTTCAATGCTGCCGGCCGCATAGGGACATTGGGTTTTACCGGCGTACCGTTCTCATCTTCCAGCGCAATGGCAATACCACTCGCCGTTCCGCTGACGGCGAATAGCCCTGGCTGAGCGCTATCCTCAGTTCCCATAAAGGTTACGGTCACCGTGTCGCCCAGCGAGAGATCGCACTCCGTCAACCAGATTGAAAAACGCTCGCGTTCGCTGCGGGGATATTTCATAAATGTCTTAGAAGGCACGTTACGAAAATCGACAATCTGATCTTCCGAATCCACGTGTAATTCACAAGGGTCGGCAATCAGATTCCCGGAGAAATGAACGTCAGTATCGGCATGAGTGACCGACACACCAGCCAGCAAAAGCAGCAGAGGAAAGCTTGCCAGGCTGAGTACGCGCACGATATTTTTTTTCATTATTCGTACTCCAGGCCGATATTCACCACGCTGCGCCATTCATTAGCCATCAGCGGCGCGGGAAGACGCCATAGCTGAGCCTGCACCACCAAATCGTTGCGTCCCGGATAGAGAATCTGCGGTCGACTCTGGATCGCGGGTCGTAAGAGTTCTCCCTGTCGGTCGCTAAGGCGCAACGCGACCCCTTCTACGCCACCATGCACCCGGAAAAAGCGGTCATCCATCGGTTCTGCTTCCCCATAGATAGTCAGTCTTACCGCAGACTGTCCGTTTAACATCGTGGCGCCGCGCATCATTTGGCGATCGCGCATAAACGAGTATTCTCCCGGGCAACGATCTAATTTGATGTACACCAGTACTGATGGCGTAACGCTACCCGGCCGTTCCAGTCCCCAGGCAACGGTGCTGCCCAAATCGATCTCTTGTTCTGCCGACTCAGGCAGCAGCGCGCACGGTGACGCAACAAGCGTTCCGCTTGCGCGAATGCCGCCATTCAGGCCATCGGTATCCCAGTTAGCGGCGCTCGCCGCGGAAACGACTCCAGCCATCAAAAGCCACAACATGAGGGCGGTATGACCAAATCCTTGTTTCATCAGGCTTCTCCTGTGTTCAGCTTCGGCGTCCATCAGCTTGCCGGGGTATCCGCAGCCTGGCAGATGTTACCGCTGCAGCTAAACCGCAGGGTTGGCTTACCGCCGAAGTCGTTAATCGTGGTGACATGCGGCACGGTATAGTGCGCGCTATTGACCATCGAGGTGGACTTCGGCGGTACCATCACCGTTTGAAATCCGCTGGCCACCGCCACTTTCGGCGCAGCGGTAATCCCGATCACCGTCAAGTAATAGGGCGTCGGGTTTTCTACCCGATAACCGCCGTTCACTTTATGCAGCACCAGTTGGTTATCCCAGCGGCTATACTTCTCCGGCAGAATGGCTTTGGGGCGATAGAACAATTTTATTTTGGTGTGTAACGCCAGCTGCATCACGTTGGGTCGCTCGCTTTTTGGCGGCACCTCGCGCACGTTGAAATAAAAAATGCTCTCTCTGTCCTGAGGTAACATCGCGGCATCCGGCATGGCGTTGATACGCATCATGCTCTTCCCTTTCGCCTCAAGACGCTGCAGCGGCGGAACAACCACCAGAGGACCGCTGATTTTCTTCCCGTGTTCATCCTCAATCCATCCCTGCGCCAGGTACGGCATTGACGTACTGTCGTTAGTAATACTCAGGGAAATGCTCTTTTCCGAACCGGGGAAAATCGCCCGCGTTCTGTCCAGCGCAATCGCTGCCCCGGCTTCGTTAACCAGACCTGCCGCCAGGCTTGCCAGCACTATCGTCATCGCTATCTTTTTGCTTTTCATTACATCACCATTCACTTTCTCAGCCGCGAGTGACCGGCTTGCACGGCAGCAATAGCTGCTGTGCAGGGATAACCCGTGGCAGTACGACTTCACACTGAGCGGAACCACTCCAGTGCACGGTTAAGCGTTCATCCGGATTCACGCCGGTCAACCAGGCCAGTCCGCTGTCGCTGACCATCCCCAGTTCGCGATCTTTTGCGTTATGTACCGTGGCGCCGAATGGCGGATGGCGCCCATCTTCCTGGCTGAGGATGGCCACGACCTTAGAGCCTTTCAGCACATCAAAACGACGGAACCCGATGGCCCCTTCAGTCAGGGCGAGTTCAACAACCGGCGTTCCGCCAGACTCGACATCGTCTGGCAGACGATTAACGTCAATCTCAGCGCGGGTTCGATAGTAATTTGGCACCCCAGGGATTACCGCGATGCCAAAAGCATTGGTATGGCCCTGAAAGCCCACCGGAACACCGCTTACCCCATCAGTACTGACCATCAGACGAGTCCCACCCTGTACCCCACCAGGGTGCAGCGCCACGCCTTCAGCGGTCGCGGTCATACCGCCGCTGGCGGAAATACCAAACGAGGAGTACTGGCTTTGCGCCCAGTTAAAGTTGGTGGTGACATCCGCCATATTGCCCAGGTGCGAGTAGTACCCGCTCATCTGGCTGCGAGTTCCTTCCCCACCGCCGACGCTGTTGCCGGCGTTGATGCTGTAATAGTCGTTGTTATCCAGCCTTTGGCTCCAGCTGGCATTTTGTGTATAGCGGTCGCGGCTCATGCTGCCGTTATAGCCAACGGTTCCCGATCCAAACGGCATCGTCAGTGAGATATAGGCGCTGTCGTCCTTACGCCCGTTAAATTCACTGCGGGCGGCGTTGAGGGACAACGACAGATGCCGCCAGTCACCGAGGTCAAAATATTTATTCAGCGACACGCTGTAGCGATCGGTCGCCGGGCGGTTCCAGTAAGTCTGATGCGACCAGTTGATGTGCGTCGACAGGCGCAGGTCTGCGAAATTTTTGGTCGCCTGGAGGGTATAAAGCTCTTTGCTATTCCCGACGTAGCCTTCCCGATAGCGCATATCCAGATATTCACCCATGGTGAGATAGTTGCGCTCAGAAAAACGGTAGCCGGCAAACGTCACTTCACTGTTGATTTCATCAAAACGTTTGGAGTAGCTCAGGCGCCAGGATCGCCCTTGCCTGTTTTTATCATCCGGGAAACGCGCGCTGGCATGAGTCACGTCAGCAGAAAGTGTCCCGAAGGCGTTCATATCACGACCCGCCCCCACCGCCAGGCTGTTGTAGTCCTGGGAAAAAATGCCACCTCCGTACAGCGACCACGCGTTGGTAAGCCCCCACGAGAGCTCACCTGTGGCGAAGTATGGTCCCTGAGTGCTGTGGTTATAATCGCGCGGACGACCGGTGGTCATTTTATAACGCAGCTGGCCGGGGCGCGTCAGATAAGGAACCTGAGCCGTTTCAACCGAGAATGTCTGCACGGAGCCATCCTGCTCTTCAACGCGAACATCCAGACGTCCGGTCAGGGCGCTGTTGAGTTCCTGAATACGAAACGGGCCAGCGGCAACCGTCGTTTCATAGATGACTCGACCCTGTTGGCTGACCGTCACTTTGGCGTTGGTACGGGCAATGCCGGAGACTTCAGGCGCGTAGCCTCGAAGTTTAGGCGGCAGCTGGCTTTCATCGCTCGCCAGCGACAAACCGGTATAGCGCCAGGAGTCAAAGAGATCGGAAGAGAGATAATCCTCACCAACGGTGAGTTTCGACATCATTCCAGGTAACGCGCGATAGGCGTAGAAACGACTCCAGTCAAAATTACGTGAATTTTTATCCGCGCGTCCGGTCGTATTGTAATAGCTCCCCTGATAATCCCCCCTCAGGCGCCAGGCACCCAGGTTAACGCCTGTTGTACCGCTGATACTGGCACTCTGGCTCTGATTACCCTGACGAGGCCAGGTGACGTTGGTATTCAGGTTATAGTCAACCAACATCCCGGGGATGCCCTCTTCCCAGCGGGAAACAGGCAGCCACGAAGCATCCTGATATTCCAGCCAGGCCTGGGGGACCGCAATTTGCAGGGAAGATTCTGACAGATCGCCGCGCAGGACGACGCCTTCAAGAGCGGAAAAATCAGCGCAACGCCCCTCGTCGAGCCATTGAATCATGTTGAGCGCGTCATCCCGCAGACCGAGAAGTTCGACCTGCGCAGGCGTCAGACAGGTTTCTACAACCACCCCATCGTCACGGGTTCTTTCAATAAAAGAAATTTCCTGGTCAGAAATACCGTGCTCATTTAAACGCATGCTGAGCGTATAGGTTCCGGGCATAATATAACCGGCCCGGGAAAAGCGCGATAAGTCGATATTTTCCCGGTCTTCCGAGTCCAGAATATCAATATTAAATTCTACCGCCACTACCGGTGATGTAGAACCCAAAATGGCAATAGCAATGTAAATACCCAGACGTCGCAGGTAAAAAGCTGGTGGTCTGCTTTTTTTCATTTTTTAAAATCCGTTTATTGCCTGGTAGAATTCACCGGCGGGAAGCGTCAATCCCGGAAATAATTTAGATGAGAGGCTCATCTGTTTTTATCATTCATATTTCCCGCTACTGATAGGTCACCATGAAACGAATAATTCCGTACCAGTCGCCTTCTGACAACGTTTTTCCACCGCGCACTAACGATAATAAATAACGTAATTCATTATTTTCATTTTGGATCATGACGGCAGGCATCGGTATTCCATCACGCGCCACATCGCCAGCCTGATTGTGGATACGCAGTCCAAGCCCCTGCGCCTCGCCATTGACTTTAAAAATATCCGGGCGGAATATCTCCGTTTCGCCACTAAAGGTAATATTTACGCTTTGCCATAAACCGCCGCGACTCCGTTCCAGTGAGCAATTCACCAGCCGAACCGCAAAAGGTTTGATGACCGCTTTGCCTTCCTGATTAAGATCGCTATACGAGATCACGCCGAATGGAATCTCCTGCCAGATATCGTCGGTATGAATAGAACAGGCCGACTCCTGAATTTGACCATTCATTGTAACCAGGCCCCGCCCCTGGTCGGATGCCTGAGACAGCGGTGATATGCCTAATAACAAACTCAACATCAGAGAACGCGATATATTTACCATGACTGTGCTCCTGAATATCGGGCTGCAAATGCAGCCCGAATAAAGCTACATGAGAACAGGACTCACCTTATTCATAAGCCAGGGTAAAGTTGGTCACTGCTTCAAAATCACCCGGAGTGACGTTGGTTACGGTAGAGATTTTTTCGAGGTAAGCGCTGAAGTTTAGGGTATTGTCGCCAATGCCCAGGCCGCGACCGCTAGTAGGTACCAATAAAGTCACGGGTTGACCAGAACCATCTTCAATACGCACGCCGGCGCCAGCGGCCTGACCGGAAATAGCCAACATGGTCATATCTCCTGGGACATTACCGCCAGCAAAGGTCACTTTAACGGTGTTATACATCGGGTCGCCGTTTGAATCCTTCTCGAAGGAGCAGTTTTCCAGCTCGATGTCGAACGGACGAGGAGTGGAAATACCGCCGTTATCTAAATGAGTATTGGAAATCTGACCCAGTTCAATACGCTGATCGCCGTAACCATTTTTGATTGAGCATGGTGCATCAATAATGGAACCCCAGAAAGTCACCTTGCCGCTTCCCTGATCGGCCTGAGCTGCGAAAGAGGCGACACCCATAGTGAGAACAACAGCAGATGCAATTTTGCTAATTTTCATAATACATTCCGTTATATTAAAAGTTACTGGATAACCATCCTGAAAATAACATCAGAAGATAATAACGCATATTTATGCTGACAAAATACCGCTATATCCTCTTGAGTTATGTGTATTCCTGACAGCGAAATCATACTAACTTGAAAAAGCTTACAATTGAACATATGCATCTACCAAATGGGTAATTACGAGCTAATAATTTCATTAAAAAATAATTTGCAGGATAAAATCTCGCAAAAGCAGTTTAATACGACAATGTATGTAAAAATATTACCAATAATTTAAAAAAACATATGCACAACTTAAAAAAATTTCATCGACAGCATCACGCAATTAAAAAAACCATGTATTTCATACAATTGCAAAAGATCGATGTGCTTGTGAAATATTAGGACTCATCCGTAAGAAAATTCCTAATACATATTGTAGGAAGCGAAGTTTAAAAGCTGAAAAATCCTATGAAAGGGCAGGATTTCTTTATAGAGAGGAGCGCGGAGAGGCTATATTTTACCAGTTGGTCAAAATTCCCTCTGCGGAAGAAATAACCTTATAGAGATGTTAGTCATGCGATCATGATCCACAGCAATATCTTATGCGGTATCTTGCAGGGTTAGAGGAAAGGAATAACCAGGTAGCCGACTCGCTGCCGTAGTGAATCGTCAGGGTGATATCGCAGGCCAGAGAAAACCGCATACCCCTACAGCAAGAGGTGTTATTTTGCCTGTTCCTTGTTATTCTGCTGAATTGTTGTCCAGGTGATTATCATTCAGCGTGGTGATTTTTCAGACGCTGCCCTGGCGCTTGCCGACTCACACTCCAGACCAAAAACGCGGAGAGCGGCAACCCCATTCACACCTGCCCTGCAGGTGTTTTTTCCACAGGGAGATTAACCGTGAGATTTGCATCAGTGCCTTTCAATCAAAATCAGGTGGGATGGCCGCTTAATGAAGAAGATCTTTATCGACAGCCCTCGCTGAGCGGCGACATTAAAGCTGACTGGGTGATTATCGGCTCCGGCTATGCCGGCGTAAGCTTTGCCCGCAGGCTGGCCAGCCTCAATCCGCAGCTGAACATCGTGCTCATCGACGCCGAATGCGCCGCGACCAGCTCCTCGGCGCGAAATTCTGGCTTTATCATCGGCCTGCCGCACAATATCGGCAGCTCTACCGCCGAGCTGAAAAAAGCGCAGGATTACCGCGCCCTGCTCCAGGAGGGGATCCGCCTGCTCGATGAAACGGTGACCGAGCACCAGATTGCCTGCGAATGGGAAAACGTCGGGAAATACCACTGCCAGATAGATCCGTCCAGCGAAGCCATTATGCAGGAGTATGTGGATAACCTGCAGCTGATGCAGGAGCCTTACAGCCTGCTGGACGGCGAAGCGCTGTACCAGAAGCTGGGAACCCGCCTTTACAGCAAAGGAATTTACACCCCCGGCTGTATTCTGGTGAACCCGGCGAAACTGATTGCGGGCCTCGCGCGTCATCTGCCGGAAAACGTCACGGTTTACCATCAAACCCCGGCGCTGGCTATGCGTCAGGAAAACGGCGGCGTCAGGGTGACGACGCTGCAGGGCACGATCCGCGCCGACCAGGCGATGCTGGCGACCAACGCGCTCTCGCGCGAACTCTCGCCCACCGTGAGCCGCCAGGCGTCAATGGCGACCTACGCCAGCATTACCGCCCCGCTCACCCCTGAACAGCGCCAGCGTCTGCCGGCAATGGAAAGCTGGGGATTAACGCCGGTCAACGCGATCGCCGGCGCCACGCTACGCTATACCCACGATCATCGTTTTCTGGTCCGCCAGCATGTCGATCCGGCATTGCGGGGAGTGATTACCGCCGGACAGACCGCCAGCGCCGCGCGCCAGCATCTGGCGCTGTTCCACGCGGCCTATCCGCAGCTGCAGGATGTGCAGCTGGAGCGAACCTGGTCCGGGACCATCAGCGTCACCCGCAACGGCGCGCCGGTCTGGGGGCGTCTTGCGCCGCAGATCTGGACCGCCGGGGGCTGTAACGGCGCTGGCGTATCCAAACAGACTATCGCCGGGACGCTGCTTGCCGATCTGGCGATGGGCCAGGACAACCCGCTGATCGCCGCGATGCAGTCGCTCGGCCAGGCGAACGTTATGCCGCCTTCGCCATTCCTCGATATCGGGGTGGCGGGCGCATTATGGAAAGAGCGTTATGTGGGGCGCAAAGAGATGCCCGCGTAGTCGCTGTCTGACAGGTTTCACTGCCCGGGCGTGAAACCTGTTGTTTGGGCTACTCCGGGATCGCTTCCTCTTTACGCAGGGTCAGGACCTCGAATCCATCCGCGGTGACGGCGATGGTGTGCTCCCACTGCGCGGACAGTTTTTTATCGCGGGTGACCACCGTCCAGCCATCTTTTTTGGTTTTTATCCGGCTATCGCCCTGATTCACCATAGGTTCAATGGTAAACACCATCCCCTCCTTGAGCACGGCGCCGGTTCCGGGTATGCCGTAATGCAGCACCTGGGGATCTTCGTGCATCTCTCTGCCGACGCCGTGGCCGCAGTACTCCCTGACCACGCTGTAGCCGTTACCTTCGACATAAGTCTGGATCGCATGGCCGATATCGCCCAGCGTCGCGCCCGGCCTGACGACCTTGATCCCTTTCCACATCGCTTCGTAGGTTTTCTGCACCAGCCGACGGGCCAGCGGTGAAACCTCGCCAATCAGATACATTTTGCTGGAATCGGCAATCAGCCCCTCTTTTTCCAGCGTAATATCCACATTCACGATCATGCCGGATTTCAGATGCTCGCTCTCCTTTGGCATACCGTGACAAACCACTTCGTTGATCGACGTATTCAGCACGTAGGGGAAATCATACTGCCCTTTGCTGGCCGGGCGCGAATGCAGATCGTTGACGATAAAATCCTCCACCCGGTTGTTGATGGCCATGGTGGAGATACCGGGCTGAATAAAGGTATCCAGCATGTCGAAAACCGAGGCCAACAGCTCACCTGCGCGGCGCTGTCTGGCCAGCTCGTCTGCGGTCTTAATGGGAATTGATAGCATTGATCACCTCCAGCAAGCGGTCAGAGCCGGACTTGAGCATCATCAGCTTAATTTGCTGATGGTTAAGTTCGGGATAGAGCTCGCTCATCATACCCAGACGGATCCAGTACTCCGCCTGCGCGTTGACCGAACGCGACATCGCCTTGCTGGCGTCACGAATATCGTCGTGCAGCAGGTCGGAAATTTTTACAATGCCCATT
The DNA here is from genome assembly GCF_015139575.1 of Klebsiella michiganensis. Taxonomy (GTDB): domain Bacteria; phylum Pseudomonadota; class Gammaproteobacteria; order Enterobacterales; family Enterobacteriaceae; genus Klebsiella; species Klebsiella michiganensis. The sequence goes on along the minus strand of NZ_AP022547.1, from coordinate 2,870,764 downwards.
TATACGTACCGTAACAATTTATATATGTTTCGTATATTACGCCTCCCCGCTCAAGCAGACAACGTTTGCCGTCAGAAAGCAGAAAACGGGGTTGCGGTTTTTGTCGCCCGCGCTACGGCTGGTTAAGGTTCAGAGCCACTATCTGGATGTTCCGAGGTTCAACAACGGTGCCTTTCGTCGTCACAAATGCATTGTGGACGACGTCCCCGCTCTCTTTATCCACCAGCGCAATATGCGGTTCATCATGCAGGATATTTTTATGCCCCCACGCCATCAGGGAAAACAGGATCGGCGCCAGGCTGCGGCTTTTTGGCGTAAGGATATACTCATAACGTTCGCGCACGCCTTCTTCCTGATAAGGCGTTTTGCTCAGTAAACCCAGTTCCGTCATTTTCTTTAACCGGTTTGCCAGCGTCTGCTTAGGCATTTTTGTATGCGAGCGGATCGTTTCAAAGCGCGTCACGCCGTAGAAAGCCTCTCTTAAAATCAACAAAACCCACCGATCTCCCAGGATTTCCGCTGCCGCAGAAAGCCCGCAAAGCTCCGGTAATAGGTAGGCAACTGAATTATTTTTTGACATGTCCGCTTTCGCTCTTTAATCTGAGTATGAATTTTAGACCTAGCTTATCAAGGAGAATACAATGCCCTTCGTCAATGTACAAACCATTAAAGGAATAATGAACCCGGAGCAAAAAAAAGAGCTTTTACGCCGCATGACCGATCTGATTGTCGAAATTGAAGGGAAAGGCGATCCCGAGTTCCGCCGTTCAGTCTGGGTTCGCATTGATGAGCATGAGCCGGAACAGTGGAGTCTGGGCGGCATACAGCCCACGGCTGAAGCGATCGCGGCAAAATTTTCGTCTGCTCAATAGCTCTGCAAGGTAGCGTATTTATCGATTTACGCCTCGCCCTGTCGCCGAAATGCCAGCAGCGAGGCCCGGCTTTCACCACAATGCCGGCAACAAGTCCAGCGTGTCAGCTACCAGCGCCCGCCTGTCGTTGCCTGGCTTCCAGATAGTGACCATCGTTTGGCCGATCCCCTGATTGCCAACTTCGGTGCGCAAGGTTGTGACGTTTTTCCAGCGCGCCGCATTCATGTGCGTCGGCAAGAATCCCCAGCCGCAGCCCTGTTCAAGCAGGCCACGCAGCATCTCCAGGTCGTTGGTGAAGATGGTATGTCCTGAAATTTGCAGACGGCGGGCCACGGGCTCGTCAGTATCCGGGTGCATAATCACCTGCGGCGCCAGCGAAAGTTCCAGCAGGGATAGCGGTTGTTTAGCGCCGGGAAAAAGCGCTTCGGCGGCGTAAAAATCCATCTCGATTGCCCCTAAGGCGCGCCACTCCATAGCGTCTCCCACGCTACGATGGCGCGCCTGGCAGATCCCCAGGTCGGCCTGCCCGCTCGCCAGCAGCTTTTCCGCCTCGTCGCGCGACGCGTTTATCAGACTCAGACGAACGTTGCGCTGGGCCATAGCGCTAATCAGCCCCTGCAGCAGCGTTCTGGGGGTAAAGGGATCGTAGACCAGGGTCATGTCCTGCGTGGCGCTGTTCGGCACCGCCCTGGCAAACGCTTCAAACGCTTTCACCTGGCGCATCAGCAGGTGCGCCTGCCGCTGCAGCTGCTCACCTTCCGGCGTCAGGCGCAGGCTTCGCCCTTCGCGCAGGAACAGCGCATACCCCAGGCCATCTTCGAGGAACTCAATTAAATCGCGCAGCGTCGTCCGGTCCTTGCCCAGCTGGCGCGCCGCTTTCGCCAGGCTTTTGCTCTCAACCACGGCGGTGAAGGCCTCCAGCTGGGCAAAAGAATATATCAGGCTCGGCATACGGCTCTCCATTCAGTTGTTGTGGGGGATTTTCCCCCATGATGCGTTTTTTATTATAGGCCGCGTTTTTTTAAGCTGAACACCTTCCTGAGCTGAACGAGTAAAAATATGAAAAGCAAAGTGTTTAACCCTGGCCTGCTGTCTGGCGTTGTTATCAGTCTCTGCAGCGTCCTGCTGGCGCCCGCCGCGCAGGCCGCCTGTACCGGCACCGAACTCAGCGTCTGTCCCGCCCCCTTTGATGCGCCGCTTCCGGATCCCCACAACATGCTCACCTGGAGCCAGACCGACCGGGTAATCGGCTTTCGTAACGACTACCGCAATTACGCGGGCGATGTGTTTCATCACGGTAATGCCGTGCCGTTGCAGGCCGCGGCGAAACGCTTAACCGACGCAAGCTATCGGGTGAACGGTCAAACCTGGAATCTGCAGGATTACCTGCGGCGCCAGAACGTCAGCGGCATGCTGGTGCTGAAAAATGGCAAAGTGGCCTGGAAATATCTGGCAGAAGGCAATACCGACACCACTCTCTGGACATCGCGCTCGGTGGGCAAAACCGTGGTTGCCACCCTGGTGGGCGTGGCGATTAAACAGGGCAAAATTCACTCGCTCGACGATCTCATCACCCAGTATGAACCCGACCTGAAAGGCACCGCCTGGGACGGTGTGACCCTGAAGCAGCTGATTAGCCACACCTCCGGGGTGGCGTGGAATGAGGACTACACTAATCCGCAATCGGACTTCGCCCGGCTTACCGAGTGTGAAGCCAGACCCGGCGCCTATGACTGCGTACGTCAGTTGGTGTCCGGCCTGCGCCGCGCGCATCCTGCCGGCGAGAACTGGTCTTACTCCTCCGGCGGCGCATGGCTGCTGGGGGATGTGCTGGAACGCGCCACCGGCATGACGCTGGCGGCATATCTGGAAAAAAGTATCTGGCAACCCTACGGTATGGCGAGCGACGGCGTGTGGCATGCCTACACAAAAGGTGAGCACGATGTGGGCGCGCACGGCTTTAACGCCACGTTAGAGGATTGGGGGCGCTTCGGTGAGTTCATTCTGCATAACGGCGTGCTGCCGAACGGCGAGCAGATCTTGCCGGAAAACTGGGTTGCCAAGTCATCACGCTGGACTCGGGCGGCAGGCTCGGTGTCCGCGGCGCATCCACACGGTATTTACGGCTACCAGTGGTGGAACAATGAAGTGCCGGCCAATGCGACCAACGTTGAACCTGCGCCGCAGGCATCCCTTCAACATTCGCTGTGGGCGCTGGGCATTTTTGGTCAGATGATAATGGTTAATCAGGCGGAAAATCTGGTCATCGTCCAGTGGTCGACCTGGCCGCAGGCTGAGCCCGCCTTCAGCGCCCAACCGCTGGAAGCCTCGCTGATGTTTAGCGCGATAGCGAAGGCACTGCATTAACCCCGTCGGTGCTGAGCGCCTGAATCAGGGGCCTGGCACCGTCGCCGGCGGCAGAACGTTCACGTTTACCCATAAGCTCCCCGTCCGCTCCAGGCCCGAGCGGACGGGAGGCGTGAAGGTTAATCGACTCTACATACCACGGTGGCATGATCCCACCATGCGTTCTCATTAATATTCACCTCAAGAACCGTAAATTGCTCCGCACGAATCTCGTCCAGCAGGGCCTGGAGCGGTCGCAACGTACGCCAGGGTTTGCCCTCTTTAAGTAAATGATGGCGGATAGGATCGTACGCGAGAATATCCTCGGCATGACGCGGGGTTCCGCACATGGAGCCGATCACCAGTCGTCCTCCGGGTTTCAGTAATCTTCTGACTTCGGCAAAGCAGAGGTGGCGGGCATCGTCAATCAGGCAATGCACACAGCTGCCATCAACAATGAGCTCAAACGTCGCATCCTGACACTGATGAATATGGCAGACATCTCCGACAAAAAAATTTGCCGGGAGACCCGCTTGCTGAAAACGATTTTGTGCCCATCGGATCGCGGTTTCGGACCAATCTATCCCCCACACCGAATAGCCTCGTTCCGCAAAATACTGCGCGGCCATCGCGCCATTCCCGCACCCCAGTTCAAGGACAGGCGCGCCGGGTTGGGGGAAATAGTGCTGTAAATGAAGCCAGCTAAAAACGCGCTCCTGCTGTTCTTTGGCCCGGAAATAACCTTCGCCAGCCCAGGCGATAGCGCCATTTGCCAGCAACTGCCGATACTCTTTTTCATAGCGGTTCATAATCAAGACGCCTTTGTCAGCAGCAACGCTCGTCACTTTACGCGCGGTAGAGGCAGGAGAAAAACCAACCGTCAGACACTCTCCGTCATCTCAGGCAGCAATTGTTCAATCACGTCGATAATACTTCTTACCCGCGGTGGGATAAAGCGGGCGTCAGGATAGACCGCATAGAGAACGCGATCGGGTAATCGCCAGGCGGGTAATACCGGTACCAGCCTGCCGGACTGCAAAGCGTGGGCCGCAAGGGGTAACTGCATGCCGCCGATACCGATGCCGGACTCTAACGCCTGCAGCAGCGCTTCGCTGGTGTTAGCCCGAAACACGGTATTGACTTTCATATCAACCGTTTTATCACCCGAGACCAGCCGCAGCGGCGCGTCCTGCGCGATGCCGCTGAACCGCACGTGCGGGTGGGCGGCCAGCTCGCTGACGGCATGCACCGTTTTAAAACCGGGGGCGGCAAAGAGCGCGGTTTCAATACGCGCCAGCACGCGCGCCGCACTCCCCGGCGGCGGTTCACTGCTCAACCGCAGCGCGACATCCACTCCTTCAGCAACCAGATCGGCAATGCGGTCATCAAGAGAAAGCGTCAGACGCAGCTCGGGGTGCATTTTCTGCAGCGCCAGCAGATGCGGCAAAAAGAGCTGCCCCAGGCCGCTCGGCAGCTGCACGTGCACCCGGCCTTGCCACTGGCGATCGGTTGGCTGTAAGCGCCTTTCCGCTTCATGCATCGCTTCCAGCAAAAGCTGCATATCGCGCCGGTAAATTTCTCCCTGCTCGGTCAGCGCCATCGCACGCGTGGTTCGGTGCAGCAACACCACCCCAAGCTCCTCCTCAAGCGCCGCGATCTGCTGACTGACGGCGGATTGTTTCATTCCGCACTGGCGGGCTGCCGCTGAAAAGGATCCCGCTTCTACCACGCGCAGGAAGGTGGCAATGGCGTTGAGCTTATTATTCATTTAATGATTCTGCTTATAAGTGCCATCAGTTTTACGGGATATGCGTGAAAAAAATAATATACCACACTGCCTCTGTCACCCACCCTGGAGAAGCAACGTGAATAAGATACCGCAACCCAAAATCGCCCTGGTCGCCGGCGCCAGCGGCATTATTGGCAGAGAACTGGTGAAAACGCTGTTACGCAATCGCTGGGAGGTTATCGGCCTCAGCCGCCATGCATCGTCCCACCCGGAAAACATTCCCTTCATTCACGTCGATTTACTGGATGCGCAGCACAGCGCGCAAAAACTGCATTCGCTCAACGGCGTCACCCACATTTTTTACAGCGCATGGGCCAACGCCGGGAACTGGGCGGAAATGGTTGAACCGAACGTCACCATGCTGCGCAACCTGGTCAGCAACATCGAGCAAACCGCACCGCTACGGACGGTAAGCCTGATGCAGGGATACAAAGTGTACGGCGCGCATCTTGGTCCGTTCAAAACCCCGGCGCGTGAAAGCGATCCCGGCGTACCCGGGGCCGAATTTAACGCCGCTCAGCTCACCTGGCTCAGCCATTTCCAGCGCGGAAAAACGTGGCGCTGGAACGCGATCAGGCCGGGCGTGGTCGGCAGTACGGTGCCCGGCAACGCCATGAATCTCGCACTCAGCATCGCGATCTATGCTTCGCTATGTAAAGCGCAGGATCTACCGCTGCGTTTCCCCGGTTCGGAAAAAACCTGGCACAGCATTGTCGATCACACGGACGCCGGGTTGCTGGCTGATGCCACGCTCTGGGCCGCGACCTCGCCAACGGCGCAAAACCAGGCGTTCAACGTCAATAACGGCGACATCTGGCGCTGGTGCGAGCTGTGGCCGCGCATCGCGAGCTGGTTTGAACTGGCATCCGCCCCGCCGGTCAGACTGTCATTTAACCAGCTGTTTGTGGATTACCGCTCGCACTGGCGCGAACTGGCCGGGCAGAGTCTGGTGGAAGCGGACATCTTAAGGCTCAGCGACGGTAAATTTGCTGATTTCGTCTTTGGCTGGAACTACGACATGTTTGGCGATGGCAGCAAACTGCGCCGGGCGGGCTTCACTGAAATGCAGGCCACCGACGATATGTTTTTCCGCCTGTTCGCTCAGCTGAGAGCCGCGCGCATTATCCCCTGATAACGCCTCCGCCAGACAGATATTCTGCCACTCTCAAAGAGCCATTAACGCCGCGCGATCAACCCACGCTTCTGTTTTTCGCGCGCGACTCGCGCTTCGCGCTCTGGCTCTCCCCGCTTTTTAATTAAATATAAAACGATAAAAGTTTATTGTAAAACGATAAACACCAGGATAATCTGCGCGCTCTTTCACCGACCAGATTGCCAGGAGAGGCAAGTCATGAACAGAAGTATGCTGCGCGGGGGGTTACTCTCCGGGGCGCTGCGGCGCGCGCCGGCGATGTCAGCCGAGATGTCAGGATTTGCCGGGACGGGCGCGTCAGTTGCTCCACGCTATTCAGGGTCCAGTACACCTTGTATTCATTGCGGTTGTACTCATTTTAAGGAGAAAGCATGATCGGGTATCGATACCGCAGATACTGCAGTGACTGGCAAATCCTGTGCTCAGGCCTGGCTTTTGTCGCGGTGATGGCGGCAGGCATTTATTTGCAACCCGGCTTCAGACCCTTGACCACCCAGGTATCCGGGGACAAAGCGCTGGTTGCCTTTTTAACGCCGCTGCTCAAAGGCGCGCACGGTCACGTCGCCGCAGCGCTCATCACGCCAGGCGGCGTGCGCTATGGTATCTGGGGCAATGATTATGCCAGGCAGTTTGAGATTGGCAGCCTCAGCAAAACCCTGACCGCCAGCCTGCTGATTGATGCCATCCGGCGCGGCGAAGTCACAGCCACGACGCAGGTCGGCGATCTGGTGCCAGAGCTCGTCGGTCCGGCGCGGAATATTAGCCTTGAGGAGCTCGTCTCGCATCGTTCGGGCCTGCCTCCGTTCGCCTCATCGCTCACGCAGAAAATCGCCATGCTTACCGCCATTGTGAGACGAGAAAACCCGTGGAGCTACGATCGCCAGGAGCTGGCGGAAATGATTAACCGGGCGCGGATACCGAAGGTCAAAATATTTGATTACTCCAATTCCGGGTTTGCCCTGCTGGGGCTAGCGCTGGAACGCGCCTCTCACCGTACATTCGCGGCGTTGCTGGAACAGCGCGTTTTTGCACCGGCCGGGATGACCCGTTCGCTTGTGGCGCAAGAGACGACGCCGCCTGACGCGGCATTTATGCCGGGCTGGTCAGCGTCAGGTTTACGCGAAGCGCCGTGGATCTTAAACGCCTTCTCGCCTGCGGCCGGCGTACGTTCCACTATTGTCGATATGACGAAATATGCCCAGGCGCTTATGGCAGGAAAACTGGCCGGAAGCCAGGGCATGGCGCCGCGGTTCGCGACCGACGATCCCGATTCACGGGTAGGCTATTCATGGTTCACCACCGCTATCAAGGGACGGGATATTATCTGGCACGATGGTCAGTCCGCGGGCTATGCCGCCGTGATGGCCTTTGACCCCGAGCGTAAAACCGCCGTCGTGATCCTCTCAGATACCGCATGGCCGGTAATTGTGCCGGCAATCAAATTGCTGCTTTCCACGCTATCCGACGTTAAGGAAGAACGATGAACTGGATTAATATGCTGTGGGCGATATTGACCCTGCTGTCAGTGGCGGTCTTTATTTCCGGAAACGGGTTTGCACGGTACAAAGTACGCCTTATTAATTATGTTCTCTTCACCTTCATTGTTATTTATATTGCCGAGTCATTACAAACCATCGATAACCTGAGTAAAACAGGCTACCTGATGCGAATGTTGACCTGGACAATACAGGCGGCGTTTATTGCCATCGGTCTGTTTAGCGTCTGGCAGCGCCCGTGGTTCCGCGGCCCGTCGCGACGGGCGGCCGGACTACACGTTGTCTTATCTCTGCTCCTTATGTCATGCTTAGGCGTGCTGGTTCTGTAATCGCACCATTATTCAGGAAGGTTAAAGGTGAAAAACGCACGAAACAAACTCAGTCTGTTCTTACTGGCTGGAATATTACCGCTGTTTTTTATTCTGGCGGTCATTACGCCAGCGTGGATCTATTTTACCGGCGAGTCGTTTTTCCTCGCAAATATGCTTGAGTTTGCCGAGGTTCCGCTCGGTAATGAAAGCGGTCTGACGGCACCGACTTTTAAACTGCTGGCGCTGCTGGCGATACTCTATTTACCCGCCGGGCTTTTCGCCTGGGCGATCTGGCAGGGGATCCGCGTCACTCAATACGTCAGAAAACGCACCATTCTGAGCCTCGACCTGGCGCTGAGGGTAAGAAAAATCGCGCTGGCGATGCTGGGGATGGGGCTCCTGCTGCCGCTGTTTCGCTTCCTGGTGCCGCTGGTTTTTTACTGGCCGCATCCTTATACCCAGATCGTTCTTTTACTTAGCGATTTTGTCCTGCTGCTGACCGGCGGCTTGTTATTTGTGACGTTTCACTCCATGCTCGAAGGGATCAGAGCGGAAAATGAGAATAAGGAGTTTATCTGACTATGGCGGTAGTGGTTAATCTGGACAAATTGCTGGTAGAGAGAAAAATGACGTCCAGAGCGCTGGCGGCCTATGTAGGGATTACCGAGCAAAACCTGTCTTTGCTCAAATCAGGAAAGGTGAAAGGCATCCGCTTCGATACGCTGGCAAAAATCTGCCAGGCGCTGGAGTGCCAGCCAGGCGATATTCTCGCCTGGGAGGCGGATTAACGCCCTTTCTCGATCGTGCAGGCCCACTGCTGGCTCATGCTGCTCTGGCTGGTGGCGATTTGCAGCGACAGGCTGGCGTCAAGGGTATGCGTGACGCTGTATTCAAGCACCACATCATCCAGATCGCGGGCGACGCGCTCAATGCGAAACAGAGCCTGGCCGGGTTCAATATTGAGCAATCCCGCCGTGCGGCTATCGCAGCACACCGGCGTATAGCGTTCCGTGGCGTTGGCCGGCGAGTAGCCGAACGTTTCCCGCAGCTGCTTATACAGCGATCGGCTGCCGTCCACGTGGCTCAGATCGTTATAGATACGGCCATTAAGCCAGGTCAGCACATGGCCAACCGGCCGATCGCCCTGCACTAACAGCCGCTCCAGACGCATCAGCTGGCAGCCTAAATCCAGCCCCATTTGCTCCGCCACCTGGCGGTCGGCCATGGTCGAAATCAGCGACAGAACTTCCACGGCTATCTCCCCCGGCGGAGCAAAGGTGGTCAGTACGTCCGGGAGGTCGGTGTAGTATTTCTGCAGCGCATCGCGGTTAATAAACGTCCCTTTACCCTGTTCGCGGTACACCATGCCAATACTGGCCAGCGAATCTATCGCCTGTTTAATGGTACCGCGCGCGACCTTAAACTCCCCGGCGAGCAGCAGTTCGCCCGGGAGTTTATCGTCATAGGTAAAAGAGAGGATCCGCTGCAGGATAACGTCTTTTATCCTTAAATAGAGAGGGAGTCCATCCGACTCAAACATACTTGTGCTCCAACTCAGAGGTAGTGTATCTGGCTCCTGTAAGCGCTAAGTATATCCTGATTTATCTCCTGATTACCGTCTATGTTTGCGCTGGCGAGAATGGGCGGCGTGCGCGCATTTTCCAGCATGATTTCGCAAATACGTAATACCAGGCTGTTGGCGATGGTCGCGCCCATGATGGTGGAGAGCGGCGCGGCTTTCTGCGCCATCCCCGGCAGGCTCACCGCCGCATCGCCATACTCGCAGTGGTTATCAATGGTGATATCGGCCACATCCACCAGCAGCTTGCCGCTGGAGTGGCGCGACGTCACGCGCGCCGCCGTCGCCAGGCTGGTAATCGCGATAACCTTTGCGCCGCACGCTTTCGCCGCCAGCGCGACATCAATGGTAATCGCGTTGCGTCCCGACACCGAATGGATCAGCAGCGTATCTTCAGCCCTTAGCGGCGACTGCTCCACCAGTACCCGACCGAGGTGCTCCACATTTTCCACCGCGCTGGTGAGGGTTAACGGCCTGACGTTAAGCATCAGCGCAGGCGTAAAAAGCGGATTGATGATGGCCAGGCCGCCCGCGCGATAGCTCATCTCCTCCGCCAGAATCCCGGCGTGGCTGGCGCCAAAGACGAAGATGTTGCGCTGCCCCATAATGCTGTGGGACATGATTTCCGCCGCCCGGGTGAGTTCATCGGGGCGCTGCTCAAGAAAAGCCAGCTTCTGGCGGATCTGACTGTAGTACTGTTTCAGGGCCTGACTCATAGACTTCCTCCCGATATCAGAACGCCAGCAGGCGGGTCAAAAGATGAATGACTGGCGCGAGGACAAACATATCGCTGTCGCCTGCCCATAGCGCGGTATCCGGGATCGTATTGTCGATAAAGCCGGTGACGCAGAAATACTGCCCCCAGGCGACCACGGTCGAGGTGATAAACCCCGCCAGCAGAGCGCCTTTATAGCCTCCGGTAATATTGCCGAAGACCCCCGCCGTACCGGCGTGAAAGAAAATCACAATCATACTGGGAATAAAAACGTAGCCGGTATAGCGGCCGATCAGGGTCAGCCACAGCAGCGAGCCGACAAAAGCGCCGACAAACCCCAGCACCACCGCGTTTGGCGCAAAGTTAAACAGTATCGGGCAGTCCAGCGCCGGTTTTGCGCCGGGCACCAGCCGCGATCCGATGCCGTTAAACGCCGGCACCATTTCGCCAATAAACATCCGTACGCCGAGCAGCACGACGGCAATGCCGCCGGTAAACATCAGCGATTGTTTGAGGGCATAGATGTAGAAGCTCAGGTCGCCGGATTGCGCCAGAATCTCCGCCGCTTTCGGCGTACCTTTAATCTGCAGAATAAAGGTGCCAATAAAGAACAGCAGCGCCATGGTCAACGCCGTCACCACGTTGGAGTCGCGCAGGAAACCCAACTTTTTAGGGACTTTGATATCTTCGGAGCTGATTTTGTTGCGGGCGAAAATCTGGCCAAAAATCGCCCCCAGCAGCGCGACGGAGGCGGAAGTATGCCCCAGCGCCACGTTGTCGTTGCCGGTGATTTTTCGCACCCAGGGCTGAACCAGCGCGGGCTGTAGGGTCCAGTAGAGCCCCATAATCACCGTTAGCATCAGCGTCAGCTGCACCGCTGAAATAGCGGGCTCGGTGTTCACCATCACCCCGGCAAAGATCATCGTCGTCCAGAACATCATATGTCCTGTCAGGTAGATGTATTTAAAGCGCGTCAGCCGGGCCAGCAGCAAATTGATGGCGAATCCGCCGGCAATGGCGATGGTCACGCTGCTTCCGTAGCGTTCGCTGAAGCGCGCCTGGCCGATAATATTGGTCAGGTTCATGGAGCTGAGACCGAAAACTTCGGTCCAGATCGGCTGAAATATCAGCAGCGCGGAGACGATAATCCCGGCCCCCGCGCCGATGATCAGAAAGCCCAGAATGCCTTTCAGGGTGCCGGACACAATGTCCGCCAGCGATTTCTTTTGCAGCACTAGCCCCAGCAGCACAATCAGGCCAATTAAGATCGACGCTTCACCAAATATATTGATGGTGATCCAGCGCAGCACGCCAAGAAACTCGCTCATGACGGCTCTCCTGCGGGCAGAATTTTCGCCTGGGTCAGCGCCGCGGTGATTTCGGCGTTATCGATATAGTTGTTCACCACCACCACCGGACAGGACAGATGCTTAAGGTTGTCCACCAGCTCCGCGTTGGTTATCACCACATCGGCGTTGGCCGAAGCAGCGGAAGAGACATCCATATGTTCCACGGAGGCCTGAATCCCGTGCTGTTTTAACACCGCCTCAACGTTCATTTTTAAAATCAGGCTGGAGCCCATACCTAAACCACAGACTGTCAGAATTTTCATCGCTACTCACTCCGTGTTCATCACGCTACAAACGCTGCGAGCCGCTGGCTAACAGCCGATAAAGTTGTTCTGGATCGTTCGAATGCATCAGGGTATGCAGGTTATTTTCATCGCTGAGTACGGTCACGATATGCTGGATAAGGTGGATATGGGCATCGCTGCTGGTTGCCGAAAGCCCCAGCACCACCTGCACCGGGTCGTTTTCCGCATGACCAAACGCCAGCGGTTCACGCAGCCTGACCGCGCTGATCTGCGCTTTCATCGCCCCCTGCTCCGGGCGGGCATGCGGCAGCGCCAGCCCGGGGGCAATGACAAAATAGGGGCCCAGCTCGCGGTAGCTATCGACCATTGCCTGGACGTATTGCGGGCTACAGGCTCCCGCGCGGCACAACGCGTTCCCCGCCTCGCGGATGGCCTCCTCAGGGGTAGCGGCCGGGCAGTCTACACGTATCGCCTGACGCTCAATCATCGGAGGCTCCTTGGGTTAGGTGATGACGGATAGAGGCAAGCGTGGTCGCCAGCGCCCGCTGGACGAACGCGCGCCCTTTCTCTTCGCTGGCGGCAGTTGGATCGCCCAGCACCGCATAGTCAGAAAACTCGGTCCAGGGTATCGGCTGATAGCGAAAATTGTTCGGGAAAGCCGGATAGTGCGCGCGGGCGTTGGTCATGGTGACGAACTCCGGCGCCAGCGCCAGCATCAGCGAGGTTTCGACCTCATCAGCATGCATATAGCCGGGGTAAGCCACCGCGGTGGTTTGCCGTCGTTTTACCTCCTCATCCATCCCCGCCCAGCTATAGCTAAGCAAGGTAATACCCTGCTCTTTTAGCTGCCGGGAGGCCGCTTTCATCGCATCAAAATTGCCGTAATGCGCGTTAATCACCGCCGTGGTGGTGATACCGTAGCTGGCCATGTTTTCCGCCAGCGACACCAGCAGCGACGTCAGCCGTTCATGACCGATATCAATCGCGCCCGCGTGGCCGCGCAGGGACCAGACCTGGCTGTAGGAAACGACCGGCAGGCTCAGGGCGCACTCGCCCAGCTGCTCGTCAAGCAGCGCGCAAAACCGCTCGGCCAGCAGGTTATCGGTATCCAGCGGCAGGTGGTCGCCGTGCGGCTCGACGGCGCCGAGCGGCAATAAGGCGATCCGCGCCTTTTGTAAAGCCCGCCGGGCCTCGCTTTCGTTTAAACGATGCAGCTTCATAACATCTCCTCAGGCAAAAGCGAGGTAACGCGCCGGGTTGTCGACGAAGAAATCATGCAGCAGCGCTTCGCCGTCAAACCCGGCTTCCCGGGCCTCGTCAATAAATCTTGGCCGCCAGTCGCTAAGGATAAATTTCAGTCCCAGCCCCCCTTTGCCGTAATGCGCGCTCATGGATTTACGGGCAAAATCGCCGCCGATTAAGATCTGCTTTTGATAACCACGCTGGCAGAGCGCCAGGATGGCCTGGGTACGGATGTGCTCTGGGTGATATTTGATGCGACTGATACCGTCGAAAGAGAGAAACGCCCCGGTGTTGGCGATCTGACGGTGCAGCCAGGGATCGGGGTTACGATCCATATGAGCAAAACATAAGCGGGAGAGATCCAGCCCCCATTTTTTAAAGAGCTGCGCCTGCTCGAGTCCCATCGTCCCCATTTCCGTATGGCTGTGCATCGGCGCCCCGGTGCGCTGCTGGGCGCGAACGATAACCTCCATGATTTTTTGTTCCAGAGGGGAAATGGCGTTATAGCCGGTACCGCACTTCACCACGCCGGCCCGATGTTCGGTGCCCTCTATCCCCTCAGTGACCTCGCGACAGACATGTTCAACCAGTTCATCAACGTCTGAATGTGCAATCCACTCGGCGAAAGTCTGCGCGGAGCCCGGCCGCTTGCTGCTCCACAGAAAGCCTTTGTTAAAACCCGCAGTGGCGATAATGTGCAGCTGCTGGCGCTGCGCCATGGCGGCGACGGCTGCGGCCTGACGGCCATAATCCGGCGCGGTGGCGTCGTAGATGGCGTTACCACCCGCCCGGCGGAAGTCGCTTAATTCACGCTCTGAAGCCTGCGGATCGTCGAGTAACAGATCGTCATCCTGACGCTCGGCCCAATAGGGCGGAATACAGTAAATATGGTCGTGGCTGTAGGTGACGCCCAGCTGATTAGCGGAAATATCCCCGTTTAACGTTCGAATGATGCCCATGTTTCTTGCTCCCCGGAACGGATAAGAAGGTGCTTTCAACATAGGTGCGCCACACTTGACCAGTCAAGTGATCAAGTTCGCATCAGTCATATAAAATTTCTATCTGTGAGGTAGGTCGACATTAACATTTATGTGACGTTGTCACATAAATGAATCCGGGATAAAAAAACCGTTACTCATGGAAAAACATACGTATCCCGGGTGAGGTGATTAAATTTATGTTAATTAAATTCAATGGGATACACATTCACTAAGCCAATGCATTCCTGACTAATAATCCATAGCTTTGATTAAAATGTTTAATTGAATGAATCGATAAAGAGAGTATTGTTAAAAACAATGATGAGCGGAGATAAATAAATGTTACGTGATTTTTTGAAGGTAGAAAAAGAGGATCGTCTGGTCGAACAACAGGACGCCAGCAGCGGTAAAGCGAATTCAACGGACGTCACCGAATGGATTATTGTGAATAAAAATGGTGATAAAAAAGGCCGGGTGGCATTATTCAATCAATTTACCACCCGCCGTTCCTATTGCGTGAATTACCGCATCACCCAGTTTGATAATAGCGGCAAAGTGGTTGTCGACCGGCTGGCGGAATCAATCTGATCCCGGGGAACGTTATCACGCCGGCGTCCCGCGCCTTTAGCCCGGCCCGTCGCTGGCAGCGGCCAGCAGCGGCACAATCACATCGCTTAACGGCGTGGGGGTATGGTGAATACGGCCATATCGCTGAACGACCCCGTTGCGAATATCCCACTCCAGCGGCAGCCCGGCCTCGCGATCCGTCAGTATTGAAGTGCTTAAATCCGGAGGCGCACGGTGAAAACCGGCGAGAATTTCCTGCGGCACGCCGTCGTCCAGGCTGGCGCCTGCGGCGCGCGCCACCGTCAGCCCCTCCTGCAAATAGGCTAAAGCAAGCGCCGTGATATCGTCGCGGGCAAACATCCCTGCCCGCCTCCCCGCCAGCACCATCAGACCGGCGACCGCATTCTGCAGCAGTTTACGCCACGCAACGGAGAGAAAATCCGCGCTGATATCCACTTCACAGCGCGTGTCCCGTAGCGCGTGTCGCACCCGCTCGGCCCCCTCAACATCCGGCAGCGTCAGGCGCGGTTTCGCCCGCAGCCAGACTGACGCTTCAGGCTCACGCTGCGCGGGGAACCAGACGACCGATGGCAGCACGGCCGCTTCCGCCACGTACGGCGCGAACAGCGTTTTTTGTTCAACGCCGTTTTGGAGCACGCAGACTACCGTTCGATCGTGACACAGCGCTTGCAGCCACGGTGCAATAGCCGCAATTTGTGTCGCTTTTACCGCCACAAATACCAGGTCGTACGGCGCGGCGACCGATGCCGGTTCCGTCAAGACCGGCCCCGGCACCACAATATTTCCACCATCAAAACGCAGCGAAAGCTGCGGGTGCGCACGGCGGCCGCATACCAGAGGCGTACGGCCAACCTCGTGCAGCGCCGCGGCGATGGTGGTACCAATTGCGCCCGGACCGATCAGCGCAACGGTGGGTTCTTCAACTGTCATCTATGCCTCCAGGCCGCTTCCGGCCCCTGAGATTTCATTAGTACGTAACATAAACGCGACTTCGTTCGCATTACCATTTTATTCATATGGGTAATCTGAATGTGTGTGTCAGCGTACACACTTTTCACCATCAACAAGGAAGGTACATGTTTCCAGAATACAGAGAGCTGATTTCTCGATTGAAAACCACGCATCCGCGCTTTCAGTCGCTATTCGAAAAACATAATGCACTCGATCACGACATTTCCCGCATAGAAGGAGTCGATGGCAAAGGATACAGTCTCGAGCTTGTACAGATGAAGAAAGAAAAACTTATGTTGAAGGACGAAATGCTCAAAATCCTCCAGCATGAAAGCCTGATGTAAACGAGAAGGCCGCCGGATGGCGGCCTTCTTATAGCACCAGGCTACGAGCGAATAAACGCCAGCAGATCGGCGTTAATCACATCGGCGTGCGAGGTATGCATACCGTGCGGAAAGCCGGGATAAATTTTTAGCTGGCTGTTCGGCAGCAGCTTATCCTGCAGTATCGCGGCGTTTTGATAAGGCACAACCTGATCATCATCGCCCTGCATCACCAGCACCGGCAGCGTAATGGCTTTTAAATCTTCGGTCTGGTCGGTTTCCGAAAACGCCTTAATCCCCTCATAGTGCGCTTTTGCGCTACCGGTCATGCCCTGCCGCCACCAGTTCTGAATCGTGCCCTGGGACACCTCCGCGCCTTCACGGTTAAAGCCGTAGAACGGCCCGGACGCCACGTCGAGATAAAACTGCGAGCGGTTGGCGGCCAGCGCTTTGCGAAAACCATCAAACACCTCGATTGGCGTACCGCCCGGATTACTCTCCGTTTTTACCATCAATGGCGGAACCGCGCTGATCAGCACCGCTTTGGCCACGCGCCCCTGCGGCTGACCATACTGCGCAACGTAGCGCGCAACCTGCCCACCGCCGGTAGAATGCCCGATATGCACGGCATTATGCAGATCCAGATGCTCCGCCACCGCTGAGGCATCGGCGGCATAATGATCCATATCGTGACCGTCACTCACCTGATCTGAACGACCATGACCGCGTCGGTCAATCGCAATAACCCGGAACCCTTCTGCCAGGAAAAACAGCATCTGGTTATCCCAATCATCGGCACTTAAAGGCCAGCCATGATGAAATACGATCGGCTGCGCCTCCTTCGGGCCCCAGTCTTTAAAGAAGATATTGACGCCGTCTTTGGTTGTCACAAATGCCATGTTACAAACTCCTCTCGTGAGAAAACAAGGCTGCGGGCCTGACGCCTGCAGTGGGTCGGGTCTTAAGGCGGGATGCTATGTCTGGACGATAGCGTCTCGTTAGGTGTGAAAATGACCTGGCTGGAAAAGTGTAGATGATTTTTGCCGATACTGAGCGTTCGCTTTGTATCCGATAAATGGGCTGTAAACAGCCCATTTAAGCATGCAGGAAGGAAAATTTAACGCAGGACGAACTTAATAACGCCGGATGGTTACCGTTTCGGCTCCCGCCTGGTCGAGCGCGGCGAGGCCCTCCTCTATCCGCCCGAGGCTTATCAGCCCGGGGGAGTGGCGAAAATCCTCGCGAAAAATGGCCAGATTGCCCCACGGCGCGTAATAGGCGATGTCGCCGCGCCGTGGGGTCATTGAGGCACCAGAATCCGCGCGGCGCAGTTTCGTCGGCAGCCAGGCGATTTTTTCCGTGGAACCATAATCCTCGAGCTTCACCGTCATCGGCAGCTGCGCCAGGAACTCATTAGCCGCTGCGCTCTCATCCAGCGAGCCGACAACAGTGGCGCCATTGAACTCAAACTGAATCTTCACCGCGTTCTCCCGCCCGGCGGCAAATGCCGCCCCCGTCGTAGCAATAAAAATCAATAACGTGGCGCTAAGAGAGTTAAACATCCGCTCACCCTGCCAGGCCACGAGCGCGCAGGACTTCACTCACCACCGCTACCGCCGAAAAGGCGTTTGGCCAGCCGGCATAGAAAGCAGCATGCGCAACGATCTCCCCCGCCTCTTGCGCGGTGAGGCCGTTATCCATCGCCCGGTTAAGGTGGTAGCCAATTTGCGCGCTTTGCCCGGCGGCAATCAACGCGCTGACCGTGACCAGGCTGCGGTCGCGCGGCTTCAGCCCCGGTCGCTGCCACAGGTCAAGAAAAAGCGGTTGAGTCGTAAACTTCACCAGTCCAGGGGAAATCGCGCCGAAGTTCTGTTCTACGGTTGTTGAACGCTGGTTCTCCACCGCCTGATTAAGAGGGAGCAGCTCCGGGGAGGCAGCAGCCAGCTGCTCGCGGCCAATGCCGCGCGCAACAAAAATATCTTTCGTCACCGCAACGGCGGCCATCGCGTTGGGCCAGCCGGAATAAAAAGCCAGATGCGTGACGATCTCTGAGATTTCAGCCGCCGTGACGTCGTTATCCAGAGCAACTTCAACGTTATGTTTTAGCTCCGCCGGCTGATTACGGGCGATAAGAATCGCCACGGTCACGATGCTGCGGTCGCGACGCGAGAGTTCTGTTCTCTGCCAGAGATCCCCTATCAGCACCTCGCTGCCGAAACGGGCAAGCGCCGGCGCGACGGATTGAATATCCTCAGCGGACAATACGGATGGACTACGTGGAGCCATTTTTTCACCTCTTTTTTCTTCTGCCAGGGCTGGCGCGCCCAGCATTAACGACATTGCAGCTACGGCAATAAAAGCTTTCATCCTGAACACCTTTCCGACACGTTAATTCTTCAGCCTTTCCACCAGTTGACGCTGGTATTCAGGCAGTTGATCGCGGCTGGCGCGCTGAAAAACCAGCGGAGGCAGCCAGGTCATTCCCGCATGCAGCGCGCTGGCCTTCATTGGCGTAAAGACGTCGGCCAGGCTGACGCCCGTTCGCCCGGTCTCGCCGTATGTCGCGTCACCGCCTGCGGCCGTCGTGACAATCAGCATCTCTTTGCCCTGCCATACTCCCGGCCCTACGCTGCCCCAGGTATCGTTCAACCAGGCCTTCATCATCGGGGTGATGTTGAACCAGTGGGTCGGGAAGATAAAAACGATGCGCGAGTGTTCCCGCATGAGCCGTCGCTCTTCATCGGCATTGATATTTCGGGTGTCAAAACCGTAAAGCGCCTCGAGATTGCGTACGGTCACGCCGGGTACGCTTTGCGCTGCGGCCTCAAGACCTTTGGTCATGACCGATTGCTCGGGATACGGATGAGAGACGATAACCAGCGTGTTAGCCTCTGCCGCGCGGCTGGTAGAGGTAAAGCTAAACAGAAACGCGATGACGGCCAAAAGCCAGAACAGACCGGGAATACAGCGGTGCGAATAGTTCATCAAGCTCTCCTTCTCTTTTGCCACAGGGTAAGGCGCGGAATAAGAAGGAGCCAGCCCTCGCTATCGAATGGGGCTGTGAGTTATTTTCATCAATCGGACTACAGACCGAGCGGCTTCATTTCCCGCACAAGGGAGATTAACAGGCGCAGCCCGGCGGGAACCTGATGACGGCTGGAGTAATAGATATAGAATCCCGGTCCGTATGAGGCCCAGTCGGTCAGCACCAGACGCAGGCGCCCTGCGCTGACGTGCTCTGCTATCAGCGGTTCCGGCAGGTACATCAGGCCAAACCCCTGCAGAATGGCCACCACGCCCGTCTCCGCCAGATCGACCGTTAACAGCGGCGGTACTTTGACGGTGAGCTGCTCTTCGCCACGTTCAAACTCCCATTTATAAATGCGGTTGTTTCCCAGACGATTGCTGACGCAGCGGTGCTGTTGAAGATCGTGAGGATGCCGGGGCTCGCCAAAGCGGGCAAGATATTCCGGGGATGCGGCGACCACCCAGCGCACATCGGCGGACAGCCGCTGCGCCACCATATCTTCAGGCACGGTTCCGCCATAGCGGATCCCTGCGTCAAACCGCGCTTCCGTTACATCAACAATGCGGTTGCTGGCCACGATGTCCAGCTCAATATCGGGGTAACGTTCAGCAAAAACAGACAGGACCGGGGCCAGCAGCAGCGTGGCCGCCTCGACGGCGACGTTGAGCCGAATATGTCCCGCAGGCGAGTCGCGAAACTGGTTGAGCTGTTCAATCGCGACATCGATTGAAGCGAGCGGCTCGCTTACCGTGCTGGCCAGACTCTCGCCTGCCGCCGTCAGGGAAACGCTTTTGGTCGTGCGGTTCAGCAGACGCACGCCCAGCCGCGCCTCAAATCCCTTGATCGCGTGGCTCAGCGTCGATGCGCTCACCCCAAGTTCAACGGCAGCTTTACTAAAACTCTGATGGCGGGCTATGGCGAAAAAATAGACAAGATCGGCCATGTCGGCACGGGTTACATTCATACGGTCTCGCTAACTGGATAGACTTTAAGCTGAAAAAACAACGTTACTTTGATGTGATGGCGTATCGTGACGTTGATCCGACCAGGAAAATCAAAGACCTGGATGCACGAGCAATCTTCCGGGCGGTATGTTTATACTACAGGCGTCAGCCTTGATAAACTGACCTTCCGACCGGAGATAAACCCATTTTATCCGCCAGAGGCGCATGTATGTTACCTGATTGCGATAAAGCCATCGTCCTGCTGCATGAAATCTACGGCATCAACGCGCATATTCAGCGATCCGCCGCGACCTGGCGCAGCCGCGGCTTCGATGCGTACACGCCAGCGCTTTTCCCTCACTCTGCGCCGTTCGCCTATGAGCAGCAGGAGCAGGCCTGGCGCCACTTTTCCGATAATGTCGGATTTGATACCGCCGCCATCGTGTCGCTGCTGGCCGAGCTAAGAGCGAAATACGGCACGCTAATCCTTATCGGCTACAGCGTAGGCGCCACCTTAGCCTGGCTGGCCGCCAGAAGCGGACTCTGCGACGGTGCGGTTTGCCACTACGGTTCACGGATCCGCCAGTACTGCGATGCGGCGCCTCCGTGCCCAACGCAGGTGATTCTCGCCCGCCATGAGCCGGCGTTCGATCCCCGCGCCCTGCAAAACGAGCTGGAGAAATATCCCTCCGTGGCCTGCCGGATGTTCAATGCGCAGCACGGCTTTTGCGATGCCGACAGTCCGGCGTGGGATGCGCGCCTTGCGCAGCAGGCGGACGAAGACACGCTGCGGTTTTTAACGCTTATTCAGCAAAGACAGGAGGCCTGATGCATCAGATATTTCAATGGATTAACGAACCCGCGACATGGTCAGAAGAGGACGGCGAACTGCGCGTCGTCACCGATGCGCAAACCGACTTCTGGCGCGAAACCTGGTACGGGTTTAAGCGTTTTTCCGGGCATATCTACGCCACGGAAGCCGCGGGGGACTTCACTTTTCAGGTAAGGGTGCGAGCAGATTTCAGTACGCTGTATGACCAGGCAGGGATCATGTTAATGCAGGACGCCAGGCGCTGGATTAAGGCCGGTATCGAGTACAACGACGGCGCGCCCGCTATCGGTAGCGTACTGACGCAGGGAACATCAGACTGGGCAACCGGTATTTTCCCGGGCGACCCCGGTGAGTTCTGGCTGCGTCTGACCCGCCGCGGAGAAGCGCTGCGCCTGCAGTATTCAACGGATGGCCAACTGTGGCCGCTGCTGCGGCTGTGCCCTTTTCCGGGCGGCGCGGCGAAGGTCGGCATCATGTGCTGCACGCCGCAGCGCAGCGGCCTGCGGGTTACTTTCGACCAGATATCACTGCTGCCGCCGAATGATAAAGATTTGCACGATCTGAGCTGAGCAGTCGGCTCGCGCGCGGGCAAAATCGCTGAAGAATCGCGACGGAGGTATGATTTCTGGCTCCTCGGGCTGCCCGTGCTCCCGCCTTGCTGCTAGATTGGCAGCAGCAACCTTCAGGCGAAAAATGAGGAGGAGTCATGTTTTCCTACATCATGCTCGGCACTAACGATCTGCCGCGCGCGATTCGTTTTTACGACCCGTTGATGGAGATGCTGGGGCAGCCCCGGAGCGGCCGCAGCGAGCAAGGCGCATCGTGGGGGACATTCAGCGGAAACCGCACCATCGGGCTGTGCGTTGGCAAACCGTTCAACCAGCAGCAGGCAACAGCGGGCAACGGCGCTATGGTGGCCCTGAACGCACGTTCGGTTGAGCATATTCAGCAGTTGCATCAGCTGGCGCTACGCCTGGGAGGAAGTGATGAAGGCGCCCCAGGACATCGCCCGCAGTACGGTGAAGGTTTCCACAGCGCCTACGTCAGAGATCCGGACGGCAATAAGCTGGCGTTTGTTTATTACGCAAACGCAGATTAAGCCCCACGCCGGATAGTTGCCGGATAGTTGCCGGATAGTTAAGGCAGGGTTAGCGCATGGCGAAACCCTGCGCAACAACCCTGGCAACTCTCAATATAGCGACGGATGCTCTCAGCCAGATGATTCGATTTCGGCAAATGGCCATGCTTGTCTGCATCAGCCTTCCGTAAACATTCCCGACCTGAACGTCTCCCTCATGGCTTCGATCTCTTGCTGGCGGGCCGCCTTTAAGGCAGACAGCATATTGCAGGTAAAATCCACAAAGCCAACGCCGTTGGCAGTCACCAGGTTACCGTCGCGAACCGAAGGCACGTTTCTGTATCGCGCGGCGCCGCTGTAGGCTGACCCCGCCCGGCTCTGCAGGTAGGCCAGCCCGTTCGAGGTGTGGTCGACATCATTGAGAAAGCCATGCGCGCCAAGAAAGGCCGAAGCGTCGCATATCGCGCCTACCACAATCTGCCGGGCCTGCGCTTGTTCTACCAAAGGTACAACCCGCCGGGCCTCCTCTCCCCACCAGTTCATTCCGCCCACCAGCACCAGCGCGGCGTAATCATCGGGTATCGTCTCGAAGGTATAATCCGGCAGGCAGCGCACCCCGCCAATTGACCTCACCGGCCCCTCATCGGCAGCCACGGTTCTGACTTCGTATCGCGGTTCCCATACGCCAAACCCGCGGCGCAGCCCCGGTGCCAGCAGCGCGAACTCCCAGTCGGCGTACTCCTGGATGAGGACAAACAGCACTTCTTTACGCGTATCCATAGACATCGCACTCTCCTTTTATTAACAGAATTTGCCGTCGCAGCATCCGGGGTACCGATGGACACTATCGCCGTACTGCCGCCAAAAACTGTATAAATTCACAGTATAAAAGGCAAGGCTATTTTGCCCCTTGCGGCAACCCGAATCGATTTTTGCGAGTCAGCTCCCCGGATAGAAAACTATCCGGGGCAATGGCTATCGTCTCCCGCGCGCTGAGCCCGCGTTTAATGAAATAGGCCTGCGCGCCAGGAGAACCTCCCTCGTGATGTACAGCGTATATCCCTCCGGCCGCAGCCTGGGTGCCCGCAGTTCTTTCAGCGTAATACCGACGATATCTCCCGATTGAAGACGTTGACGGATCGCGCTACCGCTAAGCCGCAGCGCTCGTCTCAGGACCGACAGCAGGCTGGTCTGAAAGGCGCGCGTGACCCTGACATCCACCCTCACCTGAGAAGCGCGAACAAGGTTGATGCGCCAGCGTTCCTGAACCACAAAGTCAGGCGTACCCGATAGCGCCGCGCGATTACGCCGCAGAACGACCGGATCGTGAGAGTAAGCTTCGACGGCAGATTTATCGTTAGCGATAAGTCGCGCGTAGAGCTGCGGATTGATTTTGCTGACGGGCAAACGCGAGAACAGGCTGATGTTCCAGGTATACGCGCAGCGCACGCACTTATAGATACTCCAGACATCGAGCACTTTTTTTTGCGAGTTGACCCGGAAGGCGCCGGATGGGGTGAAATCCTGCTGCCCATGACAGGCGGGGCAGCGCTTGCTAATCAGCTGATAGCCGACTGGCCTGACGTTCCATGTAATTTTCATGGTGAACCTTTTTTTAACCCATACAAAAGCGGATCCGTCGAAAACGGACCGTGATTTTTGCGATGTGAAAAATATTTAGAGAATACTTTTCAGTGGGTTAAAAAAAGATTTCCAACGCGACGACCCTGTCTGACCGTGAATGAATGCGTTCAAGAGTAGCAAAGCGGCAAGCGGGCTAAATATGCATTAAATCAATAAATACATAGAAATCATTCACAAACGACGTTGTTTACCTTCTGTTCACAAAACGAGAAGCGGCTCACTGATCAAACAAACCTAAACGTTTATGTTTAGCCTCATAAACGTTTAGGTCAAGGAAATAGCCGTCTGTATCGCGGGTAATTTCATAAATACAGAGAGCGAAATATGCGTAAAGCAACGATGCGGGATGTGAGTGAAGCGACGGGATTTTCTATGTTTACCGTTTCACGCGCGCTAAACGGTGGCGATGGCGTTGCTGACGACAGCCGGGAGCTGATTTTAAAAGTGGCGCGAGAACTCGGCTACGTACCTAACCGCGCGGCCCAGGCGCTACGCCGCTCAAGCAGGGACTCGGTGGCGGTGATTACCGCCCATGCCTCGAACTCTTACTACCTCAACCTGATGTCCGGTATTCAGCAGATGCTGCAGCCGTCGCAGTGGACCGTAGTGCTTGGCGATATCGCGGTCAACGGTACCTACGACCGCGCGCAGGAAGATCGCATGATTAACCGCCTGATCGAGTCGCGAATGGCCGGGATCATTTCGACGGTGACGCTTCAGCCGGAAAGCCTGAGCCTGCTGGCGAAATGGGATATTCCGGTCGTCTTCGTTGACTCACCTCCCCGCGGCGAGCACAACTTTCCCAGCGTCACGACCGACAATTATCAGGCCAGCCTGCTGGTGGGGACCCATCTGGCGCAGCACGACTATAAAAGCTGGCTGCTCCTCATCTACCCGGACCGCTGGACCACGCGTTTTGAACGCGAGCGCGGTATTCGCGAGGCCGCGGAGCGCTGCGGCGCAACGCTTGAAGTTGTCGAAACGGAGAACGACGCGCAGTCGGCTGCGGACACCCTGAGCCGATACCTGGACCGCCAGACATCGCTGCCGGACGCGCTCATTGCCGGTAACAACCCTATTCTGCTGGGTTCACTTAAACAGCTTCAGCAGCGCCAGATAGCCATCCCCGACGATATGGCGCTTATCGCCTACGATGAATTCGACTGGGCGCCGCTATTAAATCCGCCGCTAACGGTGCTTAATGAAAACAGCGAAGAGATTGGCAGGCAGTCGGCTGAAATGCTTATCCAGTTAATTAATCCGGAAGGAAAAGGAGAAATTAATACCCAGCGTAAAGTTCCCGCCGAACTGGTTATTCGCCAGTCCTGCGGCTGTAGAAAATAAATAACTATTAAAAAGAGGCAATTGAGATTGCTGACAACGTATCGCCCGGACGGCATTGCCCGGCGGCGCTTCCCCTGCACGGGCCGACAGAAACGGCGCTTGCGGTTTTCGTCGGCCGGGTAAGGCGCCACCCGACAAAAAAGCGGGCTACGGCGTGCTATACGCGCTCATCATTTTAGCGATGTAGATAACGGCTGAATTTCAGTCGCTACCGAAAAACAACATCAGGGGATTATTTCTGAGGCTTCCCCACACCTGGCCGTACCTTATACCACACGATAATGAAAGGAGCAGAATATGACCAAACTTCGCAAAGCATGGCTGGCTGTCGCGGTTAGCGCGGTAATCACCACCATGACAGGGTTTATTCCCGCAGCCAGCGCCGCGCCGCAGGATGGCAAAAAAATCTCCCGCATCGGCTTAATGGTGCAGGACATGTCCAACCCCTTCTTCTCGGCAATGGAAAGGAACGCTAAGCAGGCCGCGGCGCAAATCGGCGCAACCCTTAACGTACAGGATGCGCAGGTCGATCTGGCAAACCAGAACACGCAGATTGACGCGTTTATTCAGCAGAAAGTGGATCTCATCATTATTTCCGCCGTCGATGAGTCCGGGATCGAGCCGGCCATTCAGCGGGCAAAAGCCGCCGGAATTATCGTTATCGCGGTCGATACGCCCGCGAAAGGCGCAGACGCGGCGATCATGACCAACGCCATCCAGGCCGGGGAAACCTCCTGCGAATACCTGTTCAGCCAGATGGGCGGCAAAGGCAAAGTGCTGCTGGTGGATGGCACGCCGATTCAGACCATTATCGACCGCATCAAAGGCTGTAAAAACGTCGCGCAAAAATACCCGGATATCAAAATCGTCGGCCAGCAGGCATCGCGCAACGACCGCGCTTCCGGCCTGATGGTGACCACCGACATGCTCACAGCCAATCCGGACGTCGCCGGTATTTTCGGCATGAACGATCCTTCCGCGCTCGGTGCGGTACTGGCCGTTGAACAGGCAGGCAAAGCGGGCGCGATCAAAGTTACCGGCGTCGACGGTAGCCCGGAAGCGGTTGAAGAACTTAAGCGCAGCGGCTCGCCGTTTATCGGTACCGCAACGCAAAATCCGGGCGAAATGGTGCGCCAGGCCATCACGCTTGCTCAGGATATGGTCGACGGCAAACCGATCGCCTCTCATACCGTCCTGATCCCCAGCGTACTGGTCACCCGCGATAACGTCGACAGCTATCCGGGCTGGTAATCACTTCGTCACTTTAAGAGGCAAAAACGGGATGACGCTCAGGTTCATCCCGGAGGGCAAAGACAATGGCCGATACAACATCACCTCCCTTGCTCAGGCTGGAAGGGATTTCAAAACGCTACGGCGCGACCCTGGCGCTGAACAACGTACGCTTTGATTTATTCGCCGGAGAGGTCCATGCCCTGATGGGGGAAAACGGCGCGGGCAAATCCACGCTGATGAAGATCCTCTCCGGTAACGAGCAGCGCGATAGCGGCGTTATTTTTATCGACGGGCAGGAGATTGATATTCGCACGCCCAGGGATGCCCGCAAATATGGCATCGCCATTATCCACCAGGAGCTGAATACGGTTCCCGATATGACGGTGGCGGAAAACCTGTTTCTCGGCCAGGAACCGACCGCTTTCGCCGGTATTCTCGATCGCAAACGGATGCACCGGGAGGCCAGAGAGAAGCTGGATCGGATTAACGCGGACATCGACCCGCAGGCGCCGCTCGGCTCGTTGAGTATCGGGCGTCAGCAAATGGTCGAGATCGCCCGCGCCGTCAGTGAAAACGCCAAAGTGCTGGTGCTTGATGAGCCGACCGCCGCCCTGTCGCGGGCGGAGACTCTCCAGCTATACCGGCTGATCGAGCAGATGCGTCAGGATGGCGTCGGGATGGTCTATATTTCGCACCGCATGGAAGAGGTATGGCAGCTGGCAAACCGGGTCACGGTCTTCAGGGACGGCACGTGGATCGGCACGGAAATCCTCGGCAACGTCTCAACCACCGATATCGTCCGCATGATGGTCGGCCGGCAAATCGTCGATCTCTATCAGCACGAGCCGCGTACGCCCGGCAAGGTACTGCTGGAAGTCAGGGACCTGGCAGGCAGTGCGACCGGCCCGGTCTCCTTTGAGGTCAACGCGGGCGAAGTGGTCAGCATGTCCGGTCTGGTGGGCTCCGGGCGAACCGAAGTCGCTCGCCTGCTCTTCGGCGCCGACCCGCGCACCCAAGGAAGCGTGCGCATTGACGGCCGGACGAGCAATCCGGCAGACCCCACCGCCGCTATCGCCGACGGTATCGGGATGGTGACCGAAGACCGTAAAACTCAGGGACTGTTTCTGGGGCATTCGGTTGAGCACAACATTGATATCAGCTCGCTGGATAACTTTGTCGCCGGCGGCGTGGTGAAACGCAAGACGATTCGCGCCGCCGTCCTTGAGCAGATGCGCAGGCTGCGGCTGCGGGAAAATGCGGTTGAACTGCCCGTCAGCGCCCTGTCCGGCGGAAACCAGCAGAAAGCGGCGCTGGCGCGCTGGCTGCTGCGCGATTCGAGGCTGCTTATTCTCGATGAACCGACCCGCGGCGTGGATATCGGCGCCAAAAGGGAAATCTACGAACTGATCGACAAGCTCGCCCGCGCCGGGAAAGCCATTCTGGTGATCTCCTCCGATTTACCGGAGGCCATCGGCATTAGCGACCGCGTGCTGGTCATGCGCGGCGGGCGAATCGTTCATCAGTTACCCTCGTTTTCAGCCACGGAAGAAGAAGTGATGCTGCACGCAACAGGAACCTTTACCAGTCAATCCGGAGAATGCCATGGACAACAATAAACCTGTGACGGAACTGCCGGTCAAAGCGCCGTTTGATTTTGCGAAATGGTGGGATCGGGTGGGGATCTTAATCGTTCTGCTGGTGCTGCTGATCCTGATGTCCACCTTCGCGCCAAACTTTAACCGCGTCGATAATCTGCTGAATATCGCCCGCTCGATTTCCGTCAACGCTATTCTGGCGGCGGGCATGACCTTCGTCATTTTAACCAGCGGCATTGATTTATCCGTCGGGTCAATCGTCGCCGTTTCCGGCGTAGTCTCAGTGGTCGCGGCGATGGCCGGGCTCCCTGCGCCGCTGGCGATTCTGGCCGGCGTTGGCGTGGGCGCGCTGTGCGGCCTGCTTAACGGCGTGCTCACCGCCTATCTCGCTCTCGCGCCCTTTATCGTCACTCTCGGCACCATGACCTTCCTGCGCGGTATGGCCTACACCATTACCGAAGGGCAGCCTATTGTGTCGAGCAGCCTGAGCTTCCGCGAGCTGGGAAATGGCTATCTTGCCGGTATCCCCGTGCCGGTCATTATTATGCTGATTGTTTATCTGCTGGCGTGGTTCATTCTTGAGCGCACGCGGTTCGGCCGTCATATCTATGCCGTCGGCGGCAACGCCCAGGCCGCGCGCCTGGCCGGCGTACGGGTCAAACGCGTGCTGGCGGCGGTCTACATGATTGCCGGCGTCTGCGCGGGTCTGGCGGGAATTATCTTCGCCGCCAGGGTGATTTCCGCCCAGCCCACGGCGGGTACGGGATATGAGCTGGACGCCATTGCGGCGGTGGTGCTGGGAGGCACCAGCCTCGCCGGTGGACGCGGGCGGATTATCGGCACCCTGATTGGGTCGATTATTCTTGGCGTACTCAGCACCGGCCTGATTCTGCTGAGCGTGCCCTTTTTCACCCAGCTATTGATTAAAGGCATCGTCATCATTCTTGCCGTGGCGATTGACGGGCTGAAGCAGCATCCGGAGCTGTTTACCTTCTGGCGGAAAAAAGAGATCGCCCGTACCCGCTAGCTTTCCCTGACGCTTTGTTTATCCGCCGCGCTGGCGGCGGGTCTTCGCACGCTTAAATTTTAATGGAGTATACCCTCATGACATATCACATTACGCTGACGGACCCGATGAACGGTACCCGGGATCGCGAACCGATTACGTTTACTCTCCCGGAGAAACTGCAGGAGCCCCTGTGGTGGGCAATCACCAGCGAGGACCAGCGGATCCTTTGCCAGCGCCTCACCCATGAGTCGACGCAAAACAGTACCACCTTTATCGCGACGGTCAGCTTCAGCGGGACCCTCAAGATGCGGCTTGACCGCCCGCTCACGGCGGCTGAAGTCGGTGAAATCGCCGGTATCCACCGGCTGCCTGGCCGGGAAAAGGACTGTTTTGTCCGTCTCAATACCGGCTGTTTCGATCTGGAAATGTGTCGGGGAACCGCCCAGGGCGTCGGTGCATCCAAGTGGGGGCTGCGCCATTTTCGCGCGCTGCAGGACAACGTCGAGCTGCTTCCTTCCGGAAATAACGCCATTGGCGGGTTTTACGGCCCGTTTTTCACCCCGGAAAATGGGCTGATAAACCCGCCGGAGCATACCCTCGTTGATATTGAGATCCTCGAGGAAGGCCCGGTCTATCATCACTACCGCATGCGCGGCGCGATCCCCGACGGATTATTACCGGAGCTGCGCGGTAAACGTTTCTCCATCGACTGGAAATTTAGCTGGAACACGCCCTGGTTTCAGCGGCGCTACTGCGTAGATGATTTTTCAACGGTGATTAACGGCCGTTCGGTGACCAACAAGATCACCGTCGGCGACGAATTTGAGAGCGGCCCGGGAAAACTGCTGTTCGATCGCTTCGCGGCGTACGGCGGCACCCGCTATCGCGCGGGCGACCCCTATGCCGAAGAGCTGGTCGCCATGGTGGCCAATACCGTCACCACCTCGGAAAACCAGAGCCCGAAATTTACCGAATTCCGCGAACAGCTCGCCGATATGGCCTCCGCCCACTGGGATCTCTACTGGCGGATGTTCTGCCGCTGGGAGAACGTGCTCGATGAGGCGGAGATTCGCGAACGGCTGAGCCAGGTTCGCGCCCGGGCGCATCGCAGAGCCGATCTCACCGAGCGGGAATGGCTGCTGACCGATTCGCCCGTTGACGTTTCCGCCGTCGCGGATGAAACCATCTTTCCCGGGCCAGCCAGTAAAACCGTCGAGTATGATTCAGCGAGCGGCCGGGCGATGATCTGGTGGACCTCCCGCCCCTCCGGCGCGTTTCAGATAGTCCAGCGCCGCCAGTCCGGATGGGTTAACTGGGGCAGCAACGGCGAAAACGAGTGTCCGGAGCTCCCCGTCGGCGTCGATATCAAGACCGCCTGCGGACGTTTTGCCGAAAACTGGATGCAGGTAGCCGATCGGCTGGAAACCCCGCCGGTGGTCGCGGTGAGCCAGGGAGAAAAGCCATGATCCTCTGCTGCGGAGAAGCACTTATCGACATGCTGCCCTGTCAGAGCCGCGAGAACGCCCCCGCCTTTACTCCCTGCGTTGGCGGAGCGGCGTTCAATACCGCCGTCGCCCTGGGTCGCCAGGGGATGGCGGTCGCGCTGTTTTCCGGTTTATCGGACGATTTTATGGGTGACATGCTGCGCCACACGCTTGACGCCTCCGGCGTGGATTATTCGCCCTCAACCCGCGCGCCGCTGCCCACCACCCTCGCCTTCGTCAGGCTGGTAGGCGGTCAGGCCCGCTATACCTTTTACGATGAGAATAGCGCCGGTCGAATGCTGACTGAAAACGACCTGCCGACGCTCGGGGATGACGTCTCCGCCGTTCTGTTCGGCTGCATCAGCCTGATCGCCGAACCGTGCGGCAGCGTTTATGAAGCGCTGATGGTAAGGGAAGCGCCGCGTCGGGTGATGTTCCTCGACCCTAATATTCGTGAAATTTTCATCCCGGACCGGCAGAAACACCTGGCGCGCATGAGGCGCATGATTGCGCTGGCGGATATCGTCAAGCTTTCCGATGAGGACCTCGCGTGGTTTGCCGAACCCGGCGAAGAGCATGAGGTGATAGGCCGCTGGCTGGCGCGGGGGCCGAAGCTCATCGTGGTCACCCGCGGCGCTGACGGCGCTGATGCCTGGACCGCTGATTTTCATCTGCATGTGCCCGCTATTCGCGTAGCGGTGGCCGATACCGTCGGCGCGGGCGATACGGTGAATGCCGGTATTCTCGCCAGCCTCACGCAGGCCGGGCTCCTGGAGAAGGAGAAACTAGTGACACTGTCACGTGAGCAGGTTCGCCAGGCGGTGGATCTGGGGATGCGCGCCGCCGCGGTGACGGTTTCCAGGCCGGGCGCTAACCCGCCCTGGGATCATGAACTCTGAAGACAGCGGACGCTCTGTCAGCAACCGACAGCCAGATGAGGGTCTGAAACAGCGTTTATTGACGGACCCTTATCCTGATTTATGTTGTATATGATTTGAGTCCCAATTATTGAATGAAAGCTAAACCAGCTTCATTTATTCATGGGTTATTGCCGACTAATCCATTAATATCAGCTAATTAGATCGTCATTCAGTTTCTGTCGATCCCGTTAACAGACATCAGGGACAGGACGTCAATAATGAAAAACAATCCATGGTTCGTGCGTTTGCGTAATACCTCTATTCCGCAGCATAAGCTGCGTCCGGCGAAATGGCTGGCGCTGATTGCCCTGCTGCTGCTGCTGGCGCAGTTGACGATAGAGTTTTTACTCTTAGCATAAGCACAATAAAATCGGCTGTTGGTGTTCAAATTCGCAAGCGCCGATAAGATTAAACTCAAGTTTAATTCGTGATAAGCATCTCAGTTTATCAATAACGGCTAGACAAAAAGAACGCAGGCATGCTAGTAATTAATTCAAGCAAGGGAACGGATTTAAATTAAACAGCATTTAAACCCTACCCGTCAGGCTGAAAAATTAATTGATAATGGTTTGGATTGCTGAACGATTATCAAAAGGGTAAGTGAATCGAAGGCCCTCAGAGACGAAAGTCTCTGAGGGCCTTTTTTGTTTTTTTCTATCTCAGGAGTCAAAAAATGTCTAAAGAACGTCGTCTCTCTCGCATTTTCGCAAAAGATGGTAAATCCGTCACGCTGGCGCTGGATGGCTACTATTTTTCAAGCAAAACAAATGGTATTGATAATACGATAAATCAGCTCCCGACCCTTGTTGAAAGCGGCCTGGACTGCGCGCTGGTCACTTATGGCATGTTGAAAAATTTCCGCGAAGTTTTCAATTGCGTTCCCGTTGTATTACGCGTCGATAGCACAGTGAATATTTTTGATAATACCGTTCCCGATACGACCCCCGTCTTTTCCATTGAGGATGCGCTGAAAGTGGCTGCGGAAGGCGTGGTGTGCATGACCTTCCCCGGCGCGTTCAATGAAGAGAAAACGCACATCATGACGATGCAGCTGGCGCAGGCCGCCGATCGCTGGAACGTGCCGCTGATCGTGGAATCCCTGCCGTACGGCTATCCCGTGACCAGCGACGACTCCAACAACCCGGCCGTTATCGCCGCCTCGGCCCGCATCGGCGTAGAGCTGGGGGCTGACGTGATCAAAACCCGCTTTACCGGTACCGAAGATGATCGGCTTATCGTCGAAGCGGCCGGCGTGCCGGTACTCGCGCTGGGCGGCCCGAAAACCGGCATCGACGGTTATTTTAAATTTGTGCAGCACTGTATGCAGGTGGGTGCAAAAGGCGTGGCGGTGGGCCGCAATATTACTCAGGACCCACAGCCGGCAAAAGTAGTAGCAGGTCTGAACGCCATCATCCATGAAAATGCCACAGCGGAAGATGCCTACAGCCTCTACATGGCTAAATAACATCGGATATTAATATGTTCTTAAATAACACCATCATTCCTTCCGTCAGAAAATATAAACATTTTGAACAGGCGCTGGCCTGCGCATCAGAATACGTACTGCTGTCCGAAGCAAATATCGGCAACCTGCAATCGCTGATTGGCAAATGCCATCAGCGCGGCAAAAAAGTGCTTATTCACCTGGAGCTACTGGGCGGTTTTAAACCCGACCAGGCGGGGATCAGTCTGCTCAAAAATTACTACAAGGTTGATGGTGTTATTTCGTCCAATCTCTCGGCCCTACGCTATGCCAAAAAAGAGGGATTGTTAACTATCTTCCGGGTATTGCTCATCGACTCGCGTTCGCTGGATCACTCCATCGATATTGTTAAGCATAACCCGCCAGATGCTATTGAAATCTTACCTGCTGAATATGCCTGCCAGTGTCTGGAATTGATTAGCCGGAATTTAAAAGGCTTTGACGTGATATTCATCGCCGGAGGCTTTGTAAAGCGGAAATACCTTGTAGATAAAATTTTCCATGCCGGATTTAAAGGCATTACCACCAGCGAACCCGGTTTATGGTAACGCATAAGGAGTCCACGCCAATGAAACAACACTACGTCATGGGCATTGATAACGGCGGCACCGTCACAAAAGCGGCGATTTACGATCGCGCCGGCAACGTGGTGGCCAGCGCGTCGAAGTCTACGCAAATGCTGACCCCGAAGGAATTTCACACCGAGCGAGATATCAACGAACTCTGGGCGGCCAACGTTGAAGTCATTACAACGGCCCTCGCGCAGTCGGGGATCGACGCCAGCCAGATCAAAGGCGTGGCGGTCACCGGCCACGGCAACGGGCTGTATATAGTGGATGAAGCGGGCGCCCCGGTGCGCAACGGGATCATTTCCACCGATAGCCGGGCTAAGGGCTGGGTTGAAAAGTGGTACCGCGACCCGACGTTTGTCAGCGACATTTTGCCCAAAACCATGCAGTCCATCTGGGCAGGCCAGCCCGTCGCCCTCCTCGCCTGGCTGAAAGAGAACGAGCCTGAAGCGCTGAACAACGCGCGCTACATATTCATGGTCAAAGATCTGATTCGTTTTTATCTGACCGGCGAAGCCTTTCTCGAACTTACCGATATCTCAGGGACTAACCTGATCAACGTTCGCGACCGTGACTATGATGCCTCGCTGCTGGCCTGGTGGGGGCTCGGCGATCTGCGCGACAAGCTTCCGCCCATTAAACGCTCCACCGATTGCTGCGGCTACATTACCGACGACGTCGCGCAGCTAACCGGTTTGTGTGCCGGAACGCCTGTCTCGGGCGGCGTGTTTGATATCTCGGCGTCATCCGTCGCTTCCGGCATCAATACTCTGAATAAGCTGGCGATTATTACCGGCACCTGGAGCATCAATGAATACGTGACCGACCATCCGGTTATCGACCGGGATCTCTTTATGACCTCGATTTATCCGATTGAGGGCAAATGGTTAATTACCGAGGCCAGCCCCACATCCGCCAGTAATCTGGAGTGGTTTATCAATAACTTTATGGAAGGCGATCGCACCGCCGCGGCGGCGCAGGGATCGTCAGTCTACGATCTGTGCAATGATCTGGTCTCCACGACAACGCCCGCCGAGAGCCACCTGCTGTTCTTCCCGTTTGTCTTCGGCTCCAACACCATCCCGGACGCCTCCGCGGGGTTTATCGGCCTGAATAGCTTCCATAAAAAAGCGCATTTTCTGCGCGCTATCTACGAGGGGGTCGCCTTCAGCCACCTTTATCACACCGAACGTCTGCGCAACATCAACCCTGATCTAAGCCGCACCATTCGAATTGCGGGCGGCGTCACTAACTCTGCGGTCTGGCTGCAGATATTCGCCGATATTTTCCAGTCCACTCTGGAGATTGTCGACGTGAAAGAGCACGGCACCCTGGGCACCGCGATGACCGCCGCGGTCATGGTTGGCTGGTTTGATGATGTCTTTGCCGCCTCAAATGAGATGGTTCACGTTTCGCGAACGGTCACGCCGAACCCGGACAATAACAAGGTCTATCAGGATAAGTATCAGCTCTACAAAAATCTGCTATCGGAAATGCAGTCTCCGTGGAAAAGCTGCAGTAACTACATTACGCATTAAGCGAGGAAAGTATGGATCTGAATTTACACCACCGCACGGCTATCGTCACCGGCGGCGCAACGGGACTGGGCAAAGAGTTTGTCCTTTCCCTCGCCAGAGAAGGGGTCAACATCTGCTTCACCTATATGCGTGATGAGGAGCGCCCGGAGCAGTTGATCGATAAGGTAAAAAATAGCGCCAGCGTCGAGATTATTGCGGTGAAAACCGATCTTTCCGATGAGCAAAGCCGGGAGAATCTGTTCGCGACCTGCATTGAGCGGCTGGGGAACGCCGATATTCTGGTCAACAATGCCGGGATCTGGCTAAGCGGCTACGTCACTGAAATCACCCAGCAGGAGTGGGACAGCGTGATGAACGTCAACCTGAAGGCGGTTTTCCACCTGAGCCAGCTGTTTGTCAACCACTGCCTGGCGAAAGATCGGGCCGGCAGCATTCTGAATATCACTTCTCAGGCGGCCTTCCACGGTTCGACCACCGGTCATGCGCATTACGCGGCCAGTAAAGCGGGCCTGGTGGCATTTTCTATCTCGCTGGCGCGCGAGGTGGCGAAACAGAAAATCAATGTCAACAACATCGCCGTCGGCATTATGGATACCGCGATGATCCGTAAAAACATTGAGCAGAATCCTGACTATTACGTCAGCCGTATTCCGGTGGGCCGGGTAGCCCAGCCGCACGAAATTGCCGACATCGGCGTCTTCATGGTCTCTCCGAAAACCAGCTATATGACGGGAGCGACTCTGGATGTCACCGGCGGTATGTTGATGCGTTAATTTATGGAGAATCATTATGAAATGTCTGGCAATTGCCGATCTGTTTATCAATGCAGCGATGATGGACGCGGGTCTGAAAGCGCTGAAAGATAAAGGTATTACAGTGGAAGTGCGCGAATGGTCGCACGAGTCGATTGAAAAACTGCAGGAGGATAATTTACTGGTTGAACAGCAAGGCTCCGAAGCGGTGGCGCTGCCTGCCGCCCTGCTTCAGGGCGCTGAAGAGGTTGAGATCCTGATCGTCCAGTTCGCCCCGGTCAACGCGGCGGTATTCGACAAGCTGCCAAAGCTTAAATACGTTGGCGTGCTGCGCGGCGGCATTGAAAACGTTAATCAGGCGGAGGCCAAAGCGCGCGGAGTTGAGGTAATGAACACGCCGGGACGTAATGCCCGCAGCGTGGCGGAGTTTACCGTCGGCATGATTCTGGCGGAAATGCGCAACATCGCCCGCTCGCACGATGCGCTACGCGATAAGTTCTGGCGCAAAGAGAGTCCTAACCACCGGGCCATTCCTGAACTGGGCGGCAAAGTGGTGGGTCTGGTCGGGCTGGGGCATATCGCTCAGCTGGTGGCCGGCTTCCTGCGCGGTTTCGGCAGCGAGATTATCTTTTACGATAAGTACGTCCCCGGCCATGACAGCTATGAAAAGGTGGATTCTCTCGATGAGCTGGTTCGCCGTGCGGATGTGATTTCGCTGCATGCCCGCATGACCCCGGAAACGGAAAACCTGATTAACGCGCATCATTTTGAATTAATGAAGGAGAGCGCCATTATCGTCAATACCGCACGCTCCGGCTTAATTAATGAAGGCGATCTGATCGCCGCGCTGCAGGACGGTAAAATCATGGGCGCCGCCCTCGACACTTTTGATGATGAGCCGCTGCCGGAGGATAGCGCGTTTTATTCGCTGAATAACGTCACGATAACGCCGCATATTGCCGGCAGTACTATTGATGCCTTCAGCAATTCGCCGAAGATTTTTTCTGAGATCTTGCTGAAGCAACTCGGTTAAATATTAAAAGAGCCGCGTAAGGTTTTTGCTACGGCCCATTGGGCACGGGTTCGCTCGCGCCCAATTCGGCCGCCTTTTAAGGAAATATTATGGATATTATCAACAGCATTATTAGTCTGGGGGCATCAGTGATGATGCCAGTAATATTCTTTATTATCGCCCTGTGCTTCGGCGTTAAAATTGGCACCGCATTTAAAGCCGGGATGCTGGTCGGTATCGGTTTTGAAGGGGTGGGTCTGGTGATCGGCCTGCTGTTGACCAACCTCGGCCCGGCGTCGCAGGCCATGGTTGAACGCATCGGTCTGCACCTGACGGTGGTCGATACCGGCTGGCCGACCGCCTCCACTATCGGCTGGGGCTCGCCGCTGATGCTGCCAGTGGTCGTGGGATTTATTGTTATCAATATCGCCATGCTGCTGCTTAAATTAACCAAGACGGTAAATATCGATATATTCAACTACTGGATTTTCCTGATTATGGGGTCGGTCGTGTATGCCGGCACCGGTAACTACTGGCTCTCCGTTGGCATTACCTTCGGCATATTTATCTTAACCCTGCTGGCGGCGGATTTAACCGCACCGTATTTGCAAAAAAACTATAATCTTAAAGGGATATCATTCCCCCATCTTACCTGTATAACCTACGTGCCGTTTGGTATTGCCTGTAACTATATTATTGATAAGATCCCGCTGATTAATAAAATTAATTTCGACCCAGAAAGTATTAATAAAAAATTCGGCGTCTTCGGTGAACCGCTGACCCTGGGCTTCGTGCTGGGGCTGCTGCTGGCCTTCCTTGCCGGATACGATGTTGCAGCCGCGGTGTCGCTGGCGATTAAAGTTTCCGCCGCCATGCTGCTGCTGCCGAAAATGATCGAAATTTTAGTGCAGGGTCTGCTTATCGTGCGCGATGCCGCGGAAGCGAAGCTGAAAGCGAAATTTCCCAACCGCGACTTCTATATCGGCATGGATACCGCGCTGCTTATTGGCGAACCCTCGGTGCTGGCGACCGGGCTGCTGCTGATCCCCATGGCGGTGGTGCTGGCGATTATTTTGCCGGGCAACCGCGTGCTGCCGTTTGTCGATCTGGCCTCGCTGATGTTCCTGCTGGCGATGGTGACGCCGTTCTGCAAACGCAATATGTTCCGCATGTTTATCACCGGCACGCTGGTGGTCACCTGTATTTTGTACGTCGGGACGGATATTTCGCGGGAATACACCCAGGCGGCGGTCAACTCTAACATTCCGGTGCCGGAAGGGATGGCGGAAATCACTAATATCGTGGGCGGAGCCACCACCCCGGTGGGCTGGCTGGCGGTGAAATTCGGCGAGTTTTTCAGTACCGCGCCGTAAACTCCCTCTTTTCTCACTCAGCCCGGCGCGGGAAACGGCGTCGGGCTTTTTCGTCTCGCCCTGCGTTCAAGTATAAAAAATGCCTGCCAGGAGGGTAAGCTGGCAGGCATGGTTCAATAAAAGGCGTTGTCTTAGAACTGGTAGGTTATGCCCACGGCAACGATGTTATCGGTGCTGATGCTGGCATCTTTGGTGAACCTGGTGTCATCCAGCAGGTTGATTTTATAGTCCACATAGGTAGACATGTTTTTATTGAAGTAGTAAGTCGCGCCGACATCAACGTATTCAACCAGATCCTGGTCGCCGTAGCGGCCCAGATCTTTGCCTTTTGATTTCAGGTAGGCGATGGACGGACGCAGGCCGAAATCGAACTGATACTGAGCAACCACTTCAAAGTTCTGCGCGGTATTGGCGATATAGCCTTTACCAAACTTCGTCATGTTGCGGGTTTCAGCATAGGTGGTTGCCAGATAGATGTTATTAGCATCGTACTTCAGACCGGCCGCCCACACTTCCGCTTTTTCGCCACGGGCGTAGAAGTCAGGATTCACGCGCCCTTCCCTGACCTGCGCATCGGTGCGATCGGATGCCGCGTAGGCCGCGCCTACGCCAAATCCTTCGTACTCATAGGTCGAGGCCAGACCCCAGCCGTCGCCATGCTGTTTCGCCAGATCGCGACTGTTGCCCTCTTCTTTGCCCTGGTACTGTACGGCGACGTTCAGGCCGTCAACCAGGCCGAAGAAACCGCTGTTACGGTAGGTGGCAACGCCGGTGGTACGCGCGGTGGCGAAGACATCGGTCTGGGTCCAGGTATCGCCGCCAAACTCCGGCAGCATATCGGTCCAGGCGCCGATATCATAGGCGACGCCGTAGTTACGGCCGTAGTCCAGAGAGCCAAATTCGCCAAACTTGAGGCCGGCAAACGCGAGACGCGTTTTGTCGCCGGAGTTGTCGCCTTCAACGTTATTGGCGCTGAAGTTATATTCCCACTGGCCGTAGCCAATCAGTTGGTCGTTGATCTGGGTTTCCCCCTTGAAGCCCAGACGGGCATAGGTCTGATCGCCATCCTCGGACTTATCGCTGGAGAAATAATGCAGGCCGGTCACTTTCCCGTAGAGGTCGAGTTTGTTTCCGTCCTTGTTATACACTTCAGCTGCCTGCACGGTTCCTGCAGCAAGAAGTGTAGAGACGGCCACTGTTAGTAATTTTAATTTCATATTATTTCGTCCCTAACTATTAATAAAATATCAAATCTCAGATGCCTTCTGAGCGAGGCTATTATGCGATAATTCGCAAAGAGACTTGAAATTAAAAGTTCCAGTTTTTTAGACCAAATACCATAACTGTGACGACAACAGCGGTTGTTAATTGATGTACATCAATCATTCACTGCTTGCGTTGGCAAATATTCTGAATCAAGCCTTACGCAACCCAGAGATACAGAAGGTTTGACTAAAATAGATAAATTACCATAAGGAAATTCTAATGATTAGATAAATTAAAGATTGCAATTTGTTAAAAACAATAAAAATCAATAAGTTATAATTTAAAAAACCAATCATTAATGCTTATTCATAAAGGCATTGATTCCCATGACTGGCTATTAATGAGTATATTCCGATCCTTCCCCGCAGATAAATTATAGTGCCGAAATGACCACGTTTCTTTATTGAAGATTCTTTACAAAAACCGTAAAAATTATAGCATAGTGGTTTAAGATGTGTTTAACACTTCCGTGCAAGGGATATCGTCAGCCCTATTTCAGGGGATAGGTTTAACTATGAATAAATAGAGCCAGGAGCTTGTCACCAGTTTGATAAGCCGCTGACGCGCCGGGAACGGCTTATCTGTATCGGGGGTAAAAGGAAGCTGGCGCGGGCTGCTCCCCGCGCAATGCCTGGATTACAGGGTAAAACCGCCATCACCCACTTGCGCCCGGGCGTACCACTTCATTAGCTCGGCGGTTCCCGGCGCGTTTTCAGCTGGCGCCCACGGGGCCGCGTCTTGCTCAGAAACCGGCTGGTAACCCCCGTATTTAACCTCAAAAATTACGCCGCCTTTATCCATCGACAGTACGGCATGCCAGGTACCCGCCGCCATCTCCAGCACCTTACACTCTTCGCCTAACACCACGCGCTCGGTCACGTTGCCAGCATCATCAAAGGTCAACACCACAAAACGTCCGCTAAGGGATGTCAGCAGTTCAAAAGTGTGCGGGTGGCGGTGAGGCCGAACATAGGTACCCGGCTCCATAGCGACGGCCAGGCGTTGCACCGGATCGCTTAAGTCAGGGTGGAAATTACGATGGGCACGTAGGCGAGGCGAAACTGCAGCCTGTTCGCTTTGTTGCCGAAGGTCACTCAACGTCATTTGTTTCATATAAGCCTTTATTGTAGTTGGGCAGCTTACGGCAATCAGGTTGTCGTAAGGCTTAATGCTATTTTCAACAGACGATTAGCTTCGCCGCTCGCGGAACACATCGCTGGGCGGATTATAGACGCTGATGCCGCGGTCCCAAAGCGCCAGAAATGTCGAGAACAGATCGTGGTGGGGTTCGGTTGTCCCCCGCTCGCCCTTTTAGGTAAGACATGGGATAGATGACATGAAAAAGAGACACTTTGTGAGTGCGCTCCTTAACAGTCGTGGCAGGCGGAAAAATAAGATGAGAGTGCGAAGATAAAGGTATAGTCACGCATGCAGGTGCAGCAATTAATCCGGCGTAAATTTATCGAGCAGCGAAAAAGCGTGTAAATAATTAGACAGCGCCAGTAGCGCATGAAATGAGTTAAAGCCGAACTTCTCAATTAATCTTCTTTTATAGCTGCTGTAGGCCTTGGGCGAAATGCCGAGCAGCTCCGGGTAATCTTTTGCCAGTACGGTAAATTTCATAATAAAAATATACTGAAATTCTCTCTCTGTTAACGTGATGTCCTCTCCCACGGGGATGCCATCAGTCACTCTGGCGATAATACTGGCGATATGTGCGGTGCGCCTTTTGTTTATCAAACAAATAATATTACCTTCAACCCGGAAACAAACAAAATTCTTTTTCATTTCAAAGCTGTTTATCAAAAAATGGAACTGCGCGTAGCTGCTGGATGCGTACTTTGTTAAGCACAAATCGACCAGATTCGCCTTTCTGACCGCTTTTATGTCGTTTATTTTCAGACGCATGGCTTTCTTAAAAAAATGATTATGGCTGAAAATAGTTAACATTCCTTTCCCTCATGAAAGTGCAATCATCCTTTATAGAAATGCGTATAATAGGCGCCATGGGGATATACCCATGAGTGAAGTGGGTGAATTATAAGTTTGTTTAATATTTATTGTCCAGACGAGTGAATTTCAGAAAAATCCCTGCGAAATGTAAACCATGGGATTTTCACTGGCCCGGAGACAGCGCTCATCCCCACGCTTACTTTAGGATTTTTCTTACGATGCATCGGTTAAAGAGAGATTAGCAGCATATCACTCTACGACAGAGATGATAATTAACTAATAACATTGAAAAAATTAATTTATCAAAAGATAAAACTACCAATGAGGGAATTGCGCATGAACCGAAGCGCATGCGCGCGCTGACTTCCGGGCATTTGTTTGCCCTTCGTTTAAGTCTGCGCCAGGCAGCGACCCGGCGCGACTCAGTTTATGAACGGTTTCTGGCCAGCAAAATAATAATGAAGAGACCACCGATGCCGGCCGTAATGATTCCGATAGGCAGCTCCTGCGGAGCCAGCAGCGTCCTGCTGACGATATCACCGCCGCACAGTAGCACCGCGCCCCACAGGCCGCATAAAGGAAGCAGCAGCAGATGTTTTACGCCAGAAAAATAGCGGCACATATGCGGCACCATCAGGCCGATAAAGCCAATCACCCCGGTCAGGGCCACCAGCAGCGACGTTGCTAACGCGCAGCAGAAAAACACCTCCATTCGCAGGCGGGTAACGTTAATGCCCAGCGACTGCGCGGTCTGCTCACCGGCCAGTAAGCCATCCAGGGAGCGCCAGCGCAGGAGTATGAATGCGCCTAGAAGCAGCAGACTGAACAGGGCGTAGGGCAAATTATCCCAGCGCGCCAGACCGAGCCCACCCAGCGACCAGAACAGCACCGAGCTGGCGGCCCGCTGGTCGCCCGAGAAAATCAGATAGCTGGTCAGCGCGCCGAATAAAAAGGAGATCGCCAACCC
Source organism: Klebsiella michiganensis (assembly GCF_015139575.1). Lineage (GTDB taxonomy): Bacteria > Pseudomonadota > Gammaproteobacteria > Enterobacterales > Enterobacteriaceae > Klebsiella > Klebsiella michiganensis. Next base: position 2,828,801 of record NZ_AP022547.1, on the reverse strand, counting down.
GCAGATCACCAGGTGCTCTGCGCCACGCTGCTTTTTAAAATGAAACAGCAGCATCACCGCCACCGCCGAGCAGATGCCGCCAACGAATGCCGACACCGGCAGCGTCAGCGCGCCAAGCCGCTCACCGAATCGGGTGATCACCAGTACCGCTCCCGCCGATGCGCCGGAGGAAAGCCCGAATAAAAAAGGATCGGCCAGATCGTTGCGCGTGGTGGTCTGTAGTAGACCGCCCACGATGGCCAGCACCGCGCCCGCCAGCACCGCCAGCAGCGTTCTTGGCACGCGCAAATCAATGACAATACGTCCGATCATCTCCGAAACCGGCACATCCAGCAGCCGCAAGGCGCCGAGAACCTGGGTAAGCGACAGCGGCACGCTGCCTTTAGCCACGCTGAGCAGCATCAAGCCGGCTAATAACGGCAGCGCCCCCCACGCGGCCCAGTAGTAGCGATAGTGAGTCCCGCTCATTGGTGGGCCGCAGGATACATCGCATGAGCCAGCTTTTCGGCCGCGTTGATATTCGCCGGGCCGGGCGTCAACTCAGCATATTGCAGCTTCAGATAACGCTGCTGCTTCACCGCCGGCGTCTGTTTCATTAACGGATGATTTTCGAGGAAACGGCGCAGCGAATCAGCGCCGCTGCCGGTCTGATAATCGAGAAGAATAATAAAATCGGGTTCCGCCGTCGCCACGCTCTCCCAGGAGGTGGTCCCCCAGCTCATCTCCAGGTCGTCCATCACGTTTTTCCCTCCCGCCGCTTCGATAATCGCGGTCGGCATGGCGTACCGTCCGCTGGTAAAGGGCTTATCTTCGCCGGAATCATAGACAAACACCTTTAATGGCTGCACGCCCTGCGGCGGCTTAGGCAGCGCATTCAGCGTTTTTTTCCAGCCGTCGACCAGCGTACGGGCCTCTTGCTGCTTGCCAAAAATCTTACCCAGCGTCAGCTCATCGTTATACAGCAGGTCCATACTCGCTTTTTGTTTCTGAGAGGCGGTAAAGACGCAGCTCTCGCTCAGCACAAAGGTTTTGATACCGTATGTTTCGAGCACGGAAGGCGTGACCTCCCCGCCGACCTTCATGCCGTAATTCCAGCCGGCGAAAAAGAAATCAGGATTTGCCGCCAGCAGCGTCTCCAGAGAGGGATATTTCGGCGCCAGCTCGGGAATTGATCCCATCTGATGTTTAAATTCCGGGGTCATTTTGTACCATCCGGTAATGCCGGTTAAGCCAACGATGCGGTCCTGCAACCCGAGAGCAAAAGCCATTTCAGACATATTAAGGTCGTGGATGACCGCCCTTTTCGGCGCCTGAGTGAAGGTCACCGGCGTTCCGCAGCTGTCAATCGTGACGGGAAAATCCGCCGCGTTCGCCGCTGAAATAAAAAGAAACGCCATCGTCCCTGCAAACCATTTATTCATGCTGCGTTATCCTCCGGTAATTTATCAGACATAGCCTGGCACCTCAAAAATCCGCAGCGCCTTCCCGGTCATGGGATGCGGTACGGTAAAGCTGGTCAAGCCGAAGACCGGGTAAAGCCGTTGTGAAACAAGCACGCGCTCCGGCACATCCCAGGCCACGGCGCGCCCTTGCGATAAAAGCAAAACCCGATCGGCAAAGGCGTCAATCAGGGAAAGATCGTGCAATACCGCAACGACCGTGATTCCCTGGCTTTTCACTAATGACAGCAGCTCCACTCTGCCGTGGGGATCAAGGTGGTTGGTGGGCTCATCCAGCAGCAGCAGTTTTGGCGCCTGGGCCAGTACCCGCGCCAGCGCCGCCCGTTGTCTCTCACCACCGGATAACGCGGAGAGCGGTCGCTTGCGCAGCCTCTGCAATCCCGTATCGTTAATCGCGCGGGTTACGATGATGTCGTGTTCGCGACGCGACATATCCCGGGCGTGGGGAATCCGCCCGAGGGCGACATAATCCTCAAGCGCCAGACGCAGGTCGGGGGTATCATTCTGCGCAAGCACCGCGATCTGCCGGGCTCGCTGCTGCCGGGTTAATGCGGCAATGGAGCGGCCATATAACCGAACGTCGCCCTCCCGCGACGGCAGTTGGCAATCTATCGCGCGTAATAAAGAGGTTTTCCCGCTGCCGTTGGGCCCAATGACGGCCAGACACTCTCCTTTACCGGCGCTGAAATGAATGCCGGAGAGCATTTCCCCGCCGCCGGGCCGCGGTAATGATGCGATATTGACGCTAAGCACGGGAGCATCGGCTTTTCCACTCTTTGTCAAACTCTCCTCCATTAGCCGCCGCTCCCTCTCTCTTCAGCGTGGATGAGCGAAACACGCGCTCTTTTGATTTTTGATCGGCAGGTAGTGATGATAATGATTATCATTTAAAAAGAAAGGTAAATAGTCACATATTTTATAATGCCATTGAATGTTATGATATAACATATCAAAAAAGGAGTGAGAAATGCAACCCGCGCTGCCCTCATGGCAAAGAGAAGCGACAAAACCACGGGGAGTTGTTCTAATAGCCGGACAGTGCTCTCTTGCAGCAAACTCAGTGAATGTGAACAGGAAACGTCAGGATGAAAACGGTAGAGTTTTTGCTTTACACCCTTAAACCGGGGACCGGGAACGAGTTTCACCGGATAATGAAGGAACAAAGCGCCCCCTGTCATCGCGCCGCCGGAATGGATATCGTCTCCTTCGGCAATTCAGTTGATGACAACGACGCTTATTACCTGATCCGGGCCTATGAGGACCTGACGCATTTAAACGCATCCCAGGCGCACTTCTACAGCAGCCCCGCCTGGCGCGAAGGCCCGCGACAGGCCATTATCGACAGGATCAGCGTCAGCGTAAAAACGGTTATGCTGCTGAGCGACAGCGCGATTGATGGCCTGCGAAACGGTTGACCCTCCAGGGCCGCTGGCGTGGCCCAACAAAAAACGCGCTCTCTTTTGCTGTCGCAGAGATTCTGGGGCCCGGGCAAAACGCGGCGGCCGTGCCTGCCTCCGACGCCACAGTTAGTTCTGATTCAACGACTCAAGAAAGCCCTGGGGCGTCGTGTCGCCTAGCTTTTTTTGCGCCCGTCCCCGGTTCCACAGCGCGCACAGCCGCTGCAGCGTCGCGTCCGGTTCATCCAGCGCCGGAATAACGTCGGCTAATCGTTCGCTGAGCTGTACCGCTCCGCGCTCCGCCATCGCCACCGTCCGGCAAGAGAGATCCGCGCGCGCGGGCTGAAAGCCTTTATGAACATAAATCTCAAGACATTGTATACGCGCCGGACAGGCGTTCAGCGCCTCGGTCAGCCAGCTATCGACCAGCGCGGGAGAGATCCCGCTATAGATGCGGCCAAAGCACCAGCCGCTGATCGGCTCCTGCGCCCAGAGCAGATGATGTTCACCGCCGTCGTCCATCGACAGCGCCAGCTGGCGATAGTGCAGCGTCAGGGTATCCGCGCGCATTCCCGCCTTTAACGCTTTTTTCCCCTGCAGCGCGGCATTTTTCCGTCCTTCATGGGCCGGACGCAGATAGCGGTTTAGCGTGGCGCGGGAAATAGCGATGCCCAGACCCTCATTCACCATAAACAGCAGTTCGTCCAGCGGGGCGCGCAGCGCATCGCGGAGGGCGTTAATGAGGATCTCCTGCTCTTGTCTCAGTACTTTGTGTATCAAATGCGGCGTGGTGTGGTTATCGGAAATCTGGCTGCGGTTGCGCCAGCGGCGAACCGTAGTAATGGAAATCCCCAGTTCCTGCGCCAGTTCCCGGTCGCTTTTCGTCGATTCCTGAAGATATTTACGGGTTCTGGGGGTGGTGGTGGCATTAGCGTGCAGCTTAATTTCCATACGATCCTCTACAGGAAATATAACTAATCATATGAGATATATATTATTGCAGAGAATACAATGTGAACCGCTTCACCTTTCAGCCCACCGCTTTCTCTCATAATCCGCCATAGATAACACACACAGCCCTGTCGATCTTGTACGGAGTTCACAATGAACAATGTTCTGGGATTTCTTGAAGCCAAACTGATGCCTCTGGCGGCGAAAACCGCTCAGCAGCGTCACCTCGGCGCTATTCGCGGCGCCTACGTTTCATTCATGCCTTTTATTATTGTCGGTTCCATTCTGCTGGTGATTTCGTCGTTCCCCAATCAGAGCTACCAGCAGTTTATGGCCAGCACCTTCGGCGCGAGCTGGAGCGCAATTATCGAAATCCCGTTCAACGCGGTATTTTCCACAATGTCGCTGTTTATCAGCTTCCTGGTGGCCTACCGTCTGGCGGAGCACTACGGCGATGACCGCATCTCCTGCGGCATCCTCTCGCTGGTGGGGTTTCTGATCCTCACGCCGTTCATTAAGGTCGCAGAAAACGGCGGCATCACGGTGATCCCCGTGGAGTGGATCGGCACCAAAGGTTTATTCGTCGCCATGATCGGTTCGCTGCTGTGGACCGAACTCTTCTGCTGGCTAAAACGCAAAAAGCTGGTGATTAAGATGCCGGACGGCGTTCCGCCCGCCGTGCAGGAGTCTTTCGCCGCGCTGATCCCGGCGCTGCTGGTGATGATTCTGATCCTGGCGATTCGCATCGGGTTTGCGCACACGCACTACGCCACCATCCACCAGTTTATTTATGAGGTCGTCGCCTCGCCGGTACGCCATTACGGTACCTCCTACTTCGGCGCGCTGATGACCGTTTTCAGCATTACCATTCTGTGGTCGGTCGGCATTAACTCCGGTTCGATGATCAACGGCATCATTCGTCCGCTGTGGATGGAAAATCAGACCGACAACATCGCCGCTATCCAGGCCGGCGTCACCCCGCCGCACATTATCACCGAGCAGTTCTTCGATATGATCTGGATGGGCGGCGCGGGCGCAACGCTGTCGCTGGTGATAGCGATGCTGATTTTCGCCCGCAGCAAAAATATGCGCGAAGTTGCCCGCCTCGGCGCCGGCGCCTCCATTTTTAATATCAATGAGCCTATCCTCTTCGGCCTGCCGGTGATCATGAACCCGATCATGCTGATTCCGTTTAACCTCGTGCCGCTGGTGCTGGTCACGGTGCAGTACGCGGCGATGAAGATCGGCGCGGTGGCCGTCACCACCGGCGTCTTTATCCCCTGGACGCTGCCTCCGGTGATCAGCGGTTTTATCGTCACCGGGCATCTTAGCGGCAGCGTGATGCAGATCCTCAATTTGCTGATTGGCGCCATGCTGTACCTGCCCTTCATGCGCATCGTCGATAAGCAGTATCGCGCGGCGGAAGTCACCGCCCGTGCTGAAACGGACAACACGCTTGCAAAACAGGAGTAAACCAATGTGGGGAATGATTGCCACCTGGCGAATGGCGCTGGAAGGCGTAACCGAAGCCGCGGCGGCGCTGGCATCCGGCGCTGATACCGCCAGCGCCGTGGTCAATGCGGTGGCGGCGGTAGAAGATTTTCCGCTGTACAAATCGGTGGGCTACGGCGGCCTGCCGACGGAAAACGGCGAGGTCGAACTGGATGCCGCCTTTATGCATGGCGATACCCTGGCCTTCGGCGCGGTCGGTAATCTGGTGGATATTGCCAACCCGGTGAAAGTCGCCCACGCCCTGAGCCGCCAGCGCTACAACAGTCTGCTGGTCGGCCAGGGCGCCAGAGAGTGGGCCATAAGCCAAGGATTCGCCGCCAAAGCGATGCTGACCGAACGCGCAATGCAGCATTACCGGAAGCGCTGTCGCGAAACGCTGGATAAAGGCCTCAGTCCTTACGACGGCCATGATACCGTGGGCATTATTGGCCTTGATAAACAGGGATCCATGAGCGTTGCCACCTCCACCAGCGGCCTGTTTATGAAAAAGCGCGGACGGCTGGGCGATTCGCCGATTATCGGCTCCGGTTTCTACTGCGATAGCGAGACCGGCGCCGCCACGGCGACCGGCGTCGGTGAAGATCTGATGAAAGGCTGCACCAGCTACGAAATCGTCCGGCGAATGGCCCAGGGAATGACGCCGCAGCAGGCGGCGGACTCGGTGGTCTGCGAGCTGGAAGACAAACTGATGTCGCGCTTTGGCCGCGCGGGCGACCTTTCGGTGGTGTGCATGAACCGGCGCGGCGAATTCGGCGCCGCCACCAATATCAAAACCTTCTCCTTTGTCGTCGCCAGCGCGACGCAGCCGCTGACCGTGTTCTGCGCCGAGCGCGTTCGGGAGAAAACCCATTACCGGCCGGTGGACGACGAATGGATGCAGGCCTATGCCGCACGCATTCGCGCCCCCATCGAGGAGTAAGCCATGCTGGATTATCGTCTGATTAATCAACTGGATAGCGCCTGCACCGGCGCGCATCTGGTGACCTGGCCCGGCAGCACACTGCTGGCCCAGGCCCCGCTCAATGCCGTTCCGCTGCTCGCGGAAATGGTGGAACAGGCCGCCCGCGGCGAGGTGGCGGATACCCGCTTCGGCTGCTCCCCCTTCGCCCGCATCACCCTCATTCCGCTCCCCCTGTGGAGGGATACGCTGAACGATGGCCTGGCCGAGGCGCTGCGGCCGCTATGCAAAAAGCCGGTGAGCGAAACGCTTATCCTCGACGCTTCGCTGGAAGAGAGCAGCGGCGCGTTAACCAAAGCGCTGCGCGAACTGTTTAACCTCGACTGGCAGCTTGATGATTTGGGCCTGCATCAGGTGAAAGCCGCCAGGCCACGCCTGCGCCAGCTCGCCCTCTACGCCTTACCCGAACAGCGGTCGGCGCTGGACATCCTCGCCCATCGTCAACGGGCCACGGCGCATGGCATGCTCGCCGCGCGGCGGCTGGCGGATCTGCCTGCGGAGCAGTGTACCCCGCAGTACGTGGTGGAAGAAGCCCGGCGTCTGTGCGCGGATATCCGCACGCTGCGCTGCGAAGTTCTGGATGAAAAAGCGATCGTCGAACAAGGGCTCGGCCTGCTGCATGCGGTGGGTAAAGGCGCTGAACGCCCGCCGCGCCTGCTGGCGATTCATTATGATGGCGTCAGCGAGGGCCCGGTTCGCTGCTACGTCGGTAAAGGCGTCACCTTTGATACCGGCGGACTGTGGCTCAAGGAAGGCGCCGGGATGTACACCATGAAGTACGATATGTGCGGCGCGGCCAACGTCCTTGGCCTGATGCTGAGCATCGCCGAGCTGGCGCTACCGGTGCGGGCAATGGGCGTACTGGCGCTGGCGGAAAACGCGATTGGCCCCGCCGCCATGCAGCCGGGCAGCGTCGCCCGGGCCTGTAATGGCCTGACGGTAGAGATCAATAATACCGACGCTGAAGGCCGACTGGTGCTTTCCGATGCCATTGCCTGGGCGAGCCAGCGACATCCGCAGGCGCACTATATTATTGATATTGCGACCCTTACCGGCGCGGTGGTTAAGGCGCTGGGTTACGATTTGAGCGGCTTGATGACGCAAAGCGACGCGCTGCGGGCGGGGTTAACCCGGGCAGGAATAAAAAGCGGGGATGAGGTCTGGTCGCTGCCGCTGGATAGCAGGCTGAAGAAGCAGACCGAAAGCACAATCGCCGACCTGTGCAATACGCCCGGCAATAATGCGGCCATCAGCGCCTCCGCCGCCTGGCTTTTGCACCATTTTTGCCCGCCGGAGATCCCCTGGGCCCATCTCGACGTCAGCGGCACGGCGCTGTGGCGCGAAGGCGGTAAAAGCGTCGCTTCCGGCCGGCCGATTCCGCTACTGATTCAGCATCTGCTCGACGATATCGACGAGAGTTAACACCCTCCCCGGAGGCGATGCTGCGCATCTGTCCGGGCTACGGTTACCAGCAATCTGCAACTCTGTAGCACGGCTAAGCGCAGCGCAAGCCGGGAAAAAACCGCAGCAATACCACGTCACGGCATATTCCCCGGGTTGCAGCGTAAACGCCTTACCCGGGCTACGGGTTACCAGCAATCTGCGGCCCGGTAGCCCGGCTAAGCGCAGCGCAAGCCGGGAAGAAGCCACAGCAATACCCCGTCACGGCATATTCCCCGGGTTGCGGCGTAAACGCCTTACCCGGGCTACGGGCTACGGGCTCCCGACAATCTGCGGCCCGGTAGCCCGGCTAAGCGCAGCGCGAGCCGGGAAAAAGCCGCAGCAATACCACGTCACGGCATATTCCCCGGGTTGCGGCGTAAACGCCTTACCCGGGCTACGGGTTACCAGCAATCTGCGGCCCGGTAGCCCGGCTAAGCGCAGCGCAAGCCGGGAAAAAACCGCAGCAATACCCCGTCACGGCATATTCCCCGGGTTGCGGCGTAAACGCCTTACCCGGGCTACGGGTTAACAGCAATCTGCGGCCCTGTAGCCCGGGCAGGCGCAGCGCAAGCCGGGAAGAAGCCACAGCAATACCACGTCACGGCATATTCCCCGGGTTGCGGCGTAAACGCCTTACCCGGGCTACGGGTTACCAGCAATCTGCGGCCCGGTAGCCCGGCTAAGCGCAGCGCAAGCCGGGAAGAAGCCACAGCAATACCCCGTCACGGCATATTCCCCGGGTTGCGGCGTAAACGCCTTACCCGGGCTACGGGTTACCAGCAATATGTGGCCCTGTAGCCCGGCTAAGCGCAGCTCAAGCCGGGAAGAAGCCGCAACAATGCCACGTCACGGCATATTCCCCGGGTTGCGGCGTAAACGCCTTACCCGGGCTACGGGTTACCGACAATCTGCGGTGCTGTAGCCCTGAAAGGCCCTACTCCTCGCTCACGACTGGCTTGACTCTTACCGCAAACAGCACAATCACCATGGCGCTGACCAGCAGCACGCCGCTGCCGACAAAAACGCCGCTCGCGCCGTTGAGATCGAATACCGCACCGCCGCCAGCCGCACCGGCGCTAATCGCCAGCTGAATAGACGCCACCAGCAGGCCGCCCGCGCTTTCAGCTTCATCCGGCACCGTGGTGGCAAGCCAGGTCGACCAGCCCACCGGCACCAGACCAAAAGCAAAGCCCCACATCGCCACCAGCAGACCGTCCAGCAGCGCGACGTGGCCGAACGTTACCATCATCAGCGCCAGCACGCTCATTGCCAGCGGCACCAGCGCCAGCGTCAGGCGCAGGCTTCGGGCTAACAGATGTCCGGCAATCGAGGTGCCGATAAAGTTCGCTACCCCAAAACCGAGCAGGATCAGAGAAACCCCTTCGACGCTGGCCTGCGCCACGGTTTCGAGGAACGGACGCAGATAGGTAAAGAAGGCGAAGTGGCCGCTGAAAATCAGGATTGTCGCGAGCATGCCGCCAATCATACCTGGCCGACGCAGCACCTTAAACAGGGTAGCGAAGCTGCCGACGCTCTCCGGACGCATGGAAGGAAGAACCCACAGCTGCCAGAGCAGCGCAACCACACTCGGCAGCGCACAGATAAGAAATACGTTGCGCCAGCCGATCAGCGCGCCGAAATAGCTGCCCAGCGGCGCGGCAACCACCGTCGCGATGGAAACGGCGGAAAAGATAATCGCCAGCGCTTTCGGCACCATCGCCGCCGGAACCAGACGCATGGTGGTCGCGGTCGACATCGACCAGAAGCCGCCGATGGCGATCCCCAGCAGCAGGCGCCCAAGCAGCAAAAACTCCAGCGAACCGGCGAAGGCCACCATCATGCTGGAGATAATTTGCAAAACGGAGAAGAACATCAGCACCCAGCGGCGGTCAATATTTCGCGTCGCGGTGGTGATCAGCAGCCCGGTAACTAACGCCACCAGCGCCGTCGCGGTGACCGCCTGCCCCGCCATACCTTCGCTAACGCCCAGGCTTGCCGCCATCGGCGTTAACAAACTGGCAGGAAGAAACTCGGCGACAATCAGGCCAAACACCCCCAGCGCCAGCGCATAGACGGCGCGCCACGCGGGCCTGGCGTTGGCCTGGCTCTCTTCAGCTGCAATGCAGGAACTCATAAACATCTCTCCAGAACAATTAACATTTCGTTAAGGTTAGGCGGTTCTGTTCGGACGATCTATGATGCATACTCCTTGATTATTGATAATTCGTCCGGGAATGATGTTATGACTCAGCACGCCCTCGATCTCACCAGCGAACTTCTGCGCGGCATGCGCCTTTCCGGCGTCAACTATCGCCGCATCGAAACCTCCCGCCCTTTTGGCGTCGAATTCGGCTTCGTGCCCGGTAAAGCGCAGTTCCACTTTATCAGCCGGGGACCGGTACTGCTGCGCATGGTCAGCGGCCAGCGCCTGATGCTGCAGAGCGGCGATGCACTGTTTATTCCGAACGGCGATGGTCACGTGCTGCTCTCCGATGACCAGGCAACGGTGGTTAACGTGTCCAGACTGCCCAGCGAACCGGTTTGCGACTCGGTAAGCTGCGTCAAAAACGCCTGCGACGACGCGAAAAGCGACAGCGCTATTATCTTCAGCGCCTGTATGGACTTTGAGCTGGGCGGTATGCAGCCGCTGGTCAAAGCGATGCCCGAAGTGATGCTGGTCAGCAGCCTGCTGACCAGCCGTCCGGAGATCCCGCCGATGCTGGCGGCCATGGAACGCGAAAGCCTCACTCGACAGGCGGGCTACGCCGGCATTCTGGCGCGGCTGGCCGATGTGGTCGCCGCGCTGATTGTCCGCGGCTGGGTGGAGTGCGGCTGCGGCAACGCCACCGGCTGGGTACAGGTGCTGCGCGATCCTAAGCTGGCTAAAGCCATTTACGTGATGCATCAGCAGCCGGGCATTAACTGGAAAGTCGAGGATCTGGCCCGCGAGGCGGGAATTTCGCGTTCGGTATTTGCTGAACGCTTCCTCTCCGCCACCGGCACCACGCCCGCCCGCTATCTTACCGAGCTGCGTATGCGCCTCGCGGTGCAGTACATTTCCCATGAGGGTCAGGCGCTGGAAAAAGTGGCCTTCAGGCTGGGGTACAGTTCTCATGCCGCCTTCAGCCGCGCCTTTAAACGCATTATCGGAAAGGCGCCGGGCGCGCTGCGCGATCTGTCGCGGGAAGAAGGATTTTAGCACTGTCCCAGTTCACGGGTGCGCCTGACCGCCGCCAGTACGCTGCGCTGAAGCCCAGCGGCAAAATCGCTGTTGTTCAGCTCATACAGACCGTGGATCCCGACGCCCGCCGGGGAGTTGTTGATATCCAGAAGCTGGCGCGGATGCTTCTGGCTTTGGCGCAGCATCTCGACCGCGCCGAGCAGGTTTTCCAGCACCACCTCCGTTGCCTGGGGCCGCGGCAGCCCCGCCAGTACGCCGGCATCGGTAAGGGACTCAATAAAGTAGTAAATATAGTTAGGGCCCGCGACGCCAAAGCCGGTAAAGATATCGATCAACCGCTCAGGCAGATACAGCACTTTGCCAAAGCCGCGCAGAAACGGCTCGATCTCAGCCGCGCTGGCGTGGGGGTTTAAGGTCACGCCGCTATAGCCAAATCCGGTATCGGTCAGGGTATTGGGGATCGCCCTGGCAATCGGCGTTGCCGCACCAAACAGGGAGGCCAGCTTTTCCAGGGTCACCCCCGCGATCAGAGAAACCACTGTCGTCGAGCCGTTTAGCTGCGGGCGCACGCGGTTCGCCACCCCCGCCAGATCGTCCTGCGGACGGATCCCCAGCACCAGCAAAGAGGCCTCGTTTACGCCACCGTCGCCCGACAGCCGATAACGGGCGCGCAGAGCCTCGACTCGCGCGCTGTCGATATCCTCCAGCGAGATCGCGTCCGCCCGCAGCGCACCGTGGCTTAATGACGCGCGAATAATCGCCTCCGCCATCTGTCCGGCGCCAATAAAATGGACCCTGGTCATGAGTCTTACTCCTTATTCAAAAAGATATTCGCCGTTGCCAACGCGAAAGCGTCGGCCTTTGAGCGCCGGGTCAGCAACGCGAAACACTAGTTCAGTCAGTTGGTTCGCCGCGCCCTGACGGAAAAGAAACTCTCGACCGCCCACCGCCAGCCCCTGCTCGCCTTGCGGGGCAAAGCCAAACAGCAGCTGCCAGCGGTCGCGCACCGCCTGAGGATGCTGAACCGTGAAAACCGCGCGCTGCAGTTCAATCTCCCCCAGAGGATGCGGCGCAGCGAGACCCTGTGCCTGCAGGCGGCTCAACCGGGCGTCATCCTCTTCCCCCCATTGCAGAATAAAGGGATAGACCAGGCCGTCAAAATCGCCGTCAATGGTGAAGATCCGCCAGCGGATAACGTTGCCCTGCGGATCGTCGCGCTGGCCGTTGACGATCGGCGAAACCCGCAGGCCCTGCTCGTGCAACTCCGCATGCGTGCGCTCAATATCGTCGCTACGCAGCGCCACCCGATACAGCGCTTCATTATCCGGCAGCAGCCGCGACGCATCCCGGGAGAGTAAAAACGTCTCCGCGGCGGAAAGCAGCTCTGCATCATCGGCAATCGCCAGAAATTCGATATAGGTCAGGCCGAAATAGCTCAGCGCATTCCTGGTCCCCCAGCCCGGGTGGCGCCCACCGGCCACCGCGTTGAGCTTTTGCCCGCTCAGCGCCTGAATCGCCGCTTCCGGCTGATTAACAAACTGGACCGCGTGGTCCCACGTTAAGGTTGCCATTCGCCCTCCCGCTCCTCTGCCTGATAAAAACGCAGCCGACAGGCGGCATCGCCGCGAGCCAGCGCGGTCTGCACCTCTAAATGCAGCCCCGGAAACGCGTCGGTTAGCGCACGATCGCCTTCCATGCAGATATCGCACAGCGTCTCAATTTCGCTGGCGCCTCGCCCCTGCTGCCGCCAGCAGTTGACATAGGGACAGTAGTGAAACAGGACGATAAATTCGGCCCGGCTGGCGCTAACGGTCTCCATCTCATAAACCTGAGATTCCAGACCGCAGGTAAACAGCCCGGCAAACTCCTGCAAATCTTTTCGATCGCGCATTTGCGCGCGCAGCTTATGCCCGATATCGCGGCCATAGCGGCGTATTGCTTCACGGACAGAACCATCCGCGATATGGCGTTGTCGGCTTTCGTCCAACAGGTAACCGATCGTTGCCGCGCGTTTTTCAGTAATGGCGCGCAGCGCCAGGGTCACCTCATCGTTTAAGGTGGCGGCGTTATGCGCCGGTTCCGAGCTTATTTGCGTCATGCGCTTATTCCCAGTCGGTATTCACTTTCACGTCGCTGGCGCCCGGCAGGGCATACACATCTTCGGCGTACCATTTCCGCGAGAGCTCAGCGAGCGTGCCGTCCTTTTTCAGGGCAACCAGCTGCGCGTCAATCGCTTTGATTAGCTGCGGATCGGTATTTTTTTTATACAAATAGACGTTAGGAAACAGGCCGACGGAATCCGACGCTTTCAGATTAAGATTTAGCGCCTTATTTAACGCCAGCAGCGCGCCAATGGGGTAAATCGCCGCATCGTATTCCCCGGAAGCTACCGCTTTAAAGATATCGGCGGCGGACTGCTCGCCGTTGGGCTGCAGGTTAATTTGTTGGCCTGGATGTTTTTTATTGTAGTTTTCAATCACCGTATAACGGGCGTCGGAGGTATGAATCGGCACCAGCTTTTTCTTCCCGCTGGCGAGATCGCCGAGATTATGTATATCGTTCTCATCGTTACGCACAATCAGGCGCAAATCGCTGATCCCTGTCGGCTCGCCGGAGTGGTCGTATTTTTCCGCCCGCTCTTTGGTGAGATAAAAGTGATCCGCCGCGAGGGTATAGGCGCCGGTCGATAGGCCGACGATCATCGCATCGCGCGAGACCGCATTAAAATGAAACGTATAGTCGGTTAAACGCTGGTCCAGCACCTTTAACAGGTCGCCATCGTAACCGGTAATATTGTTGTTATCGTCAACAAAGCTAAAGGGAAAGCCGTTAGCATTGACGACAACCTCAACCGTTTTCGCGTTTGCGCTTTTTTCAACCGCCTGCGCGGCGTTCATTCCCATTGCCAACGCCAGCGCACTCACCAGTAAAATTTTATTTTTCAAAATACCTTCCCCAAAATGATAACCGTGAAACACTCTTTTCTGCGTTTCCTTGCCAGCGGGCGCTCAGAAACCTTTCTGCACTGCGCAATGCTCTGGCAATCGCCAGGCACAGCACGATATAAATCACCAGCACGACGCAGTAGGCTTCGACAAAATGAAACCCGCGCGCGGCGGCGATATTGGCTTTCGCCATCAGATCAACAACGGTGATGGTGTAAACCAGCGAGGTGTCTTTAATCAGATCGATCAGCACGCTGGTAAAGTTCGGCAGCGCGGATACCGCCGCCTGTGGAAAAATAATGCGTCGGAACTGCGTGAATCCGCTTAGCCCGATTGACCATGCGGCCTCGCGCTGCCCCTTATCAACCGCATTCCATCCCGCGCGAAAGGTTTCGGCGAAATAAGCGCTGAAGATCAGCGACAGCGCGGTGACCGCCGCCGCCAGCGGCGAGAGTTTATAGCGGTACATCGTGTCCTGCGGGCCGTCGAACAGCCCGGCGGCAATCCACGGCCAGACGTAAAAAAAGAAATACAGCATCACCAGGACCGGGACCGAACGGCCAAAGGAGAGGAATACCCTCGCCAGCCATTGAACGCCGGGTACCTGACGAATAATCGCCCACGCCAGCGCTGCGCCCAGCAAAGTGGAAAACAGTAAGGATAATAACGTTATCGTCAGGGTGACCGGCAGCGCGCTTAAAATAAACGTAAAATTGTCGCGAATGAACGCCAGGCTAAACATGTTAATTTATCACTCCAGCAGGAACTGATATTTCTTTTCAATACGAGTGGTAAAATAGAGAATAATACTATTCAGCACCCAGTAGACGATAATCACGCTAATAAATGCCGCGACTTGTTTCGCCCCGTAGCTATTTTGCGAAATCTTTTGTGCCCGTCCAAAAACATCCACAATACCAATAATATTGACCAGCGAGGTCATTTTTACGAGATTAATTAAAAGATTGCCAAAGACGGGAATAGCAATAATAAGCCCCTGGGGGAAAATAATCCGCCGTATTCCCTGATGCCAGGGAATATTCAGGCTGATAATGGCCTCTTTCTGGCCACTATCCACCGCGCGCCACGCTGAACGCATCATTTCTGCAAAGTAGGGACTGATGCTGACCGAAATAGACAGCACCGCAAAGGTGGTATCGCTAATCCACAGCGGCGGCAGCGCCAGCGCGGTCAAAATTAATTTGCCGCCGAAGAAAAACAGCAGGATCAGCAGCGCCAGAGGCGCGCCGCGCAGAATGTCGGTATACCCATTTGCCGCCGCGCTGAGCGGCCTAAAGCGGCTAAACTGCAGCAGCACAATCAGCAGCGCGATCGTTAAACCAAGCAGCAGCGACGCCAGCGTTATACCGAGGGTCACGGGTAAATTTTCCAGCAGCTTCGGCACTATTCCGGCGATATCCGGCCAGCTAAACAGTGGGTTATTGTTCATCATCAGCCTCAGGCATGATAGTGCAGTTGTGCAAGAAACGCCCGGGTTCGGCCCTGCTGCGCCGCGCCAAATATCTGTTCCGCCGGGCCCTGTTCAACGATTTCGCCGTTTTCCATAAATACCACCCGGGAAGCGACCTGACGGGCGAACGCCATTTCGTGGGTCACGATGATCATCGTCTGGCCCGCGGCAGCAATGGTCTGAATAAGCTCCAGCACTTCACCGACTTTTTCCGGATCCAGGGCTGAGGTCGGTTCATCCAGCAGCAGAACGGCGGGGTTAATGGCCAGCGCCCGCGCAATACCGATACGCTGCTTTTGGCCGCCGGAGAGACTGTGCGGATAGTGGTCTTTTTTATGCAGCAACCCCACCTGCTTTAAGAGTCGTTCAGCAATAGCCAGCGCCTCCTGCCGCGGGCGTTTTTTAGCGTATATCAATCCTTCGGTAATATTTTGCAGTGCGGTGAGGTTATGAAAAAGATTCCACGATTGAAAAACCATAGCGGTTTTTGACCGTAGTTTTTCAATCTCCTTTTTTCCCGCTTTTGCGCAATCCAGCGCCACATCATCTATTCTTATTTGCCCGCTATCGGCAGGCTCTAAGAAATTAAGCGTACGTAATAGCGTGGTTTTCCCCGAGCCGCTGGGGCCAATAATGCAAATAATCTCGCCGGAATGAATGCTGAGCGATACCTCTTTTAGCACTCTTTCACCGGAGAAGCTTTTACTGATCTTATTGAGCGTTATCATAATGAGATATTCGTGAATAATGATTATTTGCCGCACATCGGCATTTATTGCTGTACAAAAACTATATTGCCGCCGTTCAGATGATAGCAAACAAGAAAATCATCTATCGAAAGTCAAAAAATAACTTTTTATATATTTGTTATGACAATGAGGCTTGATTGTAATCAAACCTTATTTGCAAAACAGGATTGCGGTAACCGATACTTCATTCAAATTTATTGAATAATGAGAGCAAATTGTTTCGATTTTAATCATCGCGTCGTCGGCCTATTATTTATCACATCGGGGCAAAAACGCTCCAACACTGACAAAACGCTTAAGGAATACGACCATGAAATCCATCAAAACTTTCGTTGCAGTTGCCGCACTCTCTATGATCTCTTTCGGTACGTTTGCGCAGAGCATCAGCGCCAGCGCTTCCACACTGGACCGCGCAGAAGCCAAAATTGCCGCTCAGGCCGCAGAGCAAGGCGCCTCTTACAAAATCACCAGCGCTCAGTTCAATAACCGCGTCCATATGACCGCAGAACTGACGAAATAAAATTTGAAACATTGCCGGGCCGCCGGAAGACACAGGCGACAGCGACAACACGATGAAATAAGGAACAGAATATGAAAAATATCGGCGTAGTCACCGCACTGCTGTTAGCCGCTACACTTTCGTCCGGGGCGATGGCCGCAGAGAATAGCTTTGCGCGTCCGGAGGCAGGTTCGAATATCGACACGTCCGTGCATCAGAATCATATTGATGTCAGCCATGCCTTTGATAAAGAGAGCCTGACCGCAGGCAATCTTCAGTAACACACAGCCCGGGGCGCGCGCGGAATTATCCGCTGCGCGCCCTACTTTTTCTGCCAGTGTGCCCACGGATTATTCGCCGGCGCTTCCGCTCTTGCCGTATCGGTATCGGACAACGAATCGATATACAACGCTTCCACTTCTTTACGCGCCCACGGCGTGCGGCGTAAAAACTTCAGGCTCGACTTAATACTCGGCTCGCTTTTAAAGCAGTTGATGTTGATGCGTTTCGCCAGTTCGGCCCAGCCATATCGCGCGACCAGCGCGTTTAACAGCGCTTCCAGCGTGATGCCGTGCAGAGGATCGTTTGGGTGCTGCATTGCGTCTCTTTACCTGAATTAAAAATTTCGCTCACCATACTGGCTCCCGACGCCAATCGCAACAGCCCCGCCTCCCCCTTATCCAAAATTCGCAAAAGCACAGAACCCTCCACGGTCATAAATTAGAAAAGAACGTTATTGGTTGATTATTTTCGCTTAAGGCAAGCTGGCTTCAACCACCCGACTGAGGAATCGATCATGCGCTGTTGTTGTCCCCGAACCCTGAATCTGAATCGACGAAAACACCTGAATACCGCCTTCGGAGAACACAATGAACGCGACAACCTTACCGATACTGGATCTGGCCCGCTACGCGGACCCCGCTGAAAAAGCGGCGTTTCTCGCCGACCTGCGCCACGCCGCCCGCGATATCGGTTTCTTTTATCTGATCAACCACGGCGTCGATGAGTCGCTGCAGCAGGCCGTGCAGCAGCAATCCCGCGCCTTTTTTGCCCTGCCCGACGATCAAAAACAGAGGGTGGCAATGATTCACTCTCCGCATTTTCGCGGCTACAACCGCGCCGCTTCTGAATTAACCCGCGGTCAACCCGACTGGCGCGAGCAGTTCGATATCGGCGCCGAGCGCCCGGCCCTGCAGCTTAGCGAACGCGCGCCGCGCTGGCAGCGCCTGCAGGGGCCGAATCTCTGGCCAGAGGCGTTGCCCTCGCTCAAACCCACATTACTGACCTGGCAACGGGAAATGACCCAGGTTGGGATCACCCTGCTGCGCGCCTTCGCCGAAGCGCTGCGCCTGCCGCTGGATGCCTTCGATGGCCTGTATGGCGATAAGCCCAATGAACATATCAAGCTGATCCGCTATCCCGGCCAGCAGGAGACACAGAGCGCCCAGGGCGTTGGCGCGCATAAGGACTCCGGCTTCCTCAGCTTCCTGCTGCAGGATGAGCAGAAAGGATTGCAGGTCGAAGTCTCCCCTGACCGCTGGATTGACGCGACCCCGCTGGCGGGCAGCTTTGTGGTGAATATCGGCGAGCTGCTGGAGCTGGCAACCAACGGCTATCTGCGGGCAACGGTGCACCGGGTCGTTTCGCCGCCTGCCGACCAGCAGCGGCTGTCGATCGCTTTCTTCCTCGGCGCCCAGCTGGATGCCGTGGTCCCCGTCTACACGCTGCCCGACGAGCTGGCCCGCGAAGCCCTCGGACCGGATAGCGACCCGCAAAACCCGCTGCTGCGCGAGGTGGGCTGGAATTACCTGAAAGGGCGTCTGCGTTCGCATCCCGATGTCGCCGAGCGCTACTACCAGGATGTTTTTCGCGAACGCGCCGAGCAATTGATCGTGTAGACCCTAAATAATTCGGGTTGCAGGCAGGCGGCAAGTCAGTGAATCCCGATGAGCTTACTCTGGTAAGTGATTCGGGTGAGCGCGCGCAGCCAACGCACATGCAATTTGAAGTATGACGGGTATAAACATAACAACAACACAAGGAATAAGATGATGAAATATGCCGCATTTAAACTGGCAGGGGTTGCACTGTCTCTCTCTCTGGCATGGAGTTCCGCCCAGGCCGCCGCGCTGCGCGTCGCCGCGGACCCGGTGCCGCACGCCGAGATCCTTAACTACATTAAGAAGATCGATCCCAGCCTCGACCTGAAAATCGTCGAACTCACCAGCGGCGTTAACGCCAACGAACTGCTGGCCAACGGCGATGTCGATGCCAACTACTTCCAGCACGTCCCCTATCTGAAAGATCAGGAGAAAGCGCTGGGCAAAACCTTCGCCGTCGCGGCGACCGTCCATATTGAGCCGCTGGGGATCTATTCGCGCAAGCATAAAGATTTTAAATCGCTGCCCGAGAACGCCACCGTGGCGGTACCGAATAACACCACTAACCTGAGCCGCGCGCTGTTCCTGCTGCAAAATCAGGGTTTGATTAAGCTGGCGGCAAAATTTACCGACCCGGCGACCACCCTGGCGACGCCGAAAGATATCGTGGAAAACCCGAAGCACCTGAAAATCCTTGAGATTGAATCACCGCAGATCCCGCGGTCGCTGGATGACGTTGACCTGGCGGTGATAAACGGCAACTACGCGCTGGAAGCCGGGCTGGTGCCGGCCAAAGACGCGCTGGGTCTGGAGAGCGCGACCAACAACCCGTACGCCAACATTCTGGTGACAACGCCGGCGCTGGCGAACGATCCGCGCATCAAGGCGCTGGCCAAAGACCTCACCTCGCCGCAGGTCGCCGAATTTATTCGTAAGCAGTATAACGGCTCGGTGATCCCGGTTGCTCCTCAGTCATGATTGAGATTGTCGGGCTGAGTAAAACCTATGCCGGAACAGGCCGACCGGCGCTAAACGATGTCTCTCTGCAGGTGCCGAGAGGAGCCGTTTACGGCATCCTCGGCCGCAGCGGTGCAGGCAAAAGTACGCTGATACGCTGCCTGAATCTGCTGGAGCGGCCCACGTCGGGCCGCATTATTGTGAACGGGAACGATATTACCCGGATGGATAAAACCGCGCTGCGCGAGTACCGGCTGCGTACCGGCATGATCTTCCAGCACTTTAATTTACTTCACGCCCGCAGCGTCGCCGACAATGTCGCGGTGCCGCTGGAGATAGCCAAAGTGCCGAAAGCCGCCCGCCAGGCGCGGGTGGCGGAGCTGCTGGAACTGGTCGGGCTGGCGGATAAAGCCGCCGCCTTTCCGTCACAGCTTTCCGGCGGGCAAAAACAGCGCGTGGGGATCGCCCGCGCGCTGGCCGCGCGGCCGGATGTGCTGCTGTGCGATGAGGCCACCAGCGCCCTCGACCCCGAGACCACGGCCTCGGTGCTCAGCCTGCTGGCGGATATCAACCAAAAGCTGAACCTCACCATCGTGCTGATCACCCATGAGCTGGAAGTGGTGAAAACCCTCTGCGACCACGCGGCGCTGCTGGAGCACGGGGAGATTATTGAAAGCGGCAGAATTGCCGATTTGCTGGTGGCGCCATGGTCGCGGCTACGGCAGTCGCTGCTGCACGATCCTCAGGCAGAGCGGGATTTCCTCGCTCGCCACGGTTTTCACGGGAGGCCATTATGCGGAGTAGCATGAGTTGGGAAGATCTCTGGCCGCTGCTGCTTCAGGGCACGGTAGATACCGTTTATATGGTCGGCCTGGCGGCGCTGTTTACCGTGCTGCTCGGGCTGCCGACCGGCGTGCTGCTGTTTGTTTCACGCCGCAACGGCCTGGCGCCGATGCCGAAGCTCAACGCCGTGCTGGGCGCGATTATCAACTTTGGTCGTTCGCTGCCGTTTATCGTGCTGCTGATCGCGCTGATCCCATTCACCCGGCTGATTATTGGCACCACCCTCGGCAGTACCGCCGCGGTGGTTCCGGTCACCATTGGCGCCTTTCCGTTCTTTGCGCGGCTGACGGAGAACGCGCTGGATGAAGTGGATTACGGGCGTATCGAGGCGATTTTATCGATGGGCGGCAATATCTGGCACGTGATCTTTAAATCGCTGCTGCCGGAAGCGCTGCCGACGCTGCTGGCCGGCATCACGCTGACCATCGTTATGCTGATCGGCTTCTCTTCGATGGCGGGCGTGATTGGCGGCGGCGGACTGGGCGATCTGGCCATTCGCTACGGCTATCAGCGCTTCAATAACGAGGTGATGTTCGGTACCGTGCTCATTCTGGTCGCGCTGGTGCAGGGCGTGCAGATGGCCGGCGACCGTCTGGTCCGCGGCCTCGCCCACCGTCGTTAACAATAAGCGGGTGGCCGCGCGCCATCCGCGATTAAAACCCGCTTTCGCGCACCAGGGTGCGTATCAGCTCCGCTGCCGGCAGCTCGCGAATCAGGCTCACTCCCTGCCCGGCCCAGTGCGCACCGTACTGACGATCTCCCTGCGCTTTCGCCGCCGATGCCAGCGCCTTTCCGGCGTCGTAAGCCACGGGATAAGCCGGAATCAGCGGCGGATCGTTTATTTCACGCCAGCCGTTAACCAGACATCTCGCCGGGCGTCCGGAAATGGCTGAGGTTAAAACCGTTTGCCCGTCAAATGCGCTTTTAAGGGCCTCACGGTATCCGCCATCCGTGGACGATTCCGGGCACAGCAGAAACGCCGTCCCTAGCTGCGCCCCGTCTGCGCCCAGGTTCATTACGCTGTTAATTCCCGCGCCGTCCATCACGCCGCCAGCGGCGATAAGCAGTATATCGGTATGCCGTCTTATCGTCTGAACCAGAGTAAAGGTGCTCATCTGCCCGTCGGGCGCCAGCGGATCAAAGATGCCGCGATGGCCGCCGGCCTCGTAGCCCTGCGCCACCACCATATCGATTCCCTGCTCTACGGCCAGCAGCGCCTCTGCCACGCTGGTCGCGCTCGCCAGAGTGACGATCCCCTTTTCCCGCAGTCGGCGAAGGGTTTCACGATCCGGCACGCCAAAATGAAAGCTCACCGCCGCCGGAGTCAGGTCGAGCAGCAACTCGGCCATCCGCGGCTGCTGCTGAAAACTGAGATAAATTTCCGCCAGCGTCTCCGGCGGCAAGCTGCCAAAGCGCGCAAATTCCGGGCGCAGCCGCGCCAGCCACCGGGCTTCACGCTGCGGATCCCTTACCGCCGGGGCGTGGCAAAACAGATTGACGTTAAACGGACGGGTAGTTAAGCGCCGGGTCCGGTTAATCAGCGTTTCAGCCTGCTCTACGGTTGACGAGCCCAGCCCCAGCGAGCCGAGCGCGCCGGCCCCGCTGACCGCTGCCGCCAGTTCCGGCGTCGACACGCCGGCCATCGGCGCCTGAATAATGGGGTAATCAATATCAAGCTGCTGCGTAAGCCTGTTGCTCATGGTTTGCCCTGTTGAAATTTGTGCGTTCGGGCCATTAAAATCTCTTTTAGAGATGATAAGATCAACATTATTTTCAAATTAAGAATAAAAATATGAACCACACCACATTAGAGATTTTTAAAACGGTGGCGCAAGAGCGCAGCGTCACCCGCGCGGCAAAGCGGCTGGGGCGCGCCCAGTCCAATATCACCACCCGCATTCACCAGCTGGAAGAGGAGCTGGGCGTGGAGCTGTTTGCCCGCGGCAATAAAAGGATGCTGCTGTCCCCCGCCGGTGAACATTTTTTGGGCTACGCGCTGAAGATCCTCAGCCTGGCCGAAGAGGCCAGACAGGCGCTGCATCCGGCGACGCCGGGCGGCAATTTACGCATGGGGGCGATGGACGCCACCGCCGCCAGCCGCCTGCCGCCGCTGCTTCCCCGGTTTCGCGCGCTGTGCCCGGAGGTGACGCTCACCCTCAAAACCCAGCCCACCCGTCAGCTGACCCAACAGGTGCTGGACGCCGCGCTGGATTGCGCGCTGGTGAGCCTGCCGCAGGGAACGCCTCCGCCCGATGATCTGGAGTACGTATCCATCTTTAAAGAACAGCTGCTGCTGGTGCTTCCCGCCAACCCACAGCGCTTTCGCTTTGCCGCCTTTGCGCAGGGCTGTACCTATCGGGCGATGGGTGAAGCGTTTCTGGCGCAATCAGAGGAGGAGGAGGAGAGCGAGATCCAGGACGTCGGCTCCTATCACGCGATGCTCGCCTGCGTCGCCTCCGGCGGCTATGCCGGTATCGTGCCGCAGAGCGTGCTCGATACCCTGACGCTGCCCGAAGCCAGCCAGCTGCGGCCGGTTGGCCAGGCGATCACCCAGCTTATCTGGCGCAAAGGCTACGCGTCCCCCGCTCTCGAGAAAATGCGCCAGCTTCTGGAGTCAGCCTCCGACCTTTGACGCTCGCCCCGCCCCTGCCGCCACCAGCGCGGCGGCAGCCAGCAGCGCAATGGCGGCCGCGCTCAGCGAAGGATTAAACGACCCGCTGCGGTCATACAGCGTTCCGGCAACCAGCGGGCCGACGATTTGCCCGATGCCGTAGGTCGCGGTCATGGCGGCAATCATATTGAACGAAACCAGATGATTAAGCCGCCGCCCCTCGGACAGCGCGATGGTCACGGTGCCCAAAAAGGTGCAACCCACCAGCAGCGCGCTTAATATGCAAAACGGTAACGCATGGCTCCACGCCGGGAGAATGACGCCGATTGCCTGAATCAGCAAATTAAGGGTAAACGCGCGGCGGTAGCCGAGCTTGATGACCAGCCGGTGCCAGATAAAGCAGGAGGGAACGGCGGCGAGGCCGAAAATGGCCCAGATCTGCACCGGATCGATAATGTTCAGCGAACCGCTGAGAAACAGCGGAAGATAGGTGGCGGTAATAATGTAGCCGAAGCCGGCCAGGCCATAAATCAGCAGCAGTTTCCACGCCTCCCGCACCCGCCCCTCGCCCTCCTCGCGGTGTGCGGTCGCGGCGGGTTGATAAGCGATAAGGTAGTCGGCGGGGCTCAGCAGCAGACGCAGCGCGAGAACAAAAAGCACGCCAGAGCTTATCGCGCATATCAGCCATATCTGCTGGCTGGAGAGCGCCAGCGCCTTCCCCAGGGAGATAAATTCCGCCGACAAGAATATCCCCATTCCGACGCCAGAAAAAAGCACCGGCGCGCCGTTAGGGTGCTTCATATGCTGCAGTAGCCAGAGGGAGGCGGCGATCAGCGTCACCGCGCTGAGTAATCCGGCAATTCCGCGCACCACAATAATCGCCAGGGGGGAAACCAGGAACGCCAGTAAGGCCAGGCACACCAGCGTCAACAGTGCGGAAAGCAGGCTTAGCCACCTGGCGTCCGCGGGCCTGGCTTTCGCCAGCAGCAGCGCGCCGGCCAGATAGCCGGCATAGTTCGCCGAAGCGGCAAGATTACCTTCACGCAGCGTCAGCAGCTGCTCATTGAGCATCAGCGGCAGGATCCCGGTATAGGCAAACCGGCCATAGCCCATGCCAACGATCAGCACGACCGAACCGGCCAGCGCCAGCAGAAAGGCCTTCCATTCCGGCCTGGTTGCAAAAACGTTCACCCACTCCCCTCCATTATTATTCTCAAATAGAGAATTATAACTAACAATAATTCTCTATTTATTATGATTTCGCTTACCACGATACGCAAGCAGCGCCATGCGGCAGCGCCCGGCCTGCGGGGAGAAACTTTACGGCAACGGCCAGGGGATGCTTCGGCGAGTAACGAAATGTGGAGTGAGGCGCTGGACATCCTTGTCCAGAGGGATTTAACGGTGGCTAAAAGCCAGTTTGGCAGCAAATAACATAAAGAGGCCGCCGGTTGCGCGGTCCATCCACCGAATAAATAGCGGCGTCTTTAATAGCCGAGCGGCAGAACGGCTGGTCAGGATTAGCGTTAACGACCAGAGCGTCCCGATCGCCACATGGATGGCGACCAGCAGGAACGTCCAGACGATGGGCGAGTGGCCGGCCGGAATAAACTGCGGCAGGAAAGAGACGTAAAAGATCCCCATTTTCGGATTGAGCACATTGCCCATCATCCCTTTTAAAAACCAGTTACTTGCCGCCGCCGCCCTGTCCTGATGAACAAAATGGCCGCGCGGCTTGAGAATTAACTGAATGCCCAGCCAGCATAAATAGGCGGCCCCGCACCATTTGAGCAGGTCATAAGCCAGCTCCGATGCCGCCAGTAGCGCCCCAAGACCGAAGGCGACCGCAGCCCCCCAGATAAAACATCCCGTATCAATGCCCAGCGCCGCCTGAAAGGCTTTTTTTCCGCCTTCAACGGTCGCGGTTCGCAGGATTAAAGCGGTATCCAGGCCTGGGGTAAGGGTGAGCAACAGGGCAGCAAAAGAGTAAGCAAGAAGGGAATCAGCAACGGACATTTTCTCTCTCCGAAAGCGAAGATTCTAGATAAAACCCGCCGCAGAGACAATCGAATAAATTCGCTTTGCCGGGCGCGTTAAAAGCTCTTTGTGACAAATGGCCGCCGCAAAAGCGGATACAGTCAATCGACCAAACCTTTATCGATACAGGCTGTTATGACGCTTAACGCTATCCGCATCGCCAGGCCGGTCACCGACCTTTCACTCAGTAGCCACATGTACTGCACGGGCCTGGGGCTGGAGCAAATCGCGCAGTTTGCCGATCATGACGGCTTTAGCGGCGTGATGGTCGGACGCCGCGATCTCGGCTGGCATCTTGAATTCACCCTCTGCCATCATCATCCGGTGAAGCCCTCTCCGGGCGAGGAAGATTTGCTGGTGCTTTATTACCCGGAAGCCGCGGAATGGCGGGAACAGTGTGCGAAAATGCTGACCGCCGGTTTTGCGCCGGTCAGCGCGTTCAATCCGTACTGGAATGTGAACGGTAAAACCTTTGTCGACGGCGACGGTTATCGCGTGGTGCTGCAAAACAGAAGCTGGCCATAGACGCTACTCCAT
Organism: Klebsiella michiganensis; assembly: GCF_015139575.1. Classification (GTDB taxonomy): domain Bacteria; phylum Pseudomonadota; class Gammaproteobacteria; order Enterobacterales; family Enterobacteriaceae; genus Klebsiella; species Klebsiella michiganensis. The sequence goes on along the minus strand of NZ_AP022547.1, from coordinate 2,803,370 downwards.
AAGCCGGACGTCAGGATGGCGCGGGCTTGCCGCTTCGTGAAAAATATCGCCCAGCCAGCCGGGAATTTCCGCCTCCGGGAGATCGTCCGGGATGATGATCCCACGCAGCGGCGAACATTTCCGCTCGTTCAGATCGACGCGGAAAAGTAGCCAGCGTTCGCCCTGGCGCTGGACGCCAATATGGCGCCCGAATACGTCATAAATCAGCATTCCATCACCCTGCCGATCGCAGGGGATGATGGGCGGCTCATGCATGCCATTAGGCTTTGTCCTCGCGCAGCCACGGGGTCACGGTAATCCCTGTCAGCAGCCCTTCCGGGCTCAGCAGCCGCGTGACGGTTTGCCCCCACGGCTCAATGCGGTTGTCCACCAGCAGACGATAGCCTCTGGCCTTCAGCGCGTCGGTGGCGGTGTTGATATCGCGCACTTCAAACTCGACCCACGCCTGCGGCACCGGCAGATAGTCAGGCCAGAGATCGGCGTCAAAGCAGGAGCGCGCCGCCTGCGCCAGCGGCCACAGGGCAAAATGTTTTACCCCGCCGATGGCGTCATGTTCGGTCAGCAGATACTCTTCGTTACCGGGCATCGGTTTTAGCGGCAGGCCCAGCGCAGCCACATAAAACTCCCTGCTGGCCGGCGTCGATTGCGTTATCGGCCCAAAGCCGGCGACAAAAAGCACATCCATACCGTCTAAATCGTATTCCATACTCTCTCCTGTCATTATCCGTGATGCGTTAACAGATTTTATACTCTGCCGCGCATGACTTGCCCAGAATCCTCTTTTCTCATGACTGTTTTTAGTGCGTTTGCCTGAATCATTGAGAAAACGCATGCTCTGCTCGTTGCGCCCGACGGCGCTGCGCTATGCTTAGCTTCCCTTTGGTTTTCAATACTTCGCGTTATGACCACTTCCGCCAGCACCACTCAGCTTAATCTGCGTATTATTTCTATCGTTGTTTTTACCTGTATCTGCTATCTCTCTATTGGCCTGCCGCTCGCCGTACTGCCGGGCTATATCCACTATCAGCTGGGCTATAGCCCCTTTATCGCCGGCGTGGTCATCAGCCTTCAGTACATCTCAACCCTGATCAGCCGCCCGCATGCGGGCCGCTACACCGATATCTGGGGGCCGAAAAAAGTCGTCAGTCGGGGGATTGTTTGCTGCCTGCTCAGCGGTCTCTTCACGCTGCTCGCGGTCTTGCTGCAATCCTCGCCGCCGCTGGCCGTTGCCGCGCTGTTGGTGGGGCGCATTTTCCTCGGCGTCGGGGAAAGTTTTACCGCCACCGGCGCGACCCTGTGGGGGATCAAAACCGTCGGTGCGATTCACACTTCGCGAGTGATCTCGTGGAACGGCGTGGCGACCTACGTCGCCATGGCGGTCGGCGCCCCGCTGGGTGTCATGCTTAACGGCTATTTTGGCATCAGCGGATTTGCCGCCGTGGTGATCCTGGCGGCGGCGGTTGGCCTGCTCTATGCCCGTACGCGGCAGGACGTCAGCGTGACGGCGGGGATCAGAGCGCCGTTTCATGTGGTGGCGCGCAAAATCTGGCCCTACGGGCTGGGGCTGGCGCTGGGTACCGTCGGTTTTGGGGTTATCGCAACCTTTATTACCCTCTACTTCTCCGCCCATAGCTGGCAAGGCGCGGCGTTTACCCTCTCCCTGTTCAGCATCGGTTTTATCTGCATCCGCCTGATCCTGGGCAACACCATTACCCGCTACGGCGGCGTGCGGGTATCGTTAATCTGTTTTGCGATCGAATGTATCGGCCTGCTGATCATCTGGTCGGCCTCCTCGGCGTGGATGGCCGGAATGGGCGCCTTTCTCACCGGCTCGGGCTTTTCGCTGGTCTTCCCGGCGCTTGGCGTGGAAGCGGTGAAACAGGTTGAAGAACAGAATCAGGGCACCGCGCTGGGCACCTATTCGGCCTTTCTCGATCTGGCGTTGGGATTAACCGGCCCGGTCGCCGGCTGGGTGGCCGGTTATTACGATCTGGAGACTATTTATTTGTTGGCGGCGGCGGTGGTCGCGCTGGCATTTATCTTGATTTTGCGCATTTACCTACAACAACGCGCTGCTTTACCGCGAACCTGAGGAAGCATCGTCGAAAGATAACCGGCGCAAATATGGGTAAAAAATTAATCAATAATTGACGGCAATTCGGCTTCCGTGCCACCATCGCTTCAGCGTCCGGCAAGCGGCGCGATGGTGGTACGGGTGAATATCAGAGACCGCATGTTTAAGGTCCATGCCCGTCCGCAACCTGATTCTGGCGGGAATAAAGACATGCACCAAAGTTTTAATCAGCGCGTTCATTTCTATTACTGCATTCTGGTGGCGCTGAAAATACACGCAAAATCGAAGAAATCAGGCGGTGTCCGCGGGAAAAATAATTTCCTGCTCAAGTGGCTGCGTAAAGCGCAGGACAACAATATATTCCACCCGGATATTACCAGCGAGATCGAATGGCTGCGCGGCAAAATCATTCAGGCCGGCTACGATACCGACCTTGAACCCATGCTCGATTTTGTCTACGCCACCGCCAAACGCGCGGAAGATCTTAAGAACGCCGACTGATTCACGCCCGAGCCGCCTGGCCCGGACGTTGTACTTTAGCGTTTGTTACGGTGCGTCAGGAGATAGACTGCCGGGATCACCAGCATCGAGAGCAGCGGCGCGGTGATCATCCCGCCGATCATCGGCGCGGCGATACGCTGCATCACCTCCGATCCGGTGCCCCCTCCCCACATAATCGGCAGCAGTCCGGCCATGATTGTCGCCACGGTCATCACTTTCGGGCGCACGCGCAGCACGGCTCCTTCATGAATCGCCTCGTTGAGCGCGCGATCGTTCAGCTCGGGGCGGCGTTTCGCGATCGCCTGGTTCAAATAGAGCACCATAATCACCCCGAACTCCGCCGCCACGCCGGCAAGCGCAATAAAGCCCACGGCGGCGGCTACCGACAGGTTGTAGCCCAGCAGCCAGAGCAGCCAGACGCCGCCGATCAGCGAAAACGGCAAAGTTCCCATAATCAGCAGAGCGTCTTTAACGCGACTGAAAGTGACGTAAAGCAGGATAAAGATAATCATCAGAGTAAACGGCAGCACGATTTTCAGCTTCGCGGTGGCGCGCTCAAGGTACTCATACTGCCCGGACCAGGTCAGCGAGATGCCTTCCGGCAGCCTGACCCGTTTGCCGACCTCGCTCTGCATTTCATCAACTGCGGATTTTAAGTCGCGCCCGCGAATATCCACGTAGATCCAGTCCGACAGGCGGGCGTTTTCGCTTTTCAGCATCGGCGGGCCGTCGGTAATGGTGATGTCCGCCAGTTCCGAGAGCGCTACCTGCGCCCCGCCGCTGGTCACTACCGGCAGATCGCGCAGCTTTTGCAGCGAGTCGCGCATTTCTCGCGGGTAGCGGACGCCGATCGGGTAACGTTCTCGCCCCTCGATGGTTTCGCCGATGTTATCGCCGCCGACGACGCTGGCGACGATTGACTGCAGCTCCTTCACCGACACGCCGTAGCGGGCGGCTTTCACCCGGTCGATAGCGATATCGATATAGCGGCCGCCGTCGAGGCGTTCCGCCAGCGCCGACGTCACCCCCGGTACGCTACGCACGATGCGCTCAATCTCTTCGGCGGTCTTTTCGATCTCCGCCAGATTGTTACCGTTCACTTTGATGCCGACCGGGCTTTTGATGCCGGTCGCCAGCATGTCCAGGCGATTACGGATCGGCGGTACCCAGACGTTGGCTATCCCCGGTACCTTCACCGTATTGTCGAGCTCCTCGATCAGCTTATCCATGGTCATGCCGGGCCGCCATTCGCTTTTCGGCTTGAACTGAATCGTGGTTTCCAGCATGGTCAGCGGCGCCGGGTCGGTAGCGCTGTCCGCCCGCCCGGCCTTGCCGAATACGCTTTGCACTTCAGGAATGGTCTTGATCAGACGGTCGGTCTGCTGCAGCAAGCGTCCCGCTTCGCGGCTGGAGATCCCCGGCAGCGTGGAGGGCATATACAACAGGTCGCCCTCGTCAATTTGCGGCAGAAATTCGCTGCCGAGCTGCGCCAGCGGCCACAGCGTGGCAACCAGCAGCAGGCCCGCCGCCGCCAGCGTCGCCTTCGGCCACTGCAAAACTTTATCCAGCAGCGGCTCATAGGCGCGAATCAGCCAGCGGTTGAGCGGATTGGCGGTTTCATCAGGAATTTTGCCGCGAATAAAGTAGCCCATCAGCACCGGCACCAGGGTGATCCCGAGTCCGGCGGCCACCGCCATCGAATACGTTTTGGTGAAGGCCAGCGGCGAGAACATCTTGCCCTCCTGCGCCTCGAGGGTGAACACCGGAATAAACGACAGGGTGATAATCAGCAGGCTGCAAAACAGCGCAGGCCCCACTTCCGACGCCGCGTGCTGGGCAATCTGCCAGTAGTCGGCGGAGGACGGCTGGCGTTCAGGGTGCTCGTGCCGCCACTGCTCCAGTACCTTATGCATATTTTCTATCATCACGATTGCCGCATCGACCATGGCCCCGATGGCGATCGCAATCCCGCCTAGCGACATCATATTGGCGCTGACGCCCTGATAGTGCATCACAATAAACGCGCCAAGGATCCCCAGCGGCAGCGTGATCATCGCCACCAGCGCGCTGCGGAAGTGGAACAGAAACAGCGAGCAGACCACCGCCACGACGATAAACTCCTCAATGAGCTTATGGGTCAGGGTCTCGACGGAGTTTTTAATCAGCTGCGAACGATCGTAGACCGGAACAATCTCCACGCCTGCGGGCAGGCTTTTTTGCACTTCCGCCAGTTTGGCCTTTACCGCGTTAATGGTGCTGAGCGCGTTTTTACCCGAGCGCATAATGATTATCCCGCCCGCCACCTCGCCCTGGCCGTTGAGCTCGGCGACGCCGCGCCGGATCGCCGGTCCCCGGCGCACGCTGGCGACGTCGGAGAGCAGCACCGGCACGCCGCTGCGCGCAGCGATAACCACCTGGTTAAAGTCGTCGATGGACTTCAGGTAGCCGGTGGTGCGCACCATATATTCGGCTTCGCCAAGCTCGAGCACCGAACCGCCCCCTTCCTGGTTGGCGCTCTGGATCGCGCTAATCACCTGCTCGTGGGTGACGTTCAGCGCTCGCAGCCGGTCAGGATTAAGGATCACCTGATACTCTTTGACCATTCCGCCGACGCTGGCCACCTCCGAAACATCCGGCACGGTTTTCAGTTCATATTTGAGGATCCAGTCCTGAATCGCCCGCAGTTCGCCGAGGCTATGCTGGCCGCTTTTGTCGGTAAGCACATATTCAAACACCCAGCCGACGCCGGTGGCATCCGGCCCCAGCGACGCTTTCGCTTCCGGCGGCAGGCTGCTCTGGACCTGGCTCAGGTACTCCAGCACGCGGGAGCGCGCCCAGTATGGGTCCGTTCCATCATCAAACAGCACATAGACATAAGCATCGCCGAACATCGAAAAGCCGCGCACGGTTTTCGCTCCCGGCACCGACAGCATGGTGGTGGTCAGCGGGTAGGTCACCTGATCTTCGACAATCTGCGGCGCTTTCCCCGGATAGCTCACGCGAATGATCACCTGGGTATCGGAGAGATCCGGCAGCGCGTCCAGCGGTGCCTGCTGTACCGACCAGACGCCCCAGGCGGCCATAATCAGCGTCGCCAGCAATACCAGCAGGCGGTTGCGCAATGACCAGCGGATAACGGCGGCAATCATGGCTGCTCCTTAGCGCCGTTCAGCGGCATCATTGAGGTGACTCGCGCCCCTTCATCGGTCAGGACGAAGTGAAACATCACCGACTCGCCGGGCCGCATCTGTTCCCGCAGCTGCGGCGTAATAGCAAAATCCATGATCATCGCCGGCCATTTCAGCGCCGGTACCGGCTGGTGCGCGATGGTTACCGCCTCATCGCTCACGGCCTTAATAACGCCCTGCGCTGAGTAGCTTTTTGCTTCCTCCTCTTGCCCGGCCATTTGCGGCAGCGCGCTGCGCAGGCTGGCTTCGGAGTCAATCAGGAACTGCCCGGAAGTCACCACCTTTTGGCCCGCTTCGAGGCCGGATTTAATCTCAACCAGACCATTCTGCGTTCGCCCTGCGGTCACCTCGACCGGACGGAAATGCCCCTCGCCGTCGGCGATCAGCACCCGATTGCTGGTGCCGGTGGCAATTAATGCCTCTTCCGGAATAGCCAGAACGGCGCTCTCCTGCTGCGCCTCAGCCAGCTCAACGTTCAAATACATGCCCGGCTTGAGCCGATGCTGCGGATTATTCAGCACTACGCGGGCTTTCAACGTACGGGTGGTGGCTTCGAGGTCGGGAAGCAGTTCGCTGACGGTTCCCTGAAACGCCATACCGGGCCAGCTGCCGGTGGTGGCTGTCACCTTACTGCCTTCGCGCAGCAGGCTGGCCTGGCTTTGCGGGTAATCAATCACGATCCAGACCGGATCGAGGCTGGCCAGCTCGAACAGCGGTTGGGCTGTCGTGACCTGCGCGCCGGTGCGCACATCCAGCTTGCTGACGTAGCCATCGTGCGGCGCGCGCACCGTCATGCGGGTTTGCGGTTGACCGCTGCGCTCAACGCTACGGATAACCGCTTCCGGCATAAACTGCAGCCGCAGGCGGTCGCGGGCCGCGGCGGTCAGCCCGCTATCGCCCAGCCGCCTCACCGCCAGATACTCCTGCTGCGCCGCCGCCCACTGCGGGATCCACAGCTCCGCCAGCGCCTCGTTCTTTTTCACAAACTGCTGGGAGGCGTTGACGTAAAGTTTCTCAATCAGACCGCTGGCCAGCGCCGGTACCGTTTCAACGCCCCGCTCATCAATGGCCACGGTAGCAAAAGCATTGAGCTTCATCGCCAGCGTCTGGCGGGAGACGTTCGCCGTACGGACGCCAAGGTTTTGCTGCTGGCGGGCGCTAATCTGCACGCCCCCGGCGTCTTCTCCCGCGCCTTCATCGGCGTAACGCGGCACCAGATCCATATCCATAAACGGCGATTTACCCGGTTTATCAAAGCGCGTAGCGGGGGCCATTGGATCATACCAGTACAGCACTTTGCGACCCGTTTCCGCCTGGCCGCCGCCAGCGGCGGGCATCGGCGCGCTTCGCGAACCCAGCCAGTAGCCGCCCGCGGCGGCAAGGGCGACGGCCAGCGCCACAAGGGTAAGAGCAGATTTAAGCTTCATTATTTAACATCCTGTGGAATAAGGTAGCGAATAGCGGCCCACGCATCGGCAAGCGCTTTCTCCGCATTGTTGCTGGCAATTTCTCCGCTCAGGAGATCGCGACGGGCGGCGAGCAGCTCAGGCAGCGCGGAGCTGCCGCCCCGATACTGGGCATTGACGAGACTCACCTTCTTGCGCAGCAGCGGCAGCACCTCGCTTTGCTGGCGATCGTAAATGGCTTTCGCGGCGTTATATTGCGAAATCAGCTGATACTGCTGCGCCTGATGTTCGCGCATCAATAACGTCAGCCGATCGTTGGCTTCATAGGTACGGGAGACGTCCGCTGCGTGGTCTTTGTCCTGGCGTTTGCCCTGAAAAATAGGCATATCGACGGTAAACATTACCCCCACCATGTCGTCATAATCATCACCGCGTCGGGCGTAATAAACCTCAACGCCCACGTCGGGGATCGCCGCGACTTCCGACTGTCCTGATTTCGCTTTCGCCAGATCGGCTTCTCTGGCGGCCTGGATCACTTCCGGGTGAAGTTTAATCCCGGCCATTAAGTCGGCTTCGTCGGCAGGCAGACGTTCAATGCGCGGCAGCGGGCCGGAGATATCGCGGACCTCCTTCCCGGTGAGCTGCAACAGGCGTGCCTGGGCGATCTGTACATCGCGGCGGGCGTTATCCTGCTCATTTTTCATCGCATTCAGCGCCAGCTGAACGTCCAGCACGCTGCTGGGACTGGCGCTGGCGCTGCTGACGCCGGCCTTTTGTACGTCGATTTGCCGGGACGTTTCGCTAATCAACGTCTGCACCGAGCGCAGCGACTTCTGCGCCAGCGCCAGCGCCAGCCACGCCTGGGCGGTTTCCCGCTGCAGCCGGGCACGAATAACATCGGCATTAGCGGCGGTCTGGCGCGCCTCGGCGGTAATGGAGTCGGCTTTCCGTTCACGCTTGGTACTGCTGACGTAGTCCTGCATCACGCCAACTCTTTGCATGGTCATCCCCTCGCGGGTGAGACGGCCGGCGTTATTGCCGCCCAGCGGGACGTTTTCAATACCAAATTTCAGCTTCGGATCGGGGAGCTGCATCGCGGAATCCGCCATATTCTTCAAAGCGTTAACCTGATGATCGTTGGCGGAGAGCTCGGCGGAGTAGTTTTCCGCCGCCGACAGGGCCTCCGCGAGCGTCGTTGCCCAGCCGTTGGTGGACATCAGCGATAGTAAAAGCGGCAGCCCGCAGGCCGCCTTATTGAAGATGTGCATAATGACTCCGGAATTATCGCGCGGTAATTGAAACGATCGCGTAGCCGGAGTCGGTCTGGCGGAAGGTGAAATCGACCTGCTCTCCCACTGCCAGCTTTTTATCGTGGTTATCAGCGAGCGCAAAGCTCATGGTCATCGCCGGCCAGTTCAGCTCGGTAACCGGAGAGTGGGCAATCACGACGGCACCGTCGCGCCAGGCTTTAATGACCCCGCTGGCCGAATAAAGCGTGGCGGAATCATCCGCCTTCTTCATCTCCGGCATATCCGCCATGGAGGACATGGTGTGATGGTGCATCGCGGCGTCTTCCGCGCTGGCGGTAAATGCGCTGAAGGAAAAGGTCAGTACGCTGGTAATAAGCAGAAAAATAGAGGTCGAACGCATAATAAAGTCTCCGAAAAAAACATAAAGTCGCCCGCAGACCGGGCAGATCTGATGGATGTTTTTAACGGTGCGTTATTCCCTGAAACGGCAGAAGCGTATCTCAACCGGCGGACCGGTGACCGGCGGCGTGCGCCAGTCCATACGTTCAGCGCAGGTCTCCTGCTGCGGGGAAACCACGAGTAGCGCGGTTTCGGAGGGGAGCGCGTTCAGCTGTAGAGAGGTTAAAGAGTTAGGCTGCGCGGTATCGGGGTCGCAGTGCTTCTCACAGATAACTTTCTGGCCGACGTTTTCCATGCCGGGCATGTTCATCATGCCATCGACAATATGGTGAATCTGCACCTGCGGCGCCGCGGGCTGCTGCTGGCCGCCATGGTGCGCCGCGACGGCGAGCTGAAGGTTGAGCAGTAACCAACAGGCAATAACAAGCCCTGCGCGGATACGAAGCCGGCGCCGGGTTGCTTGTTTAAATAATGCCTGTAGTGACTGAATCATAGTGATATTCGCAATTAGACGACCGCTGGATTAAATCATACTCACTGCAAGAATTAAACGATATTTCAAAGAGAAAACTCCAGGTTAAATAGAATGAAGTTTCTCTATAAATATTTACACCAAAAAGGGATATCAGTATTTGACCTTCCCCTTGGGGGAAGGTGTATAGCCGGCGGATAATGTATTTAATAAATAGCAAAAATGTTATTTATATGTAATTAGCAAAAGTGAACGCGATTATTATTCCAGCACCAACGTATCGCCGGTTGCCGGCGCGCTACTCTCCGCTAGCCACCAGCGCCCCCATGAACCGGTGCAGTGGCAGGCCATCACCTCCTCGACCTTCTGCTGGCGCAAGAATTGTCTAAGCTGACGAATTGCCCACGGCGGCGCGCTGCGCAGATGAAGACCGCCGATGATGGCGTATATCTGCTGGATGCCGGTGATCTTCTGGCAGTGGCGAACGGTATTGATCAATCCGCGATGTCCGCAGCCGCAGATAATGACTAACCCTCGCGTCGAGCGGTAGATCAGGACGCCTTCATCGACAATATAGTCCTCACCCTGGGATTGACCCGTCAGGAGGCCATAGGCACGCGGGTGAGCGACCGTAATCTCACCGGACCACAGCAGTCGTTCGCCGATCGCCACCGGCTCGCGGCTGTACTCCATGCGGTGGCGGGAGTAGTCGATATCTCGCGACAGCTTTTTGACTTTCCAGTTGCGTCCTGCGAGAGATAACGCCGAGTAGCGGGTGAGTCCAATCTGCGGATGACAAATAATACGGCTGTTGTCCGGCAGCCACGGCACCCCGCCGCAGTGATCGTAATGTCCATGGGAGAGCACCGTGGCGGTCAGGTCAGATAAAGAGACGCCCATACGCTGCGCATTATGAAGAAACGTGCCGTCTGGCCCGGTATCAAACAGCACCCGGCTGGTTTCATCCTCCACAAGCAGGCTTAATCCGGGTTTCGCCTGCAGCAGGCTGTCCTGCCCCTTGCCGAGCCGGTTTTCGAGTAACACCTTAATGATTAACGCCATTTAATGACCATCCCCCTGGTTTGCGACGCCTACTGTAGCCAACCGCTGGCGGGGATGCCGTGATGAACCCTGCATAAGGAAAAGTGACAGCGTCACAACAAAGTAACATATTGATTCTGTTTAGTTGCCAGATAAGCATTGCCGTCTATGCTGATGAACGAGTTTCTCTTAACCGGAGCGCGCTATGGCAGACTGGAATCCTTCACTTTATTTGCAATTCGGGGCTGAGCGTACGCGGCCCGCCGCCGAGCTTCTCGCCCGCATCACCCACCATCCCGCCACGCTGGCCGTTGATCTGGGCTGCGGACCTGGCAACAGTACCGCTCTGCTGCGCGATGCCTGGCCAGATGCCACGATTATCGGCGTTGATAATTCTCCGGCCATGCTGGAAGAGGCCTCCCGGCGGCTACCGGACTGCCGGTTCGTCGAGGCGGATATCGCTACATTTCGCCCCGAGCGGCCGGCGGACGTGATTTATGCCAATGCTTCGCTGCAGTGGCTCACGGATCATCAGCGCCTTTTCCCATATCTGGTCAGCAATCTTGCGAAAAACGGCGTACTGGCGGTGCAAATGCCGGTGAACTGGCAAGAGCCCTCGCACGTGCTGATGCGTCAGGTTGCTGAAGAGCTGGGGCATCCGGCCAGTGGGCGGCAGCCGCTGCCGGATGTGTCGGAGTATTACGATATGCTGACCACCAGCGGCTGCGAGGTGGATATCTGGCGCACCACCTACCATCACCCGCTGGCATCGCACCAGGCCATTATTGAATGGCTACAGTCAACGGGCCTGCGACCGTTTTTACAACCGCTTGATGAACAGCAGCGCCAGGCGTTTCTCGGACGCTATCTGGAGCGGCTGAAACAGCACTATCCGTTACAGTGTAACGGAAAGGTACTGCTGCGATTTCCGCGCCTGTTTATCGTCGCGCGCCGCTAGCGCCATCGGAGTGTAAAAAGAGGGAGAGAACGCTACGGCGCAGGAAGCAGGCGCCGTAGGCCAGGTTTACCAGGACAGATGATGGACCAGAGAGAGATCCCATGCGGTGGCCAGCAGCGAAAGAAACATGATGAGGTTCACAACCGTCTCTATGCGTTTTTCCATTTTGTTACTCCTGAGTCGTTTCCCCTGTTTTACAGGGGAAATCTTAATAACTTCTTAATCTCAGATTTTCAGAGCGTCACGCGGTAACGAACATAGTCATCGGCGGGCGTAAATTCATCATACAGACGCCGGGCCGGATTATCAGTACGAGTGTGCCAGTACAGCCGCGACCACCCTTTCTCTTTCCCTTCCGCTTGCAGCGCCTGCATCAACGCCCTGGCGATGCCTTTTCCGCGCATCGGCGGGGCAACAAACAGATCTTCCAGATAGCAAACAGGCGTCTTTACCCAGGTGCCTTCGTGAAGGACACAAATCGCAAATCCAGCGATGTTGCCATCCGCCAGGGCAACCCGGCCCAGCATGGGAGAAGCGGAATCAAGCATCCGCTGCCAGGTATATTCCGTGACGTCGGACGGCTGCGGGCTAGCGTAGAAACGGGTATAGCCTTCCCAAAGCTGTAGCCACTGCGCTTTGTCCTGCTGGCACACTTCACGAATTTCAATGACCATGGGTCTCATCCCTCGTTTGGATAAGCCATTATTTTCCAGTCAGATAATTAGTTCAACCGCCGGGGGCACAATTCATCTTTTTCTCTTAATTGCCCCTGTTTCCGCTGCCGGACGAAATGGGCACAATCTTTCAGACCTGCGTTTGTAAAAAATAGATAAGTATGTTGTAACTAATGCGAATACCAAACTAACCCGGCAGCTGCCGGGTTGAGAGTGATGCTCCATCGCTTCAGGAATGTGCCCGGATGAGTGCCGGGCGGCGGCTAACGCCTTACCCGGCCGACACGATCGACGCTATTCTGGTCGTCCGTCAGCGGGCTTTAGAGTATCAGCATAATGGCTTAACGGCGGCGCGCATGCCGTCGCGCAGAATAGCATCCAGATCCTGCGTGACCCGATCAACCAGACCCGGCACTTTCGTCAGGTCTTGCTCCCAGTGGGATTCAACGGACAGTACGGCTTTTACCAACTCGCCGGTGGTGATTTGCGCATCCCGATGCTGGGCCCATAGCGCCTTATAGCTCTCCATCCATTCGGCATCATCCTGAACCGGATAGTTCTCACCGTTACGCTCGCCGCGATAAAAGGCGATCAGCGCCGCCAGCGCAAAGGTCAGGCGCGTCGGGAGAGCCCCCTCTTTCTTCTGGCCCGCCAGCAGCTGCGGCAGAATGCGGGTACGATATTTAGTCATGCCGTTCAGCGCGATAGACAGCAGCTGATGCTTGATGTACGGGTTACGGAAACGACCGGTTACCGCGCTGGCGAAGGACGCCAGCTCATCGCGCGGCAGATCGAGAACCGGAATAATCTCCTGATAAATCGCCTTCTCGACGAATGAGCAGATTTCCGCATCGTTCATCGCTTCGCCCACCGTATCCAGGCCTGCCTGGAAGGCGACCGGCACCAGCGCGGTGTGCGCGCCGTTAAGAATGGCCACTTTACGCTCTTTGTACGGTTTAATATCGTCAACAATCAGCACATTAAGCGGTAGCTTATCGAGGCGCAGCTCGGCGGCCAGGGATTTCGGCCCCTGAATGACAAACAGGTAGAAATGTTCGGCGGTATCGAGGAAACCGTCTTTATACCCCAGTTGCTCTTCAATCTGCGCGGCTTCATCGCGCGGATAGCCGGTCACAATACGGTCTACCAGGGTGGAGCAAAAAGCGTTGGCTTCATCCAGCCATGCCACAAACGCTTCCGGCAGCGCCCACTCCTGCGCATAGCGCAGCACCAGTTCCCGCAGCGCTTCACCGTTATAATCAATCAGCTCGCAGGGAACGATGACCCAGCCTTTATCCGCCGCGCCGGAGAAATGGCTGTAGCGTTCAAACAGCAGGCGGGTCAGTTTTGCCGGATAGCTCACCGCAGGCGCATCGTCGAAGCGGTCCCCTGCGTGGTAGCTAATACCCGCTTCGGTGGTATTGGAAAACACAAACCGCATATCCGGGTTGTGCGCCAGCCGCAGCAGTTCATCGTAATCCGCATAGGCGCTGATTTCGCGGTTTACCGAGCGAATCAGACGCGCATCGCTGACCGCTTCCCCTTTCTCGTTCAGGCCGCGAATAATCGTGGTGTAGAGGCCATCCTGGGTGCTGAGCGACGGCGGGAATGAGCTCTCAATCGGACGCACGATCACCACCCCGGCATTCAGGTCGGTATGCTCGTTCAGCAGATCGATCTGCCAGTCGATAAACGCGCGCAGGAAGTTACCTTCGCCAAACTGAATGATACGTTCAGGGTACTGCGCGCCCGGGAAATCGCGACGGTTTAGTGTTTTCACAAGGGTTCCCTCATAGAGTAGTCATACAACCTGAGTAATTGGTCCAATAAGTTATCAGGTTTTTACGCAAGTGAAACCCTGTTTTGATCAAAGCTGTATGCAATATAAAATTTATGACAGAAATTTATAGAACAGCGATGTTGCCGTCAGCTCGCCGTCGGGCATCAGCGCATAGCGTGGAATTTCCCCGGCTTTTTCCCAACCACACTGTACATAAAAGTTTTCTGCTCCGCTGCCGGTCGCCGTATCCAGCACCAGAACGCTCTTACCCTGCTCGCGCGCGATGGCTTCCAGTCGGGACATCAGCGCATTCGCCAGCCCCTGACGCCGCGCATTTTGGTGAACCAGAAGTTTGGCGACATCGGCGCGGTGCGGCTGGTTTTCCGGCTGGTCGGTAATCAGCTGCACCGTACCAACAAGCCGCTGCTGCGCATCCGCTGCGGCGAGAACAATGCGCTCACCGGCGGCGACGCTCTGCGCCATTCGCAGCCAGAACGCCGTCGCGGTTTCCGGGGAAAAAGGCAGCATAAAGCTCACCGAGGCCCCGCCGTTGACGCAGCTGACGAGAATGTCGGTTAATTCAGGAAGGTGTTCAAGAATATCGTCACGCGACAGCGTGCGCAGAGAAAAGGATGTGGTCATAGGTAACTCCTTGAAATTGACCACATCACTATGTTTTTAACTTATATTTAACACAAGCGGAATTACCATCGTATTTTCTTATGTACGATTCAGACCATTTCTTGCGTAAAAATACGATTGCGTCCGGCTTTTTTTGCCCGAATCATAGAATCATCGGCGACCATGAGCAGCTGGTTGAACAGATCCGTTATTCTGGCTGAACCCGGCGCCCGGCTCTCCAGCCCCATGCTGATGGTCAGCTGGATCCTGTTTTGCCCCCAGGTGAAGGTTTGCGACTCGATGCCCTGGCGAATTTTTTCCGCCAGCAGCACTCCGTCTCGCGCGGATGAGGTCAGCGCCGCGACGGCAAACTCTTCCCCACCAATACGCGCCACCATGCCCTCTTCACCCACCAGCTGCCGCACCTGCTGCGCAAACTGGGCCAGCATACAATCGCCGCACTCGTGGCCCCAGCGATCGTTAACCTGCTTGAAGCCGTCGATGTCGAGCACCATCACGGTGAGCAGCTCGTTTTCCGCGATCGGCTGACGTTTCAACGCTTCGCTTAGCCCGGAGCGAGAATAGACCCGGGTCTGGAAGTCGAAATCAGCGCGCAGGGCCAGCTGTTTGACCAGGTTATTAATCGCCTCAACGCTGGAAGCGACGATGATGGGGCTGATCAGCATCGCAGCAATCCCCAGGCGCGTTGAAAACAGCTGCCACGGCTGCATCCGGGTATCGGGGGAGAGATGGATAAGCGAGTTCGCCACCAGCAGAATTTCGCTAATCCCGGTAATAAAGGTCAACAGGCAGGTTAACGGTAGCGGATAGCGAATCGCGCACCAAATCAGCGCCGGTAACGGGAAGGTTATGCTCCCGGCCCCGCCCACCGCCACGCCGAGCACAATCGACAGCACCAGCGCAATCGCCGGTAACAGCTGACGCAGGCGAAAACGCCCGAACGCCGAAGGGAGCGTGAGGGTTAAAATGAACGGCAGGATCAGCACAGCAGTCGAAAACTGTTCGCTAAACCAGTCCGCCAGTTGGGGAATAAACGTGGCGCGTTCCACATCTACCGAACCCAGCGCCCCGACGGCCGCGCAGAGCAGCGCCGCCAGCAGACAGTAGCAAAACAGGCTTAGCGCATTTATCGGTCCCGGCATCGAATCAGCCCGGCGCTTATCCCACAAAATGAGCTGCGCCAGGGTGACGATAAAAACGATATTGGAGAAGTTGATCAGAAAGGAGGCGAACCCCATTCCCCAACGAGATGTTAAACCGTCATATACCAGCATGGCGGCAAAACAAACGGCGTAAAAATAGCTGCGATTTAGCCAGATATAACGCGCAAAAATCCCCGCCATTACCGCGTTCAGCGGCCAGAAGAACGACAATTCTTGTACCAGACGCAGCATCGCGCCAAAGAAATGCAGTAGTAGCGTTAAAGTGAACAACACCAGCGCATCACGCACGGGCTGTTCCTCACGAAACAGCGTGAATGACCGAATCGACAGTGGAGACATTCATGATTATCCGTCTAATTGTTTCAGGCAATTATTATGTTAATAATTAGTAAGCGGTTCATCATATCATGAGAATAATTATCAGGCATATACCGCCGCCCGATGAATTACAGTCTGCTGCGGTCCGGCGAATTCATCTGGATCACCAGCCAGCGGTGAATCACCTGCACCACGTAGCGCTGCTCTTCGTCGCTGAGGCCGCGCCCCCGCGGGATCGCGTGCCACTTTTCCAGACAGCCGCGACAGCAGGTCGCGGTGGCATGCTGGGCGATAAACACCGGATGTCCGCGCATCGGGGTCTGCTTACCGTCGTTAGGAATTTGCGCAGGGGCCAGCCGACTGGCGATAAAGTCCGCCGCGTGCTGGTCGATAACCTCCGCGCCCTTATCATAACAATACTGCCGTTCTTTCACGCCGAGGCGAAAACGGGAGCGAAAAGTGGAGCGCTGCAGGCGGGCAAACAGGTTTTCTATGGGCACCATCAGAATACCGACCTCCCCAGTTTTTGAGTGAGTTTTTCCAGTAAAGCGATCCCGGCCAGCGAGTTCCCGGCGTCATCGAGCTCCGGGCTCCAGACCGCAATCGCCATCTCCTGCGGAACGATGGCCACAATCCCGCCGCCGACGCCGGATTTCGCCGGTAAACCGACGCGCCACGCAAACTCACCGGCGTTCTGATACATGCCGCTGGTCATCATCAGCGCGTTGACCTGCCGCGACTGAATGGGGGCGATAACCGGCGTCTCAAGGTGCGGAGCGATACCTCGGTCGGCAAGAAACAGAAAGGTGCGCGCCAGCTCTACGCAGCTCATCTCCAGCGAACAGTAGTGGAAATAGTTTTGCAGCACCGTGGCGACATCGTTATGGAAATTACCGAAGGATTTCATCAGCCAGGCTATCGCGGCATTGCGCGCCGAATGGTCGAACTCCGAGCGGGCAACCACCGGGTCATAGGCGATATCGCCCACACCGCTGAGACGACGCACGATTTCCAGCATCCGCTGGCGAGGCGCGCTGAGACGACTTTGCAGCATATCGCAGACCACCAGCGCCCCGGCATTAATAAACGGGTTGCGCGGTTTGCCTTGTTCAATTTCCAGCTGCAACAGCGAGTTGAAAGGCTGGCCGGAGGGATCTTTACCCACCCGCTGCCAGATCTCCTCTTCCTGATAGTGGTTCATCGCGACCACCAGGCTCAGGACTTTCGAGATAGATTGGATAGAGAAGCGCTCGTGCGCGTCGCCGGCGCTGTAGTGCTGACCGTCGACCGTACAGATAGCCACGCCGAGCTTATCGCCGCTGACGCTGGCCAGCGCCGGAATATAGTCCGCCACTTTACCGCGACCAATTAGCGGCCTGACTTCAGCCAAAATGGCATCGAGCATTGCGTTATTCATTACCGTCGCCACGCGCGGCTCCTTGCCAACAACAAAATTCGGGCGGTAATTATAGGCGCACGGGACGCGAAGAAACAGCCTCTTTCTCGCCCTCGCGTCGCCAGGGGGATGGTTCGCTCGTCAGCGGGGCGCCTGCCCGGGCTACCAAACCGGCAAATCGCACGAATCGGTAGCCCGGGAAAGGCGTTAACCGCAACCCGGGGATTTTTCCGCAGGCTAGCGGCGATCTCTCCAGACGGTCTGCACGTTGCAGAATTCATGCAGACCAAAATGGGAGAGCTCGCGGCCAAATCCGCTTTTCTTCACGCCGCCGAACGCCACGCGGGCATCGCTGGCGCAGTAGCCGTTGATAAACACTCCGCCGCACTCCAGCTCATCGGCAAAACGCTGGGCCTGCGCTTCACTGGTGGTGTAAACCGTTGCTGAAAGGCCAAATTCGCTGTCATTAGCCAGCGCCAGCGCGTGATCGGCATCGCGGGCTTCGGTAATCGTCGCCACCGGGCCAAACAGCTCCTCGCGGAAACCGGTCATCTCCGCGGTAACGTTTCCGAGCACCGTCGGCGCGTAGTAGTTGCCGGCGCCTTCGATTTTTTCCGCCCCCAGCAGCAGGGTCGCCCCCTCTTTTAGGGTCGCGCTCACCTGCTCGTGCAGCTCATCGCGCAGATCGAACCGCGCCATCGGCCCAATATAGTTCTGCTCATCGCGCGGGTCGCCCATTTTCAGCGCGGCAGCAGCGGCGACAAATTTCTGCGTAAAGGCCTCGGCGATGCCCGCTTCGACGATAAAACGCTTCGCCGCGGCGCAGACCTGACCGGTATTCTGGTAGCGACCTATCACCGCCGCTTTCACCGCCTCGTCAAGGTCGGCATCGTTAAGCACGATAAAGGGATCGGAGCCGCCCAGCTCCAGCACGCATTTTTTCAACGCCGCGCCGGCCTGTGCGCCAATGGCCTTCCCGGCGCGCACGCTGCCGGTGACGGTCACCGCGGCGATGCGCGGATCGTTAATCATTTGCGAAACACCATCGTTGGTGGCGTTCACCCAGCCAAAGACGCCATCCGGCACGCCCGCAGCGGCAAAAATTTCGCCGATCATCGCCGCGCTGCCCAGCACGTTTGGCGCATGCTTAAGCAGATAGCTGTTGCCCGCCAGCAGAATGGGCACCGCGCCGCGCAGCACCTGCCACACCGGGAAGTTCCACGGCATGACAGCGAGGATAGCCCCCATCGGGCGGTACTCAATCACCGCTTTATTGTCTTCAACCAGCGTCGCCTCGGTATTGAGCATCGCCGGGCCGTGTTCAGCATACCAGTCACAAAGATTGGCGGATTTAGCCACTTCGCCGCGCGCCTGGGCAATCGGTTTACCCATTTCGCGACTAATCATTTGCGCCAGCGCTTCGCCACGGGCGCGCATCGCGCTACCGACGTTACGCAGCGTCGCCGCGCGCTCCGCCACGCTGACGTTGCGCCACTGACGATACCCCTGTTCCGCAAGGGCAATGGCCGCATCGACCTGCTGTTCGCTGGCCCAGGGCACAGACGACAAAGTTTCACCGGTGGTCGGACTCACGGAAATCGCATGAGTAGCAGATAAATTCATCGTTTTTCTCTCTGTGTTGATTGCGAAGTGACCTTATTCTGGCTTACCCTTCCTTTCATTAAAAATGAATAATATTAAGCAACCCATTCACAAAAGAAGAACGCTATGGATCTGACCCAGCTTGAGATGTTCAACGCCGTCGCCAGCACCGGCAGCATTACCCAGGCCGCGCAGAAGGTGCATCGCGTGCCGTCAAACCTGACTACACGCATCCGCCAGCTGGAGGCGGATCTCGGCGTCGAACTGTTTATTCGCGAAAATCAGCGGCTGCGGTTGTCCCCCGCCGGGCACAGCTTTTTACGCTATAGCCAGCAGATCCTCGCCCTTGTTGATGAAGCGAGGATGGTGGTCGCCGGAGATGAACCTCAGGGGCTGTTTTCGCTCGGCTCGCTGGAGAGTACCGCCGCCGTGCGCATTTCCCCTACCCTGGCGCACTTTAATCAGCGCTATCCCAAGATTCACCTGGCCCTCTCCACCGGTCCTTCCGGTACCATGATCGACGGCGTACTTGAGGGAAATCTGAGCGCGGCGTTCGTTGACGGTCCGCTGGTGCACCCGGGGCTGGAAGGGTTACCGGTGTTCCCGGAAGAGATGATGATCGTCGCGCCCTTTGGCCACCCGCCCATTGCCCGCGCCAGCGAAGTGAACGGCGCCAGCGTCTACGCGTTTCGTGCCAACTGCTCCTATCGCCGTCATTTTGAGAGCTGGTTCCACGCCGATCGCGCCACCCCGGGGCGGATCCATGAGATGGAGTCCTACCACGGGATGCTGGCCTGCGTCATTGCCGGCGCCGGACTGGCGCTGATGCCGCGCAGCATGCTGGAGAGTATGCCGGGCCATCAGCAGGTATCCGCCTGGCCGCTGGCCGAAGAGTGGCGCTGGCTGACGACCTGGCTGGTCTGGCGGCGCGGGGCGAAAACTCGCCAGCTCGAGGCGTTTATAGCGCTGCTGAACGAAGATCGACAAGCAGCAGCTTCTCCATAAAAATGCTTAACGGATCCGGCTGATACGGCGCAAAGGCGCTGCGGGTCTGGTAGCCATTGCGCGTGTATAACGCGACGGCGGCGTGCTGATGGATGCCCGTTTCCAGGCGTACGGTATGGCATTCGCGATTTATCGCCTCTTTCTCCAGCGCCGCCAGCAGTTTTTCCCCCAGCTGCTGGCCGCGATGGGCCGGGTGAATAAACACCCTTTTCATCTCGCCAATCCCCTCTTCGCCGAGCACGATGGCCCCACAGCCGACGGCCCGGTGCTGCCCATCGCGGATAATGAGCGCGATGACCGACGCCGCCGGTAGCGCGCTCAGGTCGATAAGATGATTGCTTTCCGCCGGGTAGAGCGTCTGCTGGTATGCGTCCAGCTCGGCAATTAAGGCGGTCAGATCCGGGTGGTTTAGCGGGGTCGCGGCGATAGTGTACATAAAGAAGCTCCTTTTTTGAGCGTACTGTAGCGCGGGGCGTCCGCGGAGCCGCCATAGCATTAACTTATAGCTTCTGACCCGACTTGCGCTCCCCCCTTGAGAGGCAGTAATTTTGCGACATAACGTCTTTTATCAGGAAAATACGATGAATACCAAAGCGCGCAAGGTGATGATTATCGGGGCCGGAAACGTCGGCGCCTCAGCGGCCTACGCCCTGTTAAACCAGAATATTTGCGAGGAGCTGATCCTTGTCGATCTCAATACCTCACGCGCCGAAGCGCACGCTCAGGACCTGAGCGACGCGGCCGCCTACATGCCGGGCATGATGACGATTTCCACCCGGGAAGCCAGCGACTGCGCCGATGTCGATATCGCGGTTATCACCGTTTCCGGCGGCGCGCTCAAGCCGGGTCAAACCCGGCTGGACGAACTGACCAACACGGCAAAAATCGTCAAAAGCATCGTCCCGCAGATGATGCGCGGCGGCTTCAACGGCATCTTTTTGGTTGCCACCAACCCCTGCGACATCATCACCTGGCAGGTGTGGCAGCTTTCGGGCCTGCCGCGCGGCCAGGTGCTGGGTACCGGCGTCTGGCTGGATACGACGCGCTTACGCCGGGTACTGGCCCAGGCGCTGGATATCGGCGCGCAAAGCATCGACGCCTTTATTCTTGGCGAGCATGGCGATACCCAGTTTCCGGTGTGGTCACACTCGGCGGTTTACGGCTCCGCCATCGCCGATGTTTACCAAAAACATACCGGCCAGGCTCTCGACCGGGAGCTGATTGCCGAAAAGGTGCGCAAGCTGGGGTTTGAGATTTACGCCGGCAAAGGCTGCACGGAGTACGGCGTCGCCGGAACCATCGCCGAAATCTGCCGCAATATTTTCACCGGCAGCCATCGCGCGCTGGCGGTGTCGTGCATTCTTGACGGGGAATATGGCGTAACCGGCGCGGCGGCTGGCGTTCCCGCGGTGCTGACGCAAAGCGGCGTGCAGCAGATTATTGAACTGCAGCTGGCCGATGATGAAGCGGAGAAATTCCGCCACTCTATCGAAGTGATTAAAGCCAATATCGCCCGTCTACCGTGATGGCCTATTTTCCATGCAGGTTTCGCAGGAATAGCGCGCAGGATAAGTTTGCCGGGTAACCCACTCGGATTCGGGATCGGCGGGTCTGTTGCCGATCCCGTCTTATGATGACGGGTGAGCTAGCGTAGCGTTATTACGCCATTTAAATAGGTCACCGCCTGGCCGCTCATCAATACGCGTTTTCCTTTCAGCTCGCAGCGCATATCGCCGCCGCGCGCGGAAACCTGGCGCGCCAGCAGCTGAGTTTTACCGCGCTTTGCGCTCCAGTAGGGGATCAGCATAGTATGCGCCGAACCGGTTACCGGATCTTCCCACACCGCTTCACCGGGTGAGAAAAAGCGGCTAACGAAGTCATATTCCCCGCTGCCCGCGGCGGTCACGGTCACTTTATGTTCGCCAGGCGTCATCGCAGCAATATTCGGCCGCAGGGCTTCGACCTGCTCACGGGAGGCCAGTTCGATAAGCCATGCGCGCCCCTTGCGGGCATGCAGGTAGCGCTCAATCCCCAGCGCGGAGAGCATCTCCGCGGGCGGCTCGCGCTCTTCCGTTTCTCCCGCCGGGAAATCCAGGGTCAGCCAGTCGCCCTCGCGGCTCACGGTCAGCCGACCGGAAGCGGTCGCGAAGTGAATCAGCGCATCAGGATAATCCAGGTGATGAAATATCACGTGCGCGCTGGCAAGCGTGCCGTGGCCACAGAGATTGACCTCATTGCGGGTGGTAAACCAGCGCAGCGCAAAACCATCGCTCTCAGGTACCACAAACGCGGTTTCCGACTGGTTGTGCTGCTGCGCCATTTTGAGCAGCAGCTCATCCGGCAGCCACTTTTTAAGCAGGCATACCGCAGCCGGGTTGCCGGCGAAAGGCTGGTCGCTGAACGCCGCCACCAGATAAAAAGGAATTTCCGTCACCGTCCCTCCTTAACGAAGCGTAATCGTGCCGATTAAGTAGGTGGTCGCCTGACCGCCGATCAGAACCCGGTCGCCCCGCCACTGGCAGCGCAGGTCGCCGCCGCGGGCCGACACCTGCCGCGCCTGCATATCCGTTTTGCCGAGCTTCTCGCCCCAGTAGGGAATCAGCATACTGTGCGCCGAGCCGGTGACCGGGTCTTCCGCCACCGCCTCGCCCGGACAGAAGAAACGGCTGACAAAGTCATACTCTTCGTCCGGGGCGCTGATACAGATCATTTTGCCGAGGCGCTCAAGCAGCTGCATATCCGGACGCACCGCCTCCACCTGCTGGCGGTCGGCTAAAACCACCAGGTAATCACGCGCCACGCGGACTTCCACCGCGTCGCTCAGCCCCAGCCCGCCCAGCAGCTCCGCAGGCGGCTGCTCAACGGCGGTCGTCGCCCAGGCCGGGAAATCCAGGGTCAGCCAGTCGCCGCTGCGCGTGACGCGAAGCTCGCCGACAAAGCGGGTACTAAATACGATTGTCGATGAGGGGTGGTCAAAATATTCAAAAATGACGTGCGAGGCCGCCAGGGTCGCGTGGCCGCAGAGGTTGATCTCATCCAGCGTGGTAAACCAACGCAGCTCATACCCCTCATCCGTACGCACAAAAAACGCGGTCTCCGACTGATTGTGCTGCTGCGCCATTTTCAACAGCGTTTCGTCCGGCAGCCATTCGGTCAGCGGGCAAACGGCCGCCGCGTTGCCGCCAAAGCTCCGATCGCTGAAAGCATCCACCAGATAAAAGCTAATTTCCTGCATTGTTCTGTCCCTCTATTTTTTTTACTTATCGATAAC
The DNA here is from genome assembly GCF_015139575.1 of Klebsiella michiganensis. Classification (GTDB taxonomy): domain Bacteria; phylum Pseudomonadota; class Gammaproteobacteria; order Enterobacterales; family Enterobacteriaceae; genus Klebsiella; species Klebsiella michiganensis. Next base: position 2,780,230 of record NZ_AP022547.1, on the reverse strand, counting down.
ATGACATAAACGTGAGAAATCCACACGTTTAATAGAAAAATTAATCCGTTAGTGCCGAAAATCTGGCTGAAGCAAAAATGAGATGTAGATCACAAAATGGTTGTATTTTCAGCAGCAATCGTTTTAAGATCGTCCCACTTCTTTCCTCTTTGTAACCAGCCCTGAACTTATGATGACAAATACGGTTTCACGCAAGGTCGCGTGGCTGCGCGTAGTCACGCTTGCGATTGCGGCATTTATCTTTAATACCACCGAATTTGCGCCCGTGGGCCTGCTGTCGGATATCGCCGACAGCTTTGGCATGGAAACGGCGCAGGTTGGGATTATGCTGACGATCTACGCCTGGGTTGTCGCCCTGATGTCGCTGCCCTTTATGCTGTTGACCAGCAAGATGGAGCGCCGTCGCCTGCTGGTTGGCCTGTTTATCCTGTTTATCGCCAGCCACGTGCTGTCGTTCCTGGCCTGGAACTTCAACGTGCTGGTGATCAGCCGTATCGGTATCGCCTTTGCCCACGCGGTGTTCTGGTCGATCACCTCGGCGCTGGCTATACGAATGGCGCCTGCGGGTAAACGCGCGCAGGCGCTGAGCCTGATTGCCACCGGTACCGCGCTGGCAATGGTCTTCGGTATCCCGATTGGCCGTATCGTCGGGCAATACTTTGGCTGGCGCACCACGTTCCTGGTCATCGGCCTCGGGGCGCTGGTTACCATGGTTTGCCTGATCAAGCTGCTGCCTAAGCTGCCGAGCGAGCACTCAGGGTCGCTGAAAAGCCTGCCGGTGCTGTTCCGTCGCCCTGCGTTGCTGAGCATCTATTTGCTGACGGTGATTGTGGTGACCGCGCACTATACCGCCTACAGCTACATTGAACCGTTTGTTCAGACGGTCGCCGGCCTGAGCGGCAACTTCGCTACCGTGCTGCTGTTGACCCTGGGCGGCGCGGGCATCGTCGGCAGCATCCTCTTTGGTAAGCTCGGCAACCTGCATGCGTCCGGGTTAATTAACGCGGCGATTGGCCTGCTGCTGGCGTGCCTGCTGCTGCTGCTGCCCGCCTCGCACAACGCCAACCACCTGATGCTGCTGAGCGTCTTCTGGGGCGTGGCGATCATGATTATCGGTCTCGGTATGCAGGTCAAAGTGCTGGCGCTGGCGCCGGACGCGACCGACGTGGCGATGTCGTTATTTTCGGGGATCTTTAATATCGGCATCGGCGCGGGCGCGCTGGTGGGCAGCCAGGTCAGTACCCATCTGTCAATGGCGTCCATTGGCTATGTCGGGGCGATCCCTGCGGTCGTCGCGTTAGTGTGGGCGGTGATGATTTTCCGCCGCTGGCCGGTGTCGCTGGAAGATCAGCAGCCGCATCACTCCTGATCGTGCTGCTAAAAAAAACCTGCCGGTCGTGAGATCGGCAGGTTTTTTTACGTCTGGTATCAGGACGACGATGACCGTCAGGCGTGATAAGTGGAAATAATCTCCAGCACGCCGTTAATAATAAACTGCACGCCCATACAGACCAGCAGGAAGCCCATCAGGCGGGAAATCGCCTCAATGCCGCCCTTCCCGACCAGACGCATGATTGCCCCGGAACTGCGGAGACAGCCCCACAGGATAATCCCGACCAGGGCAAAAATAATCGGCGGCGCGACCAGCACAACCCAGTCCGGGAAGCTCGCCCCGTGCTTTACCGTAGACGCTGAGCTGATAATCATCGCGATTGTCCCCGGCCCTGCGGTGCTTGGCATCGCCAGCGGAACGAAGGCGATATTCGCCGTCGGTTCATCCTCGAGCTCTTCCGATTTCAGCTTAGCTTCCATCGAATCATGGGCTTTTTGCTGGGGAAAGAGCATGCGGAAGCCGATAAAGGCGACGATCAGGCCGCCGGCAATACGCAGACCGGGAATCGAAATTCCGAAGGTGTTCATCACCACCTGGCCGGCATACCAGGCGACCATCAGGATGGCGAACACATAAACCGAGGCCATCAGCGACTGACGGTTACGCTCGGCGTTATTCATATTCCCGGCCAGGCCAAGGAACAGCGCCACGGTAGTCAGCGGGTTCGCCAGCGGTAGAATCACTACCAGTCCCAGGCCTATCGCTTTAAAAAGATCCATCATAGTGAATTAAGGTCCTGTCAATATTGGATTATCAAAAAAATGACGCGTGCTGAGTATATCGTCTGTTGCCAGATTGTACCCGTTCTCCTCAGGACGCATTCACCCTTCCTTCAAATCATAAGATAACAACGTGAAATAGAGTGACCTGCCTCACAACAATTCGTTTTAGCAAATCGTGGCATCGGCTAATTCATCAGGTTGACTTATATTTGCCTAGGCAATAATATCTCCCGCAACTAAGTCATTGCCTGGGCAACCATTGTGAAAAGTACAAGCGACCTGTTTAACGAAATGATCCCTCTTGGCCGCTTGATCCAGATGGTTAACCAGAAAAAAGATCGCCTGCTCAACGACTATCTCTCGCCGATGGATATTACTTCCACCCAGTTCCGGGTGCTCTGTTCCATTCGTTGCGAAGTGTGTATTACCCCCGTTGAGCTGAAAACCGTGCTTTCGGTCGACCCAGGCGCAATGACGCGCATGCTCGACCGCCTGGTCTGTAAAGGCTGGATTGAACGGTTACCCAACCCGACTGACAAGCGTGGCGTGCTGGTACAGTTAACGCCAGACGGCGCAGCCCTTTGTGAGCAATGTCATCAGGTTGTGGGTCAGAAATTGCACCAGGAACTAACAAAAAATCTGTCGACGGATGAAGTGGCCACTCTTGAGTGTTTACTCAAAAAAGTTCTGTCGTAATAAGAAGAGGTAAGATGATGTCCAGACGCAATAACGACGCCATCACTATCCATAGTATTTTGTCGTGGATCGAGGATAACCTGGAATCGCCCCTGTCGCTGGAGAAGGTTTCAGAGCGCTCAGGTTACTCCAAGTGGCACCTGCAAAGAATGTTCAAGAAAGAGACCGGTCACTCGCTGGGACAGTATATCCGCAGCCGTAAGCTGACCGAGATCGCGCAGAAGCTGAAGCAGAGCAACGAGCCTATCTTATACCTGGCCGAACGCTATGGCTTTGAATCGCAGCAAACGCTGACGCGAACTTTTAAGAACTATTTCGATGTTCCGCCGCACCAGTATCGTATTACCAACGTGCCGGGCGAGTCGCGCTACCTGCTCCCATTAAATAACTGTTGTTAACCGCCTGCAAAAAGACGTATTGAGGAAATCATGAAACTATTCGCTTCCGCCGCCATCGTGCTATTGGCGCTGGTCTCGAGCCAAAGTTATGCGGAGCAAACCAGCACCCCGGTTCGCCACAACAACCGGGATGCGATGATTATTCCTTCCGAACATAATGATTCGCCTTTTGATTTCAATCACATGGCCTCTGGCAGTGATAAATCAGATGAACTGGGCGTGCCCTATTACAACCAGCAAAGCCTGTAAAATCCCTTTAGCCCCGTGACCGGGGCTTTTTTTACCCCCGCGCCATGCCCGGACGCACGATCCGCAGGCCAAATACGTTGATATACAGCCCGGCCATAATCAGTACCGCGCCCAGCAGCTGCAGGCTATTCAGCGTCTCGCCGAGCAATAAGGCCGCGCTGGCCATCCCGACCACCGGCACCAGCAGCGACAGCGGCGCCACGCGCCAGGTTTCATAGCGGCCGAGCAGCGCCCCCCAAATACCATAGCCGACGATAGTGGCAATAAACGCCAGATAGAGCAGCGACAGGATCGTCAGCAGGTCGATATGCAGCAGGCTTTCCGCCATGACCTGCGGGCCGTCGAGGATCCACGACGCCAGCATAAACGGCAGCACCGGGATCAGCGCGCTCCATACCACCAAAGACATAATCGGCGGCCGGCTCGCATGCGACATAATTTTCTTGTTGAAGATATTGCCGCAGGCCCAGCTCAACGCCGCGGCCAGCGTCAGCATAAAGCCCACCAGCGGGACATGCTGGCCGCCGAGGCTGGCTTCGACCAGCACCAGTACGCCGAAAATCGCCAGCGCAATCCCCGCCAGCTGTTTCCCCTGCAAACGTTCGCCGAAAATAAACGCCCCGAGAATGATGGTGAAAAAGGCCTGCGCCTGCAGCACCAGCGATGCCAGTCCGGCAGGCATGCCGAGGCTAATCGCGCAGAACAAAAACGCAAACTGACCGAAGCTAATCGTCAGGCCGTAGCCCAGCAGCAGGCTCAGCGGAATTTTTGGCCGCGCGACGAAGAGCAGCGCCGGGAAAGCCACCAGCAAAAAGCGCAGTCCGGCAAGCATCAGCGGCGGCATATTATGCAGCCCCACCTTGATCACCACGAAATTCAGCCCCCATACCACCACCACCAGCAATGCCAGCAGCCCGTCTTTACGCGTCATACCCGCCTCGGTTGTTATTGGAATTTTTGCGAACAAAATCAAACTACCGAATAATTCGTCCGCCGCATAGATCATTATTTTCGGTAGGGCGCTGGCGTGCTTTTCATCCCCCCCGGGAACTATACAAGCCCCGGTTAGCGTGCTATTTGTGATCGTGACAACAAAAATAACATCACATCAGGCAAGGAAAAAATGATACCGACTCTCAGGCGCTCAACCGCAGCGCTGCTGGCTTCGTCGTTGCTGTTAACCATTGGCCGCGGCGCAACGTTACCTTTTATGACGATCTACCTCACCCGCCAGTACCAGCTGGAGGTGGATAAAATCGGCTACGCGCTGTCGAGCGCGCTGATCGTCGGGGTGCTGTTCAGCATGGGTTTTGGCATTCTCGCCGATAAGTTCGACAAAAAGCGCTATATGACGCTCGCCGTGCTGGCGTTTATTGGCGGCTTTATCGCTATTCCTCTGGTCAATAGCGTCGCGCTGGTGGTGTTTTTCTTCGCGCTGATTAACTGCGCTTACTCCGTCTTCTCTACCGTGCTGAAAGCGTGGTTTGCCGACGTGCTGTCGCCGGAAAAGAAGGCGCAGATTTTTTCCCTTAACTACACCTTTCTCAATATTGGCTGGACCGTTGGGCCGCCTATCGGCACTCTGCTGGTCATGCACAGTATTAACCTGCCGTTCTGGCTGGCGGCCGGCTGCGCCGCCCTTCCGCTGGTATTTATTCAGCTGTTTGTGCAGCGCACCAGCGCCGCGATTGCTCAGGATAACGCGGTCCAGTGGTCGCCGTCGGTGCTGCTGCGCGATCGCGCTCTGCTGTGGTTTACCCTTTCCGGCCTGCTGGCCTCCTTTGTCGGCGGCTCTTTCGCTTCCTGCATATCCCAGTATGTGCTGGTGGTAGCGGACAGCGATTTTGCCGAAAAAGTGGTTGCGGTGGTACTGCCGGTTAACGCGGCCGTGGTGGTGGCGCTGCAGTATGCGGTTGGTCGTCGCCTTACCGCCCGCAATATTCGCCCGCTGATGACCTTTGGGACGGTCTGTTTTGTGCTCGGGCTGGGCGGTTTTGTTATTTCCGATAACAGCCTGCTGCTGTGGGGCATCTCCGCCGCCATTTTTACGCTCGGAGAGGTTATCTACGCGCCGGGGGAATATATGCTGATCGATAACATTGCGCCGCCGGGCATGAAAGCCAGCTACTTTTCCGCCCAGTCGCTGGGCTGGCTGGGGGCGGCGTTTAACCCGATGTTGACCGGGACGATTCTGACCCATCTGCCGCACTGGTCGCTGTTTGTGATATTGATGCTGGCGATTATCGCCGCATGGCTGATGATTTTCCGCGGCATGAACGTTCGTCCGTGGAACGGTAGCGCGGTCGCCCGCGCCTGATGCCAGGCGCCGTGCGGCTGTCAGGTTGCTGTCGCGTCCCTGTCGGGTTTCGATCGTGGTGCCCGACAGCCCGCTCGATGATACTCCATCTCAGGTTTTCACCCGGAGATAGAAACAATGAACAGTAGTCATCAGGTTAAACAATTACGTTTGCAGCGCGCCTGGTCGCAGGAGCAGCTTGCCGAACTGGCCGGCGTCAGCGTGCGCACCATTCAGCGCATCGAGAACGGCGACCGTCCCGGCCTCGAGACGCTCAGCGCGCTTGCGGCGGTATTTGAAGTAAACGTCGCCGAGATTAGCGGCGAATCGCCGGCGGGCCACGAAGCGTCGCTGGATTTACGTATTGAGGAAGCCAAAGCGCGCGTCGAACGCGAGAGCCGTTTTTACCGTTCATTGACGGTGGCCGTCGTCGTTTGCGTTCTGCTGGCGCTGCTGAACTGGCTGAGCGGCGCAGAGAGCTACTGGTCCGCATGGGTGGCGATCGTCTGGGGAGCGCTGCTGGTGGTTAAAGGGTTGCGCCTGTTTGTTTTTGGCGAATGGATCAATCGCTGGCGTCAGGCGCGCCTGCAGCGGCTGCTGCGCAAATAGCCCTCTGCGCGCTTCTCCCGGGGGCGGCGCAAAGCGCCTTGCCCGGGCTACAGGTCCATCGCCGTCTGCGAGCGGTAGCGCGGACAGATGCGCAGCATCGCCTCCGGGAAACCATATCTAGTGCGGACTATGGCGCTCTCCCCGGGGGCGGCGCAAAGCGCCTTGCCCGGGCTACAGGTCCATCGCCGTCTGCGAGCGGTAGCGTGGACAGATGCGCAGCATCGCCTCCGGGAAACCATATCTAGTGCGGACTATGGCGCTCTCCCCGGGGGCGGCGCAAAGCGCCTTGCCCGGGCTACGTGTTCATCGCCGTCTGCGAGCGGTAGCCCGGACAGATGCGCAGCATCGCCTCCGGGAAATCATATCCAATGCGCCCTGTGGCGAACTCCCCGGGGGCGGCGCAAAGCGCCTTGCCCGGGCTACGGGCCAGCAGACTGCTATATACCTGTAGCCCGGCTAAGCGCAGCGCGAGCCGGGGGGAGGCCGCCATCCGGGGCGAGTTAAATGGTAACCATCCCGCGGACGCCTTCGGCTTCCATATCGCCGCCGTTGCCCTGCTGGATAATCGCGCCGCGCGACATCACCAGATAGCGATCCGCCAGACCGGCGGCAAAATCATAGAACTGCTCGACCAGCAGAATCGCCATATCCCCGCGGTTCGCCAGCTGACGAATCACCTCGCCAATCTCCTTAATCACCGACGGCTGAATGCCCTCCGTCGGTTCATCAAGAATCAACAGCTGCGGACGGCTGGCCAGCGCGCGGCCAATGGCCAACTGCTGCTGCTGCCCGCCGGAAAGATCGCCCCCGCGCCGCTGCTTCATGGTTTTCAGCACCGGAAACAGCTGATAAATCTCTTCCGGCACCGCGCGCGCGTCGCGGGCGGGAAAGCGGGACAGCCCCATCAGCAGATTCTCCTCCACCGTCAGGCGCGGAAAAATCTCCCGCCCCTGGGGCACGTAGGCGATCCCCGACTGTACCCGCTGGTGCGGTTTACGGTGGGTGATATTCTTCTCCTGCCACAGCACTTCGCCGCTGCGCGCCGGGATCAGCCCCATCAGGCACTTCAGCAAGGTGGTTTTTCCCACCCCGTTGCGCCCGAGCAGGCAGGTGATCTCGCCCTGGCGAGCGGCAAAATCCACTCCACGCAGGATATGGCTGCCGCCATAATATTGATGTAGTTGATTAACCTGTAACATCCGCGCTCCTTAGCGTCCGAGATAAACTTCAATCACCTGTTCGTTGGCCTGCACCTCGCGCAGCGACCCCTCCGCCAGCACCTGTCCTTGATGCAGCACCGTCACCCTGTCGGCGATGGTTTCGACAAAGCCCATATCATGCTCGACCACCATCAGCGAATGCTGCCCGGCAAGGGTGCGGAACAGCTCGGCGGTATATTCTGTCTCCGCATCGGTCATCCCGGCGGCGGGTTCGTCCAGCAGCAGCAGATGCGGCTCCTGCACCAGCAGCATGCCGATTTCCAGAAACTGCTTTTGCCCGTGCGACAGCAGCCCCGCCGGCCGATAGCGTTCGCCCTCCAGCCGCAGCAGGCGCAGGGTTTCGCTGATTCGGTCGGCCTGCTCGCTGTTCAGGCGCGCCCGCAGGCTGGCCCACACCGATTTATCACCTTTCATTGCCAGTTCGAGATTCTCTGCCACCGTCAGCGCCTCAAAGACCGTCGGTTTCTGAAACTTGCGCCCGATGCCCTGGCGGGCGATGGCGATGGGATCGAGGGTGGTTAAGTCCACCGACTGATCGTAAAGCGCCCTGCCGCTCTGCGGCCGGGTTTTGCCGGTGATGACGTCCATCAGGGTAGTTTTACCGGCGCCGTTCGGCCCAATCACGCAGCGTAGCTCGCCCACGCCAATCTGCAGCGACAGGTTGGTCAACGCCTGAAAACCGTCAAAGTTGACGTTAATCTCTTCCAGCTGCAGTACCGGATCGGTCTGCTCGCGAAAGCGGTCCGTCGGCAGCTGGCGGGTAAATAGCTCTTCATCCAATGGCATCAGCGATCTCCTTTACGCAGCAGGCCGATAACGCCACGCGGTAAAAACAGCGTCACGATAATAAAAATCAGCCCCAGAAAGAGCTGCCAGTACTCCGGCATCGCCACGGTAAAGTAGCTTTTCGCGCCGTTGACCAGCCCCGCGCCGAGCACCGGGCCGATTAAGGTTCCGCGACCGCCGAGCGCCACCCAGATGGCCGCTTCGATAGAGTTGGTCGGCGACATTTCGCTGGGGTTGATGATCCCGACCTGCGGCACGTACAGCGCCCCCGCCAGGCCGCACAGTACGGCTGAAAGGGTCCATACCAGCAGCTTAAAGCCGCGCGGGTCGTAGCCGCAGAACATCAGGCGGTTTTCAGCATCGCGCACCGCCGTCAGCACGCGGCCAAATTTGCTTTGCGCCAGCAAATAGCCAATCCACAGGGTGAGCAACAGCAGCAGTACCGTGGCCATAAACAGCGCCACCCGCGTGCTGATGGCGGTGACTGAGAAACCGAGCAGCGTGGTAAAGCCGGTAAAACCGTTGTTACCGCCAAAGCCGGTTTCGTTACGGAAAAACAGCAGCATCCCGGCGTAGGTGAGCGCTTGGGTCATAATCGAAAAATAGACGCCTTTGATTTTCGAGCGGAAGGCAAACCAGCCGAAAACCAGCGCCAGCAGACCGGGCACCAGCACCACCAGCAGCATAGCCCAGGCGAAATGCTGGGTGCCCCACCAGAACCACGGCAGCTCGCTCCACGACAAAAACGACATAAAGGCCGGCAATCCGTCGCCCGCCGCCTGGCGCATCAGGTACATGCCCATGGCGTAGCCGCCGAGAGCAAAAAAGATCCCATGGCCAAGCGAGAGCATCCCGGCATAGCCCCAGACCAAATCCAGCGCCACGGCGACAATGGCGTAGCAGAGGATCTTGCCGGTGAGCGTCAGCAGCCAGGTGGAGACCGCCAGCGGATGCGTGGCGGGCAGCAGCGCCAGAAACGGCATACTCAGCAGGCCCAGCAGTAGCAGCACGCCGAACCAGCGCAGCGGGCGCGGCGCTTTGCGCGCCAGCGTTAAGGTAATAGGTTGGCTCATCAGTCAATAACCCTCCCTTTGAGGGCGAACAGTCCCTGGGGACGTTTCTGGATAAACAGGATAATCAAGACCAGAATCAGGATCTTACCCAGCACGGCTCCCATCTGCGGTTCAAGGATTTTGTTAAAGATGCCAAGACCAAACGCCGCCGCCACGCTGCCCGCCAGCTGACCAACGCCGCCGAGCACCACCACGAGGAAGGAGTCAATAATGTAGCCCTGGCCCAGCTCCGGCCCGACGTTACCGAGCTGCGACAGCGCGACGCCGCCCAGCCCCGCGATCCCCGAACCGAGGCCAAACGCCAGCATATCGACCCGTCCGGTCGGCACGCCGCAGCAGGCCGCCATCGCGCGGTTTTGCGTCACCGCCCGCACGTTCATCCCTAGCCGGGTCTTGTTCAGCGTCAGCCAGGTAAAGAGCAGCACCAGCAGCACGAAAACCAGTACCGCCAGACGGTTCCACGGCAGGATGAGATTCGGCAGAACCTGCACGCCGCCGGAGAGCCATGCCGGATTGGCGACCTCAACGTTCTGCGCGCCAAACAGCATTCGCACCAGCTGAATCAGCATCAGGCTGATCCCCCATGTGGCGAGCAGCGTCTCAAGCGGGCGCCCGTACAGATGACGGATCACGGTGCGTTCCAGCGCCATACCGATACCGCCGGTGATCAGGAACGCCACCGGCAGCGCAATCAGCGGATAGAAGGCCAGCCACTGCGGCGCCAGCTGCGCCAGCGCCTGCTGAACCAGCCAGCAGCTGTAGGCGCCAATCATCAGCATCTCGCCGTGGGCCATATTGATCACCCCGAGCAGACCGTAGGTGATGGCCAGACCGAGCGCGGCGAGCAGCAGGACAGAACCGAGGGAGAGGCCCATAAAAGCCTGGCCCAGAAGATCGCCCAGCAGCAGGCGGTGCTGGATTTTACTCAGGCTCTCCTGGGCCGCCGCGCGAATCGCCGGGTCCGGCTCATGCCGGGCATCGGTATACGGCGTCAGCAGCGCCTGAGTTTCCGGGTCACCTGAGTGGCCGAGCAGCGCGATGGCCGCCAGCCGCTGTGCGGGCTGAGGACTGACAAGCTGTAAACGGGCCAGCGCAATTTCCAGCTGCGACTTCACCGCGCCGTCCGTTTCCGCCGTCAGACGCTGCTGTAACAGCCCCGCCATCTCAGGCGTCGCTTCGCGCTGCAGGGTTTTCGCCGCCGCGGCCCTTTCCGTGACGTTGTCACTAACCAGGAGATGCGTCGCCAGCGCGCCTGCCGCCAGGTTACGCAGGCGGTTGGTCAGGCGCACCGGTTTTGTTGGGCCGACGGGCGTCGGAACCGCGCCCAGCGCCAGCAGGCTGTCGCCCTGTTTGCTGAACGCATGACCGCTGCTATCGGATTGCAATGTTTCGCTTTTCAGCGCCCGCAGCAGCGGTAAACGCGGCGCTTCGGGCGCGGCGGCCCACTGTTCCAGCAGCTGAGCCTGCTGGCTGCGATTGGCCGCCACAAAATCGTCGGCGTCCGCTGCCTGCGCCCGCCACGGTATCAAGACCATCAGCAGCGCGAAGTAACACATGAGGCGTAATGCGTTCATGGTCGTTCTCCTTTTCGGGGAAATCCGGGCTTCGGGCCCGGAAGACTGAATCATTCCCCCCGGCGCAGCGCCGGGGTCTGACGCTTAGTTGCTGACGGTTTTAACCGGGTGATCCGGCTTTTTATCATTCCCGGCAATCCACGGGCTCCACGGCTGGGCGCGTACCGGCTCTTCGGTCTGCCAGACCACGTTAAACTGGCCGTTGCTTTCGATTTCGCCAATCATTACCGGCTTGTGCAGGTGATGGTTGGTGGCATCCATGGTCAGGGTAAAGCCTGACGGCGCCTTGAAGGTTTGGCCGGCCATGGCATCACGCACCTTGTCGACATCGGTCGATCCTGCTTTCGTCACCGCCTGCGCCCACATGTGCAGGCCAACCCAGGTCGCTTCCATCGGGTCATTGGTTACCACGGTATCGGCGTTTGGCAGCTTGTGGGCTTTGGCGTAAGCGCGATAGTCGGCAACAAACTGTTTGTTGGTTGGGTTATCGACGGACTCGAAGTAGTTCCACGCCGCGAGGTTGCCCACCAGCGGTTTAGTATCAATCCCGCGCAGCTCCTCCTCGCCCACGGAAAAGGCCACCACCGGCACGTCCGTCGCTTTCAGCCCCTGATTAGCCAGCTCTTTATAGAACGGAACGTTGGAATCACCGTTGATGGTAGAGACCACCGCGGTTTTACCGCCGGCGGAGAACTTCTTGATATTGGCGACGATAGTTTGATAGTCGCTATAGCCGAACGGGGTATAGACCTCTTCGATGTCTTTATCCTGAATGCCTTTGGCGTGCAGGAAAGCGCGGAGAATTTTGTTGGTGGTGCGCGGGTAGACGTAGTCGGTACCGAGCAGGAAGAAGCGTTTCGCCCCGCCGCCGTCTTCGCTCAGCAGGTATTCCACCGCCGGAATCGCCTGCTGGTTTGGCGCCGCGCCGGTGTAGAAGACGTTCGGCGACATCTCTTCGCCTTCATACTGTACCGGGTAGAAGAGCAGACCGTTCAGCTCTTCAAATACCGGCAGAACCGATTTGCGTGATACGGAGGTCCAGCAGCCGAACACCGCCGCCACCTTATCCTGCGTCAGCAGTTGACGCGCTTTTTCGGCGAACAGCGGCCAGTTTGATGCCGGATCCACCACGACCGGTTCCAGTTTTTTACCCAGCACGCCGCCTTTGGCGTTGATGTCATCGATAGCCATCAGGGCGACATCTTTCAGCGGGGTTTCAGAAATCGCCATCGTCCCGGAAAGCGAGTGCATAATGCCGACTTTAATGGTGTCGGCGGCATAAACCTGTAAGGAGAAGCCCATGCTAATAACAGAGGCGGAGAGAGCAAAAGCTTTTAATAGTGTTCGACGCTGCATGTGTGTCACTCCTGAATAGCGCAAAAACAAAAAAATGAATTAACGACTCACCGGAAGTGATAAGGCAAAAACGATGCCAGGTTGTGAAAGCGTCTGAAAGCGCGGCAGAATACGGGGAAAATAAAGGCGGGTGCACAGCGTTGCCTTAAAATAGTGCAACGCTGCGCTATGGAGAGATTACCAGACCTGCGCGGCGATGCCGGTGACCAGGCGGACTTTATCCCACTGCTGGGCTTCGGTCAGAGAGTTACCCTCTTCGGTGGAAGCAAAACCGCACTGCGGGCTGAGGCAAATTTGCGCCAGCGGGACGTACTGCGCCGCCTCCTGCAGACGAGCCTTCACCCCTTCCGGGTTTTCCAGCTCCCCGTTTTTAGTGGTGATCAGGCCCAGTACCACCTGCTGATGGCCGGGGCGAACGTAGCGCAGCGGCGCGAAGTCGCCGGAACGGTCATTGTCATATTCGAGGAAGAACGCGTCGATGTTAACGCCGCCGAACAGCACTTCCGCAACCGGCTCGTAGCCGCCCTCGGAGATCCAGGTCGAGCGGAAGTTACCGCGACACACGTGCAGGCCAACGGTCAGATCCTCCGGTTTCCCTTCCAGGGCCTTATTCAGAACGCGGGCATAAATGCGCGCCAGCTCATCCGGGTCTTCGCCGCGCTCGCGCACCTGCTGTCGCTGCTCATCGGAGCAGAGGTAGGCCCAGACGGTGTCATCAAGCTGTAAATAGCGGCAGCCCGCATCGTAGAAGGCGCGAATGGCATCGCGCCAGGTGGTTGCCAGGTCATCGAAATAGTCGGCGAGATCCGGATACACCGTCGCGTCGATATCTTTCCGGCCGCCGCGGAAGTGCAGCACGCTCGGGCTGGGAATGGTCATCTTCGGCTGAGCGCTGCCGCTGATGCTCTTCAGATAGCGAAAATCTTCCAGCATCGGGTGATCGCCAAAGGCCAGTTTACCGGTGACGCGAACACCGTGCGCTTTGGTCTGTACCCCGTTGAACTGAATGCCCTTTTCTGAATCGTAGCGCTCAACGCCCTGTAGTCCGTCAAAGAAATCAAAGTGCCACCACGCGCGGCGGAACTCACCGTCGGTGACCACATGCAGCCCGCACTCGCACTGCTGCTGCACCAGAACGCGAATCGCCTCATTTTCTATCTGCCGCAGCTGCTGCGCGTCGATGGTGCCGGCGGCCAGCTGCTGACGGGCTTGTTTGATGGCGTCCGGGCGTAAAAAGCTGCCGACAATATCTGCGCGGAACGGGGCCTGATGACGTTGCATGGTGTCTCCTTAGCGGCGGGCAAAGTTAATTACCCACCGTGATAGTTCATTATTTGAATTTATAGACTTCTGGATGGCTATATGTCCAGATACTGGCATGCAGAGGTTTCATCGGCAAACGACAATATTTCATGGCACATGAAATAAATTCACTTTGCGAAAGGCAACCCTTCATCTTCCCAGCCGGTCAGGCCGCCGAGCATCATTTTTACCGGGCGCCCCAGCAGAGCCAGCTTCATGGCGGCGACGTCCGCCCCGTTGCAGTGCGGCCCGGCGCAGTAGACCACAAAAAGCGTGTCATCAGGCCACTGCGCCATTCTGGTTTCATCAATTTGTCGGTGCGGTAAATGCAGGGCGCCCGGGAGATGACGACGGGCAAAGGTTTCCTCACTGCCGACGACGTGCAGCAGAACAAAATCTACTTCTCCTTCGCGCATCGCGCTGTAGACATCGGCGCAGTCGGTCTCGAGGCTTAGCTTATGACGAAACCAGGCGGCGGCGTCGGTAGAACTGGCGGGGGCAATAGCGGTTACAACACTCATGGCATCTTCTCCTTGTCTGTGATACCACTACTTTAATTAACCGCCTGCGCGACATCTGCCGAGAACCATGACTGAAAACGCTGAAATCCTGACAACCTCATCCGTGACGTTGTCACGCCACCGGGTTGTCGCCCTCGCCTACGATGGCCTGTGTACCTTTGAATTTGGCGTCGCCGTTGAGATCTTCGGCCTGCCGCGCCCGGAGATGGGCGAACGATGGTATCGCTTTGCCGTGGCCGCCGTCGACGACGGCGAGCTGCGGGCAACCGGCGGAATTCGGCTCATGACCGATGGCGGTATGGCGCTGTTAGGCGAAGCGGACACCATCGTGGTGCCCGGCTGGCGCGGTATTGACTCCCCCGTGCCGCCAGCGCTGTGCGAGGCGCTGGTCGCCGCCCATGCGCGAGGCTGCCGGATAATTTCTATCTGCTCCGGGGTTTTCGTTCTGGCCGCGGCCGGGCTGCTGAACGGCCGCCAGGCGACCACCCACTGGCGCTATACCGACCAGCTGCGGGCGCGGTTTCCGCGCATTGAGGTGATCGATGACGTGCTGTACGTCGGCGCCGAAGGCGTCATGACCTCCGCAGGCAGCGCCGCGGGTATCGATTTATGTTTGCACCTGGTGCGCGAGGACTTCGGCGTCGAAGCGGCGAATCTTGTCGCCCGACGGTTAGTGGTTTCCCCCCATCGCGACGGCGGGCAGGCGCAGCAGATTGTTCGCCCGGTGGCCAAAGCGCGGGAGAGCCAGCGGCTGGGGCAATTATTTGATTTCCTGCACCAGAATCTCGCCGCTGGCCACACCGTGGCCTCGCTGGCGGAAAGAGCCGGCATGGGGCAGCGCACGTTTTTACGCCGTTTCGAAGACGCTACCGGCAAAACCCCCGCCCGCTGGCTGCTTGACGAGCGCCTTCAGCGCGCCACGCAGCACTTAACCCACAGCCGGCTGAGCGTTGAGCAGATTGCCGAGCTTTGCGGTTTCTCAAACGCCAGCACCCTGCGCCATCACTTCCGCCAGCAGTTTGCCCTTAGCCCGTTGCAGTACAGGAAAAGCGCGCTGGCGGGTAAAAAGGGAGAGTGATTCACATGGATAATAGTCACGCTGGGCAATTTGTTAAGCGTTTGTTTAGATTAGTCGGGTTAAGATGTATCCAACAACCGTAAACCCGTTCAATGAGGACAACATAGCGCATAGCAAAACTAATGGAGGTTAATCATGCTGGGAAATATGCATGTATTTATGGCAGTTCTGGGAACCATTCTGTTCTTTGGATTTCTTGCCGCATACCTGAGCCACAAATGGGATGACTGATGAACGACGATAATCCCCACCCGTAAACGCCCCCTGCTGCCGATGCACCAGGGGGCGTTCTGCTTTTGGTTTGCCGATCGATGAACCACCTTATACACGATAATTTATCGTATCAGTCACCAGGAGAAACTCCGTCCGAACATCCCTCAACAGCCCACTCGATGCCGATCGTTGATAGGCTATGTTATGCTTTGTCATCATGAGCAAGGAGGCAGAATATGCATATCAATACCAAAATGAGGCTTGCGGCGCTTTTATACCTTATGGCGGCGTACGCGGTTGCTCTGCCGGGGCTTGCGCTGTTTACAGACCTGGTGATAAACGGTGGCATTATTGATATGTGGAAAGGCGCGTATTCATTTATGGACCTGCTTGCCCGACGTAAAATACTTTATCTGCAGTTTGCCGGGCTGGGCGCTACTCTGGGTTTTGTCTACTGGCTGTTTTTCTTCCGAAAATACCGCCATCACGATCCCCTCGATAAATATTTTAAGTAGCGCCCGAGCGCCCGGCACGACGTACTGATTATGCCCGGTCAGCGAATGATGAAATCTGAGCCAGAAGCATTTCGCATACCTTACATACCATTCGCTGGATATCCGTCAGCTGCGGCGAGGCTTCCAGCCCTTTGCCAGGGTTCTATTTAGCCTGCAGCTCCCTGCGGATAATTTCCGCCCCGGCGCTTAGCGCATTGAGCTTGCCGCTCGCCACCGGACGCGATAGCGGCGCCATGCCGCAGTTGGTTGAAGGATAAAGCTTATCGGCATCCACAAACTGCAGCGCTTTACGTAAGGTCGCGGCGACTTCCTCCGGCGTTTCGATCGCATTGGTCGCCACGTCGATGGCTCCAACCATCACTTTTTTTCCGCGAATCAGTTCAAGCAGATCCATGGGAACACGTGAGTTATGACATTCCAGCGAGATGATATCGATGCTGGAGGTTTGCAGCTTAGGAAACGCTTCTTCATATTGTCGCCACTCTGTTCCCAGGGTCTTTTTCCAGTCGGTATTCGCTTTGATGCCGTATCCATAGCAGATATGTACCGCAGTTTCGCATTTTAGCCCTTCAACGGCTCTTTCTAAGGCCGCGATGCCCCAATCATTAACCTCATCAAAAAACACATTAAAGGCTGGCTCATCAAACTGAATAATGTCGACGCCGGCGGCCTCCAGTTCCCTGGCTTCCTGATTAAGTATCTTCGCAAACTCCCAGGCCAGTTTTTCGCGGCTCTTATAGTGATTGTCATAGAGCGTATCAATCATGGTCATGGGCCCCGGCAGCGCCCACTTAATCGGCTGGCTGGTGAGCTGACGTAAAAAACGCGCATCTTCGACAAAAACGGGTTTTTGACGCTCGACGGCGCCCACGACGGTCGGAACGCTCGCATCATAGCGATTACGGATTTTAACGACTTCGCGTTTTTCAAAATCGACGCCGCTGAGGTGCTCAATAAACGTAGTAACAAAGTGCTGACGGGTTTGCTCGCCATCGCTGACGATGTCGATACCGGCGCGCAGTTGGTCAAATAAGGACAGGCTCAGCGCGTCTTTTTTCCCGGCAATTAACTCTTCAT
Organism: Klebsiella michiganensis; assembly: GCF_015139575.1. Lineage (GTDB taxonomy): Bacteria > Pseudomonadota > Gammaproteobacteria > Enterobacterales > Enterobacteriaceae > Klebsiella > Klebsiella michiganensis. The sequence continues at coordinate 2,763,152 of NZ_AP022547.1, read as the reverse complement.
TCTGCAGTTTCCATGGGGACCACAGTTTCTCCGGCTCTGCAAGCCAGGACGGTTTCGGTAAGCTGCCGGCTGTTGAAGTGGGTAATAATTTTGTCATTATCGATAGCCTTATATATGCGATGTCTTAAAGAGCGTAATGAGCAGACCATTGCTGCAGAATATTTTTATACGGTTTAATAAAGTGCTCTTCGGTAAACTTCCCCTGCTCTACCGCCAGCTGGCTGCGCTCTTCACGATCGTAAACAATTTTGGTTAATGAATGGTCCTGATGATGCAGATCGGGCTGATAGCAGAGTCCTGCGGCAGAGTTGGCGTTGTAGATCTCCGGGCGGTATATCTTCTGGAACGTCTCCATCGTGCTGATGGTGCTAATCAGCTCAAGGCTCGTGTAATCGCTCAGCAAATCCCCTGAGAAATAAAAGGCCAAAGGCGCAACGCTGTTTTTCGGCATAAAGTAGCGAACCTTCAGGCCCATTTTGCCAAAATATTGCTCAGTCAACGATGAACCCTCTGGCCGGTATTCGAGCCCCAGGACAGGATGTTGATTTCCGGTCTGGTGATAGGTGTCTTTGCTGGAGACGCTAAGGCAAATGACCGGTGATTTTTTGAAATTGGCCTTGTACTCCGCTGAATTGACGAAATGTTTAAATATGTTGCCGTGCAAATCGCCGAATCCTTCCGGAAGGCTAAAACCTGCGCGTCCTTTATTATGGTCTAACAGCAATACGCTAAAGTCGTAGTCGCGAACGTACGAAGAGAAATTATTGCCAACGATACCCTCAATACGTTCATCGGTCTTTTTATCAATAATGCTGGTTTGCAATATTTCAATCACCGGAAAGGTATCGCCGGTGACGCTGATATTCATTTCGGCTGAAATAATTTCCAGCGCAACGGCATAGCGATCGCCTTTGGGGTTATCCCAGTGCGCCAGCGTATTGAAACGATTGTCAATCATGACTAAGGTATTGCGCAGATTCTCCTGGCGATTTTCCCCTCTTGCTAAATTAGCAAAGTTGGTTGTAATACGCGTATTTTCTGAGGGGTTATAGTTTTCATCAAAGAGAGTGCGTTTAATAGTAAAGGTAAATTGTTGATTCATCGCAGATGTGCATCCTAAGTTCTGAGATAAAAACTGCAGTCCTTTCTGATGGTTGCAGGCTGGCGCAGGCTTCCATAAGCAGTCTTCATCTTCATATTATCTATATCGAATACAGCATGTTATGCCAGAGCCATTAGATGAGTGAAAGCGAGTTAATTTCATTACAACATGAGCCATATTCATGGTCTGGCGTCAGCCCATGCTGTATCTCGTTGAACAGAGCCAGCCGCTCTTGCCAACGAGCTTGTCCTGCCGGTTAAACATCCGTACATTTTCCTGTCGCCTGTATGAGTTGATGCTGAAGCAAGAAACATCAGAGGTCGGCCAGGCTAAACACGACCTCAAGCCTGGCGTCTTTCTTTTCAACAACCGCACTCTTCATGCTCCTTTGCGCTCTGTCGGGCGCGATCGTTGGAGGAATATGGAAGTGGGACCGGCGCGTTTTCATGCTTTACTTTGGTGATGTCCAAAACCTGACTAACGCTACCGATATTTTTTCTGGCATATTTATGTTCTATGGTTAATTCGGATTATCAACAGCGAATATAGCCATCAACAACCCGCTCTAACTTATTGATTTGAGGGATACAATGAATAATGTCATTCTCAGCATAATTGCTAAAATTTCCGCCATGGATGCCGAAAGTAAGCAGCTTGCTGCCCAGGTCGAGGCGCAGTCTTTGCTCATTAGCGCGCTGATGCTCGCTATCGGCAAGGAAGGCGGCGTCGCGGAATTAGTTAGCAGCGTAACGAAAGCGATAAATTCAGTACTGGAATCATCTGAAGACGTTCTGAAGACGGACGCAGAACTGCTTCTGACCAAGTTTCAGGAACAAATAGCGCTCACGCAGTTGATAAGCACCCACGAAGATGAAATCAGTCATGACAGGCTAGATGATTAACAAGGGTCAGTCTGTTATAGATTGGGAATATGCAGGGCTTGCGGTTAGTCATGAGCTTACCGGCCATCAGCAACTATTGGCCGGTTCAGCTTCAGAAAATAGGGATACTCCAGGCGGAATACGCAATGTCTACTCGCCTGCGCTGCTGCCGGAGGCAAACCGCTCGGTACATTAAGGCAAATCAGGCTTCACTTTTCCCCAGGCCAGCGTATGTCACCGACGCCGTTGACTTTCGGCATGGCAAATAAAAAGCCCTGGAAACGTTTAATACCCGCAGATTCGAGCCAGCACCACTCCTCTATCCGCTCTATGCCTTCAGCAACCACCGCAATCTCAAGTTCACGGCAGCAGTTGATAATCGATCTTACCACCGCTTGTTTAGGGCCGCTCTGATGGATATCGGTAATAATCTCGCGGTCGATTTTAACTTTATCAGGCTGAATTTTTGTCAACAACGAGAGTCCAGCATAACCGGCGCCAAAGTCATCAATTGCCAGCCCCATACCAGAGACGCGCAGTTTTTTTATCGCGCTGCTGAACTGGCTAAAACCGGAGATCATTTCATCTTCCGTCACCTCCACGATCACCTGTTCGGGTTCAAGACCCTGTTTTTTTATTTCCTGCAACAGGTATTCAATGGCATCAGGAATAACAACCAGAGACATCGGAAGGATATTAATGGATATTTTATGGTCGCCAATATTGATTTCTTTCGCCAGGGCAAAGGCAACTGATTTCGCTTTGAGATCAACTTCATAACGTTGCTCTGGCGGAATCGAGGCAAAGAAATTGGCGGGACTACCGCCGTCTTTATCACGAATAAGCGCTTCAAGCGAAGTGATATTCCCGGCCAACGGTTCGATAATGGGCTGGAAAGCAAACTGACAGCATTGACTGGCAAAAAACGATTCTTGCGGCGCATGAAATGCATGTTTACGCGAATGAAGCGACCATTTGTCAGGCCGTAAAAAGGGTGACGGCGCGACAGCGCTTTTTTGACTGATAAAAGTATGGATAAATTTATAGACGCGCTCTTCGGTGGAAAGATAACCTTTCAGTTGGCTAAGCTGGCGAACCTTTGTCAGGACGTCAGCGGTTTGCAGTTTATTCAGGTCAAAAAACATCATCCCTACGTTTTCAAAGCGCCGGCGCGGCGCGTAATCACGCATCAGCTCGACAACCTGATGGTGGCGATCGTCTTGCTTGATCGTGCTGAATAGCTGCTCAAGCACGCACTCATCCCCCTCAAGTATCTGAAGGTAAACATTATCTTTTAAAAGAAGTATGCCCGTAATCCCGCGTGCTGCGTTCTCAGCATTCGCTTTTTCAACCAGCAGTATGAGATCGGTTTCTTGTGTTAAATGCATCTGACTTCTGTAAATCAGAGTTGTCAGCATAATCCCATCCAGATGTTTGCCAGGAGAATGGAACTGTGTAACACAGTTTACCCTTTTAACCCAGGCTATCTGTCATAATTAACTGGACCGGCTGTAGCCGACTAAGTTTATCCGATTATTTACGGCAGCAACCGGCAAGGGCCAGCGAAATAATCCTCAGCGGCCGGGTAATGGCATTGATTCATTCAGCAGCCATTTAAACCGTTTGGTAAATGCGTTTTTTTAAGCGGTATTTACTAGCCAACAAATCCCTGCTCGCGCATACGCGCTATCGCCTCTTCGCTGGCGCAGACCATGCCCGTGGTCAGCGTTTCAAAACCAAAGCGGCGATAAAAGCCGACTTTATCCACCACCGAGTAGATGAAGGTTTTGCCGAACGGCCGCAGCCGCTCGCTGACCGATTGCATCAGCTGCTGCCCGTACCCCTTTCCCTGACAGCGCGGGTGCACCGCGACATCCGCCAGATAGCTGCACCAGGTCAGGTCGCTAATCGCCCGGGCAACGGCAATAAGCTGCCCGTTTTCATAGCCAAACCAGCAAAAGGTACTATGGCGAAACGCGCGCTCCACCAGCGCGACGTCCCGCTGATTGAGACCTGCGGCGGCGATAATCTCCGCCACCGTCTGCCAGTCAACCGAGTCCACGTGCTCTTTATCTTTTAATATCATCATGACGTTGCCTTTCACTCGCCTGCTTTGGCTTTCAGCATAGCCGAATGGCGCTAAAAAAAGCGCGCCCTGCCGCCCCCGGTCAACAGCATTTTATGCTGGATAAAAAAGTATAAGCCGGGGAAATTTTCTGACACCGCGGCGTGAAAACAGCGCATTTATGCTTAGCAGCGGCGAGTAATCGACCTACTGGCAGAATTAAATAAAATAACGCCATATTCCAACGACCGAAAACGGGCAAAAAAAACCGCCATGTGACTGGCGGTGAATGAATGCTTGCATGGATAGATTGTGTTTTGCATTTTTACGTTCAGGGCATAACCCCCCGAGTACGCTTGTCCGATAAGCTATCACGCGCAACATCAATGAAAGCTAAACGGACCGTTGCTTACAGCTTTTCCACCAGCGCTTTGATCTGCGCGACAAGACCCTCTTTCTCCTCCTGCGTGGCGCCCGCGCAGGGCCAGGTGGATTGGCGGATAATCAGGCGCGTCGGCAGCAGCTCGCGGATCTTCATCTGCGGGGCAGCCATTAGCTGGATGAGCAGCTCAACCGCCCTTTTTCCCAGAACGTTAAAATCCTGGGCGACGGTGGTCAGCGGCGGCTGGAAGTAGAGGCTGTCCGCGGTATCGTCATAGCCGGTGACCGAGATCGCCTGGCTGCCGGTGCGATTCAACTGCGCCAGCGCGCTCAGTACCCCGAGCGCCATCTGATCGTTAGCCACCACGATGGCGCTAATGCGCGGATGATGATGCAGGAGCTCAAACGTTTTGTTCCAGCCGCTGGCGGCGCTCCAGTCGCCAAACACCGTCACCGCATTACTGACGCCCAGCCGATGCAGCGCCTCGCGCCAGCTGCTCAATCGCATGCGCGCGGAGACCGAGCTCTCCGGCCCGGCCAGCAGGCCGAACTCCCGGTGCCCGGCGTCCCAGAGATGCCGCACGCACGCGCCGCAGCCGTCGCGATGATCGAAACGCACGCAGCACACGTCGGTCTCCGGCGAAACATCAAGAAACATGCAGGCGATATCGGGGTTTTCCACCACCAGCCGCTCCGCGAGGCTGCTTTCGAGCGGCAGGCTGATAATCGCGCCGCGAATATGCTGGGCGCGAAACTCATTAAGCCGCGCCTGCAGCGACGGATAGTCGACCTGCACCGGCATCGCAATCGAGACCTCAAGCTGATGCAGACCGGCGTAGCTTTTCACCGCCGCGGCGATTTGTGAAGGCGCGTGCAGCGTCAGCGAAGCGGTTATCAGCCCAATCGACGGCGCGGATTTCCCCGCCAGCAGCTGAGCGGAACGGTTCGGTACGTAGCGCAGCGCCTGCATCGCGCGAATGACCTTATCGCGGGTTCGTTCAGACACCACGTCCGGATTATTCAGCACCCGGGAGACCGTCTGCTGAGACACGCCGGCCTCGCGGGCCACATCGTCAAGCGTTGCCAGGCGACGCTGCATAGTGCACTCCTTCTGAATTAAAACCTCAATGTCGTCCGCTAACATTTTATGTTTAAAAGACGACAAAAATCAGCTGTTTTTCCAGCTTTTCGTGATCGCCAGTGGGTTTCATTTTCGCCAATATTGCGGCTATAGCGAAAATAACTGATAACAAAATCATATTGTCTAGCGAATGACATTTTTATCACTTATCCGTCAGGAATACGTATGCAACAACACGACTCTCTTTCCGCCGCAGGAGCAACGTTCCATCAGATTCTCGCCCGCGAAGACTGGCAGAACCAGACCATTACCCATCTCAACCGTTTACCGGCCCACCCGGCTTTCGCCAGCTGGCGCGATACCGACGCGGCGCGGAAAAACCAGCCCTCGGCGTTCCGCCGCCGGCTTGACGGCCAGTGGCAGTTCTCCTGGGCTCGCAGCCCGTTTGACGTGGATGCCCGCTGGCTGGAAGACGATCTGCCGGACAGCCGCAGTACGCCGGTGCCGTCAAACTGGCAAATGGAAGGCTACGACGCTCCGATCTATACCAACGTCCGCTACCCGATCGACACTACGCCGCCGCGCGTGCCTGAGGAGAATCCGACCGGCTGCTACTCGCTGACGTTCAGCGTCGATGAGAGCTGGCGAGCCGACGGCCAGACGCAGATTATCTTCGACGGCGTTAATTCGGCTTTTCATCTGTGGTGCAACGGCGAATGGGTCGGTTATTCGCAGGACAGTCGCCTGCCCGCGGCCTTCGATCTCTCGCCCTACCTTCAGCCGGGTGATAACCGCATCTGCGTGATGGTGATGCGCTGGAGCGCGGGTACCTGGCTTGAAGACCAGGATATGTGGCGCATGAGCGGCATCTTCCGTTCGGTCTGGCTGCTGAACAAACCGACCCTGCACCTCTGCGACGTTCAGCTCACGCCGCAGCTCGATGCGCTCTATCGGGATGCCGAGCTGCTGGTGAACTTAAGCGTCGCCGCGCCGGTCGCGCTGCTGGAGGCGCTGACGGTGAAGATCGAACTGTGGGATGACGATCGTCTGGTCGCCAGCCACCAGCAGTCGCCGGGTTCGCCGATTATCGATGAGCGCGGAAGCTATGCCGAACGAGCGGCGATTCGTCTGCCGGTAGAGCGACCGGCGCTGTGGAGCGCGGAAACGCCAAACTGCTATCGGGCGGTGGTGTCCCTGTGCCGCGGCGATGAAACGATCGAGGCTGAAGCCTGGGATATCGGCTTTCGCCGGGTTGAAATCAAAAACGGCCTGCTGCTGTTAAACGGCAAACCGCTGCTGATCCGCGGCGTCAACCGTCACGAGCACCATCACCAGCGCGGCCAGGTGGTGACCGAAGAGGATATGGTGCAGGACATCCTGCTGATGAAGCAGAACAACTTTAACGCCGTGCGCTGCTCGCATTATCCAAACACCCCGCGCTGGTATGAGCTGTGCAATCGCTATGGCCTGTACGTCGTTGACGAAGCCAATATTGAAACCCACGGCATGGTGCCGATGAATCGTCTTTCCGACGATCCGGCCTGGCTGCCGGCCTTCAGCGCCCGCGTCAGCCGGATGTTGCAAAGCAACCGCAACCACCCGTCGATTATTATCTGGTCGCTGGGGAACGAATCCGGCGGCGGCGGCAACCATGAAGCGATGTATCACTGGCTGAAGCGCAACGATCCCTCCCGCCCGGTGCAGTACGAGGGTGGAGGCGCCGACAGCACCACCACCGATATTATCTGCCCGATGTACGCCCGCGTTGAGCGCGATCAGCGGATTCCGACGGTGCCGAAATGGGGGATCAAAAAGTGGATCAGTCTGCCGGGCGAGCAGCGCCCGCTGATCCTCTGCGAATACGCCCACGCGATGGGCAACAGCCTCGGCAACTTTGCTGATTACTGGCAGGCCTTTCGCGACTATCCGCGCCTGCAGGGCGGGTTTATCTGGGACTGGGCCGATCAGGCCATCAGCAAAACCTTCGACGACGGCAGCGTCGGCTGGGCCTACGGCGGTGACTTTGGCGATACGCCGAACGATCGCCAGTTCTGTATGAACGGCCTGGTCTTCCCCGACCGCCGCCCGCACCCTTCATTAATTGAAGCGAAACACGCGCAGCAGTACTTCCAGTTTACCCTGCTTGCGCAATCCCCGCTGCGTATCAGCATCAGCAGCGAATATCTGTTCCGCGCCACCGATAACGAAGCGCTGCGCTGGCAGGTCCAGGCCGCCGGAGAAACCTTTGCCGAGGGTCAAGTGAAGCTTGAGCTGAGCCCTGAAGGCCTGAGCGAGCTGACGCTGTGCGATGCGCTGACGCTGCCCGTGGGCGCCGAAGCGGTGTGGCTGACGCTGGAGGTTGTCCAGCCGCAGGCCACCACCTGGTCCGACGCCGGGCATCGCGTCGCCTGGCAGCAGTTCCCGCTCGCCGCCCCGCTGGCGCTGCGCCGGCCTTCCCCCGTCGGCACGGCGCCAGCGCTGGAGAGCAGCGACGCGGCCTGGACCGTACGCAGCGGCTCGCAGCAATGGACTATCGACCGGGATAGCGGCCTGCTGACCCACTGGCAGGTAGAGGGTGTGGAACAGCTGCTGACGCCGCTGCGCGACCAGTTTGTGCGCGCCCCGCTGGATAACGATATCGGCGTCAGCGAAGTGGAGCGCATCGACCCCAACGCCTGGGTTGAACGCTGGAAGAGCGCCGGGCTCTACGGCCTCAGCGCCCGCTGCGTACAGTGCGACGCCCAGCGCCTGGCCCATGAAGTAGTTATCGATAGCCGCTGGCACTATCTGCGCGGCGACGAAGTGGTGATTGTCAGCCACTGGCGGATGACGTTTGATGGCGAAGGCAAGCTGCATCTGGCGGTCAATGGCGAACGCGCCGGCACCCTGCCGCCGCTGCCGCGCATCGGGCTGAATTTCCAGGTTCCGGACCAGCATCAACCGGTTTCCTGGCTCGGCTACGGCCCGCATGAAAACTATCCGGACCGCCGCACCAGCGCCTGTTTCTCCCGCTGGCAGCTGCCGCTGGAAGAGATGACCACACCGTACATTTTCCCGACGGAAAACGGCCTGCGCTGCGATAACAAAGCGCTGGACTGGGGGCGCTGGCACGTCGCGGGCGATTTCCACTTCTCCGTACAGCCCTACAGCACCGCGCAGTTAATGGAGACCGATCACTGGCACAGGATGAAGCCGGAAAACGGCGTCTGGATCGCGCTTGATGCTCAACACATGGGTATCGGCGGCGATGACTCCTGGACACCCAGCGTACTACAGCAATGGCAGCTGCTTGAGACACAATGGCAATATCAGTTAACGATTCATTTCCAATAATAATCGGGGGCGCCAGCCCCCAACCTTACAGGCATAATAATATGGAATATTCACAATGAAACTCTCTGAACTCGCGCCACGAGAACGGCATAATTTTATATATTTCATGCTGTTCTTTTTCTTCTACTATTTCATTATGTCAGCCTACTTCCCCTTCTTCCCGGTGTGGCTGGCGGAAGTAAACCATTTAACCAAAACCGAAACGGGGATTGTCTTCTCCTCCATTTCGCTATTCGCGATAATTTTCCAGCCGGTGTTTGGCCTGATTTCCGATAAGCTCGGCCTGCGCAAACATCTGCTGTGGACGATTACGATTTTATTAATCCTGTTTGCCCCCTTCTTTATTTTTGTTTTCTCTCCGCTGCTGCAGATGAATATCATCGCGGGCGCGCTGGTGGGCGGGATCTATCTGGGGATCGTCTTCTCCAGCGGCTCCGGGGCGGTAGAAGCCTATATTGAACGCGTCAGCCGCGCCAACCGTTTTGAATACGGTAAAGTGCGCGTCTCCGGCTGCGTCGGCTGGGCGCTGTGCGCCTCGATCACCGGCATTCTGTTTAGTATCGACCCCAATATCACCTTCTGGATCGCCTCCGGCTTCGCGCTGATCCTCGGCGTGCTGCTGTGGGTCTCGAAGCCGGAAAGCAGCAATAGCGCCGAGGTTATCGACGCCCTGGGCGTCAACCGTCAGGCTTTCTCCATGCGCACCGCCGCCGAGCTCTTGCGGATGCCGCGCTTCTGGGGCTTTATTATTTATGTCGTTGGCGTCGCCAGCGTCTATGACGTTTTCGACCAGCAGTTCGCCAACTTTTTTAAAGGCTTCTTCGCCAGCCCGCAGCGCGGCACCGAAGTGTTTGGCTTCGTGACCACCGGTGGGGAATTACTCAATGCGCTGATCATGTTCTGCGCGCCGGCAATTATTAACCGAATTGGCGCCAAGAATGCCCTGTTAATTGCCGGGGTAATTATGTCAGTCCGAATTTTAGGCTCGTCTTTCGCGACCTCGGCGGTGGAAGTGATTATATTAAAAATGCTGCATATGTTTGAGATCCCCTTCCTGCTGGTTGGCACCTTTAAATATATCTCGTCGGCATTTAACCCAAAACTTTCGGCGACGCTGTTCCTGATCGGCTTTAATTTATCGAAACAGCTGTCGGGCGTTGTGCTCTCGGCGTGGGTAGGACGGATGTATGATACCGTCGGCTTCCATCAGGCTTATCTGATCCTGGGCTGTATTACCCTGAGCTTTACCGTCATTTCGCTGTTTACCCTGAAAGGCAGCAAAACCCTGCTCCCGGCCGCAGCATAACGCCAGGCCGCCGGAAACCCTCCGGCGGCGCGTCGGCAATACACCGTTAAGACGCCGGGTAAGGCAGTTGCCGCTAGCCGGCGATCCGCGTTTCCCCGTCGCTATTTTCCAGCCCGTAAAGGCGCGCTTCCGCCATCGATGAAATCAGCTCAGCCAGCTCGACGGAGTGGCTGGTTAACCAGATTTGGCTATAGCGGGCCGCTTCGACAATCAGCCGGGCCAGCGCCGGCAACATCTGGCGATGCAGGCTGTTTTCCGGCTCGTTAATGGCCAGAAATGCCGGAGGGCGCGGGCTTAATAGCGCCACCGCCAGGCACAGGAAGCGCAGCGTGCCGTCGGACATTTCCGCCGCCAGTAAAGGCCGCCAGACGCCGTTACGGCGCATCTTCATCGAGAAACGCGAGTTTTCGTTTTCACAATAAAAGGTACACGCCGGGAACGCTTCGCCGAGGATCTCATGCAGCAGCTCTTCGGCGCCGATTTCCACGATGGTCTGAAAGGCGGCGGCGAGGTTATGCCCATCGCTGTCGAGCACCGGCGAGCGGTAGCCTACCGTCGGGTGTCGCAGCGGTGAGAGTCTGCCAATATTGAATTCGTGATAAAAGCGCCAGTGGCGCATGGTTTCCCTGACCCGCGAGACCTCCGGAAAACGGTGCGGCTCGCCCAGTTGGCCAAAAATCGATTCATTCTCGTAAATGGCGTCGGTAAAGGTACTCTTTTCGCCATTCACATCCACCAGGAACGCCGCCTGGTTTTTACGCTCCAGCACGCGCGATGAAGGACGTCGGGAAAATCCCGCCAGCCAGATCGACTCCTCTTTAACGATCGGATCCAGCTGAAACTGGGTAGGATAAGGCAGCTTTTCCGGAAAACCGACCTGCAGCTGGTAGTCAAACTCGTCGGTCAGACAGCCAATCTGCAGCCGCCGCGGAAAGCGGTCGGTCGGCGCGCCTGGCCCGGACCACATAATGTTTTCCAGCCCGCCCTCATCGCTGATATAGCCGGAAAACTTCCCGTCGGCGCAGGCGGTTAACAGGTGGATGGCTTTATAGATGTTGGATTTACCGCAGCCGTTGGGGCCAAAGACGATATTCAGCGCACCGAGTTCCAGCTCAATATCCCTGACCGATCTAAAATTTTTTATCCGGATATGGTTAATCATAGATTCCCGAAACTGTTAAAAGCGTTTGGCGCTACTGTATCGGAGGCGAAAGGAAAACAAAACAGGCGCGGACCGGACGACGGCTTGCCGCCCGGCTCCGGCTTAGCTGAAGAGTTTTTTCATGCCGCGGGTCAGCGCGACTCTTTTGAGTTTGTCCGTATCCTCATGGCTCTCGTTGAAAACGCCGAAAAAATAGCGTTCATCGTCAATAGTCTGCGATACGATTCTGTAGCTCAGCGGCTGGCCGGATTTCGCGCCGTACTGCGCAGGCGTCACGGAAATCTCCGTCGCGTTATCGGCAACGCTAACCATCAGGCCGTCGCCCTTCCCTCCAACCAGCATCACCTTAATTAACGGGTGCACCATGTCCCTCCCGGGTTGAGGTCAATGATTAATTTTCGATGGCCGCAGGCTGACAGTTGGCCGTTGCGCCGCCGTGGCCGGACTTGTCTTTAGCGGAGGCCGGCTGCGCGCCCTCTTTACCAACAACGGGCGGTAACGGCACGCCTTCTTTGTCCACCGCAGGCGACGCCTTCTGGCAGGTCGCCGTTTTCGTGGCCTCTGCGCCCCAGACAGGGGTTTGCAGACTCAGGATCGCCACGGGAGCAAGCAGCAACGTGTTCTTCAGTACTTTCTTATAGTTCATACCGGCCTTGAGTAAAAAAATTTCTTTCTTATGCTGAGCTAAGCGCTGATTATTAGGAGTAAAAGCTGACAAATGATGAAGGAAAAAAGAGGAATTGTGAACATCAATAGTTCTTATTTATGAATTGCCGCCTTTCCTGCCCCCGCGCCCGACGGATCTTATATCCAGGAATTACCTTAATCAATTGAAATGACGGCAATCCCCCCATTCTGGCGACGTTTCTTTTCGCCAGAGTGTAGCGCTTTTGTGGCAGAAACAGCGACCTGGTTTATATCCCGGACGTTGTGGAAAATTCCTGGAGTGAGGCTCACCGACGGCTGAGCATTTGTACTTCGCTTGTTAGCCACTAGACTTAAATAAGTCAAACGAAAGGAGACTCCCATGTCATCACAAGAGTATGAAAACGACGCGCAGAATCTGGCGGACAAAGTGAGCAACAAAGTCAATGAATTCGCCGGGGAAGCCCAGCAGCAATTTGGTGATGCGGTTGATTCGCCTAAACATCAGCTAAAAGGCGCGGCCCGTAAGTACGCCGCTCAGGCGTCGGATGCCGTTTCAGAGGTCTCCGAGCGCGTAAGGGAAAATCCGCTGACCGGACTGCTGGCGGCCGGCGCTATCGGGCTGGTGATTGGTTTACTGGCGGGACGGAAATAACCCATTCTAAGGCCCTTCGGGCCTTAATTTTTTTGCCTGCGGCGCGCTTATGCTAACGCTGACTCAAATCGCCACGACTTCAGCTACGTTAAACTGAAAAACGTAAGGGTCGGACAACAGGTGGAATTGCTCATCATCCGCATAGGTTACTGCGACATGATACGCTTCACCGGCAAAGGCGATGACCGCATCCAGATTGTGCCAGTACGTTGCCAGGAAGAAGTGTTCCCACTCCCCCTGCGTTTCCCGTCTCACAAACGCCCCCGCGTTGCCGCTGATGCCCTGGGAATGCTGTACGCCTGTCGCCTGCAAATGAACCGCAAACGCATCGCCAAACTCAACGGGAACACAACCATGCCAGGTTCTGACAATCATCTTTACACCTCATAAAAAATCAATAAAGATGCATTTATAGCAAATAAATGGCGATAATAGTGATTTTTTATGCAACTGTTTTATACGAATCATACCGCCTGGTACATCCCGGACATTTGCAGGTATAATCTCACTCATTATTCAGCGGATTCAGACACGAAGATGACAAAACTCACCTTACAAGAACAAATGCTTAAAGCCGGGTTAGTGACCAGCAAAAAAATGGCCAAAGTTCAGAGAACGGCGAAAAAGTCCCGCGTTCAGGCTCGTGAAGCCAGAGAAGCAGTGGAAGAGAATAAAAAAGCGCAGCTTGAGCGAGATAAGCAGCTTAGCGAGCAGCAAAAGCAGGCGGCGCTCTCGAAAGAGTATAAAGCGCAGGTTAAGCAGCTTATTGAAATGAATAAAATCGATATTTCAAAAGGCAATATTGATTTTAACTTCACGGATAACAACTTCATTAAAAAAATCGCCGTGGATAAACTCACCCAGGCACAGCTGATTAGCGGCCGTCTCGCCATTGCGCGTCTGGCCGGCGATAACGACGGCGAGAGCAAATACGCGATTATCCCGGCGAGCGTCGCCGATAAAATCGCCCAGCGCGACGCCAGCAGCATTGTCTTAAACAGCGCGCTAAGTGCGGAAGAGCAGGACGAAGACGATCCGTATGCTGATTTTAAAGTTCCCGATGATTTGATGTGGTAAGCAATGCGGGCCTGCGCAGACCGGCGATTCAGACCTGGTCTGCGCAGGCGTTGTGCTTTACACTGCGCGCGGCAAAAATTGAGTAGATAAACGATTAACCAGGCGGTAACGGCGATGAACGGAACGATCATAACGTGGTTTAAAGATAAAGGTTTTGGATTTATCAAAGATGAAAACGGCGATAATCGCTATTTTCATGTGATTAAGGTTGCCAACCCTGAACTCATTAAAAAAGATGCAGCAGTCACTTTCGAACCCACCACCAATAACAAGGGTTTGTCAGCCTATGCGGTAAAAGTCCTGCCGGAAAGCAAATATATCTATATTGCAGGCGAGCGGATTAAGCTTACATCGATCAAATCTTTCCTGGTGTACAGCGAGGAAGAGCCCGCCGATGCCCGCATCGACAAAGAGAATGCGGTCCTTTCCGTAGGCCTGTTGATGGGAAATATCAGGCCAAAATCCACCGCTAAGCCTGGCGAAATGCGCTCGGTGAAAAAGCTGGCTATTACCACCTTCCAGGGAACCACCCTCATCTTCTCGGAAGATGAGATAGACATTGAGGCCACGGTAAAGCTGCTTAAGGTGTGAAAGCGTACGGCTCAACAAACCGGGCTCTGTGCCCGGTTTGGGAGTGATGACAAATCTGTTTAAACATCTTCCCCGGTTCTTCACCGGGTGGCGGTTGACGCCTTACCCGGCCTGCCAATACCAGAGTCACAACCTGCCGCGCAATTTCTTCGGACTCGTGCAAGCGAAGCGCTGTTAGGTAATTCCAGCCGTTCTGTTTTTTATCCGCAATGGGACGCCGGGCTCTGCGTCCTTTATTAACCAGATAATTTTTCTCCTCCCTCAGCCAATATCCGCCTGCCTCTCGGTTATTCCAGTCGCGCGCGCGTTATGCCCGTAAAAACATGACGCAAAATACGCTAATCCGCATTAGCTGTTAAAAAGATTATTACTACCCTAAATAATTCGAGTTGCAGGACAAGGCACTCCTGCCTTGAACAGCGCTTACGCTGGCCTCGAAGGGGCGAGGCCGCAGGCAGACATCATATTGAGCCCTGCTGATACCCTATTTTCATTTGCCTTGCGCACGGTGATGAGTAAGGTAAGTCCTAAAATGTTCCCGGCGGTAAACGGTTTGTTGGTTTTGCCCGCAGCGCGAGGCTAAAATTTTGCCGCTATGGTACTGCCTCCATAGCACATTGCTCACCTGCAGCTCTTGCATACGGTTTGCAGGTGAGCAGCCTTATCCGCAGTAAAATTTACTTATTCACATTTTATCCGCTGATTTCTTGATATATCGGCGATCCGTTCCATAATGAAGTCTACGCACATCGCGCCCTTCTTTAGGGGATACGCCAGTAGCAGCGCTTTTGGACATAACCGCTTCTGCAGCTAGCCCCCATCCGGCTTGATCATCGACATCTCTCAGTAACAGAGTTTTTGGATGTTATTCAATAGCTTATTCCTGTGAAGTCAGAAACGCGTTTTCTCAAAAAAATCTTGAAATGAGGATTTAAGCCCATGAAATATGTATAGTTACCTTGATATAGAAAAAATCAAAGCCAATCTTGAGTGGATTGTTAATCAATCTTCAGCAAACTCTGAGATGCCCTCAGTTTCCGATCGCAAAACAATCTACAGCCTTCTGGAGCTCATACAGACCTATGACGGACTGCTGGAGTTAATTGTCCAATACGGAATTACCGTAGTCGATAAGGAAATCATCGAAGGCTTGTCGCTTACAGAAGAGTTTATCGCTAAGGTCAAATCGAATGCGAATGCATTTTAACCATGCCCTGGCACCTCTACAGTATCACTTCCCCATCTTGATGAATGTAAGGCTTCAGTTTGGGAAGGAAAAACGGACCCGACGCTCGGTCCTCGTTACGTGACAATCGCCGGACTAACCCAGTCCGCGGTTTTACAGCCTCAGCTCAATCTTAAGCGCGCGCTCGCGCCACTGGCGATAAAGCGCAGTTAAATCAAAACCCGTGCCGCGAGACAAAATGGCCTCGCGGAAGCGCTGGCCCTGTTCGCGGATTAAACCGCCCTGCTCAACGCGTCCCGGATAGCTACGCGGTGGAAGTATCAAATCAACGGCATGCATGCCGTTAAATAACGAATAGCTTCTCGCCCTATGATTCAATGGACGCCGCTAAAGATTAGCTTTGGATGCTATATTTATAATGATTTTATGAATAATTGCCGTTAATTAATAAAACCCATGAATACAAATTAAGACTGGCATAACAAATCTTGGCATTTAGTGCGATTAAAAACGCTGAAAAATAAGCAAATCACCTACGCAAGCCACTGATTTAGCAGCGATCTTTAATTAAAAGTAAAGCCACCCTTTCTTTAAACCTATTGCCATTATATTCAATAGGAAATATCCTAATCTCATCAGGCGTTACTTAAATAAAACATCATACGACGGTCGAAATTTTTTCCACCGCCTTTTTTAAAAATAAGAAAATCATGCTAAAAATCGCCATCATCACCAAAAATATTTATTTAGAAAAGGCCATAGAGGAACTTACCCAAGAAATTGCGAGCACCAAAGGTATAAGCGACCTTTGTTTTCAAAGCAATAACATAAAAGATCACTTCAAAAAACCAGACATAATTTTTACTGAGATGGAAGTTGGCGAGTATTTATTATGCCAGGAAATGAAAAGATATAAATCAGAGTGTCCAGCGGTGGTAATTTTCACCAAAAAAGAAATTACGTTTAATTCTTCCCTGCTGCCTTTATGCGTTCAAAATGCTGTCATTTTATTTCATAAAAGCAGCCTTGAAACGATCAAAAAAAACCTGTCCATTCTCTTTGATGAATTTGTCGCGGGCGATAAGAAACGTATAACGATAGAGAAGAATCGCTGTTTAAAATGCCCGCATCAGTCATTGAGTCGTTCGCAACTAAAAATCATTAATGCCATAAACCTTGGCCTTAACAATAATGAAACAGCAAAAAACCTTGGCATCGATCACAGAACCGTATACTCCCATAAATTGCGCATAATGAAGAAATTCCAGTTAGAAAACAACCAGGAGCTTATCAGATTCTCTTCCATCGTTATGAGAAGAACATCTCTCTATTTTAATTAGAATTTCATACGTTTGCTTTTAAAACTCAACTTTTGCTTTTTTCTGTCTTGAAAATACGAAAACCCAGAAATCAGTGAAACCAGCAATAAAAAAACCGCGAATGCCAGAAGCAATATATTAGCCATACTCAATCCGTTCAATAAAAGATATGCAAGAGATAAGACAGATGATAGAGTGAAGAACATTCACAGAGCAAGTTCGCTTATTAAATTTAAGAAATCCATGCAACAATGTAAGTAAACTCCTAATATTGTAAGGGGGTTATATTTAATATATTAATATTATTTTCCGCTAAAAAACACTTTATGCCGGGCTTCATGTTTTTAAGCAAAAGTGGCCAGCGCGTCGATGCACGGGATTACCAAAACGGGACAAACGATGCCGAGGGCGCTAAATTGGGCAGTGACGTTTTGCAGAGATTTTGGAGACGGAAAAATTGGATAAAAAACCGGGCGCTGCGCCCGGTCTTCTTCTGCTCTAAACAACGCTCGGCTAGCTCAGCCCGCGGTTTTCCAGCATCGGCTCAATCCTCGGATCGTGTCCGCGCCACTGGCGATAAAGTTCTGCTAAATCAGTGCTATTGCCGCGAGACAAAATCGCTTCGCGGAAGCGCTGGCCGTTTTCACGGGTTAAACCACCCTGCTCAACGAACCACTGGTAGCCGTCATCCGCCAGCATTTGGGTCCACAGGTAAGCGTAATAGCCCGCGGCGTATCCGCCGCCGAAAATATGCGAAAAGTAGCTGCTGCGATAGCGCGGCGGCACGGCGGCCAGATCCATATTCTCCGCACGCAGGGACGCGGCTTCAAACGCATCGACATCATCCGGGAGTTTATCCTCCCTCACGCTATGCCAGTGCATATCCAGCAGCGCCGCTGCGAGCAGTTCGCTCATGTCGTAGCCTTTATTAAACTTCGCCGCGCGGAACATGCTGTCGCGCAGCGCGGCCGGCATGATTTCCCCGGTTTGATGATGCCGCGCATAGTGGGCAAATACCTGCGGCTCGCTGGCCCAGTGTTCATAAATCTGTGAAGGAAACTCAACAAAATCGCGCGGCGTATTGGTTCCCGACAGGCTGGCATACTTCTGGCTGGCAAACAGGCCGTGCAGAGTATGCCCAAATTCGTGAAATAAGGTGATGACCTCATCCCAGGAAAGCAGCGCGCTATGTCCGGCCTTGGGTTTCTGGTAGTTACAGACGTTATAAATTACCGGATGCTGCGCACGCAGGGTGGATTGTTCAACAAATACGCCCATCCACGCCCCGCCGCTTTTGCTGTCCCGCGAGAAGTAGTCGCCGTAGAACAGCGCAATGCCCTCTCCGTTAGCGTCGATAATTTCCCATACCTGCACGTCCGGATGATAAACCGGAATATCGAATCGCTCGACAAAGCGAATACCGAACAGCTGTGTCGCCGTCCAGAACACGCCGTCGCGCAGGACGCGGTCGAGGGCAAAATAGGGCTTGAGCTGCGCTTCATCGATGGCAAATTTCGCCCTGCGCACCTGCTCGGCGTAATAGAGCCAGTCCCACGCCGCCGCGCGGAAATCACCGCCTTCATTATCAATAACTTGCTGAATATCCGCCAGCTCCTGCTCTGCCCGCGCCTTCGCCGCCGGGGCGATTCGCCGCATAAAGGCAAACGCCTCTGCCGGATCGCCCGCCATCTGATCGGCCATTGACCAGCTGGCGAAGTCATCAGCGCCCAGCAACTGCGCTTTGCGCGCGCGGAGCTCCGCTAGCCGCAGTACCAGCTCGCGAGTGTCATTCGCATCGCCCTTCTGATTTCGCGTCCAGCCTGCTGCAAACAAATTCTCTCGCGTCTGCCGGTCCTGCAGCGAAACCAGCGCGGGCTGCTGGGTCGTATTGAGTAAAGACAGCAGCCAGCGACCACCTAATCCCTTCTCCTGCGCGGCTTCTGCCGCTGCGCTTATCTCATCGTCGCTAAGCCCTGCGAGCTGATGAGCGTAATCCACTGCCAGACCACCAGATTTTACCGCCGCCAGCAGGCGCTGCTGAAACTGGCTTTGCAGCGCTGCCGCTTCGGTATTCAGCGCGCGAAGCGCCGCTTTTTGATCGTCCGCAAGCGTGGCTCCCGCAAGGGTAAAGCGTTGCCAGGTCACCTCCAGCAGACGTCGGGATTCGGCGTCAAGGGAGAGCGACTCTCGCCGCTCCCACACCTGCTTCACGCGCTGAAAAAGGGCATCGTTGAGCCAGATATCATTCGCCAGCTCCGCCAGCTCAGAGGAAAACAGCTCATCAAGCGCCTGAATGGCCGGATTGGTCTCCGCGCCCGCCATCGCGAAGAAGACATTGGTTACCCGAGCCAGCAGCTGGCCGCTCTGCTCCAGGGCTTCCAGCGTGTTGGCAAAATCAGCCGGCTGCGGGTTATTCGCGATAGAGGCAATCTCTGCGCGCTGGCGACGAACGCCCTCGTCGAAGGCCGGACGGTAATGACTCACGTCAATCAAATCGAAACGCGGCGCCTGATAAGGCAGCAGACTGACGCTAAAAAAAGGATTGTTCTCCGACATCTTCATCTCCTGAACACGATTATTCTGTAAGATTAGGCAACTCATTGATTGACCGCAATGATTACTCTGTTCACCGCCGCGTTCGGCGGGGAGGTCTGGTGATTTCCATTACCCGTCGCCGGGATCGCGTGCTATGGTATGAAGACACAAAAATCGTTGAGGAACAGTAAGATGATTATCCTGGTTACCGGAGCAACAGCGGGTTTTGGTGAAAGCATAACTCGCCGTTTTATCGCTAACGGTCACAAAGTGATTGCCACCGGGCGTCGCGAAGAACGCCTGAAAACGCTTAAAGATGAGCTGGGCGAGAACCTTTATACCGCCCAGCTGGACGTGCGCAACCGTGCAGCCATTGAAGAGCTGATTGCCGGACTGCCGGCAGACTGGCAGGCGATTGATGTTCTCGTCAATAATGCCGGGCTGGCGCTGGGACTGGAGCCCGCGCATAAAGCCAACATTGAAGACTGGGAAGACATGATTGACACCAATAACAAAGGGCTGGTGTATATGACCCGCGCCGTTCTGCCGGGAATGGTTGAGCGTAATCGCGGCCACGTAATCAATATCGGTTCGGTCGCCGGCGCCTGGCCTTATGCTGGCGGTAACGTCTACGGCGCGACCAAAGCGTTTGTGCGTCAGTTCAGCCTCAATCTTCGTACCGATCTTCACGGTACCGCCCTTCGCGTGACCGATATTGAGCCCGGTCTGGTCGGTGGCACCGAATTCTCTAACGTGCGCTTTAAAGGTGATGACGCTAAAGCCGAGAAAGCTTACGAAAATACCCAGGCTCTGACTCCGGAAGACGTCACCGAAGCGGTCTGGTGGGTCGCAACCCTGCCAAAACACGTCAACATTAATACCCTGGAAATCATGCCGGTCAGCCAAAGTTTTGCCGGACTGAACGTGCACCGCCAGGGCTAAGCTCTGTAACCCGGCCCGCGGGCCGGGTCTGGGCTGGAAGACAAAAAACGCGTAAAATAGCGCAAATACCTCATATAAAAGTAATCATCCATGGCCGCAGAAGCACAACTGAATCCGACACAGCCCGTTAATCAGCAAATTTATCGTATCCTGCGTCGGGATATCGTCCATTGTCTGATCCCGCCAGGCACCCCTCTTTCGGAAAAAGAAGTCTCCGTGCGCTTTGACGTTTCCCGGCAACCGGTACGCGAAGCTTTTATCAAACTGGCTGAAAATGGCTTAATTCAGATCCGTCCGCAGCGCGGCAGCTATGTGAATAAAATCTCGCTCTCGCAGGTGCGTAACGGCTGTTTTGTCCGCCAGGCCATCGAATGCGCCGTGGTGCGACGCGCCGCAGGAATGGTGAATGATGAACAGCTCTACCAGCTTGAGCAAAATCTCAATCAGCAGCGTACGGCGGTGGAGCGGCAGCAGTTAACGGATTTTTTCCAGCTGGATGACGAATTTCACCAGAAGCTCTCGCAAATCGCCGACTGCCAGCTCGCCTGGGATACCGTCGAGAATATTAAAGCCACCATTGACCGGGTGCGCTATATGAGCCTCGATCATGTGACCCCACCCGATATGATGCTGCGTCAGCACTATGATATTTTCCAGCCGCTGGTCGCCCGCAATCCGGATGCGGTTGAAAAAGCCATGCGCCTGCATCTGCAAGAAATTAGCGAGTCCGTGCTGCTTGTTCGTCAGGAAAACAGCGACTGGTTCAGCGAGGAATAAAACGAGTTGCGGCAGAACAGGTTATCTGCCGCGAGAAATTGACTTACCTGACAACCAGAACCGGTATTTTAGCGTGACGTAAAATCGACTCAGCGTTTGAACCAAGAAGATGAGTGGATATACCCGGCTTGCGGGAACCAATAACGATAACGTCAAAATCCTCATTGCCGCTCACCGCCAGAATTTCATCGCGCACGTTGCCAAAGACCACTCTGGAATGAATCCGCTCGGCGGGAATGGAGAACAGACGGGATATTGTCTTCATCTTTTTCTCCGATTCCTCACGCATATAGGCCTCAAACTTACGTATATCGGCCGCAAAACCGCGTAAAATTGAGCTGCTGCTGTTCGGCAGAACGTTGAGCAGCGTAATCTCCCCTTCATCCGCTGATGCTAAAAACTCAGCATGGCGAACCGCTTTGTCACTTAAATCCATTTCAAAAACGTCTACGGGCAGCAAAATTTTTTTGTACATAGTCCGTTCTCCTTTTTTCTGAGGAAACTTAGTAAGTTAACTCATCATGCCATATTTACTTCACCAGGAGAATGAATAATCACCCAGATAAATATTTAATTCATTAAAATAAACATCAGTTATTTATACTTAACTGTTGTTAGATAAAGTTATGTATATTCAACGATCTGGATCAAAGATTGCGCCTGACGCGAAATATATTTCTGGCGGGAAAAGCGTTCAGGGATAAAGCATGAGGGCAATGCCGCCGGGACCGGCGGCACGCGGGTGAAATAAATTAGTTTGCCTGAGCCCAGGCCGCTACGGTCGCTTTTGCGCCGTGCTGCTGCAGGGATAAATAAGCGCGAACCACCGCGTTCACGAAACGGCTCTCCTGGGGCAGGCTGGCACCGAAAATAGCCTCAATACCCAGCAGCGCGCGCACGCGTTCTTCGCCGTCTGCGCTATTCTGTACGGTTTGCGCAATCACCGGTAGTAAAGGATCGGAGATTTCAATCGCCTGCCCCTGGTCATCCACCCCGCTGACATAGCGCATCCAGGCCGCGACGCCCATTGCCAACAGCGTAAAGTCGCCGCCATGCGCCAGGTGCCAGCGAATCGAATCCAGCATCCGCTGCGGCAGTTTCTGACTGCCGTCCATCGCTATCTGCCAGGTGCGGTGCTTCAGCGCCGGGTTGCTATAGCGCTCGATCAGCAGACCGGCATAGCGTGCCAGATCCACACCCTGCACGTTCAGCGTCGGCGCCTGCTCCTCCAGCATCAGCGCACGCGCGGCGCGACGGTAGTTTTCGTCCTGCATACAGTCATTAATATGCTGGTATCCCGCCAGATAGCCCAGCCAGGCAAGAAACGAGTGGCTGCCGTTCAGCATGCGCAGCTTCATCTCTTCAAAGGGCAGCACGTCCGACACCAGCTCAGCGCCGGCTTTTTCCCACTGCGGACGACCGGCGACAAAGTTGTCTTCAATGACCCACTGACGAAACGGTTCGCAGGCGACGCCGGCCGGGTCGCGAACGCCGGTGAGCTGTTCAATTTTCTCCAGCGTTTCGGCCGTCACCGCCGGTACGATGCGGTCAACCATGGTAGAAGGGAAAGTGACACTGCGCGCAATCCACTCGGCTAATTCGGCATCGACGGCGCGGGCATAGGCGCAGACGACATTACGCATGACGTGACCGTTTTCCGGCATATTGTCGCAGGACATCACGCTGAAAGCCGGCAGACCTGCCGCCTTGCGGCGTGCCAGCGCTTCTACCACCACGCCCGGCGCGGATTTCGGTTGATGAGGGTTTTGCAAATCGGCAACAATCAACGGGTGATCTAACTGCAGTTCACCGCTGGCCGGCGAGTGGCAGTAGCCTTTTTCGGTAATGGTCAATGACACAATAGCGACCTGAGGCTCGCACATTTTTGCCAGCACGCTTTCCAGACCATCGACCTGGGCATGCATCGCCTCTTTGACCACGCCAACAATGCGGGCGGTCCAGGCATCCGCCGACATTTCGGCGACGGTGTAAAGTAAATCCTGCAGTTGCAGATCGGCGATTTGCTGCTCGCCACCGATCAGGTTCACTTCGGTATAGCCCCAGTCGCTGCCGTGTTCTGTCGCCAGAATATCGGCATATACCGCCTGGTGAGCGCGATGAAATGCGCCAAAGCCCAAATGAACGATGCGCGGAATAAGACGGTTGCGATCGTAAGCTGGCAGCGTGGCGTTCGCTGTTAATAGCATATGTTCCATGGTGGCTCTCATACTTATGATTTCTGGATCCCCACGGTAAGTGGGAACCGGCTGGTGAAATAAACCATCTCATGCAATTGGTATGATATCTTTGACTTTTATCAACTACCATACAAGAAGACGGACGAGTTATACTTTCGGTATTTCTGGGAATAAAAGAGTGAAAATGCCGGGCTAATGGCCCGGCAGAATGTTATTTACGGCGATCATCATTCGGTGCGGAGTTTGTGTTTTTTAAATATACTGCCCGTTACCCACCGCTTTATTTTGCGGCGCGCAGTCTGCGGCGTCATTCAGCAAGCTCAGATCGCGGTCACGCACTTCAGGCATCAGAATGGCGGAAATTAAGCCAATGATGGAGTAGCACACCAGCATCACAACAATGGGCATCCAGGAACCGGTCATATTGCAGAAAATACCGGCCAGCACCGGGCCAAAGCCTACGGCGACTAATCCCCCCGCCTCTTTTGAAATTGCCATGCGGGTAAAGCGATTACGTGAACCGAACATTTCCGCCATGGTGATGTTTTCCAGCGCAAACAGACCCAATACCGCGATATTATGAATGACGATCAGTGACGCCATGATGGTGCTCGCGCTATAGCTCTTATCCACAATAATCGACAGCATGGGGTACGCCAGAATAATGGCTGAAATATTAATAATAATATAGGGTAAGCGACGCCCCACTTTATCTGACAGCCACCCAAGGAATGGGATGGTAATAAAGCCGATAACAGAGCTAATCATTAACGCATCGGTAGGGATAGCTTTATCAAACAGTAATGTTTGTACCAGATAGCCCGCGAGGAAAGTTTGCAACAATCCTGAATTTCCCGCCTGTCCGAAGCGCAGACCCGTCGCCAGCCAGAAGGACTTACTTTTCAGCATGGCGCTAAAGGTTCCTTCCTGGGTCGCTATCTCTTTCTGCAGGACGCTGTCTTCGCTCACTTTCTCAAAAACCGGGCTCTCTTTCAGATTGAGACGCAGCCAGATGGCAAAGATCATCACCACTACGCTGGCCAGGAACGGCACTCGCCATCCCCACGCGACGAGCTGTTCACGGTCCAGCACGAAGAACATCACCGCCCAGATAGCCGTGGCGCTTAACGTACCGCAGTTGGTGCCCATAGCCACCAGTGAAGAGATAATTCCACGCTTACCTTTCGGCGCATATTCCGCCAGCATGGTACCCGCACCTGATATTTCGGCCCCGGCACCCAACCCCTGAATAATACGTAAAGTCACAAGCAATACCGGCGCTAAAATACCGACCTGGGCATAGGTTGGCAGCACGCCAATAAGCGTGGTACAGATCCCCATCATGGTGATGGTAATAAACAGAACCTTCTTGCGCCCAATACTGTCGCCCATTTTACCAAAAATAAAGGCGCCGACGATCCGCGCAATATAGCCCGCGCCGTAGGTTCCCATTGCCAGAATCAGCGCCATGGCGGCGGATTGCTCCGGGAAAAAAATCTCATGGAATACCAGCGCTGCGCCAAGGGAATAGAGTTGGAAATCCATAAACTCCAGTGCCGTGCCTAACCAACCAGATACGGCTGCACGAATGAGATCGGAAGTGGTTCTCTCATTTTTTACGGTAGTCATAATGATTATCTCTAATTGTAGAATACAGAGTCCGCACCTGTTGTTATTGGCTGAAGGTTAATAAAACCTTACAGCAACGTTTCCTGTCATTTTCAAAAAGCTCCAGTGCATCGATAACATGTTGATAAGCAAATTGATGAGTAATCAGCTCCTCCGGGTTAATTAAGCCTTGTTCCAGCCACTTTATGACCACCGGGAATTTATTGGCGTTAAGACGCGACGAGAAAATAGAGAGCTCTTTGCCGGTAATACCCTGCTGTGCAACCTGCGAAGGCTCCGTCGAGAATCCCATTAAAACAATTCTCGCCGCCGGAGAAGCCAGGGTGACCGCCTCTTGTAGAATCGAGGGATGACAGGCCGCATCGATAATCAGCGTCGGTAGTACCCCCTCCGCCTTCAGCGTATCCGCCAGAGGCACGACGCTGTTGTTAATCACCCAATCCGCGCCGTTACGCTGGGCCATCTCCAGGCGTTCATCAATGCGATCCACCACGATGACCTGCTTAACGCGATACACCCGCTTCAGCACCTGAATGGTCGTCAGGCCCATTGGCCCGGCGCCGTAGACCAGCGCGATATCCTGATCGGTTGGCGAAACGTGCCCGGTAACGTTGGCCGCGATAGTGAAAGGCTCAATCATCACCGCATGTCTGTCCGTCACGTTGTCCGGAACCTGCCAGGCATTTTTCGCCGGCACCACCGCGTACTCGCTAAAGCCGCCATCCCGATGCACGCCGAGCACCACCAAAGAGGTGCAGACGTTTGGTTTGCCCACCGAGCAAGGATAGCAATGGCCGCAGCTGATGACCGGATCAACGCTGACCCGCTGGCCGATGGCTTTGTCGGTAACCCCTTCTCCGATGGCGTCGATAACGCCAAAAAATTCATGGCCAATAACGCGCGGGTA
The DNA here is from genome assembly GCF_015139575.1 of Klebsiella michiganensis. GTDB lineage: Bacteria > Pseudomonadota > Gammaproteobacteria > Enterobacterales > Enterobacteriaceae > Klebsiella > Klebsiella michiganensis. Next base: position 2,737,380 of record NZ_AP022547.1, on the reverse strand, counting down.
TTTGGCAAACGGATTGTGGCCGCGATAAATATGGCTATCGGAACCGCATATCCCCGCCAGCTTAATTTTTACCCGCACTTCGCCCGCGGCAGGCTGCGGGATCGGACGCTCTTCAATCACCAGTTCGTTGGGCTGGCGAATCACGATACTTTTCATTTTGACTTCCTTCTTTACCAGTTCCACAACGTGCCGTCTTCCAGACGCGCTACAGGCAAATAGGCCGGTTCATAGGGGTATTTCGCGGCCAGTTTTTCATCGAACTCAATTCCCAGCCCCGGTTTTTCACCCGGATGCATATAGCCGTTATCAAACGTCCAGCTGTGCGGGAAGACTTCCAGCATCTGTTCGGAATAGCCCATATATTCCTGGACGCCAAAATTCGGCACCCACAGGTCGAAGTGCAGCGCGGCCGCCATGCAGACCGGAGAAAGATCGGACGGCCCGTGTGAACCGGTGCGTACCTGATAAAGCGAGGCAAAATCGGCGATCCGACGCATCCCCGTAATCCCGCCTGCGTGGGTAATGGTGGTGCGGATATAGTCAATCAACTGCTCTTCAATCAGCTGTTTACAATCCCAGATGCTGTTGAACACCTCTCCGACGGCAATCGGCGTGACGGTATGCTGACGAATTAAACGGAAACACGCCTGATTCTCCGCCGGGGTCGGATCCTCCATCCAGAACAGGCGGTAATCTTCAATACTCTTACCAAAACGCGCCGCTTCAATCGGCGTCAGGCGATGATGCATGTCGTGCAGCAGATGCTCGTTAAAGCCAAATTTTTCGCGTACGGCGGCAAACAGCTGTGGCGTAAAATCGAGATACTTCTCGGTAGACCACAGCTGCTCTTCCGGCCACTGGCCTTTGGTTGCCGGCTCGTAGGCCTGTCCTTTACCTTTCGCCATCCCGTAGGTGGTTTTCATCCCCGGCACGCCGCACTGGACGCGAATCGCTTTAAACCCCATCTCTTTGTGGCGCGCGTAGTCATCCAGCACTTCATCGATGGAGTGACCCGTGGTGTGGCAGTAGACCATCACGCCTTCGCGCGAAGCCCCGCCCAGCAGCTGGTAGAGCGGCATGCCTGCGGCTTTCGCCTTGATATCCCAGAGCGCCATATCGATAGCGGAAATCGCCGACATCGTGACCGGACCACGACGCCAGTAGGCGCCCTTGTAGAAAAACTGCCAGATATCTTCGATGCGATGCGCGTCGCGGCCAATCAGCTGCGGACAGAGATGATCCCGCAGATAGGACGCAACGGACAGCTCGCGACCGTTTAGCGTCGCGTCACCTAACCCGACGATCCCGTCATCGGTGGTGACTTTAAGGGTGACGAAGTTGCGTCCCGGACAGGTGACGAAAACTTCAGCGGCAACGATCTTCATTTCTCATTCCTTACTTCTGTGCGGTTAGTGGGTAAAAGTAAACCATCAGACCTACTACCATACAAGTATAACGATCGAAAAAGACGCGGCAGATCACAGTATCTCATCGGGGATAAAAGCGGCGTGAACAGAGAAAGCGAGCGAGAAGGCAGGAAGAGATGGGCCGGGACAGCATCACCTGGCCCGGCTCACTCAGTATAAGAAGGCTATGCGCGTCCCCAGCCGGCCACAATAATCAGCATGCCGCACAGCGCAACCAGCGCGCCGGCCCAATCATAGTGGCTGAGTTTGACGCCATCGATAAAGCGCAGCCACAGCAGCGCAGTACACACGTATACCCCACCGTAAGCGGCATAAACCCGTCCGCTGGCCTCGGGGTGCAGCGTCAGAAGCCAGACAAAAAGCGCCAGCGCCAGGGCCGTCGGCATCAGCAGCCAGGGCGTCGCCCCGCGTTTTAACCAGAGCCAGGGTAAATAGCAGCCAATGATTTCGCACAGGGCGGTAGCAAAGAAAAGCAGCGTGGTTTTTAACATGCAAAGCGTCGTAAGTTGAACAAGCGTTAACGCATTCTACGCAATAATGGCCGTCGTTTACTCTGTTTTGTCGGGTATGCCGTCGAAAGGAGATGTAGTAAACTCAATCCAAGGGAATCGCTTAAAGGAAATCGTGATGAACACAACACTGAACAAACGCTGGTGCCTGACTGCCCTACTGGCGCTGAGCGCGGTGGTCTTTACCGCATCGTCATTCGCCAAAACGGACAAGCTGGTCATCGAATCCGGCGACAGCGCCCAGAGCCGCCAGCAGGCCGCCATGGAAAAAGAGCAGTGGAATGACACCCGCACTTTACGCCAGAAGGTCAACAAGCGCGCCGAAAAAGAGTGGGATAAAGCCGACGTGGCTTTTGACGCCCAGGACAACTGCCAGAAGAGCGCGAACGTCAACGCGTACTGGGAGCCTAACACCCTGCGCTGCCTTGACCGCCGCACCGGTCGCACCATTACCCCGTAATGAATGGCGCCCGCACGGGCGCCACAATCACCAAAACTTCGCTATAACACACAGGTACTCCCATGACTGACGCTTATCACGTCAAACTCCGCCCGCTTGAGCGCGAAGACCTTCGCTTTGTCCACCAGCTCGACAACAACGCCAGCGTTATGCGCTACTGGTTTGAAGAGCCCTATGAAGCCTTTGTTGAGCTTTCCGACCTGTACGACAAACACATTCACGATCAGAGCGAACGCCGCTTTGTCATTGAATGCGACGGCGAAAAGGCCGGACTGGTTGAGCTGGTTGAAATCAACCACGTGCACCGCCGCGCCGAGTTTCAGATCATTATCTCTCCCGATTATCAGGGGAAAGGTCTGGCCACCCGCGCCGCTAAGCTCGCGATGGATTACGGCTTTATGGTGCTCAACCTGTATAAGCTCTACCTCATCGTCGATAAAGAAAATGAAAAAGCGATCCACATCTACCGCAAGCTCGGATTTATGGTGGAAGGCGAGCTGATTCATGAATTCTTTATTAACGGCGAATACCGCAATACCATCCGCATGTGCCTGTTCCAGCACCAGTATCTGGCCGAGCATAAACCGCAGGGCCAGACGCTGCTGAAACCGACGGCTCAGTAATAGTCAATAGTGCTTTTGATGGTGTAGTGGCGGGTTAACGCAGGCTGCACGCTGTCGTCGACAACCTTAAGCTCGCAGCTTACCGGGTTGTCGTGACTGTCGTAATCGCAGGTCTGGCTTACGTTGCCCAGCGCGCGGTCATTGAAGGTGCTCACTGCGGTGTAGTCCATTTTTTTGCGCGGATCGGATGACGGCGTTGAGGCCACCGTAAATTGTTCACCTTTGGCTATGGTGGTTTTGCCCAGCGGATAGCCTTCTCTATCGTAGCAGTACGTCGCTGTACTCTCCTTGCCGCGAGCGGTGACGACAAACCCGTTATCATCGGTTTCCCAGGAGACCCCCGCCGAGGGCATTTCCGCCAGCTGACATTTGCCTTGTAAACGCAGGCGCTTTTCGTGGCTTTGCGCATCCAGGTAGTAGTTAGCGTCCAGCACCAACGCCGCGCCGGTTTTATTCTCCCGATCCTCAAATGCCAGCAGGTCAAAGCATCCTTCGCTGGATAAACGCCCTTTAACCCACTTCACCACTTGATCGTGTTCGTCATACAGCGTCTGGCTAAACGCTTTCACCGGCCCGCGCAGCGGATCGAACTCAAATTCGTTAGAAAAGCTGGCCATTTCCGGGGTGAAGGCCTGCGGCGCGCCCTTTTCATCGCAGGCGCTAAGAGCCCCGACAGCCAGTAACAGCAACAACCGTTTTTTCACGCGCGATTCCTTTTGTGCATAGTTCAATCATATTAGCAAATACAATTGTTTACACCACTTCTGCTATGCTTAAATCTGGATAACGTTAATAAGGAGTTTATGATGAAACTATCACCCTGGCTATGTGCGGCTCTGCTGCTGGGTTCGACAGCTGCTTTCGCGGCGCCGGATTCCTGCGAGCGGGTAAAAAGCGATATTCAGCAAAAAATCATCAACAACGGCGTCCCGGAATCGGGCTTCAGCCTGACGATAGTCCCGAACGACCAGCCCGATCAGCCCGGCGCACAGGTTGTCGGCCACTGCGCCAACGACACCTTTAAAATCATCTATACCCGCGACAGCGGTGCGCAGTAACCTCGCCGAATGTCTGGAGAAGTCTTATCCCTCGGTTGACCAGGGATAAGATCTCTCTACTCCATTTTAAGTATGATTCCTCACTCTCCACGCCGACCTTACGAAGGCGTTGGCATTACGCCATTATAACAAAATCATGGAGTGAGCAATGTCTAACCAGGAACATACCGACGGCCTTACCCGTCGAACGCTAATCAAATCAACCGCCCTTGGCTCGCTGGCTCTCGCCGCCGGCGGTTTATCGCTGCCTTTCAGCCTGACTCACGCCGCTGCCGCGGTGCAAGAAGCCGCTCACGGCGAGGAGCGTATCGTCTGGGGCGCCTGTTCGGTCAACTGCGGCAGCCGCTGCGCCCTGCGTTCACACGTGCGTGACGATGAAGTCGTCTGGGTCGAAACCGACAATACCGGCGCGGATATTTATGGCGATCACCAGGTGCGCGCCTGCCTGCGCGGCCGATCCATCCGCCGCCGCATTAATCATCCCGACCGCCTTAACTATCCCATGAAGCGCGTCGGCAAACGCGGCGAAGGCAAGTTTGTCCGCATTAGCTGGGAGGAGGCGCTGGATACGATCGCCGACAATCTCAAACGCATCGTCAAAGAGTATGGCAACGAAGCGGTTTATATTAACTACTCCTCCGGGATTGTCGGCGGCAATATGACGCGATCGTCGCCCACCGCCTCACCGGTTATGCGCCTGATGAACTGCTACGGCGGTTCGTTAAACCAGTACGGGACCTACAGTACCGCGCAAATTGCCTGCGCCATGCCCTACACCTACGGCAGCAATGACGGCAACAGCACCTCCGATATCGAAAACAGCAAGCTGGTGGTGATGTTCGGCAATAACCCGGCGGAAACCCGCATGAGCGGCGGCGGTATTACTTATTATTTAGAACAGGCGCGCGAGCGCTCCAGTGCGCGGATGATCGTTATCGACCCGCGCTACACGGACACCGCCGCCGGGCGGGAGGATGAGTGGATCCCGATTCGCCCCGGCACCGACGCCGCGCTGGTGGCGGGCATCGCCTGGGTGCTGATTAATGAAAATCTGGTCGATCAGGGGTTCCTTGATACGTACTGCGTCGGCTACGATGAAAAAACGCTGCCGGCAGATGCCCCGAAGAACGGGCATTACAAAGCGTATATTCTTGGACAGGGCGATGACGGCGTGGCGAAAACGCCGCAATGGGCCTCGCGGATCACCGGCATTCCCGTCGACCGCATCATCAAGCTGGCCCGGGAAATCGGCAGCACCAGGCCGGCTTACATTTGCCAGGGATGGGGACCACAGCGCCAGGCTAACGGCGAGCTGACCTCCCGGGCGATCGCCATGCTGCCTATTTTGACCGGCAACGTCGGCATTAACGGCGGCAACAGCGGCGCCCGCGAATCCACCTATACCATCACCATTGAACGCCTGCCGGTACTGACCAACCCGGTCAAAACCGCCATCTCCTGCTTTAGCTGGACCGACGCCATCGATCGCGGCCCGGAGATGACCGCCACCCGCGACGGCGTTCGAGGGAAAGAGAAGCTGGACGTGCCGATTAAATTCATCTGGAACTACGCCGGCAATACCATCATTAACCAGCACTCCGATATCAATAAGACCCACGAGATCCTGCAGGACGAAAGCAAGTGCGAGACGATCGTGGTTATCGAAAACTTTATGACCTCCTCGGCCAAATACGCCGATATCCTGCTGCCGGACCTGATGACCGTCGAGCAGGAAGACATTATTCCCAACGACTACGCCGGCAATATGGGCTATCTCATCTTTATTCAGCCAGTTACCTCCGCTAAATTCGAGCGCAAACCTATCTACTGGATCCTCAGCGAAGTGGCAAAACGGCTTGGCGAGGATGTCCACCAGAAGTTTACCGAAGGCCGTACCCAGGAGCAGTGGCTGCAGCATTTGTACGCGAAGATGCTGGCGAAAGACCCGGCGCTCCCGAGCTACGATGAACTGAAAAATATGGGAATTTACAAACGTAAAGACCCCAACGGTCACTTTGTGGCCTACCGCGACTTCCGCAAAGACCCGGTCGCCAATCCGCTAAAAACACCGTCGGGTAAAATCGAGATCTACTCCAGCCGTCTGGCGGATATCGCCGCCAAATGGCAGCTGGAAAAAGACGAAACCATCAGTCCATTACCGGTATACGCTTCTACTTTCGAAGGATGGGACGATCCTCTGCGCGAGAAATTCCCGCTGCAAATGTTCGGCTTCCACTATAAAGCACGTACCCACTCCAGCTACGGCAACGTGGATGTCCTGCAGGCGGCCTGTCGTCAGGAGGTGTGGCTAAATCCGCTGGACGCCGAAAAGCGCGGGATTAAGAACGGCGATATGGTGCGCGTATTCAACGCCCGCGGCGAGCTGCGCATTCCGGCTAAGGTGACCCCGCGCATCATGCCCGGCGTGTCGGCGATGGGCCAGGGCGCCTGGCATGACGCCAACATGAATGGCGATCGTATCGATCGCGGCTCCTGTATTAATACGCTGACGACGCACCGTCCTTCGCCGCTGGCTAAAGGCAATCCGCAGCACACCAATCTGGTCGAAATCGAGAAGGTTTAAGGAGTAAACCATGAGCGCTCAGTATGGATTTTTTATCGATTCCGCCCGCTGCACCGGCTGTAAAACCTGCGAGCTGGCCTGCAAGGATTATAAAAACCTCACGCCTGACGTAAGCTTTCGCCGCATCTACGAATACGCGGGCGGCGACTGGCAGGAGGACAACGGCGTGTGGCAGCAAAACGTCTTCGCCTATTACCTGTCCATCGCCTGCAACCACTGCGAAGACCCGGCCTGCACAAAAGTGTGCCCCAGCGGCGCCATGCACAAGCGCGATGACGGCTTTGTGGTGGTGAACGAAGAGGTATGCATCGGCTGTCGCTACTGCCATATGGCCTGCCCGTACGGCGCGCCGCAGTACAACGCGGCAAAGGGCCATATGACCAAATGCGACGGCTGCTATGACCGGGTCGCCGAGGGTAAAAAGCCGATTTGCGTCGAGTCCTGCCCGCTGCGGGCGCTCGACTTTGGTCCCATCGAAGAACTGCGCGAAAAGCACGGTCAGCTTGCCGCCGTCGCCCCGCTGCCGTCCGCGCACTTCACCAGGCCGAGTATCGCGATCAAACCGAACGCCAACGCGCGTCCGTGCGGTGATACCACCGGCTATCTGGCCAATCCGAAGGAGGTGTAAAATGGGAAATGGATGGCATGAATGGCCGCTGGTGCTGTTTACGGTGCTGGGGCAAAGCGTTGCAGGGGCGATAATCGTCAGCGGGCTCGGCTGGCTTTCGCTGAATAATAACTCCGAAGCCCGGCAGCGCCTGGTGCGCTGCATGTTTTTTATCTGGCTGGTCATGGGGATTGGCTTTCTGGCGTCGATTATCCACCTCGGCTCGCCGCTGCGGGCATTTAACTCTCTTACCCGGGTCGGCGCATCGGCGTTAAGTAATGAAATCGCCAGCGGCGCGCTGTTTTTCGCCGTCGGAGGAGTGTGGTGGTTGCTGACGTTTCTCGGCAAAATGCCGGCAATCCTGGCCAAGGCCTGGCTTCTGCTCACCATGCTGCTCGGCTGCCTGTTCGTCCTGGAGATGACCCTGGTCTATCAAATTAATACCGTGCCGACCTGGTATAATGCCTACACCACCGCCGCCTTCTTCCTGACGATGGTGCTGTGCGGGCCGCTTTTCGCCGCCCTGCTGCTGCGGGTAGCCAACGTGCCTTTTAACGGCACGGTCTTCGCGTCGATGAGCGTCCTCGCGCTGCTGGCAAGCCTGGCCGTGGTCATTTTGCAGAACAGCGAACTGGCGGAGATCCGCAGTTCCGTGCAGCAGGCCAGCGCCCTGCTGCCAAACTACGGCTGGCTACAAATCCTGCGTTTAGCATTTTTGGCGCTGGGCCTTGGCTGCTGGATCTGCCCGTTGGCAAGTAAGAAAAACCCGCGCATCGCCAGCCTGCTGCTCGGACTGATACTGGTATTACTCGGCGAGTTTATCGGTCGCGGCCTGTTTTATGGCCTACATATGACCGTCGGTACGGCGATTGCCGGTTAATGAATGGGTGCCGCGGCACCCTCTGCAGTAAGGAATAGATATGATGCAATCGCAAGACCGCGATGCCGTCGCACTCAGCGCCCGTACGCTGGGGGCATTGTTCTCCTATGCTCCGGGCAGCGAGCAGGCTGCTCCGCTGGTTGCCGCCCTGCGCGACGGCAGCTGGCAAAGTCAGTGGCCCTGGCCGGTCGCGAACGGCCTGGCGGCGCAGTTCGCTCTCGAAGACGATGAACCGCTGGCGGACGCCTGGCAGCGGCTGTTCATCGGCCCGTGGGCGCTGCCTGCGCCGCCGTGGGGCTCCGTCTGGCTGGATAAAGAAAGCGTGCTGTTTGGCGACTCTACGCTGGCGCTGCGCGAGTGGATGCGGGCTAACGGCATCGGTTTGTCTGAGCAACGCGCTGAACCGGAAGACCACTTCGGTACGCTGCTGCTGCTGGCGGCCTGGCTTTGTGAATCCGGTCAGGATGAGGCATTTAACCAGCTTCTGGCCTGGCATCTTCTCCCGTGGTCGGGCCGCTTTCTGAGCGTGTTTATTGCCGGGGCGGGAAACCCTTTTTATCAGGCTCTTGGTCAGCTGGCGCAAGAAACGCTGACGCGATGGCAGGCGCGGCTGCCCTGCGCGGTCGCGGATAAGCCGCTCTACCGCTAATGCCCTGACGTTATGCCCGCCCGCCGGGCATAACGCATTTAGTGACAACGTCACCTTTAGCCTCTTTCGCACTTATCGCTTTTGCGTCTATGCTTATTCCCGGTAAAAATAAGCCCCATTCCCCGTTAACCGAATTCGCTGATGCATCGTCTTCACGCTTATCCTGATGTTCAGGTTATGTTTCGCCGCATGGTTATCGCCATGCTGGTCGGCGTCCTCGCCGCGCTCGCGGTTGCCCTGTTTCGCCATGCGATGACCGGTCTGGAAAGCCTGTTTCTGAGCAATGACAGCGGAAGCCTGGTGAACGCCGCCGAGTCGTTGCCACCATGGCGTCGGTTGCTGACGCCCGCGCTTGGCGGCCTTGCGGCTGGCGCCCTGCTCTGGCTCTGGCAGCGCCGCACCCTTGCGCGGCCCCGTGCACCAACCGACTATATGGAAGCGCTCGAGACCGGCGACGGTGTGTTTGATACGCCAGCCAGCCTGGTAAAATCGCTGGCCTCTCTGCTGGTGGTGACGACCGGCAGCGCCATCGGTCGCGAGGGGGCGATGATCCTGCTGGCGGCGCTGGCCGCGTCGCTGTTCGCCCGCCGCTTTACGCCAAAAGAAGAGTGGAAGCTATGGGTAGCCTGCGGCGCCGCCGCCGGGATGGCCAGCGCTTACCACGCTCCGCTGGCCGGGAGCCTGTTTATCGCCGAGATCTTATTCGGCACCCTGATGCTGGCGTCGCTTGGCCCGGTGGTGATTGCCGCGGTGGTGGCCCTGCTGCTGACCAATCTGCTGAACGGCGATTCGGCTCCGCTGTATCACGTTGAATTCCACGAAACCCTGAGCGCGACGCACTATGCGCTGATGCTGGCGACGGCGCTGCTGGCCGGGCTTTGCGGGCCGCTGTTTATCTGGCTGATGAGCTATAGCCACCGGTGCTTTGTCCGGCTGCGCCTGTCGCCTCCGTGGCAGCTGGCGCTGGGCGGACTTATCGTCGGTCTGCTGTCGCTGCTCGCGCCGGCCGTCTGGGGAAATGGCTATAGCGTTGTGCAAAGCTATCTTCTTTCGCCGCCGCTCTTCAGCGCCATGATTGTGGTGTTTGTCTGCAAGCTGCTCGCCGTGCTGGCCAGCAGCGGTTCCGGCGCGCCGGGCGGCGTTTTTACCCCAACGCTGTTTGTTGGGCTGGGGATTGGCATGCTGTTCGCCAGCCTGACCGGACTATGGCTACCTGATTACCAGGCTATCGCGATAGTGGTTGGCTTAACCGGCATGGCGGCGTTTCTGGCAGCCACCACCCACGCGCCGATTATGTCCACGCTGATGATTTGTGAAATGACCGGACAATACGTTTTACTGCCCGGTTTACTGATTGCCAGCGTACTGGCGTCGGTGCTGTCGCGGACGTTACGCCGGGATTCTATCTACCGCCATCACCTCGCCGAGTATCGATAAGTCGATATACTGGCTCAGTTCACGCTGCTCCGCGCGCGGTAAGTAAGGCAGTTCACCGATCAGCGGCGCCGGCAGCTTTTTGCTCAGCACCTCGATGATTTCAGCATAATGCGCCAGGCCTGGGTTAATCCGGTTGGCCACCCAGCCGATCAGCGGCAGGCCGTCGTTGGCAATCGCCTGCGCGGTCAGCAGAGCATGATTGATACAGCCTTCCTGAATGCCGACGACCATTAACACCGGCAGCTGTTCCTGCACCACCCATTCCGAAAGCGGACGCAGGTCGTTCATCAGGCTGCGCCAGCCGCCGGTACCTTCAACCACCACATGTTCAACCTGGCCGCTGAGGCGCTGGAGACCATCCGACAGCAGTCCGTAGTTGATCGGGCAACTGTGCGCCACGCTGCTTTCATCTTCGCTTAACGCGATGGGATTGACAGCTTCATACGGTAACACCAGCGATGACACGCTCTGTAAGACCAGCGCATCTTTGTTCCGCAGTCCGTCCGGCGTCTCTTTACTGCCCTTCGCCACAGGCTTGTACCCGGCGACGCTTTTGCCGCTGGCAGCCAGTGCCTGCAACAGCGCACGGGAAACCACCGTCTTGCCGACAGCGGTGTCAGTACCTGTTATGAAGAAACGCTTAAACATCACTAACCCCACAGTTATGTTGATGAAATATACGGGAGAGAAATAATCAACTGTGGAAAAAGTCTACGCGATGCTGCCGGAAGCCAGCTTGAGATAGCGCAATTTTTGGTGTGAATATGAAAAAATGTTAACCCTGTAACAGTCGTATCAGCAGCGATCCGTTATAGAGGGCATCCTTTACCAGGGCCGCGCCAGCCATCGTTCCCCGGTTAGAAAACTGGGTGCTTTCCACGGCAATATGTCGGCTGTAGGCTGGTAACGATTGTTGTCGAATACAATCAGATATTGCCGGAAACAGAATATCCGCGGCGAGATTGAAGGGAGAGCCGATAAGGATTTTCTGCGGGTTAAAGAGGTTAACCATAATCGCCAGAATCCGTCCAACGTGGTTCCCGACGCCGCTGATAATGTCCCGCGCCAGTAAATCCCCCTGCAGCGCGGCCTGACATAGCCATTCAACGCTCAGCGGCTGCTGATGCAGCATTGAGCTCATCGACTTCGCCATGCGGATCTGCGCCAGTTCCAGCACGCTCTCCACGCTGGCAATGGTTTCCAGACAGCCATGGTTACCGCAATAGCAGCGTTTACCATACGGATCGACCTGGGTGTGGCCGATTTCGACCAGACTGCTGCTGCCCGCGTGCAGCAGACGACCGTCGGTGATCACGCCCGCGCCAACGTTATGGTCAATCACCACCTGAATCACATCTCGCGCTCCCCGGGAGGCGCCAAACAGCGATTCAGCCATGGTCCAGGCGCTGATATCGTGCTGAATGTAAACCGATACGCCGGTATGATTGGCTAAGATTTCGCCCAGCGGCATGTCCTTAACGTCTTCATAAAACGGCATCCGGTGGATGATACCGTGCTCGGTATCGATGATCCCCGGCATGGTGACGGCGATGGCGGTTAAACGCTCCAGCTTCTTTTGGTGACGAATAAAGAACTGGTCAACCTGATCGAGCAGCCGGCTCGCGAAGGGCTGAACGTGCTGTAACGCCAGTTCCAGCTGCTCTTCCACCACCAGCGCGCTGCTTAAATCCCGTAGCGCGAGGTGGATCTCGCCGCGGCTGATGCGGATAGAGAGGTAGTGCCAGGCTTCGGTTTCCACCATCAAGCCAACGGCAGGCCTTCCCCGGCTCCCTGGCTCCTGGATTTCCGTCTCCTGGACCAGATGCGCTTCCAGCATTTCGCGGACGATTTTGGTGATGCTGGCAGGGGCCAGCTGCGCGAAGCGCGAGAGGTCGATGCGCGACACCGGGCCAAGCTGATCAATCAGGCGATAAACCGCGCCCGCGTTGGTCTGCTTAATTTGATCGATATGGCCTGGCTGACTGTCCGCTACCACCGTTGACTCCCTTTATTTTCGCGCTTCGAAATAAACTGATGGCTATGGTGAAGCACTTCAACGGTACTCGTCAAATTTTTGCTTAGCCTTGTGATTTACCGCACATTTTTAGCCGTTATTTGTCCTAAATGTCTCATGTGGCGCTGGCAAGCAGCGATTCACGAAAACGCCGGGCCGCTTGCCCCTGTTCGTGATGCTTCGACCACACCAGCCACATTTCCGACACCGCGTCCTGCTCTTCGATCGGCAGCCAGCACATTTCCAACAGCTGGACCCGCCTGAAGGACGCCGGTAAAATCGACACGCCAAGCCCGGCGGCCACCAGGCCGATAATCGTCATTGCCTCCCCCACCTCCTGGGTGATGGCTGGCGTCAGGTCGTAGCGGCGCATCAAGCCCAGAATGTCGTCATACAGCCCGGTACCCACATGGGGATCGAAAAACACGAACGGCTCCCGCGCCAGTTCCCGCAGGCTTACGCGCGGCTTGCTGGCCAGCGGATGATCGCGGGGCACCATCGCCAGCAGCGGTTCGCGCAGCACTCTTTCCCAGACCAGGGTATCCGGCAGCAGGGTATTACGCATCAGTCCCAGATCCAGCGCGCCCTCGTTCAGCGGCACAATCTGCTCGCGCGTGTTGGTTTCCCGCGTCTGAATATGTACATCGGGATAGCGGCGGCGAAAGGTCGACAGCGTGTCGGAAACCGCCTTGATAAAGGGGGCCGATGAGGTAAATCCAATGCGCAGCTCGCCGGTTTCGCCGTGGTGAAGCCGAGCCGCGCGCGCGGCAGCATCATCGACCTGCGAGAGGATCTGCCGGCTATCGGCGAGAAACTGCCTTCCGGCTTCGGTCAGGCTGACGCTGCGATTAGTACGAGCAAACAGACGCGCGCCAATTTGCTGTTCAAGGATTTGAATCTGCTGGCTAAGCGGCGGCTGAGAGATATTTAACCGCGCCGCCGCATGGCCAAAATGGAGCTCTTCCGCCACGGCAATAAAATAGCGCAGATGGCGCAGTTCAATATTCATATTTAAAACGTCTTATTTGAGATTATTAATATATTAGACAGAATATTTACATTTTCATACCCTGAATAAGTGGCCATTGCGGTCACTTAACTCTCTGTATATCAGCAAGGATTTTTCCGTGAGTCGTACAACTACCGTTGACACCGCCCCGGCAAACGACGTCAGCGACATCATCGCTCCTCAGCCAAACCAGTTTATCAAACGCGGTACTCCGCAATTTATTCGCGTCACTCTCGCCCTCTTTTCTGCCGGACTGGCGACGTTCGCGCTGCTTTATTGCGTCCAGCCGATCCTCCCGGTGCTCTCCAGTGAATTCGGCGTCTCACCGGCCAGCAGCAGTATCTCGCTGTCGATTTCCACGGCGATGCTGGCGGTCGGCCTGCTGTTTACCGGTCCGCTGTCCGACGCCATTGGCCGCAAACAGGTGATGGTTACCGCGCTGGTGCTAGCCTCCTGCTGCTCACTGCTGTCGACGATGATGTCCAGCTGGCATGGGATCCTGATGATGCGCGCCCTGATCGGCCTGTCGCTGAGCGGCGTGGCGGCGGTCGGCATGACCTATCTGAGCGAAGAGATTCACCCCAGCGTGGTGGCGTTCTCAATGGGTCTTTATATCAGCGGAAACTCCATTGGCGGCATGAGCGGCCGTCTGCTGACGGGGGTATTTACCGATTTCTTCGGCTGGCGGATAGCGCTGGCGGTCATTAGCGGCTTCGCGCTGGCGGCCGCGCTGATGTTCTGGCGCATCCTGCCGGAATCGCGCCACTTCCGTCCAACCTCGCTGCGGCCAAAATCGCTGCTGATCAACTTCCGCCTGCACTGGCGCGATCGCGGGCTGCCGCTGCTGTTTCTTGAGGGTTTCTTGTTAATGGGGTCATTCGTGACGCTGTTTAACTATATCGGTTACCGCCTGATGCTTTCGCCGTGGTCCCTCAGCCAGGCGGTCGTTGGCCTGCTATCGGTGGCCTATTTGACCGGTACCTGGAGTTCGCCGAAAGCCGGGGCCATGACCGTTCGCTACGGTCGCGGCCCGGTGCTGCTGTTCTCGACTGCGGTGATGCTCGGTGGCCTGCTGCTGACCCTGTTCTCGTCGCTGTGGCTGATTTTTATCGGCATGCTGCTGTTTTCCGCGGGTTTCTTCGCGGCCCACTCGGTGGCCAGCAGCTGGATTGGCCCGCGCGCGCGTCGTGCCCGCGGCCAGGCGTCATCGCTCTATTTATTCAGCTACTATCTGGGTTCCAGCATGGCGGGGACGTTAGGCGGCGTATTCTGGCATAACTACGGCTGGAACGGCGTAGGTGGGTTTATCGCGCTGATGCTGCTGGCGGCGCTGCTCACCGGCGCGTGTTTACACAAGCGACTGAAATAACGCAGATTAACGTGGCCTGAAACGGGCCACGCTCTTCACCACATCCCCAGTACCGACGACATTCCCAACAGTTCTCTAACGGCATCGACGGAAAGCAGTGCTATAAACAGCCAGGTAAACGGATTCATAATCCACCTCGCATCGGCGGCCTGTGCCTGCATTAAGTTTAGCCGTAGTTCAGAGAAAGCGTCTGCTACTTTACGCACATCTGGATTATTTCGAGCCAAACATAAAATACGCAATCGATTAATCACTACATTATGCTGATGCTTGCGTCGAGCGGGCGAGCCGACGCTGTGGGCAATTTCCCATTAACGTCGGGGTGATTTATGTCGAAAGCGCCCGCATCCCTCGACCCCATCGGCGGATCGCGATAGTGTAGGCCCACGAAAAAGCTTTTGTTCACTTGCCACCGTCAGAGTGTAAACATGACCGAAAATAAAAATTATCATCAGCTTACCCGCACCTTCCAGCGACTCTCCCGCTTCTCGCATCTTTCCGCCATCGCCGGCTGGGATATGTTCGCCATGATGCCCCCCGGCGGCAGCGCGGCCCGCGGCGAAGCGCTGGCCGAGCTTGGCGTTTTGCAGCATCAGATCCTGACCGATAAAAAAGTGGGTGAATGGCTGCAGAATGCGCTTCAGGAAGAGCTAAATGATGTGGAACAGGCCAACCTGCGCGAAATGACCCGCCAGTACGAACAGGCGGCGCTGCTGCCGGAAAGCCTGGTGGAAGCGAAATCGCTGGCGGGTAGCCGCTGCGAGCACGCCTGGCGTAGCCAGCGTCCGGCGAACGACTGGCAGGGTTTTGCCGAGAACCTGCGTGACGTCGTCAAACTGAGTCGCGAAGAGGCGCAGATTCGGGCTGCGGCAAAAGGCGGTTCCCGCTACGACGCGCTGCTGGATATTTTTGAACCCGATATGACCAGCGCCCGTCTTGACGTACTGTTCGCGGACCTGAAATCCTGGCTTCCCTCGCTGCTGGAGAAGGTGGTTGAAAAGCAGTCGCAAACGCCGCTCATCGAACCTCAAGGGCCGTTTCCGATTGCCGACCAGCGCGAGCTGGGGCTGGAGGCGATGCGCGTGCTGGGATTTGATTTTGACGGCGGACGCCTGGATATCAGCGCCCACCCGTTCTGTGGCGGCGTGCCCCAGGACGTCCGTATCACCACGCGCTACAACGAAAACGACCTGCTCAGCGCGCTGTTTGGCGTCATTCACGAAACCGGCCACGCGCGCTATGAACAAAACCTGCCGCGCAACTGGCTCGATCAGCCCATTGCCCTCGCCCGCTCCACGGCGATCCATGAATCGCAAAGCCTGTTTTTCGAGATGCAGCTTGGCCGTAGCGACGCCTTCCTGCAGCGCCTGCTGCCAACGGTACGCCAGTACTTTGGTGAACAGCCGGCCTTTAGCCACGAAAACTTCATCGCATGGAATCAGCGCGTCAAGCCAGGCTTTATCCGCGTCGACGCTGACGAAGTGAGCTATCCGGCACACGTTATTCTGCGCTACGAAATTGAACGCGCGCTGATTGATGGCGATATTGAGGTCGAGGATATTCCGGCGCTGTGGGATGAAAAAATGCAGCACTGGCTGGGACTTTCCACCCTCGGCAACTATCGCGACGGCTGTATGCAGGATATCCACTGGACCGACGGCGGTTTTGGCTATTTCCCTTCCTACACGCTTGGCGCGATGTACGCCGCTCAGCTGATGGCTTCCGCCAGACGGGCGCTGCCGCAGCTGGAAAGCGATATCGCCAACGGTAACTTCAGCGCCCTGTTTGACTGGCTGCGGCAAAATATCTGGCAGCACGGTAGCCGTTTTACCACCTCGCAGCTGATTCAGCATGCAACCGGAGAAGACCTTAACAGCGACTATTTCCGCCAGCACCTTACCTCGCGTTATCTGTAAATCACCGGCGTCGGGCCGCGCCCGACGCCGTGTCCCATTGTTGTAGCAGCGCGTTGTACATATGGTTACACGCCGATACCAAACACTCACGGAAACCTCGATAAGACAGGCATATAGTTCTTTCAACGGCCCCGCAGTGGGGTTGAAACAAGAAACCTTTTCGAGGATATCAGAATGAAAAAAGTATTAGCTCTGGTCGTTGCCGCTGCAATGGGTCTGTCTTCTGTTGCTTTCGCTGCCGATGCTGCCACCACCACGACTCCGGCGCCGGCTGCTGCAACTCACAGCACCACCGCTAAAGCGACCCACCACAAGAAACACCATACCGCCGCTGCGAAACCGGCTGCTGAGCAGAAAGCGCAGGCTGCGAAAAAGCACAAAAAAGCAGCCGCTAAACCCGCTGCCACCCAGAAAGCGCAGGCCGCTAAAAAGCACAAAAAAGCAGAAGCTAAACCGGCTGCCACCCAGAAAGCTCAGGCCGCTAAGAAACACAAAAAAGCCGCTGCTAAACCAGTAGCTCAGAAAGCACAGGCAGCGAAAAAACACCACAAAACCACCAAACATCATACCGCTAAACCAGCTGCACAACCGGCTGCTTAATCTCCCGGGTTAAGCGATGTGATATGATATCGGCGCTGGCTTCAGCGCCGTTTTTTTCTGGAGAGCACCATGCTGCGGCGCTATCGTTTTGAGCTCATCCTGATCCTGCTGATTATCTGCGCGCTGGTCGCCAGCCGTTTTTTTCTTTACTAAACCTATTGCTGCCACAGGTTGTCGCCGAGACCGTCGTCAAACGTTTGACGTAACGCGCCGTTAGCCAACGACGAACCGCCAGAATATCAAGCGAAAGCACGCTCCGGTCGATACGCACCCACACCGCCGTCAACAGCCCCAGACAGCAGCCGATACCGTCGGCGATATGAATAGACTGCGGAAAAAAGAGAATATCGTTGGGGTCGCTTAATGCGGTCACCAAACCTGCCATCACCCGCTACGCTTTGTTGCCACCTGCTGCGCAACGGCACCTTCACGCAATATTGCCGGCAGCGTTAGCGCTGAGAAAATGTAAGGGACGAAGATTTTGCTGACGAGAACACCGGCGGCCTGCCCGGGGATTTAGCTATCAATAAAACGCCGGAACGGGCGGCGCTGGCCGCAAAACGCGCTCAGCCCGCCGCTTAAACATGCCTGGTTCCACCACGGTGAGGTCGCGGATTAAAGAACGTGAACCGCCGTCACCAGCAGATAGCCCGTCGCGCCCCAAATCATTGCTGATACCAGCGAAACGTAAACCAATGCGCGAATACCTTGTTTAGACATAAATCCTCCCGTACATCGGGTGTTTGACATTGCAGATATCATCGCCGGGATAACATCTCTGTTTGCTCAACAAGGTGATAGCAATAACAACGTTTTCGGTGAGAAAATGTTTCGCTTTGAAAGTAAGTGATAAACAGGTAAAGAAGTCCGATTTTCCTGTGAAGATATCTCTTTTTTTGCGTGATATTGGCCGTTTTCGCCATTAACTGTCTTGAGAAAAAGCTGAACCGCAAATCCTTTATTCGGCACCCGCCGGTTGTACGTTCGGATACACGATTTATGTTGCTTCCGCTGCCCTTTTCTGCGGAAATAACGCCGCAGGAAAATGGCGTTAACATATTGAATTCACGCCATTCATCCGTAAGCGACTGGCGTTTTTTGCTGATTTCGCCTGCCGCCTGGCTTAATTAAAATTATTCTTAACTTTCATAAACTTAAATCTGCTGCTACTTTCAATATACATAATTATCTCCCCAGAGAGTGATATGCGTAGAGACGTCCTGTTATTACTGTGTTCAATTTCCCTGTTTCCAGCGCTGGTCCAGGCCGACGATGATGGCATGAGTGCAAAAGATATTAAGACGCTGTTTTTTGGTCACGACGACCGAAAACCGGTCAGCAACCCCACGGACGATCCCTGGGATGCGATTGGGCAACTGGAAACCGCCAGCGGTAATCTCTGTACCGCCACGCTTATCGCCCCCAATCTGGCGCTCACCGCCGGGCACTGCCTGCTCACGCCGCCCAAAGGCAAGCCGGATAAACCCGTCGCGCTGCGTTTTATCTCGCGTAAAGGCGGCTGGGTGTACGAAATTCACGGTATTGAAGGCCGCGTAGATCCTTCGCTGGGGAAACGGCTTAAGGCGGACGGCGACGGCTGGATAGTTCCCAGCGCCGCGGCGCCGTGGGATTTTGGCCTTATCGTGCTGCGCTACGCCCCTTCCGGCATTACGCCGGTGCCGATTTTTAGCGGCAGCAAAGCCGATCTGACCGCCGCGCTAAAAACCGCAGAACGAAAAGTGACTCAGTCTGGCTATCCGGAAGATCATCTGGATAATCTCTATACCCACCAGGATTGCGTAGTCACCGGCTGGGCGCAGACATCGGTGCTCTCTCATCAGTGCGATACGCTGCCGGGGGATAGCGGCTCGCCGCTGCTGCTGAAAACCGACGACGGCTGGCAGGTGATTGCGGTGCAGAGTTCGGCGCCTGGACCAAAAGATCGCTGGCGGGCGGACAACCGCGCCATCTCCGTCACCGGCTTTCGCGATAAGCTTGAAGCGCTGGCTGCCCAGTAAGCGGTCAGCCTTGCTGCTGGCGCAGCTGCAATAACGACGCGACGGACATCGGCTCGCTGAAGAAGAAACCCTGCAATCTGTCGCATCCCGCCCGCCGCAGCAGCGCCAGCTGTTGCTGATTCTCAACGCCCTCCGCCACCACCGTGATGCCTAACGCTCCGGCAATACGGACGGTCCCGCGCACCAGCTCCGCCGCCTGGGTATCCACATCCACCAGCCCGGCCAGGGACTTGTCGATTTTAAGACTGTCGAAGCTGAAGCTGCGTAAATAGCCGATGCTGGAATAGCCGGTGCCAAAATCATCGAGCGCCACCGCGATGCCAAGCGCCCTTAAGTTCTCAATGGCCGACTTCGCCCGCTCGGGATTCTCCAGAACGTAGCTCTCCGTGACTTCGAGCTGTAACCGACGGGCCGGGAAATGACAGCGGCCCAGCACCTGCACCACCCGCGACTCAAACTCCGGATCGCGGAACTGCGCCGGGGAGATATTCACCGACAGCAGCAGATCGTCCAGTGGCTGCAGTTCGCTACAGGCGCGTTCAAGCACAAACTGGCCAAGCGCGTAGATCAAACCGCTACTTTCGGCGATACCGATAAACGCATCCGGCGGCAGTGCCCCCTGAGGACGCCGCGGCCAGCGCAGCAGCGCTTCCACGCCTTCCATAACCAGCGTATCGGCGTTGACAATCGGCTGATACCAGACATCAAACTCTTCGTTCTCCAGTCCCTGACGAATGCCATTTTCGATATTCAGCTGATACTGCCGCGCGTCGCTGAGCGCTTCGTCATACCAGGTCGTGCGCCCTTTGCCGGTTTTCTTCGAATGGTACATGGCAATATCAGCGCGGCGAAAAAGCTCGGTGCTGGAGCAGCTTGCCGGGAGGCCGCTGGCGATACCGATACTGGCGCTGATATAAATTTTTCGCTCGTTGAGGATAACGGGCGCTTTTAACAGTTCCAGTACCGCCCAGGCAAAAGCCAGCGCCTGATTTACCGCCTGTTCGCCGCTTACCGTCATCGCGAACTCATCGCCGCCCATACGCGCCAGCATCCCTTCAGGCGGAACGCGCTCCCGAAGTTCTTTAGCGATATGAATAATCAGCGCATCGCCAACGTCATGGCCGTAGTTATCATTAACATCCTTAAAGCCGTCGAGATCGATAAATACCACGCTTTGCATTTGGTATTGGGAGGTTTCGCACACCTGGTTAAGGCGTTCGATCAGCGCCCGTCGGTTTGGCAGGCGGCTCAGCCAGTCGGTCATGGCACTGTCGCGCGCCAGCTTTTCGCCGCGCGCCAGCTTGTAAAGCCCGAGGTAGCTGAAGAGAATAAACAGCAGGATCAGCCCAGCCGCCACGGCGGCAATCAGCCGCATACTGTCGGAGGCCGCCCGCGCGGCTTCCGCGCCGGGAAGCCCCGGCTGCCAGCTCAGGTAACCCACGATCTCCCCGGCCTGGGTGCGCAGCGGAATACTGTATTCACCGCCGCCTGGCGTGACGTGCAGGTTGCGAATCTGAAACGTGTCGCCCAGGCGCTCAAGCATTTGCGAGTTGATATGGCGGGTGATCACCAGATAGCGACGCGTATCATCATGCACCTGTAGCCGCCCTGCCGTCGGGCGAATCAGGCCAATACCAATAAACGCAATACCGGCGCGGGTTCGCGTGATGCCGGCATAAGCGCTTTTACCGCTGCGCAGCGCGGCGGCATGCTGCGAGATAAGCGCACGAAAACCGTTGCCGAGGAATTGGGTATCCTGCTCGGTAAAGCTCTCACTGCGAAACGATCCCCACAGCACCCGATAGTGCTGGTCGAGTACGAAAGTGCCGTCATAGAGATTATTGATTTTAAAACCCGATCCCCATGAGTTGTAGAGCCATTGCGGATCGAGCCTGTCGGCATAGGTCTGATGCACCGCATCATCCCAGATAGCGTTATCCATCACCAGCGACAGCACGCGGTTCACCGAGGTCTGCACCGCCCCATCCACCGATAGCACGGAACGATGCTTATCAATTTCGTTTGCTTTCAGGCCGATCAGGTGTTGGGTGAGATAAAGAAGCGAAACAATGGACACGATTAAGCCGATCCCGGCGAGGACAATCATGATGGACAGCGTTCTGGCGGAGGGAATATTGCGCCAGCCTGGCAAATGAATCATGTTCTGCCCTCATATCGGCCGGCAGCAAAATACGCCGAACTGGCTCTTTTTTAAGCGTAATACAGAGAGCAGAATTTGCCGCCCGCATTCACAGGCGGCATCATATCAGGCGAGTTTAATTAACACCATGCCGACCACCAGCAGAAGCAGACCGGCCCAGCCTTTATGATTCAGCCGCTGGCCAAACAGCACCCAGCCGGCGGCAATGGTCGCCGCGATACCGAAACCGCCCCACAGCGCATAGGCCACCGACAGGTCAATTCCTTTGACCGCCTGCGAAAGCGCGCTAAAGGCGCCCAGGACCGCCGCCAGCGACATAATGCCGTAGAATTTACGTCGAAAGCCGTCGGAAAATTTCAGAAAAACGTTGGCCAAAATTTCCAGCGCAATCGCCAGCGCCAGCCAGGCGGCGTGGACCCACTCAAACTGTTGCATGCGCTTTCTCCTTGCCCGGCTTCACCGCTTTCTGCGTCCCCGATTTAATCAAGACAATCCCGGCGACCAGGGTCACCAGGCCGGCGATTTTTATCGTCGACAGCGTCTCATCAAACAGCAGGACGCTGAAGATAGTGATCAGTAAAATGCCGATCCCCTCCCAGAGGGCATAGGCCACGCCGAGGGCGATTTTTTTCACCGCGAAAGCCAGAAAAATATAAGAAAGCGCGATCATGACCAGCATTAAAATAAAACCAGTATGGCCGCCGCTTACGCTTGCCCATTTCATCGACAACGTGCCGGTAATTTCAGCAACGATAGCTAAAGCTAATAAAATCCAATAAAACATGATCCCTTCTCCTGCTTGAGAATATAATCCATGGCGGCTTACAGAGAAGTAAACCGGAAAAATTCTGACGTTAAATTAGCCGTGCGCAGCGCGCCAGCTCAGGCAGAGAGAAGAAGACTAAAGCGCCGAGCGCCAGTGCTGCTCGCCGAGAAAGCGGGAGTGAGAGAGGGATACTGCAGGGTGAAAAGAAATATACATCCTGAACTGATTGTCCATAAAATTACAATTATCCGCGGTATTGCTTCTCGTCATTTGCGGATCAAAATTGTCCTCTGTAGTTATACACACGCAGATTTGTACCATAACGCCACATTTAACTCAAAGTCTTTGCAGTTCTTTACCTCTGGTATTTGATTTGGATTAGTTTTTTCCGATCGCAATCACCATTATGATATCGTTCCGGCCATTATTGATTAATTGGTCGTTTTTTTTCATTTTAGCGGACGCGACGCGCTGAGACGCCGACTTTGCCAACGTCTACAATGACTCACATTAGACCCCATTTTTTCTCTCGCAGGGAGCGGTATGGCCAAACCCATCATCACGCTTAACGGCTTAAAAATAGTCATCATGCTCGGCATGCTGGTTATCATCCTGACAGGCATTCGCTTCGCGGCGGATATTATCGTTCCTTTTGTTCTGGCGATCTTTCTGGCGGTGGTGATAAACCCGCTGGTTCAGCTCATGGTGCGCTGCCGGGTACCGCGGGTGCTGGCTATTTCGCTCCTGGTCGGCGTGATTGTCCTGCTGGCCGTTGTGCTGCTGGCCTCGCTCGGCACGTCGCTTAACGAGCTTGCGCGCACCCTGCCGCAGTACCGTAATTATCTCTATGAACCGATGCAGACCGTTGCGCCCTGGCTACAGCGCTTCGGCTTTACCGTGTCGGTGGTGGAGCTGAACAAGTATATTGACCCCAACGCGGTGATGACGCTGGTGACCGGCCTGCTCACCCAGCTTTCCAACGCGATGTCCTCTATCTTCCTGCTGCTGCTGACGGTGGTCTTTATGCTGCTGGAAGTGCCGCAGCTTCCCGCGAAGCTGCAGCAGCTGATGTCGCGGCCGGTGGAGGGAATGGGCGCGATTCAGCGCGCGCTGGATAGCGTCTCCCACTACCTGGTGTTAAAAACCGCCATCAGCCTGGTGACCGGCCTGGTGGTCTGGGGAATGCTGGTGCTGCTGGACGTCCGCTTTGCTTTTATGTGGGGACTGCTGGCCTTTGCGCTCAACTACATTCCCAACATTGGTTCGGTGCTCGCGGCGATCCCGCCGATCCTGCAGGTACTGGTGTTTGGCGGTCTGTACGAAGCGCTGGTGGTCCTGGCAGGCTATCTGGTGATTAACCTGGTGTTCGGCAATATTCTTGAACCGCGCATTATGGGCCGCGGGCTGGGGCTGTCGACGCTGGTGGTCTTCCTGTCATTGATCTTCTGGGGCTGGCTGCTGGGCCCGGTGGGTATGCTACTCTCGGTACCGTTGACGATTATCGTCAAAATCGCCCTCGAACAGACGGTAGCCGGGCAAAGTATTGCCTTTCTGCTGAGTGATTTGAGTAAAAACTAACGCCATTGCGCACGCTTCCCCGGAGGCGATGCTGACGCATCTGTCCGGGCTACCGGCCCGCAGACGACCCTTAACCTGTAGCCCGGGCAGGCGCTTTGCGCCGCCCCCGGGAGCAGAGCGCGGAGCCGCTGAACTTCCCCGGAGGCGATGCGGCGCATCTGTCCGGGCTACCGGCCCGCAGACGCCCTTAACCCGTAGCCCGGCTAAACGCAGTGCGAGCCGGGAAGCCGTGCCAATGCCTCAACCCGGTACGTCCCCTGCTCGTAGACCAATCATTCGCAATCATTATTGATCGTCATCACATCTCTGCCCCGCCAATCATTACTCTTACGCTAACGATTCGCCATCGGCCTTAATTGATGCCCGCCACCTCGCGACGCACACTTACTTCCACACCAGGACAATCAAAACGATTCGTCGAATCAGGAGGTTAATAATGAGTGCCGAACAAACGACGGGACGCGTCTGGAACCGTCGCCGTACGGAAAAACAGCGGCGACTGACCGAGGCGAAGGTCTCGGGCAAAGTGATCCCCACCGACCAGCTGGTCGCCGTTCTTGAGCAACTGCTGGCCCCCGGCGACCGGGTGGTGCTGGAAGGCAACAACCAGAAACAGGCTGATTTCCTCTCGCGGATGCTGGCGGAAGTTAACCCACAAAAAATTCACGACCTGCATATGATTATGCCGAGCGTCGGGCGCAGCGAGCATCTGGACCTCTTCGAAAAAGGTATCGCCCGCAAGCTTGATTTCTCCTTCTCCGGTACCCAAAGCCTGCGTATTTCGCAGCTGCTGGAAGATGGCCTGCTGGAAATCGGCGCTATCCACACCTATATCGAACTTTACTCTCGCCTGTACGTCGACCTGTCGCCAAACGTCGCGCTGATCGCCGGTTACAAAGCCGACCGCAAGGGCAACCTGTACACCGGGCCGAGCACCGAAGATACCCCGGCGCTGGTGGAAGCCGCCGCGTTCCATGACGGCATCGTTATTGCGCAGGTTAACGAACTGGTCGATGACGAGTGCGATCTGCCGCGCGTGGATATCCCCGGTTCGTGGATTGACTACGTGGTCGTCGCGGATAAACCGTTCTTTATCGAGCCGCTGTTTACCCGCGATCCGCGCCTGATTAAGCAGGAACATATCCTGATGGCAATGATGGCGATTAAAGGAATCTACGCCGAGCATCAGGTGCAATCCCTGAACCACGGGATCGGCTTTAACACCGCCGCCATCGAACTGCTGCTGCCGACCTACGGCGAACAGCTCGGCCTGAAGGGCAAAATCTGTAAACACTGGACGCTGAACCCGCACCCCACCCTTATTCCGGCAATTGAAAGCGGTTGGGTCGAGAGCGTGCACTGCTTCGGCGGAGAGCTGGGAATGGAAGAGTACATTCGCGCGCGTCCGGATATCTTCTTCACCGGCGCCGACGGCTCCATGCGCTCCAACCGCGCGTTCTGCCAGCTGGCGGGACAGTATGCGGTAGATATGTTTATCGGCTCGACCTTACAGGTTGACGGCTACGCCAACTCCTCGACGGTGACCCGCGGCCGCCTCTCCGGCTTCGGCGGCGCGCCGAATATGGGCCACGACCCGCACGGTCGACGCCACGCTACGCCGGCATGGCTCAACATGATCACCGAACCGGATCCGATGCAGCGCGGTAAAAAGCTGGTCGTTCAGATGGTGGAAACCTTCCAGGCGGGCGTGAAACCGACCTTCGTGGAAAAACTCGACGCCGTTGAGGTCGCCAAAACCTCCGGAATGCCGCTGGCGCCGGTGATGATTTACGGCGATGACGTCACCCACGTGCTGACCGAAGAAGGCATCGCCTATCTCTATCGGGCGGAAAGCCTGGAAGAGCGCCGGGCAATGGTGGCGGCCGTGGCCGGGATCACCGATATCGGGCTCGGCGTTGACGCCAAACGCGTGGCCGCACTGCGCCAAAGCGGCAAAGTCGTCTATCCGGAAGATATCGGTATCCGCCGCAGCGACGCCACCCGCTCTCTGCTCGCCGCCGGCAGCGTAGCCGATCTGGTGGAGTGGTCCGACGGTCTGTACAACCCACCGGCAAAATTCCGGAGCTGGTAATGAAAAAACTCTCTCCCCACGTTGCTGAAACCCGGGCCCGCTGGCTGGCCCAGACCGCCAGCGCCTGCCTGGTTGACGAAGCGCGACTCAGCCCCAAGCCGGGCCTGGTGGATAGCCGCGGCAACGGCGCGCATCAGGACCTGAACCTGGCCCTGATGGAGCGTTCGGCCCACAGCCTGCAGCCGACGTTTCACGCGCTGGCTCAGCAGAGCTGGCGGCGTCCGGCCGACGTTGCCCTGCGCGAAACCGTTGGCCGGCTTGGCCGCGAAGGCGAAGCGCGGATGATGCAGGCGACCGCCGGGGTCAATACCCATCGCGGCGCTATCTGGGCGCTGGGCCTGCTGGTCAGCGCGACGGCGATGCTCGGGGGGGAGGGTCAGGCACAGAGAATTACGGAAACCGCCGCCGCCCTGGCCCGTCTGCCGGACGCCTGCGCGCCAAGGACCTTCAGTAAAGGTCTGCGCGCCAGCCGCCGCTGGCAGGTTCCCGGCGCCCGGGAAGAAGCGCAGCGCGCTTTTCCGCACATCACCACCCTGGCGCTGCCGCAGCTATTGCGCAGCCGGGCCGCGGGGGCCAGCGAGGATCAGGCCCGGCTTGACGCGCTGATGGCGATTATGACCTCGCTTAGCGATACCTGCGTGCTCTCCCGCGCCGGAATGGCGGGCCTTGAGGCGATGCGGCAAGGCGCAGGCGAGGTGCTGGCGGCAGGAGGATGTGCGACAGCCAGGGGGCGCGCCGCGCTGGCGCGTCTCGACGTGCAGATGCTGGCGCAGAACGCCTCGCCGGGTGGCGCGGCGGATCTTCTTGCCGCCACCCTGTTTCTCGACCGGGTTTCCGCTTAACGCATTCAGAGGATGTTATGGAACAGATTAAATTGTCATTCCCTGCCAACCGCGCCCTCAGCGGCAAAGCGCTGGCAGGCGTTGTCGGCTCCGGCGATATGGAAGTGCTCTATACCGCCGGACAGAGCGATACGCTCAACGTCGAAATCACCACCTCCGTGGACAACAGCCAGGCGCGCTGGAACGCGCTGTTCGAACGACTGAGCCTGATTAACGGCCTGCCCGGCGGACAGCTGATCATCCACGATTTCGGCGCCACGCCCGGCGTCGCGCGGATCCGTATTGAACAGGTTTTTGAGGAGGTGGCTCATGCGTAACGATCGCAGCTTTATTGAACTCCGCGCCCGTGAACGCGCCCGCACCCTGCTGGATGACGGCAGCTATCGCGAACTGCTGGATCCCTTTGACGGCATTATGTCCCCGTGGCTCGGCGCGCAGGGCATCGTCCCGCAGTCCGACGACGGTATGGTCGTCGCAAAAGGCACCATTAACGGCCAGCCGGCGGTAGTCATTGCCATCGAAGGTACCTTCCAGGGCGGCAGCATGGGCGAAGTCTCCGGCGCGAAAATGGCCGCCGCCCTTGAGCTGGCGGCGGAAGATAACCGCAACGGCATTCCTACCCAGGCGGTGCTGTGCCTGGAAACCGGCGGCGTGCGCCTGCAGGAAGCCAATCTGGGCCTTGCCGCCATCGCCGATATTCACGCCGCGATTGTCGACCTGCGCCGCTACACCCCGGTAATCGGCATTGTCGCCGGTACCGTCGGCTGCTTCGGCGGGATGTCCATCGCCGCGGCGCTGTGCAGCTACCTGATTGTCACCCGTGAAGCGCGTCTGGGCCTCAACGGACCGCAGGTTATTGAACAGGAAGCGGGGATTGAAGAGTACGACTCCCGCGACCGTCCGTTTATCTGGAGCATGACCGGCGGCGAAATTCGCTACGCCAGCGGTCTGGTGGATGCCCTGGTGGGCGATGGCATCAACGCGGTGAAAAGCGCGATGAACGAAGCCATTGCCAAAGGCGTGCCCGCGCAGCATCGCAGCGACAAATATGAAGATTTCCTGACCCGTTTGACCCATTTCGATACCCGCCAGCAGGCGGATACCGCTCAGATCAAACAGCTATTCGCCCGGGAGGAGAAATAATGAACCAGTTCACAAACCGCGCCGCGCTGTGGCTAAACCAGCTGGCGCCGAACGCCCCGCTAATGACCGGTCTGTGCCCCTCGGTGCAGGTTGCCGATGCCGATTTTAACGGTGAAACCGCCCGTTTTATCGCCGTGGTGCCGGATGCTAATAACCATTATCCACGCGCCGCTCAGGGTGAAGTCGGCCTGCTCGAAGGCTGGACGCTGGCCAAAGTGGTCAACGAAACCATCGACGCCGATGCCGATAACGCGGTGAAGCGCCCGATTATCGCGGTTATCGATGTCCCCAGCCAGGCCTATGGCCGTCGCGAAGAAGCGTTCGGTATTCATCAGGCGCTGGCGGGCGCCGCGGGCGCCTACGCCAAGGCGCGGCTTGCCGGACATCCGGTGATTGGCCTGATCGTCGGCAAAGCGATGTCCGGGGCGTTTCTCGCCCATGGCTACCAGGCCAATCGTCTGATCGCCTTTAACGACGCCGGGGTACTGGTGCATGCGATGGGTAAAGAGTCCGCCGCGCGGATCACCCTGCGCACCGTTGAGGCGCTGGAGAAACTGGCGGCAACCATCCCTCCGATGGCCTATGACGTCAGCAACTACGCAACGCTCGGCCTGCTCTCCGCCCTGCTGGATATCAGCAATCCTGACGCGCCGGACGCCCGCGATCTGACGCTGGTCACCGACACCCTGCGCGACGCCATCGCTGACGCCCGCCGGGATGTCTCGCTGAAGTGCCGCCTTGGCGCGGAGAACCGCCGTAGTTCCCAACAGGTGCGCGATCGCATGCGCGCCAGCTGGTAGTCAGTCCCTAAGTAGAAGAAAACCTGCCGGAAGCGGCCGCCCGGGGCGCCATCGCGCGCCCCGGAAATAAACCGCTTTTAGAAATTATAACAATCGCGCCAGTACTCTATTTTCATTTACAGGTGATTTATGACTTATGTGATTATTCATGCCCTCGCGCCGATTTTTGTCATCATGCTGCTGGGCTTCTGGGCCGGCAAGGCCAAAATGGTCGATAACAAAAACGTCTCTTTACTCAACATCTTCGTGATGGACTTCGCCCTGCCCGCCACGCTGTTCAGCGCCACGGTGCAAACGCCGTGGAGCGGTATTGTCGCGCAATCGCCGCTGGTGCTGGTGCTGACCGGGGCGATGTGGATTACCTATGCGGCCATCTACTTCCTCGCGACCCGCGTCTTCAAGCGCTCGCCGCAGGATGCCGCCGTGCTGACCCTGACCGTCGCGCTGCCTAACTACGCCGCGCTTGGCCTGCCGATTCTGGGCAGCGTGCTCGGCGAAGGCGCCTCCACCTCCCTCTCCGTCGCCGTTTCCATCGCCTGCGGCTCGGTACTGATGACGCCGTTCTGCCTGCTGATTCTGGAACGTGAAAAAGCGCTCGCCGCCGGAGAGAACAGCGGCTCGACGCTGGCAATGCTGCCGGTTCTGATGTGGCGTTCGGTGAAAAAACCGATTGTCTGGGGTCCGCTGCTGGGGGTCGTGCTTTCAGCCATCGGTATCAAAATGCCGGATCTGCTGCTCGCCTCTATCAAACCGCTGGGCCTGGCGGCGACCGCCGCCGCGCTGTTCCTGACCGGGGTGATTCTGTCGGCGCGTAAGCTGCAGCTCAATGCGCTGATTGCCACTTCCACTATTGTCAAACTGCTGGTGCAGCCGTTTATCGCCTGGGGTCTGGTGATGCTGCTGGGGCTGCACGGCTCTATCGCCATTACCGCCATTCTGATGATTGCGCTGGCGGCCGGTTTCTTTGGCGTGGTCTTCGGCAACCGCTTTGGCGTGCAGTCGCCGGATGCGGAAGCGGTGCTGCTGTTAAGCTCGGTTCTGTGTATTCTGTCGCTGCCGCTGTTTATCACCTTAACGTCAGGAATCTAACGATGTCATCAACGCCGCGTCCTCATGATTTAGTCTGGTTGAATAATGCCGCCGCGCTGGAGGCGATTGAGGAGTCCTGGGTCGCGCAGCACTGGCGTATTAGCCTGCCGGTGGTGGTACGACGCGACGTTGATGCTAACGCCCGCATTCCGGTGGGCGTACGGGGGATGAAGCGCGATCAGCGGGCCGCAGGCTGGGTACAGAGGGAAAATATCGTCCGTACCGTCAGCCCGGAAACCCTCGCCGATCGCCAACAGCTCCTGCGCTCGCCGTTTGTCTCCCAGCCGCCGGTACAGGCGGCGATATCACTGACCTTACACTCCTGGCCGTGGCGCTGGGGCATTACCGGCAGCACCGGCTACGCGCTGGCCACCGAGATTCCGGTACTTCACGCCGCCAGCGATCTCGATCTGCTGATCCGCGCGCCGCAGCCGATCGCTCGCGAAGCGCTGCTCGCCTGGCAGTCCCGCGTCGCGCAGCTGCCCTGCCGGGCGGATACCCAGGTCGAAACGCCCGCAGGGGCTTTCGCGCTAAATGAGTGGCTGCGCGATGGCCGCGTCCTGCTGAAAACGTCCCGCGGCGCGCGCCTGACCGCTGCGCCGTGGAACAGGGAGGAAGCATGAAAATTCTCTTTACCTTTCCCGGTCAGGGAAACCAGCGGCCGGATATGCTCGCCGCGCTTCCCGACCGCCAGAATATCCTCGCTGAAGCGCGAACCGTGCTCGGCGATGAAGTAGACCATATAGATACCGCCGCCGCGTTAAAACATACCCGTGCGGTGCAGCTGTGCCTGCTGATCGCAGGCACAGCCTGGGCGCGGGAGCTGCAGCGTCAGGGAGTAAATCCGGACATGGTCAGCGGCCTGTCGATAGGGGCTTTCCCGGCGGCGGTGATGGCCGGCACGCTGGATTTCACCGACGCCCTGCGGCTGGTGGCGCTGCGCGGCGATTTAATGGAGCAGGCTTATCCTCACGGCTACGGGCTGACGGCGATTATGGGCCTGACGCTCGACCGCGTGGAAAAGCTGATTGCCGACAGCGACCTCTATATTGCCAACCTGAACGCGGAAACGCAGATTGTCATTGCCGGACGCGACGACGAGATGGCCCGCGTGGCCCGGCTGGCGCTGGCGGCTGGCGCCGGTAAAGCACAGCGGCTGGCGGTCAGCGTACCTTCCCACTGCGCGCTGCTGGATGAACCGGCGGCTAAGCTGGCAAAAGCGTTCACTGACGTCACGCTGCAGCGCCCGCGCTGCGCCTATCTGAGCGGCTCCACGGCGCGCGTTTTATGGGACCCGTTAAGCATTGCCGACGATTTGGCGCGGAATATGGCGCGAACCGTGCGCTGGCAGGAAGCGATGATCGCCGCTGACGAACGGGACGCGCGGCTGGCGGTCGAGATGCCGCCCGGCGGCGTGCTGACCTGTCTCACCCGCCAGGCGGGCTGGCAGGGGGAGTGTATTGCGCTGGAGCGCAGCGGTATCGACGTTGCCCGTCACCTGGCGAACCGGCTTAACGGCTGAGGCTGCGGGCGTACATCCGCCCTTCTGCCGCCAGCGCCAGCAGGTCGGCGTCGCGCTCGCGATGGTGTGAGTAGACAATGGAGATCAGCTGGCGCATCTGATACGGCTCCGCCAGCTTCAGCAGCTGTACGTCGTTTTCATACACCTTTTTCATTCGTCCCGGCAGCAGCGCAAAGCCTACGCCCGCCTGCACCAGGCTAATCATCGAAAAGATATCGTTAACCCGGGTGACGATTTCAGGCTCGAATCCGGCCACCTGGAAGGCGTCCTGAAATCCGGCATAGGTGGCAAACCCTTCCGCCAGCGAAACAAACTTGCGCCTGGCGTAATCGCGCAGCTCGGCGGGAGCGGTGGTATCCAGCTGTTCCGTCGCCGGGGCGGCGAGGAAGATATCGTCCTCAAACAGCGGGACCACATCAAAAGCCGAATTATTGAATTCACCTTCGTTGGTGGCGATGAGGATCGCATCAAGCGCGTCATCTTCCAGCATATCCAGCAGCATCTGATTGGAGCCCATGGTGAGATCCAGCTCCAGCTCCGGCCGACGCAGCTTCATGCCCATAATAATGCGCGGCACGGTTTCAAGGGTCAGGGAGTAAAGCGTGCCGATGCGCAGCCGGCCCTGCCCGACGCCGGCTACTTTACGCGTCGCTTCCAGGCCGCGGGTCATCAGGCTCATGACGTCCTGACAGTACTCCAGCAGCGTCCACGCCGCCGGGAGCGGCAGCAGGTTGCGTCCTTTATGAATAAACAGCGGGCAGCCGACGCCCTCTTCCAGCGTATGCAGCGCCCGGTGGACGCTGACGCCGCTCAGCTGCATGGCCTCAGCGGTTCTGGCGATGTTCCCTTTCGCCATAAACATCATAAATACCGACAGCTTGCGGAAGGTGATGTCCTGATTAATGTCGTCTTTCATTGCCCTGGGCTCCGCGTTTCGGTCTTCATTAGCATTTTCTTTCGTGATTTCAAGACAGTATAACCACAATTAACGAATGAAGGATTAGCCGGAAGGGGGATATCAGCGCGGGGGGAGAGATTAGAGCAATGTCTCGTTTTCGCCGGGACAGCGAAGAGAGGCCAGTAGGCCCGGTGAGGCATCAGCCGCCACCGGGCAATGTCAACGACGTGGGCTTACAGCGCCATATCGTGCTGCGGCGACGTTTCCGCCTTCGGCTCTGCCGGTTTGGCGGTCATCACCGGCGCGGTGGCGTTCATCTCAATCACCGGCGGTTTGGTCAGCTGCAGCGCCGCCGCGGTATCATCCCAAACCTGCTGGGTCAGCGCGACGTTGCCGTTCAGCTTCTGGCCGTAGCTCGGGACGATATCGTGAATACGGCGCTGCCATTCCGCTGAATGAAACTGCTCAGGGAACATCTGCTTAAGAACGTTCAGGGTAATCGGCGCGGCGGTAGAAGCACCCGGCGAAGCGCCCAGCAGCGCGGAGAGGGTTTTCTGCTGGTCGACTACCACTTCGGTACCCAGCTTCAGTATGCCGCCCTTCTCTGCATCTTTTTTGATGATCTGCACGCGCTGACCGGCCTGGATCAGCTTCCAGTCCTCTTTACGCGCGCCAGGGTAATACTCTTTCAGCGCCGCAAAACGGTCGTCGTCGCTCAGCATCACCTGGCTGATGAGGTATTTCACCAGATCGAAGTTGTCCAGACCCACGTGGGTCATCGGCAGGACGTTATCGGTGGTGGTGGTGCTCAGCAGGTCGAAGAACGAACCGTTTTTCAGGAATTTCGTCGAGAAGGTGGCGAATGGCCCAAACAGCACCACGCGCTTGCCGTCGAGGAAGCGGGCATCAAGATGCGGGACCGACATCGGCGGTGCGCCTACAGAGGCCTGACCGTAAACTTTTTGCTGGTGCGCGTTGGTCACCGCCGGGTTTTCGGTCATCAGGAAAGAGCCGCCTACCGGGAAACCCGCATAGTTATCCGCTTCCGGAATACCGGTTTTTTGCAGTAATTTCAGCGCGCCGCCGCCGGCGCCGATAAATACGTATTTCGCATCGATCGCCTGCTCTTCACCGCTATTAACGTTTTTAATCGTCACGTGCCAGGAATTATCGGCATTGCGTTTAAAATCGGTGACTTCTGAAGAGGTCTGCAGCGTGAAGTTATTATTTTTCTTCAGGCTACCGATCAGCTGGCGGGTTATTTCCCCATAGTTAACGTCGGTACCCACCGGAGTCCAGGTTGCCGCAACGCGCTGCTGCGGATCGCGCCCTTCCATCACCAGCGGCGCCCACTGTTTTATTTGCGCGTGATCGGTAGAGAATTTCATCCCCTGGAATAAGGTCGTTTGCTGCAGCGCGGCGTAGCGTTTTTGCAGATAATCAACGTTATCTCCCCAGACGAAACTCATGTGCGGCGTGGAGTTAATAAAAGAGTGCGGATCGTGCAAAATGCCGCGTTTGACCTGCGCCGTCCAGAACTGGCGGGAGATCATAAACTGTTCGTTAATATCCAGCGCTTTGCTGACGTCGATGGTGCCGTCCGGGCGTTCCGGCGTATAGTTCAGCTCCATATTCGCGGAGTGCCCGGTACCGGCGTTGTTCCAGCCGTTAGAGGACTCCAGCGCGACGCCATCCAGCTTCTCAACCATCACCTGTTTCCAGTCCGGCTGTAATTCCTGCAGCCAGGTCCCCAGCGACGCGCTCATAATACCGCCGCCAATCAGCAGGAAATCAGTTTTTTTCGAGGTATCGTCATTTGCGAAGGTCGCCGAGCTGACGAACATCGCTAATGCGGTCATAGATATAATCGTATTTTTAATTGCAGGCATAATAGAAATATCACATAGCACAAGTGTAATAAGAGCGTGCATATTAACGCACTTTTACTTTATTTTAAAATATCATTTACACATGCGCACACATAGCTAATTATTGTTAACCTGGTTTTTTAACTTAAAAAAGTAAATACCTCGCCAGCAGCAATAAATACGCCTTGCGATCGCCATTTTCAGAAGGGGAATTAAACCCGGTAAGCGGATGAAGAGTATGGAATAACGATGCTGTGTATGACCAGATTATTTTGCGTCATCCGGCGCGTATTGTGGAAATACGCGCCGTCGGGTTAAGTTCAGGCAACCGTCTGCGCCGCGCGTAGCGCAATCCGCAGATGATCGTTATGCTCTGCCAGCAGCTCGCGCGCCTGCCAGGCATCCAGCCCGCTGAGGAGCATGAGTATTGCCGTCCGGCAGTGCTGATTGCAGCTGGCCAGCGCGGCTTTGGCCTCGCTGCGCGAGCACCCCGTCGCCGCCATCACGATCGCTATCTGCCGCTCGGCCTCGTGCGGCGTATTGGCCTGCAGATCGACGCGCAGGTTTTCATAGACCCGTCCTTCGCGAATCGCCAGCCCGGTGGTCAGCATCGTCAGGATCTGCCGCTGCGCAATGCGCGCTTTCGGAT
Organism: Klebsiella michiganensis; assembly: GCF_015139575.1. Lineage (GTDB taxonomy): Bacteria > Pseudomonadota > Gammaproteobacteria > Enterobacterales > Enterobacteriaceae > Klebsiella > Klebsiella michiganensis. The sequence continues at coordinate 2,702,812 of NZ_AP022547.1, read as the reverse complement.
TCCCGAAACCCGCCACCGCTTCCGGCCCGGTTTGCGGGGCGATAATGATATCCGCCAGCTGCGCGGCTTCACTGGTGGGCTGCTGCGTCACAACCGCAATCGGCGCCCCCAGCGACCAGGCGTGGCGCATCGCGCCCCAGACCCACGGCGTTTTGCCGCTAACCGTCAGCGCCAGCAGCATATCCTGGTTGCTGAATCGCAGAGCCTCAAGTTCGAAAGCCCCAAGATCGTAATGACTCGCGGCGGTTTCCATCTCCTGCCGCGCGGCGGTCGCTCCTCCGGCGATAAGGGCGACAAGCGAATGTTTTCCCTCCGGGGTAAATTCATTCACCGCCTGCGCGGCGGCTTGACCCGATGCCCCGGCCCCCACAATCACCAGCCGCCCTCCCCGGCTGAGCGTCGCCGTCGCGTTATCCATCAGGCGCGCGATCGCCGGCAAACAGGCCTCAACGGCATCGGCAATCCGCTTATCATCCTTGTGCAGCAGCGTCAGCATATCGAGGGTGGCAAGACTATCAATATGGGTGGTTTCAGGGTGGCGTCGTTCCATCATTGAAGCGGTTGGCTTACTGCTCATAAAAACCTCCATTTAAACGCGAAAGAACCTTCCGGGACGAAAGCGCAGGCCTGAGGCAAACCCTTTCATTGACCATGGCTATTAATGGCAGTGTAAGGCTTAAGCGACGCGCTTTACCGCCACCGGAGTCACAGTTTTCATCCCCCTGAAGCCATTCAGCTGCCGATTGGTCGTTATCCAACCAGCGGCGCGTTTGGCGCGACGAGTTTTGAGGCGAGGCCCATGCGCTATTAGCGCAACGTCAGCCCGCCATCCACGACATACTGGCTACCGCTCACGAAGGACGCCGCGTCGGAAAGCAGAAACAGCGCCACATCAGCCGCTTCAGCCGCCGTCCCCTGGCGGTGAAGCGCCAGGCGGCTCACCACCGAGGCTTCAAATTCGCGGCGCACCTCGTCGCGCATAAAATGGCGAAATGGGGTGTCAATCGGGCCGGGAACCAGCGCGTTAACGCGGATATTTCGTTCCCCTAACGCCGAGGCCCAGCAGCGGGTTAACGAAATCAGCGCGCCTTTAGTCGCCGAATAGAGGCTTGCCGCAGCGGCCCCTTCATAAGCGGAAGTGGACGCCGTCACCACCACCGAGGCTCCCGCATTAAGCTTTCCGGCAAGCGCCGCCATCTGGAGAACCGGCCCGCGCACGTTGGTCGCCATCATGCGATCAAAGGCCGCGGCATCCACCTGCGACAGCTCCCCAACCGCTGCGTATCCGGCGTTGAGCCAGAGGCCATCAAGCCCGCCGGATGAATCGATCGCCTCGGCCAGCGCCGCGCCGGTCAGCGGATCGCTGGCATCATTGTCAATGACCCGCGCCCGAGCCGAGAGCTGCCGGCGAAGAGACGCCAGCCGTCCGGGATCGCGCCCGGTGGCGATCACCCAACCGCCTTCGCTATCGATGCGCTTTGCCCCGGCAAGCCCGATTCCGCTTGTCGCACCGGTGATAAGAACTCTTTTTGCGCTAAATCTCGCCATGGTCATTGCCCCTCTCTGCGTAATCACATTTATCAGGATGGTAACCAGCGAAGAACTGTTTGATAATACCAGTATTATCAATAAGACTGTTTGGGGTAATAGCCATAATGCGCGGAAGTGATTTTGCGGAATTAAGAGCCTTCGCGATGGTGGTTGAGCAAGGCAGTTTTACCCGGGCGGCGGCGCATCTCGGCGTCACGACCTCCACCTTAAGCGCAACCATCCGTCGTCTCGAGGAACGCATCGGCGTACGTTTATTACACCGGACAACGCGCAGCGTCGCGCCGAGCGAGGCCGGCAAGCGTATGATGCAGCGGCTGGCTCCTGCGCTGGCGGCGCTGGAAGACGCGGTTACCGATGCCCGGACGGCCAGCGCGCCCGCGGGCCGCCTGCGCCTCAATGTGTCGCGCATCGCTGCGATTCATTATCTGGCGCCGCTGCTGGGCGGATTTATGCAACGCTATCCCAACATTGAGCTGGATATTGTTACCGACGATGCTTTAGTCGATATCGTTTCTTCCGGTTTTGACGCCGGAATTCGTCTCGGTGAAAAGCTCCATCAGGATATGGTTGCCGTCAGGCTGAGCGGCGACCTAGAAATGAAAGTCGTCGCCTCTCCGCACTATCTGGCGCAAGCGCCGCAGCCGCGAAAGCCGCAGGATTTGCTACAGCACCCCTGTCTGACTTATCGCAGGCCCAGCGACGGCAGCGTTTATCGTTGGGAGTTTCAGCGCGACGGCGAACGCTACGAGATTGCGGTCAAAGGGCCGATCGTCGTCGATGAACCGGCCATGCTGACGCCGTTAGCCCTCAAGGGCACCGGTATTGCCTATCAGTTTGCCCATCAGGTCGATCCCTGGCTGGAGACAGGCCAGCTAGTCCAGCTATTGAAAGAGTGGACCCCGGCTTTTCCCGGGTTTTACGTTTACTACCCCAGCCGTAAGCAGATGGCATCGCCGCTGCGGGCGTTTATTGACTATCTGCTGGCCGTCGGCGGCAAATCGCGTCCGCCAGAATTGCCGTCTGGCTGATTTTGCTTTTATTACGCGGCTTTATGAAAACCGCGCATTCAGCGATAATACGCCTCTATCCGTTTTCTCCTGGGGTCGGTATGAATGAATTCGCGCAGCAGCCCGCGCGTAAACGCGCAATGAGCATGAAGCTGAGCACCGCCGTGACCTTAATGATCGGCAGCGTCATCGGTTCAGTACTGATTCTGGTCTATGCCCTGTGGTTTATGCAGATTAGCGGCGCCACCCGCGACGGCGTGAAAGATACGGCGCTGGCGGTGGCGCGGACGCTGGCCGACACCCCGGAAGTCAAGCGCGGCCTGACGCTGCCGCCGGACAGCAGCATTATTCAGCCGCTGGCGCTGGCCGTCACCCGGCGCAATGGCCTGCTGTTTGCCGTCGTCACCAATATGGACGGCATTCGCTACTCGCATCCCAATAGCCAGATTATCGGCAAACCTTTTATCGGCGATGACATCCGGCCCACGCTGGCGGGCAAAGAGAACGTTGCCGTCAACCACGGCGTGCTGGCTCCGGCGCTGCGCGTCTTCACCCCGGTGTTTGACGATAGCCGCCGGCAAATTGGCGTGGTGGCGATTGGCATTTCGCTGAGCAAAGTCGATACGCAGATCGCCGCCAGCCGCTGGGATGTGATTCTGACCGTGCTGTTCAGCGCGCTCGTGTGCGCCGTCGGTACATGGAGCCTGGTTCGCGGCCTGAAGCGCGTCCTGCTGGGCCTTGAGCCGCAGGAGATCTCAACGCAGTTCCAGCAGCGCCAGGCGATGCTGCACTCATTAAAAGAGGGCGTCGTGGCGGTGGATACAGACGGCAAGGTGACGCTGATTAACCCCGCCGCGCGTGACATTCTGTTTAACGGCCCCGGGAACGATATCGCGCAAACGCCGCTGCTGGCGGATTTGCAGGAAGTGCTGCAAACCGGCGAGCCGATTTACGATCGGGAGTTGGGCTGTAACGGTCTGCTGCTGATCAGCAACACGGTCCCCGTCCGCGACGAGGATGACGTGGTCGGCGCCATCAGCACCTTCCGTGACAAAACCGAAGTCAGCCAGCTGCTGCAGCGGCTTGACGGGATGGTGAACTATGTGGACGCCCTGCGTACCACCTCGCATGAATTTATGAATAAGCTGCACGTGATCCTCGGCCTGTTGAATATGAAAAGCTACGATAAGCTGGAAGAGTACGTGCTGCAGACCGCCCACACCTATCAGGCGGATATCGGCGAAATCCAGCACCGGATTAAATCACCGGTAGTGGCAGGCTTTTTGATCGGTAAAATTCAGCGCGCTAAGGAGCGGGGTTTTACCCTCACTCTCGCCGAAGAGAGCCTGGTGCCGGACTGCCCGAATGAAAAACAGGTCACCGTACTGGTTACGGTGCTGGGTAATTTAATCGAGAACGCGCTGGATGCCATGAGCGGCCAGGCCGAAGGCGAAGTCGGCCTGCTGCTGCATTACCAGAACGGCTGGTTAAGCGGCGAAGTCAGCGATGATGGTCCCGGTATCCCGGAAGCGTTTATCGATGATATTTTTAATAAAGGCTTCTCCACCAAAGGCGAAAACCGCGGCGTCGGGCTGTTTCTCGCCAGCCAGCAGCTTCGCGAACTGGGCGGATCGCTGGCCGTGGAATCCGAACCCGGCGTATTTACTCAATTTTTTGTTCATCTCCCGTGGGACAGTAAAAGGAAAAGTGCGTGATAAATGTATTAATTGTTGACGATGATGCCATGGTTGCCGAACTGAACCGCCTGTACGTGGGACGGGTCAGCGGCTTCCGCTGCAGCGGCACGGCGTCTACGTTAAGTAAAGCCAGGGAGATGATTAACGACAAGGATCTGGAGATAGACCTGGTGCTGCTGGATGTCTATATGCAGCAGGATAGCGGTCTGGATCTGCTGCCCGCCATTCGCGCGTCCGGACGGGCCATCGACGTGATTATGATTACTTCCGCCGCGGATGCCGCGACGGTTCAGGCCTCGATGCGCTACGGCGTGGTGGACTATCTGATCAAACCCTTCCAGTTTCCACGGTTTGAAGAGGCGCTCACCGCCTGGCGCGAAAAGCGTAAGCTGATGACCGGTCAACCCTATTATGAACAAGCGGATGTCGACCGGCTGCTGCACGGCGGCGTACCGGAAGCCGCTGACGCCCGCAAGTTGCCGAAAGGCCTGACGCCCCAGACGCTGCGCACCCTCTGTCAGTGGATTGATGCCCATCCGGACGTGGAGTTCTCCACCGACGAGCTGGCGGCAGCGGTAAATATATCCCGGGTTTCGTGCCGCAAATACCTGATTTGGCTGGCGCAAATTAATATTTTGTACACCAGTATCCACTACGGCGCCACGGGACGTCCGGTGTACCGCTACCACCTGATAGCGGAACAGTACGGCCTGCTTAAGCAGTACAGCCAGTAAGCCGGTAGCCGTCATCCAGCAGCTGAAAGCGGAAACGGCGCTGTGAAGAGAGGATAACGTCGCGATTTTTAGTGACGAAAATCGCTTCGATATCCTCGCGCTGGCGCAGCGCCGCGCAGCCTTTCTCTACGCCAAGACCGTAGATCAGGGTGGTCCAGATATCGCCGTCCAGCGAGTCGGCGGAAATAATCGTTACGCTCTCCAGCTCGTTATCCAGCGGGTAGCCGCTGCGCGGGTCGAGAATATGGTGCCAGCGTTTGCCGTCCTGCTCGAAGTAGCGTTCGTAAATGCCCGAGGTCACCACCGATTGCCCCGCCACCGCAATGCTGCCAATCAGCGCATCCGCCGCTGAGTACGGTTTTTTCAGCCCGATTGACCATTCGCCCAGGGTATGGACATTGCCGCCGAGATTAATCAGCGCGGCGTTCACGCCCTGCTGCCGCAAATAGTCGCGCACCCGGTCGGCGATATAGCCTTTCGCGATGGCACCAAGATCGATCTCCATTCCCGTCCGCGCAAGGTAGACGCTGCTGGCGGCGTCATCGAGGATCACATCCTGAGCACGCGTTAACGTCAGGCGAGCGGCAATATCCTGCGGGGCAGGCACGCTCTGACCCTGAAAACCAACGCGCCACAGCTTCACCAGCGGGCCGATCGCCAGGTTAAACGCGCTGTCCCGCGCCATGCTGGCGGCTTTGGCGCATTTAATCAGCGCATACACCGGGCGGCTCACCGTCACCGGATGCCGCCCGGCGGCATGGTTGATATCCATCACCTGGGAGTGCGCGCGGTTAACGGTGAAAAGATCTTCATAGCCTTTAATCAGCTGAAAGACGCGGGAGGCAAGCGGTTCATCGTGAACGTAGAGCTTGAGGAGGATGGGCGAACCCATCAGTACGGCGGAGTAGCTGTAGACGCGGTTGTCGGACATATCGCACTCCTCAGAGAGATAAGAAGCCGGGCCGTCTATTTGCCAGCCCGGCAGGTGTCGCTGACGTTTAACCTCTGGCGCGTTTCGCCGCCTGATGGCCCGCGAGGGTCCCGAAGATAATGATATCGGCCACCGCGTTACCGCCGATGCGGTTACCGCCGTGAATGCCGCCAACCACTTCGCCCGCGGCAAAAGCGCCCGCAATCACCTGATGACCGGCATTCAGCACCGCGGTATCGGTGTTAATGGTCACGCCGCCCATCGTGTGGTGAACCCCCGGAGCGATACGAATCGCATGGTAAGGGCCTTCATTGATCGGCGCACGCAGCGCGGTGGTACGGCCAAAGTCATCGTCATGCTGTTTTTCAACAAAGCCGTTGTAGCGTTCCAGCGTATTGAGAAAAGCATGGTAATCCATCCCCAGTTTCTCCGCCAGCTGACGCGGCGAGCTGGCGCTGGTGACGAAACCTTTAGCGATGTACTCATCGGCGGCTTTGTTTTTCGCCCGGACGTGCTCGTCAAAGACGATATAGGCGAAGTGCTCAGGCAGCGCGATAATCGCGGCGGAAACCTTATCGCGGGTCTCCATTTCGTTGAAGAAGCGGTTGCCCTGCGGGTTCACCAGTATCGCCCCGCCGCCGCGAATCGACTCGGAAATCAGGTACGAGGTTTGCTGCTCGACGGTCGGGTGAATCTGAATTTCGCCCATATCCACGGTGCCCGCGCCGATGCGTTCAAGCAGCGCGATACCGCCGCCGGTCGCCCCTTTATGGTTGGTGGTCACAAAGCCCGCCAGATCCGGGCGGTATTTCACCACCATCGCGCTGTTGGCGCTGAAGCCGCCGGTAGCCACCACGATGCTCTTCGTCTGTACCACTACGGATTCGTTTTCATCGGTGAGCAGGCGCACGCCGCTCACCTCATCGTCGGTCATCAGGATCTCTTCCACCGACGTATCCAGCAGGACATCGATACCGCGTTTGGTGATGTTACGCACCAGGCCGCTGATCAGGTAGCCGCCGACCGCCGACCCGTCACGCGGACGGTGGGTGCGGTCGATGCTCATCCCGCCGGTAGTGGTGATATCGTTAAGCATAATGCCGCGACGCGCCAGCCACTCAATGGCCTCCGGCGCATTCTCCACGAAGCGGCGCAGCAGCTGCGGGTCGTTTTTGTTCTTACCGCCTTTCAGCGTTTCCTGGTAAAACAGCTCTTTGCTGTCTTCAATACCTTTCACGCGCTGGAAGCGGGTCTCTGCGGCGTTCATCCCGGCAGAAGCTTTAATGGTGTTACCGCCGATGGTCGGCATTTTTTCAACGATCAGAACGCTCGCACCTTCATCGTGTGCCTGAATCGCGGCCGCCAGACCGGCTCCGCCGCTGCCGACCACCACCACATCGTAGCTTTTCGGCGCCGCATCGCCCGCGCCCTCTTCGGCGGCCAGCGCTTTACTGGACTTCAGCATCGCTTTGGAAACCGCCTTTTTCACCGCTTCGCTCTGGCTGGTTGCGCCGGAAATCGCATCCACGTGCGGGGTGTTGGCGCTGAGGATCCGCTCGCGGATCTCTTCAAAGCTGGTGGTGAACTCGACGGTCTGTACCGGGCTTGCCGCCAGTGCGATATCGGCAATGCGGTCGTTTTCCAGGCTGACGTTGATCACCAGCTCGTTAGCGTCGTCCTGAACGGTTTCGACGAACATCCCCGGTTTGAATTTGGCGTCGCCCATGCTCATATCGCGGATCATCGCCTCCACCAGCGAGAAGCGCCACAGCGGTTCCGGGATGTTCAGCGCTTCGCGCTGGGTGCTGTCAATAAACAGCTCCAGCTCTTCGCCGGCGGCAATGCGCGCCGTCCAGTCAGGATACGCGATACAGGCGCGGCCCACCGCCATCAGGTCGTAGCCGTGATCCAGACCCTGCTCGGCATCGGCCGCGTTCACTACCCCGCCCACGCCCATCACCGGCACCTGAGCCAGGGTTTCAGAGCGCATGGCGCAATATTTTTCAATCAGCGGCGTGGGATCGATGGTATCGACAATCGACGGGCGCAGCGTGGCGCCAACCGAGAAGTGGAGATAGTCGACGCCGCGGGCGGCCAGCTTTTCCAGCAGATACATGGTGTCAGCAAAACGGATACCGGGGACTTCCATCTCTTCCGGGGAGAACCGGTAGCCGATAATAAAGGCATCGTCGGCGTACTGGCGGGCCATTTTGTGGGTGATGTCCAGTACCGCCAGCGGGAATTTCGCGCGATTATCGCGACTGCCGCCCCATTCATCGTCGCGCTGGTTAGAGTTTGGCGAATAAAACTGCTGGATCAGATAGGTGTTCGCGCCGTGAATCTCGACGCCGTCGAAACCGGCCTGAATGGCGCGGCGTACGCCTTCGCCAAACTTCGCGATCATGCCCTCGACTTCAGCGCCGCTCAGCGCGCGGGGGGTTGCTGCGCCATCGCGCGGCGCGGCAATCGCGCTCGGGGCAACCGGCTGGCGTCCGCCGATAAGCTGCGGGTCGACCATCCGGCCGCCGTGGTAGATCTGCAGAATCGCTTTTGACCCTTCCGCCTTGATGGCGGCGGCAATTTTCGCCAGGCCAGCCACTTTTTCATCATTATCGATACCGATGGCGCCGGGGAACGCCAGACCGTAGTCATCAATAAAGCAGCATTCAACGATAATGGTGCCGATACTGCCTGCGCGAGCGCGGTAGTACTCAACCAGTTCGCTGGTCACGGTACCGTCAAAATAACCGGTGCAGGTGGTCATCGGCGCCATTAACAGGCGGTTTTTAAGCTCAGTACCGTTCGGTAAAGTAAAAGGACGCAAAATTCGTGGATGACTGGTCATAATGACGCTCCAGATTTTAAATATTGAAAATTGAGAATTGGGTGACGGAATTGTTTTTGTTTGTATTTGGTAATCCCTTAAGTCATGCCAATAATATAGCGCTTTTTTTAGTTACCAAAATAATTACGTTAATTAAAAAACTATTTAATACCAACAATAACATCGATACCTCCTTTGTATTATTAATTAAATATAATTCGTTCACATAGTGGATATAACCAATAACAAATCTGAAACCATTTTTAACATGCATCGCCAGGAAGATATCAAAATAAAATGATAAAATTCAATAAGATAAATACATTATCAGTTCGTGAAATCATTCGTGATTTAACATTAAGCCAAATTTCAGACAAATAAACACCTCACTAAACAGGGTTGTTCGTAATAATAAAAAAGTGGCTAACAACCCGCTTTTTTTGATCTAAATCAATTGCAACGGCGCATGAAAGCGCAATATATAAATAACCCAATATTTTAATTTAACGCCCAACGAAGCGCGTTAAATAATGGTCAGCGCAATAACCAAAATCGACAATTAATAATTAAAGAAAGTTTTGCAACTAAAGAAATCGAACGGTTAAGCGATGACCAAACCCTATTTTTAACTACTTGCAGATACTCATTATGAAAGAGAAAAAGACAACCATACCGCCTGCCGGTGCAGCAACAAATGCTGCTTATAAACGTCTGCTGATGATGGCGATGCCCATTATCGTTGCCGTCTTACTCTTATTCGTCCCGGTGCCCGACGGCCTTCCTCCTTACGCCTGGCACTACTTTGCCATTTTCGTCGGCGTGATCGTCGGTCTGATCTTCGAACCGCTGCCCGGCGCGGTCATCGGTATTACCGGCGTGGTGGTGATTGCGCTGTGCAGCCAGTGGCTGCTGTTCAGCCCTGAACAGCTGGCCGCGCCAGGGTTCAAGCTTGCCGGTGCCTCCTTTAAATGGGCGGTGAGCGGTTTCGGTAACTCCACCGTCTGGCTTATCTTCGGCGCCTTTATGTTTGCCGCCGGCTACGATAAGACCCAGTTTGGCCGCCGTCTGGCGCTTATTCTGGTGAAGTACCTCGGCCGCCGCAGCCTGACGCTGGGCTACGCCATCACCTTCGCCGACCTGCTGCTGGCGCCGTTTACCCCCTCCAACACCGCGCGCAGCGGGGGGACTATCTACCCGATTATCGCTAACCTGCCGCCGCTGTACGGCTCTAAGCCTAACGACCCGAGCGCGCGCCGTATCGGCTCCTACCTGATGTGGGTGGCCATTACCGCCGCCTGTATCACCAGCTCGATGTTTCTCTCCGCACTGGCGCCGAACCTGCTGGCGCTGGCGCTGGTGAAAAGCATCGTCGGCATTAATATCTCCTGGGGCACCTGGTTTATCGCCTTCCTGCCGCTGGGTATCCTGCTGATTCTGGCAATGCCGCTGCTGGCCTACTGGTTCTACCCGCCGGAAGTGAAAGTCAACGATGAAGTGCCGCTGTGGGCCGCCCGCGAGCTGGAAAAACTAGGCCGCCTGTCGCGCAATGAAATTCTGCTGCTGGTCTTCGTCTGCTTTGCGCTGATGATGTGGATCTTCGCCGCCGAATGGATTGAACCGGCGCTGGCCGCCCTGCTGGTTATCGTGCTGATGCTGTGGACCGGCGTACTTTCGTGGAACGATATCACCAGCAACAAAGCGGCGTGGAATACCTTTGCCTGGTTCGCGACCCTGGTGGCGCTGGCCGACGGCCTCTCCTCCACCGGTTTTATCGCCTGGCTGGGTAAAGAAGGCGGCGCGCTGATGAGCGGCATCTCCCCGGGCGTCGCGACCGTCGTCCTGCTGCTGGCGTTCTATCTGCTGCACTACTTGTTCGCCAGCACCACCGCGCACACCACCGCGCTGCTGCCGGCCATGCTGACTATCGCCTCCACCATTCCGGGGATGAATATGCAGGTGTTCGTACTGCTGATGGTGACCTCGCTCGGCGTGATGGGGATTATCACCCCCTACGGTACCGGCCCCAGCCCAATCTACTACGGCAGCGGCTATCTGCCGACCAAAGACTACTGGCGTCTCGGCACCATTTTCGGCGCCATCTTCCTGGCCGCCCTGCTGCTGATTGGCTATCCGTGGATGTCCATGATGTTCTGATTCATAACCGTCGGGCCGAACCCCGGCGGTTTTACTCTTAGGGAGCAAAGCAATGTCGACTAAACCATTTGTCTATCAGGAAGCCTTTCCGCTAGCAAAAGATAAGACTGAATACTATCTGCTGAGCAAAGAGCACGTGTCCGTGGCCGAATTTGAAGGCCAGGAGATCCTCAAAGTAGACCCTCAGGCCCTCACCCTTCTGGCACAGCAGGCCTTCCATGATGCGGCGTTTATGCTGCGCGTTTCCCACCAAAAACAGGTCGCGCAGATCCTTCTCGACCCTGAAGCCAGCGATAACGATAAGTACGTGGCGCTGCAGTTCCTGCGCAACTCTGAAATCGCGGCTAAAGGCGTGCTGCCCACCTGCCAGGATACCGGCACGGCGATTATTATGGGTAAGAAAGGCCAGCGCGTGTGGACCGGCGGCGGTGATGAAGCGGCCCTCGCCCGCGGCGTCTATAACACCTATACCGAGGATAACCTGCGCTATTCGCAGAACGCCGCGCTGGATATGTACAAAGAGGTCAATACCGGGACTAACCTGCCTGCGCAAATCGACCTCTACAGCGTCGACGGCGACGAATATAAATTTCTCTGTATGGCCAAAGGGGGCGGCTCGGCCAACAAAACCTATCTGTATCAGGAAACCAAAGCGTTAATCACTCCGGCGAAGCTGAAAAACTATCTCGTTGAGAAGATGCGCACGCTCGGTACCGCCGCCTGCCCGCCGTACCATATCGCCTTTGTGATTGGCGGTACCTCGGCAGAAGCGACGCTAAAAACGGTGAAGCTGGCCTCTACCCACTATTACGACGAACTGCCGACCGAAGGCAACGAACACGGCCAGGCCTTCCGCGATATTCAGCTGGAGCAGGAACTGCTGGTGGAGGCGCAAAACCTCGGTCTCGGCGCGCAGTTCGGCGGCAAATACTTCGCCCACGATATCCGCGTCATCCGCCTGCCGCGCCACGGCGCCTCCTGCCCGGTGGGCATGGGCGTCTCCTGTTCGGCGGATCGCAATATCAAAGCCAAAATCAACCGCCAGGGGATCTGGATTGAGAAACTGGAGAGCAACCCGGGTCAGTATATTCCCGAACATCTGCGCCAGCAGGGCGAAGGCAAGGTCGTCAGCATCGATCTTAATCAGCCGATGAGCGAGATTCTGGCCCAGCTTTCCGCCCATCCGGTCTCGACGCGTCTGACGCTCAACGGCACCATTATTGTGGCCCGCGATATCGCCCACGCGAAGCTGAAAGAGCTTATCGATAACGGTGAAGAACTGCCGCAGTACGTCAAAGATCATCCGATCTACTACGCCGGCCCGGCGAAAACCCCGGAAGGCTATGCGTCCGGCTCCCTTGGCCCCACCACCGCAGGCCGCATGGACTCTTACGTCGACCTGCTGCAATCCCACGGCGCAAGCATGGTGATGCTGGCCAAAGGCAACCGCAGCCAGCAGGTGACCGATGCCTGTCACAAACACGGCGGTTTTTACCTCGGCAGCATCGGCGGTCCGGCGGCGGTGCTGGCGCAGCAGAGCATCAAGAGCCTGGAGTGCGTGGCCTATCCTGAACTGGGGATGGAAGCCATCTGGAAAATCGAAGTGGAAAACTTCCCGGCGTTTATTCTGGTGGATGACAAAGGCAATGACTTCTTCCAGCAGATCCAGAATAAGCAGTGCGCAGGCTGTTCGCAGCAAAGAGGATGATATTACCCGCCCCTGGCGGCGGGTAACCGTCGAAGGCCGTCGCATGACGGCCTGAGATGAGCGACAAACCTGCCTGGCGGCTAAACGGCATCCATCTCTTCAAATACCTGCTGCGCCAGATGCATCGTGGCGTTGGCGGCGGGCAGGCCGCAGTAGAGCGCGGAGTGCATAATCAGCTCTTTCAGCTCATCGCGGGTGACGCCGTTATTAAACGCCGCGCGCAGATGCATTTTCAGCTCTGCTTCGCGGTTCAGCGCAATCAGCATGGCGATGGTGATCATGCTGCGGGTATGATGATCGAGCCCCGGCCGGGTCCAGGTCTCTCCCCAGGCGTAGCGGGTAATAAAATCCTGGAACTCTTCATTCAGCGGCGTCAGCTTTTCCAGCGTCTTATCGACGTGAGCATCGCCGAGCACCTTCCGCCGGACCTCCATTCCCCGCTGATACCGCTGTTTATCGTCCATGCTTTTCCCCCTGAACAAAACCCAGCAGCGCCGAGCTGAACGCCTGCGGCGCTTCGATATTCGATAAATGCGAAGCCGCCAGCACGACGACTTCAGAGACCGGGATCTGCTGATGCAGGAAGTTGGCGTCCGCCACCGTTGTGACAGGGTCACTTTCTCCGGCGACGATCAGCACCGGAATCGCGATCTGCGCGACCTCTCCACGCAGATCGGCGGCGGCCAGCGCTTCGCAGCAGGCCGCATAGCCTTCAGCATCGATATGGGTCAGCTGGTGACACAATGCTTCCACCACTTCCGGCGTCTTCTGGCGAAATGCGTGGGTAAACCAGCGGTCCGCGGCGCCTGCGGCGACCACTGCCATCCCTTCCTGACGCACCGTGCGGGCACGCGACAGCCAGCCGGCCTGGTCGCCAATACGCGCAGCGGTGTTGGCAACGACCAGCCCCTGAAAACGTTCAGGGGCAAAGCGCCCCAGCCACAGGCCGGTCAGGCCGCCCATTGAAATCCCGCAGAACCAGGCTTTAGCGATATTAAGATGATCGAGCAGCGCAATCACATCTTCGCCGAGCTGCGCCAGCGTCACTTTACCGTTTTTACGGGTGGCGCCATGGCCGTGGGTATCGTAGCGCAGCACGCGAAAATGCTGCGTTGACGACTCAAGCTGCGGCTGCCACATCGCCCGGGTAGTGCCCAGCGAGTTAGAGAGAACGATGACCGGCGCGTCTTGCGGCCCATCTATCTGATAATCAACATTCATAACGTTGCTCCTTATAGCGCGCCACAACCTGGCGCACGAAGAGTGCTGAGCTGCCGGTCGCCGTTGTCGGGTCCAGCAGTTGGGTTAAGCGGCTGGCGGAGAGATGCTCGCTCACCAGCGGATCGGTTTCCAGCACGCTTAACAGCGAACGTGACTCATCCAGCGCCTGGCGACACAGCGCCTCAACCCGGTGATGAGCCTCGGCTTTGCCGACAAACTCCGCCAGCGCCAGAGTGACGGCCTCGGCCATAATCAGGCCATGGGTGATATCGAGGTCGGCGCGCATCTTATGCGGGAAGACCTGCATGTCGCGGACCAGCGTTTCGCTCTGCGCCAGCGCGCCGCCGGCGAGGGTTATCAGCTCCGGCAGCGTTTCCCACTCCGCCTGCCAGCCGCCCAGCGCCCGCTCGTGCTGCTGGATCTGCCCGGCATAGAGCGTTGCCACCAGCCCGGGCGTACGCTGGGCGGCGGTCAAAATAGCGGCGCAGGAGATGGGATTGCGTTTGTGCGGCATGGTAGACGATCCGCCGCGTCCTTCGGCGACCGGTTCACCCACCTCTGCAACCTCGGTTTGCATCAGCAGAGAAAAATCATTGGCGAATTTACCCAGCGTGCCGCAGACGCCCGCGTACCATGCCCCCACCTCCAGCAGCCGGTCGCGCTGGCTGTGCCACGGCGCGTCCGGAAGCTGCAGGTCGAGAGTTTTCGCCAGCGCGCCGGCGATCCGCGGCGCCTGCGTTTTAAGGGAATCGAGGGTGCCCGCCGCGCCGCCAAACTGCAGCGCCAGCACCCTTGAGCGCATCTCTCGCAGACGCACCTGCCAGCGCAGCAGCGCATCCAGCGTCCCGGCCAGTTTCAGACCGAAGGTGACCGGCAGCGCATGCTGCATCCAGGTACGTCCGGGCATCACCGTATCCTGATAGCGCGCCGCCTGATGGGCTAACGCGTCGAGCAGTTGCTGCAGCAGGGAGTCCGTTTCCGCCAGCGCGCCGCGCAGTTGCAGGATAAAGCCGGTGTCGATAGCATCCTGGCTGGTCGCCCCCCAGTGTACGTAGCGCGCCGCCGCGTCATCCCGTTGTTTAACCCGCGCGGTCAGCTGTTTGACCAGCGGGATCGCCAGATTCCCGGCGCTGGCGGCGGCCTGCCCCAGCGCGGAGAAGTCGATGTTTTCGTACCGGCAACTCTCAATAATGGGATTAAGCGCCGCCTGCGGCACGAGGCCGCATTCGACCTGAGCGCGAGCCAGCGCGGCTTCAAAATCCAGCATCCCCTGTACCCGCTGCGCATCGCTGAACCAGGCGGTCAGCGGACTGGTGCGCATCATCGGGGTCAACAAACTCATTATGGCTCCTTAAACGCGTTCTATAATCAGCGCGATCCCCTGACCGACGCCGATACACATGGTGCACAGCGCATAGCGCCCGCCGGTACGGCGCAGCTGGTACGCCGCGGTCATTGCCAGACGGCCGCCGGAGGCGCCAAGCGGATGTCCGAGGGCTATCGCGCCGCCGTTAGGGTTGACGTGCGCCGCATCGTCGGGCAGACCCAGATCGCGCGTGACCGCCAGCGCCTGAGCGGCAAAGGCCTCATTCAGTTCAATGACGTCCATCTGCCCAAGCGTTAGCCCGGTTTGCGCCAGCACCTTACGTACCGCCGGCGCCGGGCCAAATCCCATAATACGCGGCGCCACCCCTGCCGTCGCGACGCCCACCACGCGGGCGAGCGGCTGTAAATCATTGGCGGCCAGCGCCTGCTCGCTGGCAAGCAGCAGCGCGCAGGCGCCGTCGTTGACTCCGGAAGCGTTACCTGCCGTCACCGTACCGTCGGCGTGCACCACGCCGCGCAGCCTGGCCAGCGCCTCCGCCGTGGTGCTGCGCGGGTGCTCATCGCGGCTAAAGAGTAGCGGTTCGCCCTTACGCTGCGGCACCGAGACGGCAATCAGCTCGTCGGCAAAGCGTCCGGCCTCCTGCGCCGCCGCCGTACGCAGCTGGCTACGCAGCGCAAACGCATCCTGGTCCTCCCGCGAAATGGCGAAATCGTCCGCCACGTTTTCCGCCGTTTCCGGCATCGAATCCACGCCGTACAGCGCTTTCATCTGCGGGTTAATGAAGCGCCAGCCGATGGTGGTATCTTCCATCCGCATCGTGCGGCTAAAGGCGCTTTCGGCCTTGCCCATCACAAAAGGCGCGCGCGACATGCTCTCCACGCCGCCGGCGATCATCAGCTGAGTTTCGCCGCTTTTAATCGCGCGCGCTGCGATACCGATCGCATCAAGGCTGGAACCGCACAGGCGGTTTACGGTACTGCCCGGTACGCATTCCGGCAGACCGGCCAGCAGCAGCGCCATGCGCGCGACGTTGCGGTTATCTTCCCCCGCCTGGTTAGCGCAGCCGTAAATCACATCGTCAATACGCGCCGGATCGAGTCCCGGGTTGCGCTCCAGCAGCGCTTTCAGCGGCAGCGCCGCCAGATCGTCGGCGCGCAGGGTGGCCAGGGTACCGCCAAAGCGGCCGAACGGCGTCCGCACCGCATCACAGATAAATGCCTGATTCATCATAGGTTCCTTACGCGCTTTCCGCCAGTTGTGCAAAAGTCAGCGCCACCGGCGTGATGCGCTGCAGTTCCTCAAAAGAGAGGCCGTTAAAGATTTCCCGCACCACCGGGCCGCTTTCGCTGATATCGATGACCGCCAGGTCGGTATAGATACGGCTGACGCAGCCGACGCCGGTCAGCGGATAGGTGCAGTGCTCTACCAGCTTGCACTCCCCGTCGCGGGTCAGGTGATCCATCATCACGAAGACCTGACGAGCGCCAATGGCCAGATCCATCGCTCCGCCGACGGCAGGAATGGCGTCGGGCGCGCCGGTGCTCCAGTTCGCCAGATCGCCGCTGGCGGAAACCTGGTAGGCGCCAAGCACGCAGATATCGAGGTGCCCGCCGCGCATCATGGCGAAGGAGTCGCCGTGGTGAAAGTAGCAGCCGCCGTTGAGCAGAGTCACATACTCTTTCCCGGCGTTAATCAGCTCCGGATCCTCTTCCCCCGGCAGCGGTTTCGGCCCCATCCCCAGCAGGCCGTTTTCGCTGTGCAGGAAGATTTCTTTATCGGCAGGAAGATAGTTGGCGATGCGGGTGGGCAAGCCGATCCCCAGATTGACGTAAGCGCCTTCGGGAATATCGCGGGCCACGCGCTGGGCCATCTCATCGCGAGTCAGTTTTTGCATTAAGAGTTCCTCAGGCGCTTTTAGCGGCAATCAGGTTTTCCAGGGAGTAGACGCGCTGCACAAAAATGCCCGGGGTAATGATGCTTTCCGGGTCGAGATCGCCCAAGGGCACCAGTTGCGAAACTTCTACAATGGTGGTTTTCGCGGCGGTCGCCATAATCGGGCCAAAATTGCGCGCCGCTTTGCGATAAACCAGGTTTCCCCAGCGGTCGCCCTGGTGGGCTTTGATCAACGCGAAGTCGGCCCTGATAGGGTATTCGAGCACGTAATGACGCCCGTCGATTTCGCGGGTCTCTTTCCCCTCCGCCAGCGGCGTACCGTAGCCGGTGGGGGTAAACACCGCGCCGAGGCCAGCGCCTGCCGCCTGGATCCGCGCCGCGAGGTTGCCCTGCGGTACCAGCTCCAGCTCAATTTTGCCGCGGCGATAAAGGTCATCGAAAATCTGCGAATCAACCTGACGTGGGAACGAACAGATCATTTTTCGCACCCGACCGGCCTTCAGCAGCGCCGCCAGGCCGACTTCGCCGTTGCCCGCATTGTTATTGATAATGGTTAAATCACGGGCCCCCTGTTCTATCAGAGCATCTATCAGGTACGTCGGCTGCCCGGCGGGGCCAAAACCGCCAATCATTATGGTCGCCCCGTCGTGGATCCCGGCGATGGCATCACGTAGCGTCGACACGCTTTTATCAATCATCAGGTCGCTCCTGTATGTGCGGTAATCGCACTTTTATTCGTTGTTCGCACAAAATGTGACCCGCTTAACGATGCTGGTCAAGGGCGATAATCGAAATATGGTGCGATAATCGAACATTGTGTATGTTTAACGAAAGAATGTGATCGACGGCAAATACGGAGAAGAAAATGGAGAAGCATCCAGATGATTTACTGACGGGCGATAGCGATCCGTTTAAGGGCGATCCGAACTTTATGGCTTCGCTGGCGCGCGGGCTGGAGGTGATCCAGGCGTTTACTCCGCAGCGCCCGCTGCTCTCAATTTCGCAGATCAGCCAAAAGACCGGTATTCCGCGCGCGGCGGTGCGCCGCTGCCTGTATACGCTGAGCAAACTGGGCTTTGTTTACGCCGAAGATGGTAAAAATTTCCAGCTGCGACCGAAAATTCTGGCGCTGGGCCACGCCTGGCTTGCCTCCACGCCGCTGGCGCGTTCGGCGCAGCCGGTGCTGAAGCATTTAAGCGAAATGCTCAATGAGTCCTGCTCCATCGCCACTCTCGACGGCGACGACATTCTTTATATCGCTCGCGCGTCGAGTTCGCGCATTATGACCATCGATCTCGACATCGGCAGCCGCCTGCCCGCCTGGGCGACCTCCATGGGACGCGTGCTGCTGAGCTATCAGCCGGAGGAGAAGCTGAACGATATGCTGGGCCGGGTCACGATGATTCGCTATACCCCGCAAACCGTTGATTCGGTTGCAAAGCTGCGTACCGAACTTAAGCGCGTGCACCAGCAGGGCTACGCGCTTAACGATCAGGAGCTCGAGATGGGGCTGCGCTCGCTGGCGGTGCCGCTCTTTAACCCTCAGGGGCAGATTCAGGCGGCGCTGAACGTCGGCGTACACGCCGGGCAGGTCTCCACGCACGAGATGCTGGAGCGGGTGTTACCCGAGCTACAGAAAGCAGCCCGGGAACTGACGCTGTTGATGCGCTAGCGGCTATGCTTGGCGTGGCGCTCCCAGTTTTCCTGCTTTGCCTCCGCCGATTTCCGCAGGGCCACGTAGCAGGCGCCGCTGCCGCCGTGGTGCGGTAACGCCGCGCAGAACGCCTGGACTTCCGGGAGTTCCACCAGCCAGCGCGCCAGGTAGCTGCGAATAATATTGGCGTGCGCGTTATCGTCGCGCCCTTTGCCATGCACGATCAGCACATTACGCAGCCCCTCTTTTTGCGCCTGGACCACAAAAGCAAACAGATTCTGTCGGCACTTCTCCACCGGCTGGCGCAGCAGATTGAGGCTTGCCTGCTGGCCGTATTTGCCGCGCCGGAGCTTCTCCAGGACGCCACTTTGCAGACCTTCCCGCTTAAACTCAAGGGCGGTTGCCAGCGGCACAATATCGAGATAGCCGGTGGTCAGAAAGTTATCCAGCTGCAGGGGATCAATCCGCTGCGCGGCGCGAGTATTGCGCGCGGGGTGCCAGTGAACGTCGTGATTATGTTTCAGAGGCTGAACGTCCTCCATGGCGCCAAGAAATAGGGATTTGTCGTCAAGGTTCATGCGCGCTCCTCCAGCTACTACCGGGTGGTTACTATAGCCGTCTCGCGGCGCCTCCTCAACGCGTTTAGCCACCTCTGCGCGATTATGGAAATAGTTGTCGGCTCTGACGACGAAACAGCGTGATTAATGACGCGGTTAAGGGCGTTTGCCGCGTATCGCGGCGCTGAATCAGAAAATAGGTGGCTTTGGGTAACGCTTCTCGAATGGGGATCATCACCAGCTTATCCGCCATCATCGGGTCGTTGCCAAGTTCGACCGGCAGAATGCTGAGAAAATCGCTTTTCACCACCAGGCTAATGCACGAAGAGAAGGTCTCACAAACGATATCCACCTTTGGCGCCAGTCCGGCCTGGTTAAACATCTCCTGCAGCTGTTTGAAGTAGCTACCGCGCGGCGTCGGCATCGTCCAGTGGTGATCGAGCAGCTCGGTAAGTGAAGTGACGTGTGCCGCCGGGTGACCGGCGCGGGCGAATACCGCGAAGGGTTTCTCAAATAGCTTCTCAAAGCTGAATTCATGATCGTAGGGGCCGGGATAGTAAGTATTGATGGTGAAATCCAGCTCACCCTGACGCAGTTCATTAATCATCGCCAGCAGCTGTCCTTCCATAATCCGCACCTTCACCAGCGGATGCTGCTGATGAAAGCGGCAAATAACCGAAGGCATCAGCGAACGCGCTACGCTGGCGCCAAGGCCGATATTAATCTGCCCGGCCTGCTCGCCCTGACGTTGCAGCAATTCATCCTGCGCCACCCGCAGCTCTTCCAGGATCAGGCTCGCATGTTGATAAAAACTTTCGCCATTTTCGGTCAACGCCACCCCCTGGCTACGGCGCACAAACAGCTGCGCGGAGAGCCCCTCTTCCAGCTCTTTAATCGCTTTGGTCAACGCCGGCTGCGAAATCGCCAACGCCCGGCTGGCGCCGCGAATACTTCCTTCGCGCGCGACCTCAACGAAGGCGCGAATGTGGTGAAATTTAATCTGAAATGACATGTTGTGAGTGATAACCAGTGTTTATCAGACAGAAGAAAATGACATCTACTGTAATCGATTGTGCTGTGGCAGGTTAAGGATGAGAGTGCATGAAAGTGATGGGTGATAAGTAAAGGCTATCACTTCGTGAACACCATCACAGTTTTTGCTTATAACGGGAAAGGTTATGCCGCAACTTTATGATTTCATCAACCAGCTGGCGCCAAAAATGACCGAATGGCGTCGCGATTTTCACCTGCATGCGGAATCCGGCTGGCTGGAGTTCCGCACCGCCAGCAAAGTGGCGGAAGTATTAGACGGTCTGGGTTATCAGCTGGCGCTGGGGCGCGACGTTATCGACGCCGATAGCCGTATGGGCCTGCCTGATGAAGAGACCCTGGCGCAGGCGTTCCAGCGCGCCCGCGCGCAGGGTGCGCCTGAACGCTGGCTACCGGCGTTTGAAGGCGGCTTCGCCGGAGTGGTGGCGACCCTCGATACCGGGCGGCCGGGGCCGACGCTGGCGTTTCGCGTCGACATGGATGCGCTCGATCTCAACGAGCAGCATGACGATAGTCACCGTCCGCATCGCGATCGTTTTGCCTCCTGCAACGACGGCATGATGCATGCCTGCGGCCACGACGGTCACACCGCAATCGGGCTGGGTCTGGCGCACGTTCTGAAGGAGTATGCCGCGCAGCTCAACGGGACGATGGTGCTGATTTTCCAGCCGGCGGAAGAAGGTACCCGCGGCGCGCGCGCCATGGTCGCGGCGGGTGTACTTGATGAGGTGGATTACTTTACCGCCATTCATATCGGTACCGGCGTCCCTGCCGGCACCGTCGTCTGCGGCGGCGATAACTTTATGGCCACCACCAAATTCGATGTGCAGTTCAGCGGCGTCGCCGCCCACGCTGGCGGTAAACCGGAAGATGGCCGTAACGCGCTACTGGCGGCGGCCCAGGCCGCCCTTGCCCTGCACGCCATCGCGCCGCACAGCGCCGGGGCGTCAAGGGTTAACGTCGGCGTCATGCAGGCCGGTACCGGGCGTAACGTGGTTCCCTCCTCCGCGCTATTAAAAGTCGAAACCCGTGGCGAAACCGATGCCATTAACCAGTACGTCTTTGAGCGGGCTAAACAGGCGATCGCCGGCGCGGCGACTATGTATGAAGCCAGTTACCAGTTGCAGCTGATGGGCGCGGCCACCTCCAGCGCCCCGTCGCCGGCGTGGGTGGACTATCTGCGCCAGCAGACGGCCCAGGTCCCCGGCGTTAAACAGGCTGTCGATCGTATCGCTGCCCCGGCGGGTTCCGAGGATGCCACTCTGATGATGGCCCGGGTCCAGGAGCGCGGCGGTCTCGCCTCATACATGATATTCGGCACGGAACTGAGCGCCGGTCACCACAATGAAAAATTCGATTTCGACGAGAACGTGATGACCCTGGCCGTCGAAACGTTAGCACGCGTCGCCCTGAACTTTCCCTGGCAGCGAGGTGTGTAATGGAACACGTTTATCAATTTGTCGATGACGTTATTGAGGGGCGGCGCAACGATTTTTGCGCCATTGCCGATGATATCTGGGACCATCCGGAAACCCGCTTTCAGGAATTCTGGTCGGCTGCGCGTTTGGCCGATGCGCTGGAAGCGGAAGGCTTTCAATTGACCCGCAATGCCGGCGGGATCCCCAACGCCTTTATCGCCAGCTTCGGCGCGGGCCAACCGGTGATTGCCCTCCTCGGCGAATTTGACGCCCTGGCGGGGCTCAGCCAGCAGGCCCACTGCGCGGAACCCGCGTCTTCGACGCCGGGAGAAAACGGCCACGGGTGCGGGCATAATCTGCTTGGTACGGCGGCGTTCGCCGCCGCGGTCGCCGCCAGGAACTGGCTGCAGCAACAGGGCGGCGCCGGCACGCTTCGCTTCTATGGCTGTCCCGGCGAGGAAGGCGGCTCGGGGAAAACCTTCATGGTCCGCGAGGGGTTATTCGATGACATCGATGCCGCTCTGACCTGGCATCCGGAAGCCTGGGCCGGGATGTTCAGCACCCGCACCCTTGCCAACATTCAGGCGGCGTGGCGGTTTACCGGCACCGCGGCGCACGCGGCAAACTCGCCGCATTTGGGCCGCAGCGCGCTGGATGCCGTGACGCTGATGACCACCGGCAGCAACTTCCTTAACGAACATATTATCGAAAAAGCGCGGGTGCACTACGCCATCACCGATACCGGCGGCGTCTCTCCCAACGTTGTTCAGGCGCAGGCGGAGGTGCTGTATCTCATTCGCGCGCCGGAAATGGCCGACGCGCAGCAAATCTTCGCCCGGATCGAGAAAATCGCCCAGGGCGCGGCGTTGATGACCGAGACCCGCGTCAGCTGTCGCTTCGAAAAAGCCTGTTCCAGCTATCTGCCCAACCGCACGCTGGAAGCGGCGATGTATCAGGCGGTTTGCCATTACGGCACGCCGCCCTGGAGCGCGGAAGAGCGCGCATTCGCCGCCGAAATTCGCGCAACCTTGAGCGCGAACGATATCAATAACAGCCTGAAAAACATTGCCGACACCGGCGGCGAGGACGGGAAAGCGTTCGCCCGCCGCCACCGCGAAACGCGCCTGATCGATGAAGTGGCGCCGTGGGCGGCAACGGACAACATCCTTGCGGGCTCTACCGACGTCGGCGACGTGAGCTGGAAGGCCCCCGTGGCCCAGTGCTTCAGCCCCTGTTTTGCCGTCGGGACGCCGCTGCACTCCTGGCAACTGGTGAGCCAGGGCAGAACCTCCATCGCCCACAAAGGGATGCTGCTGGCGGGGAAAGTGCTGGGCGCGACGGCCATTCGTCTGTTCAGCGACAGGGCGTTACTGACCGCCAGCCAGCAGGAACTGGCGCAGGTCTTAGCCGAAAGGCCCTACCGGTGCCCCATTCCACAGGAGGTCAAGCCGTCGATTTTAAAATAATAAAAGCCCCGTGGATGGAGTACGGCAACGCGGTAATCGCCAAAAAAACAACGGCTGACACGCCCTGGGGTAAAGAGACAACCAACACAACAACGACAACTGAGGAACGCCCATGAGTATGTCATCCATACCGTCGCCTTCCCCCACCGGTAAGCTTTATGGCTGGGTTGAAAAAATAGGTAACAAGGTCCCGCATCCGTTTTTACTGTTTATCTATCTGATTGTGGCGTTAATGGTCGCCACCGCCATCCTGTCGGCGCTGAACGTCGGGGTACAGAACCCCACCGACGGCTCGCGAGTGGTGGTGAAAAATTTGCTTAGCGTTGAAGGATTGCACTGGTTTTTGCCGAACGTCATTAAGAACTTCAGCGGTTTCGCGCCGCTGGGGGCCATTCTGGCTCTGGTGCTGGGGGCCGGTTTTGCGGAACGAGTGGGCCTGCTGCCTTCGCTGATGGTGAAAATGTCATCCCACGTTAGCGCCCGTTACGCCAGCTATATGGTGCTTTTTATCGCCTTCTTTAGCCACATCTCTTCCGATGCCGCGCTGGTGATTATGCCGCCGCTGGGCGCCCTGATGTTCCTCGCCGTCGGCCGCCACCCGGTTGCCGGGCTGCTGGCGGCCATCGCCGGCGTCGGCTGCGGCTTCACGGCCAATCTGCTCATCGTCACCACCGATGTCCTGCTCTCTGGCATCAGCACCGAAGCGGCAAAAACCCTTGACGCCTCGCTCCACGTCAGCGTGATTGATAACTGGTATTTTATGGCAACCTCAGTGATCGTTCTCACTCTGGTTGGCGGATTGATTACCGATAAACTGGTGGAACCGCGGTTAGGGCAATGGCAAGGCAACAGCGATGAAACGCTGCAGACGTTGACGCCGGAACAGCGCTTCGGCCTGCGCGTGGCCGGCGTGGCCGCGCTGTTATTCGTGGCGGCGATCGCGCTGATGGTCGTGCCGGAAAACGGTATCCTGCGCGATCCCATCAAGCATACCGTGATGCCTTCGCCGTTTATAAAAGGGATCGTCCCGCTCATTATCTTTTTCTTCTTCGTCGTTTCCCTGGCCTACGGCATCGCCACCGGCAAAATTCGCCGCCAGGCCGATCTGCCTCAGCTGATGATTGAGCCGATGAAAGAGATGGCAGGTTTTATCGTGATGGTCTTCCCGCTGGCCCAGTTCGTCGCCATGTTCAACTGGAGCAATATGGGGAAATTTATGGCCGTCGGCTTGACGGATCTGCTGGAGAGCGCGGGAATGAACGGCGTACCGGCGTTTGTCGGCCTGGCGCTGCTATCCGCCTTTTTGTGTATGTTTATCGCCAGCGGTTCGGCAATCTGGTCGATTCTGGCGCCGATTTTCGTGCCGATGTTTATGCTGCTGGGCTTTCACCCGGCATTCGCGCAGATTCTGTTTCGCATCGCCGACTCATCGGTGCTGCCGCTGGCGCCGGTATCGCCGTTTGTGCCGCTATTTCTCGGCTTCTTACAGCGCTACCGGCCCGACGCTAAGCTTGGAACCTACTACTCGCTGGTCTTGCCTTATCCATTAATATTCCTTGCCGTCTGGCTACTGCTGCTGGTTGGCTGGTACCTCGTGGGGCTGCCCATCGGACCGGGTATTTATCCGCGATTACCTTAACGTCGCGACAGGCCAGGGAAGGCCACAAAAACGTTAACGCCAGGTCGTGCGGTTACTGATGACTTTATACAGTCCTTCAATCGCCAAAGCGATCAGATGAATTACTAAGCCGCTGATAATCACAATTACAACGCCAGTCATCATATATTGCATATCACCACCTTTGTTGGTAAAAACCCGCGCAGAAACGCCGGGAAATCATGGACTCAAGGAAAGCCAGTCTGTTTATCTGCCGCGCCGGATGGTTGCCGGTGAATTCGCCGCCGGATAAAGGTAGCAAAATCGCCTTGCCAACGCGTCTGCGAGTGAATGTAAAAATAAACATCGCTTTCCTCACCTCATAATTAATAGTCCATGCTGACCCTGTTTGTTGACCTTTTCGGAGTATGGTTTGCCCACATCGCGTCGTGCTATGGTGATGCCCTGCCAAAATAACCTCGCTGAAGGAGGACCGATGCTCACGCTGTTGCAAGATAAAATTGACACCCCGCTGGGGCCGCTGTGGGTGATTTGCGATGAGCAGTTTAACCTGCGGGCCGTTGAGTGGGATCAGCACCGCGACCGCATGGAACAACTGCTGGATGTTCATTATCGCCGTGAAGGCTACCAACGCGTTGATTCGCGTAATCCCGGTAACCTGAGCCGTAAGCTTAGCGATTACTTCGCGGGCGATCTCGCCGTTATCGACACCTTACCTACCGCCACCGGCGGGACGCCGTTTCAGCGGGAAGTCTGGCAAACGCTGCGCACCATCCCCTGCGGCCAGGTCATGCACTACGGTCAGCTCGCGGAGGCGCTGGGACGTCCGGGCGCGGCGCGCGCCGTGGGTGCCGCCAACGGTTCAAATCCTGTCAGTATTGTGGTGCCCTGCCACCGGGTGATCGGGCGTAACGGCACCATGACGGGTTACGCCGGCGGCGTGCAGCGAAAAGAGTGGCTATTGCGTCACGAAGGCTATCTGCTCCTTTGACCGTAAGTGCCTTTTCTGGAATCTTCCGGTAATTTTACAATCCAACATCGCCAGATAACTTATTCATAATCAATGAGATAAAATGGGTAACTGATTTACCCTTTTAATATTACGTGTTTCAGGGGTTCGAGACTTACCTGCTCACCAAAAAGATGTTAAAATTGACCAATATCAATTAAAGCCTGAGCAGACTTATGATCCCGGAAAAGCGAATTATACGACGCATTCAGTCTGGCGGTTGTGCAATCCATTGCCAGGATTGCAGCATTAGCCAGCTTTGCATCCCTTTTACTCTGAACGAGCATGAGCTTGACCAGCTTGATAACATCATCGAGCGGAAAAAGCCTATCCAGAAAGGACAGACCTTGTTCAAAGCCGGTGATGAGCTGAAATCGCTGTATGCAATTCGTTCTGGCACCATTAAAAGCTACACCATCACCGAACAGGGCGATGAGCAGATCACCGGTTTTCATCTGGCCGGCGATTTGGTCGGCTTTGACGCTATCGGCACCGCCCACCACCCGAGCTTTGCCCAGGCGCTGGAAACCTCAATGGTCTGCGAGATTCCGTTTGAAACGCTGGACGACCTCTCCGGTAAGATGCCGAACCTGCGTCAGCAGATGATGCGTCTGATGAGCGGCGAGATCAAAGGCGATCAGGATATGATCCTGCTGCTTTCTAAAAAGAACGCAGAGGAGCGCCTGGCGGCCTTTATCTACAATCTGTCCCGCCGTTTCGCGCAGCGCGGCTTCTCACCGCGTGAGTTCCGCCTCACCATGACCCGTGGCGATATCGGCAATTATCTGGGCCTGACGGTAGAAACCATCAGCCGCCTGCTGGGACGTTTCCAGAAAAGCGGTATGCTGGCGGTTAAAGGCAAATATATCACCATCGAAAACAGCGACCTGCTGGCGCAGCTTGCTGGCCAGGCCCGCAACGTCGCCTGATAGTCCTCCCGTATCCGGCCGGATCGCGAATTTTTTTCTAATTTGTTGATCTGGCCAGGCTCATCCCCTGTTTCATTTCATCCATATAGGTTATCTTTTTAATACAGACTGTAGTTACAGTTGTAAGGAGACCCTGTATGGCGAAGTATCAGAACATGCTGGTAGTAATCGACCCCAATCAGGACGACCAGCCTGCATTGCGGCGCGCGGTGTATCTGCACCAACGGATTGGTGGCCGCATCAAAGCCTTTTTGCCGATCTATGATTTTTCTTATGAAATGACCACCCTGCTCTCCCCCGACGAACGCACGGCCATGCGCCAGGGCGTCATCGGCCAGCGTACCGCCTGGATCCGCGAGCAGGCAAAATTCTATATAGAGTCCGGCGTGCCCATTGATATTAAAGTGGTGTGGCACAATCGTCCCTTCGAAGCCATTATTCAGGAAATCATCAGCGACAAGCATGATTTAGTGCTGAAGATGGCGCACCAGCACGACAAGCTGGAAGCGGTGATTTTCACCCCAACGGACTGGCACCTGCTGCGTAAATGCCCATGCCCGGTCTGGATGGTCAAAGATCAGCCGTGGCCGGAAGGCGGTAAAGCGCTGGTGGCGGTCAATCTCGCCAGTGAAGAGAACTACCACAACGCGCTCAATGAAAAACTGGTCAGAGAAACCATTGAGCTGGCGGAACAGGTTAACCATACAGAGGTTCACCTGGTGGGCGCCTATCCCGTCACGCCCATCAATATCGCGATTGAGCTCCCTGATTTTGACCCCAGCGTCTATAACGACGCCATTCGCGGTCAGCATCTGCTGGCCATGAAAGCGCTGCGGCAAAAATTCGGTATCGATGAAGGCCGCACCCACGTTGAAAAAGGGTTACCTGAGGAGGTCATTCCCGACCTTTCAGAGCATCTTCAGGCGGGAATCGTGGTACTGGGTACGATTGGTCGAACCGGACTCTCGGCAGCCTTCCTCGGCAATACCGCTGAACAGGTTATTGACCACCTGCGCTGCGACCTGCTGGCTCTGAAGCCGGACCAGTACCAGACGCCGGTTGAGCTGGACGACGAAGAAGACGATTAGTCCGTTGACTTCATTCGTGGTAATAAGACGTCATCCCCCGCCCGCGCGGGGGATTTTTTTGCATCCCATTAACAAAAATAAAAGGCCATTTGGCCCCGATTTCAACAGCTTTGTGGGTAACGAAAACGTTAGTGGATACCTAAGCGCCAGGCGTGATCGATCTCTTCTTTAAGCTCCATGGACGAAAGCGCCATTAAATCGGCGAACTCAAGTTCCAGCAATTTCAGCTTTTTCAGATACTGCGCGGGGGTTAAAGCAGCGGGGTCACGGCGCAGAAATTCGATGGCCAGTTGCGTGGGGGTTAACTCGGTATCCATAATATCCTCAGTTTGGGTGAAAAACAGCCTATTGTAACACCTTCGCCTGATTATTTTATGAGCAAATAACCCCTTCGTCACCTATATAAAAAAGCCGTCTCAGAAGAGACGGCTTAAGAAGCACAGGTTTTAAACGACCAGGCCTTACAACGCTTTCAGAATCGCATCGACGCTGGCTTTGGCATCGCCAAACAGCATGTGGGTGTTCTCTTTAAAGAACAGCGGGTTTTGTACGCCAGCGTAGCCGGTGTTCATTGAACGTTTAAATACAATGACGTTCTGCGCTTTCCACACTTCCAGCACCGGCATACCGGCGATCGGGCTGCCCGGATCGTCCTGCGCGGCCGGGTTCACCGTGTCGTTAGCGCCGATGACCAGTACGGTGTCGGTATCGGAGAAATCATCGTTGATCTCATCCATTTCCAGCACGATGTCATACGGGACTTTCGCTTCCGCCAGCAGGACGTTCATATGGCCCGGCAGACGCCCGGCAACCGGATGAATACCGAAACGCACTTTGATTCCGCGCGCGCGCAGTCTCTCAGTGATTTCCGCGACCGGATACTGGGCCTGCGCAACCGCCATGCCGTAGCCCGGGGTGATGATGACCGACTGAGAACCTTTCAGCATCTCAGCGGTTTCTTCGGCGCTGATTTCACGGTGCTCGCCCACTTCTTCATCACCTGTGGACGCCGTGCCGTCAGAACCAAAACCGCCGGCAATCACGCTGAAGAACGAACGGTTCATCGCCTTACACATGATGTAGGACAGAATTGCACCGGAAGAACCTACCAGCGCACCGGTTACGATCAGCAGGTCGTTGCTGAGCATAAAGCCCGCCGCCGCCGCCGCCCAGCCGGAGTAGGAGTTCAGCATTGATACCACGACCGGCATATCCGCGCCGCCGATGGAGGCCACCAGGTGCCAGCCAAACGCCAGGGCAATCACGGTCATCACCAGCAGGCACAGTACCTGCATGCCAATGCTGTCGGTACGCACGAAAACGATCAGCAGCAGGAAAGAAATGACCAGCGCCGCCAGGTTTAGCTTATGACGGTTCGGCAGCATCAGCGGCTTAGAAGACATCTTGCCGCACAGCTTGCCAAACGCCACAACGGAACCCGTAAAGGTCACCGCGCCGATGAAGATACCGAGGAACACTTCGGTCAAATGAATATTGACCAGAATCTGTTCCATACCGGTTTCATGCTGCAGATAGCTGTTAAAGCCAACCAGTACCGCCGCCAGGCCCACGAAGCTGTGCAGAATCGCCACCAGCTCCGGCATCTCGGTCATTTCAACTTTCTTCGCCAGACGAATACCGATCGCGCCGCCGATAACCATCGCCAGCAGGATCCACGCGACGTTGCTGCTATCCGGCCCCAGAATGGTCGCCACCAGCGCAATCGCCATCCCGGCAATGCCGTAGTAGTTCCCCTGCTGGGAGGTTTCGTGTTTGGAAAGCCCCGCCAGGCTAAAAATAAACAGAATCGCGGCAACAATGTATGCAGCTGTAACTAATCCACCAGACATTTGTTACCCCTTATCCTTTGCGGAACATTTTCAGCATGCGCTGAGTGACGGTGAAACCACCAAAAATATTAATGCTGGCGATCAGCACCGCGATAAAGCTCAGGAAGCTGACCCAGCCGCCGTGGCCTATCTGTAACAATGCCCCTACCACGATAATGCCGGAAATCGCGTTAGTGACCGACATCAGCGGCGTATGCAGCGCATGGGAGACGTTCCATACGACGTAGTAACCGACCACGCAGGAGAGCGCGAAAACGGTAAAGTGGCCGAGGAACTCTTTCGGCGCCACGCTTGCCAGCCAGCCAAACAGAATAATCGCCAGCGCCATCAGCGCATACTTGCGCAGCGGCGAGCTCGGTTTCGCCTCTGCTTTTGGCGCTTCAACCTTTTTCGCTGCCGCCTGCGGCTGAGCAGATACCTGAATGGGTGGAGCGGGCCAGGTGATTTCACCCTCGCGAACCACGGTAACGCCGCGGATAACGACATCATCAAAATCGATAACGACATTGCCGTCTTTCTCTTTGCACAGCAGCTTAAGCAGGTTAACCAGGTTGGTGCCATACAGCTGTGAGGACTGCGTCGGCAGACGACCAGGGAGATCGGTATAACCGATAATCTTCACGCCGTTGGCGGTGGTAACCACCTGGCCCGGCACGGTGTATTCACAGTTGCCGCCGTTTTGCGACGCCAGGTCAACCACCACGCTGCCGGACTTCATGGAGTCAACCATCTCGCGGGTAATCAGCTTCGGCGCCGGTTTACCTGGAATCAGCGCGGTGGTAACGATGATGTCGACATCTTTGGCCTGCGCGGCAAAGAGCGCCATCTCGGCTTTGATAAAGGCTTCAGACATGACTTTGGCATAGCCGTCGCCGCTGCCCGCTTCCTCTTTAAAATCCAGCTCAAGGAACTCGGCGCCCATACTCTGCACCTGTTCTTTCACTTCCGGACGGGTATCAAACGCGCGGACGATTGCGCCGAGGCTGTTAGCCGCGCCGATGGCCGCCAGACCGGCAACCCCGGCTCCGATAACCATCACCTTCGCGGGAGGAACCTTACCTGCCGCGGTGATCTGCCCGGTGAAGAAGCGGCCAAACTCGTGGGCGGCTTCAACGATTGCGCGATAGCCGGCGATGTTAGCCATCGAACTTAACGCATCCAGCGACTGAGCGCGCGAAATACGCGGCACTGAATCCATCGCCATCACGTTGATATTACGCGCCGCCAGTTTTTCCATCAGCTGCGGGTTTTGCGCCGGCCAGATGAAGCTGATGAGCGTCGTGCCGGGATTAAGCAGCAGGATCTCTTCGTCATCGGGCGCGTTCACTTTCAGAATGACGTCGGACTGCCAGACGTCATCACCGCTAACGATCTCCGCTCCAGCCTGAACGAAGGCCTCGTCGTCGAAACTGGCCAGCTTACCTGCTCCGCTTTCTACCGCGACGCTGAACCCGAGTTTCAGCAGCTGCTCCACCGTTTTCGGCGTGGCGGCGGCCCGGGTTTCCAGGGCTAGTCTCTCTTTTGGTACACCAATACGCATAGTTTTCCCTTCCATCGGTTTTTGATGATGGTTTACTTTTCTTACAAACGACCGTCGCGAAGGCGGATGAACGTGCCTTCCAACATATGTCTGAAAAAATAAAACAGTAACAAACTTTTTATAACCTACTGAAAATACCGATTGTGATCTACAGCAATAAAACAGAAATTTTGATTTTATTGGTAAAACGCACGGCTAACCGTGCCAGGCAGCAATATTTACCTTATTTTTATGCCAGCGCCTGATAATCCGCTTGGCAGAGGGGTTAATTCACCATTTATCGCCGTCTTGATCATCGCATTAACATTACGTTAACTTATGAAAGTGATATCGATTATCGATTTTGCTGGTCAAGCGGCTGTTTTTTCAACATATCGAAAAATGTTATATTTCTGCAGTATACGTTTAGGGCGACAACTGAAAATTGACGCAGACAGTCACTCACGATAAATGCAATAATCAAATGTTTTCAGTCAACAACAATACCAGTACATGGTTTGCGCAAGGCAAAGGATTATTTTTATGAAGCTTAAGAACTCACTCCTGGCGTCTGCTCTTCTGGCTACAACCGCGTTGTCTGCCCATGCAGCGACCGAGCTGACTCCGGAGCAGGCGGCAGCGCTGAAGCCCTACGATCGCGTAGTGGTTACCGGCCGTTTTAACGCCATTGGCGACGCGGTGCAGGCCGTTTCCCGTAAAGCAGACAAAGATGGCGCAGCATCCTTTTATGTTGTCGACACGTCTGATTTTGGCAGCGGCGGCAACCTGCGCGTAACGGCCGATTTTTATAAAGAAAATGCCCCGCAGGCCGACGCGCCGAAAAATCGTGTGATTAACGGCGTAATGGAATTACCGAAGGACCAGGCCGTCGAGCTGGAGCCGTTTGATACCGTCACCGTACAGGGCTTCTACCGCAGCCAGCCGGAAGTTAACGACGCCATCACCAAAGCCGCTAAGGCCAAGGGCGCCGCCTCCTTCTTTATCGTGCGCCAGGTTGATGCCAACCAGGGCGGCAACCAGCGAATCACCGCCTATATCTACAAAGCCGATGCCAAAAAACGCGTTCTGCAAAGCCCGGACGCTATCCCGGCAGATTCAGAAGCCGGTCGCGCTGCGCTGGCTGAAGGCGGAGAAGCCGCGAAGAAAGTGGAGATCCCGGGCGTAGCGACCACCGCAGCGGTCGGTTCCGGCACCGGCGTAGGCCGCTTCTTTGAAACGCAATCTTCTAAAGGCGGGCGTTACACCGTCACTCTGCCGGACGGTACCAAAGTCGAGGAAGTGAACAAAATCACCGCCGCGCAGATGGTGCCATACGACAGCATCAAGTTCACCGGTAACTACGGTAACATGACGGAAATCTCCTACCAGACGGCTAAGCGCGCGGCGAAGAAAGGCGCGAAGTACTACCATATTACCCGCCAGTGGCAGGAGCGCGGTGGCAACATCACCATCAGCGCCGACCTGTATAAATAACGGCGTCTGAGCTGAACAAAAAGGCGGCGATCTGCCGCCTTTTTTCTTTTTTTCATTTCTCGCCATTGCATGCATACAAAACACTCCGTAAAATCCCGCGCCTTAGCGCAATCCTCCATTTTTATGCGATTTCGCCAAATAAATATTCTTAGTTTGATGATTGTCACCTCGGGAATGCAATGGAAAAGAAACTGGGCCTTAGCGCCCTGACCGCGCTGGTTCTCAGCTCAATGCTGGGTGCAGGCGTATTCAGCCTGCCGCAAAATATGGCAGCCGTCGCCAGCCCTTCCGCACTGCTTATCGGCTGGGGTATCACCGGCGTGGGGATCCTGTTCCTCGCCTTTGCCATGCTGCTGCTCACCCGCATTCGCCCCGAACTCGACGGCGGTATTTTTACCTACGCCCGGGAAGGCTTTGGCGAGTTGATAGGCTTCTGCTCCGCCTGGGGCTACTGGCTGTGCGCGGTTGTTGCCAATGTCTCCTATCTGGTTATCGTCTTCTCTGCGCTAAGCTTCTTTACCGATACCCCCGAGCTGCGCCTGTTTGGCGACGGCAACACCTGGCAATCCATCGTCGGCGCCTCCGTCCTGCTGTGGATTGTCCATTTCCTGGTGCTGCGCGGTGTACAAACGGCCGCGGGTATCAACCTGGCCGCGACGCTGGCCAAACTGCTGCCCCTCGGCGCGTTTATCGCGCTGGCCGCCATCGCGTTTCGTATGGAGACATTCCGCCTGGATTTCAGCGGCCTGGCGCTGGGCGTACCGGTATGGGAGCAGGTGAAAAACACCATGCTGATCACCCTGTGGGTTTTTATCGGCGTCGAAGGCGCGGTGGTTGTTTCCGCACGCGCGCGTAATAAACAGGATGTTGGCCGCGCGACGCTGCTGGCAGTACTCTCCGCGCTGGCGGTCTATCTGCTGGTGACGCTTCTCTCGTTAGGCGTCGTGCCGCGTAGCGAGCTGGCGGAAATACGCAACCCCTCAATGGCCGGGCTGATGGTCAACATGATGGGCTCATGGGGGGAGATTGTTATTGCCGCCGGGCTGATTATTTCCGTCTGCGGCGCGTATCTGAGCTGGACCATTATGGCGGCGGAGGTGCCCTATCTGGCAGCAACGCATAAAGCCTTCCCGCGCCTGTTTGCCCGGACCAATAAAAACAATGCCCCGTCGGCTTCGCTGTGGCTCACCAACGTCAGCGTACAGGCTTCGCTGGTATTGATTTGGCTTACCGGCTCAGATTACAACACGCTGCTGACCATCGCCTCTGAGATGATCCTGGTGCCCTACTTTCTCGTCGGCGCATTTTTGCTGAAGATTGCTGAGCGCCCGCTACACAAGGCCGTCGGTGTCGGTGCCTGTATTTATGGCTTATGGTTATTATATGCGTCCGGCCCTGTGCATTTATTGTTGTCAGTGATACTTTACGCTCCGGGTCTTCTGGTTTTCCTGTATGCCCGTCGTACACACCAGCACGATCGCCCGCTCAAACGCCGTGACCTGGCATTAATTGGTTTTTTGCTGGTTGCCGCCGTACCGGCAACGTGGATGTTGGTAGGGTAAGCGGTTACCCTGCCGCTGAACTCAAAGGAGATACCCATGGCTGACATCCAGCCTCGTCCAATCCTGATTACCGGCGGGGGCCGTCGTATCGGCCTCGCCCTGGCCCGCCATTTTCTGGCCCGGCAGCAGCCCGTTATTATCAGCTACCGCACCTGGTATCCCGCCATCGACGCGCTACGTGAAGCGGGCGCCGTTTGTCTGCACGCGGATTTCAGCACTGACGATAGCATTCTGGCGTTCGCCGAAGAGGTGAAGGCGCACGCCGGCAGCGGTCTGCGCGCCATCATCCATAACGCCAGCGGCTGGATGGCGGAAAAGCCCGGGGTGCCGTTAACCACGGTGCTCGCCAGCATGATGCAAATTCACGTCAACGCCCCCTACTTGCTCAACCATGCCCTGGAGAGCCTGCTGCGCGGCCACGGCCATGCGGCCAGCGACATTATCCATATCACCGACTACGTTGTGGAGCGCGGCAGCGACAAACACATTGCCTACGCCGCCAGCAAAGCGGCGCTGGATAATATGAGCCGCTCGTTCGCCCGCAAGCTGGCGCCGGAAATTAAGGTCAATGCTATCGCCCCTTCGCTGATTTTATTTAACGAAGGCGATGACGCGGAATACCGCAAGCAGGCGCTTGATAAATCGCTGATGAAAATCGCGCCAGGTGAAAAAGAGATTAGCGACCTGATCGAATACCTGTTCAGCAGCCGCTACGTGACCGGTCGCTCATTTGCCGTCGACGGCGGCCGCCATCTGCGCTAGTGGAAACGGCTCCAGCCGATAATTAACAGCCACGCGCAGAGGCTCCAGCACCCCACTGCGCCTGCCAGAGCGAACGGCAGGCGCATAACGCCGGTGAAATACCATAGCGAGAGCAAATAGATAAAGTACGGAATGATCGACCACATCCCGAATACGATGGTGGTTCGCAGCGCTTCGATCCCCCGCTCGCTGGCAACGATATAGTTCGCGATCAGGGCGAAAGTCGGAAAGAGCGGAATCAACCCGGCGATGTAGTAGTTCTTCGTTTTAGACAGCACGCCAATCAGGACAACGACCAGCGCGCCGAGCAGCGCTTTTATCAACAACCCCATTCCTTTTGCCTTAACATTTAAACAACAAGACCCCGCAGCATAACGGAAGCGCCGACAATTATAAACGCGCAAGAGCGGCCGATACCGTGTAGAAGCAAAAGACCTATTTTTTAGCGGTCTCATCACTGCCGCCCCCCCCTATGCCGAATATCCGCTCCTGGCGATAACCGTTCGCAAGGATGATATCCCTGGCAAGCGGAGCGCGTTATTAGATGGCCGTTTTTGCTGCCTTAAAAACTCTTCGGCTAAATACATTCATTAAATCAAAAAGAGAATGTTTTTTCTGATTATTGAGTTATACGTATAACATATTATTTTTCGTATTTTTAGATACAAATCAAATTAGCCTATTTTCGGCGCATCTCTTCCTCACGTATTTACACAGATTTTAAAGTCTGGCGCGCTTGCCTGGCGGGCATTTACAAAATGCCCAGCTCAATAACCGCACCGCTTCAGTGCAGCTATTGTTTTGCACTAAATGATTCAAATCAATACTGGCAAAATAGAGTGAAAGTGGTTAATTGATATGGTTGATTTTTATCATAAGAGGTTATTTTGAAATTATTCTTTTTGCGCAAATCCTGAATAAGCGCACATAGCCATTTTTTAGCAAAATGGCTAAATAAAACCAATTATTTTGATTTACATCAATATAAAACCGATTTCATAAGGAAGCATACTTTGCCGTTAATAACAGGCGCGGTAGTAGATATGATCGTAATTATATGATTTCACAATCTTTCGATCTGTTCCTGATATCCAGAACAGAATTTTATTCTGTTCACAATCCTCAATGCAGCCATTTAGTTCAGCTCATGCCAGTTTTTCGAATCTTTTACTTGTTGCTATTATCATTACTAGTATTAGACACTCATCTAATTGTTATTATTTTATATTAATCAGCATAAGAACCAGTTAAAGGAATCTCCATGTTCGGACCTGCTTCACGCAAAGTAAAAATGGCCATGAACTTAATCAAAATATATTCATCAACGCGAAAATGCTCGTAAATTACCGGAGAGCGTCAAGCATGCAGTGGAATATTGAAAATAGCCTTGTATGTCCTGTAACAGGAACAGGTTTTTCAGTTGCGGCAAGTGCCAAAAATCTGAAATTAATTATTTGGTATAGTGGGGATTATTTTTTGAGCATTGGTTCGGTTATTAACATCACACAAAATGAAGTTTTCATTAATGGTGTGCCCGGCGATTTACAGGTTATTCATGCATTCCCCTATACGGAAAATTTATGGTCAACATTTTCAAAGAATATTGAATGCCCCGGTAATCAGAACCCTATGCTGCTCATCTGCAATCGAAGAAGCCTCTGCAAGTTCGCCTTGTGCCCCTACGGCGCCAGGCAAAAGAGGCCGCAATAAGGCTTCCCCATCATTCGCGCTAGCGTACCGGTACTTATTTTCTATGTGGGCACGCGCTGTCCTGACAGCCCGTGCCCACATTGTGCCGCACCCTGTTCCCTTAATGCGCAATGCTTCTGCTCGTATCTGAATCATTGTCTGGCTCCGCAAAAAATAGTCCTGAACCGCAGCTCCGGGAATCATAGCGAATTTCATGGCTAATATATAGCTCATATTAATGTCCGGATGGTTTACAATGGCGGTAGCGAATGAATAGGCACCTGACTTCAGATACTGAATGCGCCACCTCAGCCGCGATGCAGGTAAAGAGATTCAAGCGAT
Source organism: Klebsiella michiganensis (assembly GCF_015139575.1). GTDB lineage: Bacteria > Pseudomonadota > Gammaproteobacteria > Enterobacterales > Enterobacteriaceae > Klebsiella > Klebsiella michiganensis. The sequence continues at coordinate 2,665,758 of NZ_AP022547.1, read as the reverse complement.
TAAAAGATGAGTGCAAGCATACACAATATGAATAAAATTGTTTTCGTTGAGGATGATGCCGAGGTCGGCGCACTGATTGCGGCCTACCTTGGCAAACACGATATGGACGTGGTGGTAGAACCGCGCGGCGATCGGGCGGAAGAGGTTATCGCGCGCGAAAAGCCGGACCTGGTGCTGCTGGATATCATGCTGCCGGGTAAAGACGGTATGACGCTGTGCCGCGATTTACGCGGCCAGTGGCAGGGGCCAATCGTATTGCTCACTTCACTGGACAGCGATATGAACCATATTCTCTCACTCGAAATGGGCGCCAGCGATTATATCCTGAAAACCACGCCGCCCGCGGTGCTGTTAGCTCGCCTGCGCCTGCATTTGCGCCAGCATATCGCCGTGCCGGACGGCAGCGTCCCCTCCTCGCTCACCCCGCATAAAGCGATCGCTTTTGGCTCCCTGAGTATCGACCCGGTGAATAGACAGGTGATGCTCGGCGGCGAAAGCGTCGCCTTATCCACTGCGGATTTCGATCTCCTGTGGGAGTTAGCGACCCATGCTGGACAAATTATGGATCGGGACGCGTTATTAAAAAATCTGCGCGGAGTCAGCTACGATGGTATGGACCGCAGCGTCGATGTCGCCATCTCGCGGCTGCGTAAAAAGCTTCTCGATAATGCGACTGAGCCATATCGTATCAAAACGGTACGCAATAAAGGTTACCTGTTCGCCCCGCACGCCTGGGACAACTAATTCAGGCATGTGGCGATGGAATAGCTGTTTGTGCGGAGTTAGCCGTCAGAGCCAATTCAACCTCCTGTTAATTATTTTTAAAACAGGGGGTGAAATTGCTTTTCCCACGCAAAACCCGCGCTTCACCGCGCGGCGCGCCTCACGACTTGCCGGGCGGGTGATACTCTTTGCAGACAATCAACGGAAAACATTCTACTGTGGAGTGATAGCGCTGGCGCCTGGCCAGTATCGACACCCGTCGTGAGTATAGAGATTCACACCTTCAGTGGGTTGGGATGACCGGAATATCTACTGCACGGGAGCATCTATATGTTGAACGATCTCAGCAGCGATGAAAGCAAAAGACGCGCGGCGATTGACCTGTTAAAAAACGCGGACGAAGGGCGAGACGAAGCGTTAAAAAAATACACTCATCTGGTCTGCCAGTTGCTAAAAATGCCAATGAGTTTTGTGTCAATCCTTGACGATGAAAAGCAGTACATCAAATCCGCTCAGAATATCGCCCCCACGGACACCAGCCTGGGCGGAGCATTTTGCGAACAGACCCTGAAACAGGGTGAGACTTTCCTTTGTCCTGATACGCATCAGCACCCGATCTTTCATCGCGATCGGGCGGTCAGAGAAGCGCCATTCATTCGCTTTTATGCAGGATGCCCGCTGAAAACCCGCGACGGAGTGACCGTGGGTACCTTGAGTATCTTAGATACGCAACCCAGGACACTTTCAGATGAGCAGATCGCTATTTTTAAGACTCTGGCCGAGCTGATATCGGATTTCTTAGCATCCTGGCACTCAGTGGGGTATATCGACGTCGTCACGCTTTTACCCAATCGGCAGCGCCTGCTCAAGGACATTGAGGTGTCGGCGGAGGGTACTTTCAGGCTGGTCATTATTGACTGCATTGATATGCCATTTGCCTACGAGATGGCCCGCTCATTGGGGATGCTGGCGGTAGAGAATTTGCTTCGTGACATGACCGTCGCGCTGCAGGCGCGCCTGCCCATGGCGAGCAAACTTTACGCCGTGGCGGTTGGACGCTTTGCCTTTTTCACCCCGGAACCCATGGCGCTGTCATTGGAGGGTATAGCACTACGGCTTCAGGGAACCCAGGCCAGGATCGGCCCGGACGTTCCCCTGGATTTGAATATTCACATGGGTGACTCCGGTATTTGCGATAGCGACATGACGCCAAATGAAATTCTGCGGCGCGCGGTGAGCGCACTGCATGAAGCGATAAGCCAGGGGCACCGTTTTACGACCTATAATGACACACTGGACATCCGCAAGAAGCGAGATTTCAGCTTGCTCACCGAACTCAGGCAAACGCTGCAGGGAAACCAGGGGTTATATCTGGTCTTTCAGCCAAAAATTTCGCTGACGACGGGAGACGTGACGGGCGCTGAAGCCTTGATAAGATGGAAGCATCCTATCAATGGCGAAGTGCTGCCGGGTGAATTTATTCCGCTGGTCGAAAAGACTAGCCTGATGCGCGAACTCTCGGCCTGGGTTATCGATCATACTATCGCGCAGCTGAGTGACTGGCGGGATCGGGGGCTTTCTCTTCCCGTCTCAATTAATCTCGCCGCCAGCGATTTTTCTCGACCCGATTTCGCTGAGGAGCTTGAGCAGAAACTGCGGGAGGCGTGTCTTGACCCAGCCCTGCTGGGGGTGGAGTGTCTGGAGACTGAGAAGATGCTTGAAAGTCCGGCCGCGCTGAACGGACTGGACATGCTCAAAAAACGCGGGTTTAAAATTTCTCTGGATGACTTTGGATCGGGATACAGCAACATTAATTACCTGCGGCAAATCCCGCTGGACATCATCAAACTCGACCGGTCTATTGTGAGGCATATAGTCCATGAGAAAGCCAGCCGCATTATTGTGCACAACGTTATCAGGCTCCTCAAGCAGCTCGATTACGTCGTCCTTGCCGAAGGCGTCGAGGATCTCGAAACGGTTGAGATTTTACGCAGCCTGGGCTGCGATGAGGTTCAGGGATATTTTTATGCCCGGCCGATGGTCTCCGTTGATTTTGCCGCATGGTATCGCGCCAGAAAGGCAGACCTGGGAAAGCAATCCTGAGATGAACGACTCTTTTCAATGTTCTTTCAGTCTATGAACCAATCCAGCGATAAAGACGCGCAACGGGCGCTGCACTGAGGAACACGATATGACTACCTTTTACCAATTGACTGCCACCAGCCTGCACGGCCAGCCCATCTCAATGGCTGACTATGCTGGCAAGCTCGTTCTGGTAGTCAATACCGCCAGCCACTGTGGCTTCACGCCACAATATGCAGGGCTGGAAGCGCTCTACGCGAAATACGCTGCCCAGGGGCTGATAGTGCTTGGTTTCCCCTGCAACCAGTTTGGTAAGCAGGAGCCCGGCGGCGTCGATGACATCGAGCAGACCTGTCGGATCAATTACGGTGTAAGCTTCCCGATGTTCGAGAAAGTGGAGGTCAACGGCGCCAGCGCGCACCCGCTGTTTCGTTACCTGAAAGATGAGTTACCCGGCGTGCTGGGCGGGCGGATCAAATGGAACTTCACGAAGTTCTTGATCGGTCGCGACGGCACCCCTCTCACGCGTTTCGCGCCGTTCACCACCCCGGAGAAAATGGAGACCGCCATCCTTGCCGCACTAAAGATTTAAATCTTTTGCCTCCCTGACCACTGCCTGTGCGCGAGTGAATGTTCGCTCCGCGCCGGAAGTGCGCCTGAAAAAATGACAATGGGTTATGAATAAGTCCCGCGCACGCGATACAAATCACTCATTTTTCAGCCCACCACACGCCAGATATTTCTCTTTTCTGCGAGTTAAGCAATCTATTAAAACAATACCTGCCCGGCAAGATGACCTATTCCCATCGACGAAAACATCGCCAGGGTGCTCCAGAAAGTAATTCTGCCGATCGCCCTGACAGGAGAGGCTCTGCTGACAACTGAAGATATATAGCCAAGAGCGGCCAGTGAAAAAAGGGAGGAGAGAATAACAAAGAGAAAAACCAGCGTTGCTGGAGAAAGCCATGCAACGACTAAAGGCAACGTTGCGCCAGCGGAAAAACTCAGCGCCGAGAAAACGGCAGCCTGCAGGGGGCGCGCAGAATTGGTATCCGTCAGTCCCAGCTCCTCGCGGGCATGCGTGTCCAGAGCATCTTTCACCATGAGTTGTTCGGCAACCTTTTGGGCAAGCTCTGGCTCGAGTCCGCGTTGCACATAAAGTAAAGTCAGCTCGCGTACTTCTCCCTGATAATCTGTTTCCAGTTCCCTCTTTTCCTGAGCGAGAGCCGCGTTTTCCGTATCGGCCTGAGATGAGACGGAAACATATTCCCCCGCGGCCATCGACATCGCCCCCGCGACCAGCCCGGCAATGCCCGCAAGTAAAACCCCGGAAGAGCCCGTATTAGCAGACGCAACGCCAAGAACAAGGCTCGCTGTCGAAACAATACCATCGTTAGCCCCGAGTACAGCAGCCCTCAACCATCCGACGCGTTCAATGCTGTGTCGTTCAAGATGCATGCTTTTATTCTCCTTTAAGTACGCCTGTTCAGCCTGGCGGGATGAGGGTGGAATAAAACGGATTAAAACAGAGAACGCTTCGCACATCGGCGCCGACCGAGGTACATTACATTCTTCTCTGATTTGGCTTCAACCCACACCATCATACTTATGCGTGCCGGATGTTGTCAGCCGCAGCGAACCCTGCTTTCATAGCAAATCAAATGGGCATAAAACGCAACAAGGGTTTTTCACGTAGATTGCGCCTGGATAAATGCCCCCGCAGTGCCCCTGCAGGTAAAAGCAGGAATTTAACCTTTTGATTTTGAGTGAGATTTAATGAAAAAGCTGTTTGTGCAGTTTTACCTCCTGCTGTTCGTCTGCTTCCTGGTCATGACCATGATGGTGGGCCTGGTGTACAAATTCACCGCCGAACGCGCAGGGCGTCAGTCGCTGGACGATCTGATGAAAAGTTCGCTGTATCTGATGCGCAGCGAGCTGCGGGAGATCCCGCCGCGCGACTGGAGCAAAACGCTCAAAGAGCTGGACCTCAATCTCTCTTTCGATCTGCATATCGAGCCCATCAGCAAATTCAAGCTCTCGGAAAACTCGATGCAGCATCTGCGCGCCGGGGATATCGTCGCCCTCGACGATCAGTACACCTTTATCCAGCGGATCCCGCGCAGCCACTACGTGCTCTCCGTCGGTCCGGTGCCGTATCTCTATTTTTTGCATGAGATGCGCCTGCTCGATCTGGCCCTGATGGCTTTTATCGCCATCTCGCTGGCCTTTCCGGTCTTTATCTGGATGCGTCCTCACTGGCAGGAGATGCTGCGTATTGAGACCGCCGCCCAGCGCTTCGGCGACGGACATCTTACTGAACGCATTCATTTCGACAGCATGTCCAGCTTCGCGCGGCTGGGGGTGGCGTTTAATCAGATGGCCGATAACATCAACGCGCTTATCGCCAGCAAAAAACAGCTGATCGATGGCATCGCCCATGAGCTGCGGACCCCGCTGGTGCGCCTGCGCTATCGCCTGGAAATGAGCGAGAACCTCACCGAAGCCGAATCGCAGGCGTTGAACCGCGATATCGGCCAGCTGGAGGCGCTGATTGAAGAACTTCTGACCTACGCCCGGCTTGATCGCCCGCAGAACGAACTGAAGCTGACGACCCCCAATTTCCCGGCGTGGATCCGCGATCACGTGGAAGATATTCAGACGGTTAATCCCCAGCGCGAGATTGCGCTAACCGACGTCGTGGCCGGGAATTACGGCGCGCTGGATATGCGCTTAATGGAACGGGTGCTGGATAATCTGGTGAATAATGCGCTGCGCTACAGTAACCAGCGTATTCAGATCAGCCTGACGCTGCAGGCTTCGCGCGCGACGCTGCGGGTCGAAGATGATGGCCCCGGAATTGCGCCTGATGAACGTGAGCGAGTGTTCGAGCCTTTCGTACGCCTCGACCCGAGCCGCGATCGCGCGACCGGCGGCTGTGGCCTCGGTTTAGCTATCGTCCACAGCATCGCCCAGGCAATGGCCGGGGAAGTGCATTGCGAAGCGAGTTCGCTGGGCGGGGCCTGTTTTTGCTTTAGCTGGCCGGTCTATCATCAGTTGCCGGATTTTACCTCCGCCTGATACGCCTTTGCGCAAAAGCTGAGGCCTGCTATAGTTAAAAAATCGCTAAGTATGTTGTAACTAAGGTGGGGAATATGGCCAGCTATGACCTTGTTGAACGTCTGAACGACACCTTTCGCCAGCTCGAGTATGAACTACAGGCGCTAAAACACGCCCTGAGCCAGTGCCGCCTGCTGGCCGCCCGCGTCTTTGAGCTGCCGCCGGTGAGTAAAGACGCAGAACACCAGCCGCTGGAGAGCATCAACGTGGTTCAGCACACCGGCAAAACCGCGCTGGAGATGGCGCTCAGGCACTATAGTCATCTGTTTATCCAGCAGCAGTCGGAAACCCGCAGCAGCAAAGCCGCCGTGCGTTTACCCGGCGCGATTTGTCTGCAAACTGACGCCCGCGAACAGGCTGAACTCTTAGACAAAATCACCCATATCAACGCCCTCAAAGCGCGCTTCGAGAAGATTATCACCGTGGATTCCGGCCTGCCTGCCGCCGCGCGGTTTGAGTGGGTCCATCGCCACCTGCCGGGGCTGATTACGCTGAGCGCCTATCGCACGCTAACTCCCCTCCTCGATCCGAGCACCATCCGCTTCGGCTGGGCCAATAAGCACGTGATTAAAAATCTCACCCGCGATCGGGTACTCATGCAGCTGGAAAAAAGCCTTCAGTCGCCCCGGGCGGTTCCGCCGTGGACCCGCGAGCAGTGGCAAAGCAAGCTGGAGCGAGAGTATCAGGATATTGCCGCCCTGCCGCAGCGGGCAAAGCTGAAAATAAAGCGGCCGGTGAAGGTGCAGCCCATCGCCAGGGTCTGGTACAGCGGGGAACAAAAACAGGTGCAATACGCCTGTCCGGGACCGATGATTGCGCTGATATCCGGCACGAAGGGCGTCAGCGTGCCGGACCTCGGTGAACTCCTGAACTATGACGCCGATAACGTGCAGTATCGCTACAAACCGCAGGCGCAGTCGCTCAGGCTACTGATTCCGCGGCTGCACCTGTGGCTGGCTAGCGAGTAGACATACTGCCCACCATCTCTTCCGGGCGCACCCAGCGGTCAAACTCGGCTTCCGTCAGGTAGCCGAGCGCCAGCGCCGACGCTTTCAGGGTTAACCCCTCTTTATGGGCCTTTTTGGCAATTTCCGCCGCTTTGTCATAGCCGATATGGGTATTCAGCGCGGTTACCAGCATCAGCGACTCATTCAGCAACTGGCTGATGCGTTCACGGTTCGGCTCAATGCCTTCCGCGCAGTGCTCGTTAAAGCTCGCCATCCCGTCAGCCAGCAGCCGCACCGATTGCAGGAAGTTGTGGATCACCATCGGGCGATAGACGTTGAGCTCAAAGTTGCCCGATGCGCCGCCGATATTCACCGCGACATCGTTGCCCATCACCTGACAGCACAGCATGGTCAGGGCTTCGCACTGGGTCGGGTTCACCTTGCCAGGCATAATCGACGAACCCGGTTCATTTTCCGGGATCGCAATCTCGCCAATCCCACAGCGCGGGCCGGAGGCTAGCCAGCGCACATCGTTGGCAATTTTCATCAGCGAAGCGGCCAGCCCTTTCAGCGCCCCGTGCGCGTGCACCAGCGCATCAACGGTCGCCAGCGCTTCAAACTTGTTCGGCGCGGTGACAAACGGCTGGCCGCTTAAGGCCGCCAGCTCGGCGGCGACGCGTACCGCATATTCCGGATGGGTATTGAGCCCGGTTCCCACCGCCGTCCCGCCCAGCGCCAGCTCGGCCAGATGCGGCAGGCTATGGTCGAGATGTTTTAAATTGTGCTCCAGCATGGCTACCCAGCCGGAGATCTCCTGACCGAGGGTCAGCGGCGTCGCATCCTGCAGATGGGTGCGGCCGATTTTGACAATATCGCTGAAGGCAACGGCTTTATTGTTCAGGGTCTGCTTCAGCACGTTGAGCTGCGGGATCAGCTTCTCCCGCAGGGCAATCATCGCCGCCACGTGCATCGCCGTCGGGAACACGTCGTTAGAGCTCTGGCTCTTGTTGACATCATCGTTGGGGTGAATCTTACGCTCCATCCCGCGCGCCCCGCCCAGCAGTTCACTCGCGCGATTGGCCAGTACCTCATTCATATTCATGTTGCTTTGCGTGCCGGAGCCGGTTTGCCAGATAGCCAGCGGAAACTCGTCCGGATGTTTGCCTGCCAGCACTTCGTCCGCGGCCTGAATAATCGCTTGCGCTTTCTCCGCGGCCAGAAGGCCGAGATCGTTATTCACCTTCGCCGCTGCGCGCTTGGTCAGCGCCAGCGCATAAATAAGCTCGGCCGGCATTTTTTCCGTCGAAATACGAAAATGCTCCAGCGAGCGCTGGGTTTGCGCGCCCCATAGCTTGTCGGCAGGCACATCGATGGCGCCCATTGAGTCTTTTTCACTGCGATGCGTTGTCATGACTTTCTCCTTGGATTCAACGTGCGTAATAGCGACAAAGCTCACCTGCTCAAAGGGTAAAGTATGGGTCAGATTTATAAGTTGTTTTGGTGGTTCGTGCCGCTAAGCGGCATAAAAAAACCGCCCCGAAGGGCGGCTGAAATCATTTCACGCAGCGGGCGCACTGCGAGCTCTGGATTTGCTGGAAGAAGTCGTTGCCTTTGTCATCCACGAGGATAAACGCCGGGAAGTCTTCGACTTCAATTTTCCAGATGGCTTCCATACCCAGCTCCGGGTACGCCACGCACTCGAGGCTGCGGATACTCTGCTGCGCCAGTACCGCCGCCGGGCCGCCGATGCTGCCGAGGTAGAAACCGCCGTGTTTATGACAGGCGTCGGTCACCTGCTGGCTGCGGTTGCCTTTGGCTAACATGATTTTACTCGCCCCGTGCGCCTGCAGCAGGTCGACGTAGGAGTCCATGCGGCCAGCGGTAGTCGGGCCAAGGGAGCCGGACGCGTAGCCGTCCGGCGTTTTCGCCGGGCCCGCGTAGTAGATCGGGTGGTCTTTGACGTACTGCGGCAACGCCTCACCGCTGTCGATGAGCTCTTTCAGCTTTGCGTGGGCGATATCGCGGGCCACGATAATCGTCCCGCTCAGCGACAGGCGGGTCGACACCGGGTACTGCGACAGCAGCGCCAGAATATCGCTCATCGGCTGGTTGAGGTTGACCTTGACCGCCTCGCCCTCGCCGGCCTGACGAAGATGCTCGGGAATATATTTGCCCGGATTGCTCTCCAGTTTCTCAATCCAGATCCCCTGGCGGTTGATCTTGGCTTTGATATTGCGATCCGCCGAGCAGGAGACGCCCATGCCCACCGGGCAGGAGGCGCCGTGGCGCGGCAGGCGCACGACGCGAATATCGTGGGCGAAGTATTTGCCGCCGAACTGCGCGCCGAGACCGAGGTTTTGCGCCTCCACCAGCAGTTCCTGTTCCAGCTGAATATCGCGGAAGGCCTGACCGTGTTCGTTGCCTTCGGTCGGCAGGCCGTCGTAGTACTTGGTTGAGGCCAGCTTAACGGTTTTCAGGGTGGACTCCGCCGAGGTGCCGCCAATGACGAAAGCAATATGGTACGGCGGGCAGGCGGCGGTTCCCAGAGTGCGCATCTTTTCGACAAGATAGTTTTTCAGCTTCGCCGGGGTAATTAACGCTTTGGTTTCCTGGTACAGGTAGGTTTTATTCGCCGAGCCGCCGCCTTTGGCGATGCAGAGGAATTTGTACTCCTCGCCGTCGGTGGCGTAAAGATCGATCTGCGCAGGCAGGTTAGTGCCGGTGTTGACCTCTTTATACATATCCAACGGCGCGTTCTGCGAATAGCGCAGGTTATCCTGGATATAGGTGTTATAAACGCCCTGCGCCAGCGCGGCTTCATCGCCGCCGCCGGTCCACACGCGCTGGCCTTTTTTGCCGGTAATAATCGCGGTACCGGTATCCTGGCAGGTCGGCAGCACGCCTTTGGCGGCGATATCCGAGTTGCGCAGAAACTGCAGCGCCACGTACTTATCGTTTTCGCTGGCTTCCGGGTCGTTGAGAATATCCGCCACCTGCTGCTGGTGCGCCGGGCGAAGCATAAAGGAGGCGTCGTGGAAAGCGTGTTGTGCCAGTAAAGTTAGCGCCTGAGGTTCAACTTTCAGAACTTCCTGGCCGGCGAATTCGGCGACGGAGACGTAATCACTGCTGAGGAGGTAGTACTCGGTATCGTCCTTTTTCAGTGGAAAAGGATCCTGATATACAAACGGTTTATTCGACATTGTGCTCTCACTTACTGCTTAGCTGATTATATTTCAGGCAGACACTCCATTTGCCCGTGGAAAAGCGAGTCGATCGATTTTACACAATTTTTTAACAAAAACTGAGACAAGGACGACTTTTTCTTCGCGCCGGTTGCTTATCGGTCGATTGCTGGTTTAATAGTGCCATGACTATTAAGTGGAAACAGGGATTGAGAATGCAAAAGCTCATTAACTCAGTGCAAAACTACGCCTGGGGAAGCCATACCGCCTTAACCGAACTTTATGGGATTGCTAACCCGGACAACCTGCCGATGGCGGAGCTGTGGATGGGCGCGCATCCCAAAAGCAGCTCGCAGATTGTGGATAATAGCGGGACGCCGCGCTCTCTGCGCGACGCGATCGAAAGCGATAAAGCAACCCTGCTTGGCGCGAAAGTCGCCGAGCGTTTTGGCGAACTGCCGTTCCTGTTCAAAGTCCTGTGCGCCGCGCAGCCGCTCTCTATCCAGGTGCACCCCAACAAGCAGGCCTCGGAAATCGGTTTTGCCAAAGAGAACGCTGCCGGGATCCCGCTTGATGCCGCCGAACGTAACTATAAAGATCCGAACCACAAGCCGGAGCTGGTTTTCGCCTTAACGCCGTTCCTCGCCATGAACGCCTTCCGCGAGTTTGCCGAAATCGTCACCCTGCTGCAGCCGGTTGCCGATGCGCATCCGGCGATTGCCCAGTTCCTTGCGCAGCCTGACGCCGGGCATCTGAGCCAGCTGTTCGCCAGCCTGCTGAACATGAAAGGCGATGAAAAAGCGCACGCCTTACGGGCGCTGCAGGCGGCGCTGGACAGCGAACAGGGTGAGCCCTGGCAGACTATCCGCCTGATCGCCGAGTTCTACCCGGACGATAGCGGCCTCTTCTCTCCGCTGCTGCTCAACGTGGTCAAACTGAATCCCGGAGAGGCGATGTTCCTGTTTGCGGAAACCCCGCACGCCTACCTGCAGGGCGTGGCGCTGGAAGTGATGGCCAACTCTGACAACGTGCTTCGCGCGGGCCTGACGCCGAAATATATCGATATTCCGGAACTGGTGGCGAACGTCAAATTTGAGCCAAAACCCGCGGGCCAACTGCTGACCCAGCCGGTAATTCACGGCGCGGAGCTGGACTTCCCCATCCCGGTTGACGATTTTGCCTTCTCGCTGCACGACCTGTCAGCGCAGGCGTCAACCATCGCCCAGCAGAGCGCGGCGATCCTGTTCTGCGTCGAGGGTGAGGCGACGATTGCCAAAGGCGAACAGCGCCTGACGCTGAAGCCGGGTGAATCCGCGTTTATCGGCTGTAATGAATCACCGGTGCAGGTCAGCGGCCGCGGCCGCGTGGCGCGCGTGTTTAATAAGCTCCAGTAAGTTACTGAACTTTTTAGCCACAGTTGCTAGACTTTCACCCATCATGACAACACAACCAGGCGGCCCGATCCGCCTGGTTTCATTTATGGACAAATGCTATGAAAAAATCGCTGGTCGCAGCAGGAGTTATCATTGCGCTGGGCGTCGTCTGGACGGGCGGCGCGTGGTATACGGGGAAGCAGCTGGAAAGCCGCATTGCCGACATGGTGCAGCAGGCTAATGCTCAGCTGCAAAGCAGCGCGCCGCAGGCTGGCGTGGAGCTGACGTATCAGGGCTATCAGCGCGGGCTGTTCCGCAGCCATTTACAGCTGGTGCTGAAGCCTGCTGCCGGCAAAGCGCCCCGCTGGCTTGCCGCCGGACAGTCGCTGGTGTTTGATGAAGTCGTCGATCACGGCCCTTTCCCGCTGGCTTCGCTCAAATCCTTTAACCTCGCCCCGGCGATGGCGTCCGTCAAAACCACCCTGACCAATAACGACGCCAGCAAGGCGCTGTTCGACATCGCTAAAGGCGAAACGCCGTTCACCATTGATACCCGTATCGCTTATAGCGGCGACAACACATCCGCTATTGTGCTCAACCCGCTTGATTACGCGAAAGGCGATGAGAAGGTGACCTTCAGCGGCGGACAGTTCCAGCTGGACGCTGACCGCGAAGGGAAAACCCTCAGCCTGAGCGGCGAAGCCGGTAGCGGGCAGATTAACGCGGTTAACGAGTACAACCAGAAAGTTCAGCTCACCTTTAATAACCTGAAAACCGACGGCTCTACCGAAATGGCCAGCTTCAACGAGCGTATCGGTAAACAGGCTATCTCGCTGGACAAGCTGGCGATTGGCGTTGAAGGCAAAGAGCTGGCGCTGTTCGAAGGGATGAAAATTGACGGCAATTCGTCGCTGACTGCCGACGGTAAAGGTATTAACAGCCAGCTGGACTACACGGTCAATAGCCTCAAGCTGCAAAATCAGGATATCGGTAGCGGCCGGCTGACGCTGAAGCTGGACAATATCGATGGCGAAGCCTTCCATCAGTTCAGCCAAAAATACAACGCTGAAGCGCAGGCGCTGATGGCGGATCCGCAGCTGGCGCAGAATCCTGAGCTCTATCAGCAGGCGCTGACGCAGACCTTCTTTAGCGCGCTGCCGATGATGCTGAAAGGCAGCCCGTCTCTGACCATTTCGCCGCTGAGCTGGCGCAATGCGAAGGGGGAAACCACCCTGAATCTTTCGATTCTGCTCAAAGACCCGTCGCTGACCACCACGCCGCCGCAGACGCTGGCGGATGAAGTGGATCGTAGCGTTAAATCGCTCGACGGCAAGCTGGTGATCCCGGTGGATATGGCGACGGCGTTTATGACCCAGATTGCCGGGCTGGAAGGCTATCAGCCCGCCGACGCCGCTAAGCTTGCGGATCAGCAGGTGAAAGGCCTGGCGGCGATGGGGCAGATGTTCCGCATCACCACCATGGAAGATAACGCCATTACCTCAAGTCTGCAGTACGCTGACGGCCAGGTTACGCTGAACGGACAGAAAATGCCGCTGGATGAGTTTGCCGGAATGTTCGGTTTAGCGCTTCCCGCCGTCTCTGAACCCGCAGCGCCGCAGGAAACTCAGCCGCAAGATGACGCGCCGCAAGACGTGGTGCCACCCGCCGCGCCGCAGCAATAAACGGCACATAGCCCCTGCCCAGGGGCTATTTTCGGGTAATCAGCCGGGGAGAAATAATCTGGTTTCTCGCCGCGCCCTGTCCCTCTTCCATACGCCGTAAAATACACTCCGCGAGGCTTTGTCCCAGCTCCCGGGCGGGCGTCGTCACCCAGGTCAGCGGCAGATCGTCCAGCGCCTCCTCGGGTAACTCCGCAAAAGCCGCCAGCGCGACCCGCTGTTCAAAATAGCTTTCGACGCCAGCTTCGCCGCTCTGGCGCCCGGCGCGCATCAGCCCAAACCACGCCCCGGTGGCAATCACGCTGTTGTAGCACAGCACCGCGCTAATCGTTGGGTTTTGCCGCAGCAGCGCCGCCATCGCCTCTGCCGCCTGCTTCTGGCTCGACTCGCACTCCAGCACCCACTCGCTATGAAACGGCAGGCCATACTTCAGCAGGGTGGCGCAGTAGCCGCCTACCCGTTCGGCGCGCGTCAGGGACGAGCTCTGCCCTCCCAGCCAGGCAATGCGCTGATGGCCGCGGCGGATCAGGTGCTCGGTGACAATCTGCGCCGCCTGCATATTATCCGGGCGGATCAGGTCGACATCGTCGAGATAGCTGGCGCGGGAAGCAAACACCAGCGGCATTCCAGCTTGCGCCGCGCGATCGCGCAGCTCCGCTCCCTGGTCGATCGCCCCGGCAATCACCACGCCGTCGACCCCTTGCGCCACCAGGGTATCAAAACGCTGGAGCATTTTTTCACCGCTGTGCCCCCCCTGGGTGAGAAACACCATTCTGCCCTGCGACTCAAGCGCATCGGTCAATCCGGCGGTCATCTCCGCGTAGAAAGGCTTCGATAAGTCGCTGACGATCAGGCCAATAACGCCGCTCTGGCCGCCGCGCAGCGACGCCGCCTGGCGGTTGCGCACGAAGCCCAGCTGTTCAATGGCATGATTGACGCGCTCGCCGGTGGCCGACGAAATACGCCCCTTGCCACTCAGCACCAGCGATACCGTACTGACCGACACGCCTGCCGCCTGGGCGACATCATTAATGGTGATTTTTTTCGCGATAGCCATAACTGCAGGCCGACTCCCTTTGGCTGTCGATAAAACGTTTTATCAAGATACTCTCTTTATAAACGTTATTATCGCCGGAATATGTGATTTTTATCGCACTAAAATTTGGTAAAACGTTTTATCTTTCCGTGGCGTTACATCCTACCGATAACTTAAAGAACCAGGATTCGTGTTATGACGGCGAAAACAGCAACCAAAATTACCCTGTGGGAGTTTTTCCAGCAGTTAGGGAAAACCTTCATGTTACCCGTGGCGTTGCTCTCCTTTTGCGGGATCATGCTGGGGATCGGCAGCTCTCTGAGCAGCCATGATGTCCTGACGCTCCTGCCGTGGCTGGACGTGCCGCTGCTGCAGGCCGTATTCATCTGGATGGGCAAAGTCGGCTCCTTCGCCTTCAGCTTTCTGCCGGTGATGTTCTGTATCGCCATTCCGCTAGGACTGGCCCGGGAAAACAAAGGCGTCGCCGCGTTTGCCGGTTTTGTCGGCTATGCCGTGATGAATCTGGCGGTTAACTTCTGGCTGACGGCCAAAGGCATTCTGCCGACCACCGATGCCGCCGTCCTCAAAGCGAACAACATCCAGAATATTATCGGCATTCAATCGATCGACACCGGGATCCTCGGCGCGGTGATCGCCGGGATCATCGTCTGGATGCTGCATGAGCGTTTTCACAATATCCGCCTGCCCGACGCGCTGGCCTTTTTTGGCGGCACCCGCTTTGTACCGATTATCACCACCGTGGTTCTCGGCCTGGTCGGTCTGGTCATTCCGCTGATCTGGCCCGTCTTCGCCATGGGGATTAATGCCCTCGGTCACGTCATCAATAGCGCGGGAGATTTCGGACCGATGATTTTCGGTACCGGAGAGCGCCTGCTGCTGCCTTTCGGCCTGCACCATATTCTGGTGGCGCTGATCCGCTTTACCGAGGCGGGGGGAACCATGGACGTTTGCGGCCATAGCGTCAGCGGCGCGCTGACCATTTTCCAGGCCCAGCTCAGTTGCCCCACCACCCACGGCTTCTCCGAAAGCGCGACCCGTTTCCTCTCGCAAGGCAAAATGCCGGCCTTCCTCGGTGGCCTGCCGGGAGCGGCGCTGGCGATGTACCACTGCGCTCGCCCGGAAAACCGCCATAAAATTAAGGGGCTGCTGATTTCCGGCGTTATTGCCTGCGTGGTAGGCGGCACGACCGAGCCGCTGGAATTTTTATTCCTGTTCGTCGCCCCGGTGCTGTACGTTATCCACGCGCTCCTCACCGGACTGGGCTTTACCATGATGGCCATTCTGGGCGTGACTATCGGCAACACTGACGGCAACGTTATCGACTTTGTGGTGTTCGGCATTCTGCACGGTCTGTCAACCAAGTGGTATCTGGTACCGGTGGTCGCGGCCATCTGGTTTGCGGTTTACTACGGTATCTTCCGTTTCGCTATCACCCGTTTTAACCTGAAAACCCCGGGACGCGATATTGAAACCAATAGCGCTTTCGAAAAGGCCGTCACCGGCGTGACCGGAAAATCAGGCTATAACGTTCCGGCGATTCTGGCCGCGCTCGGCGGCGCGGAAAATATCGTTTCGCTCGATAACTGCATCACCCGCCTGCGTCTGTCGGTTAACGACATGAGCAAAGTCGACAGCGCCGCGCTGAAAGCGAATCGCGCCATCGGCGTGGTGCAGCTTAACCAGCACAACCTGCAGGTGGTGATTGGCCCGCAGGTGCAGTCGGTAAAAGATGAAATGGCTGTCCTGATGAATACCGTCGAAGCATAGGCTCCGCCCCCTCCGTACAGGAGGGGGACATGATGAAGGAAGTGCAGATGTTTGATTTTTCAACGCCGGTCGACCGTCACGGCACCTGGTGCACCCAGTGGGATTACGTCGCCGACCGTTTTGGCGCGGCCGACCTGCTGCCTTTTACGATCTCCGACATGGATTTCGCCACCGCCCCCTGCATCATCGATGCCGTCAGCAAACGCCTGGCGCACGGCGTTTTTGGCTACAGCCGCTGGAAAAACGATGAATTCCTCGGCGCGGTGAGCCACTGGTTCGCCAGCCGTTTTCATAGCCCAATCGACCGCGAAGCAATTGTTTACGGGCCGTCGGTTATCTATATGGTGGCGGAGATGATTCGTCAGTGGTCGGCAACGGGTGACGGTATTGTGGTACACACTCCGGCCTACGATGCCTTTTATAAAACCATTGAAGGCAACCAGCGGCGCGTCGCGGCGGTTCCGCTCTCCCTCGACAACCATCAGTGGCGCTGCGATATGGCGCAGCTGGAACGGGTACTGGCTCAGCCGCGTAATACCGTGCTGCTGCTGTGCAGTCCGCATAACCCCACCGGCAAGGTATGGACCCACGAAGAGCTGGAAACCATGGCGCGGCTGTGCGAGAAGCACGGCGTAAAGGTAATTAGCGACGAGATCCACATGGACATGGTGTGGGACGAACATCAGCACATCCCGTGGTGCGAGGTGGCGCGCAGTCCCTGGGCGCTGTTCACCTCCGGATCGAAAAGTTTCAACATTCCGGCGTTTACCGGCGCATACGGGCTGATTGACGATCCCGCGACGCGCGAAAGCTATTTGCACGCGCTCAAGGCCCGCGATGGCCTCTCTTCCCCTTCCGTACCGGCGCTGGTGGCGCATATCGCCGCCTATCGCGAGGGCGCCGCCTGGCTGGATGCCCTGCGCGCCTATCTGCAGGAGAATATGCGCTACATCGCGCGCGAACTGAATCAGGCGTTTCCCGAGCTAAACTGGCAGCCGCCGCAGGCGACTTACCTGGCGTGGATTGACCTGCGCCCGCTGGCGGTGGACGATCGCGCCCTGCAAAAAGCACTTATTGAGGAACAGAAGGTCGCCATTATGCCAGGGGACACCTACGGCGATGAAGGTAAGGGTTTTGTCCGCCTGAATGCCGGCTGCCCACGTGAAAAGCTGGAAAAAGGCGTGCAGGGATTAATTGCCGCCCTGGGCTCGCTGCGCTAACTGTTTTCGCTGGCCGCCAACGCGGTAGCGGCCTGTCCGCTACCGCTGACTCTCCGCTCACTCATCCGTCCTCCCCGCACAATAAAACGATATTTTGACGAGACTCAAAAAACGCTATTTCACAAAGGTGTATTTAAATGCCGTTTTTAATTCCCGTCAAAATATTCACCAGGAGGAAAAAATATGAACACCTACGATCGTAACCGTAACGCTATCGCTACCGGCAGCATGGTTATGGTGGCCGACAGCGGCGCGACGGGCGTCATCAAAGCCATCCACGCCGAGGGTAAAACCGCGGAGCAGCTCCGCCGGGCGGACTGCGTGGAAATAGACGGACATCAGGGTTTATATTGCCCGCTAAACCTTATTCGCCTGGGCTTTAATTAATCGCAATATCCGTCATCAATATCTGACCGCGGATCCGCAGGCGTAAAAGGCCACCCAAGCGTGGCCTTTGATATTCTCTTTATCGTTCAATTTGATCCCATCGAGCGTTTTACATTAATAAGCAGCGTATTATCGCCCCTCTTCTACCCGCTACGGGTAATATACCTTCTGAGTTCAGAGGCATCTTCATGACATGGCAACAGTTCAAACAGGCGTGGCTGATTAAATTCTGGTCGCCCGTCCCCGCCGTTATCGCCGCGGGTATTCTCTCAACCTACTACTTTGGCATTACCGGCACCTTCTGGGCCGTCACCGGCGAATTCACCCGCTGGGGTGGGCAATTGCTGCAGCTCGTCGGCGTGCACAGCGAAGAGTGGGGCTACTATAAGCTCATTCATCTCGAGGGCACCCCGCTCACCCGTATCGACGGCATGATGATCATCGGCATGTTCGGCGGCTGTTTCGCCGCCGCGCTGTGGGCGAATAACGTCAAGCTGCGCTTCCCCCGCAGCCGGATCCGCATTCTGCAGGCCGTCGCCGGGGGAATCATCGCCGGTTTCGGCGCCCGTCTGGCGATGGGCTGCAATCTGGCCGCATTTTTTACCGGTATCCCACAGTTTTCTCTGCACGCCTGGTTCTTTGCCATCGCTACCGCTATCGGAACCTGGTTCGGCGCGCGCTTTACCTTACTGCCCATCTTCCGTATTCCGGTAAAAATGCAGAAAGTGTCCCAGGCCTCGCCGCTGACGCAAAAACCTGACCAGGCGCGGCGCCGGTTCCGTCTCGGCATGGTGGTCTTTTTCGCCATGATCGCCTGGGGCCTGCTCACCGCGGCCGATCGGCCGAAGCTCGGCCTGGCGCTGCTGTTTGGCGTCGGATTTGGCCTGCTCATCGAGCGGGCGCAGATCTGCTTCACCTCCGCCTTTCGCGATATGTGGATCACCGGACGTACCAATATGGCGAAGGCGATTATTTTCGGCATGGCCGCCAGCGCTATTGGGATCTTCAGCTACGTGCAGCTGGGTATGGAGCCGAAAATCATGTGGGCGGGGCCCAACGCGGTTATCGGCGGCCTGCTGTTTGGCTTTGGCATCGTCCTGGCGGGCGGCTGCGAAACCGGCTGGATGTACCGCGCGGTGGAAGGTCAGGTGCACTACTGGTGGGTCGGGCTGGGCAACGTTATCGGTTCAACGATCCTCGCCTACTACTGGGACGGGCTCTCTCCGGCGCTGGCCACAAGCTGGGATAAAATCAACCTGCTGGCGACCTTCGGGCCATTCGGCGGCCTGCTGGTGACCTATCTCCTGCTGCTGATCGCGCTGATTCTGGTGATTGGCTGGGAAAAACGGTTTTTCCGCCGCCAGTCTCTCGCCCCCTCGACCGTTAAGGAAAGCGCATGAAAACTCTGGTCCCCGATTATCGCCTCGATATGGTTGGCGAACCCTGCCCCTATCCGGCCATCGCCACGCTCGAAGCCATGCCTTCGCTGAAGAAAGGCGAGATTCTGGAAGTGGTCAGCGACTGTCCGCAGTCGATTAACAACATCCCGCTGGATGCCAAAAACCACGGCTATACCGTGCTCGACATTCAGCAGGATGGGCCAACCATCCGCTATTTGATTCAAAAATAGCCAGAAAAAAGCCGGTAGTGGGCTACCGGCTGTCTTCCGCATCACATGCGCTAGCCCGCGCGTCACGGGCCTGAAAACGTCAACGATTACCAGCCCTTAACCGCATCGCCTTTGTAAAGCTGCTCTGCTGCCGCGGCCACCTCATCGCTCTGGTAGGCCTTCACCAGGTTTTTCACCTTTTCGCTGTCTTTATTTTCGATACGACTGGCGAAAATATTCACGTAAGGGGAATCTTTGCTTTCCACAAACAGGCCGTTGCGCGACGGCGACAGCCCGACCTGGCTTGAGAAGGTGGTATTGATAATCGCCATGGTTATCTGCTGGTCGTCCAGCGCGCGGGTGAGCTGCGGCGCTTCAATTTCGACGATTTTCAGCTTTTTCGGGTTGTTGATAATATCCAGCGAGGTGGGCAGCAGACCTACGCCGTCCTTCAGCGTAATCAGCCCCTGCTTTTGTAGCAGCAGCAGAGAGCGGCCGAGGTTAGTTGGATCGTTGGGGACCGCCACCTGCGCGCCATCGGGCAGCTGAGCGACCGACGTGATTTTCTTCGAATAGGCCGCTATCGGATAAACGAACGTGGTGCCAACCTGAACCAGCTTATAGCCGCGCTCCTGGATCTGTTTGTCCAGATAGGGCTTATGCTGGAAAGCGTTAGCATCAAGATCGCCATTGTTCAGCGCCTCGTTGGGCAGGACGAAATCATTAAACGTCACCACCTCAACGTCGAGATTGTACTTCTCTTTAGCCACTTTTTGCGCCACCGCCCAGACTTCCTGGTCAACGCCTGCGCTTATGCCCACTTTGATGTGGTTGGGGTCCTGCTCGCCAGGTTTGCAGGCGGCCAGCAGCAGCGAGCCTGCGACAACCAGCGGTACCGCGACTTTTTTTAACGTGAAGATCATATTCCCAGAGTCCTTTTTAAAATTGCCTGCCATTCATTGCAGGAAAACCAGCGCCTGAGACTATAGAAAATCTCGGGCGCGAAATTAAATACTGATTGTCTATGATTAATAGCGTTTTGCTATGAGCGATTTCGTCATTGCTCCCTTTGCCCGCGCTGCTGCAAAACCTGTATAACCTGCGGAGGCAACTGATCGCCATCATAGTAAGCTGCCGCTGTATTGGCATCACTGCGCCAGTCGGGCTGCCCATCGATATCGCCCATCAGCTTCAACAGTTGCTGCTGCGTAAACTGCCCTTTGTGCTTACGCTGTTTGTTAATCTGTACAATCTGCATTATTGCGTCATCCAGTGTTGAGATGTGGATCGTTCGTGGAATACAACCGGGCGTGCCGGCATACGGGCGCGCATCTCCTGCGCAATGCAATAGCTCATAACCTGATCGTCAAAACACCCTTCCTGTGCGTTCATCGAGCCTTTCTTGTCGTAGACGTATGAAGACATCTCCGTGATAGTTCCTGCCCAACGAATACCATCACAGTCCTCACGTAAAAGGGTCTTCATGCCCTCAATGACAATCGGCTTGCTCTGCCTGGTTGTCAGCCAGCCAAGCTTCGTCGTCTCTTCATCGGTATCCCGGTCTATGTATTCTTCGGTGTAAATACGGCTGGTGGGGTAAATCTTGCGGAGAGCCAGGATCACTGCGTGCCCGTGGTTGTTCCGTTCCGGGCCGATATACGCCGGTATAGACAGGTTTTCGCCGTTACCGCGCTCAATGACGCTGCTGTATAACCGGCCAACGTGCGCCAGCAGCATGGCGAATAATTCAGCGTGGAGATGACCGTACCAATGAGCCACTTGCTCACCGATGCTCTTCTTCACAACGTCAAACGACGAACGATCGCCATGTTCCAAGCCTTCGGCAATATCCGCGCCGATAGCATAATCCTCATCAGGATCCGGCAGTTCCCAGACCAGCAGGTGATTCATCACCGTGCGCTGCAACTCTTCCTGATTACCGCCGCGCAGCGCCTGCACCTTCGACTTCTTCCCGGTTACCGGATCAATGTCGTAGACAATCAGCGGGGTAATACACCGGCCACCAGCGCGCATTGTTGCAATCGCATCGAATACCCGGCGCCCGGATGTCAGGAACGCCTCTTCCGGCGTGCTGGGGAACTCCTGCTTCATCTCTCCACCCTGAGATCGCTCTTTGCCGATGTACCACTGCTTTTGCTCATCATTAAGAGTGATACCCATGCGCTGCTCAACCGCGGCGAAATACTCACGGTGGTATTTGCTGAGACGAAGGCCACCTGACGGCACCGGTGCGCTGTACTTAGGATCGTCGTACCAGGGATAGAAGTGGAATTTGAAGTCCTGATTGGTCAGATCTAACCCAGCCTGCTCCAGCTCAATGGCAGCCATGCACATAGAATGGTAATCACCGCCCACGCCCTCCGCGGTGGATTCATCAAAAATAATGCACTCTTCCGCCACCGCGTTAAGCGTACCGGTGCGAAGCTCCTTCGCCTTCGCAGGGTATTTCGCGCAAATCTTGCCGTGTTCGGAGATATGCAGACGCTGGACAGTACCTGAACGAAATGAGGTTGCCACCTGAATACTGGATCCGTGACCAAACAGAATAAAGCCACCATTCGCGCCGCCGCGTCGCTCCACGACTGTGAATGACGCCCGCAACCAGCCAGGGAGGTTATCGAACGGTATCGCGATTTTGGTACGGAATATCTCCCCCGCCGCCGCTTTGTCCTGCGCGACGATGCCACACTTCAGGTGTGGCGTAAACAGCGCCTGGTCCAGCAGATAAATATCAATGCTGGTGGAGAAACCCAGCTGGCGCGCCTTCAGGATGATGTTCTTGTTGTGCATGTTCCGAAACAGACGCCGCTGTGCCGGTCGCATGCGGAACGTGACAAGATTTCCCTTCTCGTCCTGAATTTTGTACAGGTTATTGAGACGCCACCAGGGATTGCTGAGATTCAGCAGAATGAAGCGCCGCTGCTCCGCCTCCGACATAGCTGACATGTCCGGTTCGCAGTACTGCGGGTCATTCCTCCGGGTAGTCATTGATCCTCCCTGAATTGTTCATCGCCTGAATGTCGGCAACGATGGACGTCATCGGCGTGGTAACTCCCTGTTTCTGGCTGGTGAGAATGTCGGTTTCCGCTTTCAGTTTCGCCGTCGCCGCTTTAATGCGTGCGGTGTCGGCGATAATCTTCGGTGTGGTGGCTGCATACACATCCAGCGTGCTGAGCGTCCGCTCTATCGACTCAATACGCCCAATATTGCGGTCCAGCGCCTGCTCTACCTGCAGAATTTTGCCGTACAGTTCAACACGCACTTCAACGCTGTCGGCCTGCGCCATGTCATCGAACATGCGTTTCATCGTGGTGGTGACCGATAGCGCCCGGGCGCGGGTGAAAACCAGCTCGTCAATGAGCGCCATCTCGCTGGCATCGTCCATCAGTCCATCAGCATCGAGATACTTCGCGTAGCCGCGGTGTTTTACGGCTGCGGTATTGCGCTCCTGAAACGCGTTTGTCGGGGCCAAAGATCGGGATCCGCGAATCCGTTTCGTTTTTGGCTCTTCTGCGCAATTTTCGCCGTTGTTGGGGCGAGATAAATTTTGCGGAGAATCCTCGCCGTTACTGGCTTCCGTCTTCTTTTTTTGCGCACTTTTGCGCGCTTTTTTCTGCGCGTTCTGCGCATTATTTTGCGCACTTTTGCGTGTTTTGATGTAGCGGCGAGCGCTGGCGTAGCTTATGCCGTTCTGTGCACACCAGTCCTGCAATTTGATGCCAGTTTTGGCGTGCGCGCGCTGGAATTCCTGCTCCAGCTTTTTCCAGTCCGTTTTCGCCATAACATCACCCAATAATCACTATTGAGCGCCATCGTAATGACGCTCTGTAGTGACAGCTGTTAGCAATCGTTATCCGGTTTAGCAATTGCTCGGCATGCCGCCATGCACGCTTGCTGCATGTGGGTTTTGGCAATTGTCGACCAGCGCACATCTGCGCCCGTTTCCTGATTAGTGGAAATCAGATTGCAGAAATGGCGGCTAACCTCTTTCAGACGATTCATGCACTCGATATCGCTGTCGGGCAGTGTGCGATATGTGACTACCTAGAGTCCTTAAGCCCAGCGCAAGTGCTTTCGATAGTTTGCGAACTTCAGGAATACCGGAAAGCAGAAACAGCAAATCGTGTGTTGTTAAAGCGAGCAATCCAGTTGATGTACCTATCAGGCGGCTCCCCAATCGAGAACGCATTAAACCCGATAGATCCATTTCTCTTTGATGCCGAGTGCGTTGAGCTTAAGTAACAACAGAGTATTTAAAGGAATGTTAAATCAGTTCACCCACAAGATATTTTGGCTTACTGGATTCATCAAATAATTACTAACAATGATTTATTAATATGCGGAAGTTTATAAGATCATATATTGATGATATTTATGATTAATTATTTATTTGATGTTTTCGCCCCTCCCTAAGTTTAACAATGTGATATAAATCACATTAAGAAAATCCTCAACTTATTATTTTATTTCAGGACTAATGAGGATAATCAATTTAAGGAGTTAAAATGAATGATAATAAGTTCATGAATGAATCTATTGACGCTTGGTTAAATGGGCTTGAAATGGATTTTGCTGGTCTATTAACTGGTAATAATGACTGGGCTGGTATTTCTTGTGGTTCGGCGGTGTTAGTTGGTCGACAGGCATCTAAAGCGCTAGTAGATGCAAAGGAAATGTCACAAATCAAAAGTGATTTAGATGTTTTGGCAGAGAAATTAGTAAAATCTCCGGCTAACTTTGTGACCACAATACTTGGAATCGCACAAGCGAAGACAAAATGGAATCCACTTCAGCCAGACAAATCTGAAAATGAAAAGAATTTTTATAATTATGTAGATCAAGTATTAAGATTTCCTTTAATGGTGTGTAGCAAATCCGAAGATACGAATGTTCATTATGAATATAGTAATTACGATTCGCTCATTGATAATATTTCTTCTCTTTATGATTCGGCGACAGAGAAAGATAAGAAAGGTATTAAAGACAGCTTGGTTCAGCTAGTTAAGAGTTGCCTTTCAAGGGAGAATGAAGTAAATGAAAAATCGATGTTTAGCCAGAGCACAATTACTGTTGATGATGTTGTTAAACTGACATTCTATTCTTCAACCGTTCGAATGGAGAAATCAAAATCTGGCGGTGGCAAAAGTGTACCAAAAGAATCCTTCCGATCTGATGTAAGCGTTCGACAGGTTGAAATTGTTTTCAATAGTGCAGCATTAAATCGAGAACTGGCGAAGAAAGTATGCACAATGCTCTACAAAGGTGTTGATGATTGGCTTGAAGCGAACAACACACTAGTAAATGATAATAATATACAATTTTGTTTCGGCTAAACATTATATATATTTACACCAAGCCCCATAAAATGGGGCTTTTTTAATGGGGGATTTTTGAATAGATGAACCAATAGATAACATTGTGCCGCTGGTCCAGCGCCAGCGTGATGAAGAAAAGCTGCTGAATATCGTTGTTACTGACCGCAAGGAATGCAGCCAGAGGCGCTGCAAACATAGGGCCGTAATCGTCGAAGAGGCCGAGCGCGTACTTCGCTGCACCCAGTGCAGGGTCGTTTTGGATCCCTTCGAGCATATTCTGGCTGTCGCCTATGACGGTGAGTCCATAGTCACCGAGATCACTAAACTCTACGAACGGCGGGATGAGCTGCGTGAGGCAGTCGCCAACCTTGAGCGCGAGGAAAAGAACGCTAAAGCCCGATTGCGGTCTGCGCGTACCTCTATCCTTTTCGCGGAAAACGACCTGAAAAACGTGGAGCAAGGAACAAAGCAATGAACTGGCCTGAAGCCTTTGCTTACGTAGGCATCGCATTCGCGATTGTCTGGGCACTTACCAATATTTAACCCCACCACCAACTGTCCCGCCCTACCGCCACAATCCTGAATAAACTCCGCCGGAGAAGACCATATCCGGCGGGCTGGGCTCTTTCGCGCCATGGGCGGGCAAAACACGAGATACAGACCATGCCAAATATCGTCTTCAACGAAGAGTGGGTTGTTGAAGCCAAATTGTGCGAAAAAACTGGGCTATCGAAGCGTCAGATCGGTGGTTACCGAAACCACCGCTGGATAGAAGGAGTCCACTTTAAAAAGTTCTCCAGACTTTGGGGGATGGGAAATCACCCCGTTGCACAGTCTGGTACAACTACCCTCAGATCAATCAGTTCGTGCAGGAGGCGTAGTTTGTTATTACCAACTGGGGTAGAAATCCATAATGGCAAGATCCGCATAGTCTTTAGTTACCGCGGCAACCGTTGCCGCGAAACGCTGAAAGGCTGGGTCGTCAATAATGCCAATATCAAAAAGGCTGGCCACTTACGCGCAAAAATTCACAGTGAAATTCAGTTAGGCGTCTTCGACTACTTAACGCAGTTCCCCGACTCCAGAACTGCTAAGAAATATTATTCCACGCTGAGAATTAACACATTTCAGGAGTTGTGCGCTGCCTACCATGACGCGAAAGAACTGGATATTACACACGCTTCAATGCGTAACCTGGAATCGACCATTTCCACACTGACCCGCCTGATAGGACCCTCGATGCTAATTAGCGAAATCCAACAGATGGATATTCTTAATTATCGTAAAATACTCCTGACTGGCCCTGTGGTTAACGAGAAGTACCCCCACCTGAATAAAACAGGCCGGGCACCTGCAACAGTCAACGAGCAAATCCGTATACTCTGCACCATGATGAAATTTGCCCAAAATAGTAACTTCATCAACCACAGCCCTTTTGAAAAAATCACTATGTTGAAACGTCCCAAAAAAGCGCCAGACCCATTAACGAAGAATGAATATGCAGAGCTAATTAAGGCCGTTCCAAAAGCCATGATTAATCTATGGGTAGTAGCTTTCTATACTGGTATGCGTCACGGTGAACTTTGCGCGCTAAGCTGGGATGACGTGGATCTTAAGAAAGGAACGATCCATGTACACCGGAATATCAACAAATACGACCAATTTGGACCGCCAAAAACAGACGCGGGGGTACGAACGATAACCTTGCTTAAACCTGCACTGGATGCTCTACAGGCTCAATTTGCGATAACCGGGAAAGATAATAAAATCGAGATTGTTTTCCATCACCGTGAATACGCCAGCATGGAACACCAGAAGGTGAATTTCGTTTTTCGCCCGCTGAGAAAATCAAAAGAGCCGAACCCCTACTACTCCAAAAATGCGCTTCGTTACAGTTGGAAGGTTGGCATCGAGAAATCGGGGATCCG
Source organism: Klebsiella michiganensis (assembly GCF_015139575.1). Classification (GTDB taxonomy): domain Bacteria; phylum Pseudomonadota; class Gammaproteobacteria; order Enterobacterales; family Enterobacteriaceae; genus Klebsiella; species Klebsiella michiganensis. Next base: position 2,639,351 of record NZ_AP022547.1, on the reverse strand, counting down.
CAATCGGGTGCCCTATCAGTCCAGGCACACATATGCCTGCTGGACCCTATCTGCTGGGGCAAATCCTTCGTTTATCGCAACCCAAATGGGACATGAAAATGCGAAGATGGTTTATGAAATTTATTCAAAATGGATGAGTGAAAAGGACAAGGATGAAATCGCTATGCTGAACGCAAAGATGCTGTAATTGCCCCCATAGTGCCCCCAAATACTTGTATCATCGTAATTTTTTCAATGCTTTTAATTAGTTACGCAACTGTTGTACAATGACGCGCACTTTAACTAAAAAAAGAGTGCGACCATGATTGATTTAACTTTGCCATTAACCGACATCCATCGCCACCTTGATGGTAATATCCGGGCCCAAACCATTCTCGATCTTGGCCGCCAGTACAACCTCGCCCTTCCGGCAGACACCCTCGACACCTTACGTCCTCATGTACAGGTCACCAGCAATGAGCCTGATCTGGTCAGCTTCCTCGCTAAGCTGGACTGGGGCGTAAAGGTACTGGCCTCGCTGGAAGCCTGCCGCCGCGTCGCTTATGAAAACCTCGAAGATGCCGCTCGCAACGGCCTGCACTACGTTGAACTGCGTTTCTCTCCGCGCTATATGGCGATGACCCACCAGCTGCCGGTCGCGGGCGTAGTCGAAGCGGTGATCGCCGGCGTTAAAGAAGGCAGCCGCGACTTTAACGTTGAGGCCCGCCTGATCGGCATTCTGAGCCGCACCTTTGGCGAAGCGGCCTGCGAAGAGGAGCTCGCGGCCCTGCTCGCCCATCGCGATGGCATCACCGCCCTCGACCTCGCCGGGGATGAGCTCGGCTTCCCGGGAAATCTGTTTATGGATCACTTCAGCCGCGCGCGCGATGCGGGCTGGCGCATCACCGTACATGCGGGCGAAGCCGCTGGCCCGGAAAGCATCTGGCAGGCGATTCGCGAACTGGGCGCCGAGCGTATCGGCCACGGCGTGAAGGCGGTGCAGGATCCGGCGCTGATGGATTATCTCGCCGCGCAGCGAATCGGGATTGAGTCCTGCCTGACCTCTAATATTCAGACCAGCACCGTGCCATCCCTGGCCGAGCATCCGCTGAAAACATTCCTTGAACACGGCGTGCTGGCCTGCATCAATACCGACGACCCCGCCGTTCAGGGCGTCGATATTATCCACGAATACACCGTCGCCGCCCCGGCAGCCGGTTTAAGCCGCGAGCAAATTCGCCAGGCGCAGAGAAACGGTCTGGAGCTCGCCTTTTTAAGCGCCCAGGAAAAAGCGGCGCTGATCCAGCGCGTGCAGCAGGCTTGATGTTTCTCCCCCGTGCCAGCACGGGGGGAAGCTCAATCAGCGCCTGGCCAGCGCGTTTCGTCAGGTCGGCCTAATTCAGGCACAGCGTCGCCCGATGCCTGGCCGACTCCAGCCCAAGCTCAATCAGCTCCATAATCTGAATCGCCTGGCTTGCCGGAACCGGGTTAACGCCGATGCCATTAAGCGCATCGCGAATGGCGGCGTAATAGGCCGGATAGTTGCCCGGTAGCGTCAGCCACGACTCCTCGGTGATTTCCTCGCCTTCGGCACGCGTCAGCAGCCCGTCGCGCATATCGTACCCCCAATCCTCCTGCGGCAGGCGCTCGCCGCTTTTCAGCCGTTCTTCCTGCGGATCAAGGCCGTATTTCACATAGCTTCCCCGCGAACCGTGGATGATAAAGCGCGCCGTTTCCGCCGCGGCCACCAGGGTTCCGTGCAGCACCACGCGACGCTGCGGCCAGGCCAACACCGCATGAAAATAGTCTGTGGACTGGGAGCCAGGCCGTAGCTGAGCCAGGTCGACCTGCATACTCACCGGCAGACCGAAGAGATTTACCACCTGGTCCAGCAGATGCGGGGCAAGATCGTACCAGATGCCGCTGCCCGGCCCACCTTGCTCGCGCCAGCGTTGCCGTACCTGCGGTCGATAGCGGTCGAAATGCGACTCAAAATAGCCGACTTCCCCTAACAGGCCTTCGTTAATCAGCGACTTCACCGTCAGAAAATCGCTGTCCCAGCGGCGGTTATGGAACACGGACAGCAGTCGCCCCTCGCTTTTGGCAATGGCCTCAAGCTCGCGAGCCTGTGACAGCGTCACGGTAAACGGTTTATCCACCACTACATGCTTGCCCGCTTCCAGCGCAGCTTTCGCCAGCGGAAAATGGGTATCATTGGGCGTGGGGATCACCACCAGATCGATATCGGGGTCGCTAAAGAGCGCCTGCGGTGCGGTCACCACCTTCACCGCAGGCCAGTCGGCCAGCACTTTCGTTTCATCGCTGCTCGAGACCGCCGCCAGCGTCATCCCCGGCGTACCGCTGACCAGCGGCGCATGAAAGGTTTTGCTCGCATAGCCGTACCCGATTAAACCTACCCGGATAGGGTCACTCATTTTTCTGCCCCCTTAACGAAATGTCGCAGCCGCACTAACACCGCGATTCTGAACGCATCTTCGACGCGTTTGCCCCTGCACCGGTTGCTCAGCTTTACGCCATTTGCGCAGCTAAGATCATGTAACACTTGCGTTACTTCAGTCGTTGAGTACCATTTCAGTCTGGTTTCACCATTTGCCGTAGAGTTATGGAAAACGTTTTTAACCGTATTGTAGAACTTATTGGCTGGATTGTTTTGGGCGTTTCGGCCCTGCTTTTAGTTATCGCTCATCATATTGATAACTACCAGTCCCCGCCTGCCGTTGATGCTGTTCAGACGAAGCCGCTGTCGAAATAAACAGTGACCCGCTTCGCAACTATGCAACCGGTTTCTGAAACCGGTTGCATAGTTGCATACGCCTTTATTACACTCTCTTTATCAATCGATAAGGAGTTTCTTCATGTCCAAATTCCCGCAACACTTTTTATGGGGCGCCGCGACAGCGGCCTGGCAGGTTGAAGGCGGTCACGATGCCGACGGCAAAGGCCCTTCTATCTGGGATATTTATTCTCACCTTCCGGGCACCACCTATCAGGGGACGACCGGTGACGTCGCCGTTGACCACTACCATCGTTTTCGCGAAGACGTAGCGCTGATGGCGGAAATGGGTTTGCAAAGCTATCGCTTTTCTATTTCCTGGCCCCGCCTGCTGCCTGGCGGCCGCGGTGAAGTGAACGAGGCTGGTGTCCAATTCTACAGCGACCTGATTGACGAACTGCTGGCGCATAACATTGAACCGATGATTACCCTGTACCACTGGGATCTTCCCCAGGCGCTGCAGGATGAAGGCGGCTGGGAGGCGCGCAGTACCGCGGAAGCCTTCGCTGAGTACGCTCGCCTGTGCTATCAACGTTTTGGCTCCCGGGTCAAACTGTGGGCAACCTTTAACGAGACTATCGTCTTTATCGGCCACGGTTACATTAACGGCCTCCATCCTCCTGCGGTGCGCGATCCGGCGCGCGCCATTCAGGCCTGCCATCACGTCTTTATCGCCCATGCGCTGGCCGTGAAAGCGTTTCGTGAAATGGGCGTGGCGGGGGAGATAGGGTTTGTCAACGTGCTGCAGCCGCACACCGCATTAACCGACAGTGAGGAAGATAAGCGGGCGACAGAGATGGCGGACGCCATCCATACCCACTGGCTCTACGATCCGGTATTAAAAGGCGGCTATCCCGAAGAGCTACTGCAGCAGACCCGGGCGCTGTGGGGGGTTCCGGTCTTTGAACCGGGAGACGACGCGCTGCTGCGTGACAACCGCTGTGACTTTATCGGCCTGAACTACTATCGCCGTGAAACCGTGTCGGCGCAGCCTCCTGAAGTACCGACCGGCGGCGAGCCGGGCGTGGATGGGCTCTTCCACTTCGTGCGCAACCCGCAAAGCACCTATACCGAATGGGGCTGGGAAATTTGGCCTCAGGGCTTAACCGACGGGATCATGATGATTAAAGCGCGCTACGGTGATATTCCGATCTACATCACCGAAAACGGCCTGGGGGCAATAGACCCGATTATCAATGGCGAAATCGTCGACGACCCGCGGATTGACTATCTCAGTAGCCACATTACCGCGCTTGAAAAAGCGCTGGAACAGGGCGCCGACGTGCGCGGCTACTACCCCTGGTCCTTTATTGATCTTTTGAGCTGGCTGAACGGTTATAAAAAACAATACGGATTCGTTTATGTCGATCACCAGCAAAATCTGGCGCGTAAACGGAAAAAGAGTTTTTTCTGGTACCAAAACGTTATTGCCAGCCGAGGCGAACAGCGTTAATCTTCTCTCCCAGGCGCCTTCCGGCGCCTGATTCAGTTCTGGAATACTCTTAAATTTCTTTTTACCAGGCCGGAAACATCATCTGTTCTTGTCACCGGTATTTACAACCGAAATAATTGCATACAGTTTATCTTAGAAAGGAACTGCCGGTTGAGAACAGGTTTACTCAGTATGGGTATATTCAACTTAATTTATTCCGATTATAAAATGGATACGCAAATGACCGTTCAGGACTACTTATTAAAATTTCGTAAAATCAGTTCGCTGGAAAGTCTGGAAAAACTTTTTGATCACCTTAACTATTCCCTGACCGATAACGAAGAGATCGTCAACATGTATCGCGCGGCCGACCATCGCCGGGCGGAGCTGGTTTCTGGCGGCAAATTGTTCAACATCGGCGAAGTGCCCAAGTCCGTCTGGCGCTACGTGCAATAAAGACTGTCATCATTCACGCCAGTTGCTTATACTTCCGCCCTGCTTTTATTTATAACTGGCGTTGAATTTTGGAGTAATAATGTCTTCTGACTCTGTGGAACGTATTGGCGGATGGCTTCTGGCACCGCTGGCATGGCTCCTGGTAGCCCTGCTTAGCGCCTCATTGTCGCTGCTGTTTTTTGCTGATGCCCTGATGTCTTCCCAGACTTACACATTGCTGAGCGCGATGAGTATCGAACATCTCGCTCTGTGGATCGCCTCCTTAGCCTTTGCGATCGCCATGTGGTACTACACGCTGTGGTTGACCATCGCCTTCTTTAAACGGCGGAAAGGGGTACCGAAGCACTACATTATCTGGCTGCTGATCACGCTTCTGCTGGCGGTAAAAGCCTTTGCCTTTTCCCCGATTTCCGACGCGCTCGCGCTGCGCCAGCTGCTATTCCCTCTCCTCGCCGCAGCGCTGCTTGCGCCCTATTTCAGGCGTTCTCAACGGGTTAAGCGGACCTTTGTGAATCCGTAATAACCACACAGTTAACCTGTTGTCGCCGGTATCGATTTATTCGATAATAGACGGCTTTTTCTATTTCAGGTCGAATGATGGCTGATTATTTACTGCTCTTTGTTGGCACTGTCCTGGTTAACAACTTCGTGCTGGTGAAGTTTCTTGGACTGTGCCCGTTTATGGGGGTTTCCAAAAAGCTGGAAGCCGCTATGGGGATGGGGCTCGCCACCACGTTTGTGATGACGCTGGCCTCTATTTGCGCCTGGTTAATTGATACCTGGATCCTTATCCCGCTGGATCTGGTCTATTTACGTACGCTGGCCTTTATCCTGGTCATCGCCGTGGTGGTGCAGTTTACCGAAATGGTCGTGCGTAAAACCAGCCCGGCGCTGTATCGCCTGCTGGGCATCTTCCTGCCGCTGATCACCACCAACTGCGCGGTGCTCGGCGTGGCGCTGCTCAACATTAACCTTGGGCATAATTTCCTGCAATCGGCGCTGTACGGTTTTGCCGCCGCGGTCGGTTTTTCGCTGGTTATGGTGCTTTTCGCCTCCATTCGCGAGCGACTGGTGGTAGCGGATGTTCCCGCGCCGTTTCGCGGTAACGCGATTGCGCTGGTCACCGCAGGTTTAATGTCCCTTGCTTTTATGGGCTTTAGTGGTTTGGTGAAGTTGTAATGAACGCTGTCTGGATAGCCGTGGTCGCCATTAGCCTGCTGGGGCTAATTTTCGGCTTAATTCTGGGGTACGCCTCCCGCCGCTTTGCGGTGGAGGATGACCCGGTGGTGGAAAAAATTGATGCCCTGCTTCCGCAGAGCCAGTGCGGCCAGTGCGGCTACCCTGGCTGTCGTCCCTACGCTGAAGCGGTGGGGACCCAGGGCGAGAAAATCAACTGCTGCGCCCCCGGCGGCGAAGCGGTGATGCTGAAAATCGCTGAGCTATTGAACGTCGATCCGCAGCCGACAGACGGCGATGCGCAAGAAGCCGAACCGGCGCGAATGCTGGCGGTGATCGACGAGGCGAACTGCATCGGCTGCACAAAATGCATTCAGGCCTGTCCCGTCGATGCCATCGTCGGCGCCACGCGCGCCATGCATACGGTGATGAGCGATCTCTGTACCGGCTGTAATCTTTGCGTCGCGCCTTGTCCGACACAATGTATTGAACTGCGCCCGGTGGCGCCGACGACAGAAACCTGGAAATGGGATCTTCAGACCATCCCGGTACGCATTATTCCCGTGGAACAACATGTTTAAGTTATTTTCCGCTTTTCGCAAAGATAAAGTCTGGGACTTCAACGGCGGCATCCATCCGCCAGAAATGAAAACCCAGTCCAACGGTACCCCGCTGCGTCAGGTTTCGCTGCCGCAGCGTTTTGTCATTCCGCTAAAACAGCATATTGGCGCGGAAGGTGAACTCTGCGTTCAGCCTGGCGATCGCGTCCTGCGCGGCCAGCCGTTAACGCGCGGCTGGGGCAGAATGCTGCCGGTGCACGCCCCGACGTCCGGTACGGTGGCGGCCATTGCTCCCCACTCTACCGCCCACCCTTCCGCGCTGGCGGAAATGAGCGTGATTATTGATGCCGATGGCGAAGACCGCTGGATTGAACGCGATGGCTGGAACGATTACCAGAATAAATCCCGCGAAGCGCTGATTGAGCGTATTCACCAGTTTGGCGTGGCCGGACTGGGCGGCGCGGGTTTCCCGACCGGCGCCAAGCTGCGCGGCGGCGGCGACAAAATCGACACACTCATTATCAACGCCGCCGAGTGCGAACCCTATATTACCGCCGACGACCGTCTGATGCAGGATTGCGCGGCGCAGATCGTCGAGGGTATTCGCATCCTTGCCCATATTCTGCAGCCAGCTCAGGTACTGATCGGCATCGAGGATAATAAACCGCAGGCGATTTCGATGCTGCGCGCGGTATTAGCCGACACGCACGGTATTTCCCTGCGCGTGATCCCCACGAAATATCCCTCCGGCGGCGCGAAACAGCTGACGCAGATCCTCACCGGCAAGCAGGTGCCTCACGGCGGACGCTCCTCTGACATCGGCGTGCTGATGCAGAACGTCGGCACCGCCTATGCGGTGAAACGCGCGGTAATCGACGGCGAGCCGCTGACCGAGCGCGTCGTCACCCTGACCGGGGAAGCGATCTCGCGTCCGGGCAACGTCTGGGCGCGCCTCGGCACTCCGGTCAGCCATCTGCTCAACGATGCCGGTTTCTGTCCGAGCGGCGATCCTATGGTAATTATGGGCGGGCCGCTGATGGGCTTCACCCTGCCGTGGCTCGACGTGCCGGTCGTGAAAATCACCAACTGCCTGCTGGCGCCGTCGGCGAGCGAAATGGGCGAGCCGGAAGAGGAAAAAGGCTGCATCCGCTGCAGCGCCTGCGCGGACGCCTGCCCGGCAGATCTTCTGCCGCAGCAGCTTTATTGGTTCAGCAAAGGCCAGCAGCACGACAAAGCCACCAGCCATAACCTGGCGGATTGCATTGAGTGCGGCGCCTGCGCCTGGGTCTGCCCAAGCAATATCCCGCTGGTGCAGTACTTCCGCCAGGAAAAAGCGGAGATTTACGCGCTTGCTCAGGAAGAGAAACGCGCGGCGGAGGCGAAATTACGCTTTGAGGCCCGTCAGGCGCGTCTTGAGCGCGATAAAGCCGCGCGTCTTGAACGGCATAAGCAGGCCGCGGCCCAGCCCGCGGCGAAAGATCAGGACGCGATTAACGCCGCCCTTGCCCGGGTACGGGAAAAGCAGCGTGACGCGGCGCAGCCGATTATCGTGCTCTCCGGCGCCAAACCGGATAACAGCGAAGCCATTGCCGCCCGCGAAGCCCGCAAGGCCGAGGCCCGGGCACGCAAAGCTCAGCAACAGGCACAAAGCAACGTCGCCGGGCCGTCATCTGACGCCGCCGTTGACCCGCGCAAAGCCGCCGTAGAGGCCGCCATCGCCCGAGCCAAAGCGCGCAAAGTCGAACAGCAGGCGGTTCCTGCGGAAGACGCTCCAGCAGAGCAGCCCGCCGCCAGTGACCCGCGCAAAGCCGCCGTCGAGGCCGCCATCGCCCGGGCCAAAGCGCGTAAAGCCCAACAGCAGGCGGTTCCTGCGGAAGACGCCCCAGCAGAGCAGCCCGCCGCCAGTGACCCGCGCAAAGCCGCCGTCGAGGCCGCCATCGCCCGGGCCAAAGCGCGTAAAGCCCAACAGCAGGCGGTTCCTGCGGAAGACGCCCCAGCGGAGCAGCCCGCCGCCGTTGACCCGCGCAAGGCCGCCGTTGAGGCCGCCATCGCCCGGGCTAAAGCGCGTAAAGCAGAACAACAGCAACAAGCAGTTCCCCCGTCGGCAGCCAATGATGACGCCCGCAAAGCGGCAGTCGCTGAAGCAATCGCCCGCGTTCAGGCCCGGAAAGCATCCCGGCAGGCAGTTAACGAGGATTAAATGGTTTTCAGAATCGCAAGTTCCCCTTATACCCACAATCAGCGCCAGACTTCGCGGATTATGCTGCTGGTGCTGCTCGCCGCCGTGCCCGGCATCGCGGTTCAGACCTGGTTTTTCGGCTGGGGTACCGTGCTGCAAATTATCCTTGCCGCCATCACGGCGTGGGGAGCCGAAGCGGCCATCCTTAAACTGCGCAAACAAAATATTCCCGCGATCCTCGCCGATAACTCCGCGCTGCTGACCGGCCTGCTGCTGGCCATCAGTATTCCGCCTTTTGCTCCCTGGTGGATGGTGGTGCTGGGGACCGCGTTCGCGGTGATCATCGCTAAACAGCTCTACGGTGGTCTGGGTCATAATCCTTTTAACCCGGCGATGATCGGCTATGTCGTCCTGCTCATCTCCTTCCCGGTCCAGATGACTTCGTGGCTCCCGCCGCATGAGATAGCCGCCAATGTTCCCGGATTTAGCGACGCGCTGCGGATGATTTTCACAGGCCATACGGCGAGCAGTGGAGACATGAACAGCCTGCGAATGGGCATTGACGGTATCAGCCAGGCCACGCCGCTGGATACCTTCAAAACCTCGCTTCATGCCGGTCACGCGGTTGAAGAGATTCTCCAGTATCCTGTCTACGGCGGCGCGCTCGCCGGCCTCGGCTGGCAGTGGGTTAACCTGGCGTATCTGGCGGGTGGTCTGTTCCTGTTATGGCAAAAAGCCATTCGCTGGCATATCCCGGTCAGTTTTCTGCTGAGCCTTGCCGTTTGCGCTACCCTCGGATGGCTGTTCTCCCCGGAAAGCCTCGCCTCGCCGCTGATTCATCTGCTGTCCGGCGCCACCATGCTGGGCGCGTTCTTTATTCTGACGGATCCGGTTACCGCCTCCACCACCAATCGCGGACGCCTGATCTTCGGCGCGCTGGCGGGATTACTGGTATGGCTAATTCGCAGCTTTGGCGGCTATCCGGATGGCGTGGCCTTTGCCGTTCTGCTGGCCAATATTACCGTTCCCTTGATCGATTACTATACGCGCCCGCGCGCGTACGGCCACCGCTGAGGACCCGAACATGTTACAAAGCATGCGTAAACACGGCATCACGCTGGCCCTCTTTGCGGCGGGGTCTACCGGGCTGACGGCCGCGATTAACGAGCTGACCAAAAGCACCATTGAAGACCAGGCTGCCCAGCAGCAAAAAGCCTTATTTGACCAGGTTATGCCGGCTAATCTTTATAACAACGACTTGCTGAAAAGCTGTTATCAAGTTACCGCCCCGGCGCTGGGAAAAGGCCAGCACAAGGTTTGGATCGCTCAGGATGGCGAAAAACCGGTGGCTGCGGTGATGGAAGCCACCGCACCGGACGGCTATTCCGGGGCCATTCAGCTGCTGGTGGCCGCCGATTTTAAAGGTACCGTGCTGGGTACCCGCGTCACCGAACATCATGAGACGCCGGGGCTGGGCGATAAAATCGAACTCAGAATTTCCGACTGGATCACCCTCTTTGCCGGTAAAGTGATTCATGGGCAAAACGACAGCCACTGGGCCGTGAAAAAAGACGGCGGCGACTTCGACCAGTTTACCGGGGCCACCATTACCCCGCGCGCGGTGGTCAATGCCGTCAAGCGCGCCGGCCTGTACGCACAAACGCTGCCCGCGCAGATTTCCGCATTCACTCCCTGTGGAGACTAAATCATGAGCGAAGTAAAAGACGTTATTGTTCAGGGGTTGTGGAAAAACAACTCCGCGCTGGTTCAGCTGCTGGGGATGTGTCCCCTACTCGCCGTGACCTCGACCGCCACCAACGCCCTTGGCCTTGGGCTGGCGACGACGCTGGTGCTCACCCTGACGAACCTGACCATTTCCAGCCTGCGCCGCTGGACGCCGGCGGAAATCCGTATTCCGATTTACGTCATGATCATCGCTTCGGTGGTGAGCGTCGTGCAGATGCTGATCAACGCCTACGCGTTCGGCCTCTATCAGTCTCTGGGGATCTTTATCCCGCTGATTGTCACCAACTGTATCGTGGTTGGGCGCGCTGAGGCCTTTGCCGCGAAAAAAGGCCCGGCGCTGTCGGCGCTGGATGGTTTTTCCATCGGCATGGGGGCCACCTGTGCGATGTTTGTGCTCGGATCAATGCGGGAAATTCTCGGCAACGGTACCCTGTTTGATGGTGCCGACAGCCTGCTCGGCAGCTGGGCTAAAATTCTGCGCATTGAAGTATTTCATACCGATACGCCGTTTCTGCTGGCGATGCTGCCGCCGGGGGCATTTATTGGCCTCGGCATGATGTTGGCGGTAAAATACCTTATCGATGAACGTAGCAAACAGCGCAAAGCTAAAGCGGTACAAGCCGATGTCGTTGCGCCGTCTGATGTGACGGGAAAAGCCTGGAATGAATAAGAGTAAACGCCTGGAGATCCTCACCAGGCTCAGGGATAACAACCCGCACCCCACCACGGAGCTGAATTTTCACTCGCCGTTTGAATTATTGATCGCCGTCCTGCTCTCGGCGCAGGCCACCGACGTCAGCGTCAACAAAGCGACGGCAAAACTCTACCCGGTCGCCAACACGCCGGCGGCCATGCTGGCGCTGGGCGTTGAGGGCGTGAAGTCGTATATCAAGACTATTGGCCTGTTTAACAGCAAAGCAGAAAACGTCATCAAGACCTGTCGTATCCTGCTTGAGCAGCACAATGGCGAAGTGCCGGAAGATCGGGCGGCCCTTGAGGCGCTTCCCGGCGTCGGCCGTAAAACCGCGAACGTGGTACTCAACACCGCCTTCGGCTGGCCGACAATCGCCGTCGATACGCATATCTTCCGCGTTTGCAATCGGACACAATTTGCGCCCGGTAAGAACGTTGAACAGGTCGAAGAAAAGCTGTTAAAGGTGGTTCCAGCGGAATTTAAAGTCGACTGCCATCACTGGTTAATCCTGCACGGCCGTTATACCTGTATTGCCCGCAAACCGCGCTGCGGCTCCTGCCTGATAGAAGACCTTTGCGAGTACAAAGAGAAGGTCGATCTCTGAACACGCACCGCGTCATTATCCATCAGGGTGATGACGCTGCTTTTCCCCCGCCTTCATCGACATTCACGCCATCATTTTCGCGCTGTTGCGGGTGATTATGCGGTTATATAATCATCGGCCAGCTTATTCATTTTTTTTAGAGGCAAAATTTCTATACATTTGTGATCGAGATCACCTGGTCAATTTATTGTTGATTTAATGTTAACGCTTTTGCGTGCAAACCTGCTGATTCAAATACCCTTAAGTTAAATACCAAAACAATAACCCATCAATTTTTAGGATTACGGGCTATATCACTGGATGCAAGCGCATACAGCCGAACATATCGCCATTATGCGAAAAACTTCGGATTCCAACAGATAAAAACTCTCCCTTTGGCTAAACCTTGAAATTTAACTCTGAATAACATTTGAGTAGGCGGTGTATTATGCCGCATGGAATATGTGTAACAGATTATTGCAAAGCTATTGCCTGAAGGGGCAGGATAGTGAACATTACCTGCCGTTTTCCCTCCAGAATAACTATAAAGGCGGCGGTCTGAGAAGATTGCGCCCCGAACACCCCCCGTTAATATGGGATGTAAAAAAAGAGGTATTTGTGTCGACTGCAAACAATAAACCAACAGAAAGCGTAAGTTTAAACGCTTTCAAACAACCACGTTCGTTCTATCTCATCTTCTCTATTGAGCTGTGGGAACGTTTTGGTTTCTACGGCCTGCAAGGGATCATGGCCGTTTACCTGGTTAAACAGCTGGGTATGTCAGAAGCGGACTCTATTACTCTGTTCTCCTCCTTTAGCGCCCTGGTCTACGGTCTGGTGGCGATTGGCGGCTGGCTGGGCGACAAGGTGCTTGGCACTAAGCGCGTCATCATGCTCGGCGCAATCGTTCTGGCTATCGGCTACGGCCTGGTGGCGTGGTCAGGGCACGATGCAGGCATCGTATATATAGGTATGGCGACGATTGCCGTCGGTAACGGCCTGTTTAAGGCTAACCCCTCTTCCCTGCTCTCAACCTGCTATGAAAAGAACGACCCGCGTCTGGACGGTGCATTTACCATGTACTACATGTCCATCAACATCGGTTCTTTCTTCTCTATGCTGGCCACGCCATGGCTGGCGGCGAAGTTCGGCTGGAGCGTCGCTTTCGCCCTGAGCTTTGTCGGCCTGGTGATCACCATCGTCAACTTCACTTTCTGCCAGCGCTGGGTTAAACAGTACGGCTCGAAGCCTGACTTCGCCCCGCTGCAGATAGGCAAGCTGCTGGCGACTATCGTTGGCGTGGTGGTTCTCATCGCGATTGCAACCTGGCTGCTGCACAACCAGGGTATTGCACGTATGGCGCTGGGCGTGGTTGCGCTGGGCATCATCGTTATTTTCGCTAAAGAAGCCTTCGCGATGCAGGGCGCGGCCCGTCGCAAAATGATCGTCGCTTTCATCCTGATGCTGCAGGCGATTATCTTCTTCGTTCTGTACAGCCAGATGCCAACCTCCCTCAACTTCTTTGCGATTCGCAACGTTGAACACTCTCTGCTGGGCATCGCTTTCGAGCCTGAGCAGTACCAGGCGCTGAACCCTTTCTGGATCATTATCGGTAGCCCGATTCTGGCCGCCATTTATAACAAGATGGGCGATACCCTGCCGATGCCGATGAAGTTTGCTATTGGTATGGTCCTGTGCTCCGGCGCCTTCCTTGTCCTGCCGCTGGGCGCTAAGTTCGCCAGCGATGCGGGCATCGTAAACGTCAGCTGGCTGGTGATCAGCTACGGCCTGCAGAGTATCGGTGAACTGATGATTTCCGGTCTGGGTCTGGCGATGGTGGCACAGCTGGTTCCGCAGCGCCTGATGGGCTTCATTATGGGTAGCTGGTTCCTGACTACCGCTGGCGCCAACCTGATCGGCGGCTACGTGGCGAACATGATGGCGGTGCCGGATAACGTGACTGACCCGCTGATGTCGCTGGAAGTTTACGGTCGCGTGTTCCTGCATATCGGTGTCGCCACCGGCATTATCGCCATCCTGATGCTCATGACGGCGCCGAAGCTGAACCGTATGACCCAGGACGACGATAAAACGGCAAAAGCCAGCGATACCGCTACGGCTTAAGCTCCCCGGGAAAACCCATAAATTTAAACCGCTAACGCGCTGTTAGCGGTTTTTTTTTACCCCTGGGCGGACTAACATACAGGAAACCGCAGCCACGAGGAGTTACCGATGAAACTGTTCTACAAATCCGGCGCTTGTTCTCTTGCTTCGCATATCGCGCTACGCGAAAGCGGGCTGGACTTCACCCTGCAGGGCGTTGACGTGATGAAAAAACGTCTCGAAAACGGGGATGATTATCTGCAGATCAACCCGAAGGGTCAGGTACCGGCGCTGCTGCTGGACGATGATGTGCTGCTGACGGAAGGCGTGGCCATTATGCAATATATCGCCGATCGCGTGCCGGACCGCCAGCTGCTGGCGCCGGTGGGAAGCATCGCCCGCTATCAGACGCTGGAGTGGCTAAACTACGTGGCGACGGAGCTGCATAAAGGTTTTACCCCGCTGTTTCGCCCGGATACGCCGGAGGATTACAAACCTGTCGCTCGCGCGCTGCTGGACAAAAAAATGCAGTACGTGAACGAATGCCTGGAAGATAAAGAGTGGATTAACGGGCACCGTTTCACTATCGCCGATGGCTACCTGTTTACCGTGCTGCGCTGGGCGTACGCCGTGAAGCTGGATATGGAAGGCTATAGCAATATTGCAGCCTGGATGAAGCGCGTTGCTGCGCGGCCTGCGGTAGCCGCCGCCCTCGAGGCTGAAGGGCTGAAGTGAAGCCGATGCTTGCCCGACGCAGGTCGGGCAAGTTGTTCTCACGCCTCTTAAAGCTGCGTGGCGCTGAAGTAGTGCTCCGGCTGCGCGATGCGATCCTGAGCCGCCACAACCTGTAGCTCATACTCCTGCATATTTTTTGTCGCCAGCATGATTTCATACACCGCGGCGGTCACGTGCTCCAGCGCATCGCGCAGTCCCGCGCCCTGCAGCAGCTTAACCAGCAGCAGCCCGCTGGTGACATCGCCGACGCCCACCGGCTGGCGCATGCCAAAATCCACCAGCGGACGGCTGATGTGCCAGGCTTCCTGCGCGGTGACCAGCAGCATTTCAAAACGATCCATACTCAGCCCGGCCCGCGAAAGATGCTTCACCAGCACCACTTCCGGCCCCTGTGCAATCAGCTCGCGCGCGGCCAGCACCGCTTCGTTAACGTTCGCCACCGGATGCCCGCAGAGGATCTCCAGCTCAACCAGGTTTGGCGCAATAATATCGCTCGCCGGCAGCGCATAGCGTACATGAAACTCCGCGACGCCGGGCGCTACGATACAGCCCTTTTCAGGGTGCCCCATGACCGGATCGCAGAAATATTTCGCGGCCGGATTGGCGCTTTTCACCTGACGCACGATGCCAAGAATATGTTCGCCCTGTTCCGCCGATCCCAGGTATCCGCTTAATACCGCGTCACAGCGCTGCAGCTGGTTAATATCGGCAATCCCCTGAACGATTTCCGTCAGATGCGCTGGCGGCATCACGCAGCCGGTCCACTTTCCGTATTGGGTATGGTTGGAGAATTGTACGGTATTAAGCGGCCAGACGTTGGCACCAAGGCGGCGCATCGGAAATTCAGCGGCGCTGTTGCCCGCATGGCCAAACACAACGTGGGACTGGATGGCGAGGATATTCTTCATCTTGATTACCTGAGAGCAAAAAATAAGGGGCGCGGTTTCCCACGCCCCTGCCTTTACGCAATTACTTCCAGCAGACCAGACAGTAATTTTTCTTACCGCGACGCAGTAAGGTGTAGCGACCAAAGAGACGGTCGGCATCAACAAATACGTATTCCGGGTCGGACTGTTTTTCGCCGTTGATGGTCACCGCATTGGATGCGATGGTTTTACGCGCCTGACCGCGGGACGGCTGCAGTTCAGAATCCACCAGCGCCTGCATCAGATCGGCGCCTTTATCCATTTCGATCATCGGCACGCCATCCTGCGCCAGCTGTTCGAAATCGGCTTCGCTCAAATCGCTCAGGTTACCGTTGAACAGGCTCTCGGTAATGCGTTTTGCCGCCACCAGACCTTCTTCACCGTGCACCAGGCGGGTCACCTGTTCGGCCAGCACATACTGGGCGCGCGGTGCTTTACCGCTGTTTTTGTCTTCTTCTTCCAGGGCATTGATTTCAGCCATGTCCATAAAAGTGAAGAACTTCAGGAAGCGATAAACGTCGGCATCCGCGGTGTTGATCCAGAACTGGTAGAACTTGTACGGACTGGTTTTCTTCGGATCCAGCCACACTGCGCCGCCTTCGGTTTTACCGAATTTCGTGCCGTCCGCCTTGGTGATCAGCGGAACGGTGAGGCCAAAGACCTGGTTCTGGTGCAGACGACGGGTCAGGTCGATACCGGAGGTAATGTTGCCCCACTGGTCAGAACCGCCGATTTGCAGCGCCACGCCGTGCAGCTTGTTCAGGCAGGCAAAGTCGTAACCCTGCAGCAGGTTGTAGGAGAACTCGGTAAAAGAGATGCCCTGGTCGTCACGGTTCAGACGCTGCTTCACCGCTTCTTTGTTAATCATCTGGTTTACCGAGAAGTGCTTGCCGATATCACGCAGGAAAGTCAGCACGTTCATGCTGCCAAACCAGTCGTAGTTGTTGGCGGCAATGGCAGAATTTTCACCGCAATCAAAGTCGAGGAAAGGCGCGACCTGTTTACGAATTTTATCTACCCACTCCTGCACGGTATCTTCAGTGTTCAGTTTACGCTCCGCGGCTTTAAAGCTCGGGTCGCCAATCAGACCGGTCGCGCCGCCCACCAGGGCAACCGGTTTATGGCCGGCCATCTGGAAGCGTTTCAGGCATAACAATGGAACAAGATGCCCCAAATGCAAGCTGTCAGCGGTGGGATCGAAGCCGCAATAGAGCGCGATCGGGCCTTGCGCCAGTCGCTCTGCTAACGCTTCTTCGTCCGTCACCTGGGCTATCAGCCCCCGCTCCTGCAATTGTTTAATCAAGTTACTGCTTGCCATCAAATTCTCCATCTATAAAACGACTGCACCTCTGCCGGTACACGACTTTTCGCCAGACGCGAAAAAAATATCTACGCAAAATTATTCAAGCTGCGTCGCCGCGGCAAGCATTTGAAAGCCCAGGGAACTTACTCAGGTAAGCGACAGAGCCAGGCAGGCGCAGCTAACAAAGATGCAGCTTGAAAAATGAAGCGTATAGAATAAAGCGCCGGGCCACGATGCACCAGCGCTTAACACAACATTTTTGCGTCCTTTATGGCGCCAGTCGGTCGATTTGCCAGCCGCCGTTTTGCCGCTGGTAGAGAAAACGATCGTGCAGACGATGCTCGCCGCCCTGCCAGAACTCCATCTGTTCGATACTGACGCGGAATCCGCCCCAGAAGCTCGGCAGCGGCACTTCGCCCTGCTGGAATTTTTGCTTAAGCTCGAGGAACTTACTCTCAAGGATGCCACGCGCCGAGATACGGCTGGACTGCTGCGACACCCATGCGCCAATCTGACTATCGCGCGGACGGCTATGGAAATATTTCACCACTTCCAGCGTTGAAAGGCGTTCCGCTTTACCGATAACCATCACCTGACGTTCCAGCATATGCCATGGGAAAAGCAGGCTGATGCGGGGATTTTTTTCAATTTGATGGGCTTTGCGGCTGCCGAGGTTGGTATAGAACACCAGGCCTTTCTCATCGTAGTGCTTGAGCAACACGATGCGCTGGTAAGGCTGCGAGTTTTCATCGACGGTCGCGACAACCATCGCCGTTGGGTCAGCGAGCTTTGCGTCACAGGCCTGACGCAGCCAGCGCTCAAAGAGTGCCAGAGGTTCGGCGGGAAGATCGTGGCGGCGCAGGCCACCACGGGTATACTCACGGCGCAGGTGCGCGATTTGCTGCAATTCGTCGTTATCAGACATGGCAATTGAGAAAATAATCAAAGGGTAGCGTTATTGTGCGCCCCCATGGCTGAAATCTCAACGTTTGGCGGTTTGCAGCTGACAGTTTTCCAGCACGATACGGTCCCGTTTATAGACGGTGGCGCTATCGCCCTTCGACCAGAAGACGTAAACGCCATCGGTATAGCGCGCGCCAGAAGCGGAGAGCCCCTGCTGTAAATTGAGCTGCTGATTATCGTAAATAAAGCTGACCTGCTGGCGAGTATGATTGAGATGGACGGTCAACGGTTTCTGGTCACACTGATACTCGAGGGTGTCCGTATTCATCCGCTCGACAAACTGGTTGTAATAGCTACAGCCCGCCAGCATAAAAGGTACAGCAAGAATAAGAATTTTTTTCATCAATTTGCCTTCGACTTTCCCGGTCCGGGAAGGCATAACGCCCTCCCTCAACGCTGTCCAGTTTACGAAGAAACCGGCGCGGGTGATTTCAGTTAACTCTGATTTTGCGGCGGATTGGCCGGAAAAATCGCACCAAGCACGGAAGCTTGCGACGCGCCGGTCACGGAAGGGAGATTGCCGGGTAGTCCGGCAAGCGTCCGCCACGCCAGCCATGCGAAAGCCAGCGCCTCCATATCATCACCGCTGATCCCCGCCTCATCGGTCGTCGATACCTCGGTTCCCGGCAGCAGCGCCGCCAGACGGGCCATCAGAAGCGGATTGCGCGCCCCGCCGCCGCATACCAACAGACGTTCACATCCCCCGCTGAGCAGCACCTGTTCACTGATGCTGACGGCGGTCAGCTCCGCAAGGGTCGCCTGAACGTCCTGGGCGCGAAGCCCCGGATAACGCGCCAGATGCTGCGACAGCCAGCCGTAGTTAAAGTATTCACGACCGGTGCTCTTTGGCGCCGGCAGCGCAAACCACGGATCGCTTAGCATATCCTGCAGCAACGGCAGCACAATTTTACCCTCGCTGGCCCACTGTGCGTCTTTATCGAAGGGTTTACCGCACTGACGCCAGACCCACGCATCCATCAGCATGTTGCCCGGGCCGGTGTCGTAGCCGCGCACCGGCAGACCTGGCGCCAGCAAAGAGAGGTTGGCGATCCCGCCAATGTTGAGAACCATTCGACGCTCAACCGGGTGCGCCAGCAACGCGTGGTGGAACGCCGGGACCAGCGGCGCGCCCTGCCCGCCGAGCGCCATATCGCGACGGCGAAAGTCCCCGACCACCGTCACGCCGGTATGCGCGGCAATCTGGTTATTGTCGCCAATCTGCAGAGTATGCGGCGCATCGCCTGCTGGTTCATGCCAGACCGTTTGGCCGTGGCAGCCGATAGCGATGATGTCCGCCGCCTTGAGCTTTTCCTGAGCCATCAATGCCAGAACCGCATCGGCAAATAGGCGTCCCAGGCGCGTATCGAGCCGCCCCAGCTGCGAGAGAGTCAGCGGCTGCCCCTGGCAGATGGCCAGGATATCTTCTTTAATCGCGATGGGGATGGGATAGGTCAGGCTGGCCTGCTGGGCAACCAGATTTTCATTAATTGCTGCGAGAACAACATCAACACCATCAAGGCTGGTGCCGGACATAACGCCGATAAAGCGGCCTGATTTCATACGCTTTCCTTCATTCCATGACTCTCGTATATCCCCACACTCCATCATAAACGAGGGGGCAAAGCTACGCTGCTATAATACTTTTTAACAATACAAGCAGCGCTGCCGGTTCTTAGGGTAAAGAACTTGTGTTTAGTTTAGGTTGAGACGACTCTGATTATTATTTTTTGTATAGTCGTTGCATCTGCTATGCCAGCAGACGCTTAAATGCCATATAATTGGCTACAAGGAAGTTCAACAGAACGCTTCTTGGTGAACAGGAGATTCATAAATGATTTTACGTGTTTTGGCTGTCTCGATGATTGGTTTTACGCTTGCAGGCTGCGTCAGCAGCAGCGGCCTGTCCGGCGATGTTTACTCCGCATCTGAAGCCAAACAGGTCCAGAGCGTGACCTACGGCACCATTGTGCATACCCGTGCGGTGCAGATTCAGGGCGGAGATGACAGCAACGCCATCGGCGCTATCGGCGGCGCGGTGCTCGGCGGCTTCCTCGGTAACACCATTGGCGGCGGCACGGGTCGCTCCCTGGCAACGGCGGCAGGCGCTGTCGCCGGCGGCGTAGCCGGTCAGGGCGTACAGGGCGCGATGAACAAAACTCAGGGCGTTGAGCTGGAAATCCGCAAAGATGACGGTAACACCATCATGGTCGTGCAGAAGCAAGGCAGCACGCCGTTCTCCGTCGGCCAGCGCGTAGCCATTGCCGGCAGCGGCAGCCAGGTGACGGTCTCCCCGCGCTAAATCTTCTCTCTGCGGCCCGGACGGGCCGCTTATTGATATAAAATACGTATTATTTTCCCAGCGTAAATAAATAATTCATATATATTTATATTTTTCTTTCATACATGCACTAATTTGCGCCCGCGCAATATTCCGCCCGTCACCATCAAGTATTCTCCAGCCAGTATTATTTAAACATTGCGGCAATTCTGTCGTTTTACCTTCGCATTTTTCAGGGATGTTGACTATGCGCGTTAATATAAAAAGCTTACCCTATCGGATATTTATTTACGCTATCGCGTGCAGTCTTTCTATTGCTGTGGTTAATTTTATTACCACCTCATTAATTCATCGTATTTCTACAACATCATCCATGCTTTTCCCTGTGCTAACTATTTCACTGATGGGTTTTCATATTATGATTGCCTGCTTTATGGGCATGAAATATCTGTGTGATAAAAAACAGCTGTACCTGGCCCCGATAGCCTTCGCGTTTACCTGCTCGGCCCTGCTGATGCTGGGAACGATAGGCAGCTATCCCGACTGGCTGGTCTGCGCTCAGGGGCGCGAGATCAATCAAAATGACGCGCTGATTTTTTATTTTTTCCGCAACGTGATGATGGCTGTTTTATTTATAACCTCAATTGTTTTATATCGCATCCGACATATTACCGGCCACTCAAGAAAAATTCACGGTGCGGTGCTCAGTAGTTGTTTTATTTTTATCACCGCAACGCTCATATTATCGTGGGTTCATTCAAGCAACTCGCCGTTGCTAAGCATTGAATTCATTGACAATCTAACCTACACCTTTACGCCACTATGGCATAATCGAATTGGCTGGCTATTAATTATCATATGGTCATTAACGCTGATTTTACTGATCGGCCTGACTCGGCTGCGTAATATATTCTGGTACAGCGGCGCTTTTTTTTGTACCGCCTATATCTTTACGCTGCTGGTGCTGCTCTCCACGGTTAGCGGTAACGCTCACTCCTGGAACCAGGCGCGGCTTTTTGAAACGCTGAGCACCCTGTTTCTGATTTTAATTCTGCTTGGTGACGTTTTTATACTCTATCGTGAATCAAACGAAAGATACGTCCGCTCTTACCAGAACTCGATTCGCGATCCCCTGACCCGGCTGTATAACCGCAGCTATTTCTATGACACCCTGACTCAGCGATTGTCGAAGGCTTCCGCTTCACAGCCGCTGTCGGTTATCGTCTGCGACCTCGATCGCTTTAAGCGCATCAACGACACCTACGGTCACGTGCAGGGAGATAAGGTGATTCAGTTTGCTGCCAGCGTGTTGCAGAACAACGTGCGCCAGGACGATGCTGCCGCGCGTATCGGCGGGGAAGAGTTTGCCGTGCTGCTGGTGAATATCGGCGCCAACGAAGCGCTGGCAATCGCCGAACGTATCCGCCTGTCGGTCAGCGAGAAGCAGGAGGGATTACCGGAGAGAATGACCATCAGTATGGGCGTGTTCACCACGCAGGATGCGCACGTTTCGGCAGAAGAGTGCGTTAAGCGCGCGGATACCGCGATGTACGAAGCGAAAAACAGCGGGCGTAACCGCGTAGTGGTCTGGCGTGAATAAACAAAAAAGAGGCCTTGAGAGTCCTCAAGGCCTCGCTAAGGTCAATCTTTTGCCTGGAGATCGAGAATATTGTGTTCAAGTTTACGAATCAAATTAAGCAGCGTTTCCACCTCTTCCTTAGATACGCCGGCCAGAATCTCATCACGCGTTTTGCCGATAACCTCTTCCATTTCGTTGATCAGAGGCTCGGCTTTTTCGGTAAGCTTGATACGTTTTGCCCGCCGATCGTTAGCACAGGTCTGGCGAGAAATAAGCCCTTTCTCCTCCAGCTGGTCGAGCGTGCGAACCAGCGACGGCTGCTCAATACCTATGGCTTTCGCCAGCTGAATCTGCGACTGTTCAGGCGGCAGCTGGTGAATGTTATGCAGCGTGACCCAGTGCGTCTGCGTTAACTCCAGAGGTTTCAGGCGATGGTCGATTAGCGCGCGCCAGACGCGCACCAAACGTGCCAGATCAGAACCAAGTGGCGATTCCAATTTCATCTCCTTATAATTAGCTTGCTAAGTTATTATACTGATTTTAGAATAGTGTGCAGCATTTAAATTACCAAAACAAATGAATTACCCGATTCACTAAAATCAGAACAATGATTTACAATGTGAATAATCGCATAACCTGAACATTCTTCCTGCAACGGCAAAGGATTTTTGCTTGTGAAACTGAGTCTTAACACTGCCGGATTGTCGCTCCAGGACCTGGTGTTCGGCGCTTCTGTCTATTTCCCTCCCGTCTTTAAAGCCGTTTTGCTGGGCTTTTTTATCTGGTTGATTATCCACCGCCAGCTGCGGGACTGGATGTATGCAGGCGAGATTTGGCATCCCCTGCTAATGGACCTCTCCTTCTTTGCGCTCTCCGTCTGTCTG
Organism: Klebsiella michiganensis; assembly: GCF_015139575.1. GTDB lineage: Bacteria > Pseudomonadota > Gammaproteobacteria > Enterobacterales > Enterobacteriaceae > Klebsiella > Klebsiella michiganensis. The sequence goes on along the minus strand of NZ_AP022547.1, from coordinate 2,616,981 downwards.
GCGCTGGTTTTACTGACTATCTGGTAATGTTCATTACATGAAGAAACTAAAATACTTATCCACGCTGCTGGTCGCCGCGCTGGCTATTATTGCCGCCTGGCTGGTCTGGAATTACTACACGCAATCCCCGTGGACCCGCGACGGCAAGGTCCGCGCCGAGCAGGTTGGCGTCACGCCCCAGGTTTCCGGCAGCATCCTGCAGCTCAACGTGCGCGACAACCAGCTGGTTAAAGCGGGAGACGTGCTGTTCAGAATCGATGACACGCCTTATAAAATCGCCCTGCTCAACGCCCGGGCGCAGCTTGCTAAAGCCAAAGCGGAAGTCGCCCGCGCGCAGGCAGAACAGAAAAAAGCCGCCAGCGATGCCAGCCGTCGGCGCCATCTTTCACAGAACTTTATCTCGGCAGAAGATTTAGAAAACGCCAACACCGCGCTGAATACCGCCACGACCAACCTCGAAGCCGCTAAGGCCGTGGTTGGCGTGGCGCAGGCCACTCTCGATCACGCCCAATGGCAGCTCACGCAGACGGAAATAAAAGCGCCGGTTGACGGCTGGGTTACCAATCTCTCAACCCGGGTTGGCGACTACGCCGCCGTTGGCCACCCGGTTTTCGCCCTCGTGGACAGCCGCTCCTTCTACGTGGTGGGTTATTTTGAAGAAACGAAACTGCGCAATATCCGTCCCGGTGACAGCGCGCAGATCATTCTTTATAGCAGCAAGCAGAAGTTACAGGGTCACGTGAGCAGCATCGGACGCGCCATCGTCGACCAGAGCGTGGAGAGCGGCGGCGATCTGGTAGCGAACATTAAACCGAATATTCCGTGGGTCCGACTTGCCCAGCGCGTACCGGTGCGTATTGAGTTTGATCACTTGCCGCCGGATACCATCCTGGTCTCCGGTACCACCTGCACCGTAGCCATCGGCGCGCAATAATGAAGCTGCAGGCTCTGACGTGGCGCTCGCTCCCGTGGATTAAGGCCAGCCGTCCGCAGTGGCGCTATGCCTTGCGTAACGGGATTGCCATGTGCCTGGCGCTGAGCGTCGCCTACTGGCTGAATCTTGACGAACCCTACTGGGCGATGACCTCCGCCGCGGTGGTCAGTTTTCCCACCGTCGGCGGGGTGATCAGCAAAAGCTTCGGGCGTATTGCCGGCAGCCTGCTCGGCGCCTGCGCGGCGCTGCTGCTGGCCGGGCATACGCTCAACGATCCGTGGCTGTTTCTGTTCAGCATTTCGGCGTGGATAGCCCTCTGCACGTGGGCCTGCGCGATGTTTACCAATAACGTCGCCTACGCTTTCCAGCTTGCGGGCTATACCTGCGCGATTATCGCGTTCCCGGTTATCAATATCACCGACGCGAACGAACTGTGGACCATCGCCCAGTCGCGCGTCTGCGAAGTCATCGTCGGTATTTTGTGCGGCGGGCTGATGATGATGATCTTACCGAGCACCTCCGATGGCGCTACGCTGCTGACGGCGCTGAAAAACATGCATGCGCGCCTGCTGGAACACGCCAGCCTGCTGTGGGTGCCGGAAACGACCGATGCCATTCGCACCGCGCACGAGAGCGTGATCGGGCAAATCCTGACCATGAATCTGCTGCGCATTCAGGCCTTCTGGAGCCACTATCGCTTTCGTCGGCAAAATCCGCTGCTGAACTACCTGCTGCATCAACAGCTGCGAATGACCAGCGTGATTTCGAGCCTGCGGCGAATGCTGCTCAACTGGCCCACCGCGCCCGCCCGCACCCGCGAGATACTGGAGTCGTTGCTCAACGAGTTATCTCATGCCAACGCCGACGCCCTGAGCGTTGCCCGCATCATCGCTCCGCTGGCGCCCCCCGCGGACGCTGACTACCGGCATATCGCCTTCTGGAAGCGTCTGCGCTACTTCTGTCGTCTCTATCTGGAGAGCAGCCGCTGGCTCAGGCGCATCGAAAACGCCAGCGCGATAACCGAATTTAACGTACCTTCCGCGCCAGCGCTGGCTCGCCATACCGATCAGGCCGAAGCCTTATGGAACGGCGTACGCACTTTTTGCGCGCTGGTGATGGTCGGCGCCTGGGGAATTAGCACCCAATGGCAGGCCTGCGCCGCAGCTCTGACCCTGGCGGCGATCTGCTGCGTGCTCTATTCGGTCTCTCCTTCGCCGTTTAAGTCACTAACGCTGCTGATGCGTACCCTGATCCTGCTTTCACTCTTTAGCTTTGTGGTGAAGTTTGGCCTGATGGTGCAGATAACCGATTTATGGCAGTTCCTGCTGTTTCTGTTTCCCCTGCTGACCACCATGCAGCTGCTGAAACTCCAGATGCCTAAGCTCGCCGGACTGTGGGGGCAGCTGATTGTATTTATGGGGTCGTTTATTTCGGTGACCAACCCGCCGGTCTACGACTACGCATCGTTTCTTAACGATAATCTGGGCAAAATCATCGGCGTCGGCCTTGCCTGGCTGGCGTTCGCCATCATCAGCCCGGGTTCAGACGCGCGTAAAAGCCGCCGTCATATCCGTGCGTTACGGCGTCACTTTGTCGACCAGCTAAGCCGCCGCCCGCAGCATAGCGAGCATGAATTTGAATCGCTGGTTTATCACCACATCAGCCAGCTCAGCAATAGCCAGGATGCGCTGGCGCGCCGCTGGCTGCTGCGCTGGGGCGTGGTTTTGCTCAACTGTTCCCACGTGGTGTGGCAGCTTCGCGAGTGGGAAACCCGTTCCGACCCGCTATCGCAGGTGCGCGATTTATGCATCAGCCTGCTGCGGGATGTGATGAGCGAGCGCGGGGTACAGCAGCGGCCACTCGCCTCGACGCTGCAGGAGCTGCAGCGCATCTGCGACGCGCTTAATCACCACCACCAGCCGGCAGCCAAAGAGCTGGCGGCGGTTATCTGGCGACTGTGGTGCGCGCTGTCGCAGCTGGAACAGGCGCCCATTGCCGGCACCTTAACGGAAAGAACTACTTAATCACGCCGCAGGCGAACCGCTCGCCGCCGCCGCCAAGGGGCTGCGGGCTATCGGACATATTGTCGCCCCCCACGTGAATCATCAGCGCCTTCCCTTTAACCTCATCCAGCGTTTTTAAGCGCGGCGCGACCACCGGCTGGGTTGCTTTACCGTCGTTATTGACCACCAGGAACGGCAGATCGCCGAGGTGACCGGCGCCGTCGGGACCTTCATGCTTACCGGTTTTTTGCGGATCGTAGTGCCCGCCTGCTGCGCCAGCGGCGACGGCTTTACCCTCTTTAATCGCGGGCTGGCAGCTGCCGTTGGCGTGGATATGGAAGCCGTGCTCGCCGGGAGGCAGCGCCTTCAGGTCTGGCGTAAATTCCAGGCCTTTCGCGGTTTCGCTGATTTTAACGCTACCGATAGCCTGACCGACGCTCTGGCTGGTGACAAGATTGATATCGACGCTTTCACTGGCCGCCTGCGCGCCTGCGCACGCGGCCAGGGTAAGTATGGCGAGAATACATCGTTGCATAACACCTCCTTAATGGCTCTGTCGCTACTAAGTGTAGGCCATTGCGGAGGTGATGGGGTTTACGGAACGTCGTAACCTAACGCCGCTTTGCGGATACGGAACCACTGCTGGCGGGACATCTTCAGCTTTTCGGCCACCACCGCGGAACGCACACGCTCTATTTTCCCTGAGCCAATAATCGGCAACGGCTGCGACGGCAGGCGCAGGATCCAGGCATACACCACCTGCTCAATGCTCTCCGCAGTCAGCTCCTGAGCAACGCGCGCCAGCTCATCGCGCAGCGGCTGGAAGCTGTCGTCGTTAAACAAACGACCGCCGCCGAGGCAGGACCAGGCCATCGGGCGAATACGCAGCTGCTGAAGCTGATCCAGCGTACCGTCAAGCAGCAGCGGCTGATGAACCGGAGAAATTTCCACCTGGTTGGTCGCCAGGGTAAACGGCAGGCGCGACTGCAGCAGGGTAAACTGGGCGGGGGTAAAGTTCGATACGCCGAAGTGACGAACCTTGCCGCTATGGTGAAGGGCCAGGAAGGCTTCCGCCACTTCATCCGCATCCATCAGCGGGTCCGGACGATGAATCAGCAGCAGGTCAATATGGTCGGTGGCAAGGTTACGCAGCGACTGCTCCGCGCTGAGAACAATATGGTCGCGGTCGGTAATATAGTGGCCGATGGTGTTTTCCGCCCGCGCTTTCGTGGCAATCCCGCACTTGGTGACAATTTCCATCCTGCTGCGCAGATGCGGCGCCAGCTTTAGCGCTTCGCCAAACGCCGCCTCGCAGCGATAGTCACCGTAAATATCGGCATGATCGATGGTGGTAATGCCCAGATCCAGGTGTTGCTCAACAAAGCCCACCAGCGCCTGAGCGGACATATTCCAGTCCATCAGACGCCAGTAGCCCATCACAAAACGAGAGAATTCCGGCCCCTGCGGAGCCATAGCAATACGCTGAACCATAACAGCTTCCTCAATAAAAAAGTGCCCTGAGTATACGCAATTTTAGGCTTAAAACAGTGAGGGTTGCTGCGGTTCTTCCGCACTATCCTGCTTAGCTGCGCGTAATTTGCGCAGTAGCCGCTGACGGCACAGACGCAAAACATCCTGCTTTTGCGCATCGCTCATTTTCTGCCAGTTGAAACGCTCGTCGCGGCTACGCATACACCCCCGACAGTAGCCGCGTTCATCAGACTGACAAATCCCCCGGCACGGACTCTGTACCGGGAAGAATTCCAGTTGTTCAGCCACTTCGCCTCTCCTGCCGCTCATCTCTTTCTTTATTGAAGACGTTTCATCCGCCGTACGCAAATTTTGTTCATCAGCCTCTGCGCCAGGCGGCATTTTTAATTATGACTTGCATTAGACCAATCGGTCTATTACAGTGAGCGCCATGAACAAGCACAGTGAATGTAACACCCGCGAACATATCCTGGCCACCGGCGAGCAGCTCTGCATGCATCGGGGGTTTACCGGTATGGGTCTGAGCGAACTGCTGAAAACAGCGGAGGTGCCGAAAGGCTCTTTCTATCACTATTTTCGCTCTAAAGAAGCCTTTGGCGTTGCGCTGCTCGACCATCACTACGCCGGATATCTTCAGCGCCTGGTCGATCATTTTGACCACGGCGAGGGGAACTATCGCGACCGCCTCCTGGCCTACTATCAGCATACGCTGACGCAGTTTTGCCAGCAGGGCATCATCAGCGGCTGTCTGACGGTGAAGCTGTCGGCAGAGGTCTGCGATCTGTCGGAAGATATGCGCACCGCGATGGATAAAGGCGCCAGCCAGATCATCGTTCTCCTCGGCGATGCGCTGGAGAAAGGCCGTCAGGAGGGCAGCCTTGCGTTTGACGGCGACGCCTTAACGCTCTCGCAGGTGCTTTACTCCCTGTGGCTGGGGGCGAATCTGCAGGCTAAAATTACGCGTAGCGCAACGCCGCTGGAAAGCGCCCTTGCCCACGCCAAACGTATTATTGCTGCGCCTGCCGTTTAACAGGCGTTTTTATTTACCCCGTTTCAAGACGACCGGTCTACTCAGGAGTCATTATGTCAGAATCAAAGTTGTTTACCCCATTGAAAGTGGGTGCGGTAACCGTACCGAATCGCGTGTTTATGGCTCCGCTGACGCGTCTGCGCAGCATTGAACCGGGCGATATTCCTACCCCGCTGATGGGCGAATACTACCGCCAGCGTGCCAGCTCAGGTCTGATTATTTCCGAAGCCACCCAGATCTCCGCTCAGGCTAAAGGCTACGCGGGCGCACCGGGCCTGCACAGCCCGGAGCAGATTGCCGCTTGGAAAAAAATCACCGCCGGCGTACACGCCGAAAACGGGCGTATTGCCGTTCAGCTGTGGCACACCGGGCGCATTTCCCACAGCAGCATTCAGCCGGGTGGCGCCGCGCCGGTTGCGCCATCGGCCATTAGTGCGGGCACCCGTACCTCGCTGCGTGATGAAAACGGCCACGCTATTCGCGTAGACACCTCGATGCCGCGCGCGCTCGAAACCGCCGAGATCCCGGGGATCGTTGATGATTTCCGCCAGGCGGTAGGCAACGCCCGCGATGCCGGCTTTGACCTTGTCGAACTGCACTCCGCCCACGGCTACCTGCTGCACCAATTCCTTTCCCCTTCTTCCAACCATCGTACTGACCAGTACGGCGGCAGCGTGGAAAATCGCGCTCGCCTGGTGCTGGAAGTGGTTGATGCGGCGAGTAAAGAGTGGAGCGCCGACCGTATCGGGATTCGCGTCTCGCCTATCGGCAGCTTCCAGAACGTCGATAATGGCCCGAATGAAGAAGCCGACGCGCTCTATCTCATCGAAGCGCTGGCCAAACGCGGTATTGCTTACCTGCATATGTCCGAGCCGGACTGGGCTGGCGGCCAACCGTACAGCGATGAATTCCGTCAGAAAGTCCGCGACCGCTTCCCGGGCGCTATTATCGGCGCTGGCGCCTACACGGTGGAAAAGGCAAACGATCTGATCGGTAAAGGCCTGATCGATGCCGTGGCCTTCGGTCGCGACTATATTGCCAACCCGGATCTGGTCGCGCGCCTGCAGAAGAAGGCCGCGCTGAATCCGCAGCGTCCGGAAAGCTTCTACGGCGGCGGCGCGGAAGGTTATACCGATTACCCTACCCTGTAATCCCTCCATTGATAGCGGCGGGTTATCGCCGCTATACTCAACGCTCTGATGTATCAAAATAAACTGCATAGGGGACATTATGCGCTTACTTCACACCATGCTGCGCGTTGGCGACCTGCAACGTTCTATTGAGTTTTACACCAACGTGCTGGGCATGAAACTGCTGCGCACCAGCGAAAACACTGAGTATAAATACTCGCTGGCATTCGTGGGTTACGGCGAAGAGAGCGATACCGCCGTGATTGAGCTGACCTATAACTGGGGCGTTGATAAGTACGATCTCGGCAGCGCTTATGGCCATATCGCGCTCAGCGTTGAAAACGCGGCCGAAGCCTGCGAGCGTATCCGCCAGAACGGCGGCAACGTGACCCGTGAAGCCGGCCCGGTCAAAGGCGGCACCACCGTCATCGCCTTCGTCGAAGATCCGGATGGCTATAAAATTGAACTGATTGAAGAGAAAGACGCCGGAAAAGGCCTCGGCAACTAATCGGCTGCGGGCACCCGCGGTGCCTGCTGTTTTATCCCCTTCCTGCTGCAAGCCGCGGCAAAATTTGCCATAATGCGCGCTACTTTTTTCCAGCTAAGAGAATCTGATGTCCGAGAACGTTCAACTTAATGGTCTGTGCGACCGTTTTCGCGGTTTTTATCCTGTGGTAATCGATGTTGAAACCGCCGGGTTTAATGCCAAAACCGACGCCCTGCTGGAGATCGCCGCTATTACGTTGAAAATGGATGAGGAAGGCTGGCTGATGCCGGACGAAACGCTGCATTTTCATGTTGAGCCTTTTGAAGGCGCCAACCTGCAGCCCGAAGCGCTGGCTTTTAACGGTATTAACCCTAACGATCCCGAGCGCGGCGCGGTGAGCGAATACGATGCGCTGCACGCGATTTTTAAAATGGTCCGCAAGGGAATGAAAGAGAGCGACTGCAGCCGCGCGATTATGGTCGCGCATAACGCCACCTTCGATCACAGCTTTACCATGGCGGCGGCAGAGCGGGCTGGCCTGAAACGTAACCCCTTTCATCCGTTCGTGACCTTCGATACCGCGGCTCTGAGCGGCCTGGCGCTGGGTCAAACGGTGCTGTCGAAAGCCTGCATTGCCGCGGGAATGGCATTTGATGGTACCCAGGCACACTCGGCGCTTTACGATACCCAGCAAACCGCCCAACTGTTCTGCGAAATCGTCAACCGCTGGAAGCGCCTTGGCGGCTGGCCATTACCCATGGCCGAAGAGTAAGCGATAAAAAAAGCGACTTCACCGGAAGTCGCTTTTTTATTGGCAGCCGAATTACTCTGCTTTCGGTTCGTCAGTCTTGTACTTCGCGGCCGTTTCTTTGATCAACTGCTGCAGTTCGCCGCGCTGATACATTTCAATCACGATGTCACAGCCGCCGACCAGTTCACCGTCAACCCACAGCTGCGGGAAGGTCGGCCAGTTAGCGTATTTCGGCAGCTCTGCGCGGATGTCCGGATTTTGCAGGATATCGACGTAGGCAAAACGTTCGCCACAGGCGGAGAGCGCCTGAACGGCCTGAGCGGAGAAACCGCAGCTTGGCAGCTTCGGCGACCCTTTCATGTACAGCAGGATCGGGTTTTCAGCGATTTGACGTTGGATTTTTTCTAAAGTCGTGCTCATTGTCGTGCTTCCTTAAACTTCTTTACGGCAGTAATTTGTCATTGTAGCGCCCTGGGCGCAGGACCGATAATAACATTTTTTTCACTTGCCACATTTTATCTTCTGTCGGCATAAGTTGCCTTAAAAATATCATTTTATTGCTATACGCGGCAACGCGTTGCGCGTTTTTCACGCGCGGGTACCGCTGACGGAAGCATTTTTTTGCAAATGTTAACCAAACGAGACGTTAGATACAAAAGAGTAGTAACTCTCCACGATTTTATGCTTTAGAATCGATGCGGTTTGTCATTCATCGTCAGGCATCTGTATATGTCTGTAATTTAATCAGGGGATTGCTCAGTGGCGCGTCTTAACAAAATCGCGATTTCGCTCTGTGCATTACTTTTCACATCTATTTCACTTACGCCGCTGGCGCATGCTTCCGGGCATACGCACGCTTCGGCCACGCCAAAAGCGCATCCGGCCAAGGGCACGACCGCAGAGCGTAAGAAAAAAGCAGCCAGTTCTAAAAGTAAAACCACCGCCAAAACCCCCAGCAAGAAAACGTCGACCGCCAGCCGCAGCAAATCAACCGCGTCACGCCAGACTGCCAGCGCCACAAAAAAATGCGTTCTGCGCAAAGGCTATAAAAAACTGTGCGCCAGCTCGACAAGGTCGATAGCGGAAAGCAAGCTGGCAACCGCAAGCGTGCAGAAAAAGTGCGTGGTGCGTAAAGGCTATAAAACCCGCTGCAAACCGGTTGCCGACGAGCCGCAGCTGACCATCGCCGACGCGCATAAAGCTCGGGTACAAAAGGCGCAAAGCACCGCCATGTCCAAGCTGATGGATCAGATTGGCAAACCCTATCGCTGGGGCGGCACCTCTCCGCGTACCGGGTTTGATTGTAGCGGTCTGGTCTATTACGCCTATAAGGACCTGGTTAAAATTCACATTCCGCGCACCGCCAATGAGATGTATCACCTGCGCGACGCCCGTCCGGTGGATCGCGGCGAGCTGCAAAGCGGGGATCTCGTCTTCTTCCGCACCCGCGGGCGCGGCACTGCCGATCACGTCGGGGTTTACGTTGGCAACGGCAAATTTATCCAGTCTCCGCGTACCGGCCGCGATATTCAGATCACCTCATTAAGCGACGATTACTGGGTACGCCACTACGTTGGCGCGCGTCGCGTCATGACGCCGAAAACCATTCGCTAATTGTGCCTTGTCGCTGCGGCGGCAGGGTAACTCTCTCTTTTGCCACATCTTTTAATTTGCTACTATTATTACCCTGCGTAATACATGGTTATTACGCAGGCAAACTATAAAAAGGAGAGTAGCAATGTCGTTCGAATTACCTGCATTACCATATGCAAAAGACGCCCTGGCGCCGCACATTTCCGCAGAAACCCTGGAATACCACTACGGTAAACACCACCAGGCCTACGTCACCAACCTGAATAACCTAATCAAAGGCACCCCGTTTGAAGGCAAAACCCTGGAAGAGATCGTGCGTTCTTCCGATGGCGGCGTTTTTAACAACGCAGCTCAGGTCTGGAACCACACCTTCTACTGGAACTGCCTCGCGCCGAACGCCGGCGGCGAACCGCAAGGCGAACTGGCGGCGGCTATTGCTAAGTCCTTCGGCAGCTTCGCTGATTTCAAAGCCAAATTCACCGACGCAGCGGTAAAAAACTTCGGCGCAGGCTGGACCTGGCTGGTGAAAAACGCCGACGGTAGCCTGGCTATTGTCTCCACCAGCAACGCCGGTACGCCGCTGACCAGCGACGCAACTCCGCTGCTGACCGTGGATGTCTGGGAACACGCTTATTACATCGACTACCGTAACGCCCGTCCGAACTATCTGGAGCACTTCTGGGCGCTGGTAAACTGGAAGTTTGTTGCTGCTAATCTGGCTGCATAAAAGCAAACCGCAGAAGCCTTGCAGCTTCTGCGGTTATTGTATGACTTCACGCAATATTAACGGTTGGCGAACGCCTCTTCCGGCTGCGCCCGGCCGCTGAACAGCACCAGCAGTAGCGCCACGCCTGCGATAATCGCCCCCATCACCGGGACAAAGGCATAGCCCAGGCCGCCAGAGATCACCGCGCCGCCCGCCGCCGCGCCCAGCGCGTTTCCGAGGTTAAAAGCCCCAATATTGACCGATGATGACAGCCCCGGCGCTTCGTGGGCGACGCGCATCACGCGCATCTGCAAAGGCGGCACCACCGCAAAGGTCGCCGCGCCCCAGACCACCATACTGATTGCCGCGCCCACCTGCGATTGCGCCAGCAGCGGGATCGCCAGCATGATAACCATCAGCAGCAGCAGAAAGCCCTTCAGCGTCCCGCTAACGGAACGGTCGGCAAACTTACCGCCAAGGTAGTTACCCAGCGAGAAGCCGACGCCAATCAGCACCAGCATGGCGGTCACAAACAGCGGAGAGGCGTGGGTGATGGTATGCAAAACGGGAGAAATATAGGTATAAAGCGTGAACATCGCCCCTGCCCCCAGTACCGTCGTCAGCAGCGCCGACAGCACCTGCGGACGCATCAGCACGGAGAGCTCCTGCTTGACGTCAGGGCGCTCGCCGGCGCTGCCCTTCGGTAGAGAAAACCACAGACCGATAATCGCAATCACGCCCAGCCCCGCCGTGGCAAGAAACGACATCCGCCAGCCGATGGTTTCGCCCAGCCAGGTCGCCGCGGGAACGCCGCCGATATTCGCTATCGTCAGCCCCATAAACATCGTCGCCACGGCGCTGGCCTGTTTGTGTTTTGGCACAACGCTCGCCGCCACCACTGAACCCAGGCCGAAGAAGGCGCCGTGGTTAAGGCTGGTAATAATGCGCGACAGCAGCAGCGTGGTGTAATCCGGAGCAATGGAAGAGAGTACGTTACCGAGGGTAAAAATCGCCATCAGAAAGATCAGCGCATTTCTGCGCGCGCGGTGGGAGAGCAGCAGAGTCATCAGCGGCGCGCCGACCATCACGCCGATGGCATAGGCGCTAATCAGCATTCCCGCCGCCGGAATCGAAACGTCCACGCCTTTAGCGATAACCGGTAATAGCCCCATCGGGGAGAACTCGGTTGTGCCGATACCAAAGGCACCGATCGCCAGCGCGAGCAGGGGAAAATTGATTTTCATGCAGGGACTCCATCAGGCCGCCTTCCGCGACGGCATCTCATCAGAAGTCAAAAGCATGACATCAATCACAGAAAAACAAAAGTGAACGAAATGGCAAAAGATTTTTGCGAAAATGATAATAATGGCGGAGAGAAAGGGAGAGCGGCCCCTCCCTTATCGCATAATTAGTGCAGTACGGCGGTCAAACCTGCGGCAACAATCAAACCAAGAACAATAATCGTCGTCGTCAGCGAAAACTTTAAATTTGTATCCATCAATTTTTCCCCCTGATTATCCCCACATGAAAAGTGAGCTTGCTCATTTTTACACAGAATAGCGTAAAAATCTTCCGAGATTTAGAGTGATGCACATTTTTGCTCTTCCCCTTTGCCCCAAGATCGGACAAAATCCCACGCTAATTTGAAAGCGTATCGGCCATTGACCCCTTCCTGTCGTTCTGTGTCGTTTTCCCGACGTGATGCCATGCTCAATTTTGGCGCCAGGGTGTGTACAGGCAAACGTTTACGTACCGATAAACAGACGATCAGGTCAAGGTCTGGAGTGAGAAGTAATGGCAACTATTAAAGATGTAGCGAAGCGCGCAAACGTTTCCACTACAACAGTGTCACATGTGATTAACAAAACCCGATTCGTTGCGGAAGAGACGCGCAATGCGGTGTGGGCGGCAATAAAAGAACTGCATTACTCCCCCAGCGCCGTTGCCCGCAGCCTGAAGGTCAATCACACCAAATCTATTGGTCTGCTGGCAACCAGCAGCGAAGCGGCCTATTTCGCTGAGATTATCGAAGCCGTCGAGAAGAGCTGCTTCCAGAAGGGCTACACCCTGATCCTCGGCAACGCGTGGAACGACCCTGAGAAACAGCGCGCCTATCTGTCAATGATGGCGCAGAAACGCGTAGACGGCCTGCTGGTGATGTGCTCCGAGTATCCGGAGTCGGTGTTAAGCATGCTGGAAGAGTATCGTCATATTCCGATGGTAGTGATGGACTGGGGCGAGGCAAAAGCCGACTTCACCGACTCGGTTGTCGATAACGCCTTTGAAGGCGGCTATATCGCCGGGCGCTACCTTATTGAACGCGGGCATCGCGATATCGGCGTGATCCCCGGCCCGCTGGAGCGTAACACCGGCGCAGGCCGGCTGGCAGGTTTTATGAAAGCGATGGAAGAGGCGCAGATTAGCGTTCCGGAAAACTGGATTGTGCAGGGCGATTTTGAGCCGGAATCCGGCTACCGCGCCATGCAGCAGATTCTCGGCCAGCACCCTCGCCCAACGGCCATCTTCTGCGGCGGGGATATTATGGCGATGGGCGCCATCTGCGCGGCGGATGAAATGGGTCTGCGCGTGCCGCAGGATATTTCGCTGATCGGTTATGATAACGTGCGCAACGCCCGCTACTTTAGCCCGGCGCTGACCACCATTCATCAGCCTAAAGACTCTCTTGGCGAAGCGGCGTTTAACATGCTGCTGGACCGCATCGTTAATAAGCGTGAAATCTCGCAGTCGATTGAAGTCCACCCTCGCCTGGTCGAGCGCCGTTCCGTGGCCGACGGCCCGTTTGTTGATTATCGCCGTTAACCTTTCCCGCGGCGTCGGTCATTCCGGCGCCCGCAGCCACTCCCGGTTTAGCGTTTCGCTATCGCCAAGGTAATCCAGCAGCCATAGCAGCGCCGGCGAGGCATCGCTTTGCTGCCACGTCAGGCAGCATGCGGCGTCCGGGAAGGGGTTCTCCAGCTCCAGCGTCGTCCATGCGCCGCTATCAAGCCACGGGCGCGCTAAATGCCCGGGAACCATACCGACGCACAGTCCGGCGGAGAGACAGGTTTCTGAGGCATCCCAGTCCGGCACCACCACCCTCTTCTGGTTATCCAGCAGCCAGGTGGTCCGCTTCGGCAGCGAGCGCGAGGTATCCTCCCTGACCAGCGACGGCCAGTTGCGCAGGACGTCATCGCTCAGAGGCCCGGCCATTTTGGCCAGCGGATGGTGGCTCGCGACGACGCAGTCCCAGCTCAGCATTCCCATATCGCGAAAGGCGTAGCGGCCCCCTACCGGAATTGAGCGCGTCGCGCCGATGGCCAGCTCCACGCGACCGTCGGCGAGCGCATCCCAGACGCCGTTAAACACCTCCTGAAAAACAATCAGTTCGACGTCATCAAAATGACGATAGAAATCAACGATCATCTGCCGCATGCGCGTGGGTTTAACGATATTATCCACCGCAATAGAGAGCTGCCCGCGCCAGCCGTTGGCTATCTGCTGGCACTGCTGGCGGGTGATCTGCATTTTTTTGATAACAGAACGCCCCTCCTGTAAAAACCAGACGCCGGCCGGCGTTAATTCCACATCACGATGACGGCGTTCGAACAGCGGTACCGCCAGCCACTCCTCCAGCTGACGCACGGTATAGCTGACGGCCGAGGGTACGCGGTGCAGTTCCTGTGCTGCGGAGCTAAAGCTGCCGTTACGGGCGACAGCATCGACAACTTCAAGCGAGTATTCGGACCACATTTTCTGCCTGCAAAATTTTTGAATTCACCTGACAAATATTAGCGTTTCACAAGCCTTAATGCACTCCCTACACTCTGCGCCATCGTACCTGCAACAATAAAAAGAGAAGATGATGCAACAACCTGGGAAAGGATTTTTAGTCTGGCTGGCAGGACTCAGCGTACTGGGCTTTCTGGCGACCGATATGTATCTTCCGGCTTTCGCCGCCATGCAACAAGATTTGAACACTTCTGCGGCCTCCGTCAGCGCCAGCCTGAGCCTGTTTCTGGCAGGCTTTGCGCTGGGCCAGCTTTTCTGGGGACCCCTTTCCGATCGCTATGGCCGCAAACCGGTGCTGTTGAGCGGGCTGGCCATTTTTGCTATCGGCTGTCTGGGGATGCTGTGGGTTCGCGATGCCAACCTGATGCTCGCGCTGCGATTTATTCAGGCCCTGGGGGTTTGCGCCGCCGCGGTGACCTGGCAGGCGATGGTCACCGATTATTATCCAGCGCAAAGAACCAACCGGATTTTCGCCGCCATTATGCCGCTGGTCGGTTTATCGCCGGCGCTGGCACCGCTGCTCGGCAGCTGGCTGCTGGTCCATTTTGAATGGCAGGCTATTTTTGCCGTGCTGTTCGCGATTACCCTGCTGCTGATGCTGCCCGCCCTGCGCCTGAAGCCAGCGAACAAACCGGTTGCCAGCGCCCAGCAGAAGCTCACGTTTCTCACCCTGCTGCGCTCGCGCGAGTATAGCGGTAACGTGCTCATCTACGCCGCCTGTTCCGCCAGCTTTTTTGCCTGGCTGACGGGGTCGCCGTTTATTCTTCATGAAATGGGCTATGGCCCGACCGTTATCGGCCTGAGCTACGTTCCGCAAACTATCGCGTTTCTGGTGGGCGGTTATGGCTGCCGCGCGGCGCTGCAAAAATGGCAGGGCCAGCAAATTCTGCCCTGGCTGCTGGCGATTTTCGCCCTCAGCGTCGCCGCCACCTGGCTGGTAGGCCTGCGGGAAAACGCCACGCTCGTTGGTTTGATGATTCCGTTCTGCGCCATGGCGGTGGTAAATGGCGGTATTTACCCTATCGTCGTCGCGCAGGCCCTGAAGCCATTCCCGCAGGCGACCGGCCGCGCCGCTGCGCTGCAAAACACCCTGCAGCTTGGCCTCTGTTTCCTTACCAGCCTGCTGGTCTCGACGCTGATTGCCACCCCGCTGCAAACGACCACCAGCGTGATGCTGGTCTCCATCGTGCTGGCCGGGATGGGCTACCGCATGCAGCACAAAGCCGCGCATCTGGCAACAAAATCGTCACATGCTTAAGGTAATGTGCTGATAGTGATAAGATCCAGTAATTAGCTTGCTAAGATATTTTTGTTGAAAGCCTGTTTTTAGCGGCCTATACTGGATCCGGCGTCACATAAATAGAAAACTAATTGATTTTAACGGGAGCAGGATGCATCCCGTTTCACCATGGAAGGCCTTTCGGCAAGGGTTACCTCCCTTCCTCTGTTCTACGTCGGATAGCAGCCTCACGGATTATCCGTGAGATTTCTCACAAAGCCAAAAAAGCGTCTACGCTGTTTTAAGGTTCTGATCACTTGGGCGTGATGGAGAAGCTATGAGTTCATCGTGTATAGAAGAAGTAAGTGTACCAAATGATGACTGGTACCGAATTGCAGCTGAATTATTAGGCCGTGCGGGCATTGAAATTAATGGTCCTGCTCCCTCCGACCTGCGAATTAAAAACCCTCTCTTTTTTAAGCGCGTTTTACAGGAAGGGTCGCTGGGGTTAGGCGAGAGCTATATGGACGGCTGGTGGGATTGTGAGCGGCTGGATATATTTTTCCATAAAGTTTTACGCGCCGGTCTGGAAAATCAGCTTCCCCATCATTTCAAAGATACCTTGCGTATCGCCAGCGCACGCTTATTCAATCTGCAAAGTAAAAAACGATCCTGGATTGTCGGTAAAGAGCATTACGATTTAGGTAACGATCTGTTCAGCCGCATGCTTGACCCTTATATGCAGTACTCTTGCGCTTACTGGAAAGACGCGCAGACTCTCGATGACGCGCAGCAGGCAAAATTAGATCTGATCTGCCGTAAACTTGAGCTTGAGCCAGGGATGCGGGTACTCGATATCGGCTGCGGCTGGGGCGGGCTGGCTTACTACATGGCCAAACATTACCAGGTCAGCGTGGTTGGCGTGACCATCTCGGCAGAGCAGCAGAAAATGGCGCAGCAGCGCTGCGCGGACCTCGACGTTACCATCCTGCTCCAGGACTATCGCGACCTGCACGAAAGCTTCGATCGTATTGTTTCCGTCGGCATGTTCGAACATGTCGGGCCTAAAAATTACGCCACCTATTTTGATGTGGTCGATCGTAATCTGAAACCCGACGGTCGTTTCCTGCTGCATACCATCGGTTCGAAAAAAACCGATCATAGCGTTGACCCGTGGATTAACAAATATATCTTCCCTAACGGCTGCCTGCCGTCGGTGCGCCATATTGCCGAAGCCAGCGAATCGCATTTCGTTATGGAAGACTGGCATAATTTTGGTGCCGACTACGACACGACGCTGATGGCCTGGTATGAGCGCTTCCTCGCCAGTTGGCCGGAAATCGCCGACAACTACTCGGAACGCTTCAAACGTATGTTTAGCTATTATCTGAATGCCTGCGCTGGCGCTTTCCGCGCGCGCGATATTCAGCTCTGGCAGGTGGTTTTTTCTCGCGGGGCCGAACACGGCCTGCGCGTGGCCCGCTAAAAATATCCCCGCATCGGCGGGGATATTTTTTACTCGGCCGCCGTTTTCAGTGCCGCCTCTTTCGCCGCCAGCACGCGCTCGACGGTATCGATGACCGCCTGAGTCTGCGGATCGATTTCAATATTCACCCGATCGCCCAGCTTTTTCACCCCAAGCGTGGTGCGCTGCAGCGTTTCCGGAATTAAATGAACGCAAAAGCGGGTTGGCGTCACTTCACCGACGGTGAGGCTAATCCCATCTACGCCGATATAGCCTTTATAGAGGATATATTTCATCAACGTCGGGTCCTGAACCTTAAACCAGATCTGGCGGTTATTTTCCGAGGTGAGAATTTTCACTACTTCCGCGGTGGTCATAATATGGCCGGACATCAGGTGACCGCCAATTTCATCGCTGAATTTCGCCGCGCGCTCAACGTTAACGCTGTCGCCCTCGCCAACCTCGCCCAGATTAGTTATACGCAGGGTCTCTTTCATCAGGTCAAAACTCACTCGCGCGCCGTCTATATGGGTGACGGTCAAGCAGCAGCCGTTGTGCGCCACGGAAGCCCCGGTTTCGAGCCCCGCCAGCATATGCTCAGGCAGCTCCACGATGTGGGTGCGAAAGTTAGGTTTTTCATCGATCGCCACCACTTTGGCGGTCCCCTGCACAATACCGGTAAACATATTTTGCTCCTGTATAAATTCGTGACGGTATCAGTACCGTTTTAGGCTATGACGAACAATAACAGGTGGCAAAACAGGTTGCCAGCGCACAACGTGCAGTGGAATTTTTTCACTGGCTAAATGGCTAATCCTCGCTACAATAGTCTGGCAAATCCCTCTGCTTTTCTTCTTGCTGCCACATATGGCGGCTTTTTTAGTCCTCCAATAACAACAATATAAAGGTGTTTACGTGCAGAAGTATTTTATTGAAGCGCGTCAGTTATTAGCACTGGCTATACCCGTTATACTCGCCCAGGTGGCGCAAACCGCCATGGGCTTCGTCGATACCGTGATGGCGGGTGGCTATAGCGCCACCGACATGGCGGCCGTCGCCATCGGCACCTCTATCTGGCTACCGGCGATCCTCTTTGGCCACGGCCTGCTGCTGGCCCTGACGCCCGTTATTGCCCAACTGAATGGTTCCGGCCGTCGCGAGCGTATCGCTCACCAGGTACGCCAGGGGTTCTGGCTGGCTGGCTTCGTCTCCCTGCTGGTGATGGTTGTGCTGTGGAACGCCGGTTACATTATCAGCTCAATGCATAACATCGACCCGGCGATGGCAGAGAAGGCGGTCGGCTACCTGCGGGCGCTGCTGTGGGGCGCGCCCGGCTATCTGTTCTTTCAGGTCGCTCGCAACCAGTGTGAAGGACTGGCGAAAACCAAGCCGGGTATGGTAATGGGATTTATCGGTCTGCTGGTCAACATTCCGGTGAACTACATTTTTATCTACGGCCACTTTGGTATGCCGGAGCTCGGCGGTATCGGCTGCGGCGTGGCGACGGCATCGGTTTACTGGGTTATGTTTTTCAGCATGCTCTTCTGGGTGCGCCGCGCGCGTTCGATGCGCGATATTCATCACACAGAGCGCTTCAGCAAACCGGATTTCGCCGTCATTCAGCGTCTGGTACAGCTGGGCCTGCCGATTGCGCTCGCGCTGTTTTTCGAAGTGACGCTCTTCGCCGTCGTGGCGCTGCTGGTTTCGCCGTTGGGGATCGTTGACGTCGCCGGGCATCAGATAGCCCTCAACTTCAGCTCGCTGATGTTCGTCTTACCGCTCTCGCTGGCGGCAGCGGTGACCATTCGCGTCGGTTTCCGTCTCGGGCAGGGTTCCACGCTGGAGGCCCAGACCTCAGCCAGAACCGGCGTCGGCGTCGGGGTGTGCATGGCCGTTTTCACGGCGGTTTTCACCATTCTGATGCGCAAGCAAATCGCGCTGCTGTATAACGATAATCCCGAGGTGGTTACCCTCGCGTCCCAGCTGATGCTGCTGGCGGCGATCTACCAGATTTCCGACTCCATTCAGGTGATCGGCAGCGGGATTCTGCGCGGCTACAAAGACACGCGTTCCATCTTCTTTATCACCTTTACCGCCTACTGGGTATTGGGACTGCCGAGCGGCTACCTGCTGGCGCTGACCGATATCGTGGTACCGCGCATGGGCCCCGCCGGGTTCTGGTGCGGCTTTATTATTGGCCTCACCTCCGCCGCCGTAATGATGATGCTGCGCATGCGTTTCCTGCAGCGTCAGCCTTCCAGCGTCATTTTACAACGCGCGGCGCGCTAGCCCGTCACGGAAGAGAAGTCGCTATCCAACGGCGCTGATTCAGCGCCGTTTTCTCAAGCTGGTGAAGAAATATTCTTTTGCATCAGTAAAATATAACCAATATGGATAAAACTTCTGCGATCGTGAGAAATCTGGAAGAAAAGTGACGTTTGCCTCTTGCCACAACCCCTCCCTCCCGCTAATATGCGTCCCCGTTGCCACTGCAACATTGCGTTCATAGCTCAGTTGGTTAGAGCACCACCTTGACATGGTGGGGGTCGTTGGTTCGAGTCCAATTGAACGCACCATAATGCGTTTATAGCTCAGTTGGTTAGAGCACCACCTTGACATGGTGGGGGTCGTTGGTTCGAGTCCAATTAAACGCACCATAATGCGTCCGTAGCTCAGTTGGTTAGAGCACCACCTTGACATGGTGGGGGTCGGTGGTTCGAGTCCACTCGGACGCACCATTTCACAGCCTCGTGATCTGGTGCCTTTTATCTCCCGCATTGAAATATCCGAAAATTACTTTCAGCACTGGCGATACGCTATTTTCTGATTTTTCCCGGTCGTGTCCTTAATATCTTTCACCATTCCGACAACTTATTTCCCGCGCTTATGTAAAGAGACGTAAAGCCCTGCGCCGCGTCTACGCTGCATTTATTAACGCAGCGGCCCCGCCGATATTCCCTCGCGAATAAAAATCTTTCGTTAGATCATAACCCGTTATGCTGACATTCATTAAAAACAAGCGAAACGGTAACAGCAGCGCAATTCAGAGTATTTCAAAAAATATCACCACAAACCGGTTTGACTGTTCAAAAATAACGACTAAATTTAATTTCTGAACGACAACGGATACGTACCTGAAGCGTATCTTCCTGACATAAACTCAACAACAGAGGTATGAAAATATGGCAGAACATCGTGGTGGTTCCGGTAATTTCGCTGAAGACCGTGATAAAGCATCTGAAGCAGGACGTAAAGGCGGTCAGCACAGCGGTGGTAACTTTAAAAACGATCCGCAGCGCGCATCTGAGGCCGGAAAGAAAGGCGGCCAAAATAGCCATGGCGGCGGGCGTAAATCTGATAATTCCTGATATTAATCGCCTCATTCTCTTGTAACTAAAAGAGTAACCTGCGAGTCTGCGGACTCGCAGTTATTCTCCGTTTATAAAGGTAATTAATATGAATATGAAGAGCATAGAAGACGTTTTTATTCATCTTTTATCGGATACATATAGCGCAGAAAAACAATTAACCCGCGGCCTGGCGAAACTCGCCAGAGCGGCGTCCAGCGAACAGCTTAGCGCCGCGTTCAAGGCCCACCTGGAGGAGACTCAGGGGCAAATTGAACGTATCGATCAAATTGTCGAGCAAGAGCCTGATATCAAAATTAAACGGATGAAATGCGTGGCCATGGAGGGGCTGATTGAAGAAGCTAACGAAGTTATTGAGAGCACGGAGAAAAATGAAGTGCGGGATGCGGCATTAATTGCCGCTGCGCAAAAGGTTGAACATTATGAAATTGCCAGCTACGGCACTCTCGCCACTTTAGCAGAACAGCTTGGCTATAAAAAAGCGGTTAAACTTTTAGCGGAAACGTTAGAAGAAGAAAAATCAACCGACCTTAAATTAACTGACCTGGCGGTCGGCAATATTAATAAAGACGCCCAAAATAAATAGCCAGATGGTAAACCAATATTAAGGAGTTGATTATGAATTATCTTGAACATTATCACGACTGGCTACGCGATGCGCATGCAATGGAAAAACAGGCAGAATCTATGCTGGAATCCATGGCGAGCCGCATCGATAATTATCCTGACCTGCGCAGCAGAATTCAACAGCACGTAACTGAAACCAAACGCCAAATTACGGTACTGGAGGAGATTCTGGATCGTAATAATATATCACGCTCGGTGCTGAAGGATTCCATGAGCAAAATGGCCGCGTTGGGCCAATCCATTGGCGGGATGTTCCCTTCCGATGAAATCGTTAAAGGGTCAATTAGCGGTTATGTATTTGAGCAGTTTGAAATTGCCTGTTATACCTCCCTGCTTGCCGCCGCGAATAAAGCCGGCGACACCGCCTCAATCCCCGCCATCGAATCGATTCTGGCAGAAGAGCGGGCCATGGCCGACTGGCTGCTGAAACATATTCCGCAAACAACGGAAGAGTTCCTTCTGCGCTCTGAAGCCGAAGGCGTTGAAGCGAAAAAATAAGCAATAAGGATAAGAGCCTATGTTCCGACACGTTAAGCAGCTTCAGTATACCGTAAGGGTCGCCGAGCCGAATCCGGGACTGGCGAACCTTCTTCTGGAACAATTCGGCGGTCCCCAGGGCGAACTGGCCGCCGCATGCCGGTATTTTACTCAGGGCCTGAGCGATGACGATCCGGGCCGTAAAGATATGCTGATGGACATTGCCACCGAAGAGCTGAGCCACCTTGAAATTATCGGCTCGCTGGTTGGCATGCTCAATAAAGGGGCCAAAGGCGCCCTGGCGGAAGGCGCGGAAAACGAAGCCGACCTGTACCGCTCGCTTACCGCTAACGGTAACGACAGCCATATCACCTCTTTGCTATATGGCGCAGGCACGCCGCTGACCAACTCCGCCGGGGTGCCCTGGACCGCTGCCTATATTGATACGATTGGTGAGCCAACCGCGGATTTACGCTCCAACGTGGCGGCCGAGGCGCGGGCCAAAATCATTTATGAGCGCCTGATCAACGTCACTGATGACCCCGGAGTGAAGGATGCGCTGGCCTTTCTGATGACCCGGGAAGCCGCTCATCAGCTCTCTTTCGAAAAAGCGCTCCAGTCCATCAGAAATAACTATCCGCCAGGAAAATTACCGCCCGTCCCTGAATACGCCAGCACCTACTACAATATGTCAGAGGGCGACGACATTCGCGGTAGCTGGAATAGCGATAGGCACTTCGAATATGTGGCAAATCCACAGCCTGCAGTGGATGGCGGAGAGGGTGGCGCCAGCGTTAAGCTAACGGCCAAACAAAAGGCCCTGGCGAAAACCATGGCGAAACGGACCCAATCCGATCCGGATGGCGATCCTCTGACCGGCGCAGAGCTCGGCGCAGGCAAGAAAAGCCCTGGTCCTCGATAACCTGCTGTTAATCACTTCCCCCTGCTCAATTCGGGGGGGTGTTCTGTGATGGGGTCCGGAATATGTTTGAACTCGACGCGTTTAATCTGGCTCGGCTGCAGTTCGCATTTACCGTCTCTTTTCATATTCTTTTTCCGGCGATTACCATCGGACTGGCCAGCTATCTGGTGGTGCTGGAGGGGATGTGGCTGCGGACAAAAGATGACGTCTGGCGCTCATTGTATAATTTCTGGCTGAAAATTTTTGCCGTTAATTTCGGGATGGGCGTGGTTTCAGGCCTGGTCATGGCTTATCAATTCGGCACCAACTGGAGCGGTTTCTCACAGTTTGCCGGTAGTATTACCGGTCCCCTGCTGCTTTACGAAGTGCTCACCGCCTTTTTTCTCGAAGCCGGTTTCTTAGGCGTTATGCTCTTTGGCTGGAACAAAGTTCCTCCCGGCCTGCACTTCTTCACCACCTGCATGGTGGCGCTGGGCACGCTGATGTCAACCTTCTGGATCCTCGCGTCAAATAGCTGGATGCAGACGCCGCAGGGTTTTACCATTGAAAACGGTCATGTCATTCCCCAGGACTGGCTGGCGATTATCTTTAACCCTTCTTTCCCCTATCGTCTGTCCCATATGGCGATTGCCGCTTTTCTCAGCAGCGCGATGTTCGTCGGCGCCTCCGCCGCCTGGCATCTTCTGCGGGGCAATGATACGCCGGCCATACGTAAAATGTTTTCCATGGCGATGTGGATGGCCCTGCTGGTCGCGCCGGTTCAGGCTATCGTTGGCGATATGCACGGGCTCAACACGCTTGAACATCAGCCGGCAAAAATCGCTGCCATAGAAGGCCACTGGGAGAACAAACCCGGAGAAGCCACCCCGCTGCTGCTGTTTGGCGTGCCCGATATGGATGAAGAGCGCACCAAATACGGGCTGGAAATCCCTGCGCTTGGCAGCCTGATCCTCACCCATAGCCTGAACAAGCAGGTCCCGGCGCTGAAAGATTTTCCGCCGCAGAATCGGCCAAACTCGCTTATCGTCTTCTGGTCTTTCCGCATCATGGTCGGCATGGGCGTGTTGATGATTGCCCTCGGCGTATGGAGCCTGTGGCTTCGCTACCGGCAGCGTCTTTTTCACTCCCGCGCCTTTCAGTGGTTTGCGCTGGCGATGGGGCCGGCGGGGCTGCTGGCGCTGCTGGCCGGCTGGATCACGACCGAAGCGGGACGCCAGCCCTGGGTCATCTATGGTTTATTACGCACCCGGGATGCGGTCTCTCTCCACAGCACAGCGCAAATGATCGTCAGCCTGCTGGTCTTTATCGTGGTGTACTGTTCGGTGTTTGGCGTAGGTTATTACTACATTATCCGGCTGATTCAGAAAGGGCCTCAGCCCGTCAGCGAATTGACATCGACAACCTCCGGTACGCCGGCTCGCCCCCTTTCCGCCGCAGAGGCCGTGCCTGAAGAGGAGACTCGCTAATGGGCATCGATATCCCCGTTATCTGGTTTGTCATCATAGTGTTTGCCACGCTGATGTATATCGTTATGGACGGCTTCGATCTCGGCATCGGAATCGTCTTCAGCTTTGTGCCCAACGCCAACGAGCGCGACGTGATGATGAACAGCGTCGCCCCGGTGTGGGACGGCAATGAGACATGGCTTGTGCTGGGCGGCGCGGGGCTATTCGGCGCCTTTCCGCTGGCCTACGCCGTCATCACCGATGCGCTAACGATTCCGCTCACCGCCATGTTAATTGGCCTGATCTTTCGCGGCGTCGCCTTCGAATTTCGTTTTAAGGCCACCCCCTCTCATCAAAAATTCTGGGATTACTCATTTGTGGGCGGCTCGTTGTTGGCTACCTTTAGCCAGGGGATAGTCGTGGGCGCGGTCATCAGCGGCTTTGAGGTTGCCGACCGCAGGTTCATCGGCTCAGCGCTGGACTGGCTGACGCCCTTTAGCCTGTTCTGCGGCTTAGGGCTGGTGGTGGCTTATACGCTCCTCGGCACCACCTGGCTTATCATGAAAAGCGAAGGCGCGCTGCAGCAGCGCATGCGTGAGCTGACCCGTCACACGCTTCTGGCGCTGATGGCGGTTATCGCCGTGGTCAGCGTCTGGACGCCGCTGGGCTGGCCGTCCGTTGCTGAACGCTGGTTTACCCTGCCTAATTTCTACTGGTTTGTGCCCGTTCCCATTCTGGTACTCGTCTTTAGCCTGTGGATCTGGCGCCTGAGCGCTCATCCCGCAAGCCACGCCCGCCCTTTCCTCCTGACGCTTGGGCTTATTTTTCTCGGCTTCAGCGGCCTGGGCATCAGTCTGTGGCCCAATATCATCCCTCCGCATATCACGCTGTGGGAAGCCTCCGCGCCGCCGGCCAGCCAGCTATTTATGCTGGTAGGAACCCTGCTTATCATTCCGGTGATTTTGGTTTACACCGCATGGAGCTACTACGTATTCCGCGGCAAAGTTTCCGGAAATGAAGGCTATCACTGAGGTGGGCTATGGCTGACTGGCATACGCGGGCCATTATCTATCAGATTGATTCAGCGCTGTTTTACGATCTTAACGGCGATGGCTGCGGCGATATCGCCGGGATCGCCGCGAAGCTGCGCTATATTCGCCGGCTGGGCGCGACGGTGATCTGGATAACGCCCTTCTACCTGACGCCGTTTCTGGATGAGGGTTACGATGTCAGCGACCATCTGCAGGTCGATCCGCGATTTGGTCAACTGGCGGATATCATTGCTTTTATCGAGCAGGCCCGCGAATTAGGCATGCAGGTTATTATTGAATTGCTGATCCAGCACACCTCCGACGCTCACCCATGGTTTCAACAAGCGCGGCGCAGCCGTCGCTCGCCGTTCCGCGACTATTATCTGTGGGCAGATAGCGATGATGACGATACGCCGCCCATGTTTCCCGGCGTCGAAGAGAGCATCTGGTCGTGGGATGACGAAGCCGGGCAATATTTTCGCCATATGTTTTACCGCCATGAACCCGATCTCAATCTGGCCTCTCCCGCGGTGATCAAAGAGGTCGAAAATATCGTTATCTTTTGGCTGAAGCTGGGGGTTTCCGGCTTTCGTCTGGATGCCGCCTCGCATTTGACGAAACAGGCCGGACGCGGCGAGGAGAAACGCGGGCTATGGCTCCTGGAACATCTGCGTCGGCTGGTTGAACGACATAATCCGCAGGCCATACTGCTCGGCGAAGTCGACGTTGAGGTGGCGCAGTATCGCGACTATTTTGGCGATAATAACCGACTTAATATGGTACTTAACTTCTGGCTGAACAAATATTTTTACGTCAGCCTCGCCAGCCAGAGCGCCCACCCGCTGATCGACGCCATCAAGAAAATGGTGGTGCCTCCTGACGCCTGCTGCTTCGCAAACTGGCTGCGCAACCACGATGAACTGGATCTTGAAGGGATCGGTAACAAGAACAAGCAGACCGTGCTGGATGCCTTCGCGCCGGATAAGGAGATGAACGTTTATCAGCGCGGTATTCGTCGTCGGCTGGCGCCCATGCTGAATGGCGACCGGCGGCGGCTGGCGTTCTGTCATGCCGTGCTTTTTTCGCTGCCCGGCGTACCGATCATGCGCTACGGGGATGAGATCGGCATGGGTGACGACCTGGCGCTGGAAGAGCGCTACGCGGTGCGTACGCCGATGCAGTGGGCCGGTTCAGCGGGCGGCGGCTTCTCCGCAGCCGATCCGCAGACGTTTGTGGCTCCCATGATCGACCGGGGACCGTTTCGCTATCAGAAAGTCAACGTCGCTGATTCCCTGCTGCACCGCCATTCTCTCCTGCACCGTATTATTGATATCGCCAATACGCGGTCAGAATTCCCGGAAATCGCCGTTGCGCCTTTCCGCATCATTAGCACCGATCGGCAGGCGATTCTCGGGATCTGCTACGATGACCACGAGCGCAGCGTCATCGCCTTTCTTAATTTCAGTGATAAACCGCTGCGTTTTACCGCGAAAGGGATCTATGCGGCGGTGTGGACGCCCTGCCTGGCCGACAAAACCTACGCGGACGCCCTCACTCCCGGTAAGCAGGCTAAGCTGGAGATTAGCGCATATGGCTATCGATGGTTCTGGACCAACAGTAGCGCGCTGCGTTAGCGTTTTTTACGCGAGATAAACCATTTTGCTAAAAGTACCCCCGCCGCTGCCGCGCCGCCCAGCAGCGCTTTTCCCGGCACGCCGGAAGTGATGGCGGTGGCGCGATATTTCGCCTCAGAGGAAAAACGCCCGTGCGTTTTATGCAATCCGCTGACCGGCTGTTCGAGATAGTCCTGACGGTCGTCGGCATTCAAGCGCCGGGTCATTTGCCCTTCCCACGCTTTTTTGACCATCAGCCGGTCAAGGAAGCCCGGGAAAAGAAATTGCCCAATAATGGACTGAATCGTGCTGCTCCCTACCCAGAGTTCGCGTACGGGCCGGCGCGCGACGTTGAAGATAGCCTGGGCGGCCACTTCCGGCTGAAATACGGGCGGCACCGGGCGCATCGCCCAGGCAAACTTATTGCGCGCCCACTCGAACTGCGGCGTATTCAGCCCCGGCATCTGTACCATCGCAATACTCACGCCGCTATTTTCATGCATCAACTCCGTACGCACCGCATCGGTAAAACCCCGAATCGCGGCCTTTGCCCCGCAGTAGGCGGACTGTAGCGGAATGGAGCGATAGGCGAGCGCGGAGCCAACCTGGATAATCACTCCGCGATCGCGGGGCGTCATCAGCGCCAGCGCGGCGCGAGTCCCGTTGACGTAGCCGAGGTAGGTGACCTCGGTTACCCGTCTAAATTCGTCGTGGGTCATCGCTCTGAAAGGCGCCAGCACCGCACACATCGCGTTATTGACCCATACCTCGATAGCCCCGAGCCGATTTTCGATTTCGCCGGCGGCGGTCAAGAGCGCATCGGCATTTGCCACATCGGCCTGCACGGTATGCACCCGAACGCCGCAACGAAGGAGCTCCTGCTTCGTCGCCTCAAGGCTTCGGCCATCGCGGGCAATAATGCCGACGTCATAGCCTGCCCGTGCAAAGCGCAGGGCCGTTGCTTTACCGACTCCCGCAGTACCGCCAGTGATCGCCATGACTGCCATATAAACCTCCGCAATAAAAGCGTTATGCGCTCTGCCAGCTGGGCAGTTTCTCGATGAGCATCGCCAGTGAATAGCGCACGGCTTTCTCCACAACATCCTGGCACTCGCCGGAAAACAGCGTTTTATGCGCGTCGATACTGCCGCGAAAATTCCACGCGAACCAGACGGTCCCCGCAGGCGTCCCGTCATCGCCGCCGTCCGGCCCCGCGTATCCGCTAATGGCGATACTGATATCCGCCCCGGAACGCGCCAGCGCGCCGGTGGACATCTCTTCAACGGTCTGCCGACTGACGGCGCTATATTTCTCCAGCGTTGAGGCGTTGACGTCGAGAAGCTGCTGTTTCGCCCGATCGCTAAAAGTGATTAAGCCAATATCGTAGAATGCGGCCGTATCCGCTTCCGCGCACAGCGCTGCCGCCAGGCTACCGCCGGTGCAGGATTCCGCGGTGGTTAAGCGTAAACGACGGTCAATCAGCGCGCTGGCGACCTGTTTAGTCAACTCGCCGGTGGTTTTCGCCTGGTTATAAGGGTTATTTGACATAAAAAGACCTTTTTAACTCTCAGCAGGAATAATAGAAATGTGGCCATTCCGTTCCAGTATGGCATATTTGATTTTACTTAATTCCGTAATACCCTGATTCTGCCGCGCGGCGACCAGAATATCATCACAGGAGACGTCCACTTTTTTCAGCTTGTCAATTAACGGCACGCCATTTTCGACTAAAATCACCGGGCAACCATCAAGCGCTGACTCTGCGCCAGCGGAATATTTCTTCATTAATCCGAAAAGCATATCCACGACCACCAGCGTCATAATCGTCAGCATTGCGCCGGTCACCGAAAAATCGTTCCCCAGCAGCGCCTGCTGGGTAGCCTCGCTGATAATAAGTAATAAAATCAGATCAAAGCTGGTCATTTGTAATAGCGCCCGGCGGCCGGCGATTTTAAACACCACCAGCAAAATTAAATATATCGCTAACGCACGCAAGACCATCTCCATCGCATCCTCCTAAGGATAAATAAATTGCCAGAAGCGGATTTCGGGTTCGCCGTTTAGCTGCAAAGAGTGGTTCAACTTACCTGGGCGGGTGGGCGTAACGTAGAGCCATATGGAAAAATTATTCATGCTTTTCAAATCATTATAGACCAGAAAGAGCCGGTCGTTCTGACTGTACATCCTGTCTGGCCGGGGCCAGATACTGCCTGGTTCAAAAGAAGAGGTAAAATCACCGCCAAGGCTAAAAATATATTTATCCGCGACCCGCGGATGGGCGGTAATCTTTAACCTGAATTCAGTTTGCAAACGACCGAAGCGGTCATAGGCCACCGTTAAATTGCGCTGCGCAGTTGTTTTTTCGGCAGTGCTAAAATAGCCTCCAGAAAAGAGTCCCCAAAGGGCTGCCAGTATGATCGCCAATAATATTCCGAGGCCTATCTGGCGGGCAGCGCATTCAAAATTAAGAAAAAATTCGTTCTCTTTAATCCCGGGCAGCCTCTTTTTTTCACTTGCCATTTTTCACCTCACCGTTGCGCTTATTATCGGAGCGCCAGTTTAAGAAATAGCAACCCGGTTTAATATGTCAAGTTCGTCGCGCCAAAGCCGGAATAATAGCTAAACGGGACATCTCGCTTGTTATTCGTTGAGCATCTCCCCCGCCTCCATCCGGAGGAAGATGTTTCCATTTAGCGCGGCGGGTGCACGGATGTTGTCTCGAGCTTAGGCCGTTGCCCGCGACAACATCCGTACCGCTCAGCAGGCGTGTCGTTAACTTTATTGTGAGTCAGGTCATGTTTTATAAAAATGAGGTTGACCCGGCTCCTGCGCGAAAATATTTTATGCCCATGTGATATCGATTTCATAAGAACCATGGCAACCATAAAAGACGTCGCTGTAAAAGCCGGCCTGTCGGTCACGACGGTATCCCGCTTCCTCAACAATCATCCTTATATCTCTGAAGATAAAAAGGAAAAAATCCTCGCGGCCATGAAAGAGCTGGATTACGAGCCGAGCACCGTCGCGCAGCAGATGCGCGGGGTGAAAACCCACCGGATTGGCGTGCTTATCTCAAGGATAACCAACCCTTTTTTTGCCAGCCTGGTCGACGCCCTTGAAGTTACGGCACGAAAAAACGGCTATTCGGTGCTGATCGTCCAGAACCACAATAGCGCGGGCGAAGAAGAAAACTGTCTCGATCTGCTGAAGAAAAAAATCATCGACGGGCTGATCTTATGCGCCGTAGAGAGTGACAAAGACGTCATTGAGCAATATCAGAAATATGGCCCTATCCTGCTGTGCAACACCAGCATAGATAATACCACTTTGCCCGTCGTCAGAATGAACGATGAACTGGCAACCTATAACGCCGTCAGCTGGCTGCTTAACAAAGGGTATAAAAAAATCGCCTACTCCACCGGTGGCGCATTCCAGCAAAAGGGCCACGGCAGCAGAAGGAACCGCGGCTTTATTGCCGCTATGCAAGACGGACAGCAGGCGGTTAACGAGCGGTTTATTTTTCGTCATGTCCACACCTGGCGCGACGGGCAGCGCCTGGCTGAGCAAATTCTGCAGATGACGAAAAGCGAACGTCCCGATGCGATTTTCGCCGGCAGCGATGAGGTCGCCTGCGGCCTGATTTCCGCGCTATCGGCCCACGGCGTCAGCGTTCCCGGCGAACTGGCGGTCATGGGCTTTGATAACCTTCCCGTGGCGGAGATGGTGCATATTCCGCTCACTACCGTTAGCCAGCCCATTGAGCAGCTGGGCCGCATCTCTGTAGAACGCCTGCTGTCCCTGATCAACCACACGCAGTATCGCTATGACGAGGAAGACCTGAAATCGGAACTGGTTATCAGAGCCTCGGCGTAATTTTTTTTCACTCAATATGGTATCGATTTCATACTCAGGAGAAATGATGAATCAATCACAACAAAGCGCATGGTGGAAAGAATCGGTTATTTATCAGGTGTACCCAAAAAGCTTCTATGACAGCAATAACGATGGCGTTGGCGATATCCCGGGTATTATCGCTAAACTGCCGTATCTGAAAACGCTGGGCATCACCCTGATTTGGGTCTCGCCGTTCTACCGCTCGCCGGGAGCAGATAACGGCTACGATATCGCGGACTACTATGCGGTGAATCCCGATTTAGGCCAGATGCAGGACGTTGATAACCTGATTAAACAGGCTGGCGAGCTGGGCATTGAGGTAATGGTCGACCTGGTGGTTAACCATACCAGCGATGAACACCCCTGGTTTCAGGCCGCGCTGGCCGACCCTCAATCGAAATATCGTGATTATTACATCTTTAAACCCGCCGCGGCGGGCGGCGCGCCCAATAACTGGCGATCGATTTTTGGCGGCAGCGCGTGGGAAAAAGTCGCTGGCGAGGAGTGCTACTATCTGCACGTTTTTCATAAAAAGCAGCCGGATCTCAACTGGGAAAACCCGCAGCTGCGCGAGGAAATCTACGCCATGATTAACTGGTGGCTGGATAAAGGCATCGCCGGTTTTCGCATCGATGCAATTACCTTTATTAAAAAAGATCAGGACTACGCCTCTCTGCCCGCAGACGGTATTGATGGTCTGGCATCGATTAAAGCGAAATCGCGCAACCGTCCGGGCATCGAGCACTTTCTCCATGAGCTAAAAGAGCGCACTTTCCGTCGTCACCGCTGCGTAACCGTGGGCGAAGCGCCGGGCGTGCCTCTGGAAGAGTACGACAGCTATATTGGGCCAGACGGCTACTTTAATATGATTTTCGATTTTCACGCCGCCGATATTGATGTCGAAAACGGTTCTGAATGGTTTAAGCAGCGCGACTGGAACGTTCGCGAATTCAGGGAGGCGCTATTTGCCAGCCAACGGGCCTTTTGCCAGGCCGGCTGGGGAACGACGTTTATTGAAAACCACGACCAGCCCCGCGCGCTGTCCAAGCTCATCCGCGACGCGGATTATCAAAATGACGTTGGTGCCAAAGCGCTGGCCGCGATGTACTTCTTTATGGCCGGAACGCCGTTTATTTATCAGGGCCAGGAGCTGGGGATGAAAAATTTCCGCCGACAATCGATCGCGGAATTTGACGATATTTCCAGTATTGATAACTACCACCGCGCCCTGGCGG
Source organism: Klebsiella michiganensis (assembly GCF_015139575.1). Taxonomy (GTDB): domain Bacteria; phylum Pseudomonadota; class Gammaproteobacteria; order Enterobacterales; family Enterobacteriaceae; genus Klebsiella; species Klebsiella michiganensis. Next base: position 2,585,771 of record NZ_AP022547.1, on the reverse strand, counting down.
AAGGTTTCTCTGAACAGCAGGCGTTAGGCTTTATCAACCAGCGCTCGCGGGACAATTCGCGAACGCCCTTTCCGTGGTCAGATAGCGCCAACGGCGGATTTAACCGGGGCGCGCGGCCCTGGCTGGCGTTTTCCGCAGCTGACTTCAGCGTCAACGCGCAAAGCCAGATAAACGATTCGGATTCAGTATTCGCGTTTTACCAAAAGATGATCGCCTTGCGAAATAAGCACTATCCGCAAACGCTGATCTATGGTTCATTCGCCGCCATAGAAGACGTTGACGATCGCATCATTGCCTACGAACGGAGAACGGCGACCGAGCGTTTTATCTCGATAACCAATTTAAGCGCACAGCCTCTGCCCTTTACGCTCCCGGCGGGTGAGATTGTCCTCAATAATTATGCCGACGCTGAGACTCCCCTGAAACCCTATCAAACCCTTCTCGTTAAGGAATGAGTCAAATATGAACAACTATAAAAATATCGCCGTTGAGATCGTGAATATCATCGGCAAGGAAAATATTGCCTCAGCCACCCACTGCGCCACCCGTTTACGTTTACAGGTAAAAGATCGACAGAAAATTGATGATGATAAAATCCGCAATATTAGCGAAGTCAAAGGCGTATTTTTTAATGCTGGCCAGTATCAGATAATCCTCGGAACCGGGATCGTCAATAAGGTTTACCAGGCGTTTGTTAACGAATTCCAGGTTGCCGAAATCAGCAAGGATGAAATGACGAAGCAGAGTACGGGCCGGTTACAGCGGGGAATTCGCAATTTATCAGACGTGTTTGTGCCGATTGTCCCGGTACTCGGGGCCACCGGCCTGTTTCTCGGCCTGAAGGGGGTCATTTTTAACGATACCGTCCAGGCGTGGTTTGGCGGCAGCGTTCATCAGGTTCCGGTGGCGCTGCAAACGCTGACCACGGTGCTTTGCGACACCGCTTTCGCCTTTCTGGCGGCGTTTATTTGCTGGTCGGCGTTTAAGAAATTTGGCGGTACGCCAATTATCGGCTTCTTAATCGGCCTGATGCTGGTCTCCCCCGCGCTGCCGAACGCCTATGACGTGGCGTACGGCAACAGCAGCCCAATTTATGTATTGGGTTTTATTCCTCTGGTCGGCTATCAGGGGTCTATTCTGACCGCCCTGATCACCGGCATTATCGGCGCTAAGCTGGAAATTTTTTTCCGCCGGGTGATGCCCAACTCGATGGATCTGATTTTTACGCCGTTTATCGTCATCCTGATTGCGGTGGCCATCGCTTTACTGGTTTTAGGGCCGCTGGTGCATGCGTTTGAACATTATGCCGTGATGGCTATTCAGCAATTTCTGACGTTGCCTGCGGGTATTGGCGGTCTGTTAATCGGCTTCATCTATCCCATTGCCGTGATGACCGGGATGCATCATATGTTTATTATGATTGAAACCTCGCTGATTGCCGGTACCGGGTTTAATCCATTAATTACGGTGTGCGCGATGTACGGCTTTGCCAACGCCGCCGTATGTCTGGCTATTTCACTGAAGGCGAAAAATATCGCGTTTAAAACCGCCGGGATTTCCGCGACCATTACTCAGCTATTAGGCGTTTCGGAACCGGCTTTATTCGGTATCGTGATGCAATCCGGGCTACGGGCGATAATGGTGATGCTCACCAGCTCGGCGCTGGGCGGCATGGTGCTGTCGCTATTGTCGATAAAAGCGAACTCATACGGTCTGGCGGTCCTGCTGTCGCCGCTGATGTATCTCTACGATCGCTATCAGTTTGTTACCTATATTACCGTCGGACTCGCGGTCTTTATTTTTGCCTTTATTATCACGTTCATTTTTGTCAAAACCGATAAAGCGACCAAAGAGGCCTGAAAAAAAATAAAGCCCAACTATTAATTTAACACCCCAATAAACATCCCATTTTAATGGCACAGTAACCTGTGCTCTGCGCCCGCGCGTCCAGAGCACAGCTACCCCTGTACAGGTATTAATGATGAAAGCCTATATGCTTACGCTCTGCGCGCTGGCTTTGCCAGCATCCGCCGCTGCGGCGGATACGACCCTGAATGAAATTAACGCCCGACTCGAAAGGCTTGAGGCCGAATTAAAACAGTCGCGCATCCAATTACAGGATGCGACGCGAAAAATAGACGCTGCGGAAAAAAGAGCGGCCAGCGCCGAAAAAAACGCGGCGCGCGCGCAAGAAAGATTACAGTTTGTCGAACAGCAAACCGAGCAAGACCTGGCGCGAATAAAAAGTAAACCGTCGCAGCCTCTTATCGCACAAGAGAAGGATCGGGAGATTAAATTCGGCGGCTACGCGCGCAGCGGAATATTGACCAGCAAAGGCACCACCAGCACCGCAGGCCCCTCTCTGACGCCTGCGGGCAGTACCGGCGGCAGCGTCGGGCGCCTGGGCAATGAATCAGATACCTACGTAACCGCCGATATCAACTACCGGCGAAAATATGATAATAACAGCCAGCTGCGTTATTACATGAAAATCGCCGAGTGGGATAAAACGTATAATACCGACAGTTCATTCAACGGTCAGATGAACGTACGGCAGGCGTTTGTCGAAATGAGCGATATGCCTTCGTTTAGCGGCGCATTTAAACAGGCCACGCTGTGGGCCGGCAAGCGTGAAGACCGGGATAACTTTGATATTCACTGGCTTGATTCCGATATGATGAATTTAATCGGTACCGGCGCAGGTATTTATGACGTGAACTTGTGGGGCGATATCAAAACCAATCTCGCCGTATACGGGCGTAATTTCAACGATATCGATACGATGGACAACGTTGAATATAACAACATGACCGGCGCGGATAACACCTATATTCAAAACTACACCTTCTCGCTGAATAACCGGCTGGACAGCTGGCAGTGGATGCTCAACGGGTTATACTCGCAGGACAACGATAAACGCATTAACGATGGCCTGGCGTCGGATAAAGCGGCCTCGCAGGGGTTCAACACCATGCTGGCGTACCATGGCGACAGCTTCTACGGCCTGCGTCCCGGCAGTACCAAAACGGCCCTGCTTTATGGCCGCGCGCTGGGAGCGGAGGTTCGCGGCCCGGGCTCCGACGGCTATCTGATAAACCCGGCATGGACCGTCAAGTTTGCCTCTTACGGGACAACGTCCCTCACCGACAGGCTGAGCTTCGCGCCGCTGATCGTCGCCCAAAGCAGCAATAGCCGCTATATCGATTCAGACCATTACGACTGGGTGACCCTGAACGCGAGAATAATTCAGCAGATTAATCAGAACTTCGCCCTGCAGTACGAAACCAGCTATCAGTATATGGATATCGATCCGAAAGGCTTTAATGGCAACAGAGCTGCCAGCGGCAGCTATTACAAGCTGACGTTTGCTCCTACTTTCAAGATGCAGAACGTGACGGACTTCTTTGAACGCCCGGAAATCCGCTTTTTTGCCACCTGGATGCGCTGGGACAAATCGCTGGATGACTACTCCTCGACGGACACCTTCGGCAGCGCCGGATACCATAGCGCGGGGACGTTATTCTTCGGCGCCCAGCTCGAAACCTGGTTCTGAAAGCCTGCCTCTTTGACTAACCCCGAGGAAGAGGCGCGCCAGTAATTGGCCCTCTTCCTCATTTTGAACCACAATTATTGGGCCAGATTTCCGTTACCCGGAAATGATCTATCGTGGAGCTTTTCAACTGGCGGAAGGCCACCGACAACAAATGTGATAACAACAACGGCGGGTCAGTCATTATGAAGAAAATTGCCATTATCGGCGCAGGTCCAACCGGAATTTATACCCTGTTCTCATTACTCAAACAGGGCGAGCCGCTGGACGTGTCAATTTACGAGCAGGCCGAGGAAGCGGGCGTGGGCATGCCCTACAGCGATGAAGAGAATTCGCGCATGATGCTGGCCAATATCGCCAGCATTGAAATCCCCCCCATTCAGAGCACCTATCTCGACTGGCTGAAAGCCCAGAGCAGGACGCACCTTGCGCGCTATGGCGTGGATTACGACGCTTTGCACGATCGTCAATTTTTACCGCGCATCCTGCTGGGTGAATACTTTCGCGACCAGTTTCTTGCGCTGGTCGGAGAGGCCAGGGAGCAGGGCTTTCGCATCCGGGTCAATGAGTCCTGCCGGGTCAGCGACCTGCAGGCGACCGAAGAAGGGGTCAGACTGTGGGTCGAGGATGAGCCGGTCGCTGAAGCCTTTGACCTCGCGGTGATCGCCACCGGACACGTCTGGCCCGATGAAGAAGAGTCGACCCGCACCTGGTTTCCCAGCCCGTGGTCTGGCCTCATGGAGGCCAGCATTCCCCCCTGCCGGGTGGGCATTATGGGCACCTCGCTAAGCGGAATTGACGCCGCGATGGCCGTCGCCGTCCAGCACGGTCGGTTTATCGGGTCTGACGATGACGCCCTCGCCTTCAGGCTGGACGAGGCAAGCGAGGCGCTAAGCATCGTGCTGATGTCGCGCTCCGGCATTTTGCCGGAAGCGGATTTTTACTGCCCCATTCCCTGGGAGCCGCTGAGCATCGTCAGCGAAAGCGCGATGGAACAAGCCATCGCCGCGGGCAGCGACGGTCTGCTCGATCGCGTCTTTGAGCTGGTGGCGCAGGAAATCACGCTTGCCGACCCCCTATGGAGCGAAAATATCGCCCTTCACAGCCTTAACGCCGACAGCTTCAGCGAGGCGTGGTTTGCTAAACGCCAGAAGCATAATCCGTTCCACTGGGCGCTGGATAACCTTGAAGAAGTTGAGCGCAACAAGCGCGCGCGATATACGGTTCCCTGGCGCTACGCGATCCTGCGGCTGCATGAAGCCGTTCAGGCGATGGTGCCTCACCTTAATGACCATGACCGGGAGCGTTTCAAAAATGGCCTTGCGCGGGTCTTTATCGACTGCTATGCCGCCATTCCTTCGGAGTCTATCCGCCGGCTGCTGGCGCTGCGCGAAGCGGGCGTCATCAGTATTCTCGCCTTAGGGCATGACTATGAGATGGCGGTAGAGCAGGAAAAAACGGTGATTACCAGCGAACAAAATCGCTATACGTTTGATGTGTTTATTGATGCCAGAGGGCAAAAGCCACTGAAAAATAAAGATCTTCCCTTCCCGCATTTAAGGGAGCAGCTGCTGGCGACCGGAGAAGAGATTCCTGAGGTCGGAGACGACTATACGTTGCGGGAACCACCCGAAGTACGCGGGCGCATCGCGTTCGCCGCCATTCCCTGGCTGATGCACGACCAGCCTTTCGTTCAGGGTATCACCGCCTGCGCGGAGATCGGCGCGGCGATAGCGAAAGCGATATCCCAGCCGGCAAGCCGCTCGCGCAGGCGTTTGTCCCCGCTCGATCTGTAGGAAAGAAAAATAGCCGCCCGTTGACGGGCGGCTATTGTTAACGCTTTTCAGGCTGGGGATGCCAGGGATCTTTTTTATGATCTTCGCTGTCGTCTCTTTTACGCGGCACTTCCCCCTGCTCGCGCGGGTCCTCTTTCGACGGATGACGGCCCCGCTTATCCGGGTCGGCTGGATGCTGTACGGACATCAATTCCTCCTGCTTGAGCGGTTATTTCTGGATCCGGTCCACCCGCACTACCGGCGGCGTCATTTTTTTATCGAGGCTGCCGTTGATGCTGATCATCTGATCGGGCTTCACTTCGCGGCCATCAAAAACCGCGGCGGGGATAACCACTGCGATGGTGTCGGTTTTATCGCGAAAGCTATAGCGGTCGTTACCGTGCTGCTCGATAAGATTGCCGCGTAATGAGATGGTTGCCCCATCGTGCATTTCCAGGGCCTGGCGCACGGTCATAATTCGTCCGTCCTCCGTCCCGCGGTAGCCATCGTCAATTTTATGCGGCGGCGGCGGAGCGGCATCTTTTTTAAATCCCCCGTCGTCCGCGGCATAAACGCCCTGAGCCATCAGCGCACAGAAAATAACGGGCAGTAATTTTTTCATCAACCATACCTCCGGCATATTTTTGTCTTGTCTTAATAAGTCTGGTTGCTGATGTTCATTTTCACAAGTTCCGTACCTAATGAGTCGCCCGGGAAATATTTTTAACGACTTCACCGCCCGCGTAAATATGCGCGCCGGACAGCATTAAAAAGGCGCTAAATATACCGTCAGGCTTGCGATAGAATAATCCTAAAATGCCAAACGCCGCTGGTGCCTCTCATTTTGAAAAGTTTCCCGGCAATCAGTAAATTACCGATGGGAGAGGAATCAAAGCGCCAAAATTATAACAGCGAAGCCGTTCAATTATTCTTCAATATTCCACGGCAGGCTGACCAGGCAACTACGCTTACTCTTTTAACACGAGGAGGTCAGTATGAGCGACAACGCTAACAATACCGCGAAGTATCCCCGTCCCCCCTTTGTTGACCAGCCGCAATCGCCTCCGGGTCTTGCCGAAGAGATGAAGCCGCAGCCGGATCACGGTGAGCTGAGCTATGTCGGTTCCGGTCGGCTCGCCGGTAAACGCGCCCTGATTACCGGCGGCGATTCCGGGATTGGGCGCGCGGTCGCGATCGCCTTCGCCCGCGAAGGCGCCGATGTGGCGATAAACTATCTGCCGGAAGAGGAGTCCGATGCGGAAACCGTGATTGCCCTGATTCAGGCCGAAGGACGTACAGCCGTCGCGATTCCGGGAGATGTGCGCGACGAATCCTTCTGCGAAACCCTGGTGGAACAGGCCGCCAGCGAACTCGGCGGGCTGGATATTCTGGTCAATAACGCCGGACGCCAGCAATATTGCGAATCACTGGAAGAACTCACTACCGCCGACTTTGACGCCACCTTCAAAACCAACGTTTATGCGGCCTTCTGGATCACCAAAGCCGCCCTGCGACATCTTAAAGAACACAGCGTGATTATTAATACTTCATCCGTCCAGGCCTTTAAGCCGAGCCCCATCCTGCTGGACTACGCGCAAACCAAAGCCTGCCTGGTGGCGTTCACGAAATCGCTGGCCAAACAGCTGGGGCCGAAGGGTATCCGGGTAAATGCGGTCGCCCCCGGTCCCTACTGGACGGTGCTGCAGTCAAGCGGCGGCCAGCCGGATGAGAAGGTGCGTCAGTTCGGCGCCGATACGCCGCTGGGGCGTCCCGGGCAGCCGGTAGAGATTGCGCCGCTGTACGTTACCCTTGCCTCTGATGCCTGCTCCTTCACCTCCGGCCAGGTATGGTGCTCCGACGGCGGCGACGGCGTGCTGTAAATCCCGCGCGGCGGCGCGCCTCTCAGCGGTGCGCCGTCGTCTTAAGACAGGCGAGGTATTTCTGCGCTGAGTCCAGAACGATCTGCCGGGCATTTTTGGGGACGTTCTGCCCCTTAAAGGCGCCGTACAGCGCCCCGAAAGGCGTATCGCCCAGACGTTCAACGATCTTCTCCACGCTGGCGGCCGCCAACGGCAGCAAATTGGGATAGCTCCACATAAACGAAACGGCGCGCGCCCCCGGCGTCACCTGGATAATATCGCCCGCCAGCATAATACCGTCATCTTTCGCCCAGTGCAGAACGGTTCCTCCGGCGAAATGGCCTCCCAGGCGCAGCAGCCGCACCGCCGGGAGGATCTCCAGCGCATCTCCTTCCCATAGCGTGATGGCCGAGCTATCGCGCATAATCCATTCGCGATCGCTGGCGTGGAGATAAATTCGCGCATTAAAGGCGTCGGCCCAGTCCTGCATCGTGGTGTAGTAATGAGGATGGGAGATGGCGATCGCGTTTATCCCGCCCAGGGCGGTAATCAGCGTTTTGCTGGCGGCATCAAGATTGGCGATGCAGTCCCAGAGAATATTCCCCTGCGGCGTGAGCAGCAGAAACGCGCGCTGATCGATTGCAAATTTCGGTACCGTCCTGACGCTCAACAGCCGATCGTTATGCTGCTGCCACGTATTCGTATGCGTCTCGCTCAGATCGTCTGGATTGATCCAGACCTGCCCGCTGGGCGGGACGTACTGGCGTTCATCCTCACAGATACGACAATGGTTCAGGGTGTTGCCGCGATCGTCATAAGACGTCCCGCAGGTTGCGCACAGCTTAATCATCACTTCTCCTTAAGAAATCATTCAGGAAGCCGTAATGAGTATGGCAGACAGGAAATTTATGGCAGGAGGTGAGCATCTCAGGGCTTCCGTGCCCTGAAAGAGAAGTTTATTCGAAATAAACGTCAGGGTTTTCCGACAGCGACACAAAGGTTTTGCTGTTTTTATCCAGCGCGCGAATGTCACCGCTTTCAATATCGTAGAACCAGCCGTGCAGACGCAACGTGCTATCCCGCAGACCCACGGCAACCGACGGGTGGGTTTTAATATTGTTCAGCTGGGCGATAACGTTTTCCTGCACCATACCGTTGACTTTATCGGTCTCGTTGGCCCAGGTTTTCTTCTCCACGACGGCTTTCGCCGCATCGGAGTAGCGCAGCCAGTGGGAAACGGCAGGCATGGGGTCCAGGCACTGGCAGGTGGCGATGGCTTTCATCGCGCCGCAGTTGGAGTGGCCGCAAATGACGATATCGGTCACGCCCAGGGCCACGACGGCATACTCGATCGTCGCGGAAACCCCGCCCGGCTCAGGACCGAAAGAGGGCACGATATTCCCGGCATTACGGATCACAAACAGCTGGCCCGGCTCCTGCTGGGTCACCAACTCCGGCACCAGGCGGCTATCGGAACAAGAGATAAACAGCGCTTTAGGATTTTGGCTGGAGGCCAGGCTGCGGAAGAGCTCTTTACGTTGCGGGAAAATCTCTTTCTGGAAGTTGAGGAAGCCCTCAATGATATGTTGCATAGCAGTGTCTCTTTTCTCTGTTTTAATGACGATATGACAAAGATCACATTTAGCCAGTTTATCACCGACGCGCGAAATGGGAATCGTTATTCGAACAGGCGATGAAACATCGCGCCGTAAAGTCGGGTGACAGCGCGCTAAAGATTGTTTATTTTTTGACGGTGAAACAATCATGAGCGGGAGCCGGATGCGACTTTAGCGCTCAACATCAACCAGGAGCGTTTATGTTTTTATCCAGCCTGATGGCCATTGCCGCCGTACTCATTATGGGCGTGATCAGCCCCGGCCCAAGCTTTATTTACGTGGCCCGCAACGCCGTTGCGCGCTCAAGGATGCATGGTCTGGTCACCGCGCTGGGAACCGGGACGGGGGCGGCTATCTTTTCGATTATGGCCATGATGGGGCTGCAAAAAGTGCTGACGGCAGTGCCGGAAATGTTTATTGGCCTGAAGGTCGCGGGCGGCCTCTATCTGCTCTGGCTGGGGTATAAAATCTACCGCGGCGCGGCGCAGCCGATGGATTTTGCGGCAGGCGGCATGGCGGCGGAACATTCCCTGCTGAAAACCTTCCGCGATGGCCTCTATACCCAGCTCAGCAACCCAAAAACGGCGCTGGTGTTCGCCTCTATTTTTACCGCCCTGCTGCCGGAGCGTATCCCGCTGGCCTTTTACTATATCGTGCCGCTGATGAGCTTCCTGATTGACGTCAGCTGGTATTCGCTGGTGGCCCTGGTGCTCTCTTCCGCGCGACCGCGCAGCGTCTACCTGCGCATGAAGCGTAAGATCGATATCGTCACCGCCACGGTGCTGGGCGCGCTCGGCCTGCGCCTGATTGCCACTTCGCTGTCAAAGTAGGTCAGCAAACCGTTTAAACGGTATAAATACGAATATCGTGTTCGCTAAACGCGTCGCGATATTCGCGACTGATATTCTCCTCGACCACCAGCACGTCAATGGCGCTGCTTTCGACCACCACAAAGCGCGCCACCGCCGGGATTTTGTCCGAGGTCAGGCCGACGATGATTTCGCTGCACTGTTTTATCACCGCTTTTTTAAATTCACAGTCGGCGTAGTCAAAGCCCGTCAGACCGGACTCAGGCGCCATGGCGCAGCCGCCGATAAATCCCTGATCGAAGAGCATGCCCTGAATCTGCGCCACGGCGGAGGCGCCCACGCAGCCGCCGCTGGCCCGCTGGATCTGACCGCCAAGCATCACCACGTCATACAGCGGTTTTTTGAGCAGTACGGCAGCGATCTCGGGAGAATTCGTGACCACCGTTAACGCCAGCTCCGCCGGCAGCGCTTCCGCCATCGCCAGGTTGGTGGTGCCGGTATCGATAAAAATGCAGCCGCCGGGCTTCACCAGCTTTGCGCACTTCTGCGCGATCCTGCTTTTTGTCGCCGTATTTTTCTCTTTGCGCTCGCTATAGTCCCCCGCCTCCGGCAGGGTCATCACCGCGCCGCCGTAGACCTTTTTACAGTACCCTTCGCGGCTAAGTTCATGTAAATCACGGCGAATAGTATGCTCGGAGACGTTAAGGCGGCTGGCGAGTTCGGCGCAAACCACCCTGCCGTTCTCTTGCAGGATCTGGCAAATAAGCGCTTGTCGTTGTTTAGGAAAAGCAGCATAATCGAGCACAAATAACTCCTGATAAAATCTTTATCGAGCAACAAAGTGCATGATCGTGCATTCAGCCCCTGACTGTCAATACACCCTATAAAGAGGTTTGCTATGAAAATTGCCCACATCGCCCTATGGACCCGCCAGCTTGAGCAACAGGCCCGCTTTTGGGTGGCCTTCTTCGACGGCGAGATTAATGAGAAGTACTGCAGCCAAACCAACCCGGGCTTTGAGTCCTTTTTTGTCAAGATTGGCAACGGCATTGCCATTGAGCTGATGACCAAGCCGGGGCTTGTCGCGCAGACGGCGGATAACAACCACACCGGCTGGGTACACCTGGCGATTACCGTTGGCGGCGCTGAAAAGGTCAATACGCTGGCAAACCGCGCCGCCGCGCAGGGGATTCTGGTCTCGCCGCCGCGGACCACCGGCGATGGCTATTATGAAGCGGTGATTAAAGACCCCGATGGCAACCTGATTGAAATCGTCGCATAGTATCAGGCACTGACTCAACAGGAGACGCCCGTGGCCAACTATCGCGTAATCGACAAACAAAACTGGCCGCGTAAAGATCATTTTGATTTTTATCGCGGTTTTGCCAACCCCAGCTTTAATCTCTGCGTTCCTGTCGAGGCGCAGCGGCTATATGAGTGCGCGAAAGATCGCGGCGTCTCGTTTTTCCAGCTGGCGCTCTACGCCCTGGTTCGCGCGGCGAACGGGGTGCCGCAGCTGAAACAGCGGCTGCTGGGCGACGATATTATCGAATATGACCAGCTGGCGGTAATGACGCCGGTGATGACCGCCCAGGAAGGCTTTCGCCAGGTCTGGTGCGACAACGCCGCCGATTTTGCCGCCTTCAGCCATGCCGCCACGCCGAACATTGAAGCGGCGAAACATACCGCGCCGGCGCCGCTTATCGTCAACGGCGAGAATTTCTTCTGCGCCAGCTGCCTGCCGTGGCTGCATTTCAGCGCCATCACTCACGCGGAGTATTACGTCGGCGCGGCGGTGCCCGCCCTCACCTGGGGCAAGCTGAAAAACGGCATTATCCCGGTGGCGGGCAAATTCAATCACGCCTTTGTTGACGGCCTGCACGCCAGCCGCTTCTTTGCCCGAGTCGAAGAGGGGTTCGCCGAGCCGGAGACCCTCTGGCAGGCAGAATAAATATCGTCCCTGTCATTCCCCTGCCCCGACCTTTCCCGGGGTGGCTTCCCCTCCCTGCGCTGCTGCAAATCCAACACGCGGGTTGCCTCAGGTTGCAATTGCAGCAGCCCGCGCGCTTTCCACAAAACCTATCTCACTGATTAATAAACATTAAAAATGAAATGCGTTCTGGCATAGCCTTTGCTTTAGCTGTCATATAACCCACAGGAATTATTAACTATTTAGATAGTTATTTTTTGCATATACCGTTTATTGAACCGTGAGATGTGACTATGCCCGACGAAAAACTAACCCTTCGCTATACCCGCCAGACGCCAAAGGCATACGTTATCCGCAGCGATGACGAAGCGATCGCCATCGCCCATGAGATCGCGGCGGTACTGCAGCCCGACGCGGCGCAACGCGATCGCAGCGGCAGCGTGCCGCCGGAGATTATCGATACCTACTCCAACAGCGGCCTGTGGGGGATTACCGTCCCGCGGCAGTGGGGCGGCGCCGAGGTTTCTGCCGCGACGCTGGCTCAGGTGATTGCGATTATTTCCGCCGCCGACCCGTCGCTGGGGCAAATCCCGCAGAACCACTACTGCCTGCTGGAGGATATTCGTCTGCAGGGCAGCGAAGCGCAGCAGGCCTTTTTCTTCGCTCAGGTGCTGAAAGGCTATCGCTTCGCCAATGCCCTTTCTGAGACCGGCGGTAAGACGGTGCTTGATATCCGCACCCGCCTGGAGGCCAGCGATCGCGGTCTGCGCATCACCGGTCGTAAAGGATACTGCACCGGATCTCTTTACGCCCACTGGATCGGCATTCTGGCGCTGGATGCGGAGAATAACGCGCAGCTGGCGTTTGTTCCGCGCGAATCTGCAGGGCTGACGGTCATCGACGATTGGGCCTGCCTCGGCCAGCGCACCACCGCCAGCGGGACGGTCCTGGCGGAGGATCTGGCCGTCGAGCCTTTCCACCTGTTCCCGACGTGGAAATCCTACGCGACGCCAACCCTTGCCGGGCCGTTTGCCCAGCTCACCACCGCCGCCATCGATCTGGGGATCGCCCGCGCGGCGCTTAGCGATACGGTAAGCTTTGTCAGCGAATTCGCCCGGCCGTGGATTGATGCCGGCGTTGAGCGCGCCAGCGAAGATCCGCTGACTATCTATCAGATAGGCCAGCTTGACAGCCGCCTGGCGGCCGCCGACGCGCTGCTGGAGCGGGCCGGGAAGGTGCTCGACCGGTATAAATACGATCTGAGCGAGGATAACGTCGCCCAGGCGTCTATCGCCGTGGCGCGCGCCAAGGTCTTTACCACCGAAGCGGCGCTGGAAGCCGCCAGCCGCCTGTTTGAGCTTAGCGGCACTCGCTCGACCAGCATCGCCCTCAATCTTGATCGCCACTGGCGCAACGGGCGCGTCCACACCCTGCACGACCCGGTGCGCTGGAAATATCAGCTGCTGGGCAACTGGGTGCTCAACGGCATTCGTCCGCAACGCCATGACTGGAACTGAGATGAACCGCGCGCTGGCTTTTTTCGCGAATATCGACTGGGGCGACGTGGCGCAGGCCAGCGTCGATACCTTGACCATGCTGGGCTGGTCGCTGGGCTTTACCGTGCTGATTGGCCTGCCGCTGGGGATTGTGCTCTATCTCAGCGGCCAGCCTCGCCTGCTTCACGCGCCGCGCCTCTATCGCCTGCTGTCGCTGGGGGTCAACGTCCTGCGATCGCTGCCGTTTATCATTTTATTGATCGTGATGATCCCGGTGACGACGCTGATTACCGGCACTTCGCTCGGCGTTGAAGGCACCATCCCGCCGCTGGTTGTCGGCTGCGCGCCCTTCTTTGCCCGGCTGGTCGAGACCGCGCTGCGCGAGGTGGAGCACGGCCTGGTGGAGGCCAGCTGGTCGATGGGCGGCAACGCCTGGCAGCTTATCTGGCACACCCTGCTGCCGGAGTCGCGCGCCGGGCTGATTGCCGCCGTGACCGTGACCGCGATTTTACTGGTGGATTACACCTCGATGGCCGGGGTCATCGGCGGCGGCGGGCTGGGCGACCTGGCCATCCGCTTTGGCTATCAGCGCTTCCAGACGGACGTCATGGCGATTACCGTTCTGCTGCTGATTGCGCTGGTGCAGATAGTACAAATGAGCGGCGATCGTCTGGTGAAGGCGATGAGCCGCAAATAACAATAGCTTCAGGAATAAGACAATGAAAAAAACAATCCTCGCAGCGGGGCTTCTGGCCCTTTTCTCCCTGTCCGCCAGCGCCAATGAGACGCTGACCGTGGGCGCAACGCCGGTCCCCCATGCCGAAATTCTCGAGTTCGTGAAGCCCGAGCTGGCGAAACAGGGGGTCGTTCTGAAAATTAAAGTCTTTAACGACTTTATCCAGCCTAACCAGCAGCTAGCGGAGAAAAATCTCGACGCCAACTACTACCAGTACCGCCCTTTCCTTGATAACTACAATCAGACCCGCCATACCCATCTGCTTCCGGTGGTTGGCGTGCATATTGAACCCTTTGGCGCTTATTCGAGTAAATATAAAACGCTCAAAGAGGTACCGGATGGTGCCACCGTTGCCATTCCGAACGATCCGGTGAATACCGGCCGCGCGCTGGTGATGCTCAGCAATGCCGGGCTGATTACCCTGAAAAACCCGCAGGATCCGCAGTCGGCGACCAAAGATATCACCGCTAATCCGCACCATTTTAAAATTCGCGAGCTGGAAGGCGCAATGCTGGCGCGGGCGGTGAATCAGGTCGATCTGGCGTTTATCTTCGCCAACTATGCGCTGGAGGCCGGAATTGATACCGACAAGGCGCTGCTGGTGGAAAAAGGCAGCGACCTGTACGTCGAGTATCTGGTGGCGCGTCCCGACAACATCAACGATCCCGGCATTCAGAAGCTGGCGAAAGCCCTGAACTCAGACCGCGTGCGCAGCTTTATTCTCACCCGCTATAAAGGCAAAATTTTGCCCGGTTTTTAATCGCCGGATGTTCATCGGCAGCCTGCGGGCTGCCGCTTAATTTCGTTAACAGAGCCGCTATCGTGACGCAAAAACCCAACGCCACAACGCATATTCAGCTAAGCCAGATAAGTAAAGCCTACCCCAACGGCGTGCAGGCGCTGCGGGATATTAATCTGCAGATCGCGCAGGGAGAAATCTTCGGCATTATCGGGCGCAGCGGCGCCGGAAAATCAACCCTGCTGCGCCTGTTCAACCGCCTGGAAAATGCCGATAGCGGTGAAATTATCATTCACGGCGAGCATACGCGGCACTACTCCCGCAGCCAGCTGCGCGACCTGCGCCGCCGGGTCGCGATGATCTTCCAGCACTTTAATTTGATGGCCACCAAAACGGTGGCGCAGAACGTTGAGCTGCCGCTGAAAATGGCCGGGGTACCGCGAGCGGAGCGGCGGCGACGGGTCGATGAGATCCTGGCGCTGGTCGGCCTCAGCGCCCTGCGCGACAGCTGGCCGGCTAAGCTTTCCGGGGGACAAAAGCAGCGTACCGGCATCGCCCGCGCGCTGGTTACGCAGCCGGAGATCCTGCTGTGCGACGAAGCCACCTCGGCCCTCGACCCGGAAAATACCCTTGCGGTGCTGAAACTGCTAAAAGAGATTAATCAGCGCCTCGGTCTGACCATCGTACTGATCACCCATGAGATGGACGTCATTCGCACCCTCTGCGACCGGGTCGCGGTGCTTGAGCGCGGAGAAATTATCGAACAGGGGGAGGTGTGGCGAGTATTTGGCCATCCCCGGCACGAAGTCACCCAAAGCCTGCTCGGCACGCTGCACCATGACCGCCCGGACGAGCGTCCGCCGCTGAGCGGAAACCAGCAGCTGGTCACGCTGCATTTTGACGGCAGCAGCGGACATGAACCCAACTTACAGCATATCGCCGCGCTGCTGGGCGACGATGCTCGCCTGCTTTACGGCAGCTGCGAGCAGATTCAGGGACGGGTGATTGGCCAGCTGCGGGTACGCCTGGCGACACCGCTGGCAAATCAGCGCTTAGCGCAGCATGCCGGCTGGGTAGCAGACCGCCTGACCTTCTCCGGCGAACCGACAGCAGAGAATGCTGGCGCTTAGCGCAAAAATGACAGATTAATGCTGAATTATTGCTAATGCTAAATCGCTATAAGCCATAGCTTTTCGGTGTTAGACAGTGCGCGGTGCGCCTCTTATCTTTCGTCATGATTTGTAAATATTTTACGCAATTCTTTGATGAGGGAGCACTTTTGTCCAGACTACTGCACGGGTTAAAAACCAAACAGACGCGGTTCGCGCTTGCTCTGAAAATCGCGTTGCTCGGCGGCGCGGTGGCATTTTCTTCGGTCGCCATCGCCGACGACATTTTAAAAGAAGGGATCACCCCGGCCAGCGATGCCAGCCAGATCCCCGCCGCCGCGAAGCTGCGCAAAGATACCGTCGTGGCCGGCATCTCCGAGCCGCAGGGCATTTTTAACCCCTACTTTTTCGTCAACGGCTGGGATGAGAACGTCACCAACGTGATTTTCTCTCGCCTGATCGACTGGGACAGCCACGGCAATCTGGTACCGGGCCTCGCCGAAAGCTGGACGGTGAGTCCGGATAACAAGGTCTACACCATCAAGCTGCGCCCCAACCTGACCTTTAGCGACGGTTCGCCGCTGACCGCCGACGATGTCGCCTTTACCCTTACCGTGCTGCTGGATCCGAAATATGACGGCGATACCGATATCACGCTCGCCAATATTGCCGGCGGCGCGGAGTACAAAGCGGGGAAAGCCGATAGCGTCAGCGGTCTGAAAGTGCTTGACCCCTTAACGCTGCAGGTGACCACCACCCAGCCGGGCGCGACGACGCTGGCAAAAATTGGCGGCCCGGTCCTATCCAAAGCCTATTACGGCAAAGGCTACCAGCGCGGCAACCTCGACTATCTGCGCACCCTGCACGGCAAACCGCTGGGCAACGGTCCCTACGTTTACGACAAATACATCCCCGGCCAGGAGATTCGTTTCCACGCCAACAGCCATTTTTATCGCGGTACGCCGCCCACCCCGCGCTTTATCTATCGCGTGACCAACCCGTCAACCAACTTCCAGCTCTTCCAGACGGGTGAAACCGACTACGACGCCTTTACCTCGCGTCCTGACGATATCGAACAGCTGAAAATGCTCGGCTTTGCCAACATCAACCTTTACGGCTCCAGCGACTACAGCCAGGTGGAATTTAACGTCCGCCGCCCGGCGCTGAAGGACGTGAAGGTACGCCAGGCGCTGATTTACGGCCTCGACCGCCAGAAGCTGATTGATGTGGTCTACCAGGGCTACGGCAAGGTGGCGATTGAGCCTATCGCGCCGATCTCCTGGGCCTGGAACGCCGACGGGGTAAACCCGTATCACTACGACCCGGCGCAGGCGAAAAAGCTGCTTGACGAAGCCGGCTGGAAACCGGGGCCGGACGGTATCCGCGTTAAAGAGGGCAAACGCCTGGAGTTAACGCTGCTGGTGAGCAAGAAAGTGCTCAACGATGCGCTGATCCCCATCGCCAAAGAGAACTGGCAGCAGATTGGCGTCCTGTTAAAACCGCAGGTCGTCGATTTCAACGCCCTGATGGCGCAGCGTAAGTCGGGTAATTACGATCTGGCGTCGTTCAGCACCAGCACCCTTAACGACCCGCATGATGGCGTGTGGGATTTTTACAGCGCGGAAGCGAAAGAGTCCGGCTATAACAACCCGCAGGTCGATAAGCTGATTACCGAAGGTAACTCGGTGCTCGACGTCGAGAAGCGTAAGCCTATCTACCACCAGCTGTATCAGGTACTGGCGCAGGACCCGCCGGTGATCCTTCTCGGCTACCGTGAAATTCTCTCGGCGAGCAGCGCCCGGGTCACCGGCTTCAAACCGGATATCTACAACGGCCTGACCGGCAGCCTGCCGGATGTCAAAATCGTTAAGTAAATCCCCGGCCGCCGGGATGACCGGCGGCTGACGTGAGAATGTCATGAGAAATTTCATCCTGAGACGGCTGCTGCAAACGCTGCCGATGCTGCTGCTGGCCTCCTTGATTATCTTTATGCTGTTTGCCAAAACGCCGGGCGATTTTATCGACGGCAATATCACCCTCACAGCCGCCCGCGCCGCCGAACTGAAAGCCATTTACGGCCTGGATCAGCCGCTGCTCACCCGCTATATCCACTGGCTCGGCCAGCTGCTGCGCGGCGATCTCGGGTTTTCGCTGCAGTACCAGATCCCGGTCAGCCAGCTGCTCAACCAGTACATCTGGAACTCCTTCCTGCTGGCCAGCGTGGCGCTGGTGTTTTACTGGGGAATTGGCCTGACGGTGGGCGTGGTCTCAGCGCTGAAGCCCAATTCTGCGTTCGATCATCTGGTGAGCGTCGCGGTGTTCGCCGCCATGTCGTTCCCGACCTTTTTTCTCTGTCTGCTGCTCATCAAGTGGTTCGCCGTCGACCTGCACTGGCTACCGGTGGGCGGCATGACCAATACCGGCAGCGACGACAGCGGCTGGGAGTATGTGCTGCAGGTCGCCGCCCATCTGGTGCTGCCGGTACTGGCGCTGGTGATGCTCCAGGCGGGCAGCCTGACCCGCTATTTTCGCGCCAGCATGCTCGACGTGGTGAAAATGGATTTTATCCGCACCGCCCGCGCGAAAGGGCTGCGCGAACGCACGGTTATCCTGAAGCACGCCCTGCGTAACGCCCTGCTGCCGATCATCACCCTGCTCGGCTTCGAGCTGCCGGGGCTGTTCTCCGGGGCGATCATTACCGAAAAAGTGTTTAACTGGCCGGGGGCCGGGCATATTCATATCGATTCGCTGGCCGCCCGCGACTACCCGGTGTTAATGGGCTTTACCCTGTTTCTGGCGGTGCTGACCATTCTTGGCAACCTGATTGCCGATGTGCTTTACGCGTGGGTCGACCCGCGCATTCGCGTGAGGTCCTGATGCTCAGCTCTCTGTTTTCTGCTAACCGACGCCTGCGCAAGGCGGAAATCCCGGCGCTGGCGCAGGTGACCCCATCCCCCTGGCGTCAGGCCTGGCAGGCGCTGCGCCGCAATCGCCTGGCGATGCTGTGCCTGCTGCTGCTGGTCGTAATGGCCCTCTGGTGCATACTGGGGCCGCTGTGGTCGCCGTGGAAAGACGATGCCACCGACGCGCTGATGATTAACAGGCCGCCCGGCGCGGAACACTGGCTGGGTACCGACTTTCTCGGTCGCGATATTTACACCCGCCTGCTGCTGGCCGGGCGCATTTCGCTGATCATCGGCCTGCTGACCATGCTGCTGTCGGTCACCCTTGGCTATCTGCTCGGCGCGCTGTCGGGCTACGCCGGCGGCCTGACCGATAAACTTATTATGCGTTTTGCCGATCTGGTGATGACTATCCCCGGCCTGCCGCTGCTGATTGTCGCGGGCGCGATGCTCTCGGAGCTCGATTTCTCACCGGACTCACGCATCTATATGGTGGTGATTATGCTGAGCCTGCTGGAGTGGCCGAAGCTGGCGCGTCTGGTACGCGGGCAGTGCCTCTCCCTGCGCGAGCGCGACTTTATGCTGGCAACCCAGGTGCTGGGACTGTCGGCGCGACGCCGTCTGTTTGGTCATCTGCTGCCGAATACGGTACCGATTCTGGTGGTCATGGCGACCATGGCGGTGGCGAACGCCATCCTCAGCGAGTCGGCGCTCAGCTACCTCGGGCTTGGCGTGGTACCGCCGACGCCGTCGTGGGGCAATATGATGGACGCCGCCAACAGCCTGATCGACTTTCAGCGCCGGCCCTGGCTGTGGATGCCGCCGGGGATCGCCATTTTTATCACCGTCATCGCCATTAACGTGCTGGGCGACGGCCTGCGCGACGCCATGGACCCTAAAATGAAACAGAGGCTGAAATGAGTCGCGCATTAATCACCTTTAATCAGCTTTCGGTCTCTTTTGCCGCCGACAAAAACCGGGTACGCGCGGTACAGGATGTGTCGTTCACTATTCGCGCCGGGCAGACCGTTGGCGTCGTCGGCGAATCCGGCTGCGGCAAAAGCGTCACCGCCATGTCGTTAATGGGTCTGCTGCCACCGCAGGCGGCGCGCATTGACGGCGGGGAAATTCTTTTTGAGGGCCAGGACCTGCTGCGGCTGAAAAACGCCCGTATGGCCGACCTGCGCGGCAATCAGCTGGCGATGATTTTTCAGGAGCCGATGACCGCCCTGAATCCGGTACTCACCGTCGGCGAGCAGCTCTGCGAACCGCTGATTCGCCACCGCGGCGAGCCGCCGAAGGCCGCATGGCGGCACGCTACCCAGCGCCTGACGGATGTCGGGCTGGCGCGCGCGGATAGCCTGATGGCCAGCTATCCGCATCAGCTTTCCGGCGGCATGCTGCAGCGGGTGATGATTGCCATGGCGCTGAGCTGCCAGCCGAAGCTGCTGATTGCCGATGAGCCGACAACCGCCCTGGACGTCACCGTGCAGGCGCAGATCCTGCGCCTGCTGCGCGACCAGGCGCGGGCCAACCGGATGGCGATGATGCTGATTACCCACGATCTCGGGGTTATCGCGCAGATGGCCGAGCACGTTGTGGTGATGTACGCCGGGCGTATCGTCGAGCAGGGCGCGACCGCCGCGATTCTGCGTCACCCGCAGCATCCCTATACCCAGGGGCTGATTGCCTCGCGGCCGGTGCCGGGGGCGCGGCGCCGACGCCTCTATTCAATCCCCGGCCAGGTGCCGGACCTCGCCGCCCTTCCCGCCGGATGCGCCTTTGCCGAGCGCTGCGCAAAAGCCACCGCGCGCTGCCGACAGAGCATTCCGCCGCTGTCAGGGCAAGACCGGCAGGCCGCCTGCTTTTACAGTGAACTTTCGGAGTCCGTGACATGAGTCATGAATACGTGATTGAAGTGGATGGGCTGAAAAAACACTTCCCGCTGCGCGATGGGCTGTTCGGTCAGCAGACCGGCGTACTGCGGGCGGTGGATGGCGTGAGCTTTAAGATTCGCCGGGGAACGATTTTTGGCCTGGTGGGCGAATCCGGCAGCGGGAAAACCACCGTTGGCCGTACGCTACTGGGGCTGTATGAGAAGACCGCCGGCAGCGTCAAGTTTCGCGGTCAGGAACTTGCCGAACTGCCGCCGCGGGCAATGCGCGCGCTGCGGCCCAAAATCCAGCTGGTGTTTCAGGACCCCTACAGTTCGTTAAACCCGCGCATTCGCATCGGCGACGCCATTGGCGAAGCGATGCTGGAGCACAAGCTCTGTCGCCGGGCGGAGCTGTATGACAAAACCCTTGAGGTGATGCGCATCTGCGGGCTGGCCCCGCAGCATTACAACCGCTTCCCGCACGAATTTTCCGGCGGCCAGCGTCAGCGCATCGGCATTGCCCGGGCGCTGATCTTAAACCCGGATTTTATTATTGCCGATGAGCCGATTTCGGCCCTCGATGTGTCGATTCAGGCGCAGATTATTAATCTGTTTTCCGATCTGCGCGACGATCATGGGGTGACGTTTTTGTTTATCTCCCACGATCTCGGGGTGGTAGAACATCTCTGCGATGACGTGGCGGTGATGTATCTCGGGCAACTGGTGGAGACTGCCAGCCGCGATGCGCTATTCAGCCGGCCTTTGCATCCCTACACCCGGGCGCTGCTGGCGGCGGTACCGACCCTCGATCCGGACAGCGAGCCGGTCGCGGTGGTACAAGGTGAAATTCCCGACCCGTCCCGGCCGCCTTCCGGCTGTCGCTTTTCCTCCCGCTGCCCGCAGGCCAGCGACCGCTGCCGTCGCGATATTCCACTATTAAGGGAGGTCGCCGACGGCCACCACGTCGCCTGTCACGCGGTTTAGCGCCAGCCAGGCTTCGGACCATAAAAAAACCGCCCACAGGGGGCGGTTACTTGCGCAAGAGCGAAACGGCTGCGGCTACTCTTCCAGCGCGAAGGCAATAATATCATCGCCCACGTCCGGCGAGTGGCTGGCGCCCCCGGCGGAGATCACCACGTACTCTTTACCACTTTTCGGTGATTTATAGATCAGCGGCGCCGCCACTGCCCCAACCGGCAGACGAGCGCGCCACAGCTCTTTACCGGTGGCGGAATCCAGCGCGCGCAGGTAGTTATCCTGAGTTCCCGCGAAGAACACCAGTCCGGAAGCGGTTGACGTCGGGCCGCCCAGCGTCGGCATACCCAGCGGGATATGCATGTGCGTTTTCAGCCCCAGCGGACCGGTATCCTCCACCGACCCCATCGGCACCTGCCACAACAGCTGGCGAGTGTTGAGATCAATGGCGCTCATGGTGCCAAACGGCGGGGTATTACAGGGAACGCCCAGCGCCGACTGCAAAATATCGATCCGCACGCCGCCGTATGGCCCGGCAATTTGCGGCCGCACGGTTCCCATAAAGCCGGGCACCTCGTCGGTGGAGACGTTATATTTCGCCATATCCTCTTTGCGCACCAGCGACATTCTCAACGGCATCCGCATATCGTTGACGAACAGCGTTCCTGTGCGCTCATCGATAGTGATACCGCCCCAGTTCATGCCGCCCAGCAGGCTTGGCCACTCGATGTACGGCTTCTCTGACGGCGGCGTGTACATGCCAAGATAAGTCGACGCTTTGAAGTCGATACGGCACATCAGCTGATCGAACGGCGTCACGCCCCACATCGATTTCTCGGTGAGCGGCTCGACGCCCAGCTGCGGCATGCCGGTGGAGAAAGGTTGGGTGGCGGAGAGATGCTCGCCTTCCGCGCCGTCATGGGCGACAGGCTGCTCTTCCACGCGGGTCACCGGCTTACCGGTACGCCGGTCGAGTACGTAAATCTGCCCGGTTTTGGTGGTCTGGATCAGAACCGGAACCTCTTCGCCCCGCTCGTTTTTCATATGGAACAGTACCGGCTGCGACGGCAGGTCATAGTCCCAGATATCATGATGCACGGTCTGGAAGACCCACTTCGTCTCGCCGCTGCTGGCGTCCACCGCCACCACGGAAGATCCGTATTTCTCTTTGGCCGCGTTGCGATCGCCGCCCCAGTAGTCCGGCGGACCGTTACCGGTCGGCAGATAAATCAGGTTCAGCTCTTTGTCAAAGCCCGGCACCGTCCAGACGTTCGGCGTTTCGAGGGTATAGACGCGACCTTTTACCGGGTCGGTAACGTTTTCCGGCTGGCCGACGTCCCACGCCCACACCACGTTTCCGTTACGTACGTCAAACGCGCGTACCACCCCGGACGGTTCACCGTGCACGATATCGCGCACCCAGCCGCCGAGCACCGCAATATGCCCCATAATCACCGGCGTTGAGGTCGGGTGGTAGCGTTTGCTGTTTTCGGTATTGCCCATACCCTGTTTCAGATCGACGCTACCGTGATCGCCGAAGTCATCGCACAGTTCGCCGGTTTTGGCGTTCAGGGCGATCAAACGGGCGTCGACGGTAGACACCAGGATACGCTGCGGGCACTGCTGCAGCGCCGGGCTGGCCTTCTCTTCTGCGCTCAGCGAATCATCGCTTTGTACATCGTAATAGCCGACCCCGCGACAGGTGACGTGTTCGGCGGTACTTGCGTGCGGGTCAAAACGCCAGCGCGCTTTCCCGGTATCCGCATCCAGCGCCGTAACCACGTTCAGCGGCGTACAGGAGTACAGCGTGTCGCCTATTTGCAGCGGGGTATTTTCATCGACGCCAATCCCGGCGCCGGTTAGCCGGCGGCCGGTGTGATACGTCCAGGCGACTTTCAGGTTTTTGACGTTTTGCGGCGTGATCTCATCGTACGGCGCAAAACGGGTGCCGGAGGCATCGCGGCCGAAGAACGCCCAGTTATCGCTTTTGGCAGCCAGGGTCGGCGTGCTGTCGTCGCTCGCTTTCACCACGCCGTGATGAATACCGCCGTGCGGGTAGAAGGCGGAAACCAGCGTAGCCAACAGCAGGAGAAAAATCGCCGAGGCACTCCAGTTGGCGTAGCGTCTGCGCGCAGGCGGGATCGGCAGCGTCGCCGCCAGCCACAGCGCCAGCATCAGCATCAGCGCGGGAACGACCAGCCGGGGGATCAGGCCCCAATAGCTGAGCTGCACTTCATACAGCGCCCAGCAAAGGGTCAACAGGAAAGTCAGAATGGCAAAAGGCAGGACATAGCGGCTGCGGACAAGATAGCCGACGGCGATAAGCAGATAAGCGAGACCGGCTAACAGATACCAGGCGCTGCCGCCGAGAGAGAGGAGTTTGCCCCCCCAGATAGTGAAAAAGAGTCCAGTGCCAAAGCTCAGTAATGCAAAAAGTACCCGGTAAACGGTAAAGAACAGGCCCCTACCGCTACCTTGTTGTTCGTCCATATTTCATCCCATACGACGTCAGTCGAAAAAACCAAAACATCTCATATAAACAGCGCGTTATCAGACCAAGAAAAGCGCATACCGCATATCATGTTGGTTGGACGCTCTCGGACAGAGCGAAGAACGTAAGGAATTATATGTATTTGTAAAAATAATGTAAAACTATCAGGCATTAAATGTTTAAAATTTTTTAATTTATAAAAGTAAGTTGAACGAATGATGGGTTATAACGAAAGCCGCAAAGCCCGCGTTGCATCCGCTGTTAAGCCCGTTTCGATCCAGGCGAATCAGTCCGATCGTCTTGCTATCCTCCCCCCGCTGTTTAATCATACCCGGCGCGTTCATTTGACCGCTTACATCGGGCGAAGCCATTCGCCTTGATACCTGAAGGGGAAAAATTTCATGGCTGTTCAGGAGAGTAAACATGAATAAACGAAAATATCTCACCGAAACTGAGATAAAAAAAATCATCAACGAGGCGTATAAGGGAGCGAACCCGGAGAGGGATCGTTGTTTAATCTGGATGTGCTTCATTCACGGCTGCCGCGTCAGCGAAATTCGCCACTGGCGGCTATCTGACCTTGACTTGCATAACCACTCAATTTACGTCAAACGGCTTAAAAATGGGTTTTCCACCACGCATCCTCTCTTTTCCAGCGAGATGACGTTTATCCGTGAATGGCTGTCGGCGCGTAAAAACTATCGCAACAGCGACAGCGACTGGCTATTTCTTTCGCAAAAAGGAACGCCGCTATCGCGTCAGCGGATCCACGTATTGATTAGCCACTATAGCCAAAGTGCGGGTTTAAGGATTGCGGCCCATCCGCATATGCTGCGCCACGCCTGCGGTTTTTCGCTGGCCGATAAGGGCATGGATACCCGGCTAATTCAGGATTATCTCGGTCACAGAAATATTCAGCATACGGTGCTTTATACTGCGAGCAATGCTGCAAGATTTAAAAATATATGGTGACGCGATAACCAATATATTTCTTACTTGACATAATGTATCAGATTGTCACTAACATAATAAATCGCTAATAACCTGTCAACCCGTAAGGTTTTTCGCATCTCGAAAAATTAAAAACATTAATTATCAATAGATTAGAAACTGACGCGCATTTTCCAGTAAACCCTGACCTCAGACGTTACCCTCCGAAATACCAGATTATTTACCATCCAATCCTGAATTTATAGTTTTTAATATTGCAAAAATCGCCATCCTTGGCATCTGCATCTAAAAAATCAACAAACAAAATAGATAAAACTAAACATGACACTTTGATACAAAATGTCTTCTGCAGAAATAAACCTCAGCATCACTGAATCTATTTCAGCACGACATCTGGCTATCAGATTAATAAAGGCTCATAAGAAATTTATTTCTGTGAGGCTATTACCTTTCTATATTGCATATAAGGACTACCTTATGAACAAGAGTCTTATTGCTGTTGGTCTGTTAGCCGGTGTCATGTCCGCCTCCGTATTCGCGGATGATGGCCGTATTAATTTTTACGGCTCCATCACCGATAGCGCCTGTACCGTGATCAATAATATGACCAACCCGCTGTCGGTTATGATGGGGAATGTCTCCAGCAAAGCCTTCAACGGCGCGGGCTCCACGGCCTCGGCGACCAAATTTATTATTGAGCTGAAAGATTGCCCGAAATCCGCTAAGTCGGCCACGGTAAAATTCGACGGCACGGCGGACAGCAGCGTCGGCACTATTCTGGCGCTCACCCAAGAGCCTGGCGTGGCACAGGGCGTCGGGATCCAGTTAATGGACAATAAAAACGTCGTCGTCCCATTATATACCGCCTCGTCCGCTTACCCGCTGCAGCCGGGCGAAAATAGTCTCGCTTTCGTCGCCCGCTATTATGCGACATCAAGCACCGTAAACGCAGGGTTCGCTAACTCTACCAGCACATTTACCCTCAATTACAACTAACGGATATTTCGTCGGCGTATTTCTGTTGCGCTGGCGTTATTTCCGCGGACCGGCAGCGGCCGGTCCGTCCCTTTTCGTATTTGTGGAGTCAATAGCTATCATGCATAAAGGATATAGAATATTTCCCCTTCTCCTCCTGGTGCTGGCGAGCGAATTAGCGGCGGCGACAGAAAGCGGCGGCGTCACAATTGGCGGCACGCGACTGATTTTTGATGGCGGCAAAAAAGAGGCCTCTTTAAGCGTCAGCAATTCGGATACCGGCCCATATCTGATCCAGTCGTGGGTGGAGCCGCGCAATAACGATCCGGCCAGGCCGCCGTTTATTATTACCCCGCCGCTGTTCCGCCTCGACGGCAATCAGCAAAACCTGCTGCGGATCGTCAATACCGGCGGCCAGCTCCCTACCGATCGCGAGTCGCTTTATTGGCTAAACGTCAAAGCTATTCCGACAAATACCGCCCCGGAAGACGCGAACACGTTGCAAATCGCCGTAAGAACGCGCCTCAAGCTTATTTATCGTCCCAAAACGCTGAAGGGTATCCCGGAAGAGGTGACCCATAAGCTGAAATGGAGCCTGACGGGCAGCAGGCTAACGGTATCGAATCCGACGCCGTTTTACATGAATTTCAACGAGGTCACGGTGGGCAATCATCCCATTACCGAAGCCACCTTTGTCGCACCAATGAGCTCAGCCACGTTTGCTACCCCTGGCAAGGTGACCGGCCTGGTGTCATGGAAAATCATTAGCGACTTTGGCGGCGTGGGAAAAAGCCACACGCAGGTTCGCTAACCCGCCGCTGCCGACGGTTTGCGCTGCGGCGATTTGCCGTCAGCTAAGGAGCATTTCAGGATGAACAAAAGAACCTCAAGCGACTCGCCCTTGAATTTAGCTTACCTTATCGCCACCCAGATTGCCCTGATTGTGGGGATAAGCCCCTCAGCTAACGCCCGGGAACGGTTCAACCCCGCCCATCTGGAAACCGGCGCAGGCGGGCTGGCCACCACCGATCTCTCCGCCTTCGAGGAGCATGGCGGGCAGCAGCCCGGACGCTACAGGGTGGATATTTATGTCAATGACAGCAAGGTGGATACCCGGGACGTTGAGTTCCGCATACAGCAAAACGCGCAGGGACAGAACACATTACAGCCCTGCCTGTCCCTGAACGATTTGGCCTCATGGGGCGTCATGATCCAGCGTTATCCGACGTTAGGCCAGCCCGATGCCAGCTGCGCAAGGCTGTCGGCGATTCCTCAGGCCAGCGCCGACTTTCGTTTCTCGCACCAGCAGCTGCTGTTAAGTTTTCCCCAATCTTCCCTTACCAACGCCGCGCGCGGCTGGGTCGATCCGGCGCGGTGGGATGACGGCATTCCGGCGGCGCTGGTCAATTACAGCGTCAGCGGCGCCAACAACCGGGACAAAAAAGGCGGCGGCGGCGGCGGAAACGCGCAGTACATTAATTTACGCCCCGGTCTTAATATCGGTCCCTGGCGATTGCGTAATTACACCACCTGGAACCGCAACAGCCAGAACGGTGAAAGCGGCACCTCAACAAAATGGGATACCGTTTATACCTACGCCCAGCGCGATATACGCTCGCTGAAGAGCCGACTGACGCTGGGCGATAGCACCACGCCTTCCGATATTTTCGACAGTATTCCGTTTCGCGGCGGCCAGCTGGCGTCTGACGACGATATGCTGCCGGAGAGCCTACGCGGCTATGCCCCCGTAGTGCGGGGGATCGCCCGTACCCATGCCCAGGTCACGATCCGACAAAACGGATACATCATTTATCAGACCTACGTTTCGCCCGGCAGCTTCGAAATCACCGATATGTACCCCACCGGCGGTTCCGGGGATCTGTACGTCACCATCAAAGAGTCTGACGGCAGCGAACAATTCCTCGTGGTGCCCTACGCCTCGGTCCCGGTGCTGCAGCGCGAAGGCCGGTTAAAATACGCCATGACCACCGGCGTTTACCGCGCCTATGACAACGGCATCGATAAAGCCCCGCTGGCCGCCGGCACGGCGATTTATGGCCTTCCCGCCGGCTACACCGTATACGGCGGCGGCCAGTTCAGTAACAGATACCAGGCGTTAGCGTTGGGCATAGGTAAAAACCTGGGCTCCATTGGCGCCCTATCCACCGATATCACCCAGGCCTGGTCGCAGCAAAAAAATCGACCGCGAGAAGAAGGCCAATCCTGGCGTATTCGCTACAGCAAAAACCTGGTGCAGACCGGGACTAACTTCACCTTCGCTGGCTATCGCTATGCCACCAGCGGCTACTGGGATATGCAGGACGTTCTTAATACCTGGCGCGATGGGCGGCGCTACGTGATGCCGGAACGCAGGCGCAACCGCGCCGAGTTAACCGTCAGCCAGAACCTGTTTCAGAT
Source organism: Klebsiella michiganensis (assembly GCF_015139575.1). Lineage (GTDB taxonomy): Bacteria > Pseudomonadota > Gammaproteobacteria > Enterobacterales > Enterobacteriaceae > Klebsiella > Klebsiella michiganensis. Next base: position 2,557,563 of record NZ_AP022547.1, on the reverse strand, counting down.
ACCAGGCAACCTCGCGCTTAGCGCCATCGTGGAAGACTATTGGGATACAAACAAACGCATGGAGTCATATAGCGCGAGCTACAACGGTTCGTATAAAGGCATCAGTTTCGGTCTGAGCTACAGCTATAACATTCACTCTGCGGAACGCTACGGCCAGCGCTCCGGGCGCATCTACGACCGCGATGGGCTGTTTGCGCTCACCATGAGTATTCCTCTGGAGAAATTATTCGGCGGCCATCCCACCTACGTCAGCTACATGATGAATACCAGTAAGCAGGGGAATACCACCAATAATCTGAGCCTGGGCGGTACCTTATTGGCCGATAACAATCTGAGCTGGAGCGTCATGCAGGGCTATGGTTCTCAGGGCCAGGGAAGCAATAGCGGGATTAATGCCGACTGGCGCGCCTCTTACGCCGAGACCCTCGTCGGCTACGCCCGCGATCGCTACAGCGAACGCGTTAACTATGGTTTGCAGGGCGGGATCGTGGCGCATCGCAACGGCCTCACCTTTAGCCAGCCCCTCGGCGAAACGATGGCGCTGATCGCCGCGCCCGGCGCACAAAACGTAGCGGTGCTTGGGCAGTCAGGCGTCAAAACCGATCGCTTCGGCTACACCGTCGTCCCCTACCTCAGCCCCTATCGCAAAAACGATCTCACGCTGAATACCGAAACCCTGGCCGATGATGCCGAACTGGCGCTGGCAACGCAGACGGTCATCCCCACGCGCGGCGCGCTGGTGAAGGCCAGCTATGAAACCAGCCTCGGTAAACGGGTCCTGATGACCCTGAGAAAACGCAACGGCGCGTCGGTACCGTTCGGCGCAACGGTTATCGATCCCGCCTCCCCGACGCCAAAAAGCTTCATCGTAGGCGATGGAGGACAGGTTTATCTGACGGGGCTAAAAGACGCGGGTCAGCTGGAGGTTAGCTGGAGTCACGACCCTGATGGCCGGTGCAGAGTGAATTACAGCCTGACGCAAAGCGCCAGCGGGATCATCAACCTTAATGCACAGTGTTTATAGCAGGAGCATGACGATATGAAACGAGTCAACGTCCCCCTTATGCTGGTTACTCTGATCGCCAGCGCTGCCCACGCGGAGAACAACTATTGTCCCAGTTCTCCGCCCACGCCGTTTACCCAGCAGCTCGCGCAGATCGCGGTATCGCGGGCGCTGCCGGTAGGCAGCGATATTCCCGGCACGCAGCGGGTCTTCACCTTTAACGGAAACTGCAAAGGCCGCAGCGGTTGGGCGGATGTCACCCCGGGGCACCCCATTATCGCCTGCTATTACGGCAGCGGCGAAGAAGTCGCGGGTTTTCCGGGGGTCTATGAAACCGGCGTCGAAGGCATCGGTATTGCGCTACAAAATAGCGCTGGCCAAAGGGTGAGTGGTATCGGCAGCGATTGCGATACGCGCGCGCAGGCGCTGGGGTATATCTCCCGCGACGCCAGCATGACCTTTGGATATACGGTCACACTAACGCTGGTAAAAACGGGGGATACGGCAACGAGCGGTACTCTCGATGTCGCGCAAACCAAATTTGGCATGGGGGTCTATGATACCGGTCTGGGCATCGGCAGCCAGGGGCAGCAAAACTATATCGGCTATGCCGGAGATATTGTTTATAAAGCGGTAAGCTGCACCGTCCCCTCGACGTTAACTGTCAACATGGGATCTGTTCCGGTGGGCCAATTCTCTGGTCCGGGCAGCACCAGCGACGAAAAAAATCTGTCAATTCCGGTGCGATGCGACGATAAGGTCGCCGTGAATACGTCAATAAGCAGTCAAGATTATCTCTCCCCGACGCTCGGCGTAGTGGCCTTAAGCAATGAAACCGGCGTAGCCCAGGGGGTCGGCGTTCAGGTGCTTTATAACGGCTCGCCCGTCCAGTTCGATCGTTTTTTCCCGGTCGGCACCATCCCTGAGGCTGGCGCATCGATAACCCTGCCGCTCACCTTTCGCTATTACCAGAACACGCCGGAGATCCATCCCGGCCACGCCAACGCGGTGGCCACCTTAACGATGATGTACAACTGAGTTTATCCCGCTCTCGTTTCTCACTGCTTACTTAAGGAGTCGATAATGAGAATTATCGCCAGCCCGGCCGTCATAACGTTATTTACGGCGATTTCGTCGTCATTACCCGCTTATGCTGCGGATGTCACTCTTTATATCAACGGCGATATTGTTGCGTCTTCCTGCACCGTCGAAAACAACGGTATTTATAATATCGATCTCGGACAAAATATTCCCAGCCGCCGGCTTAGCGCGGCCAACTCTTACTCCGCGTGGAAAGAATTTTACGTCACGCTGAGCCACTGCCCTGTAGGAACATCAAGCGTTACCGCTCACTTTACAGGCCCTGTCGACGGAGCTGACCCTGATTTATATGCCAACGTGAGCAGCCCGGACAGTTCACGCAATGTCGCGATAGAACTTCAGCGTATAACCGGTTCAATTAATGCAGGCAACGGAAAATCTATTGCCGTCGACGTCGATAATAACCGTCAGGCCATATTCGATATGCGCGCGCGCATATTTAGCGTCGCAGGGGACGCCACCGCGGGTCATATCAGCGCGATGGTCGTTATGAACTTTACCTATAACTAAAGGGTATCTGGCTCTTATCGAGCCAGATACTCCGGCTTCAGAGGGTAATCGAGCTAAAGCGCGCCGGATTGCTCGCCGTATACAAGACGGTATGCTGGATATTGCGATGGCCGAGATAATCCTGAATCAGGCGTGTATCAACGCCCTCTTCCGCAAGCGCATAACCGCAGGCGTGGCGCAGCATATGCGGGTGTACCGGAACGGCAATGCCGGCCTGCACGCCATAATTTCGCATCATAACGTGAATGTGCTGTCGGGAAAGCGGAGTGCCTTTTCGCGACAGGAACAGCCAGGGAAGATCGGCGTTTAAACAGCTCGTGCGCTTAACCAGCCACTGGCTTAACGCCAGCTGTTCACGGGGCTGAAGAGGATGAATGGTTGAAAAGCCATTTTTTAAACGCCGAATGGCGATCCGCTGGCTGGATAAATCAATATCGCTCACTTTTAAAAAACGTAATTCACTTACGCGCAGTCCGTGAATAAAACACATGAGGAGCATGCAATAATCACGCAGCGAGCCATCCTGCTGCTGCGAAGCATCAATTAATGCCTGCACCTCTTTTTTACTTAAATATTTTCGTTTTTTCATAGCCAACCTGACGGTTTCTTCAATGGAGCCCCTGAGATTCGGCTCCTGTATTGACTCTGCTCATGGCTACTGGCAATCCACTGTCGAGCAATCCTTGATAACTGCAAGTCCTGAACACTGTTAATAGTCATAAACGCTACCGCCCAATAATATCAAATATCAGGAATAGCCCAAATATCACATCGATAAAATTAAAACCAAATAGATTTCGCTGTTATGTAAATAAGGAGGTTTATAAGCTTATGCTATTAATATTTATCTTAAGTCTGATGAGGCGGCAAGTTTTTTTAAGTCTATGTGTAGACTCATTGGGGGTTTATTCGCCCCCTCAGCGTCATCGATAATGTTTTGGCTACAGTTTGCTGTTTTTTGGGAGTTCTCTTTTTTATAAGGAAATCATAAGCATGGAAACAATCCCTCGTGTGCAACATGACACAGATCTGCTCCGGACCATCACCAAACCCATAGACGACATTGATAAACTCATTCGCTGCCTGGCACCCAAATGTAACCAAATGTTAATGGATGGGAGACGAAACATCGGCATAGTAAAAGAAAACCAGCATCAATGCTTGGTTTTGTTCCGTGGCACGATGTCTTTATATCGCAACAACGATGGACTCATCATCAACTCCGAAACGAGTCCATTCATCTTTGGCATGAATAGTCAGCTACGTTATTCCCGGCATATTTACCTGCGCACCCAGGAAACATCTTCTATTGGTCTGATATCAATTAACGAGGCGCATAAGATCATCGCCGAACAGCAATTATGGGAAAATGTCTCACGACTTCTGGAATATTCGTCGGCAAAAGTCTACGCCCACTGCTTTAAGGTTTCTAAACTTTCCTGTTATGAGATCATTGTTCATCAGCTTATAGAATTAAACAATGAACCGGAAGCGATCAAAAATAAAATCACCGCCGCCAATTATATTCTGTCGCGAACCTTTTTGTCGCGCAGTGGAGTCATGAGAACCCTGGCCAAATTAAAACAGCTGGGCGCTATTCAGCTCCATCGAGGGATTCTGGTGACGATGAATCAACTGCCTCCCAGCCTAAAGCTTAGTGAATAACGTCTTTCGCCGAGCGGCCACCGCGATGAAGGCGCCGGCCGCATTCAGCTTGCGTTGACTCCGCCATTGCCGGTGGGCAGCCCCCTGCCCACCGGCAAATGCGAAACGAGGATAATCAGCAGTGACGATCCACGCTAATGTCGCGTAGCGCGGCGGCCATATCCAGCTGGGCCAGCTCTTTCAAGCCTTCTCGCTTGATAAACTGGCTCCGGTGCTTGCTTTTAACCTCTTCCAGGCTTTTCTTTATCTCGTTCGCCGGTAATTTATACCAGCCGCGACGATGCTTCTCACCGCCAATTTCCAGCCAAAGCTCAGAATAGCTGGTTTTTACTCTGTCGCTTTTAACATGGTAATGGCTGTCGATCGCATAGATCTCCTTGATATTGAAATGCGACAAAAAACCGTACAGCAGCGTGATAATTAAGTTCTTAGGTCGGATGCCGTAAAGCTCCTTGGTCAGCGCTTTCACTTCTTCATTATCAATGTCTTTCCCACCCTGGATGCCGCCAATCCAGGCCCGGCCATCTTCGGTGCAGGAAAAACAGATACTGTAGACGCGTTTATCACCCAGGAACATTAATAGCATCAGCTCCCCCTCCTCCTGAAAAGGCGATGCCAGCAGCTTCACATCAATGCAGGTACCGTTTTTCAGTGGAATAGTGATTAGCGAACGACCAAATGCTTTCATATCGTACAGCTGCGGCAACGCCTCGGGAAGAAAGGTTTTCTCTATAAAATTCAAAGCGCCATGAGCAATATTGAGCTTCGCTCTTTTTGACATCTTTTTATTTAAATAGGCCTTAAAGGGTTTATCTTCAAAGTTAACCAGCCCCTCGGTTGCTCCTGTTAGTTTTGCGCAAGCGTAATTTTCACATAACGACCGATATTCCTTATATTTTCCTCCGATTAAAGATATTTCTCTGCATTTCCGCAATACCTTTTTATAGTTGAGTTTAACGTGACAAATAAATTTATTAGTTTTCCGCCATTCTTTGATAGCGGCTACTGCTGTTGTCGAGACCATTGACCATAATCCATAGATACATCCATAAGCCGGTCAATATTAGCATATTTTATACAAGTCAATGTCTAACCCAGCGCTCGTTGTCGATTCGTTTAATAAATAATTTGATCGCGACTATAATAATCACCGGCAGGTTATAAAACATGCTTTCAACTATTATTATTAGTAGGATCCCGACCCGCGCTCGCTCCCGACAGCACGCAATAACACACCCGCACTTATCGCTATGTGCTACCCGGGTTCACACCGGGTGCATCCCCCCGGCGTTTTGCCTATACTTGCTCACGGTCAAAACTGAACTTAAGTGGGTAACGCATGGAAATTGATCTCGATAACCTCGTCTTTAGCGGGCTGGAAGAAGCGCAAGAGCGCAACGCTGAGCGCCTTGAAGAGGCCGATAAAAAAGCGCAGGCCGTTGTTGCCGACGATGACTGCGGCGACGCCTGTAAGATCTAACGACGAAACCGGCAGCTCTGCCGGTTTTTTTACCTGCCTCTCTCCAGGGACGGATATAAAAACGCCTTCAACGCGCCCATTTTACCGGTCGGGCGCCGCCCTGCGTCCTTAAATCTGTAGGTTAAAGCGTAAAACCGACAATTAAATAAACAACGAGCGCCAGGCTACCCGTCACCAGCGCATAAGGCATTTGGGTACGAATATGCTCAATATGGTCGCAGCTGGTCGCCATCGAGGCCACGATGGCATCGCTGGAGATAGGGGAAGTCATGTCGCCAAAAATTGAGCCGGAAATCGCCGCGCCGATCATAAAGTGCGGGTCGATACCTATTGAGACGCCCAGCTGAACGCCAATCGGAATCATAATGGCGAAGGTCCCCCATGAGGTGCCCGTGGCCAGCGACATCACCGCGGCAATCAGAAAGATAAAGCCGATCGCGAAACCGGATGGAATAACGCCGGAGGTAATGGAGGCGATATACTGCCCGGTATTCAGTTCCGCTGAAATATGCCCCATCAGGAAAGCCAGGATCATGATTGAGCTAATTTTAACCATGCTGGCGTAGCCGATATACAGCTCTTTGAAAAAGTTCTCAACGTTCAGAATACCGCGCGCGCGGAACCAGATAAAAGAGACGACGGTACCAAACATAACGCCGGAGTAGACCGACATCGAGCCGCTGCCTTTTGAGAATTGTCCGTCGCCGGTAATATACAGAACAACCGGAACCATTAACACAGTGGAAAGAATGGGAATAAAGAAGTTCAGCAATGAATTGCAGGCCGGATGGTCAATTACCGAGTCCGCCTCCTCTTCGCCATGCTCTTGTTCTATTTCGGTCTGGATCGTTTCAAACTTCACCTCCGCCTTTTTCATTGGCCCCCAGCTGCAGCCGGAGAGAATATAAAACAGCACCGAGGCTAATGAAAACCAGGCCATCGTGTTCCAGATCATTGAGCTTGCCAGGACTTCAAATGGCTCGCCGGTCAGGTACCCCTGCGCAATCTGTACGCCGATAACGCCCATCATCGCCGCCCCCCAGCCGTTGATCATCACCGACGAGCAGACGGAGACGCAGGATGTCTGGATAATATAGGACATCTTTTCCGGTGAGACTTTATAGCGTCGGGCAAGGTTTTTCGTCGAGGCCCCGGCGATCAGCTGGTTTATCGAGCTCTCGATAAAAATCAACGATGTCACCAGCATCGCCAGCAGCTGGACCGATTTTTTATTGGTGACGAAATCGTTTTTTTCCGACAGAAACTGCACCAGTTTCCGCACGCCGCCGGTCACCACAATCAGCCGCATAATACCGCCGATCATCACCATAAAAACAATCGTTCGCGCATTACCGGCGGAAGCGAAGGTTTCGATAATCCCGTTCAGGGTAGCGCCAACGCCCTGGATAATACTGTGGTTAATCACCGCGTAGCCAACGAAAATGCCGGTGAGCAGGGAAAGGATCACCTGGCGAGTCAGGATAGCCAGAATAATGGTGACCAGCGGGGTAATAATCGTCCAGATGCCATAGTCATGCATGATGATTATCCTGTGCGATGCCCATCGCGGCGAAGGCGCTGTCAAGGTCTTGCAGCAAATCATCGATATGCTCAATACCGACGGAGAAACGTAGCGTCGTGTCGTAAATCCCAATAGCCTCCCGCTCTTCTTTTGACATCGACCCGTGGGACATAGAAGCCGAATGGTTGATCATGCTCTCCACCCCGCCAAGCGATTCCGCCAGCACAAAATAGTGCAGACCGCCGATGAAGCGTTTCAGACTCTGGATATCCCCCTTCAGCGTTGCGGTTACCACCGCGCCGCCTGAACGCATTTGCTTTCTGCACAGCGCATGCTGCGGGTGCGACGGCAGGCCGGGATAATAGACGCTGGCAATCGCCGGATGGTTTTCCAGATATTCAGCCACCCGCAGCGCATTGCCGCACTGACGCGCCATGCGCAGATCCAGCGTTTTCATACCGCGCAGAGCAAGATAGGCATCGAATGGCGAGGCAATGGAACCGATGGTGGTTTTAATAAAGTCGAGCTTCGATGCCAGCGTTTCATTATTGGTGATTACCGCGCCGCCAATTAAATCTGAATGTCCGCCGACATATTTACTGGTAGAGAGCATGACCATATCCGCGCCCATTTCAAGCGGCTTATGATTCCAGGCGCTGGCAAAGGTATTATCGACGCAGGTAGTAATGGCGCGTGCTTTAGCAATACGGCACACTTTCGCGATATCGACCAGTTCCAGTAAGGGATTGGTCGGTGTTTCAATCCAGATTAAAGCGGTATTTTCCTGAATAGCGGCCATCAGGCTTTGCTCATCATTCAAATCGATATAGGAAATCGTGGCGCCGGTGGTACGCGTTTTTAATTTTTCGAACAGCCGCCAGGTTCCGCCATAGACGCCTTTCATGGCGATAATATGGGCATCTTTGGGCAAGAGTTCCATCACGATATTGGTGGCCGCCATTCCCGATGCGGTGGCGGTGGCGTAAATGCCGCCTTCCAGCTCGGCAAGCGCCGATTCATAAGCCTGACGCGTTGGATTAGAGACCCGGGAATAACAAAAATCGCCGCCTTCATAAAGGTTAGGTTGAATAAATGAGCTGGCCGTGACGATCGGCGTAAATATAGCGTTAGTTACCGGATCGGATTGATTTCCAGCGTGTACCGCCAGGGTTGCAATATCTTTAGTTTTGGTTTTCATAGAGTACACTCAAATTATTATTAGACATAAAGGTCGTGATTTTTTATTGACGCCTTCGGCGGAGCTGGCGAATAAAACAACAGCCAAAACTCCGTTTAATAGCCAAAAAGGAATAGCTATTTCATCATTAACAGCGTGATTTGCGTCCTTCAATCACTATTAAAATGTATATCAGACGAGGAAGAAAATTTTGCCTATTTTCACTCTATTCCGGGAAAAATGGAGAAAAATGTTCTCTACACGCCAAAATCGATGATCGCTAATTAATTGATATAAATTGATTTTATTTTAAAGAGTGATGTTAATCACAAAAAATAGGGGAAAAATCCTCTCCTGCACGCTTCCGCTGGATCTTTTTTTTCGTCCTGCCGCTCACAGCCTGAACCACCGCTGCGAAGAATGAGTTAGAGCTATTTTCTGTAGAATACTGTATGGTCATACGCTCTTAAATCAGGAAATATCATATGTCAGAACGCAAAGACGCTAAAACTCGCCGTAATTATCTCGTTAAATGCTCCTGCCCTAACTGCTCCCAGGATTCAGAACACAGCTTCAGCCGAGTCCAAAAAGGTGCGCAACTCATTTGTCCCTACTGCCATAAACTCTTTCAGTCCTCATCACGACCCGCTGCATAATTTTCTCTTGCCAGATGCCGATTGCCGCGCATGGTTGAGCAATAATCAGCCAGCGCCGATCTCTTTTGGCGAAAAAAAGCCCGCCAGCGCGGGTTTTATTTTGATTTGAATAGACTTCCCGCGCGCTTACTGTATAGTCGTGCCGGTTTTCATATTTAAAAGGTATTTCGTTGTTCCAAAAAATGACAGGTATTGTCAAAGCATTTGATAATAAAACAGGCAAAGGCCTGATAATCCCCTCCGATGGTCGTAAAGACGTTCAGGTTCATATTTCCGCATTATCGCCCGGCGAACCCACCACAATCAGCCCAGGAATCCGCGTTGAATTTCGTCGCGTTAACGGACTGCGAGGGCCAACCGCCGCCAATGTCTATCTTTCATAAACACCGGCTCCAGGCGCTACCGAGCGGATTAAAACATGGCCAGAAAACGCTTCACCGTGCGCGAGCGCTCGTAGCGTCGCCAGGCGATAGCAATATCGGTTTTTAGCGGCGTGCCCGACAAAGGGTGATAGCTGACGTTAGGCAGCGTGATGCAGGTCATGGACTGCGGCACCAGCGCAAACCCGAATCCGGCCTCCACCATGCTTAACGACGACGATATTTGCGATGACTGATACGTTCGTTGCATATCAATACCGGCGCGCAGATAGCTGTTATACACCAGCTCATACAGCCCCGGAGCCACTTCCCGCGGGAAAAGAATCGGCGCCACGTCCGTTAACTGCTCCAGCGTCAGCTCGCTATGGGACGACAGCGGATGCGAACGCGCCAGCGCAATCACCATCGGCTCCTGGTCGATAATTCGCAGGTTGAACGCTTTACTGCTTTCACAGGGCAGGCGCACAAAAGCGATATCCAGCTCCGCTTCGCCAAGCGCCCCCATCAGCGTCGCCATATTGCCCTCGACCTGATGTAACGTGACTCCCGGGTGACTGTGCTGAAACTGCTGGAGCAGGCTAAAGATTTGCGGATGAAAGGCATCAGAACTGGTAATGCCCAGCGAGAGCCGGCCGTTCAGCCCGCGGGCGATCCCCTTGGTCTTTTCCAGCGCCGCGTCGCTTAATGCCAGGATCTGGCAGGCATCCTCATAGAACGACTCCCCCGCTTCCGTCAGCTCGACGCCGCGGGTTAAACGGCGGAAAAGCGGCGTGCCAATTTCCCGTTCAAGTCGCTGTATTTGCTGGCTTAATGGCGGCTGGGAGATGCCGAGTTCTTTTGCCGCTTTAGTGAAGTGTCGCGCCTCGGCGACGGCGACGAAGTAGCGCAGATAACGAAGTTCCATATCGAAAACGTCTCAAACAATCATAGATTCTATATTGGAACTGTGAGCTGAATCGGGTCAACATTTATTTAACCTTTCTGATATTCGTTGAACGAGGAAGCGGGTAATGAACCATTCTGCTGAATGCTCTTGCGAAGAGAGCCTGTGTGAAACTCTACGAGGATTTTCCGCGCAACATCCCGATAGCGTCATCTACCAGACTTCTCTGATGAGCGCGCTGTTGAGCGGCGTTTATGAGGGCAATACCACCATCGCCGATTTGCTCACCCACGGCGATTTCGGCCTGGGCACCTTTAATGAACTGGACGGCGAGCTGATCGCGTTTAGCAGCGAGGTTTACCAGCTGCGCGCCGACGGCAGCGCCCGCAAAGCCCGCATGGAGCAGCGTACGCCCTTCGCGGTGATGACCTGGTTTCAGCCGCAGTACCGCAAAACGTTTGATAAACCGGTCAGCCGCGAACAGCTGCACGACATTATCGACCGGCAAATCCCCTCCGATAATCTGTTCTGCGCCCTGCGTATCAACGGCCATTTTCGCCACGCCCATACCCGCACCGTACCGCGCCAGACGCCGCCCTACCGGGCGATGACCGACGTGCTCGACGACCAGCCCGTTTTCCGCTTCAACCAGCGCGAAGGGGTACTGGTGGGGTTTCGCACGCCGCAGCATATGCAGGGCATTAACGTTGCCGGCTACCACGAACACTTCATCACCGATGACCGCCAGGGCGGCGGCCATCTGCTCGATTATCAGCTCGACCACGGCGTGCTGACCTTTGGTGAGATCCACAAATTGATGATTGACCTTCCTGCCGATAGCGCCTTCCTGCAGGCGGATCTGCATCCTGACAATCTTGATGCCGCCATTCGCTCAGTCGAAAACTAAGGAGATTCTCGTGGATAATCAACATCAACCGCGCCAGTGGGCGCACGGCGCCGACCTTATCGTCAGCCAGCTTGAGGCGCAGGGCGTACAACAGGTGTTCGGCATTCCAGGGGCCAAAATCGATAAAGTCTTCGATTCGCTGCTGGACTCCTCCATTCGCATTATTCCGGTACGCCACGAAGCCAACGCCGCGTTTATGGCCGCCGCGGTTGGCCGCATCACCGGGAAAGCGGGCGTCGCGCTGGTCACGTCCGGCCCCGGCTGCTCCAACCTGATTACCGGCATGGCCACCGCAAACAGCGAAGGCGACCCGGTGGTGGCGCTGGGCGGTGCGGTAAAACGCGCCGACAAGGCCAAACAGGTGCACCAGAGTATGGATACGGTGGCGATGTTTAGTCCGGTAACCAAATACTCGGTGGAAGTCACCGCCGCGGAAGCGCTGGCGGAAGTGGTTTCCAACGCGTTTCGCGCCGCCGAGCAGGGACGTCCCGGCAGCGCCTTCGTCAGCCTGCCGCAGGACGTGGTCGACGGGCCGGTCCACGCCAGGGTTCTGCCCGCCAGCGATGCGCCGCAGACCGGCGCGGCGCCGGACGAAGCCATTGAGCGAGTCGCGAAGATGATTGCCGGCGCTAAAAATCCAATATTCCTGCTCGGCCTGATGGCCAGCCAGGCGGAAAACAGCGCGGCGCTGCGTGAATTGCTGAAAAAAAGCCATATCCCGGTTACCAGCACCTATCAGGCCGCCGGCGCGGTGAATCAGGACCACTTTACCCGCTTCGCCGGGCGGGTTGGGCTGTTCAATAACCAGGCGGGGGATCGACTCCTGCATCTCGCCGACCTGGTCATCTGCATCGGCTATAGCCCGGTGGAGTACGAACCGGCCATGTGGAATAACGGCAACGCCACGCTGGTGCATATCGACGTGCTGCCGGCTTACGAAGAGCGCAACTATACCCCGGACATCGAGCTGGTCGGCAATATTGCCGCCACTCTAAACAAACTCTCTCAGCGTATCGACCACCAGCTGGTGCTGTCGCCGCAGGCCGCCGAGATCCTGGTTGACCGCCAGCATCAGCGGGAGCTGCTCGACCGCCGCGGCGCGCAGCTGAACCAGTTTGCCCTTCATCCGCTGCGCATCGTTCGCGCCATGCAGGACATCGTCAACAGCGACGTAACGCTGACCGTCGATATGGGGAGCTTTCACATCTGGATCGCCCGCTATCTCTACAGCTTCCGCGCCCGTCAGGTCATGATTTCCAACGGCCAGCAGACCATGGGGGTGGCGCTGCCGTGGGCGATTGGCGCCTGGCTGGTGAACCCGCAGCGCAAAGTGGTTTCGGTTTCCGGCGACGGCGGCTTCCTGCAATCCAGTATGGAGCTGGAGACCGCCGTACGGCTAAAAGCTAACGTCCTGCATATCATCTGGGTCGATAACGGCTACAACATGGTGGCGATTCAGGAAGAGAAAAAATACCAGCGGCTCTCCGGCGTTGAGTTCGGTCCGGTGGACTTTAAAGCCTACGCCGAAGCCTTCGGCGCCAAAGGGTTTGCGGTAGAGAGCGCTGCCGCCCTTGAGCCGACGCTGCGGGCGGCGATGGACGTCGACGGCCCCGCCGTGGTCGCCATCCCCGTTGATTACAGCGACAACCCGCTGCTGATGGGCCAGCTTCATCTCAGTCAAATACTTTGAGTTACTACAGAAGGAATCCAGCAATGAAAAAAGTCGCACTCGTGACCGGCGCGGGCCAGGGCATCGGGAAAGCTATCGCCCTTCGCCTGGTTAAAGATGGTTTTGCCGTGGCTATCGCCGATTACAATGACGCCACCGCACAGGCGGTCGCCGATGAAATTAACCGCGGCGGCGGTCAGGCGCTGGCGGTGAAGGTGGATGTCTCTAAACGCGACCAGGTTTTTGCCGCCGTAGAACAGGCGCGGAAGGGCCTGGGCGGTTTTGACGTGATTGTGAACAACGCCGGGGTGGCCCCCTCCACGCCTATCGAAGAGATTCGCGAGGACGTGATCGATAAAGTCTACAATATCAACGTCAAAGGCGTTATCTGGGGTATCCAGGCCGCGGTAGAGGCGTTTAAAAAAGAGGGCCACGGCGGCAAAATCATCAACGCCTGCTCCCAGGCGGGCCACGTGGGTAACCCGGAACTGGCGGTCTATAGCTCAAGTAAGTTTGCCGTGCGCGGCCTGACGCAAACCGCCGCCCGCGATCTGGCGCATCTGGGAATTACCGTTAACGGCTACTGCCCGGGGATCGTTAAAACCCCAATGTGGGCGGAAATCGACCGTCAGGTTTCCGAAGCGGCGGGTAAACCGCTGGGCTACGGGACCCAGGAGTTTGCCAAACGCATTACCCTTGGACGGCTTTCCGAGCCGGAAGACGTCGCGGCCTGCGTCTCTTATCTCGCCAGTCCGGACTCCAACTATATGACCGGCCAATCGCTGCTGATCGATGGCGGCATGGTATTTAGCTAATAATAAATAAGCTCTGACATGGTTTGCCCCGGCTTCAGCGCCGGGGCTTTTTTATCTCACCCTTTAGGGAAGATCCACAGGTCGCTGACGGGCAAGGCCAGATGGCAGCGCTCGGCATCGCGCAGCGCGCTGCCGTAGGCGCGAATGGCGAAATCATCGCCCTCGGTGCGAAACAGGTACTCCCAGCGGTCGCCGAGATACATACTGGTCAGCAGCGGCAATGCCAGCATATTCTCCTCAGGCGCTGAGGCGATGCGCAGGCGTTCAACGCGGATCACCGCCGTCGCCTCTTCCCCCACCTTGACCCCCTCCCCGACCATCCCCCACAGCGCCCAGCTGGCGCCCTCAATTCGCGCCCGACCATTATCCAGAGCGGTGACGGTGCCATGCAGCCGGTTATTGCTGCCCATAAACTCGGCGGCAAATAGCGTTCTCGGGCTACCGTACATCTCCTGCGGCGTTCCCTGCTGCTCGATCACCCCGTTATTGAGCAGCAGAATGCGATCGGAAATCGCCATCGCCTCGTTCTGATCGTGCGTGACCATCAGCGCCGACAGCCCCAGCTTGACGATCAGCTCGCGCAAAAAGACCCTCGCCTCTTCCCGCAGCTTGGCGTCAAGGTTCGACAGCGGCTCATCCAGCAGAATTACCGGCGGGTTGTAAACCAGCGCCCGGCCGATGGCCACGCGCTGCTGCTGCCCTCCGGAGAGCTGGTGCGGATGGCGATTGCCAAGATGCCCCAGACCCAGCTGTTCAAGCACGGTCTGCACCCGCTGCTTGATCTCCGCGGCGGCAACCTTACGCAGCTTCAGCGGATACGCCACGTTTTCAAACACCGTTTTATGCGGCCACAGCGCGTAGGACTGAAATACCAGCCCCAGGTTGCGCGCCTCCGCCGGGATTTCGCTACGCGGGTTGCCGTCATAAACGCGGGTTTTACCAATGGTGATAATGCCGCTGGTCGGCTTCTCCAGCCCGGCGACCGCCCGCAGCAGCGTGGTTTTTCCGCTGCCCGATGGCCCGAGCAGCGAGACCACCTCACCCCGCTTCAGTTCCATTGACACGCCCTTGAGCACCGGATTATCACCGTAGGTCAGATGCAGGTTTTCTACCGATAATTCAATCATGTAATTTCACTCCAAAGCGCAGGGCGATACCCAGGCCCACGACCACCAGCAGAATATTAATAAAGGAGAGCGCGGCAACGATATCGATAGCCCCCGCCGCCCACAGCGACACCAGCATCGAACCGATGGTTTCGGTGCCCGGAGAGAGCAGATAAACCCCGGTGGAATATTCGCGCTCGAAGATAAGAAACATCAGCAGCCAGGAGCCGATTAAGCCGTAGCGCGACAGCGGAACCGTGACGTGGCGGGTGATCTGCCCGCGCGATGCGCCGGTACTGCGTGCGGCCTCCTCCAGCTCCGGCGCTACCTGCAGCAGCGTCGAGGAGATGAGCCGCAGCCCGTAAGCCATCCATACGACGGTATAGGCCAGCCAGACGCTAAAAATGGTGTTACGCAGCGCGCGCAGCTGAACGATCAGATGTTCACGCAGCCAGTCTGCCACCGGCAGCGCCGAGAGCCAGCCGTTTTTCAGCGACTGATCGAGCCACATCGGCAGAAACAGAAATACCCACAGAAACGCCAGCCCGGCCAGCAGCCCGGGCACCGCGCGCGGCACCAGCACGCTATAGTCCAGAAAGCGCGTGACGTTATCCGGTTTGCGGTGCATCGCGATGCCCACGAACAGATAGCAGACCACCGCCAGCGCGCCGCCAATCACCCCAATCGCCATGGAGTTAACGATGGCGCGCAGCAGATTCGGCTGCTGCCAGATGTTACGGAACGTCGCCAGCGAGAGTTCATCCCACAGCGAAACGCCCACGCCCCAGTTTGAAATAAAGGCCCGCAGCGCCACGCCGATCAGCGGCACCCCAATGGTGACCGTCAGCCATGCCACCACCACAATCCCGGCGACCCAGCGCCATTTCCCCAGCGGCAGCGCGCGGGCCTGGGACGTTTTTCCCTTCATGGTGACAAAGCGGTTGGCGGTGCGCATCAGGCGGCGCTGGAGCATCACCAGCGGAACGGTGATGCAGATCAGGACCACCGCCACCGCCGCCATCAGGTGATAAGAAGGCGTACCGAGCTTGTTGGTGAGCTTATAGAGATAGGTCGCCAGCACCATGTTGCCTTCCGGATCGCCCAGCACCAGCATCAGGCCAAATACCTCCAGGCCGAGGAAAAACAGCAGTACGCAGGCGTAGAGTATCGACGGTCGCACCATCGGCAGGCTCACCGAGGTCATCACCTGCAGCGGCGATGCGCCCACCGTCCGCGCGGCCTCCTCGACATCCGATCCGACGCTGCGCAGCGCGGAAGAGATATAGAGATAGGCATGCGGAACGTGCGTCAGCCCGGCAATTACCACGATGCTGAACATCGAGTAAATATTCCACGGCACGAAGCCGATCAGCTGCTCGGCCCACTGCGAAAAGAAGCCCACCGGCCCGGCCGCCACCACGTAACCAAAGCCCAGTACCATCGGCGAAACGAAAATCGGTACCAGAATCAGCGGCTCGATAAACCGCCGCCCGGGTAAATCGGTACGTACCATTAAAAAGGCGAGGATCCCGCCGAGGGGGATGGCAATCGCCACCAGACCAAACGCCAGAATAAACCCGGACTTGAGCGCCAGATAAAAATCCGGGTCGCTAAAGATGAAGGCGAAGGCTTCGAGGCTGAACGATTTCGTGCGGGCAAAAAAAGGCGCCGAGAGAAAGCTCTGCACCACGATAAATAACAGCGGGACATAAATCGCCAGCGCCGTCATCACGACGACGATACCGCGCGGCAAACCCTGCCATTTTCGACGTAAGACATTCATAAGCGATCCCTTTAAACCTGGCGGGCGTTAAGCGGGCTGCGCATCCTGAAATGATGCGCAGCGCCGGAGGGTTATTTCGCCGCGGCGGTGCGCCACTGTTTGATAAACTCCAGTCGTTGTTTCGGCTCAAGATACGCCAGCAGCGTTTCATCGACCGGAATAGGCTTCAGCGCGCTACCGAGCATTTTGGTCATACCGTCGATATCATTTTTACCTTCGATATCATTGCGCAGGGAGGGAATATCGGCCTGGTTCGCCAGGATGCTTTGTCCCTTTTCCGACAGCACGTAATCAAACCACAGCTTCGCGGCATTAAGGTGCTCGGCTTCTGCGGTAATAAAAGAGACCCGCGAGAGCACCAGTACATAATCTTTCGGATAGGAGATGCCGAGCGAAGGATCGTTTTTGGCCCGCGCCTCCGCGTAGGATCCGAGAATATTGTAGCCAATCAGGTTTTCCCCGGAGGAGACGCGCTCCATCATCGTACCGGTGGACGATTGCACGGTCAGGCCGCCTTTCGCTATGCCCGCCAGATCGTCAAAGTAGCTGGCATCGGCTTTGCTGTCCTGTACCGCCAGCATAAAACCCAGACCCGATTTTTCAATGTCATAAGTCGTGACCTTACCTTTGAATTTATCGGCCTGGCCGGCGATCAGCTTCGCCAGCGCGGTATGCGAGTCCGGTACTTCGCCCTGAGGGATCAGCCGCTTATTGTAGATAAAGACCACCGGCTCGTAGGTCGTGCCGTAGGCTTTCTGTTGCCAGACCGCCCATTTTGGCAGCTTATCCCGCTCCGGCGAGGCGTACTCTTCGGCGTAATCGGTGGCGAGCTTCAGCGCCGTATCCATGGAAGAGCTCCAGACCACGTCGCCGCTGCCGCCGCCCGCCGCCTGTTCGCTGATATAGCGGTTGTACAATTCGGTGCTGTTCATATCGTTATATTCAACTTTAATGCCGGGATATTGCGCTTCAAACCCTTTAATTAACGGGCCTGCGGCCTTGGTATCGGTCGTTGAATAGATAACCACTTTGCCTTCTTTAATCCCGGCATCCACCACCTTTTGATAATCCGCCGGATAGCCCTGAGGAACTGCGGCAAGGACCTGTCCGGAGATAGCTGCCGTCAGTGAAATCACTAACCCACTAATTTTCATATACATAAAATCAACTTTTAGATATCAATTATTAAACTTAAATTTAACATATAGCGGGACGCCAGAGCCTTGCAACGCCGGGGTTTGTTTTTTTACGGCTTTTGTGACGCTGGCGTAATTTAAAGGAAGATTCGTGGGGCGCGGCTAAAGAGATAAAGGTTGTTGGGCGGAAATATTAAGAAAAGATTAAGTTTTTCTGTTTCTTACCCCCTCAGTATTGCGTTTTCTTACACACAAAAATAACACCCGCTGGCACCGGGCGAACATCAATCGCGCTTATGGATATTGCCATCAGGGTAAATTTTGCGATCGGCCTTACAATTGAGCTGTTAAATAACGTAATGAAAAGGCATTTCATCAAATGAACTAAAAAATGACAGCTGATATGAATATGACAAAAATCACAAAAACACGCTGAAGCCACTGTTTTGAAGAAAAGATCGCTGTTCACCATGTCATCGCCATCGTGAACAAGAAACGAGCACGGGAGGAAGAATGCGTTGACGAGCCCGAAAGCGCTCAGGAGCTGAAATGGCGGTGGGCACAACCCACAGAGACGAGATAAAGGGAGTTCGTGGCGAGTTTGACCGGACCTCTCCCCGGCAGTCCCTCATCCACAGCGTGTTGTTTGCCGGGGCTGTGGCCCGTTGCGGGTGTGGTTGTCACGGGTAACGGGGTCCGGATGTTCAGAGTCATGTAAAGTGTGGGAAATATACGGCAGGTCGATGTCGCCTCTGCTGTACGCGATGGCCACTTCGGTACCGTCGGTGAGCGGGGTGTGCCAGCCGTATGTATCACCAGAGTACGGCTTCGCCATCCGCAGCCAAAGATAGCCGTAGCCCGGCTCCGTGCTCTCCCGGTCGAAGTCCGGCTTCACCCGGTAGCGCCCCTGCTCATCCAGGTGAGCGTAGATATCATTCTTCTCCCGGCTCTCAACCCGGGCCGGAAGCGTGCCGTGAATTTCCGGACGCGGGATTTCCGCCGGGCGGAAACAGTAACGTTCGGTGTAAGGCTGGCCCCAGACTGACACATGCAGACGGGAATCACGGGCGCCACGGAAGGTCACCAGCGTGAGGATCACGCCTTCTTGCAGGGCCGTAATGACGTCGCCCTGCGGCTCCAGCACCTGCCCGGGAGTGAGGTGTGCAGCATTGCTGAACAGGTGAATGCGGGCCGACCTGTTCAGCTCCCGCTCGTGGTGAAGTCGGGCGTAGAACGCGCCAGATTCGGTTTCCGGCTCCGGGCTCGCGTCATCGCCCGCTTCACGATAAGGTGCCGCGTAGCGGTAATGCTCCCCGGTGGTGACCGCATCACTGCGCACACTCACCGCCGCATCCATCGGCGTGGTGGCGGTCCGGTAGTTGTAATCCCGCGTGACGACAGTGCTGGTGGCCACGTTGCGCCAGGTCCGCACATCCCAGACCGATTCTGCCGCGCCGTCGAACAACCCCGATGGCTCGCTGTACGGCAGGCGCACATCAAACTGGTCGTTAAGCTGGCTGTCGGCAAAAATGTACGTATCCAGACCGCGCACATCGTCCATCATCGAGCGCCAGTAAATTCCCACCTCAGACAGAATGCGCTGGATGAATTGCAGATCCGTCTCCTGCCACTGAGTGATAATTTCACGCGCCGGATAGGTGCGCTCCAGTCTGAATTCAAAATCTGGACCTTCCAGACCGTGTTTACGCAGCACCCGCTCAACCACCTCAGGAACGGACTGATTCTGATATACCGCGCACTGTCGGGTGTATCCCAGGAGCGCCAGGCGCGAACTGAGCGTAAGCCGGTAGTGAGACTGGTCCTTTGAGGTGGAAAGCCATTCCAGGCGGGTCACCATGCCGTGCACACTTTTGCCGCTCCGCATCCGGAAAGAGGCACGGCACTTGCTGTTCGAGTAGGGTCACATTGTGTGACTGTAAACGAGGTTCATACTTGAGTAGTACACCGGCCAACGTATCGATCAGCTCGTGGGCTGTCCCGGGCATGCCTTGCAGAATCTTGGTCATATCCGGCAAACCATAATCTGGGAGATGGGATATGGTCCCGGCCCGGGCGTTCAAAATATGCTGGATGTTATCCAGTACAGATAAAATGACCTGATCTTCTTCGTTTACAACTTCAAGGGGAAGATCCCCTGTAAAGTTGCCAGTAAGAATTTCATATTAAGGAGGGCGCTTTTTGATTCATAATATATCGAATTATATAAAATGATAGAGGTTTAGGTCCTAAGGAATAGGAATTATCCTATATTTCGTTTTAATTTTTTTGCAAGAATAATTATTGCGTAACCGGATAATGAGGAACCAAACATCAACATTACGCGAAGTGGATTTGTTCCATACCATGTATAAAACATAAATACAAAAGCCACACCAAGGATGGGTATTGAATGTTTTAATTTAATGAAGGCTGAGAGAAATATTATTGGAATAATAATGCACCGCATGTATAACATTACAAATCCAAGACCAACACCTCTACTTCGAGTAGTGAAATGATCCATATACCATTTGTAGCCGAAATAATGAACAGTGACAACAAGAATGCATCCAAGGACTGCAATTAGAATATTTATTGCAATGGTTTTATTTTTTCCAAATTCCATATTTTTCCAACTCACTATTTTTTATTGGGGCACCAAGCATTTCTGCTTTTACTGAGTTACTTATTTCTTTAACTTCAACTGCTGGATAAGATTTTCCCGTAGATGTTACTTTATATGTAAAATTCTTGCTAGCAAATAAAGCCCCTCTTAATACGAAATAATTATCATACTCATTGGAATAGTCCTCACTCCCTGTTATTGTACCTGCACCCCATTCAATTCCGATTTGTACTGTTTTAGTTATGCTCTGAGTGCTACGGTAGGTGTCAACGGCAAATGGTATCTGGCCCACGGCGTCCGTCCAATAGGGGATGTCGGAGATTAATACCAAAAGATATCCTGCTCCACCTTCAGGGTTCTGCTTCCAATCTCCTTCCATATTTTTATAAAAACTATATGATGGTCTGTCAATCAAGGAAAACTTAGCTATATCATCCCATGTAAATATTTTATATGCTTCTTTAGCATAGTCTGCGTCATTAATAAAAAGTAATTCCCTATAGTTATCTGCTAACGGCTCAAACCATTGATATTGAAAATGATCATAAAGGGTTTGAGCCGTTAATATTGAAAACCCATCCTCTTCGGCACCTCGTAAAACAAATAGAACCTCACCGTTTTTTCTGGTGATAATTAAAACGTTTGGTACTTTAATGTCATGAGGTGTGCTGTCATTTTCTGGAGTTGTTTTTCCTTTTATGCCCAGCTCAGTCTTTCCATCCTTTGTAACTATCAGATAGGGGGTTCCATCTATTTCAATATTTATTTTTTTCATGGTATTATTGCTCAGCTTACAAATATCCAATATTCATGTTCACTGTCTCTTTTGTCTATGTATCCATCTGTGCCGAAGCCAGAAAGTAGTTCCTCTCCATCCGATGTTTCAACACGATAATTGACATTTGAAGAGAAATTTAACTTTCTGTCGTAATACTGAATGATCATTGTCATCTGCTTCATTGACTCAATTGGTAGATCGGTTGCACCAGCAAACATAGTCCGCTTTACTTTGCGCAAATACGATGCTGTCGTACCATACTCGATCTTCCCGGCCTCAAGCTTCAGGTAACTGCCACCACCAATTAGGGTTATACGTTTCTTTCCGGCAAAGGAGATGTCACTCGCTGAGCTCAGCGTCAGCTTCTTCTCAGCGAACAACCGCATACTGGCGTTTTGTGCCTGGACATCTATTGGCCCTTCCCCGGATTTCAGGCTCAGTTGACCGGTGCGGGCAAAGAGCCCCAGCTTCTCCCCGATCAAAGCGGTCGCATTGCCCATCACTCCAACACTGAAGTCTTCTCCGGCGTTTAGCGCAAGGTTCCGTTCAGCGGCCAGCTGCATATCTTCACCACTGGTCAGGGCCACGCCTTCCGGCGCCGAGAAAAGCACCGCTTCATTGAGCGGTTTCAGCCGCTGCTCAAACATCTCTATCTGGCTGTCGACATCGCCCTTCAGCGCCTGCGCTTTTTCTGCGGCCATTTCCAGCTGCTGCAGTTGCTGATTAAGCCTGTCGATTTCCTTCAGCGCAGCGCTCATATCCAGTGCGTCACCCTGCGCTTTCGCCTGCGCATCTGCGCTGACAAACAGTCCCTTCCCGGCTCTCAGGGTTCCCCACTCGTCGGTGCGCAGCTCGGTGCCCGTGCCGCGACGTTGCCCCTGTGCATCCACCAGGTGCCCGCTGTTGAGCTGGGTCTTGCCGTACTCCGTGGCAAGTTTGATGTGCTCCTCACCGCGCTTATCCTCCATCCGCAGCTTGTTATTCGCCGGGGTGCGTAACACGTTACGGGTAGGGTTGTCGCGGGTGACGTGGTCCGGGTGCTCCGAGTCGTGCAGCGCATACGCGATGTACGGCAGGTCAATATCGCCGTTGCTGTACGCAATCGCCACTTCGGTGCCATCGATGAGCGGCGTATGCCAGCCCAGCGTTTCACCGGCATAAGGTTTCGCCATCCGCAGCCACAGGTAACCGTAAGCGGGTTCCGTCCCCTCCCGGTCGAAGTCCGGCTTCACCCGGTAGCGCCCCTGCTCGTCCAGGTGCGCGTAGATATCATTCTTCTCCCGGCTCTCAACCCGGGCCGGAAGCGTGCCGTGAATTTCCGGACGCGGGATTTCCGCCGGGCGGAAACAGTACCGTTCGGTGTAAGGCTGGCCCCAGACTGACACATGCAGACGGGAATCCCGGGCGCCACGGAAGGTCACCAGCGTGAGGATCACGCCTTCTTGCAGGGCCGTAATGACATCGCCCTGCGGCTCCAGCACCTGCCCGGGAGTGAGGTGTGAGGCGTTGCTGAACAGGTGGATACGGGCTGATTTGTTGAGCTCCCGCTCGTGGTGAAGTCGGGCGTAGAATGCGCCAGATTCGGTTTCCGGCTCCGGGCTGGCGTTATCGCCCGCTTCACGATAAGGTGCCGCGTAGCGGTAATGCTCCCCGGTGGTGACCGCATCACTGCGCACACTCACCGCCGCATCCATCGGCGTGGTGGCGGTCCGGTAGTTGTAATCCCGCGTGACGACAGTGCCGGTGGCTATGTTGTGCCAGGTCCGCACATCCCAGACCGATTCTGCCGCGCCGTCGAACAACCCCGATGGCTCGCTGTACGGCAGGCGCACATCAAACTGGTAGTTAAGCTGGCTGTCGGCAAAAATGTACGTATCCAGACCGCGCACGTCGTCCATCTCCGTGCGCCAGTAAATTCCCACCTCAGACAGAATGCGCTGGATGAATTGCAGATCCGTCTCCTGCCACTGAGTGATAATTTCACGCGCCGGATAGGTGCGCTCCAGTCTGAATTCAAAATCTGGACCTTCCAGACCGTGTTTACGCAGCACCCGCTCAACCACCTCAGGAACGGACTGATTCTGATATACCGCGCACTGTCGGGTGTATCCCAGGAGCGCCAGGCGCGAACTGAGCGTAAGCCGGTAGTGAGACTGATCCTTTGAGGTGGAAAGCCATTCCAGGCGGGTCACCATGCCATGAACGCTTTTGCCGCCACGCATCCGGAAAGAGGCATATTTCATCAGCACCTGCTCCGGGGGAATGTTCGCCTGCAGCGTGGTGAACTCAATGTCCCATCTGAACGGCTCGCTCAGGGCTTCCCTGCCGTAAAAGCGCAGGACATCCGGCTTCACTGTGCTGTCATTGATATCCAGAAAGTATCGGGTCTGTCCGTCGAAAAGCGCTGACCAGTTATCCATTACGTCACTCCTTTACCGGCACAAGGCTGAGCCAGCCATCACCCAGTTCAATCGTGCGGGGTTTGTCCGGGTCGAGGTCGTCACGGGTCAGCACCAGGCGCCAGCGGTTGTCCTTCTGATCCGGGCGGTTAAATAATCCCACCACCGCCACGAACTGAGCATCTTCATCCATGGGCATATTGAGCGTCACGCTGCCGTTGGGCATCACCAGCAGCGATTTTGACGCAAGCATATCGTCCTTAAGTACCGTATCGGCCTTGCGCAGCAGCGTCTGGTAATCGGCGGCATCAACCGCTTTACGATCCCTGAGCTGATAAACCCGCACCATGGTCGCCAGCGGCGTCTGTGCGCCATCGGCGTTAATGGCCGTGCGCGGGGTAAAATCCAGATGCAGCGTTTTAATTTTCCTGTAGAAGATGGATTTCGTGATGCTGACCGTACCGTCCGTGACGGTCTGCGTCAGACCGCAGCCTGCGAGCAGACCACAGGCAATAAGCGTCAGCACCCGCCAGCGGGTTATTGTTGCCATTCAAAAGTTCCTTTTATCCCCTTCATACTTCTGATTGCAGATGCGTTGGCTGCACGCACTCGCCCCGCCCGGTCACATAGTGATCTATGCTCCCGGGGACTCACGCGTTTGCCGCCTTCCTGCAATCAGAATTATTTTGGGGAGAATTAATGATTGATGATTAGTCGAAGCGGTAATGTCCGTCTTCAGCAGGGGGTAACACAGACCATTGCAACCCTTCATAACAGCCCAGACTGACGGTCAGACTCTCCTGGCTGTTGCTGAGTTTGCCTGCTTTCAGACCCAGCAAACCGGTGCGGCCCAGTTGGATACGCCTGCCTTTGCCAAGGCGGGGCTCAGGCAACAGCCGTACGGGTACAGTGAGGCGCAGTCGGGCGTCACTGCGGTAGCCGAGATAGACGCGTAACAGAACAAGAAAATCGGTATGGAGGACACCACCGGGTAACCAGCCTTCCGCCTCGTCCGGATCCGCTGTCTCCAGCGTCACCAGTACCCGGCTGCATGCTTCCCTGGCCGTTTTACCCAGCGTGGCCCGCTGCGAAAGACGGATACGGTTTCCGGCCCCCAGCCCACTGCGATTATCGATATGGACCTTAACCGGATCCGGTTCGGTGATAATTGCCCGGGTATTCGGCGCCAGCAGGCTCACCACAGCCCGGATGCCCTCGGCATTACGCGTGGGCAAACGCATGGTGCCCAGCAGGGCCAGGAAACGGGACACCGGCGTTGCCACCTGCTCAGACGTACCCGGTATACCGAGTCCCACCAGCCCCAGCAGACACTGTGATATGGCATCTCGCCCACCGGCCTCGAAGGTGGCCGGATACGCGTATTTTCGCCAGATCCGGTAATACTGCGTGGTGATGCGGTGGCTGAAAATGTCCAGGAATAAGGTGACCGCCTCGTGTCCTTCCCGGCGCTGCGCAATGTCGTCCAGCCAGGACGTTGGCAGAGGGGAGTCCACGCCATACATCCCCAGAAATGTCGTGCGGACCGTTGGGGGTAATGTCGGATGGTCTTCGTCGGTCTCCACCACCTTCAGGGTACTGACCGGGAAACCCATACCAGGCCAGGGTCTGAATCGTACCGGATCGTCGCCCGGATGGCTGGTGGCGCCCAGTTTGGGCGCGTCCGGATTTTCCTGTTCCAGCAGCTGGCAGAAACGATAGAAATTGGCCCGCCAGATATCTTTGTTAAGGGCCAGCGTCAGCCGGGTACGTGCTGGCTGTGATTCTCGCGCCATCTCAGTCGTTTCCCTGTCGGTTGCAGTACCAGCGTGAGCTGGTTAAAGAGGTGAATATCGGCATAGAGCGCAAAGAACCGGTGCAGCATCTCCCCGAAGAGATTCACATCGCCCTCGCCTGCAAAATTATCCGTATTTAGCGTAACCTCAATGTCCACGCCCCTGAGCATAAAGCCCTTCTCAAAACGGCGGATCAGGGTGTGCTTCACGGCGACGATTGCTTCAAGCCGACGGCGGTTCATCTCATCGTCAGTCCAGTCATAGAGCGCCAGCGTTCCCCGCAGAACCTCCGGATTGTCCATCATGCTGAGGAAGTTTGATCCGAGGTGGCTCATCACTCGCCAGTGAAAACGGTCATTTGCCGGGGGATATAGCGGCATTGTCGGTGCTGTGACGTTTAATACTCTGACGGGCACTTTGCCGGTTTTGACCACCCTGTCCAGCAGGGTACTTTCCAGCGCTTTTCGCGGAAGTTGCCCGTTGGTACCGGTTATTCGCATCGAAAGGGATTCTAGTTTATCGGACAGCTGCTCCAGCTCGAACGAGCGCCCCCCGAGAATTAACCAGGTGTCATACAGACCAGAGGGGCCGCGTTTCACGCGGGTGTGGTAATAACGTTCAGGGGCATCATGACGCATCATACCGCCCCGGTGCCGGAAGCTGGTGAACGGTACATAGGGGTGTTTGCCATTCTTCACCGCGCCATGGATGTTATCGACGCTGTAAATCTCGGTGTGGCCATCCTGAAGACGCAGCGGCCTGAGCAGGTATTCGTTATCCAGAGGATTAAGCGTCAGCGGATCGGCTTCCAGGGTAAAGAGATTGATAACCGGCGCACAGTGCAGCCGGAAGTTTTCTGTCTCAAAAGGCAGGTCAGATGACCAGGCTTCACTGAGCACAATATCGATTTCAAACCAGGAGCTGGCCTCAGTGAGCCCGATGGTGTCGAGACCGCGTAGCTCAACAAACATAAACTTCGGACGGAAGCTAAAATATTCCAGCAGCAGCTGGTAACCGCTGAAGGCTGTATCGGCTTTCTTCCACAGGCCGTCATTGTCATCAAAGCCCATGGGTTTGCACCAGCCATCAAACTTATGGCGTTCAGTTCCGGTACCGACATGACGGGCATACATAGCATGCACCCGGCGGGTCATCGCCAGATGCAGGGCTGAACTGACCGGGCTTTCGGCGTTCAGAAAAAGAGCGACTTTTTCGAGCCCGGACTTGCTCCAGTCCACTTTTTCCGGACACTCAAAACGCAGGCGAATAGCCGAGCGCCCATCCGTTTCAGTATGCAGACGCGCATCGGCAAGTTGCAGGGGTTGTAAGGGCACGTCCCGAGTGGTTCGGTACTGGCAGGTGGTTTTCTGCGGCCCAATCGGGCGCGAAAGAACAGAAAAGCCTTCGGCCAGCGTTTCTGCCTGACGCAGGCTGCGCCAGTCCGGCGTAAACTCTACGATGGCAAGTGACGGAATGGTCCGCATATAGTGTGGCCATAACAGACTCACCAGCCCCTCGGTCAGCTCCGGCAGATCGTCATCGAGCTTTTCACGCAGTCTGCCCATCAGGAAGGCAAATCCTTCAAACAGACGTTCTACATAAGGATCGCGCGCGCCGGGTTTATCCAGATTAAGCATCGCCGCCCGGTCCGGATGGGCCCGGGCAAATTCTTTACCCGCTTCGCGCAGATAGCGCATTTCGGCTTCATAGTAGCGCAGGGTTAAATCATCCATGCACAAATTTCCTGATAGTTAACAAAATATTAGCCAAACACAACCGCTGGTTCTGGCCGGTTCGACAACAACCCGCCTCGCCGGTAGAACATCCCTCGCAGAGGTGTCGACGCGGATAGCTTTAGCGGGTTCACACACTATTTTCGCCCGTGTACAGAGCTGCTTCGGATCGGTACCCGAGAGCGTATTAAGCTCTGTGTGCATTAGCGGAAAATTATCGTCATAAACTGGAGCATCGTCCGTTTCCGTTTCAGGGTTGACGGGTTTTAGCTCGTTATCCAGAGTGAGACAAAGTGCTGGAGGCGCTTTCGATAAGGCCTTACTGCTGTTCGTGATTTGTGGCATATGCCGATACAAGGATTTGGGGTGAGCGCATTTTCCCTTGTCTCATCATTCGACGTATTCAGCGCTGGCTGCAACCGTGAAGATGGCTTCGGGCAGCTTAAAGCCCTGGAGCTTCAGCAAGGCCAGCGGGCCATCACCCAACTCGCTGCGCATCACAAACTTCAGCGGATTGCCGTCCGGGGTGATCCACACCAGCTGCGTGCGGCTCGCGTCAAGGGGAGTGAGCAGGGCTTTGTCCAGCAGGCGGATGAATCCCCAGTTGCCCTGGTGATTAGCATAGAGCTGCATCCCGCTATTTACGCTACGCCAGCGGAGGCTGACGCCCGGGTAGTACGTGTTTCCCGGCCAGGTAAAGCTCTGCCAGCTTTCCATCTGGTTAAAGAAGTCCAGATTTTGCTCGTCAAGCGTCAGCTGCATGCGGGCTACATCACGGGAAGGGCGCGCCATCAATTCGAAATGAACGCTCGCATCTCCCTGAGCAAAAATGATATCCGCCAGTTCAGCCAGCTGATTGATGGCCCGCAGGAAATCCGGGCTCACTTCCATCCCCTGACTTGCTGAAGGATCGACGACCCAGCGATTCCCTTCCTGGTGAAGTATGCCGCCGAGATTAGTTTTCAGGAACGTAGCAATACGACCTGAGTCGCTGCGCAGGAACTGAGCCAGCAGAGGCAATGAGGCATCGCTGCCGGTAGTTTTAAATGGGTAGCGACCGGCAAACGCTTTGTTCCATTGATCGACAATAGTTGTTTGCCAGCGGGTATTAAGGCTTCCTGCTGCCGGAGCAAGTATCTGTCGCCATGCCAGATCCAGTGGCTGAACAAACAATGACTGACCGAACCCGTTCCACTCCTGACCCAGGCTTGCCGCCACCAGACTGCTATAGTCACGCGTATCGGTGAGATCGATAGCTTTGCCCTGAAACACGGTCTGGGCCAGCATCTGGGACATCGCCTGCGGATCCGGCGCACTGGTGACCTGCTGAAGTTTAAGGCGGACCTGTGTAACACGGGCAAGCCAGGACTGGAAGCTCAGATTACCATTACGTCCGGTCCCCTCCTTTCCTTCCATGAAACCCGTCAGGGGACCAAAAACGTCCTCCAGCGGCCCCTTCGGCCCCTGCGCCTGCTCAATGAACTGTCGGGCATATTTTTTCCGGCCAACCAGTTTTTTCGCCGAATCCACTATCGAATCCGCCAGCGCTTCGCCCTTCTCGCCCGTTTTTCCCTGGTAGTTGAGGGTGTTCATCAAGGCCACCAGGGGCGACCGGCGCACATCGCCGATCAGGCTGAGCTGGGCAATGGCTTCCGCAAGCGAAGTCGCATCCTGCCACTGAATGCTGTTGACCATATTCAGCCAGGCGTTACCAAAATCGGTAAAATAGCGTTCTGTCAGACGGGCTTTCAGCGCCTCCGGGGAGATATCGCTCCCTGTCTGGTGCGTCTTATCCGTCAGTACCCAGTCAATTTCATCGCGGCGTGTCTTGACGACCTCGTTAATCGCATCCTGAACCTGTTCTTCCCAGGCCTGACGCGTAAACATACCCGGGACGACTTCGTCAGTGCTGAATACCGTTGAGGCATCGGTGTCGCCGGTCATATCGGCAAGCGTTAAATCAGGCCAGTTGCTGGCCACGCGCTTAAGCATGTCCTGATATAACCCGGACTCAGCGTTCCGCTGGCCAATCTGCTTGAGCAGGATCTGACGGACCGTGCTGATTAATTCAGCGTCAGGCTTAATTTTCCATTCCGGATGAGCCGGGAGGTTCTGCGCATAAAAGCCCAGCAGTTTCGGTGCCAGGTCCTGCCATGTGCCATCCGGCACATTCTGACGTTTCGGTAAGGCTTTCAGGACGTTTTTTGCCAGCCAGTCTGCGTCTGCTTTGTCAGGACGGGCCAGCATCAGATAACTTTTGAGCACGTCGTAGGTATGCTGTGTGCCCTGCGTTCGGGCATCACTGGCAGGAGGAAGTTGCACAAACGAATTCAGCTGCTGCCTGAGACTATCGGCTGTGGCATCCCTCATCAGCTGTGCGTTATTTTTCGCATACAGGGGCCAAAGTGCGGCCAGCGTATCGCTGTCCTGATTAAGACCAAAACGGGTGTACCATGGAGCTCCGGTCGCCTCACGATGTTGCAGACGGGCAATAGCTTGCTGGAGTACGAGCTGGTTGTGCAGGCGTTCAGCAAGTGGTTTTGCGGTATCCGCTGCCTGCCTCGCCGTTTCCTGTGCCTCATAAATCTGGGTTCGGTTAACGATCAGGGACTGCAATGTACCGGTCCCCCACAGGACAATCAGGGAAAGCAGAATTAACCTCAGCATCTTCTGCCAGTCGAAGCCCAGCTTCCTGCCGCTGATGGCATCACAGTCATCAATGACGGCTTTCCATGTCGGTGTGTCGAGGCGCGTGTTCGGTACCGTTCCGGCAACGGCCAGTTCAGGGCTGAACATGACACCGCGTAAACGCCAGGCCGCAGATCCCTGCATCAACCCACTGAGCAAAACGGTCAGACTGGCTTTCAGTTCGTGTTGCAGACGGGAAGATAACTGGAGCAGGCCGTTATGAGCCGGATTATTCAGTATCTGTGCCATACCGGCTTTTTGCAGGCGCTGAGACAGCGTAGTCAATGCCCTATCCGCCTCTTTTATAGTGCCTTCCGGTCCGAATATCACCCCTGTCGCAGCCGTGTCCGCGTCCTGCTGAGCACCTTTCGCTTTATCAGTCAGCCACAGCCAGACAGGCGCCTGCCAGCCCAGCTGATGATCGGCTTTCTGGCGGCAACGCAAGAAAGCATCCCGTTCGCTATCCGTCGGGAGGGCTGAAGTACTCATCACCTGAATAATGCCATCAACCGGCTGGCCAGATCGCAGACGCTTCAGTTTTGAAAGGAAGATCTCATCCGGAAGTGACTGCGCATCACCGCCATAAATCAGTACGTTGCCGTCACCTTCCTGCCAGAGGTCATGGCACAGACCCGGGGCTGCTTTATGGACATCGTCCGGGTTGCCCATCACCAGCAGGAGTCGCACCTTACGCTGCCAGCGGCGTCCATAGCGAAAGCGCAGGTGTTCGGACACGGCGTCTTCGCTGAAGACCGGTTCATCGTCATCTTCTTCACTGAGAATGGTGTTCGTCACCGGAGTGATACTCTCAGCCTTTTTCTGGCCCCACTGGAAATACAACCCGGATTTACCCGCGTGGTCGAAAGCCTTCTCTATTAGCCAGCCGATCAAAAATATCGCGGCAACCAGTATGGCGCAGAATGTGAGTATCCGTTGACCGTCATACGGTCCGAAGCCGGTGGCTGAGGCCACATTTTCCGGAAAGGCATAAAACAAAAATGCCACGATGACTGTCAGGAAAAAGGCGACAGTCACAACCGAGCCGATGAGAGTTTTTACTTTTACCTTAGACATTCTTAGGCGATTCCTTGCGAACTTCTTCTTTGGTGATGACGGCGACCCAGATGTCGTCCTTATCAGCGGCGGGTTGTGCGGCGATAACCTGCGCCCCTCGTTGTTCAACGTCAGCATTAGCAAGCGTGATGGCCAGCCATGGAGCAGCATGGCCGGTATATCCCAGCACGGGATCGATACTGGAATTGTCTTCTGAAAGACTAAATTCCACTTCGCTCTCTTCGCAGGCATTATTCCAGCCGCTGTCCGACGTCAATGTGGGACCGGAGATCCAGCTTCCTTTGAGTTCATTGGGCAGGGTCTTCGACCAGAGCAGCGCCCGGGTGAGCGTCTTTGTGAGCGTTGTTTCTGTTCCCCTTTCGGGGCGATGAAGGCGGAGAGCATCCGGCCAGGCATGGGCTTTGCGGTTGCTTAATACCACCATTGAGACAGCATCAGCATCTTCTTCCCGGGGATACGCCGGTAACGACACGGTAATGGCAACCAGAATGCCCGGGTTGTCCCATCGCTTGTCCAGCCAGGCATCAAACGCCCCCAGACCTTTTCCGGCCATCAGGCGAAAAATCCTGCCGGTCTTTAGTGAGAGAGCGGCCTTAAGCTGCTCTTCAATCAAGGGGTACAGGTCGTTATCACAATCCAGTACCAGCCAGCATGGCAACTCCGGCGGAAGCGGCTGAACGATCCCTTCTACACGCGTTGTCAGTTTAGTCACCGCCGCTGTCAGGGCCTTTGTTAAATCAGTCTGGTATTCTGTTAATGCCGCGTATCTGACCGGTTTGTCATATCCTCTTGGGCGAGAGAAGTCGATAGCGGGGGCCGCGACTTTCATTGCCTTCAGCAGGTCATCGGCGCTGTTTCCGGCCGGACTCTGAATATAAGTACCGAGGATCCAGGCGCAGCGTTGACCGCGCAGAATTTCACTGTCAATAAGCGCTTCTCGCTCGACATTTCGGGACTCGGCCCCCACCTGTTCGGCTTTGTAGGCAAACCGGCGTAAGCCGAAAATAAGCCCCCAGGTACAAAATGGAAGACCCAAAGCGGTGAACCAGAAGACAAATCCGGTTCTCTCTGACGTCCAGCACCATAGCGTGAGCGCTATGCCCCCCAGCATGATAAACGCGAGGAATAGCAACCAACGACCGGTGCCGGGACGCGCTACCTTAGGAGCCTTTTCAGGGATGGCATCCAGCCAAACGGGCATAATCAGGCAACCTTTGCAGCGGAAAATGAACTGATCAACGTGCAACCACAGGCGCATTTGTGGCCGTGAAATGCAACCGGGATACCATGATCAAGATAATCAGGATTGCCTTCTATGATAGTTGTAGGGCCATGTCCCGGAACCGGGCAGGACACTTTGTCGCCTTTGCGGGCAACACCAATACCACCGAATTTCATCGTTTCAGAAGCGGTCAGTACAGAACCGCCGTGAGTGGTTTTATCGCCTTTACGTATTATCTGAAGCATACTATGCCTTTTATTTATAGGGGGGATTTACAGGATGCTCTCTTCCAAAATGATATTTTTAATTACATCATTATCTAGCATGAAACTCAGGGTGTTATTTTTGAAATGATAGCTTATTTTGTCTTTGCTTCTTGATGTGGGTTCTCCATAAGCATTTATTATTTCATTTTCATTCATGCCAACATATATACCACGACCAGTGATGTACTTATTATTTATTACAGTTATGGTAGTAATTCGATATAAATCAAAATCATCACCAAAATGCTTGTAGTTTATATTTGAAGAGCGAATAATGAATCC
Source organism: Klebsiella michiganensis (assembly GCF_015139575.1). GTDB lineage: Bacteria > Pseudomonadota > Gammaproteobacteria > Enterobacterales > Enterobacteriaceae > Klebsiella > Klebsiella michiganensis. The sequence goes on along the minus strand of NZ_AP022547.1, from coordinate 2,524,909 downwards.
TTTCCAGTAGTTATCAAAATACTTGTACGTTTCATCACCTTTCGATATATAGTTGCTCCAGGCCCCCGTTTCAAGTTGCTCTTTTTCCCCACACCTACCCCATGCTTTATAAAACCCTTCGAACGAAGAGCTTAATTCTATATTTCCATTTGGGGAGTAAATGCTTAAGTCAGCGCCATTAAATTCTGGTGTGTTTGTTTTTTCCGTTTCAGAGAGATCATCGTCTTTAAGCCATCCCATGACAATGCTGCCATCTTTTCTTGTATATCTCCCGAACTCATATCCTCCGGATTTCAAAAAGCCGACAAACGTGTTGTTACTAATTAGAAAAAGCTTATTATTTCTTGAGTTGTCATCTGGCGTTGAATGGAAAAAAGTTTTGTTAATCACTTTATATGAGTGTATGTTTTGTTCGTAGTCAGCTTTTTTCCAAGACTCATCGCAAGCAGCATAAGAATGAAATGACAGCATAGACATTATTAATAGCAAGATTTTCTTCATTTTTAGCCCTTCTTATAAACAGGTATTTCGAAACGTAAGTTTGCATCCGGGAACTGATCAAACATTTTCTTCATGTCAGTTTTTTGTATAAGAGCCCAGTTTATCGATGTTGCATACTGCCTGGTTCCGGGATTGGATGGGTTCCATCTCATTTTATATAACGTGTTTTGTTGGTTTTTACTATTATTAACAAATTTTTCCGAAATCCATTTTGCGCCACCATCGATAGCCTCATCTACTGAGAACCAACCTTTGTTATAAGCAACTACAACCCCGTTTTGAGTGTTGCCAGGAAAAACACCTATACCGTACATATTATAAACATGCCTGTTGTTATACATTTTGCTTCCATTGGCAAACGCATGTCTACCACGGTCAGTTTCCAGAATTGCATGTGATGCTAAATAAATTTCGCTTACATTATATTTTTGTGCAGCAGCAATAAATACATCTTCTTTCCCTGATAACACACCTTGACCGGAAAGTAACTTACCTAAATCTTCGCGAGAAATACCCGAAGGTGCAGAAATGTCGAGGAATTGATATATTTCACTGTTTTCCTGATGAAGCTCAGGATTCATATAGTCCCGAACTTGCTCACGTGTTACGGCACCATAATTGCCATATGTAGGAACACTATCGCCAGTAAGTGACATTTGCTTGTTCAAGGCATAATCTAAAGTATAATCGTAATTCTTGTAGACGATAGTAATCCGGTTAGCACTTTTTAACGTACCCAAAAAAAGGATAGGATGCATATGCCACAGTGAAGGCCCTAGTTTCTCAGTGGACACATCCTGCATCCATGCCATTTTATCAAGAAAATCTTCGCTATATTTCTTCCATTCTGGGGCTTCTTTTTTCAGCGCATTGAGGAAAGGTTGCCAGATAGCATCATCTTTTTTGAAGTACCAATCGCTGGGATGTTTTACGATTGTTTTCTGGATGGTGTCACGATAGTCGGGATTATGAAGTGCTCTCCAGTATTCCATCGGAGAGTAACGGTCGCTTCCACTATCAATTTTATCCAGCAGGCGCTGATAATTATGCTTAACCAGGGCATGACTGGTTCGCGTATCACTGGTCGCAACCTCATAGAGCGAGTTGATAAGGCTGCGGAAGAATCCAACAGGCTGGTTTTTTCCATCCAAGTAATCAAAACTGGTAGGCTCTGAGGTTTCAGTTCTGAAGCCCAGCTTTGCCAGATCATACTGCGACAAGAGTTGAGGTTCCGCCTGGCCTTTGGGGACGTAAGCATTTTCTGGTCGCAGCTGCCAGTATTCTTGCTTTGTTGAGGTATCAGTTTCAGTTGTGACCTTACTCAACGGTAGAATGCCTGTCCGCGTTGTCGACGTCGAGCCCTTTGCGAAAGTGCCCTTCGCAACATCTTTTGTGAAAAGAGCAAGGCCAGGAGAATACTTCAACCAGAGCGGGTTTTTCTCCCCCACTTTTTCTGGGTTGGTCAGGAAATTCTCCAGATTATCATCCATGCTCGTGCATTCGATATGTACCTGGTATCGTGCCTCATAACCACCATCTTTTGGTGCCTGATAGTAGCCCATGTGGCCAATCGGGTCACCGGCCTTAATAGCAAATGGAAAACTGAGACTTACTGTCTTATCGAATACCATGACTTCCTTTGCGGGAGGAAGCAAATGCCGCCACCAGCCTGGACCAGCCCCCGGCGCTGGCTTAATATTGTTGTTATCCACAACAACCCAATAGCGCTGACCAGGTGTGAGGGTACTGCTGGTTTCTTCTGGTAATCCTTTCAGTGTTACAAGACCATATTTTCGCTTGTTATTTCCTGTGGCGTTAAGATTGCTGTCTGCCGGGTCCCACTCCACTCTTGCCCCTTTAGGTATGTGCCCTGCAATTTGTGGAGAAGTTTTATCTGAAGTCAGTTTTGCCGTCAGCCAGTCCATTTCAGAATATGCTCTTAGAGTATTCTGAATGGCCCACTGATTTTCTGCTTCAGCCTCATAAGCTGAATACGGCGCAAGATGCATATACAGGGTGTAGAAATGCAGCCCGCTGGATTCTTTCTCCCCCGGTTGAATAAAGTGTTTAACCAGAACAAACGAACCAGAAAAGCTCAGTGGGCCGGATTCCCATGCAAGCGTCAGATAATCCTTGCAGACACGATAAGCAACCACTTCGCCGTCAGCCATGCATCGCACAGCCTGCTCACCTTTAAAGGGAACTGGGAAATCTAATGCTTCAAGAGGAGACTTGCCACTCAGAGCACACCACGGGGTCGTTGCTTCCGTGATATGGATCCCGCCATGCCACATCCCACTGCGACCAATCATATACTGCCCGGTGGATTCCCCCCCAATATGAGAGAGGATCTCTTCCTGATTTTTGAACTCACTTCCCCGACTGTTGGAGGGGATCGGCCAGACTATTTTGATTTTTCCTTTTCGGATAGCCGTGGCGTTCTGCTCTGATGTGGTATTAGCGCCATAACGATAAAGTGCATAGGGTATGTTTTGATCACGATATATCTGGGCAGGATAGAACCCCCTTTCCTGGACAAAATCAGATACCCAGTGTGTACCATTAAACATCGCCATATGACCATGCACATGATGTGGTGCTGCCTGGATTACGACAACATCCCCCACTTGCTGACCAGAAATTGTGAATACACCGCCAGTACGCACTGTTGTAGCGTTATCCACAACTTTAAAGTTATTTTCAAGCAGCCATGGGCCATAATTTTTAGCTGATTCAATTCCTGAATTTTTTGCAGATGCCCCTCCAGCGATTAATGCTTTTTTAACATAGCGGGCACATTTTGACTCGCCATATTTAAGCTTTTTATCTATGCCATTTTTAAAATTTTCAGCGTTAATTTTCGCTCTGGCCAGGGCTTGAGTGTTTAAAACACTAACTGCTACATTCTTGTCCAGCATTTATTCTCCCCCCTCTGCTTGTCGAGGGCAATAAATACTACTATGAGATATGGGCTTAACAGAATCCATTAACCAGTTCCCTTTTTCTTTAACCAGGTTAACGGCATACAGGGATACGCCCTTACCATATCCTAATGTTAGCTTCACTTGTGCGACCTGGTCATTCTCTGAAACAGTTTCCACATTAATGCTGTCTTTCCATTCTTCACAAATATCCTGAGCATCGACAAAATAATCAGCACCCGATTCATCATTATCCCGCAGACTTCTGAGATGCTCAGTTGTATATTCAAAAATAGCTTTTTGAGTTAGTTTATCAGCTGATTCCATATCAGGCGTTTCAGACGCAACAAGGTAATCATGATAAAATTTTGCAACAATTTCCCGAGGCATTGAACTATCGTTTGCTGAAGCTGAGGCTATATTGGCCACGCAGAATAAGCAACAAGCAAAAATAATCTTCTTCAACATGAACGTCTCTCCGTAGATATGTTGGTATTTGTATAAGTAGTCGAGGTGAGAAATTTAGAAAATGACCACGTTCTTATTGTTCCGTTACGCTGGTGATTTTCCACTTCTCATCAATTCTTTCTAGCACAACCTTAAATTTAACTTTAGGCTCGGAACCTGCTCCTAAAATAACGTTGACTGAAGAGTCATTCTCTTTCCGATATACATCAAAGGTACTTATACTTGCTTTCCATGAAGGATAAACATCTTGTGATTTTGTAAAATAATCAACATCAGTATCAACCCAAGCACCATGCCAGTTACAAATATAACGCCCTTTAAACTGCTTGCATTCGCGCTTTTGTGAACATTTCCCTTCGAGTTCTTCTGCCGACGCTGAATCATCAGAATCATAATTACACATCATAGAGTCGTTAATGCTTTTCATTAATTCATCAGAAACATATTGACTGAGAAATCGACTGTTGTCCGATGATTCTTCTTTCAAATATGACTTATAAAAATTGTACACGATGCTTTCTGGGCTTGTTTGCTCGGATGCCTGTGTAAAATTTGATAAACAAAGCAAAAATGCAAATAAAAACACATTACGCATATGAGGAATTAATGGATCCATCATCAGCCCTTAGTCATTAAAAGATTTGCTGCTGATTTTATTTTCCTGGGTGATATCCGTCAGGCTGAAATTAGGTGTTTCGTTGGGGAGATTCGCGCCGGTGCCTGGTACCAGATAGTCAGACGTTTTCATAATGAACTCACCTGATGAACCATGTTCAATGCCGTTCTTACTCAGCCTCAGGTAAGACCCGCCACCGTTAAGTGTCAGTGTTTCCGGCGTGCTGATAATAATTTCGTCTTCACTACTGGTCACCGTCAGCTGTTTTTCAGAAAACAGTGCCATCGTGTTGTGCTGAGCCTGAATTTCGATATCTCCCTGGTTGGCGACCAGCTTAGCCCCTTCTTTATAGACAAACATACCCAGGGCTTTTTCTACCGTTACAGACAGATTCTTCATCGCACCGATATCAAGATGCTGACCGGCATTGACCATGGTGTTGCGGGTGCTGCTGAGCTGAAGGTGTTCACCTGAGGTCAGTGCCACCCCCTGCGGAGCGCTGCCCAGCAGGACCGCAGACCGGAGATCTTTGATTTTGTCGGTCACGAGACTAATCTGGGTATTGATGTCACAGACCAGGGCTCCTGCGGCTTCAGCAGCGCTGTTCAGCGCCTGCATCTGGCTGTTGGCCTGGTTAATCTGGTTAATCGCTGGCGCCATTTCCAGCACCGGGCCCTGGGCTTTGGACTGGGCATCCGCCGTCAGGAACAGCCCTTTTGCCGCACGAACCGCACCATGCTCGTCCGTACGCAGTTCAAAACCGGCGCCGCGCTTTTCACGCTGGCCATTGACCAGGTGTCCCATGTTCAGTTGCGTTTTGCCATATTCCGTTGCGAGCTTGATATGCTCTTCCTGGCGCTTATCCTCCATCCGCAACTTATTGTTCGCCGGAGTGCGCCACACGTTCCGCGTATGATTGTCACTGGTGACATGGTCCGGATGTTCTGAGTCGTGCAGGGCATAAGCGATGTAGGGACGATCCGGGTCTCCGCCGTCAAAAACGACGGCCACTTCCGTTCCGTCGATAAGCGGGGAGTGGAATCCGTACGTATCACCGGCATACGGTTTAGCCAGCCGCAGCCACAAATAGGCATAACCCTGTTCAGGACTGTTACGGTCAAAGTCCAGTTTTACCCGGTATCGCCCGTCCGGGTCGAGCCAGGAATAGGTGTCGCCTTTCTGTGTGCTTTCCACCCGGGCAGGCAGCGAGCCGGATATCACCGGTCGATTGAGCAGTGCCGGACGATAACAGACGGTTTCACTGTAGGGGATGCCCTCAAACGTCAGCGTAAAGCTACTTTTGCGCGAACCACTGGTGCGCACCGTGGTGATGACGATGCCTTCCCTGACGGCATCGGGAAGCGTTCCGTCCGTTTCCAGTACCTGACCCGGAGCCAGATGAGGGCTGGAGGAATGCCCGGTGACGTGATATTGCGCATTCAGAATGCGTTCGTGACGCAGACGGGCGAAGTATGCCCCGGTCTCCGGGCTATCAGCGTCACCTGCTGTCAGGAAGGGTTCCGCATAATGGTACGTTTCTCCGGCGGTGATCCCTTCTTTGCTAAAAATGCTTTCAGTGCTGCCCTGAGGTTTCAGCGCTTCGCGATAGTTGTAGTCACGGGTGGCCACACTTCCGCTCACCACATTGTATGCGGTCTGAATATCCCAGATGCTTTCCTGCCCGCTGTCACTCATGCCTGCCGGGTTACGAAACGGCAGGGTCACACCAAACTGATACTGCTCCTGAGAGTCCTGAAAAATGACCACATCCTGCTCAAGGCGGCTATCCATCGCAAAGCGCCAGTAAATACCGACTTCAGCCAGCAGACGCTCAATGAACTCAAGATCGGTTTCCCGCCACCGGGTAATTAGCTCTCGCACCGGATACTCGCGGGACAGCCGAAACTCAAAGTCCGCGCCTTCCAGCCCGTGTTTACGCAACACCTTTTCCACGACTTCCGGCACAGTCTGGTTGAGGAAAATTTCACTGCCTTTCGTATGTGCTAACAGAGCGATACGTGGAACCAGCGTCAGCGCATAAACGGTATCCTCTCTGGACGTGGACAGGCGTTCGAATGACGCCACCACGCCATAAACGGAACGAACGGGTACGGCCGGAGCCCCGTAAAACTGCGGGGTCTGAAACGTAAACGACGCAGGTTTTAACAGCACCAAATCACTGGCGATATCCGGTGTCGAGCAGGTCACGGAGATACCAAATCTCCAGGGCTTGCTGAGCGACTCAACCGAACTGAATTTCAGCACATCAAGAAATTCTGTGCAGCCATGCACGTCCAGCCGGTAGCGTGACTGACCTAATCGTTGTTTTGCCTGACTGGCCGCATCGTTTATCACAGGGATGGCGGGATTATCCATGAGTCTCTCTCTTTGTCGGTTCCTGGGCACGCTACCGCCCCTCGCTGTTCACCAAAGCGCATCAGGTCAGGCAGCAGATTGAGTTTTTCTTTGCCGAGTACCCGCGTCTCAGGTAATCAGCAAAAAAACGCGGACAGGAAAACCTGTCCGCATCAGGATTACGCGGTGGTACGTTCGTTCCAGCTGTCGGAATGGATGATGTTGCCGTCCTTGTAGGTCCAGGTGATTTTTTCGTAACGCAGCTCAATCTGCTCGAGGTGGTTATGCTTCTCGTAGGACGGGTCCTTGACGTCGTGCATCAGCGGGCTGACCTTCACCACCTTCACGTTCTCAAGCTTCGTGTTGAAGTACTCCACTTCCTGACCGGCGTCGTTGATTTTGTACCAGCGGAACTCCGCCGACTTCAGCGTCTGGCCGGTTGTTACCGCCTTGTACAGGTACGGGCTGGAGGCGTCGATTTCCTTAGTGAACAGGAACGGCGTGTGGATTCGCGTGCCGGTCAGCTTCCCGGTGTTGTTGTCGGTCGGGATGTACAGGTTATGCTCCTGCGCCACCACCTCGATGCTGCCCTCACGGTCCTTCACGTCCACGGAACCTTTGATGTCCGCGCCGCCGTCGTCCTTCAGCCACAGATAGACTGGAATTGCCATATTACTTCTCCATTTATACACGTCGTCCTTCAGGCTGCCTCTTTGTTGGCTGCCTTCATTTGCCCCGGTCACATAGTGAACTATGCTCCCGGGGACGCATTCAGTTGCCGCCGCGAGGCAGCCCGAATGACTGTGTGTATCATTTTAAAAAGCGCCATCATCCTGCGATGGCGCGGGGGTCATGCCCGGTGGCTGGCAGGCATTCGCCTGCGGCACCAGACTGATTTCGACACGGCGGTTAAGCGCCCGGCCTTCGGCCGTGTCGTTGGGGGCAACGGGTCGGCTCTCGCCGTAGCCCTGCACCGCAAAACAGCTCTCCGGCACGTCGCCGGTGTCGCGCATCCAGTCGCGCACCGATTCGGCACGCTTAAGCGAAAGTATCTGGTTGGATTTATCGTCGCCGGTGCTGTCGGTATGGCCCGCCACCACAATCAGCCAGCCGGGCTTCGCTTTGATGCCCACCAGTGAGTTCACCAGCAGCTTTGTCGAGCCGGGCTTCAGCGCCCACCTGCCGGTGTCGAACAGCGACATGCTGTCGAGGCGGATGATTTTCGGTTGTGGCTTTAGCGCAGGTGCCGGCGGTGGCGCATACGTATCAATAGCCTTCTGAAGCGCCAGCCATAAACGCAGGCCGGGGTAATAGCCGAGCGCGTACCGGAGTGGTTCGCCCTGCCGCTGCCAGCGCTCCAGCAGAAGAGCATCCTGTTTCAACGCCAGGAGGGACTGAGCCCTGGGCTCATCATGATTCTCGGGAATGGCATACCAGCGCTGGAGATCCGTTGAGACCTGGCGAATCAGCGCCGCGTTATTCACAGCAGAAAAAGCCAGAGCTGCCAGAGCGCACGCCAGAACCCATAAAACGAGACGACGAGAGCGTTGCCCCCCCTGTACTGGAGCGCAGTAAGGCGCGAGCATCGGTAATACCGCATCAGGAAAATGCTCCGTTACTTCCGCCGCCCCCTCTGCCTGCGGAAAAATCAGATGGGTCAGGCGAAAAAGGCGATGTGACCACAGCGAAGCACGATCGGCAGAAGCCACACCGCTTCGAATCACCACCGCAAACGGGTGAACCGCCGGAAGGAGCCGATCTTCCTTCGTCAGTTCATCCGCCAGAATGGCGCGCATAACAGCAAAGGCCTCCCATAGGACAGGCATCAACGCAAGATGTTGAGCGTCCTGTTGCCAGTCATCCACCGCCTGCGGCGTTTTATCAGCCGGATATACCGCCAGCTTATCGCCACAAACAACAAGCCACGGCGTTGCAGGACCGGAAAATTCACCGCTCAGAACCATCGGCGGCGTGAATCCAATTATCTGACCCAGCAGCTTCATTTGCTGACGCAACGCTTTCAGGGACGCGCGCAGTACGGCTTCATCCTGATGTCTGTCGGGCTGGCAGGAATACATAACGGCGAGCTGTCCGCCCTGATGCGGCTGCTGTTCGTGAATATCGCGAACAATGTCGCTTAGCCTGTTGACGTCATTCACCCTCAGCCACCAGCCCTGCGCGGTTTTGCGCAGTGTTTGCCCCTGGAACAACGCGTCCAGCTCATCCCCACAAACGAGAACAACAGGTCCCCCGGCATCAAACAGCAGCAGTTCACAGGTGGACATTTCACCCTCCGCCATCGTCTGAACAGGGCAACGCTTTCTCCAGACCTGCCAGAAGGCCAGTGCGACAATGCACACCGTCATCACGCCCTTAAACAACGTGCCTGCCGGAATGAATCCCCATAGCAGCCACAGAAACGCGGCGACAGCCGCCAGAACGTGAAGTATCAGAGAAACCATGACCGATTTACGCATCAATGAGGTAACTCCGGTAACTGAGCGGATAACAGCCCCTGGAGCCAGAGGTGGCCTCCCCACCATGCCACGGCAGCGATCACCGCAGCCGTAGCAGCCCAGAACCAGACTGAACGCAGGATGCTATAGCGATGTTTTCGGGTCCGGCGAACCACCAGAGAGATATCCGCATTCAGAGGCGGCACCTGCTCAGAAAGCGCTTTAATCACCTCTTCCCGCTGTGACTGGCTAACTGAACTGATGCTGTATAATCCGCGAAACCCCAGCGCGATCACCCGGTGATAACAGGTCAGAACGGCTATATTCGGCGCAGGCTGCCGTAAGACCTCAGTGATACGATCCCAGAGGGCTTCGCCTGCGTGTAATGACCCGAAATAGCGCGCCTGTAGCGGCGCTTTTCGCCATGCCGCCTGACCCGCATCAGCTTCGGCACCTGCACTCAGCGTTCTGCTCATTACCACTTCGTCAAGCAGCGCACATTGCGCATAAGAGATATGCCCGATGCTTGCCTCATCGTACCCGGCGCGCTCCAGCGCCTCGCGCACGCCTTCCACGTGTTTACAGCAGGTGTCATATAACGCGCTGCCGTCGGGCGTTGTTGCCCCTTTCTTAAGCATGGTGACGGTAAGCCAGGTTTCCGCCATGAGTTCATCAATATCAATGTCTTTTCTCATGATCGCAGTACCGCAAACAGTTCAAGTTCCAGCCGTCCCAGGAGGGCCGGCACGTAAAACATGCATACCCCCTGCTCCAGCATGTCCCGGGCCGCAGAGCTCTCCATATCCAGCGCGAAGTACTGGTTTTCCATCCGCACAGGTAACGCTGCCGGAACGCGGCTAACGGCAATGAGCGGGATCCCCTGCAGCGCGACGGCGGAAATCGCATTCACCTCATCCGGTGAACCCGCCTTGCATAACGCAGGGAATTTCTCAGCTACCTGCCAGGCCGGAACATCAGACCGGACAGAAAGATAGAGATCGGCGTCTTCGCGCAGGCGAGCGTCGTGCAGCGCGGCTTTCCACGTCTGCTCGTCCGGTCGGGACATCTCCAGTGCGACCACTCGGGACGGCAAACTGGCCTCCAGCAAAGCAGTGATGAGTTCAAACAGTGGAGGAAACGTTTTTTCAGGTTCTGCATGGTCATAGGCGGGAATGGCATCCAGATCGCTGTCGAGAGAGAACGTCAGCATGCTGCCCGCCAGACGGACGAGCTCTGCCCACACCTGCTCCGGATGACGGGCAGGAGAACGTTCAAACTCCACCAGCACGCGCGCATGGGAGTTAAGCGCATTGAGCAACCAGAAAAGAGAGACGTCCGCCACAGCGAAATCGGCCAGGCGTTCGTTGCTCTCGCGGCGCATGGACATCAAACGCTGACGGCGGGAACGAAGCTGACGATTCAGTAGCGCCAGTCTTTCACGCATCGCCGGACTGGCAGAGAACAATGCCAGGGGTGGAATAAATGTCGGATCCTGGCACCATCCCTGTCGATCGCGGATCAACCGCGCGATCGCGCAGCACTGCCATGACGCGTTATCTTCATGGTCAAAACGGATCGCCAGGTTAAAGCGGGCAACGGCAACGGACTCCTCCTCGCTGCCAAACGCATCCTGAACATTCACCCACTCCTCACGGTAGCGGAGCGGCCGCTCGGTCATAGCCGATTCCCGCTGCACATTATTCAGCCCAGGCTGCATGAGCGGCAGCGCAATCATCACCGTGACCGCGTCTGAATGCTGCGCTAACTCCAGTTCCCGAGGTTCAGGCAGCAGATCGCTGACGGCCGTATCCACCAGCGTGCCATCAGGCAGCCAGAGCCGCAGTTGAGAGATCTGAATCAGGCCCGAGCCCAGCAGCCTCTCATCGAATTCAACCCGCTCAACCCCCCATGAAAACGGCGAAGAGAGAGCCGCAACGCCTGTGCTGCGAAAAGATTCCCACGCTGACTGCTGCTGGAATTGCTGAGGGGACAGCAGCGCCCCCTCACTCCACAGCGGACGATAAATTTTCATCCCTGCCCCCGCCTTACGCTTTCGCTTTCGGCATCTGACTGACCAGAGACAGGTTCACGTCCATCCCTTCCACCTGGAAGTGCGGCACCGCGTACAGCTTCACGCGGAAGAAGCCCGGATTGTCCTCGATATCTTCCACCACCACCTTCGCGTCGCGCAGCGGGTGTGAGGCCTGCAGCTCGTCGCCCGGGTCGGTCATCTCCGTCACCAGACCGCGCACCCAGGTGTTGAGCTCCAGCTCCAGCAGGCGGCGATCCTTGGTGGTGCCGATGTTTTCACGCTGAACGAGCTTCAGGTAGTGCGCAATGCGCGACAGCAGAAAGATATACGGCAGACGGGCGTTGATGCGGCTGTTGGCGGTGGCGTCGGCGGTGTCGTACAGCGCCGGCTTCTGGGCCGAGTTGGCCGAGAAGAAGCAGGCGTAGTCGCGGTTTTTGTAGTACGACAGCGGGATAAAGCCGAGGCTGGCGAACTCAAACTCGCGGGTTTCCGGGATCATCACCTCCGACGGGATCTTCACCTGGTTGCCGGTGCCCAGATCGTAGAGGTGGATCGGCAGATCTTTCACCGCTCCGCCCGCCTGCGGGCCACGGATCTGCACGCACCAGCCGTTATTAATAAAGCTTTTCACCATGTTGGACGCGAAAGAGAACGAGGCGCTGGTCCACAGGTATTTCTCGTGGTCCGGGCCTTTCACCTGCTCGACGTAGTTGAAGCTGCGCACCGGCACGGTGTCCGGTCCATACGGCAGGCGGCCCAGCACGCGCGGCATCACCAGGCCGATATAGCGCGCGTCGTCGGTGTCGCGGAAGGATTTCCATTTGATGTACTCGGCGCGGTCGAAGTAGTTGCCGATATCCTTGATGGCGGCAACCTCTTCCATGGACTCTTTCAGAAAGAAGGCCGGACCCACGGCGCCGATAAACGGCATATGCGCCGCGGCGGAGACGCCGGAGATGTTGCGCAGCAGCGCCACGTCCTGCGGGCTGGCGTCGAACTCATACGCGGAGATCACCGAGCCAATCGGCTCGCCGCCCGGGGTGTCGTACTCGGCGGTGTAGGTGTGCCAGTAGAGGCCGCTCTGAATCAGCTCCGGCGCGTCTTCAAAGTCCTGGCGCAGATCGTCTTTGGAGACGTCCAGAATTTCGGTTTTGACGTTCTGGCGGTAGTCGGTGCTGTCCACCAGCTGCTTCAGGCCGCGCCACAGGGATTCCACCTTCTGGAACTCAGGATGGTGCATCACCGCGTCCAGCTGGCGGCTGATTTGATAGTCCAGCTCCGCGATATGGTGGTCAATCAGGGTCTTGTCGAGCTTCTCCACGGTCTTTCCGGACTGACGGATGCAGTCCATAAACACCTGCATCGCCGCCGTCAGTCGTTCGCCCGCCGGGGCGTCGGACAGCGCGGCATCATCCAGAAAGTCGTTAATATCGCCCAGGCGGGACGCCGGGGTCAGGTTGATTTTGTCAAACAGGGAGGCGTAAACGCTCTCTTTTTCCAGTACAGCAGTCTGCCCCTGCGCGGGGGCGGTTTCAGTATTTACAGACATCAGCATATTCCCGGTTAATCCATTAAATAACGCACGCCGTTTATTTCGGGGCCAGCGCGCTCATTTCGTCGCGTAATTCCTGCGTCAGCGCCGGATCTTTCAGGATTTTCTCGAGCTCTTTTCTGAAAGTGGCGTTATCAAGCAGGTTGGATTTGAGGTCGCGTAATAAATTCCGCATCGCCAGCATGGCGCGGAGCTGGGGGATCTGGCGGGCCACCTGCTCCGGTTCGAAATCTTTCATATCGGCGAAGCGGAGCTGAATATTTTCTTCGGCGCTATCGCCGGCCAGCGTGTTCTGTACCGTGAGGCTGATTTCCGGGCTGAATTCCGAAAGTACGCTGTTGAAGTTATTTTTATTGACGTTGATTTTTGCTCTTTCCGATAATGGCCGGTCTTCTTTGCCATTACTGAAATCACCGATGGTGAGGAGTTTCAGCGGCAGCTCGACTTTCTTCTGCGCGCCTCCTGTGTGCAGAGCCAGCTTTAAATTAATGCGTGCCTTGGGCACCTCATTCTGGAACGTATCAGCCATAGCGGTCCCTTCCCGTGAGGAATAATGTATTAAAGATAACGGTGTGTGATGACCCGGATATAGTAGAGCAAAGCGCCAAAAAATATCAACCAGCCTGTTGCAAAGTCCATTATAAGACTTTCCTCAGGCATCTTAAGGCAAATGTAAAAATGAAATGCATGAGACAAACAAAGCCGGTATGTAATAACAACCATTTGCTTACAATAAAGGCAGAATGTATACCTCATGCAGCAATATGAATTAAATTCATATCTGAATACACAGAGTTGATTGATGCAAATCAATATGTAACGCAAATACTGGTCATTCCGAATACTGAAAAGCGCGCGAGCAGGGGCGTAAGAAATAAATTATTTTTTATTCTTCACAGGACATGAAAAACCCAGCTCTGGGCATGAACATGGTTATAATTAATGGCTGACAGGATTAATATAAAACTTACAAATAATACTTGTCAGATATCCGGTATCGATGGTTAAACCGGACAACGTATAGAGTCGCGCTGAGCGAAAAAGAAATAGCGGCATTTTATTCAGCGGATATATTAAAACACAACTTACAATAATGCCTCTCACTCATATCATGCCCTATAACCTTCCTTGCGCCCTCCCCGTGGACAGAGAGAGACAGCGTCTTTCTACGGTGAGCCATCCCAGACAAGTCGCCAGAGAGAACATTCAGCGTTAATGATCCCTCATATCATAACCAGACTGCCCGGCCTCAACGCTGCACTTTCCCCCTCAGCCCTTCTCTTTACCGCCACAGATTCAAAACCTTGATCTTCTCCGTGGCTCAGCGCAGCATGGAAATGCAAACACACTAAAACAAGAATTCGCAACCCAATCACAGGAGAGAATCAGTGCAAACAGGACATCGCTTCCAGGCCACGGATCTGCATCAATTTGTTAAAACCCTTTTCACCCATATGGGAAGCTCCCTCACCGAAGCATCGCTTATCGCCGACCATCTGATTGCCGCTAACCTGGCCGGGCACGATTCCCACGGCGTCGGCATGATCCCAAGCTACGTACGCTCCCACGCGCAGGGTTATCTCCAGCTCAATCGCCACGCCAGCGTGATGAAAGACGCGGGCGCGGTGGTCACGCTGGACGGCAACGGCGGCTTCGGCCAGGTCGTGGCCCATGAAGCCATGCAGATCGGCATTAAGAAAGCCAGAGAGCACGGTATGGCCGCCGTGGCGCTGCGCAATGCGCACCATATTGGCCGCATCGGCTACTGGGCGGAACAGTGCGCGGCCGCCGGAATGATCTCTATCCATTTCGTTAACGTCGTTGGCAACGTGATGGTCGCCCCGTTCCGTGGGAAAGACAGCCGCTTCGGTACTAACCCGCTGTGCGTGGTGTTCCCGCGCGCCGGCCATCCGCCGCTGCTGCTGGATTACGCCACCAGCGCCATCGCCTTCGGTAAAACCCGCGTCGCCTGGCATAAAGGCGTCCCGGTACCGGCGGGGTCGCTGATCGACGCTCACGGCGTCCCCACTACCGACCCGGCGGTGATGCAGACGTCGCCGCTGGGGGCGCTGCTGACCTTTGCCGAACATAAAGGCTACGCGCTGGCGACGCTGTGCGAAATTATCGGCGGCGCGGTATCCGGCGGTAAAACCTCGCATCAGGAGACGCTGCAGGGCAGCGTGGACGCTATCTTCAACTGCATGACCACCATTATTCTCAGCCCGGAAGCGTTCGATGCGCCGGATATGCAGCGCGAGACCGAAGCGTTTATCGACTGGTGTAAACGGTCGCCGCACGACCCGGACGCGCCGATTCTGGCCCCGGGCGAGTGGGAAGAGGCTAACCGCCAGCAGCGTCTGGCGCAGGGGATACCGCTGGACGCCGGCAGCTGGCAGGCGATTTGCGCCGCCGCCGAAGAAGTCGGTTTACCCGCCGACACCCTCGCGCAGCTGCGCCAGAAGCTGGCCTGATTTTTCCTCGATGACGCCCGAACGGGCGTCATGTCATCGTCATTAGTGTCGACATCACCGCCGCCCCGCCCCGCCTGATCAACTATTCTATACAAATTCAATAAGTTAAGTTTTGGCACAGCGTATGCATAACGCTCCCGTCATTTGCCGGTGCGCTGGCTCATGACGCCCTGACAAAGGCGGGCCGGGCCCGGTCTGTCGTTGTTGTTTATTCTCTGTTAACAGGTCTGTTACTGATGAAAAAAATCACGAGCGTTTGCCCTTATTGCGGGGCCGGTTGCAAACTTAAGCTGGTCGTCGAAAACAATAAAATTCTCCGTGCCGAAGCCGCCGATGGCGTCACCAACCAAAATCAGCTGTGCCTGAAAGGCTATTACGGCTGGGATTTCCTCAACGACACCCAGCTACTGACGCCGCGTCTGCAGCAGCCGATGATTCGCTATCAGAAAGGCGGTAAGTTCACCCCGGTCAGCTGGGAGGAAGCTATCCGCTATACGGCGAATAAACTGCGTGAAATAAAGGAGAAGCACGGCCCGCGCGCCATTATGACGACCGGTTCATCGCGCGGTACCGGGAATGAAACCAACTATGTGATGCAGAAATTCGCCCGCGGCGTGCTCCACACCAACAACGTCGACTGCTGCGCCCGCGTCTGCCACGGCCCGTCGGTAGCCGGGCTTCAGCTGGCACTCGGTAACGGCGCGATGAGCAACTCGATTAGCGATATCGAAAACTCGAAATGTCTGCTGGTCTTTGGCTATAACTGCGCTGACTCCCACCCTATCGTCGCCCGCCGGGTGATTAAAGCTCGCGAAAACGGGGCGAAAATCATCGTCTGCGACCCGCGCCGTATCGAAACCGCCCGCATCGCCGATCGCCATCTGCAGCTCAATAACGGCAGCAATATGGCGCTGGTCAACGCCTTCGCCCACGTGCTGCTGGAAGAGGATCTGTATAACCACGACTACGTCGACCGCTTTACCGAGGGGCTGGACGCCTATCGCGAAACGGTGAAAGACTATTCCCCTGAAGCCGTCGAAGGGATCGTCGGCGTGCCGGCCGCTGAAATTCGCCAGGCGATGCGCATGTTTGCCGCCGCGCCTTCCGCCACCATTATGTGGGGCATGGGCGTCACCCAGTTCGGCCAGGCGGTGGACGTCGTCAGAGGGCTGGCGAGCCTGGCGCTGTTAACCGGTAACCTCGGACGCGCCAACGTCGGCGTGGGTCCGGTACGCGGACAAAACAACGTCCAGGGCGCCTGCGATATGGGCGTCCTGCCGAATATGTTCCCGGGCTACCAGGACGTCACCGACGCCAGCGTTCGCGATAAGTTTGCCAAAGCATGGGGCGTTAACCCGGCTGTCATGGACGACCAGGTCGGTACCCGGATCACCGAAGTGCCGCACAAAGCGCTGGCTGGCGAAATCAAAGCCTACTACATCATGGGTGAAGATCCCCTGCAAACCGAAGCCGATTTAGGCCTGGTGCGTAAGGGGATTGAAGCGCTCGATTTTGTGGTGGTGCAGGATATCTTTATGACCAAAACCGCCGAAATCGCCGATGTGCTGCTGCCCGCCACCTCATGGGGCGAACACGGCGGCGTCTTTACCTGCGCCGACCGCGGCTTCCAGCGCTTCGAGCAGGCGATTATCGCCACCGGTAATGTTAAGCGCGACTGGGAAATCATCAGCCTGCTGGCCAGCGAAATGGGCTACCCGATGCATTACGATAACAACCAGCAGATCTGGGACGAAATGCGCGAACTCTGCCCGCTGTTCTACGGCGTCACCTACGAGAAAATGGGTGATATGAACCACGTCCAGTGGCCGTGCCCGACGCTGGATCACCCCGGTACGCCGTGGCTGTATAAAGATAACCTCTTCGATACGCCAACCGGCAAAGGCCAGCTGTTCGCCGCCCCGTGGCGCGCGCCTGCCGAGACGCCGGATGAAGCGTATCCGCTGGTGCTCTGTACCGTGCGCGAAGTCGGCCACTACTCGTGTCGTTCGATGACCGGCAACTGCGCGGCCCTGCAATCGCTTGCCGATGAGCCGGGCCGGGTGCAAATCAATCGCGCCGACGCGCAGCGCCTCGGTATCGCCGACCAGCAGCTGGTGTGGGTCAGCTCGCGGCGCGGTAAGGTGATTACCCGCGCCGACATCAGCGATCGCATTAACGAAGGCGCGGTGTATATGACCTATCAATGGTGGGTCGGCGCCTGTAATGAGCTGACGCAGGATAATCTCGACCCGATCTCGAAAACGCCGGAAACCAAATACTGCGCGGTGAAGGTGGAGGCTATCGCGGATCAGCGCTGGGCCGAGCAGTATGCCTGGACAAGCTATAGTGAGATGAAAGCCCGCCTGAAAGCGGCGGTGAACGTGTAAAACACCGCGGGGAGATGCGCGCATCTCCCCACATATCCACTTTTGCTCCCGGGGGCGGCGCGCAACGCGCCTTGCCCCGGCTACAGATTCACCGCCATCTGCGGATCGGTAGCCCGGACAGATGCGCAGCATCGCCTCCGGGAAATTCAGCTACTCTGCGCTCTGTTCCCGGGGGCGGCGCGCAACGCGCCTTGCCCTGGCTACAGATTCAGTGCCGTCTGCGGGCCGGTAGCCCGGACAGATGCGCAGCATCGCCTCCGGGATCGGTCTATTACGCCAACAGTTTCTCCACCAGCGCCGTCCACAGCGCCACGCCGTGCGGAATCAGCGCATCGTTAAAATCATATCCGGCGTTATGCAGCGGCTTTGACGCCGTCTCGCCATCGGTGCCAATCCAGAAATAGGCGCCCGGGCAGGCCTCCAGCATGCAGGCAAAATCTTCCGAGGCCATAGAGGGATTGCCGTTCCAGCTCACCGCCGATTCCCCCAACAGCGCGGTCGCCACCTCGCGAACCTTTTGCGCTTCAGCCGGGTGGTTGGTGGTGACGGGATAACCGGGATACCAGGCGATTTTGCCTTCCACGTCTGATACCTGCGGCTGGGCGGCGACATAGCTTTCAATCAGCCCCCTGACCCGCTCACGCACCTGGTTATTCAGACAGCGGAAGGTTCCGCGCAGCACCACTTTATCCGGCAGCACGTTGATCGCCTCCCCGCCGGAAATCTGGGTAATGCTTACCACCGTGGATTCCTGCGGCGACAGGCGGCGCGACGGAATGGTTTGCAGCGCCATAATCAGCTGCGCCGCGGCGACAATCGGGTCCGCCCCGCGCTCCGGCATCGCCGCATGGCAGCTCTTGCCGGTCAGGGTAATTTCAAACGCATCGAGAGAGGCCATCATCGCCCCGCTGCCGATCGCCACCTGGCCCAGCGGCATACCCGGCCAGTTGTGCAGCGCGTAAATGGCATCCATCGGGAAGCGCGCAAACAGCCCCTCTTCCACCATCTTACGCGCGCCGCCCAGGTTCTCCTCAGCGGGCTGGAAAACAAAGTGAACGGTGCCGCGAAAGCGGCGGGTTTGCGCCAGATGCGCCGCTGCCGCCAGCAGCATTGCGCTATGGCCGTCGTGGCCGCAGGCGTGCATCACGCCCGGATTACGCGATTTATAGTCGACGTCGCTCTGCTCGGTGATCGGTAGCGCATCCATATCGGCCCGCAGGCCAATTACCGGACCCGGGCCGTTCTCCAGCGTCGCGACCACGCCGGTGCCCGCCAGACCGCTATGCACCTGAAGGCCAAATGAAGCGAGCAGTTCAGCGACCCGGCGAGAGGTTTCCTGTTCCTGATACCCCAGCTCAGGGCAAGCATGAAAATCACGTCGCCAGCGAATGGCCTCGGCGATCAGTGAAGGGGATACAGCCATGTCTTACTCCTTTCCTGCACAGCTTCAGCGCTGAACGAGTGTTTTATGCAATACGTTGGGGCTACAGGTAACCCGCTAGCCTATTGGTTATATCCTTTCGCCCGCTCGCTGACAACTGCCGCCAAACCCTGCGCCAACGCGCCTTTGCGCGGCATCCCGCCTGCACTGCGTTTTTTTGTAGTCATATCAACGGTGACATAAGGCGTGCGATTAATTATTATGCAGCTATACTGGCGTTTTGCCGAATAATTCACTCTACAGACCTCCTTAACCGGAAATAAAATGTTCAACCCAGAGCAGAATCGTCTTGCCCCCACGCTGGCGATGATCATGGCGGCTTCATTAGTGGGATTTATCACCGGATACACGGTGCCCTTAATCAGTCTGGAGCTGGCGCAGCAGCAGATTGATACCGTTTACGTCGGCCTGCTGGCCGCGCTACCGCCAGCGGGGATGATGATCTCCTCCTTCCTCTCGCCCGCGCTGTGCCGGCGCTTCGAGATGGGGCTTCTGCTCTCCGTAAGCCTGGTGGCGCTGGCGGCGGCAACCATCGCCTCCTGCCTGTCGTTTGATATGGTTCATCTCCTGCTGCCGCGGCTGGTGACCGGCCTGGCGTCAGGGGTAATTATCGTCATTGGCGAAAGCTGGATCACCGGCGGCGCGGCGGGTAAAAACCGGGCAACCCTGACCGGCATTTATGCCTCCGCCTTTACCGGCTGTCAGCTGGCGGGGCCGCTGCTGATCTCCGCCGGAGAAGCGTATCAATCATGGACTCTGCTGCTCGTCGGACTGGTGACCCTCGCCTGTCTGCTGATGCTCCGCCATTTGCCCTCCGGCAGCCGCGAACGGCTGGCGGAACGCGCCAGCTGGCGCAGCCTCGGCGCCTTTTTGCCAGTACTGGCTTCCGGCGTATTCTGCTTCGCCTTTTTTGATGCCAGCATACTGGCGCTGCTGCCGCTTTACGGTATGGATAAAGGGCTGAGTGAAGTGACGGCGGTACTGCTGGTCACCGTGGTATTAACCGGCGATGCCGTATTCCAGGCGCCGCTGGGCTGGATTGCCGACCGCTTCGGTATCCGCCGCGTGCATCTGACCTGCGCGGTGGTCTTCTGCCTCGCCCTGCTGGCCTTACCGTTCCTGCTGGCGTCGCATATCCAGCTGATTGTCGGCTGCCTGCTTCTCGGCGCTGCGGCGGGGGCGCTCTATACCCTGTCGCTGGTCCGCGCCGGGAAGACCTTCTCCGGGCAGAAGCTGATTATGATCAACGCCCTGCTGGGATTCTTTTGGTCCGCGGGGAGCGTCGCCGGACCGGTGGTCAGCGGATTGCTGATCAGCGTTGCGGGGTATGATGGTCTGCTGATGACGCTGTTTGTCAGCGGCGCGCTGTTCCTGCTGATTCAGTGCCTGGGGAAAAGCGAAAAAGCCCTGCTGGCGGACGAACGCGAGCGCGAAGAAGAGATGGATGATATTAGCGAGGCGGCGCGGTAACGCTTAAGGGCAGGCACGGTTCGGCAGAACGAAAGCTCCCTCATCGCCCGCGCAGGGTCTTCTCCCCGGCAGCGCAGTCGCGCGCCGGGGCCGGTAGCCGTTACAGCACTTTACTCAAAAACGCGGCGGTGCGCGGGTTAGTCGGCGCGCTAAAGATCTGCGCCGGTTTCCCCTCTTCCTGAATAATGCCCTGGTCGATAAAGATAACCCGGTCGGCCACTTCGCGAGCAAAGCCCATCTCGTGGGTTACGATTACCATGGTCATCCCTTCGCTGGCGAGGTTTTTCATCACCTCCAGCACGTCGCCCACCAGCTCAGGATCGAGCGCCGAAGTGGGCTCATCAAACAGCATAATCGACGGCTTCATCGCCAGCGCGCGCGCGATGGCCACCCGCTGCTGCTGCCCGCCGGAGAGGCTGGAGGGCCAGGCGTCGCGCTTGTCGCTCAGCCCGACCTTCGCCAGCAGCTCTTCCGCCAGACGCACCGCCTCCGCGCGCGCCGTGCCGCGCAGGCTCATCGGGGCCATAATCAGATTTTCCAGCACCGTTTTGTGCGGGAACAGATTGAAGCGCTGAAAGACCATGCCGACGCTTTCCCGCATCTTATTCAGATCGGTGGCGCGATCGTGGGCAGCGAAGCCGTTTACCTCAACCTCGCCTTCGCTGACGGTTTCCAGCGCGTTCATGCAGCGCAGAAAAGTGCTTTTCCCGGAACCGGACGGGCCGATAATACACACGACTTCCTGCGGCTTAATGTCGCAGCTGATGCCGCGCAGAACGTGGCTGTCGCCGAAGCGCTTGTGTAAATTATGAATGTGAATCACTTTTGCCAAACCTCTTTTCCAGACGGTTAACCAGCTGCGCCAGCAGGAAAGTAATAACCCAGTAAACCAGGGAGATGGTCAGGTAGGGTTCCCAGTAGGTGGCGTAGGCGCCGGAAACGGTGCGCGCGGCGTAGGCCAGATCCGCCAGACCGATGGCCGACGCCAGCGAGGAGTCCTTAACGATGGCGATAGCGTTGTTGCCCAGCGGCGGCAGAATGCGGCGAAACGCCTGCGGCAGAATCACCTGACGCATGGTTTTCCACCACGGCATTCCCAGCGCGCGGGAAGCTTCCATCTGCCCCTTATCGATCGACTGGATCCCTGCGCGGAAGATCTCCGACACGTAGGCCCCGGCATTCAGCGTAATCGCCACGATACAGGAGAGAAACGCGCCGTAGTTTGAGCGCAGCTCGCGAGCGAAATCAGCGCTCATCATGCCGCTGGTCACCAGCAGTCCGTCGCGCGGGTTGATAAACAGCGGCACCAGCGCGAAGTGCACCACCATAATTTGCACGAACAGCGGCGTACCGCGAAACGCGCTGACGTAAAAGCGCACCGGAAACTGCACCAGGTAACGCAGAACGTATTTCCATACCCCGTGCTCGGCTTTCGCCATCCGCCCCAGCCCGAGGGTCAGCCCCCACAGGGTGCCGAGGATCACGCAGATAATGGTACATTTAATGGTCATCAGGGCACCGTCCATAAACAGCGGACCGTACTCCTCAATGATCTCCCAACGGAATCCCGTCATAGCCCTTCCCTAAAAAATACGGCTATCGCCAGAGTCGATAGCCGTGATGAAAATAAAAATGCGAATTATTGCGCTGGCAGCGTCGGGACGTTCTCGTCGAACCAGGTTTTATAGATTTTGGCGTAGGTGCCGTCAGCGATGATTTTCTGTAAACCGGCGTTGATCTTCGCCTGCAGCTCGCTGTTGCCTTTCGCCACCGCGATGCCGAAATACTGGCGCTCAAATTTGGCATCCGGCACCAGCTTGAACTGCTTCTCCGGGTGCTGCTTGATGTAGTATTTCACCACGCCGACGTCGCCGACCGCCGCGCTCACGCCGTCTTCAAACAGCTCCTGCAGCATCAGCGGAGTATTATCAAAACGTTTGATCGCGGTACTGTTCTTGCCCAGCACGTCGGAAACCACGATATCGCCGGTGCTGGAGTTCACCACGCCGACTTTCTCGTTTTTCAGCGCCTCAAGGGAGGAGACCTTTGAATCCGCCGGCACGACGATGGACTGCTCGGCCGGGAAATAAGGGGCGGAGAAATCCACCATCTGCTTACGCTTATCGGTGATAGTGATCCCGGAGATAATAATGTCGCGGTCGCCGGTGTTGAGGGTGGCGAAGATCCCTTCCCACGGCGTATTGACCAGTTTGATATCAAAGCCTTCCGCTTTGGCGATCGCTTTGATGATATCGATATCAAAACCTTCCAGCTGTTTCTGGCTGTTCTCGAACTCAAACGGGCGATAGGTTCCGCCGGATCCCACCACGTAAGTTTGCTGAGCCGCGTGGGCGGTGCCGATCATCGCCGCCACCAGGCAGCATGCTTTCATCCACTTCTTAACCATGACAACTCCGTTTTATGCATTAATTTTGCATAAAAATACACACTGTCAGCATGGCATGCAACCGGAAACCTTCCCGACGGTAAATTATCTGCCGTTTAGCTTCGTTTACCGCCGGATTTCCCGATGGCCCGATGCAATTCATTGATCCGCTTCATCGATTTCACCGTTTTTTGCGGCGCGGTGGAGGCGACCGACAGCACGATCATCTCCAGGCAAACCAGCACCGTCCCGTGCAGCGGCACCCGCCCATTATCGCCGCCGCGCGGCACCTCAATGACCACCTGCGCCTCCTGGCTAAAGCGGGAGTCCAGCGCCTGGGTGAGTAAAATCGTCGGGATCCCCAGACGGCGGGCCTCGCGCAGGGTCGTCATCCCCTCCCGGTGCGGCGACTTCTGCCCCATCATAATCAGCACGTCGCCGCGCTGCAGGCCGATCAGCTGCTCGGCGAGGCTAAACCCGGTGCGGTTCATTACGTACGAAGGCAGGCCGATGCGGCTCAGCAGCCTGGCGGTATACTCCGCCAGAATGCCCGAGGCGCCGATCCCAAAAATCCCCACCTGGCGCGCGTCGGTCAGCAGCGCCACCGCCTGGGCCACCGCGGCGCGGTTGTCGGGGCGCGCAAGCACTTCGCAGGCCCGCTGATGCCCTTCCAGCACGAAATCGATGCTCGAATTGACGTCGCTGGATAAGGCGCTCACCGTGGAGATCATTTTTTCCGACGAGGTCGCCGACGGGCCGAACCAGCGCTCCATGGTCTGCTTCAGCTCCCGCAGTCCGGCGAAGCCGAGCGCCTGGATGGCGCGCACCACCGTGGCGTCCGAGGTATTGGTCGCGGCGGCGATTTCCATGGCCGTGCGCTCCAGCACCGCTTCCCGGTTTTCGTTGATATAGCTCACCACCGCCAGCAGACGCGGCGACAGCTGATGCGCGCGGGCGCGAAAACGTTCGCCGAACAGGTCAACCCGCCCCTTCTCTCTTTTTACCACCGTTTTCATTTCAGCCCCTCGGGCAAAGGACGACCGGCAATGTGCGACTGTACCTGGGCGACCATCAGCGACAGCGCGGCGTAGGAGTTAGAGATAACCTCCTCGCGCGGCAGCAGAATGTAGCGCCCGGTGCGGCAGGCGCGCATAAAGTCGCACCAGCCGGGCATCACGCCCTCCATCGCCTGCAGCTCATCCTGCGGCCTGCCGCCGGTATCGGAACGCCAGGTGGCAAATACGAAATCGGCATCCAGCGCCGGCAGCTGCTCGGCGCTGACGTCAATACGCTGGCCATCGGGGATGTTGTCAATCAGCGGCGGGAAGCGGAATCCGGCATCGCGCAGCACGCGTCCCAGCGCATGATAGGCGTGATGCACGGTCACCTTGCCGTTGTTGGCCTGAATCACCGAGACTACGATGTTTTGCGTATCCACCATCGCCTTTAGCTGGGCTATCTGCGCCTGATAGCGGCGTTCGAGGATTAAGAGCCGCGGCTGGGTACCGGTGAGCTGCGCCAGCTTGCGGTAGATGCGCGGCGCGCTGCCCTGCAGGTGGTCGATGCTGACCGTTGGCGCAATCTTCTCCAGCTGCTCCACCGAAACGTGACGGCTGGGCTCGGTAATAATCAGGTCCGGTTTCGCGGCGGCCACCGCTTCGAGATCGATATCCGCCGTGCCGATAAACCGAATCGCGCTGTTATCGAAATCAACGCCGGTCAGCTGTGCGCTGGCGCGTAAAAAGTGGCTGCCGTCCGGACGCGTCCTCCCGTGGCTGGCCACCGGCGGGACGCCAAGCTCGATCAGCGGGATGGTGATATCCAGATCGTGCAGCGACACAATGCGCTGCGGGTGCAGCGGAACGGTCACCGTACGACCCAAATCATCGGTAAAGGTTTGCGTATCGGCGGCCGAGGCGACGCCCGCCAACAGCACCAGCAGAGAAACGAACCAACGCATAGCGATCCTTTTTGATTTACAGGGCGTCACGGCGACGCCAGAGCAGAACGATAAAAAACGGACAGCCTACCAGCGCAATCACGATCCCTGCAGGGATCTGCAGCGGCGCGAAAGCCAGTCGGCCAATTGTATCGGTGGCTAACACCAGCAGCGCGCCAACCAACGCGCTGCCGCAGAGCAGCGCCACCTGGCCGCCGCGCAGCAGAAACCGCGCCATATGCGGCGCCATCAGGCCAACGAAGCCGAGGCTTCCGACGCAGGAAACGCTGGCGGAGGTCAGCAGCACCGGCGCGAAAAAGCGCAGCAGGGTTAGCTGCTGCAGGCGTACGCCGAGACCGATGGCCGTGCGGTCGCCGAGCAGCGCCGCATCGGCGGCCCTGGCGGTCAAAAAAAGGATCAGCGCCCCGGGCAGCGCCCAGCAGAAGGCGACGGCCAACAGCGGCCAGGTCGCCGCGTGCAGGCTGCCCGCCAGCCAGATCATCGCCGTTTGAACATCGCGCACGTCGGCGGTGGTCATAAAAATGCCCACCGCCGCCGCCAGCGTCCACGACACGCCGATGCCGATGAGAATAAAGCGCGGGCGCGAACAGTCGCGGGCCAGCGCCAGAACCAGCAGCGCCACCAGCACGCCGCCGAGCATTCCCGCCAGCGGCCGCCAGACCAGGCCCACCGCCGGGAAGAACAGCACCAGCGCCAGAACGACAATACTGGCCCCCTCCTTCACCCCGATAAGCCCGGGATCAGCCAGACCGTTGCGGGTAATGCTCTGCATCGCCGCGCCGGCCAGACCGAGCATCGCCCCGCACAGCAGCGCCATAAACAGCCGCGGCAGGCGGATATCAAAGAGGATAAAT
This sequence comes from Klebsiella michiganensis, assembly GCF_015139575.1. Classification (GTDB taxonomy): domain Bacteria; phylum Pseudomonadota; class Gammaproteobacteria; order Enterobacterales; family Enterobacteriaceae; genus Klebsiella; species Klebsiella michiganensis. The sequence continues at coordinate 2,499,039 of NZ_AP022547.1, read as the reverse complement.
CGCTGCTGTTCACCCACGATGTCCGCCCCCAGCAGCGCACGGAACAGGGTACCGGAGGGCATCGGGAAGCTGCCGCGGGTCAGGGCAAACAGCGCCAGCAGCAGGATGACGAGCAGCGCGACAGCGGCGATTTTTACCGCCGCAGGGCGCAGCAGAATGTGCCAGCGGCCGCAGGTCAGCGGCCGAAAGCCGGCGCGACGGACGGCGCTTTTCATTTAAAAAACCTCGCGGCGATAAAAATAAATACCGGCGCCCCCACCAGCGCGGTCATCGCGCCGGTTGCCAGCTCCTGGGGCGCAACCAGGGTACGAGCGGCGATATCCGCCAGCAGTAGCACCAGAGCGCCAACCGGAGCGGCCAGCGGTAGCGCCAGGCGAATATCTTCGCTAATCAGCCGGCGCACCGCGTGGGGGACCACCAGCCCGACAAAGCCGATCGGCCCGGCCACCGCCACCGCCGAGCCGCACAATAGCGCAATGGCGGTCAGCCCCAGCAGGCGGGTCTGAACAATCTTTACCCCCAGCCCCAGCGCGACCTTATCGCCCAGCGCCAGCACGTTAAGACGCGGCGCGATGACCAGCGCGATCGTCACTCCCGCCAGCGCCGGGAGCAGCGCAGCGCGCAGCGTTTGCCAGTTCAGCCCGGCAAGATCGCCCGCCAGCCAGGTGCGCATCGCCAGCAACGTTTGTTCATCGAGGATCAGAATCGCCGCGGTGACAGCCGAGGCAAAGGCCGACAGCGCCACCCCGCACAGGGTAATGCGCAGCGGCGTAACGCCGCCCCGCCCGGACGACGACAGCAGCATCACGCCGCCAAACAGCAGCGCCGCGCCGCAGGCGGCGGTGAGCGGTCTGGCTAACGCCACGCCGCCGAGGCTGATTCCCAGCGCCGATGTCGCCACTACCGCCAGCGAAGCGCCGGCGTTAAGGCCGAGAATATGCGGCTCGCCCAGCGGGTTGCGGATCACGGTTTGCAGCAGCAGCCCCGCCACGCCGAGCGCCGCGCCGGTGAGCAGCGCCGCCGCGAGACGTACCAGGCGTAAATCGACAATAATTCGGTGGTCAAAATTGCGCGGATCGTAATGGAGCAGCGCCTGCAACACCGTTTGCGGCGCAATCCAGCGCGCGCCAAGTCCGAGATGCACCAGCGAGCCGCCCAGCAGCAGCAGGCTCAGCAGTACCAGCGCCAGCCGGGGGCGGGATTGTCGGCGCGGCAGCAGCAGCGCGGAGGCGCTCATAACGCTTTCTCCTCACGGGCGCGGAACGGCATAAAAAAGGGCTTACCGGTCTGCGGGTTGAGCGACATCTGCACGTCCACGTCAAAGACGGTTTTGATCAGCTCCGGCGTACAGATTTCCTGTTCATTAATCACCCCAGCGATCGCGCCTTTTTTAAGAAACACCAGCAGGTCGGCGTAGTTCACCGCGAAGTTCAGGTCGTGCAGGACGGTGACCACCGTGCGGCCGTGATCGCGGGTTAAGGTTTGCAGCAGTTCAAGGATGTCGACCTGATAGCGCAGATCGAGCCAGGTGGTGGGCTCATCCAGCAGAATCGTCGCCGTTTGCTGGGCGAGAGCCATCGCGATCCAGCAGCGCTGACGCTGGCCGCCGGAGAGGCTATCAACCGCCAGGTGGGCAAACTCTGCGGTACCGGTGAGCCGCAGCGCCTCTTCTACCGCCCGTTCATCGGCCTCGGACCATTGTCGCATCAGCCCCTGCCAGGGGTAGCGCCCGCGCGAAACCAGTTCAAAAACCGTCAGCCCTTCCGGGGTCAGCGGCGATTGCGGCAGAATGCCCAGCCGACGGGAAACCTCCCGGGTCGGCATCTGATGAATCACCTCGCCGTCCAGACGTACGCAGCCCCCCAGCGGCTTGAGCATCCGGGCGATAGTCGACAGCAGCGTCGATTTCCCCGAGCCGTTGGCGCCGGCCAGTACCGTCATTTTCCCGTGGGGGATGGTCAGATGAATATTGTCGACAATTAGCGTCTGGCCATATCCGGCCGACAGGGAATCAAGGACGATCCCCTGCTCTGCAGGCAACACCCGCTGTGGCATAACTCGCTCCCGCGCCGCAACGGCGTGGCGCCAGGCCCGCTCGTTCCGCACTCAAACAAAAATAAATCTCATTCTCTTTTGATCATGCGGTGGATGAATGTAGTAGTCAATACCCTATGACGGCGCCGGCCGCGCGGGTTTACTACCAAAACCCTCACAACATAAAAAGACTTTAATCATCAATTAAAACAATAAGATATTACTTTTTCGCCCAGCCCCTCCCTCGCTAATTGATTGATTATTTGTTTCGTCAGTTTTTTATATTACATAACGTTTACTACTACATGCCTTCATGATTGAATGATTCTCAATTACATATCTGGCGCGCGTTGCGGCGTAAAAAACAGCCAGGTTTATTTTTCAGGGCAATGATTTTATTGGCTTTACCTCTCCGCAAAGGCGAGGTTCGTTCACGAGACACAAAAATGATTCCACTCAATGTCCCTTATTCGGCATTAAAAGGGCGTGCGCTTTTTTCACTGATTTTTTTCACCTCACCGGGATTATTGGCAGCGGTTAATAGCGCCGATAAAACAAAGAAAACCGCTGACGAGACCATAACGGTCGTGGCCGACGGCACTCGGCAACGCGCCACCCAGGGATATCAGCCGGTCAATACCTCGACCGCCACGCTGACTACCATGCCGATGCTGGATATTCCGCAGGTGGTCAATACCGTCAGCGAGCAGGTGCTCGAGGATCAGCATGCGACGAACCTCGATGAAGCGCTGTATAACGTCGCCAACGTGGTACAAACCAATACCCTCGGCGGGACCCAGGACGCCTTCACCCGCCGCGGCTTCGGCGCTAACCGCGATGGTTCAATCATGACCAACGGCCTGCGTACCGTGCTGCCGCGCAGCTTCACCGCCGCCACCGAACGCGTCGAAGTGCTCAAAGGCCCGGCCTCAACGCTGTACGGTATTCTCGACCCCGGCGGATTAATCAACGTGGTGACCAAACGCCCGGAGCGCAGCTTCGGCGGCTCCGTCTCCGCCACCTCCACCAGCTTTGGCGGCGGTACCGGCCAGTTTGACGTCACCGGCCCCATCGACGGGACGCCGCTGGCGTATCGGGTAATTGGCGAATATCAGCATGAAGATTACTGGCGTAATTTCGGCAAAGAGAAGAGCAGCTTTATTAACCCCTCCCTGACCTGGTTCGGCGAGCGGGCGACGGTGAACGTCTCATATTCGCACCGTGACTACAGTGCCCCATTCGATCGCGGCACCATCTTCGATCTGAATACCGGCCATGCGGTGAACGTCGATCGCAAAACGCGTTTTGATGAACCGTTTAATATTACCGACGGTTATTCCGATCTCGCGCAGCTGAATGCCGAATACCGTCTCAGCGACGCCTGGACCGCCCGCTTCGACTACAGCTACAGCCAGGATCATTACAACGACGATCAGGCCAGGGTAATGGCCTACGACTCGGCGACCGGCAACCTGACCCGCCGCGTCGATGCCACCCACGGTTCCACCCAGAAAATGCACACTACGCGGACGGATTTACAGGGCAACGTGGTCATTGGTGGTTTCTACAACGAGATCCTCACCGGCCTGGCCTATGAGAATTACGATCTGCTGCGCACCGATATGATCCGCTGTAAGAACGTCAAGGGTTTCAATATCTATAATCCGGTCTACGGCACTGTTGGCAAATGCTCCAGCGTTTCGGCATCCGACAGCGACCAGCGTATTCAGCAGGAGAGCTACGCGGGCTACCTCCAGGACGCGCTCTATCTTACCGATAAGTGGATTGCCGTCGCCGGGGTGCGCTATCAGTATTACACCCAGTACGCCGGCAAGGGCCGCCCGTTTAACGTCAATACCGACAGCAGCGACCAGAAATGGACGCCGAAAGCGGGCCTGGTGTATAAGCTGACGCCGTCCGTCTCCCTGTTCGGTAACGTGGCGCAGTCGTTTATGCCGCAGTCCTCTATCGCCAGCTATATTGGCAATCTGCCGCCGGAAGAGTCGACGTCTTACGAGCTGGGCGCGAAGTTCGATCTGTTCAACGGCGTCACCGCCAATATCGCGCTGTTTGATATTGATAAGCGCAACGTCCTCTACACGGAATCCGTGGGCGATGAGACGGTGGCAAAAACCGCCGGTAAAGTGCGCTCCCGCGGCGTCGAAGTGGACGTGGCCGGGTCGCTGACCGATAACCTGAGCCTTATCGCCAGCTACGGCTATACCGATGCGAAGGTCACCGACGATCCGGATTACAAAGGCAAACCGCTGCCGAACGTGCCGAAACACACCGGTTCGCTGTTCCTGAGCTACGACATTCACAATGTCTATGACAGCAATACGCTGACGGTGGGGGGCGGCGGTCGCGCGGTGAGCAAACGTTCCGGCACCAACGGCGCGGATTATTATCTGCAGGGCTATGCGGTGGCGGATGTGTTTGCGGCCTATAAGATGAAGCTGCAATATCCGGTGACCCTGCAGGTTAACGTGAAGAACCTGTTCGATAAGACCTATTACACCTCCTCCATCGGCACCAATAACCTCGGCAACCAGATCGGCGATCCGCGGGAAGTACAGTTTACGGTGAAGATGGATTTTTAAGCCTCATCCCTGTCCCGGATCGCGGCGCGCGGCGCCTTATCCGGGCTAGCACACTGTAGCCCGGGGGCGGCGCGGCCCCCGGGAATCCCCGCCGAACGGTCAGAATCAGCACGCCCCGGATAACGCCTTGCCTTACCAGTCCTCCCCCTGGCCAAGAATGCGCAAAATATCCTGCCGATGCTGCAGCAGCAGCGGATTGTCGCGATGGCGGGGATACGCCAGCGGCAGCGCAAACTCGGCGATAATCCGCCCCGGTCGCGGCGACATGATTAACACCCGATCGCACAGCAGCAGCGCCTCTTCGATATCGTGGGTAACCAGCAGGCTGGTATAGCCCTGCTGCTGCCACAGGGCGATCAGCTCCCGCTGCATGCTGATGCGGGTAAGGGAATCCAGCTTGCCCAGCGGCTCGTCGAGCAGCAGCAGACGCGGCTCATTCAGCAGCGCCCGGGCCAGCGCCGCACGCTGCGCCATCCCGCCGGAAAGCTGGCGCGGCCACGCTTCGCTAAACGCCTGCAGCCCCATTCGCGAAATCAGCGCATCGGCCTTTGGCTCAAGCCCCTTTTTCCCCTGCGCCTGCGGTCCCAGCAGCACGTTTTGCCGCACCGTCAGCCACGGATAAAGGGTCGGATCCTGAAACACCAGTATCCTTTCGGGCCCCGGTCCGCCCATCGCCGCCTCATCAATCTGAATTTGCCCGGCCTGCTGCGGCTCCAGTCCCGCCAGCAGCCGCAGCAGAGTGGATTTACCGCAGCCCGAAGGACCGAGCAGCGCGACGCTCTCTCCGGGCCGCAGCTGCAGGCTGATATTCTCCAGCACCGGCACCGTCTGTTTGCCAAGGCTAAAAGCGTGATGCAGATGACTTATCGACACCGCCGCGCCGGTCGATGCCGCCTGAGAAGTGGCGTTCGCAGTTACCATTGCATCCCTCCCCGCTGCCAGCTCAGCAGCCGGTCGCGGACCATAAACAGCCCGCTAATCAGGCCGGAGCAGAGCAGCGCCATCACCAGCAGCGCCGCGTACATATTGGGATAGGCCGCCCAGCCCTGCGCCCACTGGAGATAAAAACCGATACCGGATTTCACGCCGACCATTTCGGCGACGATCAGCACCGAAAACGATGCGCCAAGCCCCATAAACAGGCCGACAAAAACGTTCGGCAACGCGGCGGGGATCGCCACGCGCAGGATCAGGAAACGCTGGCTGGCGCCCAGGGTTCGCGCCACGTCATACCACGCCTTATCGATGCCGATAACCCCGGACCAGGTCAGCACGGTCACCGGGAACCAGGTGCTGAGCGCGATCAGAAACACGCTGGCGCCGAAGCTGGAGGGGAAGATAAACAGGCACAGCGGCAGCAGCGCGGTGGACGGCACCGGCCCCAGCAGACGCAACACCGGATGCACCCAGTAGCCGATCCGCTGGGACCAGCCGATCGCCAGCCCGCTGATAAAACCGCAGCTGGTGCCCAGCAGCACCCCGAGCCCGAGCAGCCCCAGCGAATGCAGAAGGCTATCAAGCAGGCGCGGCCAGTCATCGTGCAGCACCTCAATCAGCGCCTGCGGCGGCGCGAAAAACGGCACCGGCAAAAACGCCGTCTTGGCCGTCAGTCCCTCCCACAGCGCAAAAAGCAGCGGCAGCAGCGCCAGCCACTTTCCGGCATGCTGCAGGCGAGTCCCCCGCTGCCGCCAGTAGCGGTAGCTCAGCGCCAGCAGCAACAGTCCGCCGCCAAGGGTGAACTGCGCCAGCGCCCACCCTTCGCTAAACGGCCAGCGCCGCCCGGCATCGGGCCAGGCCAGGGTAAACAGGCCGCCCAGCAGCCATAGCGCGGCGGCAAGCCAGCCTTCCTTCCACAGCGGCCTGCCGCTTGCCGGGCGCGTCAGCACCCGTTCAGGCGAAAACGTTGACATAAATGCTCTCCGCAAACTGATGGGGATCGGTTCCCGGTTTAATGACCTGCACCCGCTGAAGATCCACGGCGTACTGGGTCAGCTCTTTGACAAACGCCTCGCCCACCGCATGATGGCCGTGCCCCTGGCCGTGGAGAATTCCGCTGACCTCCGCCTCATTGGTATTCAGCGCATGGGCGAGGAAGGATTGCGCCACGCTCTCCGGATGCGCGGCGGCATAGCTGTGCGCCTCAAGAATCGCCTGGGTGAGCGCGGCGGCGGCCGGTTTATGATCGCGCGCCAGGCTACCGCTGACCCCCAGTACGCAGCAGCTCAGGTTAGCGTAATCGCCGGTCATATTGCTGGCGATAAGCTGATATTTACCGGTGTCCAGCAGACGATAGCTGAAGGGTTCGCTGCCGCTGATGGCGGCAATTTCGCGTTTATCCAGCGCCACGCTGAGTAAATCTGCCGGATAGACTTTCCACTGCACATCGCTTATCGGATCGATGCCGTGGCGCTTAAGCAAGATGGCGAAGAAGTTTTTATCCGGCCCGGCCATATCGGTGACGCCGATGGTTTGCCCCTTCAGGCTCTCCAGGCCGCCGAACGGCGAGTTTTTCGCCGTCAGCAGGTTCAGGCAGCCGCCGTGGGTTCCGGCGGTGAGCTTCACGTCGAAGCCCTGCTCCAGCGCCTTCAGCCAGCGCAGCGCCATCCCGACGCCGGCGTCGGCCTTGCCGGTGGCAATCGCCTCCAGCAGCACGTCCGTCGAATTGCCGAAGTTAACGAACTCCACGTCGAGATTGTATTTACTGAAGATCTTCTGCTGCTCCGCGACGGCAACCGGCGCCAGGCACACCGCGCTTTTGTTAATCGCCAGCTTGATTTTGTACGGCTGCGCCAGGCGCAGGGCCGGGTGTTCCTCACCGCTCGCCATGGCCGCCATATCGTGAGCCCAAAGCGGCAGAGAGGCCCCGGCCAGCGCAAGGCTGCCGGTCAAGCGTAAGAAACGACGGCGAGATGTCATCATGGCGACACCTCCGCATGGGCCTGCACGGCAGGCACGCTAAAGCCGTTATCAAACGTCGGCGTCACGTCCAGCTTTGCGCGGATCAGCCCGTTGGTGAGGTAAAAGTCCGCCGTCGACTGCTGCTGAGCGACCGTCTTCGCGTCCAGACGCAGCCACTGCGACTGGCGATTGGCAAACTGCGCGCGGGCGATATCCGCCGGGAAACGAATAATTTCCCCCAGCGTTTTACCGTAGCTATCGAGATTGGCGTAGGCCCAGCGCTCGGCGCCGGCCAGGCGATTGAGGTAATCCTGCAGCGCCGCGCGCTTCTGCGGATCCTTAAGGGCATCATCGGTTGCCGCCAGGAAAGTGTTACCCGGCAGCAGCCCTTTGCCGCTGACCAGAATCTGTCCCTCGGCGGTCTTCACCAGCTGCGTGGTATAGGGCTCCCAGGTCGCCCAGGCGTCCACCGAACCGTTGAGCAGCGCCACTTTGGCGTCCACCGGACCGAGAAACACCCACTGCACCTCTTTCGGCGAAATTCCCGCCTGCTCCAGCGCTTTCAGCGCCACAAAGTGGCCAATCGACCCTTTACCGGTAGCGATGCGTTTGCCTTTTAAATCCGCGGCGCTTTTCAACGCGCTGCCGGGCGAGACCAGCACCGCGGTGCCGGCCGGGTTGCTTTTATCGACGGCGATGGCTTTAACCGGCGCGCCGTTAGCCAGTGCGAACAGCAGCGGCGCATCGCCGATAATTCCCGCATCCACCGCCCCGGCGTTAAGCGCTTCCGCCAGCGGCGCGGCGGCCGGAAACTCAGCCCATTTAATCTCGTAAGGGAGATCCTGCAGGGCGTTGGCTGCCTCCAGCTGCGAACGCATGCCGCCTTTTTGATCGGCGATTCGCAAGGTGATTCGCTCCTGAGCCGCCGCATAGCCGCTCAGGGCCAGCAGCATAACCACCCCGGCTAAACCGGTAACATTAAGTCTGCGCATATGAATTATCCTTATTTTTGAAAAGCGTGTTTGCCGGCCGCCAGCCACGCGCTGTCGCTCTGCGGGGTATGTACCCGCCCGCACAGCACGTTGCGATAGTGGCGCTCCAGAGGATTTTGCCGACTCAGGCCATGGTTGCCGGTCAGCTCCAGCGCCAGGTTCACCGCCTGAATGGCGTTGTCGGTAATCGTGACTTTCGCGAGATTCGCCTCAATGGCGGAAAAGCCCAGCTGCGCGGCCTTTTCCAGCAGACCGCGATTGACCAGTAGCCAGCCGTCAATCTGGCCGACTTTTTCCTGCACCCGCGGCAGGCTGGAAAGGGGTTGCCCAAGGCTGCCCGGAATACGCGTACCCAGCCACGTTACCAGCCAGTCGCGGGCCGCCCGCGCGATGCTGTCGTAAATCGCCGCCAGCAGCGCCGTATGGCGGTTGGCAAACAGACGAAACTGCTCCGCATCCGGCGCGGGAGGCGCATCGGCGGGCCACACGTCCACCGCGTGCTCTGCGGCCACCCGGACGTTGTTCAGCACCACTTCGTGGCTGCCGGTTGCCCGCATTCCGGCGTGATCCCAGCTGTTCACCACGGTAATGCCCTCACTGTCGCGGGGCACCAGCCAGGTGCCGACCAGCGGCGGAGCGTCGTCGCTGCGGCCCCAGATGGCCAGCCAGCTCAGCCCCTCAATACCGGTGGTATAGATTTTATGGCCGTTAATCTGCCACCCTTCCGCGCGGCGGGTCGCCACGGTTTGCGGCAGGCCGCCGCGCGCCGGGGAGCCCAGTTCCGGCTCCACGCGCAGGCTGTTGATCAAGCCTCCCCGCTCGACGGCATCATGAAAAACCCGCTGGCGCAGCGGCTCGGACCAGTTCTCGTTCTCCGCCAGCCGCAGATGGTGCAGGTACTGCATGCAGACGATCAGCGCCGTCGCCGGTTCGCCCCAGGCGATGGCCGCAATGGCCTGCTGAAGCTCGGCTAAGCCGGCACCTGCCCCGCCGTACTGCTGTGGCACGGCGAGGCTTAAAAAACCGCGCTGGCGCAGACGGTCGATATTGTCGCGGGGAAAGTCGCCGCTGGCGTCGAGACTGGCCGCCTGCTCCGCCATCAGCTGGCGTACCTCCGTCAACCGCCGCGCCCAGTCATCGCTTGTCTGACCGATCACGAGGCGCGCTCCGCCACGGCGCGCAGGGCGGCTTTTTCGCGGGCGATCGGCAGCAGCGCTTTACCGTACTCCTGAGCATCGTTGAGCGGATCGAACCCGCGGATCAGGAAGTTGCGCACGCCGAGGTCGTAGTAATCGAGCAGCGCGTCGGCGACCTGTTCCGGGGTGCCCACCAGCGCGGTGGAGTTGTGGCCGCCGCCTACCAGCTGCGCGATCCCGGTCCACAGGCGTTTATCCACCACCTTGCCCTGCGCCGCCGTCGCCCGCAGACGCTGCGCCCCGACGCTGTCGGGCTTGGCTTTGAAACCGCCTCCGCTCTGCGCCGCCCGCTCGGTGGCGACGTGCAGGATATGCTCGGCTTTCTCCCAGGCCTCGGCTTCGGTCGCGGCGATAATCGGCCGGAACGAGACGCTGAAGTCGATTTCGCGCTGATGTTTCGCCGCCTCGGCCCGCACGCGCTGGATGGTTTCCGCGGTTTGCGCCAGCGACTCTCCCCACAGGGCGAAGACGTTGGCGTGCTTGCCGGCCACGGCGATGGCCGCTTCCGACGAACCGCCGAAATAGAGAGGGATATGCGGTTTTTGCAGCGGGCGAATGGCCGACCACGCCTGTTCCGCCTGATAAAAGTCATTGGCGATATCCACCGGCTGTTCGGCGGTCCACACCTTGCGGACGGTCTCAAGGAAGGCATCGGTACGCGCATAGCGCTGGTCGTGATCGAGGTAATCACCGTCGCGGCGCTGCTCGGCGTCATTGCCGCCGCTGATGATATGTACCGCCAGACGGCCGCCCAGCAGGTGTTCAAGGGTAGCGAACTTACGCGCGGCGAGGGTCGGCGAGACAAAACCGGGACGATGAGCCAACAGGAAGCCGATCTTTTGCGTCGACAGGCCCGCCAGCGCGGTCACCAGGAATCCGTCGGGTTGATCGGACCAGTGGCCCACCAGCAGGCGGTCAAACCCGGCGGCCTCGTGGGTTTGCGCGAAACGCACGATGTAATCGCGGTCAAAAATCGGGCCGACCGGGGCGATGGTTTCCGACGACAGGCGGTGGCCGATCATGCCGAGAAATTGAATGCTCATGCAGAACTCCTTGTAGCAGGATAATGAGTGGGCCGCCGCGGCGGCGCGTTTTCATTACCCTATACACGGGTTCTTAATGAACAAAATGCATTTTTATCATATCTTAATATGCGAGATAAGCATTTATAAAAATTATATATACGTTTCAGCCAGATACGTTTAGCTGCTGAACGACTTTGCCGGCGAAAAAAGTCAGCGGCTGGCTCAGATTAGCCAGATTCTGCGCGTGAACCAGCCACAGATGCACCTCGGGCTGGAAATCCGCCAGCGTCAATACCGTCACCTCGTCGCGCCACGGGCTGGCGGCCAGCGCGGCGCGCGGCACCAGGCCAAGCCCCAGCCCCTGCGCCACGAGGCTGATTTGCAGCTGGGCGCCCGCGGTCTCGACATTCAGCGCCAGACGCAGCCCCTGGGACTGCAGCTCGCGGATCAGCCCGGCCCGCAGGCCGCAGCCGTCGGGATTGAGCACCCAGCCTTTTTCCGCGCAGTCGCGCAGCGCCCCGGCGTGAAGACGCCAGCTTTTAGCCGCAATCACCACAATATCCAGCGGGCACAGCAGGCGCCCGCCGTAGCCGTCAGCAAAGCGTTGCTGTTCCGGCCCCATCGCCAGCACGCCGTCCAGCTCGACGCTTTCAAGGCGCTTTTGCAGCAGCCCGCTCCAGCCGCAGGTCACCTGCGGTCGCAGGGCGGGAAACTGCTGGCGCAGCGCGCTCAGCGCCGGCTGCAGGGCAATTTCCGCCACGCTCTGCGGGACCCCGAGACGCAGGATACCGTGCGGCTCGGCCTCAGGGTCGAGCAGGCCGTACAGCTTTTTGGTCTCCCGCTTGATGCTCAGGCACTGCTCGTAAACCCGGTGCCCGGCGGCGGTCAGGGTGAGCGGCCGGGTCTGACGCTCCAGCAGCGTTACGTTGAGGGTTTGCTCAAGACGCTGCAGACGACGGGTAATCGCCGATTGGGTAATACCGAGATATTCCGCGGCCTGGTTAAGCGAGGAGAACTGCACGGTGGCCAGCAGTGCGTCAATGTCGTCGATGCGCATAGCGTCCTTAAAGCCTGGCCCATCAGAGCTATTTTGCTTGCCATTTTGAACCTGGGCAGTGCTCAGACAAAACTCATAGAGTTTTGAACGCCTTCAGGGCGGCCCGAAGGGGGAGCGTAGCGAATAATCCTCACGTACTACGTGTACGCTCCGGTTCTTCCGCGCTGGCCGTGTTCAAACTGTCTACGCCAATGACGCTTGATGGGTAGGCTATCAATGTTATTTTTGCATATTAATATATGCGGAAATTGCATTTTAATTATATTAACGCCTTTGCTAGCGTAAAGACCAGTCCCGACAACAGGAAGCGACCATGACCGCACCGCGAGTGGAAAAATTACGCCAGTTTATTCAAGACCTTGATGCCCTGCATCGCGAATTTACCGATGAACAGCCCCTGCTCGACGCCGTGGCCCTGCGCCTGGCCGCGCTGGTGAAAAAAGATGACTGGCTGCCGGAGGAGTACACCCTGCCGCATCCCCACCACTATCAGCAGTATCTGCTGCATGCCGATTCCGGGCAGCGTTTTTCCATTGTCAGCTTCGTCTGGGGGCCGGGGCAATCGACGCCGATTCACGATCATCGGGTGTGGGGCGCCATCGGCATGCTGCGGGGCGCGGAGGAGAATCAGCGCTACCGCCTGGACGAGCGCGGCCAGCCGGTGGTCATCGGCGTTGCTGAACGCCTTTCCCCAGGCGAAGTGGAAAAAGTCTCTTCCCGCGACGGCGATATTCACCGGGTGAGCAACGCCCTCGCGGATAGCGTCTCAATCAGTATTCACGTTTACGGCGGCAATATCGGCGGCGTCAGGCGAGCGGTTTATACCCCGGAAGGCCTCGTCAAACCTTTTGTCTCCGGCTACTCCAACCGCCACTTACCCAATATCTGGGATCTCTCAAAGGATAATTAATATGCCCACCTGTTCTTATCGCCCGGCCGCCCAGCTGCGCCAGGCGCTGCTTGACGGCGCCGAGCTGGCGCTGATCGACGTTCGCGAAGAGGCCGACTTTGCCCGCAGCCATCCGCTGTTTGCCGCTAATCTGCCGCTCAGCAAGCTGGAGCTGGATATTTTTCGGCGCGTGCCGCGCCTGACAACGCCGATTACCGTCTATGACGGCGGCGAAGGTCTGGCGGAGCGGGCCGTCGAGCGCCTGCAGAGCTGGGGCTACGAAGATGTCGCCCTGCTGGAAGGCGGCCTGCCGGGGTGGCAGCGCAGCGGCGGAGAGCTGTTCCAGGATGTGAATTCGCCGAGCAAAGCGTTCGGCGAGCTGGTGGAGAGCGAGCGGCATACCCCCTCGCTGAGCGCCGGGGAAGTGCAGGCGCTGCTCGATGGTCAACAGGAGGTGGTTGTCGTCGACGCGCGCCGTTTCGATGAGTATCACACCATGAATATTCCCGGCAGCATCAGCGTGCCCGGCGGGGAGCTGGCGCTGCGCATTGAGGGCCTGATTCCGTCATCGCAGGCGACGGTGATCGTCAACTGCGCGGGGCGCACGCGCAGTATTATCGGCACGCAGTCGCTGCGCAATGCCGGTTTGCCCAATCCGGTCTACGCGCTGCGCAACGGTACCATCGGCTGGACCTTAGCCGGGTTTGACCTTGAGCGCGGCCAGCAGCGGCGTTATGACGCCGATTTTCGCGCCCCAGCCGAACGCGCGGCGGCGGTGAGGCAGCTGGCGGAGCGCGCCGGCGTCGCCTTTATAGACAGCCCAACCCTTCAGCGCTGGCTGCGGCAGCCCGCCCGCACCACTTACCTGTTCGACGTCCGCAGCCCGGAGGAGTACGCCGCAGGTCATCTGCCGCTGAGCGTTAGCGCGCCCGGCGGGCAGCTGGTGCAGGAAACCGACCATTTCGCCAGCGTGCGCGGGGCGCGCATTGTGCTGATTGCCGATGACGAGATACGCGCGCCGATAACGGCGTCCTGGCTGGCGCAGATGGGGTGGGAAGTGGCGGTATTACGCGATGCGCGCGCGGAAGATTTTAGCGAGCGCGGTACCCCCGCAGGCCGCGTACCGCCGGGTCCGCAGGCGGAGGAGATTGCCCCGCATCAGCTGGCGGCACAGCTGAGGGAGCCGGGAACCGTGGTGCTGGACTTTACCACCAGCGCCAACTACGTCGCCCGGCATATTCCCGGCGCTTACTGGCTGGTGCGTTCACAGCTGCGCCAGGCGCTGGAGGTGCTGCCTTCCGCCGAGCGTTACGTTGTCACCTGCGGCAGCAGCCTGCTGGCCCGCTACGCGGTGCCTGAGGTTGCGGCGTTAACCGGAAAACCGGTGCAGCTGCTGAGCGGCGGCACGCTGGCGTGGATTGACGCCGGGCTGGAGCTGGAGCATGGCGAGACGCATCTGGCGACACCGCGCAGCGATCGCTATCAGCGCCCGTATGAAGGTACCGATAACTCACCCGCGGCAATGCAGGCCTACCTCGATTGGGAGTTCGGCCTGGTTGAACAGCTGAAGCGCGATGGCACGCACGGGTTTAAAGTATTGTGATGTCCCCCGCTCGCGCTGCGCTTAGCGGGGCTACGGGCTCACTGCCGTCTGCCATACCGTCGCCCGGACAGATGCGCAGCATCGCCTCCGGGAAATTATGCCGCACTGTGCTCTGCTCCCGGGGGCGGCGCAAGCGCCTGCCCGGGCTACAGGTCCACTGCCGTCTGCCATACCGTCGCCCGGACAGATGCGCGGCATCGCCTCCGGGGAATTATGACGCACTGCGCTCTGCTCCCGGGGGCGGCGCAAGCGCCTGCCCGGGCTACAGGTCCTGGGAGTTCGGCCTGGTTGAACAGCTGAAGCGGGATGGCACGCACGGGTTTAAAGTATTGTGATGTCCCCCCGCTCGCGCTGCGCTTAGCGGGGCTACGGGCTCACCGCCGTCTGCCATACCGTAGCCCGGACAGATGCGCAGCATCGCCTCCGGGAAATTATGCCGCACTGCGCTTTGCTCCCGGGGGCGGCGCAAAGCTCCTGCCCGGGCTACAGGTCCACCGCCGTCTGCGAACCCGTCGCCCGGGGAAGGGCCGCAATCAGATCTCCGGCGTATTTTTAAAGCCCATCAGCATCAGCATCGGCTCCTGCTGTGAGTCCGCCGGGTCGAAATGGTAGCGATTGCCCTGGCGGTCGCCGCCGATATACCACGAGATCTCGGTTTTGCCTTCCGCCAGCGCCTTGCGCACCGCTTTATCGACATCCACCATCCGGTATTCGCGTTTGGAATTGAGGTACAGCGACGCCTCCGAGCTGTAGTTGCAGGGCGGGCGATGATTCCAGGTCACGCTGTTCGCGCTCCAGTCGTTGCTCGCCGGATAGAAAAAGATCTGATCCGCGCCGTTGGTTTCCACTTTTCCGCCGTAGATCCGCAGCTGATATTTAAACAGCGAGGCGTCCTGATCCTGCGGCAGCGGCGGGATAGGGAATTTCACCAGCGTCATGGTTTCCGGATTGTGCGTGCGCCCGCCATTTTGCCAGTTATCGCTGACCACCAGGTTTTCCGGCGCGGGATGGGCAACCGTCGGCGCGGTGCTGTCCACCAGCGCATTCTCCTTCACCGTCGTGAAGCGATACGGCACCGCGCTGCCGCAGTCGATCCCCTTGTTCATGCAGCGCTCGGTCATATAGTGCGCCCCTTCCACCGTCCAGCCGTTCATAAAATCCGCGTGCGCCGTATAGATACTGCCCCAGCGCTCTTCGCGCTTCTCACCGTCCATGATCGGATCCAGGGAGAGCTGAATCTTCGCGGTATCCAGGGATGTAATCTGCGGCAGAACGTAGGCCACATTCATATTCACCGTCGGGATTTTCACCGGATAGTCGCTCGGACAGGCGCCGTTGACGTCGTATGCCGCGTTACTGTGCCCGTGAGCCGGTTTGAGATTGACCCCATCCCAGCAGTTGGGGAACTGAATACCGATATTAAACTGTACCGCATCGCCACCTTTACGCAGCCCACAGACTTCTCCGGCCTTGTTGCTGTAGCCTTTGCCGTTAGCGCACAAAAAGGTGATGCGCGAGCTGGGCGCCGAACCGTGGTGATCGCCCGCCAGCAGTTCGAGACCCGCCGGGAATGGGTGCAGCGGATACTGTTCCACTTTGGTGGTCTGATAGTAGGTTTTTTGATACGCCGGCGTTACCACCTGACCATCCGGCAGCTTCATCGACGGCACCCAGTAGGCGGAACCGTCGGCCTTGTTATCGCAGGTGGTTTCCGGCTGGTCGCGCAGCGTCTGATAGGTGGAAACCGCATCGGTATGGGTATTACCAAAAAAATCATGCCACATGGCCTGATTCGGTTTGCCGAACATCATGATGGCGTCATCGCCCAACGTATGGTGATAAGCGCAGACCACGTGGGCCTGCGGGCCGGCATGAGCGGAAAACGCGCCGGCAACCAGCAGCGGCGCGAGAGTTAAAGTGAACGCGTTCAATTTCATTTTGCAATCCTCCTTGTTTGAAGGAGTGCAGAGATAGCAAACGCCCGCCGATGTTACACATCATCAAACATCATTTCGTCTCATCGGCCCGCCCCATCAGGCTCGCGCATGATCCATGAATACTGAAATGACTTCGGCGCCGGGAAATGCGTGCGCCGACGAAACGACCCCAGCCGCTGCGGCGTGCAGTAGGTGCAGCTCCCCAGCCACTCCATGTTTTCCTCCGGCACGCCCGCGCTGCGCAGCAGGAGGTGGGCAAAAGCCCGCAGATCGAACCACGCATTGTCGCCCGCGGTCGCTTTCGCCTGCTCCCCCTCCGACGCTGCCTGATGGGACAGGAAGAGCTGCTCCCGATGGCGTTTTGCCAGCTCGCCGGCGGGCATCGCCAGCAGCGCCTGGTAGAAGTCGCCGGTGACTTCATAGCAGCAGGGGTGAATATGCGGCCCGCTCACCACCACCAGATCTTGCGGGTCGACGTGATAACGCTGAAACAGCGCAAGGCTATTTTCGATAATCCCGCTGGCCGCGCCGCGCCAGCCTGCGTGCACGCTGCAGACATAGCGCCCATCACGCGACGCCATCAGCAGCGGCAGACAGTCGGCGGTCACCACGCCCATCTTTTGCCCGCTGACGGCGGTAAACATCGCATCGGCGTGGGGGCGCTCCGCCTGCGGCGCCCGATACTCATGTACGATATTGCTGTGAACCAGTTTAACCGGCGCCATTTCGCTATAGGGAAAGGCGGCGGTTTCATGAACGTCGAGAAAGGCGTAGCGGATACCGGGGATATCGCTCAGTAAGCGGGATGTAAAAGACATGATGCTCGGAAGAATCAATGGATGATGATTTAACCTATGCCAAAGTAGAGAGATGCGCAAGGCGGATTCCCGGGCTACCAGTCCGGTAGCCCGGGCAAGGCGCGGCTTTACCGCGCCGCCCCCGGGAATCAGCGAAAATGCTCAGGCCAGCGCCGTGCGCTTTTGTCGGCTCATCAGCCAGAACACCGCCGCGCCCGCCAGCAGAATGCCGGGAGCGGACGCGGCCATCACCCCGACGGTGCCGGTGCCCAGCGCCAGCATTTTGCCCGCCAGCAGCGGACCGCTCATCGCGCCGAGACGGCCAATCGCCACCGCCGTCCCCACGCCGGTGGCGCGGATTTCGGTGCGATAGAACAGCGGAGCCAGCGCGTAAAGCACGCTCTGGCCGCCGGTGGCAAACAGTCCGGCGACAAAGCCGGAGAAGAGCATTGCGGTCAGCGAGGACGCGGTCCCCAGCGCCAGCAGCGACGCCAGCATGCCGGTATAGATCAGCAGCGACATCCACAACGGGCTGAGCTTATCCATCAGCGCCCCCAGCAGCAGCGTGCCGCAGGCGGCGCCGAACTGCAGGACAAACATCACCCCCGCCGCCTCGCTGGGGCTGAACCCCTGGCCGACTAGCAGCATCGGCAGCCAGTTGATCAGCATATAGACCACCAGCAGCGTGAAAAAATAGCACAGCCACAGCAGCAGCGTGGCGGTAGCGTTGCCCGGCGCGAGGAGCGTGCGCAGCGGCACGCCCCGCGCGCTGCGCTGAAACACCGGCGATTCCGGCAGCCAGCGCAGCAGCAGCGGCACCAGCAGCAGCGGAACGATACCGCCGATCCAGAACACCGTTTGCCAGGCCGCGGCAAGGCCGAAAAAGCCCAGCGCCGCCGCCAGCGCCGCGCCGATGGGGACGCCGCAGTACATCAGGCTGACCGCCCTGCCGCGAAAGCGGGGGCCGGCGGCCTCGGAGGTTAAGGCAATCAGATTCGGCAGCGCCGCGCCCAGGCCGACGCCGGTCAGCAGCCGGGCCAGCAGCAGCGTGGGATAATTCCACGCCAGCGCGGTAGCGATTGAGAACAGGCCAAAGAGCAGCACCGAGCCCAGCAGAATTCGCTTGCGGCCATAGCGATCCGCCAGCATGCCGCCCACCAGCGCGCCGGGCAGCAGGCCGAGGATCCCGGCGCTGAAAATCCAGCCCATCTGCATTTTATCCAGCGCGAACGCCTGCGCCATGCCTACGGCGGCGATGCCTGCCGCCTGCAGATCCAGCCCTTCCATCAGTGCCACCATAAAACAGAGCCCGACGGTTAACATCAGGCGCGAATTGCTTGCAGTCGTTGTTTGGGTCATAGAGTACCTTTGCGATATCCGGACAAGCGGAGCAGGTGAATGGCGGCTGATACGTTGCCAGCCGCGCGTTGCTTTTATTTGCTGCGGTTAAGCAGATCCAGCGCGACGTCGACGATCATATCCTCCTGACCGCCCACCATCCGCCGCTTGCCGAGCTCGACGAGGATATCCACCGCGCTCAGGCCGTAGCGCCCGGCGGCCGCTTCGCTGTGGCGCAGAAAGCTGGAGTAAACCCCGGCATAGCCCAGCGCCAGCGTTTCGCGGTCAACCCGCACCGGGCGATCCTGCAGCGGGCGCACCAGCTCATCGGCGGCGTTCATCAGAGCATACAGATCGGTACCGTGATTCCAGCCGAGCTTATCGGCGGCGGCGATAAACACCTCCAGCGGCGCGTTGCCCGCCCCGGCCCCCATCCCCGCCAGGCTGGCATCGATACGGTCGCAGCCCTCTTCCACCGCGGCGATGGAGTTGGCCACGCCGAGACTGAGGTTATGGTGCGCGTGCATCCCGGTGGCGGTTTCCGGCTTCAGCACCGCCTTGAGGGCACGGAAGCGATCGCGAATATCGTTCATGTTCATCGCCCCGCCGGAATCCACCACGTAAATACAGGTGGCGCCGTAGGATTCCATCTTCAGCGCCTGCTGCGCCAGCTGTTCCGGGGAGGTCATATGGCTCATCATCAGGAAGCCGACGGTGTCCATGCCCAGCTCGCGAGCGAAGGCGATATGCTGCGCGGAAACATCCGCCTCGGTGCAGTGGGTCGCCACGCGCACCACCCGCGCCCCGGCCTGATACGCGTTTTTCAGGTCGTGCAGAGTGCCAATGCCGGGTAGCAATAAAGTGGCGATCTTCGCCTGGCTGACCGACTCCGCCGCCGCCTCAATCCACTGCAGGTCGCTGTACGCGCCGAAGCCGTAGTTAAAGCTGGAACCCTGCAGACCGTCGCCGTGGGCCACCTCTATCGAATCGACGCCCGCGCAATCCAGCGCCCGGGCAATCTGGCGCACATTGTCGAGCGAGTATTGATGACGAATCGCGTGCATCCCGTCGCGCAGGGTCACGTCTGAAATATAGAGTTTTTTGCCGTTCATGCTGCTTCTCCCGCCGCGTCGTTCATCGCCTGGGCCATTTTTTCCGCCGTCGCCAGCGCCGCCGACGTCATAATATCGAGGTTACCCGCGTAGGCTGGCAGATAGTGCGCCGCCCCTTCGACCTCGAGATAAACCGCCGTTTTCAGGCCGGAGAAGCGGCCGACGCCCGGCAGGTTTACCGGTTTATCTTCCGGGATGACCTCAAACTGTACCTGCTGCTTCAGGCGATATCCCGGCACGTAGGCCTGCACCGCCGCCGCCATCTCGGCGATCGAAGCGGCAATCGCCTGCTGCGATGCCGCTTCGCTCAGGACATAAACGGTGTCGCGCATCATCAGCGGCGGCTCCGCCGGATTCAGCACGATAATCGCTTTGCCTTTCGCCGCGCCGCCCACTTTCTCAATGGCCTGCGAGGTGGTTTCGGTAAATTCATCAATGTTGGCGCGCGTCCCCGGCCCGGCGGATTTGCTGGCAATTGAGGCGACGATCTCCGCATAGTGCACTTTTGCCACCCGAGAGACCGCCGCCACCATCGGGATGGTGGCCTGGCCGCCGCAGGTCACCATATTGACGTTGCCTTCGGCCAGATTGGCCTCGAGATTGACCACCGGCACGCAGTACGGGCCGATGGCCGCCGGGGTCAGGTCGATCACCCGGATCCCCGGCCTGGCTTCCCGCAGCGCGGCGTCGTTTTTCACGTGCGCTCCGGCGCTGGTGGCGTCAAAAACCACATCGATATCGGCGAATTCCGCCATCTGCATCAGGCCGCCAACGCCCTCGTGCGTGGTGGCGACGCCCATGCGCCGGGCGCGGGCCAGGCCGTCGGACTCGGGGTCGATGCCGACCATCACCGCCATCTCCAGGTGCTGCCCGTGGCGCAGAATTTTGATCATTAAATCGGTGCCGATATTGCCGGAGCCGATAATGGCGACTTTACGTTTACTCATCACTCTCTTCCTCTTTGGCGACAAAGGTCGCCGCCACTGAACCTAAACCGTCGATATGGGCGGCAAAACGATCGCCGGCGGTAATCGCCACCATCGGGCCTAACGCCCCGGTCAGCACGATATCCCCCGCCCGCAGCGGCTCGCCGAGGCTGGCCATTTTGCGCGCCAGCCACACCGCCGCGTTCAGCGGATGGCCAAGACATTCACTGCCGCGCCCGCTGGAGACCTCTTCCTCGTTACGGGTCATGCGCATCGCGCAGTTTTTCAGATCCAGCCCATCCGGGCGCCGCGCCGGGCTACCCAGCACGTAAACGCCGCAGGAGGCGTTATCGGCGACCGTATCGACAAAGCCAATCGACCAGTCGCGAATACGGCTGCCGACCACCTCCAGCGCGGGAAGCACCCAGTCGATGGCGGCGTACAGTTCATCAAAGGTGGTATCGGCATGCGGCAGATCGCGTTTCAGCACCAGGGCGATTTCGGCCTCCACTTTCGGCTGCAGCACCCGGGAGAACGGCACATCGGCGTTATCGCCGTAGCACATGTCGGCAAACAGGGTGCCGAAGTCCGGCTGGTCAACGCCCAGCTGCTGCTGCACTTTAGGATGGGTCAGTCCCACCTTGCGTCCCGCCACCCGGCGGCCGTTCGCCACGTGGTGCTGCACGTTCATCCGCTGGATGGCGTAGGCCGCTTCCGCGTTGTCAACGCCGAGCGCATCGCGCAGCGGTTCAATCGCCTGGCCGCGGCTTTCCGCCTCACGCAGACGCTGCGCCAGTTGTTCAAGAGATAAGGTTGTCATCAGCACTCCTCAGGTACGCGCCAGAAAATCGAGCACCAGCTGGTTAAAGCTCTCCGCGTGCTCCCACTGCGCCCAGTGGCCGCAGTCGCGATAGATATGCAGTTCGGAACCGTTAATACCCGCCAGCAGGCGCAGCCCGGCGTCCATCGGTACAAAGCGATCGTTACGCCCCCAGACGATCAGGGTCTGCGCGCGGATTTCGCCGAGACGCGGGCTAAAATCCGGGAACTGCTTCGGGTTGGCTTCCAGGCTTTGGACGAAATTATCCAGATGCTCCCGGCGCGACAGCATATTATTGAGGCGCGCTTCAAACAGCGCGTCGGTCAAATCGCGGGTATCGAAGACAAAGATGTCCATCATCTTTTTCAGGTTTTCGATGGTCGGCTCACGGTACAGGCCGTTCAGCAGCTTGATGCCTTCCGTCGGCATCGGCGTAAACAGGCTCATGCCGCCGGTTCCGCCGCCCATCAGCACCAGTTTGCCGACGCGCTCCGGCCAACTGAGGGTAAAGGCCACCGCGCTGTGTCCGCCCATCGAATTGCCCAGCAGATGCACTTTGCTGATATCCAGCTGGTCAATCACGCTTTTCAGCACCCTGGCGTTCAGGTCGGAACGGGAGCCGCGGTTGACGATAGAATCGCTTTTTCCCCAGCCGGGGCAGTCCAGCAGAATGACCCGGTAGCCCGCCTCGACCAGCGGGTCGATATTGCGGCTAAAGTTGGCCCAGCCGGTAGCCCCGGGGCCAGAGCCGTGCAGCAGGACCACGGTTTCGTCGCCCTCGCCGCAGTCATTAAAATGGATGCGTAATGTTTCTCCGCCCTCTTCCACGTTGAGGAAACGGCTGGTGGCGGCTTCGGTTTGCGGTTGGTAGCTCATCATATTCTCCCGTTAATTCATTTCTGCGCGGCGGCGCTCAGCGAGCCAAATCCGGCAATCCACTCGGGGATTGGTCGGTAATAGCGGCCTTCGCAGCGCCAGCGGCCAAATGCGGATAGCGCGGCAAAGGCGGCCACCCAGGTTTTAATTTCGTGCGTCGATTTCCCGGCCATTGCCGACAGCTCTTCGTTACTGACGGCATCCAGCTCCGCCAGCCGCCCCTGCTCCAGCAGGCTCATAAAGCGGGTATCCCAGACGGGGTTGAGCGGATAGAGCGAGTTCTGGTCCTCGATAAACTGCTTCGCCGCGCTAATGACCCGCTGCTGGCGCAGTTCACGCTCGTCCGGCGGCAGCTGCCTGCCGCTGCCCAGCAGCCGGTCGCGCATATGGGCATCGGCCTTCGCCAGCTCCGGTACCGGCGGCTGATGCGACAGGCCGCCGGAGCCAAGGATTAATACCCGTTTATTGAGGGTGGTCAGGAAGCGGCCAATGGCTTCGCCCAGCATGCGGGTGCGCTGAAAGCCCGGCAGCGGCGACGCCACGCCGTTGATAAACACCGGCAGAACCGGCAGGGTATCCAGCCCGCCGAGCAGGAACTCCAGCGGTTGCGCAAAGCCGTGATCCACCTGCATGCAGTAGGAGACCGCCAGATCGATGCCCTCTTTCATCACCGCGTGGGCGCAGGCCTCCGCCAGCCCCGTCGGCACCGGCAGAACGCCGCTGGCGCTGCTGAAGTCGCCGATAGCGGTCGCCCCGATGCCTAAACAGAACGGCGGCATCACATCGTAGAAAAAGCCGTTGTAGTGATCGGGAGCAAACAGCACCACCAGCTCCGGGTCGAAGGCGGCAATGCGCGCCCGCGCGTCGGCGATGGTGCCGTTCACTTCGTCCAGCACCGCCTGTTCCGGGTCAACGTAGCCCACCAGCGGGGTATGGGAGAGGCAATGAAGATATGCGTTCATATCAGGCCACCTGTTCAATCGTTGTTGCCGCCTGCGCGGAAGCCAGCTGCATCTTGCTCGCCAGCGCGTCGAGCTTTTTGCTCAGGGTTTGCGGGATGGCCACGGTGGCGACGAAGCGGTCCGGACGCACCACGGCAATGGCGGTATCGTGCTGCGCGAACCAGCTTTTCAGGCGGTTTTGCGTATCGCCGACGCGGATAACGCCGGGCACGTTGTCCTGATCGCAATGAATCTGCACCTCCGGCACCGCCTGGATAAAGCGCACCCCGACCGCGCGCCAGCGGGCAATTTGCTCATCGTTGAGCCCCCACTGCGGATTACAGCCCCAGGCGATAATGGCGAATCTGGCGCCAATCACCTCATCGAGCAGCGTCACCTGCCCGTTTTCCAGCGTCACCTTCGGCTGGATAAACATTTTGCCGACCGGGGACGTTTTACTTTCGCCTTCCGCCAGCAGCGCGCCGTCGCGATACTGCGGCATTGGCTTGAAACGCATTTCAAGGAAGTAGCGTTTAACCGGCGGCAGATAGTTGAGCAGCCACGAAACGCCGTCGCGCACCGCGCCGTGCCAGCGTTTCGGCGGCGCCAGGACGTTGCCGGCGGTGACCGACAGGTCGATCATCGCTTTGGCGTGATCGCGCCGCTCCTGCTGGTAGCTGTCCAGCAGCGCCTCTCCGGCTTTGCCGTTCACCACCAGCGCCAGCTTCCAGGCCAGGTTAAAGGCGTCGCGCATACCGCTGTTGTAGCCCTGCCCCTGCCACACCGGCATGATGTGCGCCGCGTCGCCCGCCAGCAGTACGCGATCGACGCGAAAGCGTTCGGCGATGCGCGCGTTGTGGGTGTAGACGCGCTGGCGAATCAGCTCGACGTTATCCGGGTCCGGCAGCACCTTGCTCAATAGCTGGCGCATCTTGTGCGGCTCGCTGAGCTGGGCTTCGGTTTCGCCGGGCATGACCATAAATTCGAAACGCCGTACCCCGTGCGGCAGCGCGGCGGAGACGTACGGGCGCACCGGGTCGCAGCACAGGTAGACGTGCGGCGTCGCCAGCGGATCGTTGGCGATATCAATAACAATCCATTGATTCGGCGCGGTTTTGCCTTCGAAGGGAATATTCAGCGCGCGACGAATGAAGCTGGCTCCGCCGTCGCAGGCCACCAGCCAGTCGGCGCGCACGGTTTCCCGCTCGCCGTCGCTGCCTTTGACGTTCAGGGTGACACCGTCACTATTCTGGCTAAAGGCCTCTACTTCGCGGGAAAACAGGCAGCGCACGTGGGGGAAACGGCTGAGGCCGTCGTACAGCACCGCGTCCACCTGCGGCTGAATAAACGCATTGCGGCGCGACCAGCCAAACTCGTCGGTCATCGGCTGAATATCGGCAAAGCAGCGCCCTTTCGGGGTGAGAAAGCGCATCGCGTGCCACGGCGTAGTATGCGGCAGCACGTTGTCGACCAGCCCCACCGCCTGCATCGCCCGCAGCGCCTCATCGTCGATACCGATGGCGCGGGGATAATCGATCAGCGACTCGAGCTTCTCAATCAGCACGACGCTGACGCCCATCTGCCCGAGGTAGTTGGCGATGGTCAGGCCAACCGGACCGGCGCCGGCAATAGCGACCTGCGCGCTGTGCTGTACCGCGGGTTGGATATCAGGATTGGATGTTGTCATTTTCAAAACCTCACGCTTCGGACAAATTGCCGTCACCGCACAACCTTCAGCAGGGCAATTTGTTAACTAAATGTGAATTTATTTTTATTGTGAGGTCAGTATAGGGTCGGTGATTTGCGCTACAATCAAAACATTACCGGATGAGCACCAGGTGCACATGATTGTTTATAATGATTTTTATTGAGGACGCATGAACGAAAACGCTTCGGCAGATTACAAAACGGTGCGCGGATTGAGCCGCGGATTATTGTTATTAAATTTGTTAAATAAATTCGACGGAGGCGCGACGGTCGGCACCCTGGCCGAGTTTAGCGGCCTGCATCGCACGACCGTCAGGCGGCTGCTGGAAACGCTGCAGGACGAGGGTTACGTGCGCCGCAGCCGCTCCGATGACAGCTTTCGCCTGACGATTAAAGTGCGTCAGTTAAGTGAGGGATTTCGTGACGAACATTGGATTTCTGCCCTCGCCACGCCGCTGCTTGGCGAACTGCTGCGCGAGGTTTTATGGCCGACCGACATCACCACCCTGGACGTCGATGCGATGGTGGTGCGCGAAACCACCCACCGCTTCAGCCGCCTCTCCTTCCACCGGGCGATGGTCGGCCGCCGCCTGCCGCTGCTGCTGACCGCTTCGGGATTAACCTGGCTGGCCTTCGCGCCGGAACACGAACGAAGCCCGATTGTTGAGATGCTGGCCGCCCGACCGGAAGCGGAGTATCAGCTGGCGCGCGAGCCGGAAAAACTGGCCGCCATCCTCGCACGCACCCGGCAAAACGGCTACGGCGAAAACTTTCGCGGCTGGCAGCAGGAGGAGAAAATCGCTTCCATTGCCGTCCCCATTCGCCGCCAGCAGCGGGTTATCGGCTGCCTGAACCTGGTCTATATGGCTAAAGCCATGACCATTGACCAGGCGGCGCAAAAGTACCTCGCCTCGCTGCAGAAGGTCGCTGCCCGCATAGAAGAACGGATGTCCGATGAAGAGGTGTTTTACCAATAACCTTGTCCATAGGGGGTAAATCGCCCGCCAGCCATTGCGTCCGACTTCGTTATATATTTTAATATACAGCGATTCTTCCTTTGCCGCTGAGCCCATCATGTCCAGACATCCGCGCGTTTTCTTTGCTATGGCGCTGTTAAGCGCCTGCCTGTTTGCCGGTCAGGCCTTTGCCGACCGCACCCTCACCGACCAGCTGGGTCGTGAAGTCACCCTCCCCGACCACGTCACCCGCGCCGTGGTGCTCCAGCATCAGACCTTAAACCTGCTGGTGCAGCTTAACGCCGCTGACAACGTCGTCGGCGTCATGAGCAGCTGGAAAAAGCAGCTTGGCCCGCAGTTTGCGCGCTTTATGCCGGCTATTGAGACACTACCGATGCCGGGCGATCTGACGCAGGTCAATATCGAGAGCCTGCTGGCGCTGCATCCCCAGGTGGTGTTCGTTGCCAACTACGCGCCGCCGGCGATGATCCAGCAGATCCAGGACGCCGGGATCCCGGTGGTGGCGGTCTCTCTGCGCCAGGATGCCGCGGGTGAGAAAAACAAAATGAACCCGATGATGGCCGATGAAGAGCAGGCCTATAACGAGGGGCTGAAACAGGGGATCCGCCTGATTGGCGAAGTGGTCGGGCGTCAGGCTCAGGCCGAAGCGCTGATTCAATACACCTTCAGCGCGCGCAGGCTGGCTAACGCGCCGGTTGCCGATATTCCGCAAAACGAGCGGGTGCGGGTATATATGGCCAATCCGGACCTCAACACCTACGGCTCGGGCAAATATACCGGCCTGATGATGAAGCACGCCGGGGCGCTGAACGTTGCCGCCGCCAGCGTAAAGGGCGCGCGCCAGGTCTCGCTGGAGCAGGTGCTGCAGTGGGATCCGCAGGTGATTTTCGTGCAGGACCGCTACCCGGAGGTGGTCAAACAGATACAAAACGACCCGCAGTGGCAGAGCATTGACGCGGTCAAAAATCACCGCGTGTGGCTGATGCCGGAATACGCCAAGGCCTGGGGCTACCCGATGCCGGAGGCGCTGGCGATCGGCGAGCTGTGGATGGCGAAAAAACTCTACCCCTCACGCTACAACAGCGTCGATGTCGAGGCGAAGGCGCGGGAGTACTATCAGCGTTTCTACCGCGTGAAGTGGACGCCGGATGCGTAGTCATCGTCATCCGGCCCTGCTGCAATGTACCCTCGCGCTGGTGACGATCGTGATTGCAATCGCTTCACTCTGCCTCGGGCAGTATCCGTTAAGCCTGGCGGAAGTTTTTCGCCAGCTGGCGCATCTTTCTCCCCTCGACGGCGTCGCCGGCCAGGTGGTGTGGTCGGTGCGGCTGCCGAGGATCGTGATGGCGCTGCTGGCCGGCGGCGCGCTGGGGCTGTGCGGGGCCACCTTACAGGGCGTGTACCAGAATCCGCTGGTGGACCCGCATATCATCGGCGTCACCTCCGGTTCCGCCTTCGGCGGGACGCTGGCGATTCTGCTGGGGCTGAACGCCGCGCTGATGATGGCCTCGACCTTTCTCTTCGGCCTTGCCGCGCTGATGCTGGTCTATCTGATAGCCGCGCTGCAGGGGCGCGAAAGCACCCTGGTGCTGATCCTCTCAGGCATTATCCTCAGCGGCTTTTTTGCCGCCCTGGTGAGCCTGATGCAGTACCTGGCCGATAGCGAAGAGACGCTGCCGAATATTGTTTTCTGGCTACTCGGCAGCTTCGCCACCGCCAGCTGGCACAAAGTCCTGCTGATGGCGCTACCGGTAGCCTGCGCCGCGATGGTGCTGTTTAAGCTCCGCTGGCGGATTAACCTGCTGGCGCTGGAGGAGAAAGATGCCCGCGGTCTGGGGGTTGCGGTGACCGGGCTGCGTCGCGGGGTACTGGTGTGCTGCGCGGTGCTGGTCGCCGCTCAGGTGGCGGTCAGCGGCAGCATCGCGTGGGTCGGGCTGGTGATCCCGCATCTGGCGCGGCTGCTGGCCGGCGCCGACCACCGGCGTCTTCTCCCTACCGCCTTCTGGCTCGGCGGCGGTTTTATGATCGTCGTCGATGACCTCGCCCGCACGCTGATCCAGGCCGAAATCCCCATTGGAATCATCACCGCGCTGCTTGGCGCGCCGCTGTTCACCTGGCTGCTGGTGCAGTCGCGACGCACAGGCGCGCGCTGATGACCCTTTCCCTACAGTTAAGCAACCTGCTCTACGGCCATAGCCGACCGCTTTTCGCCCCGCTGAACCTGCAGTGCCGTTCCGGCGATATCTGGGCGGTGCTCGGCGCTAACGGCCGCGGCAAAAGCACTCTGCTCGATACCCTGACCGGGGTACTGACGCCGATCGGCGGTGGGTTTACCTGCGCGGGCGGTCTCGCCATCGTGCCGCAGCATTTTCGCCCGGCTTTTGGCTGGCAGGTGCGCGACGTGGTGCTGATGGGACGGGCGCGCCACGTTAATCTGTTCGCTCAGCCAACAGCGGAAGACGAACGTGAGGTGCAGAAGGCGCTGGCGCAGCTGGGGATCGCGGTGCTGGCCGACAAGGCGTTTTGCGCGCTGTCCGGCGGCCAGCAGCAGCTGGTGCTTATCGCCAGGGCGCTGGTGGGCGCCAGCCAGAATATCCTGCTGGATGAACCCTGCTCGGCGCTGGATCTGGCCAACCAGCAGCTGGTGCTGCAGCTCATCAGCGACCTGGCCCATCGCCAGAAGCGGACGGTGCTGTTTACCACGCACGATCCGACCCACGCCCTGCAGGTGGCGAACCAGACCTTGCTGCTGCTGCCCGACGGTGAATGGCTGGCGGGAGAATCAGCCGCCGTGCTGACGGAAGCGAATCTTCAGCGTGCGTATGGTTTAGCGGTACGCAAAGTCCATCCCCCCGGGTCGGCGCTGCCGCTGCTGGCTCCGCAGTTTACGATTCGTCGTTGATAGGCAAAAAACCGGCGTCTTTCAGTAAGCGCTGCCCCTCCGCGCCGAGGATAAAGCGGCACAGCCGCTGCGCCCCGGCGCTCTGTTCAATCTGCGCCAGCAGGTAGTCGCAGCGAACATTCCACGCCGGCGGAATAAGCTGCGTGCGCAGATCGCTGCACGCCGCCATCTGCGCGGCATAGTGCGCATAGCCGATAAACAGGTCGGTTAAGTTTTCACGGATCAGCCACGCCCCGGCGATTTCTCCCGCCGGCACCGGCAGCGAGTCGCGGCCGCCTACCAGCGGCCGCGCGCGCGCCATGATGGCGGCACCGACGCCGGGACAGCGCTCTTCAATGTGGGAGAAAAGCTGCCAGGTGTAGTCGCCTGAAGGGTCGCAGCCCGGCGTTGAGGTTGCCAGGCGTAAGTCCGGGTCGCTGAGCAGCGCCAGCCACTCCCGCGTCTCGGTTGTTGCGCCGCGGCGGGCGGTCAGCATCAGCTGATTCCGGGCGAACAGATAGCACGCCCCGGCCAGCCCGGCCTGACGCAGCGCCTGCGGATGTTGGCTATTGGCCGAGGCGAACACCGAGCACGGCTCTCCGCCCTCAATGCGCTCGCGCAGCAGCCCTGCCGGACCAAAATGGACCTCGACCGGGATGCCGGTCTGTTGCTGAAAGCGCGCCAGCAGCGGAATGAAAGCGCTTTTCAGGCTTCCCGCCGCCAGCAGCGTTAGGGAGGGAGTCATAAGAACCATCGCTATATAGTCATAAATACAGCGCTATAATAACGCAGGTTCAGGTCATTTCAGTAGCGAATTTCCGCCAGTTCGCGCAGCTGTTCCGGCGTTGCCACCGGCAGGTTAAAGAACCGCAGATAGGCCGGGATCATTTCAAACAGCATGTCGGTGCCGCGCTGAATGGGGCAGCCCGCCGCCTGCGCCGCCTGCAGTAGCGGAGTGAACTCCTGGGCCATAACCACTTCACCGACAAAGGTGCCCGGCGTCAGGCGCTGCGGGTCCAGCGGCAGCGGATCGCCCTCTTTCATCCCCAGCGGCGTGGCGTTAACCACCAGATCGTGCCCCTGCGGATCGCGCTGCATCAGCGTAATGTCCAGCCGAGGATAGTGCTCAAGCAGACGCCCGGCCAGCGCTTCCGCCGTCTGCGAACAGATATCGTACAGCGTCAGGGCGCTGACGCCCGCCGCCGCCAGCGATGCGGCAATGGCCGAGCCGACGCCGCCGCTGCCCACCACCAGCGCCCGCGCCCCTCGCGTCTGGAAACCTTTACGCGTGATACCGAGGACAAAGCCTTCGCCATCAAACATATCGCCGCTCAGCGTGCCGTCGGCTTCGGGACGGATCGCGTTACAGGCGCCCGCTATCGCCGCCGTTGGGCTAAGATGCTGCACCAGCCCGCAGGTGGCGATTTTGTGCGGCATGGTGACCAGCGCGCCAATAATATTGGTCATCTTAAACAGCATCGGCACAAAGGCGGCGTAATCCTCAGGCTTGACGCCCATCGGCACCACTTTGGCGTCAACCTGCTGATGAACCAACCACGGGTTGTAAATCATCGGCGCTTTAAACTTCGCGGTCGGATAGCCAAGATGCGCTATCAGCCGCGTATTTCCACTAATCACCATTCCCTGCTCCTTTAACAACGACTGCATCACGTTACTGCGAAAGTTCGATACGCTTGACATCGCCCAGGATAAAGACATAAGCCGCCACGCCCAGCAGCGCTGCGCCGCCGATATAAATCAGCGCGTAAAAGAAGTTGCCGGAGGCGGCAACAATGAAACCGATAATCAGCGGCGTCAGGATCCCGGCGAGGTTAGCGCAGAAGTTAAACAGGCCGCCGGTCAGACCGCCAAGGCCTTTCGGCGCGATGTCGGAGATCAACGTCCAGCCCAGCCCGACCATCCCCTGACCAAAAAAGGCGAACGACATCACCAGAATTACCGCCAGATCGCTGGTCAGCCAGTTGGCGGAGATAATGGTGCTCGCCATCAGCAGACCGGCAATGATCGGTAGCTTACGCCCGAGGTTCGCCGAGCCGGTGGCCTTCAGCAGCTTATCGGAGACCCAGCCGCCGAACATCACGCCGCCCGCCGCCGCCAGAAACGGCATGATGGCGAAGAAGCCGACCTTAATCCACGGCATATGGCGCTCGGTGGCCAGATAGGTTGGAAACCAGGTCAGGAAGAAGACCAGCACCGTATTACCGGCAAACTGCCCGATGCTGGCGCCGAGAATCTGCCGTTTCGCCAGCAGTTGGCGGATCAGCGGCCAGCTAAAGGCGGTATGCTGCTCTGCGCCGGTGGACATTCCGCCGCCGTTGACGATGTGCTCGCGCTCCAGCTGATTGAGGTGTTTATCCTCATGCGGCTCGCGATAGCAGCGCCACCACACCAGCGCGAACATCACGCCGGCGGCGCCGACGCTAATAAACAGCGCGCGCCAGCCAAAGCTGCCCATTATCCAGAACAGCAGCGGCGCAAAACAGGCCAGCCCGAGATATTCGCCGACGGTATAGACCGCCGTCGCCTTGGCGCGCTCCTGCTGCGGGAACCAGGCGCTCACCACCCGGCTGTTCACCGGGAAACAGGGGGCTTCGCTGACGCCGAGGCCAAAACGGCACAGCAGCAGGGTTTTCAGGCCGACCGCCAGGCCGTGGAACAGGGTGAATAGCGACCACAGGGTCAGCGCCAGAAAATAGGTGACTTTATTACCGAAGCGGTCAAGGAAGATGCCGCCGGGGATCTGCGCCAGCGCGTAGGTCCAGGCAAAGGCGGAGAATACGATGCCCATCATCGCGGCATCAATACCCAGCTCTGCGGTCAGCTGCGGCGCGGCAATCCCCAGCACCGTGCGGTCGAGATAGTTGATCATGGTGCCGACCGCCAGCAGCGCAAGGATACCGATACGCCGCCGGGAAGGCCGCGCGCCGGACGCGGCGGCGGCCGTCGTGTGATTATGGCTATAAGAGTTCATAGTCGTTTCCTGTCATAGGGTACAGCCGGATGTTGTTATTGTGTTTGCGACGTTGGGTTGTGAACCATTTGCTACATTACTAGGTGTACTGCATTGCTGACAAGCGTACAGCTGCATTTACAGCACCATAAAGTGCGTAACCGTTGCGCCGCTCGGTCAGTTCAAAGAAAAAGCGTCCGGCAGAAAACGGGCGGGTATAAAGGTGCAGGAATTCACCGCCGCTTCCGTCACGATCGTAAAGAATTTGATGATTCTTCAGCAGGTTGACCTGAACATCCTCGCCAAAACGGGCCAACAGATCTTCATAGTAGTTCGCCGGAATCGGCAGCGCGTTGACCGCAACCGGAGCCAGGCTGGCGAGCGTGGAGGGTAAATCGTGGCAGGCAAACGCCGCGTGCTGTAAACCTGCTCCCTGATAACAGGCTACCGAACGGGCAATTTGCGTGGCGCGGCTTTGCGAAATATTGAGCGCGAGACGAATGTCGCCCTGCGGACTGCGCACCGCCAGGCTGCGCACCAGCCCGTAAGGATCGGGCAGGGTCTGCTCATGTTCGAGCGTAAAGCCGAATACGGTGCGGAAAAAGATAATCCAGTTATCGCGGCTGTCCGCTTCCATGCCGAGTGCCAGGTGATCGATACCCCGATAATCGTCGCGCGGCGTGACGTCCGTGCGCAGATGAAAATCGCGGGTGTAGATATCGTCCCCCATCTCAATCAGATAAATAAGGCTGCCGTCGGGGGCGCAAACCGCCGGGATGGGGCTTTCGTTCGGCCCGGCATCGCCCTGCCAGGTGGCGTAGCCTAAGGCGCGGGCCCGTTCCACGATCGCCGCGCTCTGGCTGACGCGCAGCGCCATGGCGCAGAGGGAAACCCCGTGACGCTGGTGAAAATGATCGGCCCAGCTATGCGGCTGGGCGTTAACCACCACCCTCGCCCCGCCGTTGCGCCAGAGGGCGACGCGTTTTGAGCGATGCGTCCCCTCTTCGGCAAAGCCGAGCTGCGTCAGCCTGTGTCCGAGTTCGCCCGCCTGCGCCGGCGTGGCGGCAAACTCGATAAACTCCAGCCCGGCGTAGAGGGGCAGTTCAGCGGGGGAAAACAGCGGCGCCCGGCTTTCCGGCAGCCGCTGACGGACCTGCTCTTCCAGCCACAGCAGCGAGCGATAGCCATCTTTCGCCGTCGCGCCGTTGGGCGATGCGCGGAAGCTGTCGTTAAAGATCTCCAGCGACCAGGGGCCGCAGTAGCCGCGGCGGGTAAGATCGCAGGCAAACTCCACCAGCGGCAGCTGCCCCTGGCCGGGAAAACAGCGGAAGTGGCGGCTCCATTCGAGAATATCCATTTTCATCAGCGGCGCGTCGGCCATCTGTACAAAGGTGATTTTTTCCAGCGGCACATCCGCCAGCTGCGCCAGCGTATCGCCGCGCGCCAGCACGTGGAAACTGTCGAGCACGATGCCCAGCGCCGGGCTATCGACGCTTTTGACCCGCGCCCACGCCTGATGCCAGCGGTTGACGTGGGTGCCCCAGGCCAGCGCCTCGTAGCCAATCGTGATGCGTTCCTGCTCCGCCAGCGCAGCAAGGGCGCGTAAGTCGGCGACCTGCAGCTCGACATCGGCGGAACAGTCCGGCTGAACGTTGCTGCACAGCAGCAGGGTGTCGCAGCCCAGCTCGTGCATAAGCGCAAATTTGCGCCTGGCGCGTTCCATGTTGGCGGCAAACTGGGCGCGGCTGGCGCCTTCAAAATCACGAAATGGTTGAAAAAGCGTGATTTTTAGCCCTAAATCTGCCGCCAGGTGGCGGATATCGGCCGGCGTACCGGTATAATAGAGCAGATCGTTTTCGAAGATTTCGACGCCCTGATAGCCCGCCGCTGCGATGGCATGGAGCTTTTCGGGTAAGGTACCGGAGATCGAGACGGTGGCGATGGAACGCAACATAGAGTCCTCGGGTCATTAGCTGACTTAGTGACCTGAATATGTATCATTTGGTTCAAATGCGCCATGATTGGTTGCAAAATTGTGATCAATATGTGTATTTTTTGCATCTCAAGAAAAGGAGCCGTTATGTCCGTCGTTGCTCATGATGAAGCGCAGTCTCTGAAAGAGCGGATCTTCGCCGCCGCCATTACCGTTTTCGCCGAGCATGGACTGTCGGGCGCGCGGATGGAGCAAATCGCCACCGAAGCGCAGACTACCAAACGCATGGTGGTCTACTACTTCAAGACCAAAGAGCTGCTTTATCAGGCCGTGCTGCAGCACGTCTACGCGAGGATCCGCGAAACCGAGCAGCAGCTCGGGCTGGAAAACGTACCGCCGGTAGAGGCGCTGGTGCAGCTGGTGAAGTGGAGCGTGCGCTATCACGCCACGCACGCTGACTATATGCGGGTGATCTGTATGGAAAACATGCAGCGCGGGAAATGGCTGAAAAGTTCAGGTCAACTGAAACCGCTGAACCGCACCGCCCTGTCGATCCTGGAAGATATTCTTCAGCGCGGGCAGCAGCAAGGGGTGTTTCAGGCAGGGCTGGAAGCGCGCGATGTACATCGATTGATCAGCAGCTTTAGCTTCTACCAGGTATCAAACTTTTATACGTTCAGCAGCCTCTACCTGGACGATCCGATGCCGGCTATTGATGATGAAGCGATGGTCGCCCACCACTGCGATATTGCCGTCAAGGCGGTTATTCGCTTTGTGATTTCCTGAAGCGCGCGGGAAGCGCCCGGCGGCTAGTTTCCGGAAAGCGCATGGACCACCTTCTCCATCGCTTCCTGCGTCAGCGCGGAACGTTTGATTTTCGGGTTCGCCAGGGCGGTACGCACCACGCCGGCGATAACGATATGCTTTGGCTCCTGACCCAGGTCGCGCATCTCCAGCACGACTTTGCCCACTACCCGGCACATTTCCTGATACAGCGCCTCATCTTTGGCTGTGTTTCCCATTCTATTTCACTCTCAATTTTTCATTATCAATCAAATCATTATTGATATATTTCCTGAGTATATCAAACCAGCTCCGCGTTTGCGCCTCAGAGACCGCTTTTCCCTGGCAAACTTGTGAATAAACCCGCGTTTCCGCCCTCTTTATCTTGTCAGCTGATGAAAAAATGTGTTGCGCATAAGCGTAGGATTAGTTTGCATTTTGTTAAGTATATAACTATAGAAATGAAACATGGTTTTCATTTTCTTTTTTGGATTTGGCAACGTATAATGCCCAACAAATTCTTATTGAATGGTTTCAGCGCATTGGATTGCATGACTAAACGCATAACACGTTGCCTCTTTTCATGGGCTGAACCGCCAGCACACATTCTTCTGCACGCTCTTTTGTTGTCACCTATCCTTAGAGCGTGGCATAGCAACTTTCGTAATACAGGTTTAACTCTGCGGCAGTGCGCCCACGGAGTCAGATTCCCCATCCCTATCCTTCACAACTTAAAGATTAAACTGTCATGAAAAAGACCAAAATTGTTTGCACCATCGGTCCGAAAACCGAATCCGAAGAGATGTTGACCAAAATGCTGGACGCTGGCATGAACGTTATGCGTCTGAACTTCTCTCACGGTGACTACGCGGAACACGGTCAGCGCATCCAGAACCTGCGCAATGTGATGAGTAAAACCGGTAAGAAAGCGGCAATCCTTCTGGATACCAAAGGTCCGGAAATCCGTACCATTAAGCTGGAAGGCGGCAACGACGTTTCTCTGAAAGCGGGCCAGACCTTTACCTTCACCACCGACAAATCCGTTGTCGGTAATAACGAAATCGTTGCGGTGACCTATGAAGGTTTCACCAGCGACCTGAGCGTCGGCAACACCGTACTGGTTGACGATGGTCTGATCGGTATGGAAGTCACCGCTATCGAAGGCAACAAAGTTGTTTGTAAAGTACTGAACAACGGCGACCTTGGCGAGAACAAAGGCGTTAACCTGCCGGGCGTGTCTATCGCTCTGCCAGCGCTGGCCGAAAAAGACAAGCAGGACCTGATCTTCGGTTGCGAACAGGGCGTTGACTTTGTTGCGGCCTCCTTTATCCGTAAGCGTTCTGACGTTGTTGAAATCCGTGAACACCTGAAAGCCCACGGCGGCGAGAAGATCCAGATCATCTCCAAAATTGAAAACCAGGAAGGCCTGAACAACTTCGACGAGATCCTCGAAGCCTCTGACGGCATCATGGTTGCGCGTGGCGACCTGGGCGTTGAAATCCCGGTTGAAGAAGTGATCTTCGCGCAGAAGATGATGATCGAAAAATGTATCCGCGCGCGTAAAGTCGTTATCACCGCGACTCAGATGCTGGATTCTATGATCAAAAACCCGCGTCCGACCCGTGCGGAAGCAGGCGACGTGGCTAACGCCATCCTCGACGGCACCGACGCAGTTATGCTGTCCGGCGAATCCGCAAAAGGTAAATACCCGCTGGAAGCGGTCACCATCATGGCGACCATCTGCGAGCGTACCGACCGCGTGATGACCAGCCGTCTTGAATACAACAACGACAACCGTAAGCTGCGCATCACCGAAGCGGTTTGCCGCGGTGCGGTTGAAACGGCTGAAAAACTGGAAGCGCCGCTGATCGTTGTGGCAACCCAGGGCGGTAAATCCGCGCGCGCCGTACGTAAATACTTCCCGGATGCCACCATCCTGGCGCTGACCACCAATGAAACGACCGCGCGTCAGCTGGTGCTGAGCAAAGGCGTTGTGGCGCAGCTGGTTGAAGATATCTCTTCTACCGATGCCTTCTATATCCAGGGTAAAGAGCTGGCGCTGCAGAGCGGCCTGGCGCGTAAAGGCGACGTGGTTGTTATGGTCTCCGGCGCGTTGGTCCCGAGCGGAACCACCAATACCGCTTCCGTGCACGTGCTGTAATAATTTACAGGTTAATTAGTATTTCCTTTAAAAGCGCCTCTTCGGGGCGCTTTTTTTTATTCTGGCACTAGCCGCTATTAATAAAAATGCAAATCGGAATTTACTATTTAATGCGAGATTATCTAAGATGAATCCGATGGAAGCGCGCTGTTTTCACTCGCCTTTTTAAAGTTACGTGATGATTTCGATGCTTCTTTGAGCGAACGATCAAAAATAAGTGCATTCAGGTAAAAAAATATTCTCATCACAAAAAAGTTTGTGTAATACTTGTAACGCTACATGGAGATTAACTCAATCTAGAGGGTATTAATAATGAATCGTACTAAACTGGTACTGGGCGCGGTAATCCTGGGTTCTACTCTGCTGGCTGGTTGCTCCAGCAATGCTAAAATCGATCAGCTGTCTTCTGACGTTCAGACTCTGAACGCTAAAGTTGACCAGCTGAGCAACGACGTGAACGCAATGCGTTCCGACGTTCAGGCTGCTAAAGATGACGCAGCTCGCGCTAACCAGCGTCTGGACAACGCAGCTACTAAATACCGCAAGTAATAGTATCTGTGTAATAAAAATGGCGCACATTGTGCGCCATTTTTTTTGCCTTACCTTTTCCCGCCTACTGCACCCTTTTCGCTTCATCTACCGGCGTATTATTCTGTACCGACAGGCTCGACGCGGTGCTTCCGCTAGCCGATACCACCACCGGATATCCTGCCCGCCGGGTCAGCGCGCGTTTAAGCTGCGCCTCATCAACCGCTTTATCCCCCGAGAATTGATGAAACTCCGCCGGAAGCGTATAGGCCATGGTCTGCGCATTGCTGGCCTCATCCGGCGTCAACGGGCGATGAACTTCAACATAGCGCTTACCGTCCGGCTCCACGGCGAACTTGACCGGCTGGTTGATAATCCGTACCGGCGTCCCGCTTTTCACCTGATTGAATAAAGACTGGATATCCGCCGCGTTCATGCGCATACAGCCGGAGCTGACGCGCAGACCCACGCTGTCCGGCGCGCTGGTGCCATGAATCAGATATTCACCGTTACCGTACGCCAGACGGAGCGCATAGCGGCCTAGCGGGTTATTCGGCCCTGCGGGCACGAGCGGCGGCAGTTTAATCCCCTTCTCCAGCGAACGGGCGCGGATGCCCGCCGTCGGCGTCCAGGTGGGGTTCGGGATTTTCTGCCCTATGCGGGTCGTCATTTCCGGCGTCTCCAGCCCCTGCTGACCAATCCCCAGGGGATAGACCTGCACCTGATTGACGCCCGGCGGGAAGTAGTACAGACGCAGCTCGGCCAGGTTGACGACGATGCCCTCACGCGGCACGTCCGGCAGCAGCATCTGCGAAGGTATCAGCACCTGAGTACCCGGTTTAGGCTGCACCGGCGCAATGGTATCGTTCGCTTCAAGGATCAGCATCGCCGCCGTATCAAAACGACGGGCAATCGCCTGCAGGTTGCGGTCACCCTCCTGTACCGTCCAGAACTGGTTCTCACCAATCAGACGACTGTTGGCAGGAGGAAGGGGATAATCAACGGCCCAGGCGGCGTGGGACGCGCTGAGGGCGCTCAGAAGGGCAATGGTGATAAGAGAAGCGCGTTTCATACTGAGATTCCTTCTTTCGCTGATAAAACGCCAGGCCTGTTATGCACGACGGGAGGCGAGCCTCCCGTCGTGCATAACAGAATGAAATCTACTGTTTTATTCTAGCTAAGATTTGCTGCTTTCGCGCGAATTGCGCGGATCATGGCTTCCAGTCCTTGCGACCGCGAGGGGGTAAGGTGCTGCGTCAGGGCCATTTTTTCAAACCACGGACGCACGTCAAACGCGGTGATATCTTTGGCGGTCATCTGGTCATAGAGGATAAACACCACCGCGATAAGACCTTTGACGATGGCCGCATCGCTGTCGCCGCGAAGCGCAATCGCGCCGCTCTGCTCCTGCGTCATCACGATCCACACCTGGCTCTGGCAGCCCTGAATGATGTTCTGCGCGGTGTGTTCCTCCGGGCTCAGCGGCGCCAGGCGCTGACCCAGTTCAATAATATAGAGATACTTCTCTTCCCAGTTTGCACAACGGCTAAAGTTGCGCAGCAGTTTGTCTCTGTCCGGTAACGCCGCCATAGTTGCTTCCTTTAGCTTAATAATTTGTGGATCCGCTGTAGCCCCGCTACCAGTCGGTCCACCTCCTCCGTCGTATTGTACATCGCCAGCGATGCCCGACACATGGCCGGCACGCCGTAGAACGCCATCAGCGGCATGGCGCAGTGGTGCCCGGTCCGCACCGCAATACCGTAGTTATCGAGGAAGCTGCCGACATCATAAGCATGATGTTTGCCGAGATTAAAGGCGATCGCTCCCAGGCGATCTTGCGGGCCGTAAAGGGTTAAATCCGCCACGTTCTCCAGCGCCTGCAGCGCGTAGCGCATCAGGGTCTGTTCATATTCCGCGATGTGCGTCAGCCCCAGCGCGCTGACGTAATCCAGCGCCGCGCCCAGCCCGATGATGCCGCCGGTATTCGGCGTTCCCGCCTCGAAGCGCCACGGCGCTTTTGCCCAGGTCGTGCCTTCCGTCAGGCTGACCGTGGCGATCATCGACCCGCCCCCTTCCCACGGCGCCATCTCCTGCAAAATGTCCTGCTTGACGTAGAGCACGCCGATGCCGGTGGGACCGTACAGCTTGTGGGCGGAGAAGGCGTAAAAGTCGCACTCCAGCGCCTGCACGTCCACCGGATGATGCATCACCGCCTGCGCGCCGTCCACCAGCACTTTGGCGCCGTGCTGATGGGCCAACGCCGTCAGAGCGGCGATGGGATTTTCGGTTCCCAGCACGTTCGATACCTGGGTAATGGCCAGCAGGCGGGTACGCTCGTCAAACAGGCCGGGGATTGCATCCAGCTGCAGCGTACCGTCCTGATTCAGCGGGATCACCCGCAGCTGCGCCCCCGCTCTGGCGCACAGCATCTGCCACGGCACGATATTGGCGTGATGCTCCATCGCGCTGACGATGATGTTGTCGCCCGCGCCGACGTTGGCGTTTCCCCAGCTGTTCGCCACGAGGTTAATGCCTTCCGTGGTGCCGCGAACAAACACCAGTTCCTCCGCCGAGCGGGCGTTGAGGAACGTCGCCGCCCGCTGGCGCACCTGCTCCATGCTCGCCGTGGCTTCCGCGCTGAGGGTATGAATGCCGCGATGCACCGCCGCATAGCCGTGGCGGTAAAATTCCGCCTCGGCGTTAATCACCGCTTCCGGCTTCTGCGCGCTGGCGGCGCTGTCGAGGTAGGCCAGCGGCTGGCCATTAACCTCGCGATTGAGAAGCGGGAAATCCGCGCGCACGCGTTCCACAGAAAATGTCATGCCTTACCTCCCGGCAAACGCTGGCCAATACGCGCCAGTATCTGCTGCCTGAGCGCCTCATCGTCGATCGCTTCCGTGAGCTCCGCGGCAAAGGCGTAAAGAATCATCTGCTGCGCCGCCTGCTGCGTAATGCCGCGCGAGCGCAGATAAAACAGCTGTTCGTCATCAATACGCCCGATGGTCGCCCCGTGGCTGCACTTCACGTCGTCAGCGTAAATCTCCAGCTGCGGTTTGGTATCCACTTCGGATAAGCGGCCCAGCAGCAGGTTGTTGTTGGTCATCTGGCCGTCGGTTTTGATCGCATGCTGCGCGACGTTAATCAGGCCATTAAACACCGCCCGCCCTTTATCGTTGACGATGGTTTTATGCAGCTGGCGGCTGTTACAGTACCCGACCTGATGATCGAGCCAGGTGCGACTGTCGCAGACTTCGCCGTTGACCGGCATCGCCAGCGAGTTAATCCGCAGGGTGCTGTTTTCCCCCTTCAACTGCGTGCTGGTGTGGTGGCGCAGTACCGAGCTACCGAGCAGAAAACTGCTGCTGAAAGCGGAGGCGTCGCGCCCGAGCGCCAGGTCGTTATGGGCAAAGTGGTAGCTTTGCGCGTTCTCAAACGCCAGCTTGATATGCTGCAGGTGGGCGTTATCCGCCACGGTCATCGTCAGCCTTGCGCCGGTAAAGTGGCGCTCATCGTTCAGGCTCAGATAGTGTTCGATGATGGTCGCCTGCGCGCCGCTCTCCAGCGCCAGATGGTGGCGATAGTGGACGGTGTTCATTTCATCGCTCGCCAGCCCGCGCGTCAGGTGCATAATCAGCAGCGGTTTATCCGGGCGCTGGTTGCGCCTGACCCGGATATGGGTAACGGTGGTCGCCAGGCTTTCGGTCAAATGCAGAAACACTTCGGGCTGAACGGCGTCAGGCAGCTGCTGACGCTCATTATCCACCTGCACGTCATAGCCGCTGGCGGCCAGATCGTCGCTCAGGCTCGCGCTAAACTGACCATCAATAAACACCAGCCGCCATGCCTCTACCGTTAACGCCAGTTCGTCGCGCCGGGCCGCCGTCAGCGTCTGCGGCTGAGCGGCGACAAAGGTCTGATTCAGTAGCGCGTCCAGCGGGGTATATTTCCAGTTTTCGTGTTTACGCGTTGGCAACCCCAGGCGCAGCAGCTGTTGCAGGTGCTGATGCGCCTGCGGGCTGCGCTGCCCGCTTTGGGACTCAAACAGATGGTGCCACTGCTGCAGCGCGTTACTGCTGTTCGGTAAGCCAGCCATAGCCCTGCTCCTCCAGTTGTTTGACCAGAGTAAAATCGCCGGATTTGACGATTCGCCCCTGGTACAGCACGTGGACGTAATCCGGCTTGATATAATCGAGAATGCGCTGATAGTGGGTGACGATAATAAAAGAGCGCTTGCCGTCGCGCAGGGAGTTGACGCCGTCAGAGACAATCTTCAGCGCGTCGATATCCAGCCCGGAATCGGACTCGTCCAGGATGCACAGCTCCGGTTCCAGCACCGCCATCTGCAGGATATCGTTGCGCTTTTTCTCGCCGCCGGAGAAGCCGACGTTAACCGAGCGGGTCAGCAGATCCTCCGGCATCTTCAGCAGCTTTATTTTGTCTTCCATCAGGTCCTGGAAGTCAAAACGGTCAAGCTGCTCCTGGCCACGATAGCTGCGCACGGCGTTGAGCGCGGTTTGCAGGAAAAACTGATTGCTGACGCCGGGAATTTCCACCGGATACTGGAAGGCCATGAAGATGCCTTCACCGGCGCGATCTTCAGGGGAGAGTTCCAGTAAATCTTTGCCTTTAAACGCCACGCTGCCGCCGGTCACTTCATAGTCTTCACGCCCGGCCAGCGTAGCGGAGAGCGTACTTTTCCCGGAGCCGTTCGGGCCCATAATGGCGTGCACTTCGCCGGGGCGAACCTCCAGATCCAGCCCGCGCAGGATCGCTTTGTCTTCAACGGCGACCTGCAAATTTTTTATACTTAACATCTTATTTCCTTTGTTATCAGCCGACGCTGTGTTCAAGGCTAATTGCCAGTAATTTTTGCGCTTCTACGGCAAACTCCAGCGGCAGCTCTGAGAAGACGTCTTTACAGAAACCGTTGACGATCATCGAAATCGCATCGTCTTCGCTGATTCCGCGCTGCAGGCAGTAGAACAGCTGATCTTCGCCGATACGGGAGGTGGTCGCTTCGTGCTCCAGCTGCGCGCTGTTGTTGCGGCATTCCACGTACGGGAAGGTATGCGCCCCGCTGTCCGGGCCAATCAGCATGGAGTCACACTGGGTGAAGTTGCGCGCGTTGGTCGCCGTCGGCATGATTTTGACCAGACCGCGATAGCTGTTCTGGCTGTGGCCGGCGGAAATGCCCTTCGAGATAATCGTCGAACGGGTGTTTTTGCCGATATGGATCATCTTGGTGCCGGTGTCCGCCTGCTGATGGCCGCTGGTCAGCGCCACCGAGAAGAACTCGCCGATGGAGTTATCCCCGCGCAGAATGCAGCTCGGATACTTCCAGGTGATCGCCGAGCCGGTTTCCGACTGGGTCCACGACATTTTGCTATTCTCGCCTTCGCACAGGGCGCGCTTGGTGACGAAGTTGAGGATCCCGCCGGTATTGTTGTCGCCGGGGAACCAGTTTTGCACCGTGGAGTACTTCACCTCGGCGTCTTTATGAATAATCACCTCGACCACCGCCGCGTGCAGCTGGTAGCTATCGCGTACCGGCGCCGAACAGCCTTCGATATAGCTCACGTAGCTGCCTTCGTCGGCGATCAGAATGGTGCGTTCGAACTGGCCGGTTTTTTCCGCGTTGATGCGGAAATAGGTCGACAGCTCCATCGGGCAGCGTACGCCTTTGGGCACATAGATAAAGGTGCCGTCGGACGCCACCGCCGCGTTGAGGGCGGCAAAGAAGTTGTCGTTGCCCGGCACCACGGTGCCGAGGTATTTCTTCACCAGTTCCGGGTGATCGTGGATCGCTTCGCCGAAGGAACAGAAAATAATCCCCTGTTCCGCCAGCTTTTCGCGATAGGTGGTCGCCACCGAAACCGAGTCAAAAATGGCGTCGACGGCCACTTCCCGTCCTTCCCGCACCGGCACGCCGAGAAGGTTAAACGCCTCTTCGACTTCGCTGGTCAGAAACGCGCTGGACCCCGTTTGCTGCAGCGCGCCGGGCTCAGAGGCGCAGGTATCATCGCAGTTGCCGCAGGAGGGGGCTGAATAATAGCTGTAATCCTGATAGTTCAGCTTGTCGTAGTGCGCCTTCAGCCAGTGCGGCTCTTCCATCGCCTGCCAGGCCTTAAACGCGTTCAGACGAAACTCCAGCATCCATTCTGGCTCATTGCGGCGTGCAGAAATCGCCCTGACCACCTCTTCATTTATGCCTTTCGCCAGCTCATCGGTCCGTAGCTGAGTGAAAAAGCCTTCTTTATAGTTGAGTGGCCCGCCGCTCCAGGTTTTGACATCGTCAGTTGCTTCAGTATTACGAGACATAGTTACTCCGCCTGAACGCCAAAACTTTCGCCGCAGCCGCATTCGTGCTGGGCTTTAGGGTTATGAAATTTGAAGATCTGATTTAAGCCTTCGCGAACGTAATCGAGTTCGGTGCCGTCGATAAACGGCATCGCCTGCAGCGGCGCCCACAGCTTCGCGCCATCGCGCTCAAATAACAGATCGTCTTTCGCCGGTTCAGCAATTAGCTCGAGAACGTAGCCAAATCCGGCGCAGCCGCTGGTTTTAACGCCAAGCCGCAGCCCCTGCATATCCGGCTGTTTGCGGACCAGATCGCGAATATGGGCGGCGGCGGCTGGGGTCATGACCAGCCCACGCCAGCTAAAATCTTCGGGATTGAAAGTTCCTGCATGTGAATTCATCGCTCTACCTCATAGGTTGACGCCATCGGGCCATATCGCTATGTTAGTGATAATGATTATCACTTCAACCCATCCAGAGAAGGGGTATTTCCCCATTCAGTGCTTTTTATAAGCATAGACCCTGACAGAAGAGATATCGGAGATGGAATAAATTGTTCAATGCATTGATTAATAATGCATTTCAGTGACAGAAAGGTAGAAATTGCAGGAAAGTTAAAATATGCATCGGAAATACCTATTTTTGAGATAGCGAATTTGCGTTGCACGGAACCCGCCGTGAAGGGCAAAAGAGTCACAATCACGTCCTGCGGGTAAAAAGGAGAAATGGCGGACGTTATCTTTCCCGGTCATGAGGCAAAAAGACCGCGATAACCACGGAAATTAAAAGGGCAGCGCCATGGCGGCGA
The DNA here is from genome assembly GCF_015139575.1 of Klebsiella michiganensis. GTDB lineage: Bacteria > Pseudomonadota > Gammaproteobacteria > Enterobacterales > Enterobacteriaceae > Klebsiella > Klebsiella michiganensis. The sequence continues at coordinate 2,454,952 of NZ_AP022547.1, read as the reverse complement.
TCAAGGCGCTACCGCGTATCGCTAAACGGATGCCCGTTTAATTGTACTGCAGCGTCATGACCACAACGGCACTGACGCTTCCGGGCGTCGCACCGCCTGGCACCGATTTTACCGAGGCCTGCATAGCCAGGGTTGCGGTTCTGTCAGCCGCGATATTGTAGGTGATGCTGGAACCCGTTCCCTTTAGCGCACCACTGCCCGCTTCACTCATCGCTACCGCCACGTTGGTTGCCGTACCGCTATTCAGATAATAGTCAGGACCGGCAAGCGGATCGGGAGCGCCGGTGAAGGAGGCCGTTACGCTGCGCGTTCCCGCCGGACAGTTGGTAAACAGCAAATTAAAGGCCACAGGGTCGGAGGATGACCCGGGCGTGGCCATATTGGTTGCCTGAATATCGCCCAGATTGACATCGAGGTTGCTGTTTCCCCCATTGAATATACAGGGCGAGGCGACAATATTTCCCGTCACCCCCATCGTCACGCTGTCGGCAGAAAAAACGTTCCAGCACAGCAGCGTCAGAATAAGCAATTTTTTATGGCGTATTTTCATTTTTTCACCCGTTACTGGTACGTCAAATTAAGCGTGGCGGTCGCATTTGCCGAGCCGGACTCAACGGAAGTTAAGGTCTGATAATAACGGGCCGTCAGCGGCAGCGTTTCTTGCCCGCCCGATGACCGTTTTAATAACAGCGGGCTATTGATGGACAGCGGCGCGCCATTATATAAAAGCTGCACGCCGACGCCTTTTGCCGTCCCGGCGCTGCCCTGCCCCGTTAATGCCATTACGCTGGGGTTGGCGCTATCGGGATTTTGTACGCCGCTCAGCGAAACGGTGATATTGGTGCCGGCGCTGCAGCTTAACCCCAGATTTTGCGTATTCTGCGCGCCAGCGGGCGTGGTGCCTACCGTCGAGCCGAACGTTGAAGCGGGAATATCGCCAATGATGAAGTTCAACTGAGGCGTAGTGATACTGCAGGCCAGGGCGTTGATTGTCCCATCGGTCAGCGTTGCGGTCAGGCCATCACGGTAGACGCCGTCGCTGCCCTGGAGCGTCACCACCCCGATCGTTCCCGGCGTTAATGCGCCCGATGATACCGGCCCGGTCACCACCAGCTGTATGTTGCCGCCGTACCAGTCGACATAAGAGGTCTGTGCGTTATAGGAGAATGTATTACTTGGATTTTCAAAATAAGCGTTTGATGAAAAACGAATACCAATACCGCTAATATTAGTGTTGTAAACGTGATTACCGTAGCTGCTCAGCGTCGCATTATTATATCGCATGCTGAAACCCAGCATGAGTGGGTTAGTACAGCCGGAAAGGTAGGAGCCCGTATATGTCCCGCCCCCCGAAAAAATAACGGTCCCGACCGGCGCATCACGCGGTACGGTAATCGTTCCCACGGACAGAGTGGAGATCTGCGGGGTAATGGTGGTGCAGGTTCCGGCACGCGCGCTATTCCATCCGGCTATCAAGCCGAGCAAAATAACAGAGTAAATCAATCTCATGTTTAACGTTCCTGGTGGCAACTGGCGCTAACTTCTGTTATTCCAGCGTAGGTTGATTGTTTCGGCAGGCTGAAATCAGCACGGCACTGTTGGCTGGACTGGCGGCCCCACGTGACGAAGATCGCCCCCTGCTCGCGCATTCCGCTTAAAAAAACCTGGCCGCGATCGCCAACGATAAAGCTGCTCTTATTATCATCCGCAAGCGTCACCACCGCCCCGAACGGCACGAAGCGGTTATTGTCGGTTAAGGTCATCAGGACCCTGCGCCCCACTTTGGAAAGATAATCGGCGCGCACCACCGCGCCTCGCGTCGGGGTAACCGTGTCGGTGTTTATCTCCAGCTCTACATCCTCAGGCATATTTTGCGGATCGAGCGTCAGGTCGTTTTTTCGATAGACGGAAATATTGCTGACTACCGTATATCCCCGGTAGTCCGTGCGCGCGCCGGGTTGGTTGCGAATATTCACGCCGTGTGCGCCGGGGGCTTTTATCAGGGCATTGGTTTCACCGAGCGGTTGGGAAAGCGTGATACCATCGGCGTGGGCGATAACGCCCCCCTGCAGACCATAATTAAGCCGCTCGCTGTTTTTGTCGTAGCTATACCCCGCCGTCACTTCGCCGTACGTCCCTTTATAGTCACCGTTCATATTGCCGGTGTAACCCACGCCATCCGTACCGTAACCCTGCTGGACGTTCCAGTTCAGCGAGTTGTTCTCCAGCGCGACGCCGTTCATGCCGATATTATGCGTCGTTCCACCATTCTTGCTGGCGTTCATGCCATAGCTGGCCCACGTTTGCGGGAGGAATTTATCCAACGGTACGCTGACGTTAAACGCCAGCAGCTGGTCGTGGGCGCTGTTATTCGCGCTGTCGTTTGACGTCGCGCTGCCATTTTTGCTGTATGTCCAGGTCAGGCCGTAGCTGATATTGCGCCAGTAGTTGTTGTATCCGACGCTCCACGAAGCCATCGACCTGGCGGAGTTCCAGTAATCTTCCCTCGCCGCGCTGAGGGTTAGCGATCCCAGTTCGCGGCTCAGCGTCTGGCTCATCGTCAGCTCCGCGCGGTTACGCCTGCGGTCCTGCAGCGCGCTGCTGTCTCCATATGAGTCCAGAACTTCCTGCATCCCGTAATAGCCGCTGGTGGAATAGCGGTATCCCGCAATGGAAAAGTTGGTCCCGGTATCGATGAAGTTTTTGCTGTATCGCGCTCGCCAGGATTGGCCGCGCGATTTTTCCGTTTTATCCGGCGTTGACCAGGCCTGCGTGACATCCGTGGAGATAGCGCCTAACGCCCCCATATTTTTACCCACGCCGAATGCCAGCGACTGATATTTGCTTGACTCCTGCAGGCCGCCATAGAGGGTAAAGCCATGCTGCAGGCCATAAATTGCCGTTGCCTGCCCGAAAGGGGTTTTATCCACGCTGCTGTTATATGAACGATACTGCCCGCCGGTGATGGCGTATTTGAACCGGCCTTCCCGCTGCAGTACCGGCAGCGAGGCGTAGGGCAGCGTGAAGTGCTGTTCGCTGCCATCGGCTTCTTTAATCGTCACGTCGAGATCGCCTGCCCCGCCGGTAGGATACATATCCGTGATTTCAAAGGCGCCCGGCGCAACGTAGCTTTGGTAGATCTGGTAGCCGTTCTGGCGCACCACGACCTGCGCATTGGTTCGGGCAATGCCACGTACTACGGGCGCATAGCCCTTAAGAGAATCCGGCAGCATGTCGTCATCGGATGCCAGCTGGCCGCCGCGAAACGGCATACTGTCGAACACGTCGGCAGGCGCAGAGCTGTCACCAACGGTAAGCTGGGCTTTCAGAGGAATAATGGCCCGCTGCGCGTAGGTATAAACGGTATCCCATTTATCCTGGCCGGAGGACTCCCGTGACCAGGTGGTATAGTTGCGAAAACGCCACGGCCCTATATTGATCCCCGGACGCAGGTTCGCATACTGGGTGTCGCTTCTGCCGCCCTGGCCCGTTTTCGCCCGAGTGTTCGCTCCGCTCAGGCTGTAATTGAGCAATGCCGCAGTAATCCCCTCATCCCACATTTCCGGCGGTACATAGCCCCTGGCCGGCAGGTCGATCGCCGCCTGGGGAATGCTGATAACCAGCCGCTGGGCGCCAAACTGAAAATCAGCGCTGGCTTGCGGAATAGCCTGGAGATTGGCGCAATCACTATTTTCTACCGACAGCTGGGGAAAAAGTTCGGTTTTCACTCCCCACTGTTTTAATTGTTCCACGCTCAGACAGGGCTGCAATACCTCATTACCGCCCCCGGTCTTTGCCATCGAAAAAGGAATATCCCGGGTGTCCATTAACTGGTCATCAAGAATAATATCCACATGGTATGTTCCCGGCGCCTGAGAGCCCGATTCAAAAGCCGATAAATCCGCTTTACCCACGCCGGGATTATCCAGCTCTACCAGGGCCGTATTAAACGAATCACTGGCATACAGTTCCGGAGAGAAACCGCTCAACACTATGGCGATAAGCGTAGCCAGACGAGCAGGTCGCAACTTATTATTTTTTATTGTCATCGCTATTACCTATTTAACGCTGGGCTTGCCATTTGTTCAGGGATTACAAACTGGCTTGATGTGACGGACCGGGGCTGCCATAGTCATTAATAACTTTAAATGTCAGGGCATTGCCGGAGGCCCCGTCCGGCAAGCGGAACCGGGTGGTCGAACCCGGCATGACGTAGGTCACCTGGGCAAGCATTTTTCCGCCCACGGTAATTTCATTGAAATTAATGACGTAAGGCGTTGGGTTATTAACCTGAAGTTCATTGCCGCTTCTTTGCCAGGTGAGTTTATTTGCCTGTTCCTCCGGCGTTGAGGCGCGAAGCGTAACGGGACGATAAATCAGCTTGATGCGCGTTTTTACGGCAATTTGCAGGGAGTTCATCTGCTTTGTTGCCGAGGGAATCGCTTTAATATTTATCCAGAATAAACTTTCTTTGGCCTGAGGCAGTGAACCTGTCGCGACAATTCGCTCAATATTTTTTTGTCCGCTATCGAGGCGATACATCGGTGGCGTAATAATAAAAGGCGCTTTACCAGAACCACCTTCCTGCTCATCTATCCATGACTGAATTAAATAAGGCGTCGCATCAGGATTATTAACGCTGATTGACGCTTCTTTTTTTGCACCATCGAAAATGATCCGCGTGCCGCCAATAATTACCCCGGCAGTGGCGGTTGCCTGCACCAGCGTTAACATTGTTATCGCCAGGCCAATTGTTCTGATAAAACGCATTTAATACCTCTTAAAACAAAGGGGCCGGGCCGGCCCCCTACTGATTACTGCAGAAACTTAGTTGTAAACCACTGAGAAGTTCGCGACCGAGTTAGCTGGGCCGGCAACCACCGTCGCAGTGGTCGACACATACTGAGCATAGAAATTCAGCGTATTATCAGCGGTGCTGGTGAGCGGGTAGGAGTAACCGTTGCTGCCGTGCAGAGGCAGATCGGCTTTATCCGCCGTCATCAGATTAATCGCGACACCGGAGGCTGCGCCAGCGACCGACGAGTCAATAGCCAGCAGGCTGGAGTTACTTAAATCAGGCGTGCCATCAAAGCGGACTTTGGCATTGTTAACCGTCACCGGACAGTTCTTCAAAATAATATCGAATTTCGTCGCGGCGGTTCTCGAACCGGCTACCGGAAATTCAGTTTTATAATAATCGCCCAAAACAACCACCTGGTCCTTTGACGCGACATCGATGTCGCAGGCGGCATCCAAAATATTGCCATTAAAATTAACGGTACCCGCTGCTGCGAAAGCCTGAGTCATTGATAATGCAGAACCTGCTGCAAGTATCGCAATAACAATTTTCTTTTTCATAACGACACATCCTGTTTTACTTTATTTACATTCAGGCAAAATATTTAATAAACGCATTTTGCCATTGCTTTAATATATTGCCGGGAAACAGTGGTATATATCACACCACTATTTCATTTTATTAAAACCGGATTACCCCTGCCGACGAGACAAAATTTATACAACATTTTTTCAGCGCACAATCTATTTCGCGGTCTAAATGTAGACTCGAAATTAACAAAAATAAAACATTCAAATTAAGAAATTACTTAATCACACTGACCCCGGTCTACTTTTGGACTGGCGAGACAAAATCAATAAAATCAATTAATTATAACCATAATCCACCCGAGTCTATTATTAGACCCGGCGCCAATATTCCCTGAGATGCTGTTTTTTAAGATAATTCCCAACATCGATCAAAAAACGATCGCATAAGTTAGTGAGGTATCTTATGAACACGAGAATTATTCCTGAATTCGGCAACGAGCCAGCGGAAGTACTTGAGATAAAACCCTTTAAGCACATTGAGAAATTAATTGATAATGTCCTGCCGTACGCCGAGAGACGAATAGTCTCGAAAGGGGAGATCGTCCATTATTACGATAATAACGTTCGTCAGTGTTTTTTACTTATCCAGGGTAGCGTCGCGCTGCATCGTCGCGGAGACGGGATTGTTTTAAATTCTGAGTCATCGCCATTTCTTCTCGGCGTGTGTAGCCAGTTTTCCTCTGAACGACTTTACGTCAGGGTACTGGAAACATCGGAAATTGCGGCCGTTTCGCTGGAAACGTTTAATCGCGTAGTGGCGCAACAGAACTTATGGGAGCATTTTTCAAAGCTGCTGATCTATACCGCATCAAGAGTTTATGAGCACTGCGCGCAAATATCGCAAATGTCAGCCTATGACATCATCCGTTTTCAACTTGTTGAATTAATGCAAGAGCCCGAAGCTATCCGGCAAAGTATCACCGCGGCGGCCTATATCAAAAGTCGAACCTATCTTTCCCGCAGCGGCGTTATGCGCATCCTCGCAGAGCTACGAACGGGTAAATGCATTACCATGGAGCGCGGAGTGCTGATTGACATCCACCACCTGCCGCGAAAGTATTGATTGTTCATGTATCTTCGGAGTGGCAAGAGATACGCGCGAGGTTATAATAAGTCCGATCTCCTTCAGGATTTTCTGACTATGCCATCTGCAAATCAACCCTTCCGCGGCTCCCCTTACGCACAGGAATTTATTTCTCATTTGCAGCCCTACTGCACGACGTACCGAACGGGCCGCGGCGAGCAGTTTGATCTTCAGGTTAACGGTCAGGGGATGTGTTATCTCCTTCTGGAGGGGACGATAGCGATATACCGAAGAAGTGACAATATGATGCTTTCCACGGCGCTCAGTCCCGCCCTTTTCGGCCTCGCTAACCTGACGGACATTTACTTTGATGACTATTTTAAAACCGTCACGCCGTGCCAGATTGGCGTACTCACAACCCGTCGCGTCGAGGAAATCATTAGAGAGAAGGCGCTATGGGGACTGCTCTCTAAACAGCTGATGTTTGTCTATAACCGCCTCTATCATAACGTTATGCCCCAGGGCACGCCAACGGCGTACGAGATGATTCGCCAGCAGCTGATCAAGCTCATGGAGGAAGAGGAGGGTTATCGCTACAGCGTGACGGCTGAAAGATATATCAGAGAGAAAACCCGGCTTTCCCGCAGCGGCGTAATGCGCATTCTGGCGGCGCTGAAAACCGGTGGTTTTATCGAAATGGAAGAGGGGAAACTCATAAAAATCAACAAACTTCCTGCTAAGTACTGATTATGCGGATTGGGCTTTCTGCCCTCTCGCGATCCGGCCTGCGCGCCGAAATGCATTCATGCAACAAATTCTATTCGTTTTCATTATAAGTATTGTCATTTCACAGAAATAAAGATTTATTCACTGCTGACTGGCTCATGTAGAATGCGCTGCTAAATTTCCTTCATCTTTTACGCAATGTCGCCCTGGCGACCGTTCGGGAACCTGTGTAGTACTGAATTATGGATATAGAAACAGATGTCATGTCGATGTGTATGGTCGTGTTGTTAATTATTAGCGTGTTGCTCGATTAACCTCTTCCCCCCCGTAAAATCAGTACGACTCGCCGTCGCCGGACAGGCCAGTCTATTCGCTACGAACCCGATCCAAATCGAAATCGTACCGTTCCCCCGCGCGGCCTGACCTGCCAGCGTATTCCGGGATAAGCGTTCAGAGAGGGGATATTGCCCTGTCGGGCATGGTGCGAATATTAAAAAGGCTGCCAACGATGGTGGCAGCCTCTTCACTTTATGGCGTTACTGATACGAAGAGCGAATTAGCTCCTGATCTTCCTGTAGATAAACAGGACAACCAGCGCACCAATCACCGCCACGACAAAGCTGCCGAAATTAAAACCATCTACACGGCCAAAGCCGAAGAAAGTACTAATCCAACCCCCGACAACTGCACCGATGACACCCAGAATTACGGTAACGATAAATCCGCCGCCGTCTTTCCCCGGCATAATCCACTTGGCTAAAATACCGGCAATAAGCCCAAAAATGATCCATGAAATGATACCCATAGCTAACTCCGTCCTCTTGTTACCTTGTAAATATCTGGTATAGAAAGATTAGCATAAATATTAATGATGTTTCATAAAATTATATTTAGCATACATAGACTTGTCAGCACGGGGATAATGGTCTACGCCCTGAACGCGTACCGGGCAAATAATCAGCAAGCGGAAGTATCGCATCGTGAATAATTAAAACCTCGGGAGAGGCAGCAATAAGCCAGGATTTTTCTTATTAAAAGTGCAACTGGAAGCGGAATACAAAAGCAGCAAGGGGGAAATTTCCCCCTTGCTAACTTAGATGACTGCGGTTGTCAGCCGCGACGAACAGCAAAGGCGCCCTTGTTCATCAGAGATGTCGATTTGCCACACCTGATGACGGGAGCCGACGTGCAGCGCGCGGCACACGCCGCGAACCCTTCCGCTGCGAACCGAACGGATATGGTTAGCATTGACCTCCAGCCCCACCACCTTCTGCTCGCCTTCGCTGCACAGATAGCCGGCCACCGAGCCTAAAGTTTCCGCTAATACCACCGACGCGCCGCCGTGCAGCAGCCCAAACGGCTGATGGGTGCGGCTATCTACCGGCATGGTGGCCTCGATGGCGTCATCGGTAAGGGCCTCGAAGCGAATATCCAGCAGGCCGACCATATTCCCGTCGCCCATGGCGTTCAGCTGTTCCAGGGTGCTCTGACGTTTCCAAATCATCCCATAATCTCCAGTAGCGCCTGCAGCGGATGGCGTACGCCGCTGCCTTCAATACGCTTCACCTGGCTACGACAGGAGTAGCCGGTGACCAGACAACGATTACGCGGCAGGCGCTGCATCGCCTGCTGCCAGGAGAGCGCGTAGATAGCCAGCGAGTTGGCGTGGTTCTTCACTTCATGACCGTAGGTACCGGCCATGCCGCAGCAGCCCACGTTAACGTTTTCCAGCTTCGCGCCAAAACGCGCGAAGATATCCGCCCACTGTTTGGTGGAAGCGGGAAGCGCCGTGACCTCGGTACAATGGCCAAACAGATACCACGACTCGCCGCCCTGCTCCTGCGCAGCGGTTGCCGACAGCGCCTGCGGCAGCCACTCATGCACCAGCATCACGCGGAAATCGCCGCGCTTGTCGCCGAGCACCTGGTTGTATTCATCGCGATAGCAGAGCACCAGCGCCGGATCGACCCCCACCATCGGCATGCCGAGCTGGGCCACCCGGTTCAGGAAATCGGCGGTTTTCTGCGCGGTGCGCGCGAATCGCGTCAGGAAGCCCTTAATATGCTGGGCTTTACCGTTTGGCGAAAACGGCAGCAGCACCGGCTGGTAGCCTAGCTTTTCGACCAGTTGAACAAAATCGGCAACCACCTGCGCATCGTAATAGCTGGTAAACGGATCCTGAACCACCAGCACCCTTTTCGCTTTCTGCTCTGCGCTCAGCGCTTCCAGCTGCTCCAGCGTGGTATTCGCCGAACGATGACCGACCATCTGCTGCTTCAGCGACGGGACGGAGAGCAGCGGGAGATCGACCATACCGATATGCTTTTCCGATAGCTTGCGCATCCACGGCTGATTAATAAAGAAGTTGAACGTCTTCGGCGCATGCGCCATCAGCGGCGCGTAGGATTCAACCGCCGCCACCAGATGATCGCGGACCGGCCGCAGGTAGCGGCTGTGGTAAAGCTGGAGGAAACGCGACCGGAACTCCGGAACGTCGATCTTAATCGGGCACTGGGTCGAGCAGGCTTTACAGGCCAGACAGCCGGACATCGCCTCCTTGACCTCATGCGAGAAATCGTACTCTCCCTTACGCGCGTGCCAGCTATTGCGGGTGCGCTCCACCAGGGTACGCAGGCTGGCGCGTTTTTCCGGCAGATCTTTTTCCAGCTGATTGGGGTCGACGCCGCGATCCGCCAGCAGGCGCAGCCATTCTCGCACCAGCGTGGCCCGCCCCTTCGGCGAGTGAATACGGTGGTTGCTGACCTTCATCGACGGACACATCGGGCTTTTGGCATCAAAGTTGAAGCACAGACCGTTGCCATTACACTCCATCGCGCCGCGCCACGAGCTGCGCACGGCAATGGGGATCTGCCGATCGAAGGTCCCGCGCTTAACCGCATCCACCTTCATCATCGGCGCATCCACGCCTTCCGGCGGGCATATTTTACCGGGGTTCAGACGGTTATCCGGGTCAAACGCGGCTTTAATCTTGCGCAGCTCGCCAAACAGTTCTGCCCCAAAGAACGCCGGGCTATATTCGGCGCGGAAGCCTTTCCCGTGTTCCCCCCACAGAAGGCCGCCATACTTGGCGGTTAAGGCTACGACGTCATCGGAGATGCGCTTCATCAGCATCTCTTGCTGCGGATCGCACATATCCAGCGCCGGCCGCACGTGCAGCACGCCGGCATCCACATGGCCAAACATGCCGTAGCTCAGGCCATGACCGTCAAGCAGCGCGCGAAATTCCACAATATAGTCGGCCAGATGCTCCGGCGGCACGCAGGTATCTTCGGCGAAGGGTATCGGTTTAGCGGCCCCTTTGGCATTCCCCAGCAGGCCAACGGCTTTTTTCCGCATCGCGTAGATGCGCTCAACGCCGTCCAGATCGTGGCAAACCTGCCAGCCGATAACGCCCGCTTCGCCGCGCGCCATCAGCTCATCCAGGCGCTGGCACAGGGTTGTCACCTGGCCGTCGATCAGTTCGGCGTCATCACCGGCGAACTCAACGATATTCAGCCCCAGCATCTCTTTATCCGCAACGTCGGTAATGAGCTCGCTGACCGAATGCCAGACAATATCTTCCCGTGCCAGATTCAGCACTTTTGAGTCGACGGTTTCGACCGACAGCGCCTTCGCTTCGACCATAAACGGCGCGTTGCGCAGCGCGGAGTTAAAGGAATCGTACTTAACGTTAACCAGGCGGCGTACTTTCGGTAAGCGGGTAATATCCAGCCGCGCTTCGGTAATAAACGCCAGCGTCCCTTCTGAACCGGTCAGTATGCGGGTCAGATCGAATTCGCTCATCTCGTCATTAAAGACGTGGCGTAAATCGTAGCCCGTCAGGAAGCGGTTAAGTTTGGGGAATTTATCGATAACCAGCTGCCGCTGCGCTTTGCAGCGCTGATAGACCGTGCGGTAAATACGCCCGATCGCCGACTGTTCTGCGCCCAGCGTTTCCGCCAGCGCCGCCGGAATCGGCTGCGTATCCAGAATGTCGCCGCCGATCAGCACCGAGCGCACGCCGAGCACGTGATCGGAGGTTTTCCCGTAGACCAGCGAGCCCTGCCCGGAAGCATCGGTGTTGATCATCCCGCCAAGCGTGGCGCGGTTGCTGGTCGACAGTTCCGGCGCAAAAAAGTAGCCGTACGGTTTAAGGAACTGATTGAGCTGATCTTTAATGACCCCGGCTTCCACCCGCACCCACCCTTCTTCGGGGTTGATTTCAATAATGCGGTTCATATAGCGGGACATATCGACGATGATCCCGGCGTTGAGCGCCTGACCGTTGGTGCCGGTACCGCCCCCGCGCGGGGTAAAGATCAGTGATTTAAAACGTTCTTCCGCAGCCAGTCTTGCCAGCAGAGCGACGTCTGCCGTGGAGCGGGGGAATAAAACCGCATCCGGCAACAGTTGATATACACTGTTATCAGTCGCCATCGTTAGCCTGTCGGCGTAGCTGGTGGCGGTATCACCGGTAAAACCTTGTTGCTCCAGTACCTGCAAAAAATTCAGCACCAGCTGAACGACACCTGGCGCTTGAGAAATCTGTGGGATCATGACGCTCGACCCTGCCTGACTATGTTGTGTTGTAAGTGATTAAACGTTTGCGTAGTGCACACAACTTTTTATCACATTTTTTTCATATGCGCCCGCCAGAATTAAGGGCAAAATCAGGCGCGCGAAGATATTGATATTATTATCAGTACATGGAATTACGCTGCGTCAGCCTTGTGACGCGACTGCAAAGGTAAAACTTTATCATGATTAACCCCAATCAGCCCCGGGACATACCGCAAGTTCTGCTGTCGGTGCTGTTTTTGTCCCTGATTATTATTTCCTGCCTGTGGGTCGTTCAGCCATTTATCCTGTCATTTGCCTGGGCCGGTACCGTGGTTATCGCCACCTGGCCGGTGCTTTTGCGCCTGCAGCGCCTGCTGTTCGGCAAGCGCGCGCTGGCGGTGCTGGTGATGACGCTGCTGCTCTTTTTACTGTTCGTTATCCCTATTGCGCTGCTGGTCAACAGCCTGGTGGATAACAGCACGCCATTAATAAAAGTGATTACCAGCGGTAACTTTACGCCGCCGGATCTGGCGTGGCTAAATAGCGTTCCGCTGATTGGCGATAAGCTGTATACCGGCTGGCACAATTTACTGGAGATGGGGGGAACGGCGATTATGGTCAAAATTCGCCCCTATCTCGGCACCACCACCACATGGTTTGTTGGCCAGGCGGCGCACATCGGCAAGCTGCTGGTCTACTGCGGACTCATGCTGCTGTTTAGCGCCTTGCTGTACTGGCGAGGCGAACAGGTTGCGTATGGGTTCCGCCACTTTGCCACCCGTCTGGCGGCCAAACGCGGCGATGCGGCGGTGATCCTCGCCGGCCAGGCGATTCGCGCCGTGGCGCTGGGGGTGGTCGTCACCGCCCTGGCCCAGGCGGTGCTTGGCGGTATTGGCCTTGCGGTCAGCGGCGTGCCTTACGCCGCGCTGCTCACCGTGGTGATGATCTTTACCTGCCTTGTGCAGCTGGGTCCTTTGCTGGTTCTGGTACCGTCAATTATCTGGCTGTACTGGAGCGGTGATACCACATGGGGCACCGTACTGCTGGTCTGGAGCTGCGTTGTCGGCACCATGGATAACTTTATCCGTCCGCTGTTGATTCGTATGGGTGCCGACCTGCCGATGATTCTGATCCTTTCCGGCGTTATCGGCGGCCTGGTGGCGTTCGGCATGATTGGGCTGTTTATCGGTCCGGTGCTGCTGGCGGTCTCCTGGCGACTGTACGATGCGTGGGTTAACGAAGCGCCGCCGCCGCCGAAGGACCCCGACCTGGTGCTTGAGGAGCTGAGCGAGCTCAATACCCGAGCCGCTCAGGATAAGTAAGTGAAAAGGCGGGGAAACCCGCCTTTTGCCCCTCTGTCCCTATCAATGTCGGGCACGACAGCCTTAAAGCTTAAGAAATCCTAATCTATCTTTCACGTCATTCCACCACCCGCTGCCTGCTAACCGCATTTGCTTCGCAGATTCTTTACCTTAATTTAACTATTGAGAGGAATCCGATCGACGCAAAAAGCCTCAGTGCCTAGTATTAGCTCACGGTTATAAATCAACGCATTGATTTATAAGCATGGAAATCCCCTGAGTGAAACAACGAATTGCTGTGTGTAGTCTTTGCCCATCTCCCACGATGGGCTTTTTTTTGTCCGTTTTCTGTTCCCCAAAAACAAAAAATCCCCGCCACTGCTGAGCTGACGGGGAGTATCCAGTTGCCTGTTTTAGCGAGAACTTACTTATTCAGCTCTGCCAGGCCGAGCCAGGTTTGCACGACCGTGTCGGGGTTCAGGGAAAGGCTATCGATCCCCTCTTCCATCAGCCAGGCGGCAAAATCTTCATGGTCAGACGGACCCTGTCCGCAGATACCGACGTACTTGCCCTGCTTCTTCGCCGCGCGGATGGCCATCGACAGCAGCGCTTTCACCGCGTCGTTACGCTCATCGAACAGCTCGGAGACCACGCCGGAGTCGCGATCCAGCCCCAGCGCCAGCTGCGTCATGTCGTTAGAACCAATAGAGAAGCCGTCGAAGTATTCGAGGAACTGTTCAGCCAGCAGCGCATTCGATGGGATCTCACACATCATAATCAGCTTCAGGCCGTTTTCGCCGCGCTTGAGGCCCTGGCGTTCCAGCTCTTCAACCACCGCTTTTGCCTGCGCGACGGTCCGGACAAACGGCACCATGATTTCGACGTTGGTCAGGCCCATGTCGTTACGCACCCGCTTAACCGCTTCACACTCCAGCGCGAAGCAGTCGCGGAAGCTTTCTGACACATAGCGGCCGGCCCCGCGGAAGCCCAGCATCGGGTTCTCTTCTTCCGGCTCGTAACGTTCGCCGCCGACCAGGTTGGCGTATTCGTTAGACTTAAAGTCGGAAAGACGCACAATCACCCGTTTCGGGAAAAATGCCGCGCCAAGGGTGGAGATCCCTTCGGTCAGGCGACCGACGTAGAACTCTTTCGGCGAGTCGTAGCCTTTCATCAGCTCGCGGATTTCATTCTGCAGCCCCGGCTCCTGATCGTCGAACTCCAGCAGCGCGCGCGGGTGGACGCCAATCATACGGTTGATGATGAACTCCAGACGCGCCAGGCCCACGCCTTCGTTCGGCAGGCAGGCAAAGTCGAAGGCGCGGTCCGGGTTACCGACGTTCATCATGATCTTCAGCGGCAGATCCGGCATATCGCCAACGGTGGAGCTCTTGACGCTGAAGTCGAGGATTTCGGCATACACGTAGCCGGTATCGCCCTCAGCGCAGGAGACGGTCACATTCTGGTTTTCCTGGATGCGATCGGTGGCGTTACCGCAGCCCACTACCGCAGGGATCCCCAGCTCACGCGCGATAATCGCCGCATGACAGGTACGCCCGCCGCGGTTGGTGACGATCGCCGCCGCCTTTTTCATGATCGGCTCCCAGTCCGGGTCGGTCATGTCGGTCACCAGCACGTCGCCGGGCTCGATGCGGTTCATTTCGCTGATATCGTGAATGACCTTCACCGGACCCGCGCCGATACGATGGCCGATCGCGCGCCCTTCCGAAATAATCTGTCCTTGCGCATGGAGGGTATAGCGCTCCATCACCTGGCCGCGGGAACGGACGGTCTCCGGACGCGCCTGCACGATAAACAGCTTACCGGTATGCCCGTCTTTCGCCCATTCGATATCCATCGGACGGTTGTAGTGCTTCTCGATTTGAACCGCTTGCTGCGCCAGCTCCTGCACTTCCGCATCGGTTAACGAGAAGACGTCGCGCTGCGCCTGCGGCACGTCTTCGATACGCACCTGCTTGCCGTGCTCCTGGGTAGGGGCGTAAACCATGCGGATCTTTTTCGACCCCATGGTGCGGCGTACGATTGCCGGCCGGCCCGCTTCCAGCGTGGGTTTATGGACGTAGAACTCATCGGGGTTCACCGCCCCCTGCACCACCATCTCGCCGAGCCCCCAGGCGGAGGTGATAAACACCACCTGATCAAAACCGGATTCGGTATCGATGGAGAACATCACGCCGGACGAGGCCAGATCGGAGCGCACCATCCTCTGCACCCCGGCGGAGAGCGCCACCCCGCGGTGATCGTATCCCTGATGCACGCGGTAGGAAATGGCGCGATCGTTAAACAGCGAAGCAAACACGTGCTTCACCGCGACGAGCACGGCGTCAAAGCCCTGCACGTTAAGGAATGTCTCCTGCTGACCGGCGAAGGAGGCGTCCGGCATATCTTCCGCCGTCGCGGAGGAGCGCACGGCAAAGGAGGCCTCAGCGTCATCGGCGGACAGCTGGGTATAGGCATCGCGAATCGCATTTTCCAGTTCGCTCTGGAACGGCGTATCAATGATCCACTGACGGATCTGTGCGCCCGCTTTCGCTAATGCGGAAACGTCGTCAATGTCGGTTTCATCCAGCAGTTCATAAATGCGCTGGTTAACACCGCTTTGGTCCAAAAACTGATTAAAGGCATCAGCGGTGGTGGCAAACCCGTTCGGTACGGACACGCCCATACCCGACAGATTTGTAATCATTTCACCAAGGGAGGCATTTTTGCCCCCAACCCTGTCTACATCATTCATGCCGAGTTGGTTATACCAAAGCACCAGCGGTGACGAGCCATTGTTGGACATCGAGACAATCCTTTTGTGATTTAATACCAGTGATAAATAATTCACGATCGACTACGAGATTTATCCTGACATATTTATCCAGCTGAAAGAAACGGTGAATCGTTCAAGCAAATTATTTTTTCGTTTTTAGGATTCTTTGCCAGATATAGCTAAGCTAATGATTCTTCAGAAATCTGATGAAATTTGATACAAAAGATACGCAGTTGCGAAAAATGAACTCACCTTTTCATTAAAAATAAAAATAGCGTTTCATTTTTTAAATATGAGACAAAGCCTGGAGCGTTATGCTTAAATTTAATATCAGCTTTCAGACAATTAAACTCATTATACCGGATGGTCAAAATGGAAAGTGCTGTAGATCGCCACGTATTTTATATTTCCGACGGTACCGCTATTACGGCGGAAGTTCTGGGTCATGCGGTCATGTCGCAATTCCCGGTCGCCACCAGCAGCGTAACCCTGCCGTTTGTCGAAAATATTAGCCGCGCGCGCGCCGTGAAGGAGCAAATCGACGCGATTTTCCAGCAGACCGGCATTAGACCGCTGGTGTTCTACTCCATCGTGCTGCCGGAAATCCGCGACATCATCCTACAAAGCGAAGGCTTTTGTCAGGATATCGTCCAGGCGCTGGTGGCCCCCCTGCAGCAGGAGCTGCGCCTCGATCCGACGCCAATCGCTCACCGCACCCACGGCCTGACGCCCGGTAACCTGAACAAATACGACGCGCGTATCGCCGCTATCGACTACACCCTTGCCCACGATGACGGAATTTCTCTGCGTAATCTCGATCAGGCCCAGGTGATCCTCCTCGGCGTTTCGCGCTGCGGGAAAACCCCCACCAGCCTGTATCTGGCGATGCAGTACGGTATCCGCGCCGCTAACTACCCGTTTATCGCCGATGATATGGACAACCTGATTCTTCCGGCTTCGCTTAAGCCGCTACAGCACAAACTCTTCGGCTTAACGATCAATCCGGAGCGCCTGGCGGCCATCCGCGAAGAGCGGCGGGAAAACAGCCGCTATGCTTCCATGCGCCAGTGCCGGATGGAAGTGACCGAAGTCGAGGCGCTTTACCGCAAAAACAAGATACCTTGCCTGAACAGTACCAACTATTCCGTGGAAGAGATCGCTACCAAAATCATGGATATTATGGGGTTAAGCCGCAGAATGTACTAACACACTAGTACATTATTAAAAATTTGTTTATGCTATCACCTGAGCCCTATACAGGATCATGCCCTGCTCTTGCAATAAGCGGGGATTGGTTTATCGTGATGCGCATCACTTCCCGGCATTTTCGCCGCGGAAGAAACAGATTTTGAGACCCCAATGAATAAAACAGACGAATTGCGTACCGCGCGCATTGAAAGCCTGGTAACGCCTGCGGAACTGGCTCAGCGGCATCCAGTGTCTGCCGACGTTGCCGCACACGTTTCCGCCTCACGCCGCCGAATCGAGAAAATCCTCAACGGTGAAGATCGCCGCCTGCTGGTGGTGATCGGTCCCTGTTCCATTCACGATATTGATGCGGCGATGGAGTATGCGCGCCGCCTGCAGGGTATGCGCGAACGTTACCAGCCGCAGCTGGAAATCGTGATGCGTACCTATTTTGAGAAGCCGCGTACGGTGGTTGGCTGGAAGGGGCTGATCTCCGACCCCGACCTGAACGGCAGCTATCGGGTGAATCACGGCCTTGAGCTGGCGCGTAGCCTGCTGCTGCAGGTCAATGAACTGGGCGTGCCGACCGCCACCGAGTTTCTCGATATGGTGACCGGGCAGTTTATTGCCGACCTGATAAGCTGGGGCGCTATCGGCGCGCGTACGACCGAGAGCCAGATCCACCGCGAAATGGCCTCGGCGCTCTCGTGCCCGGTAGGCTTTAAGAACGGTACCGATGGCAATACCCGTATCGCCGTTGATGCGATCCGCGCTTCCCGCGCCAGCCATATGTTCCTGTCGCCGGATAAGCAGGGACAGATGACCATCTACCAGACCAGCGGCAATCCGTACGGCCATATCATTATGCGCGGCGGTAAAAAGCCGAATTACCACGCCGCCGATATCGCCGCCGCCGGGGAAGCGCTGGCGGAGTTCGACCTGCCGGAACAGCTGGTGGTGGATTTTAGCCACGGCAATTGCCAGAAACAGCACCGCCGTCAGCTGGACGTTTGCGCCGACATCTGCCAGCAGATCCGCGCCGGCTCGACCGCCATCGCCGGGATCATGGCCGAGAGTTTCCTTCAGGAAGGCACGCAGAAGGTCGTCGCGGGCCAGCCGCTGACCTGGGGACAATCGATTACCGATCCCTGCCTGAGCTGGGACGATAGCGAACGGCTGCTGGATGAATTAGCCGCCGCCACCGCCACCCGCCTGTAGTTCCCCTCCCCACCGTACGCGCGGTGGGGAGCGATTTTCCGCCATCGACCGGCCCGACACCTGCTAAATCTGGTATTCCGCTAAATAAAGCTTGCGTGAAAAACAACATTATTGATAATGATTATCATTGTTGCCTTGATTTTTATTTTTAGTGCTATGACGCGTATGGATAACACTGCCACAGCAGAAAAAACAACAGACAATGCCCCGTATCCGGTGCCGACGGACAAAGAGATAAGCAGCCGGACATTATTAGGCAGCGAGGGACGGGTGGTGATTGAACATCGCGGTCAGCGCTACCTGCTGCGTCAGACCCATTCGGGTAAGCTGATCCTGACCAAATAATTATCCCCGCCGATAAAGGCAGGGATAACGATCGCTAGCTGGAACAGCTTACTTCAAGACGCCTTCCCCAGTCCGGTGGACGCTGAATATACTCATCCGTCCGATCGGCAAAGGGGTGAGAGAGTGCGCTATGCAGGCGCTCCAGCTCGCTCATATCCCCCTGCTCCGCCTGTTCAATGGCCCGCTGAGCCAGCCAGTTACGCAGCACGATCGCCGGGTTCACGCTGCGCATGCGCGCCTGCCTTTGCGCATCGTCAACCTGTTCATCGCGCAGGCGCGCGCGGTAAGCGGTAAACCAGCTATCGAACGTCTCGCGGTCGATAAACTCATCGCGTAGCGGCGAGGCGGCGCTCTCCTGCTCGCTGGAGCTGAGCATCCGGAAGGTCCGCGTATAGTCGCTGCCCTCGCGTTCCATCAGCGCAAACAGGCCGTCCAGCAGTTCGTTATCCCCTTTTTGCTGGGTAAACAATCCGAGCTTGTCGCGCATGCGGCGGCCATACGCCGTCAGCAGGGCATGCTGGTAACTATCCGGCGCGCCGTTCAGCGCCTCAGCGCTGATAAGCGGCGAGAGCGTCTGCGCCAGCCGTTGCAGGTTCCATAGCCCTACCGCCGGCTGATTATCAAAGCGGTAGCGCCCCTGATAATCGGAGTGGTTACAGATAAAGCCAGGCTGGAAATCATCAAGGAAACCGTACGGACCGTAGTCCATCGTCAGGCCGAGAATCGACATATTGTCGGTATTCATCACCCCGTGGGCAAAGCCCACCGTTTGCCAGCAGGCAATCATCTCCGCGGTTCGGGTGACAACGTCACTGAACCACAGAAGGTACTTATCCGCTTCATTTTGCAGATGCGGCCAGTGGTGACGAATCACGTAATCCGCCAGCTGCTGCACTTTCAGAGGCTCGCGACGGTAGTAAAAATGCTCAAAATGGCCGAAACGAACGTGGCTTTCCGCCAGCCGCATCAGCATTGCCCCGCGCTCGACGGTTTCGCGGTATACCGGCGTATCGCTGGCCACTATCGCCAGCGCGCGGGTGGTTGGAATGCCCAACGCATGCATCGCTTCCGAGGCCAGCGCCTCGCGGATCGTCGAGCGCAGCACCGCCCGCCCGTCGCCCATTCGCGAATAGGGAGTGAGCCCGGCGCCTTTAAGGTGCCAGTCAAAGCGACGACCATCAGCGAGCTGCTGTTCGCCGAGCAGAATACCGCGCCCGTCGCCGAGCTGCCCGGCCCAGGCGCCGAACTGGTGGCCGCTGTAAACCTGCGCCAGCGGCGACATTCCCGGCAGTAGCGTTTCGCCGCCCCATACGCCAGCGCCCTTCTGCGGGCTGAATAACGACGCGTCAACGCCCAGCGTTCGCGCCAGCGGAGCGTTGTGCCAGACAAGCCGCGCATTCTCCAGCGGCGTAGGGGCTAAAGCGGTGTAAAAATCCGGCAGTTCATCACGCCAGTGGGTAGTAAAAGACAGGGTCATGGTTCCTCCTGCCTTCAGTGTAGTGCTTTCAACAAATTATTAACACGGAGGATTGGATGGGTTATTGCGATAAAAGACTAGACGGGCGTTGTGGCGCTGCCCGGTAAGGCGTTACCGCCGCCGGGCAAGAAAACGCCACGCTACGCTTTGACGTATCGAGGCTAGATCCTTCGCGCCTGCCAGAATTTTTTATGCCAGTAGACATTATCCAGCGACGAGCGCGTCACGCCCTGGCTGGTAGAGGCGTGGATAAACTGGTTATCCGTGTCGTAAATACCGACGTGCAGACCGCTCTCTCCGGAACCGGTCTTGAAGAAGACCAGATCGCCGGGCAGCAGTTCGCTCTTATCGATTTTCGTGCCGATCTCCGCCTGCTCACGCGTTTCACGCGGCAGCTGCAACGCGAACTTATCGCGGAAGGTCATCAGCACAAACCCGGAGCAATCAACGCCGCGCGGCGACATGCCGCCGTAGCGATACGGCGCTCCCCGCCAGTTCCTTAGCTGCTCATTCAGGTTAGCAACAACGGTAATCGAATCAGCAAGCCGTGGATTGGGCGGCGGCGCCCGGTGGCTGCTACACCCCGCCAGAAATAACGCAACACACAAAACGAGCCAAAAACGCATCTCAGACGAATCCTCTGTTCCCTATCCTGATAGCAGGATAATTTACCTTGTTTATCAATTCGCTGGCAAGCTGACTGCGTGCTACTGTGACGCAACGAGCATAAGATGACCCGCCACCTCGACCCGCTGGAAGTCCATGGCATAGGCGGCGGTTAAATTCTCTTCGCTTAATACCTCGGCGGTGCTGCCGCAGGCGATCGTCTCCCCCCGGCAGATAAGCCAGGAGCGATGGGCGTGTCGGAGGGTATGATTCAGGTCGTGGCTGCTCATCACGACGGCAATCCCCGAGGCGCAGAGTTCGCTTAACAGTCGGTCGAGCGCGGCCTGCTGCGCCACGTCCAGGCTGTTCATCGGTTCATCCAGCAATAGCAACTGTCCGGACGCGTTAGCCTGACGATGAATCTGCAGTATTACCGCCGCCAGGCGCACGCGCTGCCACTCCCCGCCGGAGATGTGATTCACCTGGCGCCCAAGCTTGTCGCCTAAGCCCAGCTTCTCCGCGATGGTCGTCAGTAGCCCGTTGTGCGCGTCGTCCTGGAGATGCAGCGACAGATAATGCCAAACCGGCATGGCGAAGGGCGGCATCTGGTGTTGGCTTAAATAGGCCCGATGACGCGCCAGCTCCGGCGCCAGCCAGTCATTCAGCGGGCGTCCATTCAGTTTTACCTGACCCGGGCCGGTAGAGAGCCCCGCCATACGCGCCAGCAGCGTGCTTTTCCCCGCCCCGTTTGGCCCCACCAGATGAACGATCTCTCCCGGCCGGATATCGGCTGAAAACGGCGCCAGCCGCCCCGCCTCTTCTACATCCTGTAGCTGCATCAAAAACGGCATTATTTGGCTAAAGCTCCTTTAATAGCGGCCACCAGCTGCGGATCATCCGGCGTCATATCCGGTGAGAAACGGCCGATGACCTGACCATCGCGGCCGATGAGGAATTTTTCAAAGTTCCACAGAATATCATCCACGTACAGCGGCGCTCTGCCTTTGCTGGCCATGCGCTCATAAAAACCGCTGCCTTCCGGGGCGATAGCCTGCGGGGCGGCCTC
Organism: Klebsiella michiganensis; assembly: GCF_015139575.1. GTDB lineage: Bacteria > Pseudomonadota > Gammaproteobacteria > Enterobacterales > Enterobacteriaceae > Klebsiella > Klebsiella michiganensis. Next base: position 2,433,280 of record NZ_AP022547.1, on the reverse strand, counting down.
AACCAGCTTCTGGTACAGAGGCGCGCGATGTTCGCCGTTGACGTCAATTTTGCTGAACATCGGGAAAGTCACGCCGTAAGTCGTGCTACAGAACGTTTTAATCTCTTCTTCGCTACCCGGCTCCTGACCCAGAAACTGGTTGCACGGAAAGCCCAGTACGCTAAAACCTTCGCTTTCTAAATCTTTTTGCAGCGCCTCCAACTGCTCATACTGCGGCGTCAGGCCGCACTTTGACGCGACGTTGACAATCAACAGGACTTTGCCTGCCCACGGGGTGAGCGTTGTTTTCTCACCATCAATGGTGGTGACTTCAGTATTGAGAATATCGTGTTGCATAGCCTTCCCTCAGTGAATATACCGGTTACTGCTTCAGGTGATCCCTATCTACTGTAGCGGATTCAGACTGGGTCATTCTACTTTGAATCCCCCGGGAGTGTCTCTTGATGTAACAGGCAGCACAACATGAATTCATCTCAACACCGGGAGCGCGCAATTCAGTGTACAGTGGTGGATGGATGTAATAGCATTTCGTTAATTGTTAATTTAAGAGAGTTTTATTGATGAAGAAGATGTTTAGCGCGGTGTTAATCGCGGCCTCCGTTACGCTGCTTTCGGCCTGCTCGCCGGATGAAGATAATAAGATTAAAGTCGCCATTAATACCGGGCCGGATGAGGCTATCTGGAAAGTCGTAGAACAGGTGGCCAAAGAGAAATACAACCTCGACGTCGAGGTAATCTCATTTAATGATTACGTTCTGCCGAACGAAGCCCTGAACAATAAAGACGTCGATGCTAACGCCTTCCAGACGCTGCCTTACCTTGAGGCACAATCAAAAGAGCGCGGCTATAAGTTTGCCATTGTCGGTAAAACCTTCGTCTTCCCGATCGCCGCCTACTCGAAGAAAATCAAAAATATCAGCGAACTGCCTGACGGCGCGACGATTTCCATCTCTAACGAAACCACAACCCTGGGCCGCAGCCTGCTGCTGCTGCAGGCGCAAGGTTTAATCAAGCTGAAAGAGGGTACAGGCTACCTGCCGACGACGCTGGACATTATCGACAATCCTAAGCAGCTGAAAATCGTGGAAGTCGACACGCCGCAGCTGACCCGTACGCTTGATGACCCGAACGTCGCCCTGTCGATCATCAACACCAACTTCTCCGCTCAGGCCGGTCTCTCGGCTGCCCGCGATGGGCTATTTATGGAAGGCCCGGACTCGCCGTACGTCAACGCCATTGTTGCGCGCGAAGATAATAAAGACAGCAAAAAAGTCCAGGAGCTGAAAGAGGCCTTCCAGACTCAGCAGGTTGCCGACAAGGCAGCGGAAGTCTACAAAGGCGATGCGATTAAGGGCTGGTAATAGTATCAACCGATTACGGCCGCCCCTCACTGCGGGCGGCCTGATTTCAGCAATAACCAGATAAACACCGGCGCGCCCAGGGTGGCGGTGACCACGCCAATCGGCAATTCCGCCGCCGAAAGCGCCAGACGCGCGATAATATCCGCGCCCAGCAGCGCGCTGGCCCCCGCTAACAAACAGGCCGGAAGCAGCGCGCGGTGATCGCTTAAACCACATAAGCGCAGGATATGCGGGATAACCAGACCAATAAAGCCGATCGCGCCGGCCAGCGCCACGCTGACGCCCACCAGCCAGCCGGTCGCCACCACCAGCACTTTACGCCATAGCCACAGCGGCAGCCCCAGCTGGCGTGCGGAAACCTCCCCCAGCGCTAACAGATTAAGAGGCTGCGATTGCAGGCACACCCAGGCCAGCACCGGCAGCAGGGCCAGCATCAGCCACAGCTGCTGCCAGTCCACGCCGCCAAAGCCGCCCATCATCCAGTACATCAGCTGGCGGAGATCGAAAGAGGTTGAGAAGTAGACCGCCCAGGTCATCAGCGCGCTGCATATGATACCGAGCGCCACGCCCGCCAGCAGCAGGCGGCTGGTCGAGAGATGCCGCCTGGCAAAACGCAGTAAAATAAAGGTAATGACCAGCGCGCCAGCGATGGCGCACAGCCCCAGCGCCCAGCCCGGAAGCAGCCCTTTTCCCAGCAACACGGCGGCTATCAGGCCAACCCCAGCGCCGTTTGATACCCCCAGCAGCCCGGGCTCCGCCAGCGGGTTTTCAAACAGCGCCTGCATAATCGCGCCGGACAGCGCCAGCGCCGCGCCCACCAGCAGGACGGCCAGGGTGCGCGGCAAACGAATCTGCCAGATAAACAGCTCGCCTTTGGCGCTAAACCATTCACCGGGGCCAATCCACTGGTCGCCCGCGCACAGGCTGATGGTCGACGTAACCAGCAGCAGCAACGTTAATACCGCAAGCCAGCGCCGGTTGCGGCGCCGTTGAGTTTGAGCAAAGGTCAGCATAGATTTCTGAGTTGAGAAAAAGGATGTGATTGATTTTACGGTATTCGGCCAGGAAAAGAAAAAAGGCCGCATAGCGGCCTTTTTGATTAGTCAGTCCAGATCATTTCTCTCTGGGTGAAGCGTTTTCGACACGGCTTTTTAACTTCTGTCCGGGTCTGAAGGTCACCACACGCCGGGCTGTAATAGGAATATCCTCTCCCGTTTTCGGGTTACGGCCCGGGCGTTGGTTCTTATCTCGCAAATCGAAGTTGCCGAACCCGGAGAGTTTTACCTGCTCTCCGTTTTCCAGAGCGCGACGGACTTCTTCGAAAAACAACTCTACCAGCTCTTTGGCATCCCGCTTGCTAAGCCCAAGCTTATCAAACAGATATTCTGACATTTCAGCTTTTGTAAGCGCCATAGGTTCAATCCCTCAATGATGCCTGGAATCGCTCTTTCAATGCCTCTACACATTTGGCGACGGTAGCGGCAATCTCCTCTTCTTCGAGTGTACGGCTGGTATCCTGGAGGATAAGGCTGATAGCGAGGCTTTTGAAACCTTCCGCTACGCCCTTGCCGCGGTACACGTCAAATAAGTTTACGCCAACTACCTGATTTACGCCAACTTTCTTACACTCGGCTAAAACATCGGCTGCGGGAACGTTTTCTGCCACAACGACAGCGATGTCGCGACGGTTCGCCGGGAAGCGAGAAACTTCACGCGCCTGAGGCACCACGCGGTCTGCAAGCTTGTTCCACTCCAGCTCGAACACCAACGTGCGGCCGTTCAGATCCAGTTTACGTTCCAGCTCGGGATGAACAACCCCAATAAAACCAATACGTTCACCTTTCAGATAAATCGCCGCCGACTGGCCCGGATGAAGCGCATTATTGGCTTCGATGCGGAATTCGATGTCGGACAGTTTACCCGTGAGGTCGAGAACGGACTCCAGATCGCCTTTTAAATCATAGAAATCGACGGTTTCTTTTGCCAGGTTCCAGTGTTCTTCATAGCGGTTACCGCAGATGACGCTAGCCAGCATCACGTCCTGGCGAATACCCAGAGGGGCCTGCGTATCGGGAACAAAGCGTAAGCCGCTCTCAAAGATGCGGACGCGGCTCTGCTGGCGATTCTGGTTGTAGACCACCGTCCCGAGCAGACCGGTCCACAATGACAGACGCATCGCCGACATTTCGCTGGAGATCGGGCTCGGCAGAATCAGCGCTTCTTCACCGGCGTGGATCCACTGCTGTACTTTCGGGTCAACAAAGCTGTAGGTAATCACTTCCTGATAGCCTTTGTCGTTGAGCAGCGTTTTCACGCGCTTAAGCGACAGATCCGCTTCGCGGTGGCTGCCCATGATCAGGCCCGCTTGCACCGGTTCGTCAGGAATATTGTTATAGCCATAGACGCGGGCAACCTCTTCGACCAGGTCTTCTTCGATCTCCATGTCGAAACGCCAGCTCGGCGCCACGGCATGCCACTCATCCTGGCCTTCGGTAACTTCACAGCCCAGACGACGCAGAATGTCGCTAACCTGCTCATCTTCAATGTGATGGCCAATCAGACGATCCAGTTTGCTGCGGCGAAGGCGGATGGTCGCAGGCTTCGGCAGAGTCGCTTCATTGGTCACGTCAATAATCGGGCCCGCTTCACCGCCGCAAATATCCATCAGCAGGCGGGTTGCGCGCTCCATTGCCTGATACTGCAGCGCGGAGTCCACGCCGCGCTCGTAGCGGTGGGAAGCATCGGTATGCAGACCATGACGGCGGGCGCGGCCGGTAATGGACAGCGGGCTGAAGAACGCGCATTCCAGCAGAACGTTTTGCGTTTCATCGTTTACGCCGGAGTGCTCGCCGCCGAAAATTCCGCCCATAGCCAGGGCTTTCTGGTGGTCAGCAATAACCAGAGTATCGGTATCCAGCTTAGCCTCGGAGCCGTCGAGCAGGACCAGGGTTTCGCCTTCATGCGCCATACGCACGATAATTCCGCCTTCAATGCGGTCTTTATCGAAGGCGTGCATCGGCTGACCGAGCTCGAGCAGAACATAGTTGGTCACGTCAACCACGGCATCGATGGAGCGAATGCCGCAGCGGCGCAGCTTCTCTTTCATCCATAACGGCGTCGGCGCTTTGACATTAATGCCTTTTACCACACGGCCCAGGTAGCGCGGGCATGCTTCCGGCGCATCGACCTGAATTGGCAGAACGTCGTCGATGGTTGCGGCCACCGGAGTCATTTCCGGGACATGTAGTGGCGCCTTGTTGAGCACGGCGACATCGCGGGCAATGCCGATAATACCCAGGCAGTCGGCACGGTTCGGCGTGACGCTGATTTCGATAGTGTTATCGTCGAGCTTCAGGTATTCGCGGATATCGGTACCCAGCGGCGCATCGGCGGGCAGTTCAATAATACCGCTGTGATCGTCGGAGATCCCCAGTTCGGAGAAGGAGCACAGCATGCCTTCCGACGGCTCGCCGCGCAGCTTTGCCGCTTTAATTTTAAAATCGCCCGGCAGTACGGCACCGATGGTTGCAACGGCAACCTTCAGGCCCTGACGGCAGTTTGGCGCACCGCAGACGATGTCCAGCAGGCGTTCGCCGCCGACGTTAATTTTTGTGACGCGCAGCTTGTCAGCATTAGGGTGCTGAGCGCACTCAACCACTTCCCCAACGACAACGCCGTTGAAGCTGCCCGCAACCGGTTCAACGCCGTCAACCTCAAGGCCGGCCATCGTTATCTGGTCCGACAGCGCTTCGCTATCGATAGCTGGGTTAACCCACTCGCGTAACCACAGTTCACTGAATTTCATTGTTCTGTCCTGCCCTTATTTAAACTGTTTGAGGAAACGCAGATCGTTTTCGAAGAACGCGCGTAAGTCGGTCACGCCGTAGCGCAGCATGGTCAGACGCTCCATACCCATGCCGAAGGCAAAGCCGGAATAGATTTCCGGATCGATACCCACGTTGCGCAGTACGTTTGGATGCACCATCCCACAGCCGAGCACTTCCAGCCATTTCCCGTTTTTCCCCATAACGTCGACTTCGGCCGACGGCTCGGTGAACGGGAAATAGGACGGACGAAAACGAATCTGCAGATCTTCTTCAAAGAAGTTACGCAGGAAATCGTGCAGCGTTCCCTTCAGGTTGGTAAAGCTGATGTTGGTATCAACGATCAGGCCTTCCATCTGATGGAACATTGGGGTGTGGGTCTGATCGTAGTCGTTACGATAGACGCGGCCTGGCGCAATAATGCGGATCGGCGGCTGCTGGTTAGCCATGGTGCGGATCTGCACGCCTGAGGTTTGCGTACGCAGCAGGCGCGTGGCATCAAACCAGAAAGTGTCGTGGTCAGCGCGTGCCGGATGGTGGCCAGGAATATTCAGCGCATCGAAGTTGTGGTAGTCATCTTCGATTTCCGGGCCAGTCGCGACGGTAAAGCCGAGCTCACCGAAGAAACTTTCAATACGATCGATGGTACGGGTCACCGGATGCAGGCCACCGTTCTCAATACGACGCCCCGGCAGAGAGACATCGATGGTCTCCGAGGCCAGGCGCGCGTTAAGAGCGGCGCTTTCAAGATCTGACTTACGCGCGTTAAGCGCCTGCTGGACCTGCTCTTTCGCTTCGTTGATAACCGCGCCGGCTGCCGGGCGCTCTTCAGCAGGCAGCTCACGCAGGGTCGTCATCTGAAGGGTCAGGAGCCCTTTTTTACCCAGGTATTCCACGCGGACGTTGTCCAGCGCAGCAACATCTGATGCCTCGTTAATGGCTGCCTTCGCACTGGCAACCAGCTCTGCGAGATGTGACATGGTTTTCCTCATTATGTCGGTGCAGACACCGGTTATGGTTATTATTTTGCTTTCACTATTTCGAGCCGCAGACGGCGGGTCATTCGCCATTTGCCCGAATGACCCGGTCAATCCACACGTCTGGAGCTTGAAATAGAACAAGCCAGTTCAGATACAAAAAAAGCCTCCACAGTGGGAGGCTTTTTGGCGCTGTTTTCCGTTTCTTCTTTCACGCGCTAGCCTCCTGAGTTCAGGTGCTAAAGTAAAAAAAGAAGCGGAAAATAGCAGCATTCATGCTTGCATTACCTTGTCTGGTAAAAAACGTAAGATCGATATTGAAAAGCTTACGCGGATAAAAGTCAATGTATTGATAGTGTTGAAACGAAAAGAGGGAGACAAGCTCCCTCTTTCAACTGGCTTATGCCAGAGCTGCTTTCGCTTTTTCGACCAGCGCGGTGAACGCTAATTTGTCGAATACGGCGATGTCAGCCAGGATCTTACGGTCGATTTCAACAGAGGCTTTTTTCAGGCCGTTGATGAATTTGCTGTAAGAAATACCGTTCTGACGTGCTGCTGCGTTGATACGCGCAATCCACAGTTGACGGAACTGACGCTTTTTCTGACGACGGTCACGATAAGCGTACTGACCAGCTTTGATAACAGCCTGGAAGGCAACGCGGTATACGCGAGAACGCGCACCGTAGTAGCCTTTAGCTTGTTTCAAAATTTTCTTGTGACGTGCACGGGCAACTACACCACGTTTTACGCGAGCCATATGTGCTCTCCTGTATCTATTCTAATTAAAAAGTTAAAAGGGTTAACGACTTATGCGTACGGCAGGCACGCGATGACCAGGCCCAGATCGCCTTTAGAAACCATGGCTTTCGGACGCAGGTGACGTTTACGCTTGGTAGCTTTTTTGGTCAGAATGTGACGCAGGTTAGCGTGCTTGTGCTTAAAACCACCTTTACCGGTTTTTTTGAAGCGCTTAGCAGCACCGCGTACGGTCTTAATTTTTGGCATTTTAATAACTTCCACTTCGCATTGTTAATAAACGAAACATAGGCGAACAACGGCTGCGGAACCCGCAGGCTCCACAGACATTGCTACTTGAAGGCCTTACTGTTTCTTCTTAGGAGCGAGCACCATGATCATCTGGCGGCCTTCGATCTTCGTTGGGAAGGATTCGACTACTGCCAGTTCACTCAGATCGTCACGGACGCGGGTAAGCACTTCCATACCGATCTGTTGGTGGGCCATCTCACGGCCGCGAAAACGCAGCGTGATCTTGGCCTTATCGCCATCTTCCAGAAAGCGAATCAGGCTGCGGAGTTTTACCTGATAATCGCCATCGTCGGTGCCAGGACGGAACTTAATTTCCTTAACCTGGATAACTTTTTGCTTTTTCTTCTGTTCCTTAGAAGACTTGCTCTTTTCATAAAGGAACTTGCCGTAGTCCATGATACGACAAACTGGCGGTTCGGCGTTAGGGCTGATTTCAACTAAATCTACTCCAGCTTCTTCAGCTTTTTCGATCGCTTCTCTCAGACTCACAATACCCAAAGCTTCGCCTTCCAGACCAGTTAAGCGAACTTCCAGGGCGCGAATCTCGCCATTAATACGATTCGGACGTGCCGTTTGAACTCGTTTTCCGCCTTTAATACCTTATTCCTCCAGTTGTTTTAGACTGCGGCTGCGAATCTCTTGTTGCAGCTTCTCGATAACTTCATTTACGTCCAGGCTGCCCAAGTCTTTGCCACGACGGGTACGCACGGCAACTTTGCCGGCTTCTACCTCTTTGTCGCCACAGACCAACATGTAAGGGACACGACGTAAAGTGTGCTCGCGGATTTTAAAGCCTATCTTCTCATTTCTCAAGTCTGCTTTTACGCGAATGCCCGCATTTTGTAGTTTACGCGTCAATTCGTTAACGTATTCAGCCTGAGAATCAGTAATATTCATGACCACAACCTGCACCGGCGCCAGCCAGCTCGGGAAGAAGCCCGCAAACTCTTCGGTCAGGATGCCAATAAAGCGCTCCAGCGAACCAAGAATCGCGCGGTGAATCATTACCGGTACCTGTCGTTCGTTATTTTCACCCACATAAGAGGCGCTTAAACGCTGCGGCAGGGAGAAGTCCAGCTGTACAGTACCGCACTGCCATGCACGATCGAGGCAGTCATACAGGGTAAATTCAATTTTCGGACCGTAGAACGCGCCTTCACCCAGCTGATACTCAAACGGGATGTTGTTCTCTTCCAGCGCCACGGCCAGATCCGCTTCAGCACGATCCCATGTCTCATCGCTACCGATGCGTTTTTCCGGGCGAGTCGACAGCTTGACGACGATTTTCTCGAAGCCAAAGGTGCTGTACATATCGTAGACCATGCGAATACAGGCGTTTACTTCATCGCGAACCTGATCTTCAGTACAGAAGATATGGGCGTCGTCCTGAGTAAAGCCACGTACGCGCATCAGGCCATGCAGCGCGCCTGACGGCTCATTACGATGGCAGCTACCGAATTCAGCCATACGCAGCGGCAGATCGCGGTAGGATTTCAGCCCCTGGTTGAAGATCTGCACGTGGCCCGGGCAGTTCATCGGCTTGATGCAGTATTCACGGTTCTCGGAAGAGGTGGTGAACATCGCATCTTTATAGTTGTCCCAGTGGCCGGTTTTTTCCCACAGCACGCGGTCCATCATAAACGGGCCTTTAACTTCCTGATACTGGTACTCTTTCAGCTTAGAACGCACAAAAGTTTCCAGTTCGCGGAAGATAGTCCAGCCGTCGTTATGCCAGAACACCATGCCCGGCGCCTCTTCCTGCATATGATACAGGTCGAGCTGCTTACCGATTTTACGGTGATCGCGCTTAGCGGCTTCTTCCAGACGCTGCAGATAGGCATTTAAGGCTTTTTTATCTGCCCATGCGGTTCCGTAGATGCGCTGCAGCATTTTATTGTTGCTATCGCCGCGCCAGTAGGCGCCAGCGGTCTTCATCAGTTTGAAATGATGACAGAAACGCATATTCGGCACGTGCGGCCCGCGGCACATGTCGACATACTCTTCATGATGATACAAACCGGGTTTGTCATCATGTGCAATGTTTTCATCAAGAATGGAGACTTTATAGCTCTCGCCGCGCTTCACGAAGGTTTCACGCGCTTCGTGCCAGCTGACTTTCTTCTTAATGACGTCGTAGTTTTTCTCGGCGAGCTCGTGCATACGTTTTTCGAGCGCGTCGATATCTTCCTGGGTCAGGGTATGGTCCAGATCGACATCATAGTAGAAACCGTTGTCGACAACCGGGCCGATCGCCATCTTGGTATTTGGCCACAGCTGTTTAATCGCGTGCCCCAAAAGGTGCGCACAGGAGTGACGAATAATCTCAAGTCCATCTTCATCTTTCGCGGTGATGATAGAGAGCGTCGCGTCGTTTTCAATTAAGTCGCAGGCGTCAACCAGCTCGCCGTTGACGCGGCCGGCGATGGTGGCTTTCGCCAGACCAGGGCCAATATCCAGAGCGACGTCCATCGGGCTCACAGCGTGATCAAAATGGCGTTGGCTGCCATCAGGAAGCGTAATTACAGGCATTTCATGTCCTTATTTGCAGTGGTGCCCCACACGAAAGAGCACATACAAAACAATATAATCATAATTATCAACACGTTCAGGCCCAGTTCCCGCTTCACTCTGCGAAAATATGTGCACGCTCGTTCACCGACGCGTACCCACCTGCAGCCGCCTGTTGATAACACCGACGGTTAGTTTACACATCATTAGTGCGTGATAAAAGTCACATGAGACTAAATGGTTATTGTTGATGGAAAAAAAAGGTCGCGGCGCAACAAACACAGCGTAATTGCTGCGGAACCGTGCGGCAAAAGAGCGCGGCAGGACGATATGACGCATAAAGAATATTTATGCTTTCACATCAATTATGCATGTTTAACACAAAGTACGGAAAGCAAAACCGGTACGGCATTACCCGGTTTGCTGCTTCACGAAATAATTAAAGGATGATGTTCAAGTACAATGAAATATCAGGACCATTCGCCGGCGACAAGTTTATGAACATCAAAAGCATCATTCATTGACTGCCCGGTAGACTGTGAGCCCGGCGCTATGTTGGAGCCTGCTTCGACATCGGTAGCTTTGGCGGTACCAACTTGGGTATGCTCGTTATTACCCGGCTGCGGTGCGGGAGCGGCGGCAAATGCGCCAAAAGACAGCGTGCACAGCATCACGGCCGCGAGTGCGATTTTGCTATTTCTCATGATAGTCATTCTCTTATTTGTTTCAGATAAATAGAACGGCGTCGTTATCGCCGCCTGTGTGCAACAGTATAGATCCAGATCACATTTTTGTCCGACCCAATATTTATCTTTTCGTGTCAAATTAACTGCATATTTGTCAGCAAAATAGCAATTGTGGGGAAATTATGAAGACGATTTCTTTTTATAAAAAACAAAACGAGAGACCAAAAATAATAATGTCACTTATTGCCAAATTTAAAACAATCAGGCCAGAATATCTGGCCTGAAATATTACATTTTATAACCGAGCGATAGCGTGGTACGGCGATCGGTGTGTTCCGGCGCCGATGACGGCGGCTCAGAGTTCCACGTCAGGTTATAGGCGACCTTGAGGGCAAAGTGAGCATTGATGGCAACGTTCAGCGCGCTTTCGGAGTTCAGCGTCGTATCTTCAGCGCCGAATACCGAAACACCTTGCGTAAATTTGGCGTTATCGGTCATCTGCCAGGCGTAAGTGCCGGAAGCATAGCCCAACGGCTGAGTATCAGTATCGCCGTCGGTATACTCGTCGTAGCGTACGCCAGGACCAAATTCAAAACGTAGGCTGTGTACCGGTCCGTTCATAATCTGTCGACCATAACCTGCGGTAAACACATCCCGCTGCTGATAACCATTGTAACGATCCGTCAGCCAGCTGGCCTGGCCAAATATATAGTTCTGGTCAGTCAGGTTGTAACGACTACGTCCCCCCACCGCGTACCTTTCCGAAGAGCGCTGATCGTTTGACGACGTATTGCTGGCATTCCCCCACAGCGACCATGCGGTGGTATTGCCATACCAGGTCAACGTGGAGTCGGCGGTCATTGAGGAACTTTTCGTATTGCCGGACTGCGCCAGATAACCGGCGTTAACAGTACCTTCGAAAGGTTTTTTAGCAGAAGATGGGTCATCCATGACAGTAAAAACGGAATCATCGGCCATTGCGCACGCAGACGCAAAAAGCCCTCCCGCGAGCAACGCCGCTGCGGGTACTGTCTTCAAAAGCTTCATTTAATTTTAAGTCCGTACAACCTATAAGGAGACCTGGAGGGTCCCGGGAGCTTTCGCGAGGATCGCGGATAGCCGGTCCTAAGAAAGGGAGTAAATTATAAAAAAGCACGATTAACTTAGCAATCAATTACTCTTTCATTTTTTGTATAAGACGCTTCTCAAAACAATTTTTATTTCATAAAGATAAAAAGAGGTTGCGTTGTATAAGTGGCGCGTCGCTTCCCCTTCCCTCCTTTAAGTGCCATGCTTAAAACCAGAGCAGCTAAATTCGTATTATGGAGGAAACTGGATGACCAAAATCTATACGCTCACGTTAGCCCCCTCGCTCGATAGCGCAACCCAGACCCCGCAAATTTACCCGGAAGGCAAACTGCGCTGTAGCGCTCCCGTGTTTGAACCCGGCGGAGGCGGAATTAACGTTGCGCGAGCCATCACTTTTCTTGGCGGCAGCGCCACAGCCATCTTTCCCGTCGGCGGGGCGACAGGCGAACACCTGACGGCGCTGCTGACGGATGAACATGTTCCCGTCGATACGGTAGAGACCCATGACTGGACGCGGCAGAATCTTCACGTGCATGTGAACGCCAGCGGCGAGCAATATCGTTTCGTGATGCCGGGCGCAGCGTTAACTAAGGAGGAGCTCCAGCTCCTTGAGGAAAAGGTCCTCGCCATCGCCCCGGGTTCCCTGCTGGTGATTAGCGGAAGTCTCCCGCCCGGCATCAGCGTCGATAATCTGACGCAGCTGGTCAAAAACGCTCAGCAGCATGGATTGCGCTGTATTGTTGATAGTTCCGGTGACGCGCTCGCCGCAGCGCTTGATGTCGGCAATATCGAGCTGGTTAAGCCGAACCAGAAAGAGCTTAGCGCGCTGGTACAGCGCGATCTGAGCCAGCCGGATGATGTGCGTCTTGCGGCGCAGGAGCTCATTCGGTCGGGCAAAGTCCAGCGCGTCGTCGTCTCCCTCGGCGCCCAGGGTGCGCTCGGCGTTGATGCCCAGGGTAGCGTTCAGGTAGTACCGCCGCCGATGAAAAGCCAGAGCACCGTCGGCGCCGGTGACAGTATGGTCGGCGCAATGACCTTAAGGCTGGCGGAAAACGCCTCGCTTGAAGATATGGTTCGCTTTGGCGTTGCGGCGGGTAGTGCGGCAACCATCAATCAGGGCACCCGCCTTTGCTCGCTGGATAATACGCAAAAAATCTACACCTATCTGCGCGGTTGATAACGCCTTCGCTCCCTCTGGGAAGACAGAGGGAGTCGCCAAATCAGCATGATGGTCTATGCTAAAAATGCCATGGATAACAACGGGGTGAAAAATGAGTAGCGAAATTATTGCCTGGGTCGTCACGGTTCGTTTTCACGAAGAGACGTTAACGGAAATTAACGAACTCAGTAATCACCTCACCCGCGCCGGATTTACCCTCGTCTTAAACGATGATGAAGGGAACGTCCACGAGCTCGGCACCAACACCTTCGGCCTGCTTTCCATGCAGAATGCCGAGGAAGTCAACGCCTTAAGCGCAGGTTTAGCCGAAACCGCGCTGGGAAGACCCGTCGACGTCACCGTGGTCACATTCAGCGAGTGGTTAAAAGCTCAATAAGTGCGATTGACGCAACGGAAAACGTCCAGTTGTGCGTCAGTTCGAGTTTTACGCCGGGTTTATGCGCTAACCTTATGAAATGTTGGAAAACATGGGGAGAGACGGCATGTGGCAAGCTATCAGCAATTTGTTACGCGATTTGCATACCGAAGCAGCTGAAATCGAACTGCGAAACGAACTACCCGGTGGAGAGATACACGCTGCCTGGCATTTACGCTATGGCGGGCGAGATTACTTCGTAAAATGCGACGAACGCGAGCTGTTACCCATCTTCACGGCCGAGGCTGACCAGCTTGAACTACTGTCGCGCAGTAAAACGGTGAACGTACCGCAGGTTTTTGCCGTGGGCAGCGATCGAGATTACAGCTTTCTGGTGATGGAATACCTCCCTCCTCGCCCGCTGGATGCGCACAACGCTTTCCTGTTAGGCCAGCAAATCGCCCATTTACATCAGTGGAGCGACCAACCGCAGTTTGGTCTGGATTTTGACAACGATCTCTCCACCACTCCCCAGCCGAACGCCTGGCAGCGTCGCTGGTCCACGTTCTTTGCCGAACAGCGTATCGGCTGGCAGCTGGAACTCGCCGCCGAGAAAGGCCTGCATTTTGGTGATATCGATCATCTTGTTGATATTGTTCAGCAACGGCTGAGCAGTCATCAGCCGCAGCCGTCGCTGCTTCACGGTGACTTATGGTCCGGTAACTGCGCGCTCGGGCCAAACGGGCCCTATATTTTCGACCCTGCCTGCTACTGGGGCGATCGCGAATGCGATTTGGCGATGCTCCCGCTGCATCCGGAACAGCCGCCGCAAATCTATGACGGCTATCAGTCCGTATCGCCGCTGCCGTCCGGCTTTCTCGAGCGGCAGCCCATCTACCAGCTCTATACGCTGCTGAATCGGGCGATTTTGTTTGGCGGACAGCATCTGGTGACGGCGCAGAAAGCGCTTGATGAGGTGTTCATGGATAAGGCCCCTTAAGGGGCCTTGTTTTTGAGGATTAGCTAATTTGTACGCCTTTCAGACGGAACTGAATGGTCATGGTAATGCCGGTTCCCGGTTTACCCGGTTCATAGCGCCATTTACGTAAAGCGTTTTTCACTTCACGCTCAAACATATTGGCAGGTTGTGCGGAGAGGATCTGCACGTTGTCCACGCGCCCGTCCGGCGTGACGTCAAACTTAACCCGCACGTTTCCTTCAATACGCAGCGCCTGGGCACGAGCCGGATAGCTCGGCTCTCCGCGGCTTAGCGCCCGCGGCCCGGAAGGCACCGTCACGGTGGGTTTAGCGGTCGCGGCTGAGGTGCTCGGCGCGGTGCGCGCCGGCGCCGTATTGGTATTTTCAAACGGCGAGGCCGGGCGCGTTTCCGCCGGTTTTACATCACGCTTCGGTTGTTCGACCTTTTTTTCCGGCTTCGGTTTAGGCTTTGGCTTCGGTTTTGGCTTTGGTTTATGGATAACAACCGGCGCCTCTTTTGGCGGTTCAGGCATCACTTCCGGTTCCGGTTCTGGCTCCGGTTCAACAACGGGCTCAACGACCGGCTGAGCCGCCTGAGGCGGTTCCAGATCTGCCGGGGCCACCATAGTGATTTCAATGGGCTGTGAGGGTGCCGGCCGTTCAATAACCTGATGTACCGAAGTATAGAGCAACCCCGCGATAACACTGCCGTGGATAACCACAGACAGTAGCGTAGGCCACGGAAAGCGGCGAGGTAAATCAAAGGTCATTGCGCTCATAGTCGTTTCTGTTGAAAAATGATGCCCCGATTTTAAATGCAAATAGCAATCATATTCAACTAGGGTTGTTGGCTTGTATCAAAATTTGCCCTGTTTTCTGACAAAAAGCCCCCGGGACGTGGCATTCTGAGGATCGTGATCATCTTTGCATTGCAGTCAACGACGGTTTCACTTAACGTGATTCGCCAATTTATTGATAAGGAGCCATGCCGTGCTTTACGTTATCTACGCTGAAGATATCGCCGACTCTCTGGAAAAACGGACATCGGTACGTCCCGCCCATCTGGCGCGTTTGCAATTATTACATGATGAAGGTCGTTTACTGACCGCCGGCCCAATGCCTGCCGTAGACAGTAATGAACCCGGCGCGGCGGGCTTCACCGGCTCAACGGTCATTGCGGAATTTGAATCGCTGGAAGCGGCGCAATCATGGGCCAATGACGATCCCTATATCGCCGCAGGGGTTTATCAGAAAGTCTCGGTGAAACCGTATAAAAAGGTGTTTTAGCATATAAAATGCTTAAGCAATAAGAACGCGGTTAAAATTTAATCTATGGCGATCGTTCATTAGAGGACGTTTCTAAGTACGCGTGTACGGAATGGTCGCCATCCTTATGTCTCTCCACTTCCCCGGTTCTGCATTCCGATCTTTTTAGGTCGCGCCCTGATGATAGCCATTTGCCGGCAGTGCATCAGCACCGCCGACTTTCTATGGTTAATTACCTGTTGGACTTCAGCGTTCCCTTAAGACCATGCGGTTCCGAGCGAAGATACTGCGGCGGAACGCTCACCTGAGCGCCCAGGGCTGCCGCGGCATGCCATGGCCAGTGCGGATTGTAGAGCACGGCGCGGGCAATGGCGATGAGGTCGGCGTCGCCATTTTGTAGCGCCTCTTCCGCCTGCTGCGCTTCCGTCACCAGACCCACACCGATCACCGGGATATTCACCTTCTCGCGGATTTCACGCGCGAACGGCAGCTGATAGCCGGGCCCCACCTGAATCGCCTGATGAGGCGACAGCCCGCCGCTGGAAACATGAATATAGTCGCAGCCAAGCGCCTCAAGCTGCTGGCTGAAGATAATCGATTGTGCGTTATCCCAGCCGCCATCCACCCAGTCTGTTGCTGAAAGTCGGACGCCCACCGCGATGTCCTGACTGACGGCCTCACGGATGGCCCGGAATATCTCTAGCGGAAAACGCAAACGGTTCTCCAGCGAGCCGCCGTATTCGTCGGTACGCTGGTTACTGAGCGGTGAAAGGAACTGGTGCAACAGGTAACCATGCGCGGCATGCAGTTCAATCAATTCAATACCCATCCGCTCAGCGCGTCTGGCGCTGTCTACGAATGACTGCTTGATGCGTTTCATGTGGTCCTGAGTAAGTTCAACCGGAGGTCGTTCACCTTCACCATAGGCCAGCGCTGATGGCGCAACCGTGTCCCATCCGCCAGAATCATGCGCCAGCTGGTGTCCCCCCAGCCAGGGGGCTGCTGAAGAGGCTTTTCGTCCGGCATGGCCCAGCTGGATACCGATGGGGATTGAAGCGTACTGGCGGATATCGTTCAGCACGGTGCGTAATGCGGCTTCCGTTTCGTCATTCCATAAGCCCAGATCAGCCGGGGTAATGCGTCCGGCGGGCTCTACAGCGCTGGCTTCGATAATCAGTAAGCCCGCGCCGGAAAAGGCCAGTTGTCCGAGATGGATACGATGCCATGCCGTCGCCTTGCCATTGTCGGCGGAGTACTGGCACATTGGCGCAATGACAATACGGTTCTCAAGTTCCAGCTTACCGATTCGCACCGGACTAAAAAGTTGACTCATAGATACCTCTCAATAATAGAAGCCTTAAGGACATTATAAGTAGCATGTGCTGATGCATGGCACTTCCCGTTTTTTGCGTTTATACGCGTTGGGCCAGTCTTATGAGGTATGGCGCGATGCAACTTCCTGCCCGCCGCTGCTGATGCAAACAATAACGCAAGAGCATGTGAGAAACCGTGTTTCGCCGGCAGAAGAAAGAGAGATGACAGTATAAGAATGTATGCTAAGAACGAAACGCTGAGAAAACAGAGGCACCGCGAGCGGTGCCTTTTGTTTCGACTCTCAACATTCAGAGAAGGTGAACAGCAGAGAGTGACGTTGCCGTTTAACCAGCTCCTTTCTGATGGAGAGGATGCGCATATTACGACGCGACTGGCCTTCCAGCCAGCGTGCTTTACGGCGACTCACCTGCCGAAGCATGCGCCAGCGCCCTACTTCCGTTCTACTACGCTTCATTGCAACTACTCTACAAGTAAAAACAGCCTGCATTATAGACCGATGAATCTGGCTAACCAACGCTTTCGCTGCGTTTTTATTTGCCAGATGGATGATGATGCGTAAACTCATGTCATCAAGTCATTCAAAAGGATTTTTCATCTATGACAACCTTTTACACGGTGGTGAACTGGCTGGTTATACTCGGTTACTGGCTACTTATCGCCGGTGTAACATTACGGATATTAATGAAAAGGCGCGCGGTCCCGTCAGCGATGGCATGGCTGCTTGTCATTTATATTCTTCCCCTGGTGGGCATTATCGCCTATCTCTCGTTTGGCGAACTGCATCTGGGTAAACGCCGCGCCGAACGCGCGCGGGCCATGTGGCCCTCAACGGCCAAGTGGTTAAAGGACCTTAAAGCCTGTAAGCATATCTTTGCCGAGGAGAATAGTCCGGTCGCGGAATCCTTGTTCAAGCTCTGCGAACGTCGGCAGGGCATTGGCGGCGTCAAAGGCAATCAGCTCCAGCTGCTCACCGAATCCGATGACGTCATGCAGGCGCTCATCCGCGATATCCAGCTCGCTCGTCACAATATTGAGATGGTGTTCTATATCTGGCAGCCCGGCGGCATGGCCGATCAGGTCGCCGAGTCATTGATGGCGGCGGCAAGGCGCGGCGTACACTGCCGGCTGATGCTCGACTCCGCCGGGAGCGTGGCGTTTTTCCGTAGTCCCTGGGCCGCCATGATGCGTAATGCCGGCATTGAAGTCGTCGAAGCCCTGAAGGTCAACCTGATGCGCGTCTTTCTGCGCCGTATGGACCTGCGTCAGCATCGTAAAATGGTCATGATCGATAACTATATTGCCTATACCGGCAGTATGAATCTGGTCGACCCGCGTTTCTTTAAGCAGGACTCCGGCGTTGGCCAGTGGATCGATCTGATGGCGCGAATGGAAGGTCCGGTAGCGACAGCGATGGGCATTGTCTACTCCTGCGACTGGGAGATTGAAACCGGCAAACGTATTTTGCCTCCGCCGCCGGACGCGAACATTATGCCGTTCGAAGAGGCCAGCGGGCACACGATTCACACTATCGCCTCGGGCCCGGGCTTTCCGGAAGATTTGATCCATCAGGCTCTGCTCACGGCCGCCTACGCGGCCAAAGAGCATTTGATCATGACGACCCCCTACTTTGTGCCCAGCGACGACCTTTTGCATGCCATCTGTACCGCCGCCCAGCGCGGCGTCGATGTCAGCATCATCCTGCCGCGCAAGAACGATTCTCTGCTGGTGGGCTGGGCCAGTCGCGCCTTCTTTACCGAGCTGCTGGCTGCCGGGGTAAAGATTTACCAGTTTGAAGGCGGTCTGCTGCATACTAAGAGCGTGCTGGTTGACGGCGAACTTAGCCTTGTGGGCACCGTTAACCTCGATATGCGCAGCCTGTGGCTCAACTTCGAGATTACGCTGGTGATTGACGATGCCGGATTTGGCAGCGATCTGGCCGCGGTGCAGGACGATTACATCTCCCGCTCGCGCCTGCTGGACGCCAGGCTGTGGTTAAAACGTCCGCTGTGGCAGCGGATCGCCGAGCGACTGTTTTACTTCTTCAGTCCGTTGCTGTAAAACGTGCCAATCAGATGTTTAATGGGTAGCAATCATGGATATGGATTTAAACAATCGCCTGACCGAAGACGAAACGCTTGAACAGGCTTACGACATTTTCCTCGAACTGGCCGTCGACAACCTCGATCCGGCGGATGTCATTCTGTTCAACCTGCAGTTTGAAGAACGCGGCGGCGCCGAGCTCTTCGATCCGGCGCCTGACTGGGAAGAGCACGTCGATTTTGACCTCAACCCTGACTTCTTTGCTGAAGTGGTCATTGGTCTGGCCGATGAAGATGGCGGCGAAATTAACGATATTTTTGCGCGCGTGCTGCTGTGCCGTGAAAAAGACCACAAGCTCTGTCATATCCTGTGGCGCGAATAAGCTCTTTCTTAAGCAAATAGCTTATATATAAAAGAAGAAGCCTGCCTGAGTTAACCAGGGCAGGCTTTTTAGTTATTCAGGCAGTTCGCTGCCGCAGGCGTTGCAGTAGCGAGCGTCTTTTTCATGAACGTTATGCTGGCAATGCGGACACTGGCGCTGAGTCCGGCGACTCTGAAATGCGGTGGTCATATGGCTGGTAATTAAGCCGGTGGGGATCGCAATAATCGAGTAGCCAATTAAGATAAGAATGGAGGCCAAAATTCGTCCCAGCGGCGTATGCGGCGTAATATCGCCATACCCTACCGTGGTTATCGTCACTATCGCCCAGTAAACCGACGCGTTCAGCGTAGTAAAACCGTATCGCGGCCCCTCAACCAGATACATCAGGGAGCCAAAGATCACCATGACGATGGCAATAAAAGAATAGAACAGGATCAGCTGGTGGCGAGCGCTGACGATAGCGGCCCAGAAAATATTCAACGACGGCATAAAGCGCAGCAGCTTAAGGATACGCAACGCGCGGATAGCGCGCATGGCCCGCCAGGCAAACACGTACTCAATACTGATCTCGGGCCACAGCCACATAACGTAAAGCGGTAAAATGGTGGCCAGGTCAATAATGCCCCAGAAGCTGAAAATATACTTTAGCGGATTCGGCCAGCTGATAATGCGCAGAAAATACTCAAAGGTAAAAACCGCCGTCACGACAAGTTCGAGCCAGACGAAAATATGCCATTCGTCTAAGGTCAGATGATATTGCGTTCCGAGCCCGGACTCGATAAATATCACCAGCACGCTAAGCAGGGCAAATACGCCGCAAAGTCCCTCGAAATGCCGACCGGATCGTCGGTTTTGATCGAAGAGTAAATGATACAGCCGCAGACGAGCGGCATGAATATGAAAAGCCACGTTAACCTCGCTAAAAAAAGGGCTGACTAACGTCAGCCCCTGAGATTATAACGGGTCCACCTTCAGGCAGGAAACCGCATGGCGGAAACTGCCCTCCAGCACCGGTCGCGTCTTAGCGCACTCCGGCCCGGCAATCGGGCATCTGGTGCGGAATACGCATCCCGACGGCGGGTTAATCGGCGATGGCAATTCCCCCTCCAGAAGCTGGATCGTTTTATTCTTTTCCTTATCAGGGTCCGGAACCGGCACCGCCGACATCAGCGCTTTGGTATAGGGATGCAGCGGATTATGATACACCTCATCATAGGTGCCGAGCTCCACGGCATGGCCAAGATACATCACCAGCACGCGATCGGAGATATGCTTCACGACCGCCAGATCGTGGGCGATAAAAATCAGCGACAGTCCCATTTCCCGCTGCAGCTGCTGCAGCAGATTCACTACCTGCGCCTGAATCGACACGTCCAGCGCTGACACCGGCTCATCGCAGATAATGAGCTTCGGTTCAAGAATTAGCGCGCGGGCGATACCGATACGCTGGCACTGGCCGCCGGAGAATTCATGCGGATAGCGGTTAATCAGGTTCGGCAGCAGCCCCACTTTCATCATCATCGCCTTAACGCGATCGCGAACTTCCTGGCGCGGCATTTTGGGATGATAGGTGCGCAGCGGCTCGGCGATGATTTCCCCGATAGTCATGCGCGGGTTTAGCGACGCCAGCGGATCCTGAAAGATCATCTGAATATCGCTGCGTACGTCGCGCCACTCGTCGGCCTTCATCCCCAGCAAATCTCTGCCTAACCAGGCGACTTTACCGTCGGTGGCCTTCACCAGACCGATGATGGCGCGCGCGAAGGTCGATTTTCCGCATCCGGACTCCCCGACCACGCCCAGCGTTTCCCCTTCATACAGACGCAGCGTTACGCCATCTACCGCTTTCAGCGTTTTCGACGGCTGCCAGAACCACTGTTTGCCGTCTTTAATATCAAAGTGTACTTTCAGATCGGCGATTTCGAGCAGGACTTTTCTTTGTTCCGTTACGGCGTTCATAGCAAATCCCCCACCGGTTGAAAGCAGGCGCGCAGGCGGCCCGGCGCAAACTCCTCCAGAGGCGGAGCGCTGTTGCAAATCTCCATCGCGTGCGGGCAACGCGGCTGGAATGGACAGCCTTTCGGCAGACGCAGCAGATTCGGCGGGTTGCCCGGAATCGTTAACAGGGCGTCGCCTTCTGCGTCCAGGCGCGGGACCGCATTGAGCAGGCCAATAGAATAAGGATGAGAGGGATGGTAGAAGACGTCGCGCGCCTGACCATATTCCATCGTGCGTCCGGCGTACATCACCAGCACCTTATCGCAGATCCCGGCGACGACGCCGAGATCGTGGGTAATCATAATGATCGCCGTATTGAACTCGCGCTTGAGCTCATTAAGCAATGTCATTATTTGCGCCTGCACGGTTACGTCCAGCGCCGTTGTCGGCTCATCGGCAATCAGCAGCTTAGGCCGGCACAGCAGCGCCATCGCAATCATGACGCGCTGGCGCATCCCGCCGGAAAACTCGTGCGGATACATTTTCATCCGTTTGCGCGCCTCGGGCATTTTGACCGCATCCAGCATTTTCACCGACTCTTCAAAGGCTTCGGCTTTGCTCAGCGCTTTATGCAGCATCAGGACTTCCATCAGCTGTTCGCCTACCCGCATATACGGATTAAGCGACGTCATCGGGTCCTGAAAAATCATTGAGATCTGCTCGGCGCGCAGCTTATTCAGCTCGCGCTCCGGGAGGTTAAGGATCTGCTTCCCGTTAAAGGTCGCTGACCCCCCAATACGGCCGTTGGCGGCCAGCAGGCCCATCAGCGCAAAAGCGGTTTGCGACTTACCGGAACCGGACTCGCCTACGATGCCTAAGGTTTCCCCGGCCCGTAGATTAAAATTGAGATCGTTGACCGCAGTCACATCACCATCGGGAGTCGCAAAGGTGACGCGGAGATCTTTCACATCCAGAAGCAATCCGGATTGTTGTGCTGCCTGCGGCGCTTTCGCCGTTTCCATCGTACTCATGTCGGCGCTCCTTAGCGGTCTTTCGGGTCGAGGGCATCACGCAGGCCATCGCCGATAAAGTTAAAACAAAACAGCGTTACCACCAGAAAACCGGCAGGAAACAGCAGCAGCCACGGCGACACTTCCATTGAGTTCGCGCCATCGCTGAGCAGCGCGCCCCAGCTACTTAACGGCTCCTGGGTACCCAGGCCGAGGAAGCTTAAGAAGGATTCAAACAGAATCATGCTCGGGACCAGCAGGGAGGCGTACACCACGACCACGCCAAGCACGTTAGGCACGATATGGCGGATAACGATATTGCCGGTTGAAACGCCGCCGACCTGCGCGGCTTCAATAAACTCTTTTCGCTTCAGGCTTAGGGTCTGACCGCGAACGATACGCGCCATATCCAGCCAGGAGACCATCCCAATGGCAACGAAAATCAGCAGGATATTCTGGCCAAAGAAGGTCACCAGCAGGATGACGAAGAACATAAACGGAAAGGAGTTGAGGATTTCCAGCAGGCGCATCATCACTGAATCCACCTTGCCGCCCAGATAGCCGGAAAGCGACCCGTAAAGCGTCCCCAGAATCACCGCCACCAGCGCTGCAGCCACGCCGACCATCAGCGAGATACGTCCGCCGATCGCCACCCGCACCAGCAGGTCGCGGCCCGAGGAGTCGGTCCCAAAGTAGTGTCCGGACTCCATATCCGGGGCGCTGGACATCATGCCCCAGTCGGTATCGTAATAGGAAAACTGCGATACCATCGGCGCGATGGTGACAAAGAGCGCAATGATCACCAGCACAATCAGGCTGGCAACCGCAGCACGGTTATGCATAAAGCGGCGGCGGGCGTCCTGCCAGAGGCTGCGCCCCTCGACTTCCAGCTTTTCACTGAAGTTTTCCAGCGCCTCGTTGTTTTTCTTACTTAACATCATGGCGAACCCCAGCGTTAGTAACGGATCTTCGGATCGATAACGGCATACAGCACGTCAACAATCGCATTAAAAAGAATGGTCAATGCGCCAACCAGAATGGTCAGACTAAGTACCAGCGAGTAGTCGCGGTTCAGCGCGCCGTTGACGAACAGTTGACCAATTCCCGGCAGGCCATAAATGGTTTCAATGACCATCGAGCCGGTAATAATGCCGACAAACGCGGGTCCCATATAGGAGAGCACCGGCAGCAGCGCGGGCTTTAACGCGTGACGCAGAATAATGCGGCGCATCGGTAAGCCTTTTGCCCGGGCGGTGCGAATGAAGTTAGAGTGCAGCACTTCGATCATCGAGCCGCGGGTAATACGCGCGATACTGGCGATATAGGCCAGGGAGAGGGCCACCATAGGCAAAATCATATATTGCAGCGCCCCGCCGTTCCATCCGCCGCCCGGCAGCCAGTGCAGCGTAATGGCAAATATCATGACCAGTAAGGGCGCGACCACGAAACTCGGTATCACAACCCCGGTCATTGCCACCCCCATTACGGCAAAGTCCCATTTCGTATTTTGCTTCAATGCCGCAATCACCCCGGCACTCACGCCAAGCACCACCGCGAGAAAAAATGCGGCGAAGCCTAATTTAGCGGACACCGGGAAGCTGGACGCCACCAGATCGTTGACCGAGTAATCTTTATATTTAAAGGAAGGACCGAAATCACCGTGCGCCAGCTGCTTCAGATAATTGAAGTACTGGGTCATGATGGGGTCATTTAAATGGTATTTTGCTTCAATATTCGCCATGACTTCTGGCGGCAGCGTGCGTTCACCGGTAAAGGGGCTTCCCGGCGCAAGACGCATCATGAAGAAAGAGATAGTAATAAGAATAAATAGCGTCGGAATCGCTTCCAGACAGCGACGTAAGATAAATTTTAACATTGCCCGTACCTTCTGGCGTGTGCCTTCAATAGTGCGATGAAATAAGACACCGTGAGGCAAGCGGTAACGCCTGCCCCACGTATTGCCATTAGTGCTTCACAATGTACATATTTCTTGTATACGTATTATCCAGCGGATCTTTGCCGGTATAGCCACCGACCCACGGTTTAACCAAACGGGCGTTGACATAATAGAAGACCGGTACGATGACGGAGTCTTTATCCAGCTGCTGCTCAGATTGCGCGTAAAGGTCCGCGCGTTTCGCGTCATCGCTGGTTTTCAGCGTTTCAGCGATAATCTTGTCGAAAGCCGGGCTCTTATAATGCGAGGTATTGTTTGAGCTGTCGCTCAGCATCGTATTAAGGAAGGAGGTCGGTTCGTTGTAGTCCGCACACCAGCCGGCGCGCGCAACATCAAAGGTGCCCTGATGGCGATTATCGAGGAAGGTTTTCCATTCCTGATTTTCCAGCTTCACGTTTACGCCGAGGTTTTTCTTCCAGATAGACGCCACCGCGATAGCCAGTTTTTTGTGCAGATCGGACGTGTTATAGAGCAGATTGAAAGTAAGCGGCTTATCAGCGCTATAGCCAGCTTCGGTCAGCAATTTTTTCGCTTCTTCATTACGTTTTTCCTGCGACCACTTGAACCATTCAGGCTCAATCAGCTTCATGCCATCGGTGTACGGCGGCGTATAGCTGTAGGCTGGCAGGTCGCCCTGATTCTTCACTTTATTGACAATAATGTCGCGATCCAGCGCCATCTTCAGCGCAGTACGCACGCGAACGTCGGTAAACGGCGCTTTCTGGTTATTGATTTCGTAATAATAAGTGCACAGATACGGATCGACGTGAACTTCTTTCGGGATCTCTTTTTTCAGTTTCTGGAACAGTTCGATCGGCATGTTGTTATAGGTCATATCGATTTCGCCGCTGCGGTAGCGGTTGACGTCGGTGACTTCAGAAGAAATCGGCAGGAAGGTGACCTGATTAATCACGGTTTTGGCGTTATCCCAGTAGTTGGTATTACGCTCCAGAACAATGCGTTCGTTAACAACCCAATCTTTTAATTTATACGCACCATTGCTGACTATATTGGCCGGCTGGGTCCATTTGTCACCAAATTTCTCAATAGCGGATTTAGGTACGGGTGAAACGGATGGGTGAACGAGCAGTTTGTAGAAATACGGCACCGGCTCGCTGAGGGTCACTTCAAAGGTATGATCGTCCAGCGCTTTTACGCCCAGATCGGTCGCGGGTTTTTTCCCGGCGATAATGTCATCAACATTGGCTAAATGGCCATACTGCAGATAGCTTGCATAAGGAGACGCGGTTTTCGGATCCGCCAGACGCTGCCAGCTATAAACGAAATCTTGTGCCGTGACCGGCGTGCCGTCGGACCACTTTGCATCTTTACGCAGATGGAAGGTCCAGACTTTAAAATCTTTGTTGTCCCATTTTTCCGCAACGCCCGCGACCGGATGGCCGTCCAGGTCGCTCACCAGCAGCCCTTCAAACAAATCGCGGTTAATATTGGACTCCGGCACGCCTTCAATTTTGTGCGGATCGAGAGACTGCACTTCGGAGCCATTGTTACGTACCAGCGTTTGTTTGTCCGCCAGCTGTACCCCTGCCGGTACATCTGCCGCAACGGCGGCGTTGATGGTCATTAACGCAGAGAGGACTCCTGCGGCAACCAGGCTTTTTTTCGTGATGATGGTCATGTGTTTGTTACTCCAATCATTATAATTACTGGCTATTTAACCAGCCTGTTTTCTCTTTTCTGGATTCTGAACAGTGCAGGAGTTTATGCTGCTGTCAGAGAGTACTGCTTGCTATCACCGACTTATTTATTACGACCGCTCAAACGGCAGTCTTGACGTCGATTCTTGCCCCCCTGTCCGGGGGTGATGTAGTCCCGATGGGCTATATAATAAAAATTCTCATTTGCGTACATATTCCGCTAAAGATCACGCCGGAAAGTACCAAAACGCTTTATTGTCCGCCAATGCAATTTGCAAATATGTTACCGGATTCTCTTTTGTGGCCTTCTGGCGGCGAAGATTTATCACCCGTCGCGCATGCCAGAAATGATTAATATTCTATTTATCAATCAATTAGTATAAATCTCTCGCGCGATGTGCCCTGCATCGCCGAATAGATGCTTTTTTGTACGAAAAATTAACAATCGCTTATTATTTAGCACATTCATCTGCTTCATGAGTGAAATTACTAATATCATTTCGATTATCAGACGGCAAGCACCAGAGAATGGTGTGAGGAAAATAACAGTGATTAATGTGGGTAAAAGGCCGCACTCGTGGCAAATGAAATGGATAACTTATTGATAATAAATAACAATATCAAAACATTAGAAAATAGTATTGCAGGTCGATAAATCACTTTTTTTGATATGTTTTGCTGATAATGCGCAAACGCGGAACACGTTGTTCCGCGCGGCAACACAGGTTAATTCACAAGGCCAGGAAAGAGCGCCTTTATTCCGGTAACGATGAACTCGATGCCGAGAGCCATCAGCAACAGCCCCATAATACGGGTAATCACGTTAATGCCGGTTTGCCCAAGCAGGCGAACCAGCCAGGGGGCCATACGGAAAATGCCCCAGCAGCACAGCGCGAAAAGCGCAATCGCAACTGAAAATCCCACAAAATGGGCGATGCTATGGTAACGCGTGCCCCAGACAATGGTTGAACTGATGGCCCCGGGTCCCGCCATCAGGGGCAGCGCCAGCGGCACGACGCCGATACTTTCACGAATGGCCGTTTCTGATTTTTCTTGCTTGTTCTGTTTATCCTCGCCGAGCTTGCCGCTGATCATCGACATGGCGATGGTGACCACCAGAATCCCACCCGCAATACGGAAGGAGTCAATAGAAATACCGAAGATCTGGAGGATCGCATCGCCTAAAAACAGCGACGTGAGCAAGATGATGGCGACCGACAGGTTGGCTGTCAGATTGGTTTTATTACGCACCGCCGCCGTCTGGTAGCTGGTCATACTGATAAAAACCGGGATAATGCCAACCGGGTTTACCAGCGCAAATAGCCCAATGAAAAATTTAAAGTAGGCTGAAAAATCAAACAATGATTGAATCACAGGGTGCTCCGCAGCATCATTAAAAATGGCTGTTGACAGTTACCAGCATAAAATATCCGCGAGAAGATACGCTGTTTGAAAGCATAATTCATCCCTGTTGACGCATAAGTGCATAATTTAAGCTCGGATGTTAGTTATTTGTTTCTGCAATGCTATTTAAG
Organism: Klebsiella michiganensis; assembly: GCF_015139575.1. Taxonomy (GTDB): domain Bacteria; phylum Pseudomonadota; class Gammaproteobacteria; order Enterobacterales; family Enterobacteriaceae; genus Klebsiella; species Klebsiella michiganensis. Next base: position 2,406,154 of record NZ_AP022547.1, on the reverse strand, counting down.
TCTTTAATTAGCATACCGTATCATTACACTTGATCAAACAGGTCAAAAAATGAACTGCTGAAAGGTATCAGCTTGGCTGATTATTGATTTAGATCACATAAATTGTACTCAGAAGTGAGTAACCTTGTTTACACACAGAAGAGGAGGCAAAGCAGCGGTACCTGAAAGAAAAAACAAAAGCTTTTTTAGTCAATCGGTGAAGTCAGAAGCACAAAATTCTTTACGTTAACATTTAAATGCAAGCCGTTAACACACTGTCTATACTGTCGAATCGAGCTACTGATTCACTAAAAAAGTTTAACATTATCAGGAGAGCATTATGGCTGTTACTAATGTCGCTGAACTTAACGCACTCGTCGAGCGCGTAAAAAAAGCCCAGCGTGAATATGCCAGTTTCACTCAAGAACAAGTAGACAAAATCTTCCGCGCCGCCGCTCTGGCCGCTGCAGATGCTCGAATCCCTCTCGCCAAGATGGCCGTTGCCGAATCCGGCATGGGCATCGTCGAAGATAAAGTGATCAAAAACCACTTTGCTTCCGAATACATTTATAACGCCTATAAAGATGAAAAGACCTGCGGTGTCCTGTCTGAAGATGACACCTTCGGTACCATCACCATCGCTGAGCCGATTGGTATTATCTGCGGTATCGTCCCGACCACTAACCCAACTTCAACCGCTATCTTTAAATCTCTGATTAGCCTGAAGACCCGTAACGCCATCATCTTCTCTCCGCATCCGCGTGCTAAAGATGCGACCAACAAAGCGGCTGATATCGTACTGCAGGCAGCTATCGCAGCCGGTGCGCCGAAAGATCTGATTGGTTGGATTGACCAGCCTTCCGTTGAACTGTCAAATGCGCTGATGCACCATCCGGATATCAACCTGATCCTTGCGACCGGCGGTCCGGGCATGGTTAAAGCGGCGTACAGCTCCGGTAAACCTGCCATCGGCGTAGGCGCAGGTAACACGCCTGTTGTTATCGATGAAACGGCTGATATCAAGCGTGCCGTTGCTTCCGTCCTGATGTCTAAAACCTTCGATAACGGCGTTATCTGTGCTTCTGAGCAATCCGTTGTGGTTGTGGATTCCGTATACGATGCCGTTCGCGAACGTTTCTCCAGCCACGGCGGCTATCTGCTGCAGGGCCAGGAGCTGAAGGCTGTTCAGAATATCATCCTGAAAAACGGCGCCCTGAACGCCGCGATCGTAGGTCAACCGGCGTATAAAATCGCTGAACTGGCCGGCTTCACCGTCCCTGTTTCCACCAAAATTCTGATTGGTGAAGTCACCGACGTTGATGAAAGCGAACCGTTTGCCCACGAAAAACTGTCTCCGACGCTGGCAATGTACCGTGCGAAGAACTTCGAAGACGCGGTTGATAAAGCTGAAAAACTGGTGGCAATGGGCGGTATCGGTCATACCTCTTGCCTGTATACCGACCAGGACAACCAGCCAGAACGCGTTGCTTACTTCGGTCAGCTGATGAAAACCGCACGTATCCTGATCAACACCCCTGCTTCTCAGGGTGGTATCGGTGACCTGTATAACTTCAAACTCGCACCTTCCCTGACTCTGGGTTGTGGTTCATGGGGTGGTAACTCCATCTCTGAAAACGTTGGTCCTAAGCACCTGATCAACAAGAAAACCGTTGCTAAGCGAGCTGAAAACATGTTGTGGCACAAACTTCCGAAATCTATCTACTTCCGTCGTGGCTCACTGCCAATCGCGCTGGATGAAGTGATTACTGATGGTCACAAACGCGCGCTGATCGTGACCGACCGCTTCCTGTTCAACAACGGCTATGCTGACCAGATCACCTCTGTGCTGAAAGCGGCTGGCGTTGAAACTGAAGTTTTCTTTGAAGTAGAAGCTGACCCGACGCTGACCATCGTCCGTAAAGGCGCTGAGCTGGCGAACTCGTTCAAACCAGACGTGATTATCGCGCTGGGCGGCGGTTCCCCGATGGATGCGGCGAAAATCATGTGGGTTATGTACGAGCACCCGGAAACCCACTTCGAAGAACTGGCGCTGCGCTTTATGGATATCCGTAAACGTATCTACAAGTTCCCGAAAATGGGCGTGAAAGCCAAAATGGTCGCCATCACCACGACTTCCGGTACCGGTTCTGAAGTTACGCCGTTCGCCGTTGTTACCGATGACGCAACCGGTCAGAAATACCCGCTGGCAGACTATGCCCTGACTCCGGATATGGCGATTGTTGATGCCAACCTGGTCATGGAAATGCCGAAGTCACTGTGTGCTTTCGGTGGTCTGGATGCGGTGACCCATGCCCTGGAAGCTTACGTTTCCGTACTGGCTTCCGAGTTCTCTGACGGCCAGGCGCTGCAGGCTCTGAAACTGCTGAAAGAAAACCTGCCAGCGTCCTACCACGAAGGTTCTAAGAACCCGGTAGCGCGTGAGCGTGTGCACAGTGCTGCGACCATCGCCGGTATCGCGTTTGCGAACGCCTTCCTCGGGGTATGTCACTCAATGGCGCACAAGCTGGGTTCTCAGTTCCACATTCCTCACGGTCTGGCGAACGCCCTGCTGATCAGCAACGTTATTCGCTATAACGCGAACGATAACCCGACTAAACAGACAGCATTCAGCCAGTACGACCGCCCACAGGCACGTCGTCGCTACGCTGAAATCGCGGACCATCTGGGTCTGACTGCACCGGGTGACCGTACCGCAGCGAAAATCGAAAAACTGCTTGGCTGGTTGGACGAAATCAAAGCTGAGCTGGGTATTCCTAAGTCTATCCGCGAAGCTGGCGTGCAGGAAGCCGACTTCCTGGCCCACGTTGACAAGCTGTCTGAAGACGCATTTGACGACCAGTGCACCGGCGCTAACCCGCGCTACCCGCTGATCGCCGAGCTGAAGCAGATTCTGCTGGATACCTTCTACGGACGTAATTACGTTGAAGGCGGCGTGGAAGAGAAAAAAGAAGCCGCGCCGGCTAAAGCTGAGAAGAAAGCGAAAAAATCCGCTTAATTCCACAGCCGTAAAGTCAGTAACGCTGAGCCCCATCTTTTGATGGGGCTTTTTTGTCTCTGTCGTTCAGCAGCCGACAAAACGCCTCAGACAGCCGAAACGTATAATCATGTGCCAAAGCTTAGTAAATGAAAAAAGGCGCTGTAAAAGCGCCTGAGACGATTTAAAGGGTGGGTATTAGCAGCTGCGCTGTTTGTTCTGCACCGCGGTCAGAGAGCCTTCGCTCAGCGCCTCTTTATAATGTTTACGGCATACGGATACATAGCGCTCATTACCGCCAATCACCACCTGTTCCCCCTCATTGTACGGCCTACCTTCCTGATCGAGGCGCAAAACCATACTCGCCTTACGGCCGCAGAAACAGATAGTTTTTAATTCAACCAGCTTATCGGACCACGCGAGCAAATATTGACTGCCCGTAAAAAGTTCGCCGCGAAAATCTGTCCGCAATCCATAGCACAATACGGGAATATCGAGCTGGTCCACCACCTCGGACAGCTCGCGCACCTGCTCCCGGGTTAAGAACTGGCTCTCATCAACTAATACGCAGTGGATGGGTTGACGCTTATGTTCGTCTGCAATGTCGGTAAATAACGCAGTTTGGGTATTATACAACCGCGCCGGCGATGAGAGACCGATCCTCGAACTCACTTTCCCTGAACCAAAGCGGTCATCAATCTCTGCCGTATAAACCACCGTGCGCATCCCTCGCTCCTGGTAATTGTATGATGACTGCAACAGAGCGGTGGACTTGCCTGCGTTCATTGCTGAATAGTAGAAATAAAGTTGTGCCATCGGCCGCGTAACCCCAATCAATGTGTTTTTTAGCAGTAAAATTGTATCATATATTCACACGCTATCAGCCCTCGCCGTGTGGGTATTGCCGGGAACGTTCACTCGCCGGAGACCTGAAAGATTAAGCCTGTTAATTGAATGGTAATGCCTGCTATTCGTACGACCCAGGCGGCCACGCAGACGTCACTATTGCCCTTTTGTGCTTATCAGCCATTTTCGGATAGCTATAACCGCGCTGGACAAGTGTTTTATATTAAACATCATCGTCGCTGCTGCGCTAATACCCACAATGATATTTATCCATGCAAAGTATAATTTTTCCCACTGCGCATCGGAAAAAGCATACTATCTCAGGGTTTTAGCTTATCCTCTCCATCATCCTATAAGCGAAAAAGATGTGAACCCGCACATAAAATTTAAGTTAAATGAATTAATTCCCGAGACAAATAACAAGTTATTTTGACTTCCTTACATTCTCCCCTATTGCACATCTGAATTTATCGCTCTATTATTAGTCCAACAAACCACCCCACAATATAAGTTTGAGATTACTACAATGAGCGAAGCACTTAAAATTTTGAACAACATCCGTACTCTTCGTGCGCAGGCAAGAGAATGCACCCTTGAAACGCTCGAAGAAATGCTGGAAAAATTAGAAGTTGTCGTTAACGAACGTCGTGAAGAAGAAAGCGCTGCGGCTGCGGAAATTGAAGAACGCACTCGTAAACTGCAGCAATACCGTGAAATGCTGATCGCTGACGGTATTGATCCTAATGAACTGCTGAGCACCATGGCGGCAGTTAAAGCGGGAACTAAAACCAAGCGCGCTGCACGTCCGGCTAAATACAGCTACGTTGACGAAAATGGCGAAACTAAAACCTGGACTGGTCAGGGTCGTACTCCGGCAGTGATCAAGAAAGCGATGGATGAGCAAGGTAAATCCCTGGACGATTTCCTGCTGTAATAAGCCATCCTGTTCGTTTAAAAATCCCGCTGCGGCGGGATTTTTTTTATCCGTTATTCGGGACCGGTTCCGGGCGGGCATAAAAAAACCGGGAAACGAATCTCGCTCCCGGTTTCGCATTCTGCCGCGAACGATTACTTCGCTACGGCTTTATCCAGCCAGGCTTTAAATTCAGCGCCCAGGGACTTGTGGCGTACGCCATATTCAACAAAAGCCTGCATATAACCCAGCTTATTACCGCAGTCGTGGCTCTTGCCTTTCATATGATAGGCTTCTACCGTTTCTTTTTCGATCAGCATATCGATGGCGTCGGTCAGCTGAATCTCATCACCGGCTCCCGGAGGGGTTTTCGCCAGCAGTGGCCAAATATCCGCGCTCAGCACGTAACGACCGACAACCGCCAGATTAGAAGGCGCTACGTCCGCTTTCGGTTTCTCGACGACACCAACCATCGGTACGCTCTCACCCGGCTGCAGGGCCAGGCCCTTGCAATCGACAACGCCGTATGCGGTAACGTCAGCAACCGGTTCAACCATGATCTGGCTTGCGCCGGTCTCATCGAAACGAGCGATCATTTCGGCCAGGTTGTCGCGAGACAGATCGGATTCATATTCATCAAGGATAACGTCCGGTAAAATAACCGCGACCGGCTCATCACCCACTACCGGGTGCGCGCAAAGCACAGCGTGGCCCAGACCTTTAGCCAGCCCCTGACGGACTTGCATAATAGTCACGTGCGGCGGACAAATAGATTGGACTTCTTCCAGCAGCTGGCGTTTTACGCGTTTTTCCAGCATCGCTTCCAGTTCAAAACTGGTATCGAAATGGTTTTCAATCGAGTTTTTCGAAGAGTGCGTAACCAGAACAATTTCAGTAATCCCGGCGGCAATACATTCGTTAACAACATATTGAATTAATGGCTTATCTACCAGCGGCAGCATTTCTTTCGGAATAGCCTTAGTAGCGGGCAACATCCTGGTGCCTAATCCCGCAACCGGGATGACAGCTTTTCTTACTTTTGAATTAAGCGCAGCCATTGAAATCTCCTGGACTGTTCGTTTTTTAAACTTCTCGTTAATAATATGGTATCGAGTATATCAGCCTGCTCAGTCAAAGCTGTTCCGAAAAGGATTAGATATCTTCGAATTAGGAATTTTACGCATTAAACCCGGCGATAGTACCACCACAAAAGATCGCGTGGTAATCCCACGAGCCTAAAAATAAGCACAATTGTTCACTCCGTGGTCAACATCAGGCGTAAACGTCCGCCAGCCCCCCAAATTTGGCACTGCCATGATGCGCAGCGTTGACTAATTTGGTTGAGGTATGCATTACCTAAAGTGCCTAACGGAACGCCATTACTAATCTGAATTTGATGTTCTCCCGTATTCAAGGTGCCATTCAAACCCGCGGAGACTAAAATTAAATTCTTCAAGCCGCTGTGGTAATACCCTACCAATAATGGGAATTGCCCGGGTAAGTTTGCCTGCCGCAGCAATTGGTTAACCTGTTTTAGCAGACTGCCCATCTCCGGCAAACGCTGCCCCTGATGAGCGAGCTGCTCTTGCAGTAGCCCATTAAACAGCGCGCGCAGCAATAGGGCCGCCAGAACGCCATTATCACCTGCTCGTGTGACATCCAGACAATAAAACGCCAGATCGTTTTCTGATAGCGGCGCAATATCGAGCACGAGCCCTGGCTTATCGACAGAGACAAGCTGGCGATAGTGAATACGGCAACGCGACATCTCCTGCTGCACCGGCGGCTGGAGCTCCTGAAGCAGCCTCGACGCCGCGCTAGGATCGCTTACCAGCGCATCCCAGTCCTCAAACAGGCGCTCTTCTTCTTCGACACGCGAATTAAACATATTGGGATAGAGGCAGGCATACACGGTTTCTCGCAGGCGATCGAAATCCTTAACCGGTTTGAGCAGGATATCCTGAACGCCCAGGCGCAACGCTTTGGCGATGTCCGCCATGTTTTCCGTCGCTGAAATCATCAGAATCGGCAACTGCTCGCCCTGGTTACGCACATGTTCTACCAGCTGCAGGCCGTTCATTCGCGGCATGGAGATATCGCAAATCATCAAATCAGGTTTTGACTCCGCCATTTTTTGCAGTGCATCTATACCATCTTCCGCCTGTACGATGGTCGCACCAAGTGAAGCTAACCAGGTGTGCATAAGAGAGCGGAAAACGGGTTCGTCTTCAACTATCAGAATCTGTTTTCCCGCCAATGGCTGCGTCATGATCTCTCCCCTGACTGACGATAATTTAATAGTGGCATGATATTCACGCTACCGCCTGTCAGAATTTACTTAAGTATGCATCAAATGCGCTCCACGGGGGTACGCACTAAAGGTAATAGTTCATCCATTTTCTTTTCCACTGCCAGATGTCCGGCGGCGATAGCTTCGCCGGCCCGGTGGAAATCAAGCGTGGAGATTTGCGGGCAAAAGGGCTGAATCAGGATATCAGGCGGGTCGCCCGCCATACGATTTCGCTTGAGGCGATTCTCCAGAACCTGAATTGACGTCGACATGATTTCCATCGCCGTTGGCGCCCTCGTCGCCCGACGTGACGTCATACGCGCCAGGCGCGTGCGCAGCCGTGAATGCCACGAAAAATCTTCCTCGCTCTCCGGACGAGGCACCTCCATTGACAGCAAATCCTGCTGCATCAGATGCGCATCGTGCTGCAAATCAACGGCAATGACGATATCTGCGCCCATGGCGCGAGCCAGAGACACCGGCACGGGGTTAACCACCGCGCCATCCACCAGCCAGTAGCCATTATGCATCACCGGCGCCATCAAACCCGGCATACTGCAGGACGCACGGATCGCCAGATGCAGATCCCCTTCCGTAAACCACAGTTCACGACCGGTGCTTAAATTCGTTGTGACCGCCGCGAAAGGACGTTCGCAGCGCTCGATCTCGCTGACGGGCATGAGTTTGCGGTATTGACTAAACACGCGCTCGCCCCGCAGCAGGCCACCCCGTTGCCAGGAGAGATCCATTAACTTCAGTACGTCCCAGTTACTAAAGGAGCATACCCATTTCTCCAGGGCCGGAAGCCGATTGCAGGCGTACGCCGCTCCGACCAGCGAGCCAATGGAGCACCCTGCGATAACATCGACGTCGATACCCGTCCGCCGTAAGGCATTAATCACGCCGATATGCGACCACCCGCGAGCGGCGCCAGCCCCTAACGCCAGGCCAATTTTAAGCTTTCTCATGAGTACCGAAACATATCCTTCCACTCCGGGCATGGCATCATCGCCATACCTCAGTTAACATAATGCGCTTTGGCGGCGTAGCGCCGTCTTTCTTTTTCCTGTGGAGGCCGTTTTGTCGCCATTATGCCCCTGTGGCAGCGCTCTGGAGTATAGCTCATGTTGTCAGCCTTATCTGGCTGGCGCGCAGCTGGCGCCAGATCCGTCACAGCTGATGCGCTCCCGCTATAGCGCGTTTGTTATGAAAGACGCCGACTATCTGATTAAAACCTGGCACCCCTCCTGTCAAGCGCAGCAGTTTCGCGCAGACCTGGAAAACGGTTTTACCCGCACACAGTGGCAGGGTCTCACCGTCTTTGCCGCCGAGACGGGCAAGAACCCGGATGAAGGCTTTGTCAGCTTTATCGCTCGTTACGCTGACGATAACCGCTCCGGAGCCATTATTGAACGATCCCGATTCTTAAAAGAAAACGGACAGTGGTATTATATTGACGGCACGCGACCGCTAATCGGTCGTAACGATCCCTGCCCTTGCGGTTCAGGTAAAAAATTTAAAAAATGCTGCGGTCAGTAAGCCAGCAGCAGAAATAGCAAACACTACAGGATTTTCCCCGCGATGCATTCACAACAACGTAAAGTACTGCGCACTATTTGCCCTGATCAGAAAGGCCTCATCGCGCGTATCACTAATATCTGCTACAAGCACGAACTGAATATCGTGCAGAACAATGAGTTTGTTGACCACCGAACCGGCCGCTTCTTTATGCGCACCGAGCTCGAGGGTATTTTCAATGATTCAATCCTGCTGGCGGACCTCGACAGCGCGCTGCCGGAAGGTTCAATTCGTGAACTCAATCCAGCAGGGCGCCGCAGGGTCGTCATTCTGGTCACCAAAGAGGCGCACTGCCTCGGCGATCTGCTGATGAAAGCTAACTACGGCGGCCTGGACGTAGAAATCGCCGCCGTCATCGGCAATCACGAAACGCTGCGCTCGCTGGTTGAACGGTTTGATATCCCCTTCCAGCTGGTGAGCCATGAGGGTTTAACTCGCGAAGAGCATGATAAACAGATGGGCGACGCGATCGCCGCCCTTGAGCCGGATTACGTTGTGCTGGCGAAATACATGCGGGTGTTGACCCCAGAGTTTGTCTCTCGTTTCCCGAATAAAATTATTAATATTCATCACTCATTCCTGCCGGCTTTTATCGGCGCGCGTCCGTATCACCAGGCCTATGACCGCGGGGTGAAGATTATTGGCGCCACCGCACACTACGTGAACGATAATCTGGATGAAGGCCCAATCATTATGCAGGACGTCATTCACGTCGATCATACCTACACCGCGGAAGATATGATGCGCGCTGGCCGCGACGTCGAAAAAAACGTTCTGAGCCGCGCGCTGTATCAGGTTCTTGCTCAGCGGGTATTTGTTTACGGTAACCGGACGATTATTCTTTAATCTCAGGGAAATGAATTGATTAGCTTTGCACCTTTACGGATAAAAAGCAGGCAAACAGCTTCATTTCCCTAAAGGAATGCTTTACAGGGGCGTCTCATTTGATATGATGCGCCCCGCTTCCAGCAGGAAGCAGGCCAGTAAATAGCATTACCCCGTGGTGGGGTTCCCGAGCGGCCAAAGGGAGCAGACTGTAAATCTGCCGTCATCGACTTCGAAGGTTCGAATCCTTCCCCCACCACCATCTCTCAGCTTGACCTCAAAATTTGAATTACCCCTGGTGGGGTTCCCGAGCGGCCAAAGGGAGCAGACTGTAAATCTGCCGTCATCGACTTCGAAGGTTCGAATCCTTCCCCCACCACCATCACTTCCCTGCAGTACCTCAGCAAAATCAAATTATCAAAACCGTCTTAGTTAGCTCTTTTATTTCTCCAGAACTGATTCTGTATTTCTGCCATATGTGCCCCGGCGGCGCTACGCTTGGCCGGGCTACAAGGGCATGCAGTCTGTAGCCCGGCCAAGCGTAGCGCCGCCGGGAGCAGACCGCACAAATGAAAAACCCTGCCGCAGCAGGGTTTAGCTTTACTCGAAATAGAATTAGCGACGGGCGCGTACAATCTGGTATTTGCGCGTCAGGTACTCCACCGGCGCGCTCCAGATATGCACCAGACGGGAGAACGGGAACAGCACAAACAGCGTCATGCCCAGCACCAGGTGCACGCGGAAAATAAACGCCACGCCGTCCAGGTGCGAAGATGCTCCGCCGTGGAAGGTCACCACCGACTGCGCCCAGCCGACCAGCTTCATCATTTCGCTACCGTCCATATGCTGAGCGGAGAACGGAATAGTCAGCAGGCCCAGGGCGCACTGCACCATCAGCAGGGAGAGGATCAGAATATCCGCTCCGGTGGTGGTGGCGCGCACGCGCGGGCTCAGCAGACGACGTTTCAGCAGCAGCAGACCGCCCACCAGCGTCATCACGCCGCAGGCGCCGCCCGCAATCATCGCCATCTTCTGCTTCACGTCGACCGGCAGGAAGGATTCGTACATCCAGTGCGGCGTCAGCATACCGAGAAAGTGACCGGCAAAGATCCCCAGAATCCCGATATGAAACAGGTTCGAAGCCAGATTCATCCCTTTACGGTCCAGCATCTGGCTGGAGGCCGCACGCCAGGTATACTGCCCGTAGTCATAACGCAGCCAGCTTCCCACCAGGAACACCGTACCGGCGATATACGGATAGATGTCAAAGAAGAACATATTCAGGAAGTGCATTATTGCTGTCCTCCGTTAGAGATATTCAAATATTGCGGGGCAACGGCTCCGGCAAAACGACGCTGGTGAGCGGAGATCTCCGACTCGCCGCAGCCCTGATCGGCAAAGAATTTCACCTGTTCTTCTTCCCAGACGGCGTCCAGCGCCTGCGGCGTATCGTCGCGGGCTTCATCGGCGATTTTTTCCGCCACTTTCTGGCTATCGACCTGCGCGTTAGCCAGCTTGAGCAGCAGCTCAAACAGCGCCGCGTAGCCGCTCTCGCGCTGCTGCAGGCGAGCGCTGAGCAGGCCGAGAATCGGCGCGACGTCCTGCAATCCGCCGAGCGCTTCCGCTTCCGGCAGCTGCGCCAGATACTCCAGGTACAGCGGGAGATGATCCGGCAATTCGCGGCTATCCAGCTGCAGACCGTGGCGCTCATACTGCGCCATCAGGTCAACCATCGCCTGGCCGCGATCGCGGGATTCGCCGTGCACGTGCTCAAACAGCAGCAGCGAGGTCGCACGGCCGCGATCGAACAGTTCGCTGTAGCGAGACTGCGCGTCCAGCACATCCTGAGCGGTCAGGTCACGCAGGAAAACGCTCAGCTTATGGGCATCCTCCGGCGCGAGCTTTTCCGAAGCGGCGATAGCGTCAAACAGCTCCTGCTGATGCTGCCATAAGGCAGCGTCAGGGTACTCGAGAAGGCGCGACACAATGACGAGTTCAATCATGGGTGCGGCTCCGTTTTGCTGGTGACGTCGATAGCATCGATACGGCGGCTGTTAAACAGATTGAACTGGCTGTCAGAACCGTGGCAGCCGTCGCCGAAGGTAAAGCCGCAACCGTTTTTCTCCGGGAAGGCGTCGCGGGCCTGCTCGCGGTGGCTGCTCGGCACCACGAAACGGTCTTCGTAGTTAGCGATAGCCAGATAGCGATACATCTCCTGCGCCTGGGCTTCAGTGAGGCCTACCTCTTCCAGCGCCCGGGTATCCAGTACGCCATCGACGGTTTCCGCGCGTTTGAAGTGGCGCATCGCCAGCATGCGTTTCAGCGCCAGCAGCACCGGCTGGGTATCGCCCGCGGTCAGCAGGTTGGCCAGATACTGAACCGGGATACGCAGGCTTTCCACGTCCGGCAGAATACCGTTGCTGCCCAGTTCCCCCGCGTCGGCGGCCGACTGAATCGGCGACAGAGGCGGCACATACCAGACCATCGGCAGGGTGCGATATTCCGGATGCAGCGGCAGCGCCAGCTTCCAGTCCATCGCCATTTTGTACACCGGCGACTGCTGGGCTGCGTCGATAACGCCCTGCGGCACGCCGTCTTTCAGCGCTTGCTCAATCACTTTCGGGTCGTTCGGGTTGAGGAACACGTCCAGCTGACGCTGATACAGGTCTTTCTCATTCTCCGTGCTGGCGGCATTTTCAATGGCGTCCGCGTCATACAGCAGCACGCCGAGGTAGCGAATACGCCCCACGCAGGTTTCCGAGCAAACGGTCGGCATCCCGGATTCGATACGCGGGTAGCAGAAGATGCACTTCTCCGATTTCCCGCTCTTCCAGTTGAAGTAGATTTTCTTGTACGGACAGCCGGTGATGCACATACGCCAGCCGCGGCACTTGTCCTGGTCGATCAGTACGATGCCGTCTTCTTCACGTTTGTAGATGGCGCCGCTCGGGCAGGTCGCCACGCACGCCGGGTTCAGGCAGTGCTCGCACAGACGCGGTAGATACATCATGAAGGTGTTTTCGAACTGGCCGTACATCGCCTTCTGCATGTTCTCAAAGTTCTGGTCTTTGGCGCGTTTCTCGAACTCGCCGCCCAGAATTTCTTCCCAGTTTGGACCGCTGGTGATTTTATCCATCCGCTGGCCGGTGATCAGCGAGCGCGGGCGGGCGATCGGCTGGTGTTTGCTTTCCGGCGCGTTGTGCAGGTTCTGGTAGTCGTAGTCAAACGGCTCGTAGTAGTCGTCGATGCCCGGCAGATGCGGGTTAGCAAAGATTTTACCGAGCAGCATCGCGCGGTTGCCCATGCGCGGCTGTAGCTTGCCGTTGATCTTACGGATCCAGCCGCCCTTCCACTTCTCCTGATTCTCCCAGTCGTTCGGGAAACCGACGCCCGGTTTACTTTCAACGTTGTTGAACCACGCGTACTCCATACCCTCGCGGCTGGTCCAGACGTTTTTACAGGTGACCGAGCAGGTATGACAGCCGATGCACTTATCGAGATTCAGCACCATGCCGACTTGTGAACGAATTTTCATTTTACGCTCTCCTGTACCTGGTCGTTACCTTCGCCATCTAACCAGTTAATATTCTTCATCTTACGTACCACCACGAACTCATCGCGGTTAGACCCTACCGTGCCGTAGTAGTTAAAGCCGTAGGCCAGCTGGGCATAGCCGCCGATCATATGGGTCGGCTTCGGCGTAATACGGGTCACGGAGTTGTGGATCCCGCCGCGCTGCTCGGTGATCTCGGAACCCGGCAGGTTTACGATACGCTCCTGGGCGTGGTACATCATGGTCATCCCGGCCGGCACGCGCTGGCTGACCACCGCGCGGGCGGTCAGCGCGCCGTTGCTGTTGAACACCTCGATCCAGTCGTTATCCTCAATCCCCAGATCTTTGGCGTCCGCTTCGCTCATCCACACAATCGGCCCGCCGCGCGACAGCGTCAGCATCAGCAGGTTGTCGCTGTAGGTGGAGTGGATACCCCACTTCTGGTGCGGCGTCAGGAAGTTCAACGCCTTCTCCGGGTTGCCGTTGGATTTCGCCCCCATCACCGTTTTCACCGAACGGGTATCAATTGGCGGACGATAGACCAGCAGGCTTTCGCCGAAATCACGCATCCACTGGTGATCCTGATACAGCTGCTGGCGGCCGGAAAGCGTACGCCACGGGATCAGTTCGTGAACGTTGGTGTAGCCGGCGTTATAGGAAACGTGCTCATCTTCGAGTCCGGACCAGGTCGGGCTGGAGATAATTTTGCGCGGCTGGGCCTGAATATCGCGGAAGCGGATTTTTTCCTCTTCTTTATTCGTCGCCAGATGCGTATGGTCGCGACCGGTAAATTCGCTGAGCGCCGCCCAGGCTTTCACCGCCACGTGGCCGTTGGTCTCCGGCGCCAGGGTCAGGATCATCTCTGCCGCATCAATTGCGGTGTTAAGCATCGGCTGGCCTTTCGCCGGGCCGTCCGCTTTGGTGTAGTTGAGCTTGCGCAGCAAATCCATTTCGCTCTGGGTATTCCAGGCGATGCCTTTCCCGCCGTTGCCGATTTTCTCCATCAGCGGGCCGATAGAAGTGAAGCGTTCGTATGTCGCCGGATAATCGCGCTCGACGGTCAGAATATGCGGCGCGGTTTTCCCAGGAATCAGGTCACATTCGCCTTTTTTCCAGTCCTTAACGTCCAGCGGCTGCGCCAGTTCGGCGGCGGAGTCGTGCTGGATAGGCAGGGTCACCACGTCGGTCTCTTTGCCGAGGTGCCCCACGCAGACTTCAGAGAATTTCTTCGCGATATCTTTGTAGATATCCCAGTCGCTTTTCGATTCCCAGGCCGGGTCGACGGCGGCGGACAGCGGATGAATAAACGGATGCATATCCGAGGTATTCATGTCGTCTTTTTCATACCAGGTGGCGGTCGGCAGCACGATGTCGGAATAGAGGCAGGTGCTCGACAGACGGAAATCGAGTGTCACCACCAGATCCAGCTTGCCGTCGAGACCGTTGTCTTTCCACTCCACTTCTTCCGGCTTCACGCCGCCCTGCTTACCGAGATCTTTGCCCTGAATACCGTTTTCCGTACCCAGCAGGTACTTCAGCATGTACTCGTGGCCCTTACCGGAAGAGCCCAGCAGGTTAGAACGCCAGATAAACAGGTTGCGCGGATGGTTTTTACCGTTTTCCGGCTGCTCTGCGGCAAAGCGAATGGAACCCTCTTTCAGGGATTTGACGGTGTAATCGACCGGCGTCATGCCCGCTTTCTTCGCCTCTTCCGCGATGCGCAGCGGGTTGGTGCCCAGCTGCGGTGCCGACGGCAGCCAGCCCATACGTTCAGCGCGCACGTTGAAGTCAATCAGGTGGCCGCTGTAGCGGGATTTATCCGCTAACGGCGACAGCAGCTCCTGCGCGGTCACGGTTTCGTAGCGCCACTGGCTGGAGTGGTTATAGAAGTACGACGTGCTGTTCATATGACGCGCCGGACGCTGCCAGTCGAGAGCAAACGCCAGCGGCTGCCATCCGGTCTGCGGACGCAGTTTTTCCTGGCCGACATAGTGCGCCCAGCCGCCGCCGCTCTGACCGACGCAGCCGCAGAAGATCAGCATATTGATAAGACCGCGATAGTTCATATCGAGGTGGAACCAGTGGTTCAGACCGGCGCCGACGATAATCATCGAACGGCCGTGGGTCTTATCGGCGTTATCGGCAAACTCCCGCGCGGTACGGATAATGTGCGCCCGGGAAACGCCGGTGATTTTCTCCGCCCACGCCGGGGTATACGCTTTGACGTCATCGTAGCTGCTGGCGCAGTTTTCATCGCCAAGACCGCGATCCAGACCGTAGTTCGCCATGGTCAGGTCGTAGACGGTGGTGACCAGCACGCTAGTGCCATCGGCCTTCTGCAGGCGTTTGACCGGCAGTTTGTGCAGCAGCACGTTTTCCAGCTCGACTTTATTAAAGTGCTCGGTGCCTTCGCCGCCAAAATACGGGAAGCCGACGTTGGCGATATCGTCGTGGCCGCCCAGCAGGCTCAGGCGCAGCTCAACGTCTTCGCCGGTTTTGCCGTCGCGCTGTTCCAGGTTCCACTTGCCTTTGTCGCCCCAGCGGAAGCCGATAGAGCCGTTCGGTACGGTGATTTCGCCCTTCTCATCAAAAGCGACGGTTTTCCATTCCGGGTTCGTTTCCTGACCTAATGCATCCACCAGGTCAGCCGCGCGCAGCATGCGGCCCGCCGCGTAATAGCCGTCGCGCTCTTCAAGCATCACCAGCATCGGCATGTCGGTGTAGCGGCGCACGTAATCGGTGAAATACTGGCTCGGTTTGTCGAGATGGAACTCGCGCAGCATGACGTGGCCCATCGCCAGCGCCATCGCCGCATCGGTACCCTGCTTCGGCGCCAGCCACAGATCGCAGAGCTTGGCGATTTCGGCGTAGTCAGGGGTGATGGCAACGGTTTTGGTACCTTTGTAGCGCACTTCGGTAAAGAAGTGGGCATCCGGGGTACGGGTCTGCGGAACGTTGGAACCCCAGGCGATAATATAGCTGGAGTTATACCAGTCGGCGGATTCCGGCACGTCGGTCTGCTCGCCCCAGGTCTGCGGTGACGCAGGCGGCAGGTCGCAGTACCAGTCGTAGAAGCTCAGGCAGGTGCCGCCGATCAGCGACAGATAGCGCGCGCCGGAGGCATAGGAGACCATCGACATCGCCGGAATAGGCGAGAAGCCGGCCACGCGGTCCGGGCCGTAGGTTTTGACGGTGTAGACGTTAGAGGCGGCAATCAGCTCGTTCACTTCCTGCCAGGACGAACGCACGAAACCGCCGCGGCCGCGCGCCTGCTTAAAGCTTTTCGCTTTGTCGGCGTCTTCAATAATAGAGGCCCAGGCATCCACCGGATCGCTGTGCTGAACTTTTGCTTCACGCCACATTTTCATCAGGCGTTTGCGCATCAGCGGATACTTCAGGCGGTTGGCGCTGTAAAGATACCAGGAGTAGCTGGCGCCGCGCGGGCAGCCGCGAGGCTCGTGGTTTGGCATATCCGGACGGGTGCGCGGATAGTCGGTCTGCTGGGTTTCCCAGGTAACCAGGCCATTTTTGACATAAATCTTCCAGCTGCACGAACCGGTGCAGTTGACACCGTGGGTGGAGCGCACAACTTTATCGTGCTGCCAACGTTGACGGTATCCATCCTCCCAGTCCCGGTTGGTTTTTAGAAGCTGGCCGTGCCCATCGGCAAAGGTTTCACCCTTCTGTTTGAAGTAGCGAAACCGGTCCAGGAATTTACTCATCGGGTCTCTCCTGTGTGGAGCCTGACGGCTCTCTGATAAATCGACATTGCTGGATTTGCAGCGAAGGTAACGCTATGAAAGAGGGAGAGAATTGATAACGATCAAGACGATATGGCTTATAAAAACGGGTTAACACAGTAATTACCACCAAAGTAGTATTTATTTCTATTTTTTATTTTATTGATTAACAAAGATATTTTTCATAAAAGCCTGCAGAAAATAAGGATTAGCGATCCGCCATGGTATTAAGGGGTAGATACCCCTGAAGTCATTTTTTCTGTGACTTCAGGGGGCTTTTAAAATTACCCAATACCATTAGTATGTTGTAACTAAAAAATAAACGCTAAAAAGGGCGCAAATACCGTTGCGCCCTTTGCAGAAACTCAGAAAGAAATATTATTTCTGCTTGCGTCCGTAGACTGCCCAGGTAATCACCACGCAGGCGATATAGAACACCAGGAAGACCTTCATAGCGCCGGCCGGTGAGCCGGTTAAATCCAGCGAAATACCAAACGCTTTTGGAATAAAGAAGCCGCCAATCGCGCCAATCGCCGAAATAAAGCCCAGCGCCGCCGCCGTATCGGTCGCCGCTTCACGCATGGCCTGCGCTTCGCTGCCGCCCTGCGCCTTAACGCGATCCATGGTCATTTTGCGGAAGATAACCGAGATCATCTGGAAGGTAGACGCGCTGCCCAGACCGGCGGTCAGGAACAGCACCATAAATACCGCGAAGAAGGCAATAAAGTTGCCGCCCTCGCCGTGGGTCGGCAGCGTCAGGAACAGCAGGCCGCAGAAGATAGCCATAACCACGAAGTTCACCAGCGTCACGCGAGTCCCGCCGAGGCGGTCGGAGATCGCCCCGCCGGTCGAGCGCGCCAGGGCGCCGATAAACGGCCCGAAGAACGCGTAATGCAGAATCTGCACATCCGGAAACTGGGTCTTCGACAGCATGGCGAAGCCCGCCGAGAAGCCGATAAACGAGCCGAAGGTGGCAAGATAGAGCAGCGCCATAATCCACAGATGGGCGCGCTTCAGTACCGGTAGCTGCTCGCTCAGCGACGCCTTCGACGCCGACAGATCGTTCATAAAGAACCACGCCGCCAGGGTGAAGATAATCAGGAACGGCACCCAGATCCACGCCGCGTTTTCCAGATACAGCATGGAGCCGTCCGGCTGCTCGCTGCCGGTACCGCCAAAGACGGCGAAGATCGACAGCGAAATCACCAGAGGGGCAACCAGCTGCATTACGCTGACGCCCATGTTCCCGAGGCCGCCGTTGATGCCCAGCGCGCCGCCCTGCTTCTGTTTCGGAAAGAAGAAGCTGATGTTAGCCATACTGGAAGCAAAGTTCGCCCCCGCAAAACCGCAGAGCAGAGAAATAATCACGAAAACGCTGAAGGGCGTAGAGGTATCCTGTACCGCGAAGCCTAACCAGACGCAGGGCACGATCATGATCCCGGTACTGAACGCGGTCCAGCGACGTCCGCCGAACAGCGGCACCATAAACGCGTAAGGCACGCGCAGCAGCGCGCCGGAGAGCGCCGGGAGCGCGGTCAGCATAAACAACTGGTCGGTGGTAAACTGAAAGCCGACTTTATTCAGGTTGACGGCAACGGCGCTGAACAACATCCAGACGCAGAATGCCAGCAAAAGACACGGGACGGAGATCCACAGATTGCGGCTGGCGACGCGATGACCGCGCTGCTGCCAGAATTCAGGATCTTCGGGACGCCAGTCGCTAATGACTGAACTGTTAGTCTTCTCCGGGATTGAAGAGTGACTCATAGACACCTCTAATAATTCATATTAACCCTGGCTACCTTATGGGTTACAGGCGGCGGTAAGTTGATATAAATCAAAGGAAAAGTTGGCGCTAATTTGGCTAAAAAAAACGCATCACCCGAAGTGAGTAGCTATTTCTGCGTAAAAAAGTGTGGTTTTTCACGCCAGTGCTGGCATTGCCCGAACGTCTGCCACCAGCCCATCACACCCTGACAATTAAGGGGTAATCCTTTGGGGGTATGGGTATACTCCAGGGGATGTCCGAGAATAAGCGCCACTCCCGGATGATTTGCCGGTCAGGAGCCTCATACCCCATGTTGAAACGTCTTTTTACGCCGCTAACGCTGGTTAATCAACTCGCGTTAATCGTTCTGTTAGCCACGGTCATCGGCGTCGCCGGAATGGCGATCTCTTCTCGCCTGGTGCACGGCGTTCAGGGCAGCGCGCATGCGATTAACAAAGCCGGCTCGCTGCGCATGCAGAGCTACCGCCTGCTGGCGGCAGTACCGCTGGGCGAGAGCGATCAAAAGCTGCTCGATGAAATGACGGCCACCGTTTTTAGCCCGGAACTGCAGTACGCCGCCCGCCATGACGATCAGCAGCGCCAGCTTCAGGCGTTACAGCACTACTGGCAGTTGGAGCTGGCGCCGGGGATGCGCAGGGCGCAAAATCAGGCCTCGGTCGCGACGGATGTCGCTGGCTTTGTCGATCGCATCGACCAACTGGTGACCGCTTTCGATCACACCACCGAGGAGCGGATTAAACACGTGGTCTGGATCCAGCGCATCATGGCCGTGGGGATGGCGCTGCTGCTGGTGTTTACCATCGTCTGGCTGCGCGCCCGCCTGCTACGCCCGTGGAAACAGCTGCTCGGCATGGCCCGAGCGGTGAGCCGACGCGATTTTACCCAGCGCGCGCAGATTAGCGGACGCAACGAGATGGCGACGCTCGGTATGGCGCTGAACAATATGTCTGAAGAGCTGGCGGAGAGCTATTCGGTGCTTGAACGCCGGGTGCAGGAAAAAACCGCCGGTCTGGAGCAGAAAAACGAGATCCTCGCCTTCCTGTGGCAGGCCAACCGCCGACTGCACTCGAACGCGCCGCTCTGCGAGCGCATTTCGCCCGTTCTTAACGGGTTACAGGGGCTAACCCTGCTGCGCGATATTGAAGTTCGCGTTTACGATATGGAAGATGAAGACAACCATCAGGAGTTTTCCTGCCACTCCGATATTCAGTGCGACGACAGAGGCTGCTATCTGTGTCCGCGCGATCTGCCGCCGCTGCCGGATACCGGCACCACCTTAAAATGGCGGCTGTCGGATGCCCATAATCAGTACGGTATTTTGCTGGCCACCCTGCCCGCCGGGCGGCATCTGAGCCACGATCAGCAGCAGCTGGTGGATACGCTGGTTGAACAACTCACCGGCACCCTCGCCCTCGATCGCCATCAGGAGCGCCAGCAGCAGCTTATCGTGATGGAGGAGCGCGCCACTATCGCCCGCGAGCTCCACGACTCCATCGCCCAGTCGCTCTCCTGTATGAAAATGCAGGTTAGCTGCCTGCAGATGCAGGGCGACGATCTGCCGGAAGCGAGCCGCCAGCTGCTGGGGCAAATCCGTAATGAACTCAATACCTCCTGGGCCCAGCTGCGCGAACTGCTGACAACCTTCCGGCTACAGCTCACCGAACCGGGGCTGCGCCCGGCGCTGGAGGCCAGCTGCCGGGAATACAGCGCCCACTTCGGTTTCACGGTACGCCTGGATTATCAGCTGCCGCCGCGTTTTGTTCCATCGCATCAGGCCATTCATCTGCTGCAAATCGCCCGGGAAGCGCTCAGCAACGCGCTGAAGCACGCCAATGCCACCGAGGTCAGCGTTACCGTGGCGTTGCGGGACAATCAGGTCCGGCTGACGGTGGCCGATAACGGTCGCGGCGTGCCGGATCACGCGGAGCGCAGCAACCACTACGGCCTGATTATCATGCGCGATCGCGCGCAGAGCCTGCGCGGGGACTGTCAGGTTCGGCGTCGGGAAACCGGCGGTACCGAAGTGGTGGTCACTTTTATCCCTGAAAAATCGTTTTCAATCCAATAAGGAGAACTTCATGAGTCAACAGGAACGGGCAACCATCCTTCTCATCGACGATCACCCGATGCTGCGCACCGGCGTCAAACAGCTGATCAGCATGGCCCCGGACATCCAGGTTATCGGCGAAGCCAGCAACGGCGAGCAAGGGATTGCGATGGCGGAATCATTAGATCCCGATTTGATTCTGCTGGATCTCAATATGCCGGGCATGAACGGTCTGGAAACCCTCGACAAGCTGCGCGAAAAGTCGCTTTCCGGCCGCGTGGTGGTATTTAGCGTTTCCAATCATGAAGAAGATGTGGTGACCGCTCTGAAACGCGGCGCCGACGGCTATCTGCTGAAGGATATGGAACCGGAAGATCTGCTGAAGGCGCTGCAGCAGGCCGCGGCAGGCGAAATGGTGCTCAGCGAAGCGTTAACCCCGGTGCTGGCTGCCAGCCTGCGCGCTAATCGCGCCACCTCGGACCGCGACATCAGCCAGCTGACCCCGCGCGAGCGCGATATTCTCAAGCTGATTGCCCAGGGCCTGCCGAACAAAATGATCGCCCGCCGTCTGGACATCACCGAAAGCACGGTCAAAGTCCACGTCAAGCATATGCTCAAGAAAATGAAGCTGAAATCGCGCGTGGAAGCGGCGGTTTGGGTCCATCAGGAGCGCGTATTCTAGGGCAGATGCTGCCACGACACGCCCTCGGCCGGTACCCGTACCAACGGCTCAGTCAGCGCCAGTGCGATCTCATTGGATGAGACGCGCTGACCCGTTTTATCCTCCACCACCAGCGAAAGATGCCAGCGGTTGCTCGCCCCGGCTTCGCTGCTCCAGCGCGGCATAATCACGGTCCAGCCGTCCGTACTGTTCGCCTCAATTGGCGATGTCAGGCTTAGCGCCTGGGTGTCCCCCTGCCAGCTCAGCGACTTAATGCCGTGCAGGCTGCGAATCTGCAGTTTCAGCTGCACCGTCTCCCCCGGCTGAAGATCCCAGGGCGGCGTCGCCAGATAAACCGACAGCGTTTTACGCTGGCGATATTCAACGACCGGCAGGTTATCCCGTTCCGGGCTGTCGTAGCGGCTGCCGCGAAGCGATCGGCTAACGGCGACTTCATCGGCCGCCAGCTGCTGCTTCAGCGGGACGCCGAAACGATAGTTCAGCTTCAGCCCGACATCATTTTGGCTGACGCCGCTCTCGCCCTGCTTATGCTTAGCCGTGACCGTCACCAGCGGAACGGGAGTGTAATT
Organism: Klebsiella michiganensis; assembly: GCF_015139575.1. Classification (GTDB taxonomy): domain Bacteria; phylum Pseudomonadota; class Gammaproteobacteria; order Enterobacterales; family Enterobacteriaceae; genus Klebsiella; species Klebsiella michiganensis. The sequence continues at coordinate 2,384,348 of NZ_AP022547.1, read as the reverse complement.
CAGCCCCACCGACACCGCGACCGGGTTATGGTAGCCGGTACCCGAATGGAACAGATCGACGCTATCGCCAAAATACTGCTCCACGCTGACGCTGGTATTAATGTGCTGATAAAACGGCAGCCGCGCCTGGGCGGTGACATCGTAGCCGCTCGCCATACGCTGCTGCTGGGTCAGGCTACTCCCCTGCTGCCAGCCGCCGAGCGGCTGGTAGTAGTTCGCCGACAGGCGCAGCGACTCACCCCAGGCTTCGGCCCCGACGCTGCCGCGCGCCATCCGATCGTCCAGGGCTTTATCGTAGAAAGAGTTGTAGCCCAGCAGCCAGGAGCCCATCCGCCAGCGCTGGCCGAGACCAATATTGCCGACCAGACCCGTATCCCGCTGGGTGACCGAGTACTGATTCCAGGTAAGGTAGTCGCCGTTATCCTGCAGAGGGACAAACCAGCTCCCTTTGCTGCCGGTAAAATTGCCCTCTTTATCGACCAGCAGATCGACGTTGGCGTTGCCCCACGGCGAAAGCCAGTTCTCCAGCTGGTGGCTGACCTCGTTCCCCAGTTTACCGATGGCAAATACTCGCGCCTGTTCGCTGGTTGTCAGCCCGTTATCGCTCATACTGGCTTCACCAAATTTCTTCGCCATCTCGGCAAAGTGCTTTGCGTCGTCGTCGACCTGCGGCGCCAGGCCGAGGTCGGGTAAGCTCTCAGGCGCGCCGGAGAACGCCTGATTATCCTGCAGCGCGCGGGCGGGCGCGCCTGCCAGCAGCAGAAGAAGCGGTAAATACGGGGTTATGCGGAACGACAAGGAGCTCAAATCGGTTACGTCTACTCACGAAGTGGTGGCGGCAAAACCTAAGTTTATCGTTTTTTGCCCGCCCTCGCAGCCTCTCGCGCGATTCCAGGAATATGCTGAATCTCAGGCCTGAACCCGCTTCGCCGCCAGCAGCGCCTTAAGCTCCGGGAGACAGGAACCGCAGCTGGTGCCGCATTTGAGCTTCGCCCCCAGCGCGGCAGGCGTACGGCAGCCGCTGGCAATCGCTTCGCCTATCGCCCGTTCGCCCACGCTAAAGCAGCTGCAGATAATGCGCCCGCGCGGCATCTCATCGCCGCCTTTTCTGCCGCTCAATAGTGCGTGGCGCCGGGCGGCGTTCTGCGGCGGGGTGCGAAACGCGGCGTGAATCCACTCGGCATCAATAGCCGGCTCGCTGGCGTCGCTCCACCAGCCGAGCATCAGCTCTCCCCCCTGCCACGCCAGAAGGTTCCAGACGTTGCCGCCTTCGGCTACCTGCATCTGCCATCCCTGTCGCTGACACCAGCCCACAAGCCAGTCGCGGGAGCGGATATCCCCCGCCAGCGAAAGATGGATAACGCCCTGCGCCGCCCGCCGCCGCCAGTGCAGCGAGGCGGGGAGCGGAACCGGCTGGCGAGCAAAAAGCTCGCCTTTCCACGCCGGCAGCCAGGCGGCTATCGCTACCGCCGCCTGTTTACTCTCCGGCTGCCCGGAGTGCGGGTCGGTGACCGCCCTCAGCAGGTTATTCACCCGTCCCTGGCGAGCATACTGATCATTCCAGTGCATCGGCACAAACAGCGACCCGGGACGCTGGCCAGCGCTGATTGTCACTTTTGCTACCATCACCCCATTCGGTGAGCGGACCCGCGCCAGTTCACCTTCCAGCAGCTGATAGCGCGTCGCGTCCGCTGGCGCGACTTCCACCACCGGTTCGCTAATATGCTGCATCAGACGCGGCACCGCGCCGGTGCGGGTCATGGTGTGCCACTGATCGCGGATCCGCCCGCTGTTGAGGATCAGCGGATAGAACGCATCGGTGACCGCCCGAGTGGGCTGTGGGGTCACCGGGACCATGCGCAGTTTGCCGCTGCGGTGCCACCCCTTGAGCAAACCCCAGCTTGCATGGCTGCGGCTCACCGGCCAGCGCACCGGTTCCAGCGCATCCCACGCTTCGCGGCTGAGATCCGCCAGTCCGCCGATGTCAAACGCCCGCTGGCCATCGTTTTCATATCCTGAAAGCGCGGCGTGTTCGCTGAACACCTCGTGCGGATGCTGCCAGGCAAAGGCGGAGCCGAAGCCCAGCGCCTGGGCCACGCGGGCGACGATCCACCAGTCGGCTCTGGCCTCCCCCGGCGGCGGCATGAAAGCGCGCTGGCGTGAGATCCGCCGTTCGGAGTTGGTTACCGTGCCGCTCTTCTCTCCCCACGCCAGCGCGGGAAAGCGGATATGGGCAAAGCGTCCGGTATCGGTAGCGGCGGCGACGTCGGAAACGATGACCAGCGGACAGGCCGCCAGCGCTTCGCTTACCGCATGGCTGTCCGGCAGCGACACCACCGGATTGGTGCCCATAATCCACACCGCTTTCACCTCGCCGCGGCCAATGGCGGCGAACAGATCCACCGCCGTCAGCCCCGGCGTTTGCGCCAGACGTTCGGTCCCCCAGAAGCGCGCCAGACGCCGTAAATCATCGGTTTCAAAATTCATATGCGCCGCCAGCATGGTCGCCAGCCCGCCCACCTCGCGCCCGCCCATGGCGTTAGGTTGTCCGGTCAGCGAAAAAGGCCCGCAGCCCGGGCGGCCAAATTTCCCGCTCGCCAGGTGAACGTTGATGATAGCGTTGCATTTATCGCTGCCGCTGGCGGATTGGTTAATCCCCATGGTATAGAGCGTGATGGCGCGCGGAGCGGCGATAAACTCGCTGTAGAACTCGGCGACCTGCTGTCGCGGCAGGCCGCAGAACTGCGCTACTTTGTTGATGTTCCAGTTCCGGGCGATAGCCAGCGCCTGCGGCGCATCGCTGAAATCACCGCTGATGGCGCCGCTGGCGGCAATGGCGTTCAGCAGGCCGACAAACAGCCCGCCGTCGCTGCCGGGAGCCAGCGCCAGATGCCGGTCCGCGATATCGCAGGTGGCGGTCCGACGCGGATCAATGACCACCACCCGCATCTGCGGATTGTCGCGCTTCGCCTGCGCCAGCCGCTGATAGAGTACCGGATGCGCCCAGGCGGCGTTCGACCCGACCAGCACCACCAGATCGCTGTTTTCCACGTCCTCATAGCTGCACGGCACCACATCAGCGCCCAGCGCCCGTTTGTAGCCGGTAACCGCTGAAGACATGCACAGCCGCGAATTGGTATCGATATTTGCCGCGCCGATAAACCCCTTCATCAGCTTATTCGCCGCGTAGTAGTCTTCGGTCAGCAGCTGGCCGGAGGCATAAAACGCCACCGCCTGCGGCCCGTGACGGTCGATGACCTCCCGCAGGCGCGAACCCGCCGCCGCCAGCGCCTGGGTCCAGGTTGCGCGCTCGCCGTCGACTTCCGGGAAGAGCAATCTTCCCGCCAGGCCGACGGTTTCGCCCAGCGCCGCCCCCTTCACGCACAGGCGTCCAACGTTTGCCGGGTGCTGCTCATCCCCGCGTACGGTAACCTGGCCATCGGCATTCAGGCTGGCGATAACGCCGCAGCCGACTCCGCAATAGGGACACGTGGTCCTGGTTTCCGTCATCAGGAGGCCTCCGCGCGCGCCAGCAGCTGCTGGTTGCCAACCCACACTTTACCGTTCTCCACTTTGACCGGCCAGGCGCGTACCGCCAGTTCGCCGCCGTCGCACTGGCGGCCATCGCGCAGGCGGATGCGCTGCTTATACAGAGGCGAAATCACGATCGGTTCGCCGCCCGCATCGCCAAGCAGGCCGCGCGACAAAACGTTGGCCTCGCTGCCCGGTTCAAGGTTATCGAGGGCATACACCTGGTCGCCGAAGCGGAACAGCGCAATCTGCCGCTCGCCGAGCCGCGCGCCAATCCCCGCCTGCTGTGGAATGGCGTCGAGATCGCAAATGGCCTGCCACGGGCGGGACGGCAGCGCCGGTTCGGCCTGCGCCGCGAACGGGGCCAGCTGCGGCTGGCCGCGCAGGGTTTGCCGCTGTACGCTTTCGTCCGGCTCATCGCTGTTCACGTAGGAGCGGAACAGCGCCAGCCGCTGCGGATCGTTAAGGGTGGTTTGCCATTCGCACTGGTAGCTCTCGACCACCCGCGCCATCTCCTGCTCCAGCTCTTCGCCGATGCCGAGGCTGTCTTCGAGGATCACGTCGCGCAGATAGTCGACCCCGCCTTCAAGGTTGTCCATCCAGGTACTGGTGCGCTGCAGGCGATCCGCGGTACGAATGTAGAACATCAGCAGCCGATCAATACTGCGAATAAGGGTGGCCTCATCAAGATCGCTGGCGAACAGGTCGGCATGGCGCGGCTTCATGCCGCCGTTGCCGCAAACGTACAGGTTCCAGCCCTTCTCCGTGGCGATAACCCCAATATCTTTCCCTTGGGCTTCCGCGCATTCGCGGGTACAGCCGGAGACGGCCATTTTAATTTTGTGCGGCGCGCGCAGCCCCTTGTAGCGATGTTCGAGGGTGACCGCCAGGCCGGTGGAATCCTGGACGCCGTAGCGGCACCAGGTCGAACCGACGCAGGATTTCACCGTCCGCAGGGATTTGCCGTAGGCGTGGCCGGTTTCAAATCCCGCCTCGGCCAGCTCGCGCCAGATTGCCGGGAGCTGCTCCAGGCGCGCGCCGAACAGGTCGATACGCTGGCCGCCGGTCACTTTACTGTATAGCTGATAGCGTTTGGCGATCTGGCCGATCGCAATCAGCCCGTCCGGCGTCACCTCTCCCGCCGCCATGCGCGGCACCACCGAATAGGTGCCGTCTTTCTGAATATTGGCGAAGTAGCGATCGTTGGTGTCCTGAAGCGGCAGATGCGCCGGCTTCAGCAGATATTCATTCCAGCAGGAGGCCAGCACCGAGGCCACCAGAGGTTTACAGACTTCACAGCCGTGGCCGTGTCCATAGCGGGCAATCAGCTGTTCGAAGGTGCGGATATGGTTGACGCGTACCAGGTGATAGATCTCCTGCCGCGACCACGGAAAGTGCTCGCAGATATCCTTTTTAACTTCGACGCCCTGCCCGGCAAGCTGGTACTCCATCACCTGTTTCACCAGCGCGCTACAGCCGCCGCAGCCGGTCGCCGCTTTAGTGCAGCTTTTTATCGCCGCCATATCGCCCGCGCCGCCGCTCACCGCCTGGCAGATATCGCCTTTGCTGACGTTGTGACAGGAGCAAATCTGCGCGCTGTCCGGCAGCGCCGCTACCCCGAGCGCTTTTGGCGCGCTGCCCTCACGCGCCGGAAGGATCAGGCTTTCCGGGTGTTTGGGTAAAGCCATCCCGTTAAGCATCATCTGTAGCAGCGTGGCATAGTCGCTGGCATCCCCGACCAGCACCCCGCCGAGCAGTTTTTTGCCCTCCGCGCTGACCACGATTTTTTTGTAGATCTGCTGCGGCCCATCAGTCCACTGATAGCTCTGACAGCCCGGCGTGCGCCCCTGGGCGTCGCCGAACGAGGCGACATCGACGCCCAGCAGCTTTAGCTTAGTGCTCATATCCGCGCCGCTAAAGCAGCCCGCCTCGCCCGCAAGGGTGGCCGCCGCGGCGCGCGCCATCTGATAGCCGGGCGCCACCAGACCATAAATTTTGTTTTCCCACAGGGCGCATTCGCCGATCGCCAGTACGTCCGGGTCGGAGGTACGGCACTGGTTGTCGATGCATATGCCGCCACGTTCGCCTACGTTCAGTCCGCCGCTGCGCGCCAGCGCGTCCTGGGGGCGAATACCGGCGGAGAACACCAGCATATCGGTCGCCAGCGAGCTGCCGTCGGCGAAGTTCAGCTGCAGCCCCTGCTCATTGCGCACAATTTCCGTCGTCGCCTTGCTGGTATGCACCCCGACGCCCAGTTGGCTGATTTTTTCCCGCAGCATCGCCGCGCCGCCGTTGTCCAGCTGCACCGCCATCAGGTTCGGCGCAAACTCGACAACGTGAGTTTCCAGCCCCAGCTGCTTCAGCGCGTTGGCCGCTTCCAGCCCGAGCAGGCCGCCGCCGATAACCACACCCCGTCGGGCGGTTGCGGCGCGGGCGGCAATCTGGTCGAGGTCGTCTAGCGTACGATAAACAAAGCAGCCCTCAAGATTATGACCCGGCACCGGCGGAACAAACGGGTAAGACCCCGTCGCCAGCACCAGCTTATCCCAGTGGGTTTCGTGGCCGAAGGCATCGCGCACCACCCTCGCTTCGCGGTCGATGCTGGCGACCGATTCGCTGAGGCGCAGCTCAATACCGTGCTGAGCGAAAAAATCGCCCTCAACCAGCGACAGCGATTCCGCGCTGCGTCCGGCGAAATATTCAGTCAGATGAACCCGGTCGTAAGCGGCATAGCGCTCCTCGCAGAACACCACAATCCGGTACTGTTGATGAAGGTGACGGTCGACGCATTGCTCAAGAAAATGGTGGCCGACCATACCGTGTCCGACCAGCACTAATACAGGTTTTGTCATCGTAGTTTGTCCCGCAGCGCGCGGCTGCATCGTTGAAGAGGGATCGAAGAGCCACTCTGCCGGCGCCGGCGCATGCGCCCCCAGCAGAGCGGTGAGGGGCGCGGCGCTGCTGCAATCGCCCAGCAGCAGTACGCCGCGCAGCTTGCCGTCGCGCAGCAGCAGGCGACGGTAGTGGCGGTCCAGCGGATCCCAGCTGGTATATACGTCATCCTGTTCGGCGGCCCGCAGCTCGCCGGCGCTGAAGAGCTCAATGCCGGTGACCTTCAGGCGGGTGCCGCTGTCCTGCCAGCTGAAATCCTCGCCAGGGGTCGCGCACAGGCGGTCCGCCAGCACCTCCGCCTGGCGCAGACACGGCGCCACCAGCCCCCAGGTCTGACCGTCGATTTCACAGCACTCGCCGATGGCGCTGACGCCCGGCTGCGCGGTTGCCAGCTGGCGGTCAACGAGGATTCCGCGGGCGCAGGCCAGCCCGCTGCGCTCGGCCAGCCGTTTGTTCGGCTGCACGCCGGTCGCCAGCACCACCCGCGAGGCGGCAAACGCGCGGCCGTCCTCCAGCCGCACCTGATATTCATCAATAGCGGCGATACGGCTCTCCATCACGCAGCGAATCCCGCGCTCGGCAAGCAGCATTTGCAGCTGCTCGCCGGCAAAAGCATCGATTTGCTGCTCCATCAGCCCGCTTCCGCGATGGAGTAAAGTGACACTGTCACAATGACGCCGCAGCGCCGCGGCGGCCTCTACGCCGAGTACGCCGCCGCCGATGACCACCACCGGGCCGTCGATGGCCAGGATGCCCTCAACGTCCGCCAGGGTGCGGAAAGCAAAAACGTGCGGCTGGGTGATGCCCGGCAGCGGCGGCAGAAACGGCAGCGAACCGGTGGCGAACACCAGCTCATCCCAGCCCAGTTCGCCTGCGGTGGTTTGCAGCGTACGGGCCGCAATATCCACCGCCGTAACCGTTTCACCGGCGCGTACCGTCACGTTATGCCGCGGATACCACGACGCGGGCAGCAGCCGCGTCTCGCTTGCCGCTTTCTCGGCGCCAAGCACCGGCGACAGCTGAATGCGGTTATAGGCCTGGCGCGGCTCATCGCCGATGAGGGTGATGCTAAACCGCTGCGCATCGCGCTCCACCAGCGCCTGCGCCAGGCGCGTGGCCGCCATACCGTTGCCAATAATCACCAGTTGCCGCCTCATCGCCGCCCCCTATGCCGCTTTCGGCTGTTTTTCATAGAGGAAGTGCAGGATCTGCTGGCGCAGATGGTGATAGCGGCTATCGTCCGCCAGCTGCACGCGATGGCGCGGTCGCGGCAGATTGACGTCGAGGATCTCCCCGACCGTCGCCGCCGGACCGTTGGTCATCATCAGCACCCGGTCGGAAAGCAGCACCGCTTCATCAACGTCATGGGTAATCATGACGATGGTGGTATTCAGCGACTGCTGGATCTGCATAACCGCGTCCTGTAAATGCGCCCGCGTCAGGGCATCAAGGGCGCCAAAGGGCTCATCAAGCAGCAGCACTTTCGGTTTCATCGCCAGCGCCCGGGCAATGCCAACGCGCTGCTTCATGCCGCCGGAGATTTCTCCCGGGCGCTTGTGCAGGGCGTGTCCCATCTGTACCCGCTCGAGGTTGTGCTCAATCCACTCTTTACGCTCGCCTTTGCTCATGCTGCGGCGAAAGACCTGATCCACCGCCAGCGCCACGTTGTCAAAGCAGGTTAGCCACGGCAGCAGAGAGTGGTTCTGAAACACCACCGCGCGTTCCGGCCCAGGCCCGGCGATTTCACGGTTGTCGCACAGCAGGCCGCCTTCCGTCGGCAGGGCTATCCCGGCTATCAGATTCAGCAGGGTTGATTTACCGCAGCCGGAGTGGCCGATCAGGCTGATGGTTTCCCCTTCGTAGATGTCGAAGGAGACGTTCTGCAATGCCAGGAATTCGCCGCTGGCGGTGTTAAAACGCTGGCTGACGCCCTGGACCTGAATTAATGGTTTCATCTACGACTCCCTATTTTTCCTGCCAGCTAAAACGACGGGCGAGCAGCATCAACCCCTGTTCCAGCAGCAGCCCGACCACGCCGATAATGACGATGGCGATGATGATGTTTTCGACGTTGAGGTTGTTCCACTCGTTCCAGATCCAGAAGCCGATCCCTAAGCCGCCGGTGAGCATTTCGGCGGCGACAATCACCAGCCAGGCGATACCGATGGAGAGACGAACCCCGGTCAGCACCGCGGGCAATACCGCCGGAAAGAGGATCTTGCGCATCACCGTCCACTCCGACAGCTGCAGCACCCGGGCGACGTTGAGGTAATCTTCCGGAATGCGCCGCACGCCCTCGGCGGTGTTAATGACCATCGGCCAGATCGAGCAGATAAAAATGGTCCAGCTGGAGGCGGGTTCCGCTTTCTGGAACAGCAGCAGGCCGATGGGCAGCCAGGCCAGCGGGCTGACCGGGCGCAGCAGCGCGATCAGCGGGTTAAACATGCGGGCGAAAAAGAGCGAGCGGCCAATCAGGAAGCCGAGCGGAATTCCCGCCAGCGCGGCAAGGCCAAATCCCACCGCCACCCGCTGCAGCGACGCCAGCACGTTCCAGCCGATGCCCATATCGTTCGGCCCGTCCTGATAAAACGGGTCGGCGAAAAGGGTTAGCGCGGAATCCAGCGTGCTGAGCGGCGTCGGAAAGCCTTTGCTGTTCATCGCCGCCAGCTGCCAGCCCAGCAGCAGCAATCCCAGCCCGAGCAGCGGCGGCAAAAGACGTTGGGTAACATCCCGCAGCCAGCGGCTGAGCGGAGGCGTGGTTTTGCGCACCTGCAGCGGCGGCAGGGTAATGACTTCGCCGGGCGCGCTGTCGGCGCCGGCCTGCGGTTGCGGTTTATATGCGTGTTTCATCTCATGCCCCCTTACGTTGAATCGCGAAACTGCGGGCGTAGCCTTCCGGATCGGCCCCATTCCAGACCTTGCCATCGATCAGCGTGCTGCTGCGCATCGCCTGCGTCGGCGCGCTGATGCCGCCGACCGCCTGCGCGGCCTCTTTCCAGACGTCAATCCGGTTAATGCGCTGGGCCACCGCCAGATAATCCGGCGCCGACTTCAGCAATCCCCAACGGCGGAACTGGGTCAAAAACCACATGCCGTCCGAGAGCCACGGAAAACTCACTTCACCCCGTTCGTAGAAGCGCATCGGGTGCGCGTCCTGCCAGCGGTGGCCGATACCGTTGTCGTATTCGCCGAGCATGCGCCCGCTGAGGTACTGCTCTTTGGTGTTCAGCCACGCGCGTCTGGCGAGAAGGCGCGCCGTTTCGCGAGTGTTCTCGGCGGATGCGTCAATCCAGCGCTGGGCCTCTATCAGCGCCGCCACCAGCGCGCGCGCGGTGTTGGGATGACGCTCAACCCATTCGCTGCGGGTGCCGAGAATTTTTTCCGGATGCTCCGGCCAGATATCCTGCGAAGTGGCGGCGGTGAAGCCGATACGATCGTTAATCGCGCGCGCGTTCCACGGTTCGCCAACGCAAAAGCCGCTCATATTGCCGATGCGCATGTTCATTACCATCTGCGGCGGCGGCACCACGACGGTGCGAATATCGTCAAAGGGATGAATTCCACCGCTCGCCAGCCAGTAGTAGAGCCACATCGCGTGGGTGCCGGTTGGGAAGGTGTGGGCGAAGGTGTAGCTGCCCGGCGCCTGCTGGCCGATCAGTTTTTTCAGCCCGCCCAGGTCGGTGACGCCCTTCTCCTGCAGCTCGCTGGAGAGCGTTATCGCCTGACCGTTGCGGTTAAGGGTCATCAGATTGGCCATCGCCTGCGGTTTACTGGCGATCCCCAGCTCAAGGCCGTAGAGCATGCCGTACAGAATGTGCGCGGCGTCCAGCTCCCCGGCAACCAGCTTGTCGCGCACCGCCGCCCAGCTGGCCTCCTTGCTCGGGACGAGGGTGATGCCGTACTTTTTATCGAATCCCTTCAGGGAAGCGATAGCTAAGGGGGCACAGTCGGTCAGCGGAATAAACCCCACCCGCACGGTAGTCTGTTCCGGCTTATCCGACCCTGCCGCCCACGCCGCCTGCATTATGCCGGGGAGCAGCATCGCGCCGCCCAGCGCCGCCCCCGCCTGTAATAAACGCCGCCGTGAAATTGAAAACGTATCGCCCATACCCGCTCCAGAAACGCGCAAAAAAAAAGCGCCCGGCGGTGCTTACGCACCGCTGGACGCCTTTATCCTTAGACATACGTGCCGCCGTTGGCCCGCTGCCCTAAACCTTTATTCACTCGTTTTATTTAATGCAAAGCCAATGCCAGATTTGCGGAGGCCCGGTTCACGCGCGTTGGCTCACTTGCCGGGGGCGTTTGAGGCAAAAACTGCACCGTCGGCTGGCAACATATGCCCACTGATTGTGCATCTACTCCTTAGGTGGTACTTGCCATAGCGACTTCACCGTCAGCAGCGCGCGGGCTATCTCAACCATGCGCTGATTTTTGTCCATCGCCATTTTACGCAGCGCCTGCCAGGCCTGCTCCTCCTGCATTCCCTGGTGGGTCATCAGCACGCTTTTGGCTTTTTCAATCAGCTTGCGCTCTTCAAGCGCATCTTTTAACGACGCGAGCTGGGCGGAGAGCTGCTGTAGCTCATGGGCCTGCTGGCGCACCAGCGGCAACAGCTGCTTATCCAGCCGCAGGGCTATACCGTCCTCCTGCCAGTCGGCGGGCGGCACCTGGACCTCCCGATCGTCTCCCTCCAGCAGCGCATCGGCCGCGTTAAGCAGGTCTGCGATCAGCCGCTCTTCCACGCCGCGCAGCTGCTCAAGACGCTGGGTCTGAACGCAAAACCAGCGCAGCGCCGTTTCTCCCTCGTCCGGCGGCGGCTGGCGGGTGCAGGCGACCCGCCGCAGCTGTTCAATTTCCAGGCCGGCCTGGCACTGCTCAACAAACAGAACGGTTTGCGGCGAACTGGCTAAAGCCTGAAAAGTGTCAAAACAGGGCTGCTGGCCGTCAATGCGGTCCACCAGCTGCTGGCGCAGCTCATCGCTGAACTGTCCGCGAGCAAAGCCCAGCGCGCCCAGCGCGCGCTCCTGTCCGACCAGCTCTTTCCCCTGCATAAAGCTGTAAAGCGCGACCATCCGCCCGGCGATTTGCGGATCGTCGATACTGTCGTTGAGCTGCGGAACGATATTCAACAGGTGGCGGATAATGCGGCTAAACTGCCCGGTGGCCTCTTCGGCGGCAATCTCCAGGCCGCGCACGCGTTTACGCAACGCGACAAGCTGCGTCAGATACCACACCGCGCAGGCAATGCGCCAGCAGAGCGCGCTGCTGGCGGCATCGCGGGCAGGTTCCAGCGCCGCATAAAACCGCGTGAGCTGCTCATCAACCAGCGCCGCGCCCGCCCGGCACTCCGCCGCGTATAGTCTGCCGCCCGAGCATAGCCAGATATTTGACGCGCCGCGCTCGCACTGCAGCATATGCACCAGCGCGCTTATCTGGCCTGCCAGCGCCCCCTGCTGCGCCAGCTGGTGCAGCTGCCGCTTCTGTAAGCGACGCGCGCGCGCAAACCAGTCGACCACCTCAGGCGTATTACCCGCCACATTATTCATACCCTTCCCCCGGGTTAACGCTTTATACTTCAGCCAAGCAATAACCGTGCCTTATAGAAGGAGTCCTTATGCAACGTATTGTGATTATCGCTAACGGTGCCGCCTACGGCAGCGAATCCCTGTTCAATAGCCTGCGTCTGGCTATCGCCCTGCGCGAGCAGCAGTCTGACCTCGAACTGAAATTATTTTTAATGTCTGATGCGGTGACCGCCGGCCTGCGCGGACAGAAGCCAGCGGAAGGCTACAACATTCAGCAGATGCTGGAGATCCTCACCGCGCAAAACGTGCCGGTGAAGCTGTGTAAAACCTGCGCTGACGGCCGGGGAATCGGCGCGCTGCCGCTGATTGATGGCGTGGAGATTGGCACCCTCGTCGAGCTGGCGCAGTGGACGCTGGCGGCGGATAAAGTCCTGACCTTCTAAAAACCCGCCATTCAACGGGATTAAATATTAAGCTGGCGGCGTTTGTTAACCGAAAACAATGTCAGCTGAATGCTTTCAGGCACAACGTCATTTTTGTTTAATCTTTATTCCTTTTTTTGATCAAAATCAGCATCTGCCCCCCTCCCCTTTGGTGTTATGCACAGAGCAAAGTGTGAACAATATCACGCGGGTTAATGGGCTGGCAGGATGCTGTAGACAGAAACGGGGTCGAGATTAAATGGCAATGGTAAAAGCAAGTTTAACGTTGTTTGGCGGTGATACGTTGGTGGTGCGTTGTTCCGAACGCTGCCACATTCACCTGATGAGCGCCAAAGTGCCTGGCGATAGTCATGCGGATATTCTGAGTGTGCAGGACAGAGATAGCGCGTATCTGACCGTGCCTTACAGCGGCACCTGGAACGTTCTCATCGACAGCCACAGCCAGTCGCTGGAGCACTCCATCAGCTACGTTCCCGCCTGATAGCAAACGCCCGGGGAAACCCGGGCGATATACTCTTAAGCCAGCCCGGGCTGGCTGCTTTCCCCCAGCAGATGACGCACCTTGCCGACTAAATCGTCGAGGCAGGCATCGTACATCCCGAGTTTCCGCAGCTCCTGATCGAGCGAGAACAGATACTGAGCGTTGGTGCCAAGCGGGCCGCTGGCGCGCGCTATCAGCGGCGCAATCACCTGCGCGCTGGTGTCCGCCTCAAACAGCGGATGACGCGGGTCCATAATAAAAACTAATGCATTGACGGTGCGGCCATCGTCCAGATCCAGCTTGCACCAGGTCGGCAGGTAGCAGCCGGTGATCATCTCCCGCTTCCACAGCAGGGTCAGCTCTTCTTCGAGAGTGTCATCAGGCAGGCGGTAGGCAACGCCGGTGGTGCGCCCGCCCTCTTTCAACGCCAGCATTCGACCCGGCTGAGTGGCGCTACCGCGCCCGGCGGTGAGCCGCAGGCAAAACGCGCGGTGCCAGCCCGGTAGCGTACCGGTACAGGATTCGCGATACTCCAGCGCCGGATTCCACATCAGCGAACCGTAGCCAAAGATCCACACCGAGCCATCGTCCGGACGACAGGCCAGGGTCGCCGCCAAAGAGGCTGCCCGCTGCTCTGCCGACCAAAGAAGCGATTCCTCAATAGCGCCAAACGCCGTTTTACAATCCGCATTCAGTAAGAAATCACGCGTTAACACTTTCTACTACCTCCGCCACTGCCCGCTTCCCGGCGATTATCTGGTGCCATCCGTGAAGTATTGCCGAATTATTATCCAGCTTTATTTGACAATAAGCAATGAACGAGCCGCGGGCAAGGGCTCAGGCAGCACATGAGGTAGCAAAAGCGATTACTTCTTCTTATGCCACTTATCATCATCGCCTTTTTGGTACTCATTTTTCACCGCCGCCCAGGCGACTTTGTGCGCCGTCTCTTCACGGCTGGCGTCATCGCGTCGGTCTTCTTTATGCTTATACTGGTCCCAGGCGCTGTTAAAGGCCTCTTTGTAAATCTCCTGGGCATGCGCAGGCAGAACGTGCTGAACGCTGTCGGGTAATTCACTTTTGTTGCTATAGGGCATGGCGACCTCCAGATTTAAGGTGAATAGTCAGTCTGTCAGGCGATTTACCGGCTGGCAAGGCGATGGATAAATGAGAAAGATGTTTTAGTAATTATCTGAATAATAAATACAAAACGATAGTAACCGCAGTTTATGGCAATCTACCACTTTTCCATGGTCAGAGTGGTAAATTTAAGTAAAAAAACAAAGTAGTTCGATCAATGTCTGTTATTTTATTAACTTACAGTATCTATAATTATAACACCTGCACACCTGGAGATAATTCATGACCGATGCACATGAGGCGGTGAAAACCCGCCACAAGGAGACCACCCTCGCCTTTCCGGTTCTGGCGCTGGCGGTGCTGTTTTTCTGGGGAAGCAGCCAGTCACTGCCAGTGGTCGTTGCCATTAATATCCTGGCGCTGGTCGGGATTCTGAGCAGCGCGTTCAGCGTTGTTCGCCACGCCGACGTTCTGGCGCACCGCCTTGGCGAACCCTATGGTTCGTTAATTTTAAGCCTTTCAGTAGTTATTCTCGAAGTCAGCCTGATTTCCGCATTAATGGCCACCGGCGACGCCGCGCCGACCCTGATGCGAGATACGCTTTATTCAATCATCATGATTGTTACCGGCGGGCTGGTAGGTTTTTCTTTATTGTTGGGCGGGCGCAAATTCGCCACCCAGTATATGAATCTGTTCGGCCTTAAACAGTACCTCATCGCCCTCTTTCCGCTGGCGATCATCGTCCTGGTCTTTCCCATGGCGCTGCCCGGGGCTAATTTCACTACCGGCCAGGCGCTGCTGGTTGCGCTGATCTCCGCCGCCATGTACGGCGTGTTCCTGCTGATTCAAACGAAAACGCACCAGAGCCTGTTTGTTTACGAACACGAGGATGACGGCGACGACGATGATCCGCATCACGGCAAACCGTCGGCCCATAGCAGCAAGTGGCACACCGCCTGGCTGCTGGTACACCTGGTTGCGGTTATCGCCGTGACTAAAATGAACGCCAATCCGCTGGAGACGCTGCTGACCAGCATGAATGCCCCCGTCGCCTTTACCGGCTTCCTGGTCGCGCTGCTGATCCTCTCTCCGGAAGGCCTTGGCGCGCTGAAAGCGGTCCTGAACAATCAGGTCCAGCGGGCGATGAACCTGTTCTTCGGCTCCGTGCTGGCCACCATTTCCCTGACGGTACCGGTGGTGACGCTTATCGCCTTCCTCACCGGCAACGAACTGCGCTTTGGCCTTGGCGCGCCGGAAATGGTGGTGATGGTCGCCTCGCTGCTGCTGTGCCAGATATCGTTCTCTACCGGGCGTACCAACGTGCTGAACGGCGCGGCGCACCTGGCGCTGTTCGCCGCCTACCTGATGACCATTTTTGCCTGAACCTTCCCCGGCGGCGTCCGCCTGTCGGGGAGATAAAAAAAGCCTGCCGGTTTTGCAACGGGCAGGCTTTTGTCATTTCAGCGACGGTTACTTGCTGGTATCGAGCTCATCGAAGCCTTTAACCAGATCGTCGATGGCTTTCATCTGCTTGAGGAACGGCTCCAGTTTATCCAGCGGCAGCGCGGACGGACCGTCGCATTTCGCGTGCTCCGGATCCGGATGCGCTTCAATAAACAGGCCGGCGATACCCACCGCCATCCCGGCACGCGCCAGTTCGGCAACCTGCGCGCGGCGTCCGCCGGAAGCGGCGCCAAACGGGTCGCGGCACTGCAGAGCGTGAGTAACGTCGAAGATAACCGGTGAGTTATTGGAGGCTTTCTTCATCACGCCAAAGCCCAGCATGTCGACGACCAGGTTATCGTAGCCGAAGTTCGCGCCGCGATCGCAAAGGATCACTTTGTCGTTGCCGCCTTCGATAAACTTATCGACGATATTGCCCATCTGGCCCGGGCTCACGAACTGCGGTTTTTTCACGTTGATCACCGCGCCGGTTTTCGCCATCGCTTCAACCAGATCGGTCTGACGGGCGAGGAACGCAGGCAGCTGAATAACGTCCACCACGTCAGCGACCGGCTGAGCCTGGCTGGCTTCGTGAACGTCGGTGATGATTTTCACGCCGAACGTTTGTTTCAGCTCCTGGAAAATCTTCATCCCTTCTTCCAGCCCCGGCCCGCGATAGGAGTGGATGGAAGAACGGTTAGCTTTATCAAAAGAGGCTTTAAACACATAAGGAATACCCAGCTTCTGCGTGACGGTCACGTAGTGTTCGCAGATACGCATCGCCAGATCGCGGGATTCCAGCACGTTCATGCCACCAAACAGCACGAATGGCAGGTCGTTTGCTACGTTGATATCACCAATGCTAACCACTTTTTGTTTCATAAGTTCGCCTTATCAGGGTGTAACCGGAATGGTTTCAGACTAATGCAATGTAATTTGTTTGTGCGAAATGGTGTTGATCTGCGCGCGGATCATCTCGCTGATGGGATCCTCCGGGCACTGTTCAACGAAGTAACTGAGGTCCTGCAGCGCCACGTGATCGCAATCCAGCTGGGCGTATATCAGTCCCCGGTCGCGAATTTCGTACGGGTCTTCCGGATTGAACTGCAGCAGCGCTTCGCTGGTCCGTAACGCCAGCTCCATCTGCCGCTCTTCCATCAGCGCCGATTTGAGCGTGTCGAGCAGCTTGCGGATCACTTCCGCGTTGTCGGCTTCATCGAGGTCTTCGTTAAACAGCTCGGCGACCGGACTAATATTGCCCTTCAGCCACACTTCCAGCGTATGCTCGTTAAGCGTTTCGCCGTTAAATGGATTAATGAGCCACATCTCTTCGCTCTCTTCAGGGTCGGCGCGCAGCAGCATCTGGGTCGGAAAAATCACCGGCACCACCGGCAGCGCCAGACGCTGAGCAATCCACAGCAGGATTGCGCCTAGCGATACCGCGCTACCCTGACGATTGTTCAGGACTTTATCAAGCCAGAGCACGTCGGACAGGCGGTAAACGCCGCGCGAATCGCTAAAGCCCCAGTCATGATAGAAAAGCTCCAGCAGACGTTCTATCTGGCGCTCCTGGTCCCACGAAGCGGCAATCTCCTCACGCGCCAGGCCCAGCAGCCGCTCCAGCTCATCCTGCACATAGTGCGTCGGAAAATCGTCGCGGATTAATTCAGAAATGAGGACCATGCCGTCGCATAACGGCGCTTTATTAAATTCGAAATCAGCTAACGACCTCATGCCTTACCCCAGTAACGGTGTTCTTGTGATGGCGAGTTGAATAATGATAAACAACACCACCAGGGCCAGCAGAAAGGCGACAAACCGGCTCTGCTGACTGCGCTGGCGACGACGGCCCAGCGCGATAAATCCCAATGCGATATAAATGATAACGCCAAACAGCTTCTCAGTCAGCCATGTACCCTCTTCGGTAAACGGCAGATAGTGCGTTATTGCCATTAGTCCGGCGCCGCTGAGAAACAGCAGCGTATCGCTACAGTGCGGCGCGATACGAACCCAGCGCTGGTCGAGCAGACGGTTACCGCTCCAGCTCCACCAGTAGCGCAGCACGAACAGGCTCACCGAAACCACCACGCAGGCGATATGCAGATACAGTACCGCGTTAAACAGATTCATACGCCTCCCTGATATTGCCCGAGCGTCAGACGCTCGTTGTCTCCGTAGTCGCGACAGGTGGCAATATTGCCATAACCCGCCGCGCGAAAGATTGCGCGCACGGCTTCCCCCTGCCTCCAGCCGTGTTCCAGCAGCATCACGCCGCCGGCAGCCAGATAGCGGCGGCCTTCGCGGATGATATGCGCCAGATCGGCCAGACCGCCATCGGCGGCGACCAGCGCCGTTTTCGGCTCAAAGCGCACATCGCCCTGCGCAAGATGCGGGTCGGTTTCATCGATATAGGGCGGATTGCTGACGATGATGTCGAACTGCTGCCCGGCGAGCGCGCTAAACCAGTGGCTTTGCAGTACCCTGACGTTAGGGATAGCGAGATGTTCAGCGTTACGCGCCGCCAGTGCCACCGCGTCGGGCATTACGTCAACGGCGGTGACGTGGCAATCGGGGCGTTCGCTGGCCAGCGCCAGAGCGATGGCCCCGGTGCCGGTGCCGAGATCGAGAATGCGGCACGGCTTGTCGGATAACCGCGCCAGCGTCTGTTCAACCAGGCATTCGGTATCCGGACGCGGGATCAGCGTGGCGGGAGAAACGAACAGCGGCAGCGACCAGAATTCGCGCTGGCCCACCAGATGAGCCACCGGCTCGCCCCGGGCGCGACGGCTGAGCAGCGTTTCCAGCTC
Source organism: Klebsiella michiganensis (assembly GCF_015139575.1). Lineage (GTDB taxonomy): Bacteria > Pseudomonadota > Gammaproteobacteria > Enterobacterales > Enterobacteriaceae > Klebsiella > Klebsiella michiganensis. The sequence goes on along the minus strand of NZ_AP022547.1, from coordinate 2,366,146 downwards.
GGCGGCCTGCGCCGCCGTCAGCGCCGTTTCGCCAAAGGCGAGAATATAGGTCCGCGCTTTGCCGGTCACGTGACCCAGCAGGATTTCGGCATCCCGGCGCGGGCTTTCACTTTGGCTCAGGCGGACGATGGCCTGCGTCAGCCACTGCTGAAAAGTCATCATTCCTGCTCGGAAAGGGCGGCCAGCTGATCGGCCTGATATTCCTGAACGATCGGCTCAATCAGCATATCCAGCTTGCCTTCCATCGCTTCGTCCAGACGGTAAAGCGTCAGGTTGATGCGGTGATCGGTCACGCGGCCCTGCGGAAAGTTATAGGTGCGGTTACGATCGCTGCGATCGCCGCTGCCCAGCAGGTTACGGCGCTCTGAGGCTTCCGCCTGCTGGCGCCTTGAAACTTCCGCGGCGCGAATACGCGCGCCAAGCACCGACAGCGCTTTGGCTTTGTTTTTGTGCTGAGAACGTTCGTCCTGACACTCGACGACGATGCCGGTCGGCAGGTGGGTAATACGGATCGCCGAGTCGGTGGTGTTAACGTGCTGACCGCCCGCGCCGGAGGAGCGGAAGGTATCGATGCGCAGATCGCTCGGGTTGATATCCGGCATTTCGGCTTCCGGCAGCTCCGGCATGACCGCCACGGTGCAGGCGGAGGTATGGATACGCCCCTGGGATTCGGTAGCCGGCACGCGCTGTACGCGATGGCCGCCGGATTCGAACTTCAGTCGCCCATAGACGCCGTCGCCGCTGATTTTGGCAATCACTTCTTTAAAGCCGCCGTGCTCGCCTTCGTTGGCGCTCATGATTTCCACGCGCCAGCGGCGTGATTCCGCGTAACGGCTGTACATACGGAACAGATCGCCCGCGAACAGCGCCGCTTCATCGCCGCCGGTACCGGCGCGAACTTCAACAAACGCGTTACGCTCGTCGTCCGGGTCTTTTGGCAGCAGCAGAACCTGCAGCTGCTGCTCCATCTGCTCACCCTTTTCTTTCGCTTCGCGCAGCTCTTCCTGCGCCATTTCGCGCATTTCCGGGTCGTCGAGCATCATCTGCGCGGCTTCGATATCATCCTGCAGCTGACGCCAGTCGGTGTAGCAGCGGGCGACGTCGCTCAGCTGTGCGTATTCGCGCGACAATGCGCGAAATTTATCCTGATCGGCGATGGTTGCGGCATCGCCGAGTAGCGCCTGAACTTCCTCATGGCGTTCGTAAAGGGCTTCCAGTTTGGCAACAATAGAAGGCTTCATAGGCGTGAATTCACCCTGTCCTAAAAAAGAGAGAAAGGTGCGCTATTCCAGCCCGAGGCTGTTGCGCAGAATATGCAGGCGTTCATCATCCCCGTCACGGGCGGCCTGCTGAAGAGATTTGGTTGGCGAGTGGATCAGGCGGTTAGTCAGCTTACGCGCCAGATCCTGCATGATTTCCTGCGCATCGCCGCCCTGATTGAGCGCAGCCAGCGCTTTTGCCGTCAGCTCCTCGCGGACCTGCTCGGCCTGGGAGCGATATTCGCGGATAGTCTCGCTGGCGCTCTGAGCGCGCAGCCAGGCCATAAATTCGCTGGCTTCCTGCTCGACAATGGTTTCCGCCTGCACCGCCGCGGCTTTACGCTGCGCCAGATTGTGCTGAATGATGTTTTGCAGATCGTCCACGCTGTAGAGATAGGCGTTCGCCAGCTTGCCAACCTCCGGTTCGACATCGCGCGGAACGGCGATATCCACCAGCAGCATCGGCTGATTGCGGCGCGCCTTCAGCGCGCGCTCCACCATCCCTTTGCCAATAATCGGCAGCGGGCTGGCGGTAGAACTAATAATGATATCCGCTTCTTTTAGCCGTTCGTCGATGTCGCTCAGGGCGATCACCTCCGCGCCGACTTCATCGGCCAGCGCCTGAGCGCGCTCGCGGGTGCGGTTAGCAATCACCATCTTGCGCACCTTATGCTCGCGCAGATGGCGGGCCACCAGCTCGATAGTCTCACCGGCGCCAACCAGCAGCACGGTCACGCTGGAGAGTGATTCGAAGATTTGTCGCGCCAGGGTACAGGCGGCAAACGCCACGGAGACCGCGCTGGCGCCGATATCGGTTTCGGTACGCACGCGTTTGGCCACCGAGAACGACTTCTGGAACATGCGCTCCAGCTCGCTAACGTTCAGGTGACCACGGCTGGAGTCGGCAAAGGCTTTTTTCACCTGCCCGAGGATCTGCGGCTCGCCCAGCACCAGCGAATCCAGGCCGCTGGCGACGCGCATCAGATGGCTAACCGCCTCGTTATCCTGATGCCAGTAGAGGCTTTTGCGCAGGTCGTCTTCATTTAAACCGTGGTAGTCGCACAGCCAGCGGATAAGCACTTCCTGAAGGTTATCCTGCTCTTCGACGCTGAGATAGAGTTCCGTGCGGTTACAGGTCGACAGCACCACCCCGCCCTGCACCATTGGCTGGGCCAGCAAGCTCTCCAGCGCCTGATCGAGCGTATCCGGCGAAAACGTTACGCGTTCTCGCAGCGCTACAGGAGCTGTTTTGTGGTTAATGCCAAGAGCTAAAAGCGTCATTGTGAGGGAGTAGTACCAGCGTTGCTAAGGTTAGTCTGCAGGCATCATACAGGATGCGCGTAATCAATAAAAGAGAGGCTCCCCTTTTGGAGTAATAGCTAATCTGTAATAGCCATTAACGGTAATTTTTTGATTTCAGACAACTTGAACGTAGACGCTACCGTCCGGCAACGCTAGCATTAATGGTTATAATTGTAACCCGCTACACAAATCGGCCGCCTGTTTCTCCCATTCGCCGCATTTCACTGTAGACATCAAGGATTTGTCATCATTATGAATCGACTGTTCCGCCTGTTGCCGCTGGCAAGCCTCGTTCTGACCGCCTGTGCGATTAATGCTCCGAAAGGGCCGGGTAAAAGCCCGGATTCTCCACAGTGGCGTCAGCACCAGCAAGATGTCCGCAATCTTAATCAGTTCCAGACGCGCGGCGCTTTTGCTTATCTTTCTGATGAGCAAAAAGTCTATGCCCGCTTCTTCTGGCAGCAAACCGGCCAGGACCGCTACCGCCTGCTGCTGACTAACCCCCTCGGCAGCACCGAGCTGTCGTTAACCGCCCAGCCGGGCAGCGTGCAGCTGATTGACAATAAAGGCCAGACCTATACGGCGACCGACGCCGAAGAGATGATTGGCCGCCTGACCGGCATGCCGATTCCGCTCAACAGCCTGCGCCAGTGGATTATTGGCCTGCCGGGCGAGGCCACCGACTACTCGCTTGACGATCAGTACCGCCTGCGCGAGCTGAACTACACGCAAAACGGCAAAACCTGGCACGTAACCTACGGTGGCTACACCTCGGACACCAAACCTTCGCTACCGGCCAATATGGAGCTTAACGACGGCAGTCAGCGCATCAAGCTGAAAATGGATAACTGGATTGTGAAATGATGACCCGCTGGCCTTCTCCCGCAAAGCTGAATCTGTTTTTGTATATTACCGGGCAGCGCGCCGACGGTTACCACACCCTGCAGACGCTGTTTCAGTTTCTGGATTATGGCGACACGCTGACGATTGAACCGCGCGACGATGGCCAGCTGCGTCTGCTGACGCCGGTTGACGGCGTGCCGGATGAAGAGAACCTGATTATTCGCGCGGCCAGGCTTTTAATGCAGGCCGCAGCCCAGGCCGGGAAGCTTCCTGCGGGCAGCGGCGCCGATATCAGCATCGACAAGGTTCTTCCGATGGGCGGCGGCCTCGGCGGCGGTTCGTCCAACGCCGCGACCGTACTGGTGGCGCTGAATCACTTATGGGGCTGCCATCTCTCGGAAGATGAGCTGGCGGCGTTGGGTCTACAGCTGGGCGCCGACGTGCCGGTGTTCGTGCGCGGCCATGCGGCCTTTGCCGAAGGCGTCGGAGAAATTCTCACCCCGGCCGAACCGGAGGAAAAATGGTATCTGGTGGCCCATCCGGGAGTGAGCATTCCCACGCCGATCATTTTTCGCGATCCGGAACTCCCGCGCAATACCCCGTCAAGGTCAATTAATACGTTATTAAAATGTAAATTCGGCAATGATTGCGAGGTTATCGCAAGAAAACGTTTTCGTGAGGTTGATGCAGCGCTTTCCTGGCTGTTAGAATATGCGCCGTCGCGCCTGACTGGCACCGGTGCATGTGTGTTTGCTGAATTTGACACTGAATCCGCCGCTCGTCAGGTGCTTGAAAAAGCCCCGGCATGGCTGCATGGCTTCGTAGCGCGAGGTGTTAATATCTCTCCGCTCAAGCAGGCGCTGCGCTAAGTTCTGCTCATTATAGCAAATTTGGTGAAAACGCCGGGGAAACTGAGTTACGGTGACAACGTCACCCTGTTCCAGACGTTGCATCGGGCTCTTTAAATACACCGCCTGGATGAAATCGTGCCCACCCGCACCGTTTTTGGCCCATTTCATCCACCACTGGACGCATGCCTGAGGTTCTTCTCGTGCCTGATATGAAGCTTTTTGCTGGTAACGCCACCCCGGAACTAGCACAACGTATTGCCAACCGCCTGTACACTTCTCTTGGCGACGCCGCTGTAGGTCGTTTTAGCGACGGCGAAGTCAGCGTACAAATCAATGAAAACGTACGCGGTGGTGATATTTTCATCATCCAGTCCACTTGTGCTCCCACCAACGACAACCTGATGGAACTGGTTGTTATGGTTGATGCTCTGCGTCGTGCTTCGGCAGGTCGTATCACCGCTGTTATCCCCTACTTCGGTTATGCTCGCCAGGACCGTCGTGTTCGTTCTGCTCGTGTGCCTATCACCGCGAAAGTGGTTGCTGACTTCCTGTCCAGCGTCGGCGTTGACCGCGTTCTGACCGTTGACCTGCACGCAGAACAAATTCAGGGCTTCTTTGACGTTCCGGTGGATAACGTATTCGGCAGCCCGATCCTGCTGGAAGATATGCTGCAGCTGAACCTGGATAACCCTATCGTGGTTTCTCCGGACATCGGCGGCGTGGTTCGCGCTCGCGCTATCGCCAAGCTGCTGAACGATACCGATATGGCTATCATCGACAAACGCCGTCCGCGCGCTAACGTTTCTCAGGTGATGCACATCATCGGTGACGTCGCCGGCCGTGACTGCGTAATGGTTGACGATATGATCGATACCGGTGGTACCCTGTGTAAAGCTGCGGAAGCGCTGAAAGAGCGCGGCGCGAAACGCGTATTCGCCTACGCCACGCACCCGATCTTCTCCGGCAACGCCATCCAGAACATCAAAAACTCTGTGATTGACGAATTCGTCGTCTGCGATACCATTCCGCTGACGCCGGAAATCAAAGCGCTGGAAAAGGTACGTACTCTGACGCTGTCTGGTATGCTGGCCGAAGCGATTCGTCGTATCAGCAACGAAGAATCTATCTCTGCTATGTTCGAACATTAATCGAGCCCGGCTCAAAAACCCGCTGCGGCGGGTTTTTTTGTCTCTGAACCTTTTATTCTCCACAAAATCATTCGGCATGCGTCAAGGCGGCAAGTGAATGAATCTCCGGCAGCGTACAGGCAGTACGAGACCGGGATAAATGAACGCAGCCAACACAGAGGCATCCCGAAGGATGACGTGGAAATGACCGATGCCTCCTTCACCTGCCATTTAGTTGACAGATGATGCGCTCATGGATGAAACATTATTGTGAACAGATTATTTTCCTCACATGTGATGCCTTTCCGCGCCCTCATCGACGCTTGTTGGAAAGAAAAATATACCGCTTCGCGGTTTACTCGTGATGTGATTGCCGGAATTACCGTCGGGATTATCGCTATCCCGCTGGCGATGGCGCTGGCAATTGGCAGCGGGGTGGCGCCGCAGTACGGTCTCTATACCTCCGCGGTGGCGGGGATCGTGATTGCGTTAACCGGCGGCTCGCGCTTCAGCGTGTCCGGTCCAACCGCCGCTTTTGTGGTGATTCTCTACCCGGTCTCGCAGCAGTTCGGGCTCGCCGGGCTGCTGGTCGCCACCTTGATGTCGGGGATCTTCCTGATTCTTTTCGGCCTGGCGCGCTTTGGCCGCCTGATTGAGTATATTCCGCTATCGGTCACCCTCGGCTTCACCTCCGGGATCGGTATCACCATCGGTACCATGCAAATTAAAGATTTTCTCGGTCTGCAGATGGCCCACGTGCCTGAACATTATCTGCAGAAAGTCGGCGCGCTGGCGATGGCGCTGCCGACCATTAACCCCGGCGATGCCGCCATCGGCGTTGTCACGCTGGGCACGCTGATTATCTGGCCGCGTCTGGGGATTCGTCTGCCGGGCCATCTGCCGGCCCTGCTGGCGGGCTGCGCGGTGATGGGCGTGGTCAACCTGCTTGGCGGGCACGTCGCCACCATCGGCTCTCAGTTCCACTATATTCTCGCCGACGGCAGCCAGGGCAACGGTATTCCGCAGCTGCTGCCGCAGCTGGTGCTGCCGTGGGATATGCCCGGTTCAGACTTCACCCTCAGTTGGTCCTCGCTGCAGGCGCTGCTGCCGGCGGCGTTTTCCATGGCCATGCTCGGGGCGATTGAGTCCCTGCTGTGCGCCGTGGTGCTGGACGGCATGACCGGCACCAAACACAAGGCCAATAGCGAGCTGATTGGCCAGGGGCTCGGCAATATCGTCGCGCCGTTCTTCGGCGGCATTACCGCCACCGCCGCTATCGCCCGCTCGGCGGCCAACGTTCGCGCCGGGGCGACCTCGCCGGTTTCCGCCGTGATCCACGCGCTGCTGGTGATCATGGCGCTGCTGGTGCTTGCCCCTCTGCTCTCCTGGCTGCCGCTTTCCGCGATGGCGGCGCTGCTGCTGATGGTGGCATGGAATATGAGCGAAGCGCACAAGGTCGTTAACCTGCTGCGCTATGCGCCAAAAGACGACATTATCGTCATGCTGATGTGTATGTCGCTGACCGTCCTGTTTGATATGGTCATCGCTATTAGCGTCGGTATTGTGCTGGCTTCCCTGCTGTTTATGCGCCGGATCGCGCGGATGACCCGCCTCGCGCCGGTCAACGTCGAGGTTCCCGATGACGTACTGGTGCTGCGCGTCATTGGTCCGCTGTTTTTCGCCGCCGCGGAAGGGTTGTTTACCGATCTGGAAACGCGGATTGCTGGCAAGCGGATCGTCGTGCTGAAGTGGGATGCGGTGCCGGTGCTGGATGCCGGCGGGCTGGATGCCTTCCAGCGCTTCGTGAATAAGCTGCCGGAAGGCTGTGAGCTACGCGTGTCGAACCTGGAATTTCAGCCGCTGCGTACCTTGGCGCGGGCAGGCGTTAAGCCGATTCCGGGCCGCCTGAGCTTCTACCCGGACCGCAGCGCCGCGCTGGCGGATATTTAATTACCCGGCGGCAGGCCCCGGCGCCTGCCGCATCATTACGCCAATCGCCTGCTGAAGCCAGCCAAGCACCTCCGGCGTCATCCACGTTCCCTTCATCAAATGCGGCTCCCGCTCCATGGCATAACGAAACTTCTGCTGCGTGTGCGGATCCTTTCCCGCGTAAGACTGGAATAGCGCCAGCCAGCGCTGCGCCAGCTGCTGACCTTCCGCGGAGGCAGGCTCCCGCTTCTCACGACAGGCCCGATGCAGCTCGGCCACCAGCGCCGGCCACTCCATCAGGCGATCGAAATAGTGCTGCCGGGTAAAGGCCAGCTCCTCGGCGTTCAGATAGCGCGCCCAGATGGCCAGCTTGCTTTCGGCAAAAGCACGGGTAATGAAATCAATCATCTCCGGCGTCACCCCGGTTTGCTCGCGCATCTGCGGTTCGGCGGCGTGCATCTCATTCAGGCGAGTCAGAAACTCCGGCCTGCCGGCGGTATCCTGCTCCAGCTGCGCCATCCAGCGGGTGGCCAGCGCAATCGCCCGAGGCTCATCGGCCGGACAGCGTTCGCCCATAAGCTGCTGCGCTTCACCCACCAGCTCCAGCCATATCTGGTTACGCTGCGCATCCTGCTCTGCGAACGGCAGCACCTGTAATTCCTGTTGACTAAACCAGCGATCGTACATTTTCATCAGCTCCAGCGTTTGTAGCCAGGACTCCAGGTCGGGCTCGTCTCCGCTGTCCAGCTCTTCACGCAGCAGCGCCAGGCGCTGGCGCAGCGTGGAGAGGGTTTGCAGCTGCCGGTCGAGGGTGGCGATCTGCTTGACCAACAGGTCGGACAGCGAGAAGGCGTCCCGGTCGAGATAGTCCTTGATAGTGGCGAGTTCCAGCCCGGCCTGCGCCAGCGCTTTGATCATATGCAGTCGCTGAACGGCCGCCAGATTATAGAGCCGGTAACCCGCCGCGCTTCTGGCCGAAGGCGTCAGCAGTCCCGTTTGTTCATAATGATGTAGCGTGCGGACGGTTATGCCGGCGCGCTTCGCCAGTTCACCCACCTGAATTAACATGACTGCTCCTTTCGTTTACCAGTGGCGCCACTCTGCTGCCTGACGTGACGTCAGGGTCAAGCGTTCTGTACAGGAATTGTATTAGGCAGACGGTGGCGAAGAAAGACGAAGAGAGAAAGGAGGATTTGAGACACCAACAGGCGGGCAGCCTGAACGGGCGGCATGAAAACGCACCAGCCGTTCACAACGGCTGGCGGTCTGGAATTCACTCAGCTGTGGCGATGCTGATCGCGGCGGCAGCGTTTATCGTAGTGGCGAACCCACCAGTATCTGTCGCTAACCTGTTCATGACCGCCGATACGGGCGCCAGCCAGCCACAGTACCGCGCCGACAAAGATACTCAAGATCGCGCCGTGTGCGAAAAACTGCGGCAGGTCAAGCTGCGGAAGCTGGTTTAAAATAGAATAACCAACGCCGACAACCATGACGACCAACCCCAACCCCATCAGCACATTACCGAGTAACGAAGCGTTTCTGCGTTTCATATGTCACCTCCGGAACCTTGGGTTGCATGGGAATATCCCCAAACCTTATAGGTGTAGTATAGACAATGGCCAATATAGCGATTGCGTGGACGATCACAGAAGCGAACATCTTGCCAACAAAAGTTTACAAATAACCCACTGAACAACATCAAATTCTAATTATTCAAACCCGTGATTATCTGTGGCAGGTGCGTTTCGCTGGCAGAATTTTGTCAACCGCGCGCGCAGACAGTACACTACGCGCCAGAGAACGATCCAAGCAGGATAAAAAAGTGAGCATAAAATTAATTGTCGGCCTGGCGAACCCCGGCGCTGAATACGCGGCGACGCGACATAACGCCGGCGCCTGGTACGTGGATTTACTGGCTGAACGCCACCGCGCGCCGCTGCGCGAAGAGAGCAAATTCTTCGGCTACACCTCGCGGATTAACCTTGCCGGCGAAGATGTCCGCCTGCTGGTGCCGACCACCTTTATGAACCTGAGCGGCAAAGCCGTCGGCGCGATGGCGACCTTCTTTCGTATTAACCCGGACGAAATCCTGGTCGCCCACGATGAGCTCGACTTACCGCCAGGCGTGGCTAAGTTCAAGCTGGGCGGCGGCCACGGCGGCCATAATGGCCTGAAAGACATCATCAGCAAGCTGGGCAATAACCCGAACTTTCACCGCTTACGCGTGGGAATCGGCCATCCGGGCGATAAAAATAAAGTTGTCGGTTTTGTGCTGGGCAAGCCGCCCGCCAGCGAACAGAAGCTGATTGATGAGGCCGTTGACGAAGCGGTACGCTGCACCGAGGTGTGGCTGAAGGATGGCCTAACCAAGGCGACCAACCGTTTACACGCTTTTAAAGCGCAATAACCGGTCGGCGTGCGGAATTTTTGTCACGCACCGTGTATAATAGGCGAAGCTATTTACTTTTCTGCAATCTGTTCACTGTAACAGGTTGATTATCCAAAGATTAAGGTGATTTAAATCATGGGATTCAAATGCGGTATCGTCGGTTTGCCCAACGTCGGCAAATCCACCCTGTTCAATGCGCTCACTAAAGCGGGTATTGAAGCGGCCAACTTCCCCTTCTGTACCATTGAGCCGAACACCGGTGTCGTGCCGATGCCCGATCCGCGTCTGGACAAACTGGCTGAAATCGTCAAACCACAGCGTATTCTGCCGACCACGATGGAATTCGTTGATATCGCAGGCCTCGTTAAAGGCGCGTCGAAAGGTGAAGGCCTGGGCAACCAGTTTCTGACCAACATCCGCGAAACCGAAGCTATCGGTCACGTAGTGCGCTGCTTCGAAAACGACAACATTATCCACGTTAACAATAAAGTGGATCCGGCTGACGATATTGACGTTATCAACACCGAGCTGGCGCTCTCCGACCTGGACACCTGCGAGCGCGCTATCCACCGCGTGCAGAAGAAAGCCAAAGGCGGCGATAAAGACGCGAAAGCCGAGCTGGCGGCGCTGGAAAAATGCCTGCCGCACCTTGAGAACGCCGGCATGCTGCGTTCGCTGAAGAACCTGACCGAAGAAGACAAAGCGGCGATTAAATACCTGAGCTTCCTGACCCTGAAGCCGACCATGTATATCGCCAACGTCAACGAAGACGGCTTTGAGAACAACCCTTATCTCGATAAAGTTCGCGAAATTGCCGCCGCCGAAGGTTCTGTGGTGGTCGCCGTTTGCGCCGCCGTTGAGTCCGATATCGCCGAGCTGGACGATGCCGACCGCGATGAGTTTATGGCCGAGCTGGGTCTCGAAGAGCCGGGCCTGAACCGCGTTATCCGCGCCGGCTACGAGCTGCTGAACCTGCAGACCTACTTTACCGCAGGGGTGAAGGAAGTGCGCGCCTGGACTATCCCCGTCGGCGCCACTGCTCCGCAGGCCGCGGGTAAAATCCACACCGACTTTGAAAAAGGCTTTATCCGCGCGCAGACCATCGCCTATGAAGACTTTATTACCTATAAAGGCGAACAGGGTGCCAAAGAAGCCGGGAAAATGCGCGCTGAAGGTAAAGACTACATCGTGAAAGATGGCGATGTGATGAACTTCCTGTTCAACGTCTAAATAAAATTTGTTGTCTCATGAGGTTTCATTGAACCTCATGAACATCGAAAAAAACCACAAAATCCACGCAATTGCGTGGATTTTTCATTTCAGCAAGCGCGTAAGCAAGTCGCAGATGGAGTTAGCCCGACACAGGCTCGCCAGTTAGATAAGATCCGCAAGGTCAACGACGTCTCCAACACCTTTAAGCTGATCGCTAAAGAGTGGTTGCAGATGAAAGACTGGCCGAAATTACCAAAACGCGCCGACTGGATATGCTTGAGCGTGTGGTTTTCCCCGCAATAGGTAAGCTCCCAATCAGAGAGGTCACTCCACACCACATCCTTAGAATTCTTCAAGAAACTGCTAAACGAGGAGCACCGACAGTTGCCGCTGAAGCTCGCCGCACCGTTTCATCAGTTTTTGAGTTAGCAGTTGCAACGCTTAGAGCTGATAGCGATCCTGTACGGCCTGTGCGCAAGGCCCTTCCGGCCAATAAGACACAGCACAAACAAGCACTGAATCCTCAGCAAATCGGAAAGTTATTAAACTGTTTTGATAATAGTCGTGGCTCGTACCAGGTTAACTATTGTATGTGGCTTATGTGGTGGACATTGACGCGTCCTGCAGAAGCCACCGAAGCAGAATGGACAGAATTCGATCTTGATAACGCCCTGTGGACAATTCCGGCAGCGCGAATGAAAGCCCGAGAGAACACGTTATTCCCCTACCCTCCCAAGCTATCAAAATGCTCAGAACACTACAGGGATTAACCGGGCATCGGCAGCACCTTTTCCCGGGCAGGGATAATCCGTTAGGTCCAATGACATCGCACTCGCTACGCCAGCTACGTAAAAGCCTCGGCTGGAGTGGTACATATAGCCCACATGCAACCCGAACCACTGGAAGTACCCGTTTAAACGAGATGGGCTATCGACCTGATGCTATTGAGGCCCAACTTGCGCACGCTGATACCAACAATGTTCGTCGCACATACAACCATGTAACTTATCTTGATGAGCGAAAGGTTATGATGCAGGACTGGGCAAATAAACTTGAAGAATGGGTAGGAAGCGCGCGCAGCACTATTGATGTTTCGTAAACCATGATGTATTGGTCTGTTAATGCTGATTATTAACGATAATTTCCCATCAGATTATAAAAACTATATTTCAGCCTACACTTTTGTAACTGTCTGATTATACGACCATTGTTACTCTCCTCACCCAGCGTTATAATTTCTTAGCACCCATTAGCGCAGGATGTTCCCATGAGCCGATACCGTATCTCTGGCAGTGAAGGACAATATGAGAAAAACTCCGATGAGCAAGTTCTGGCAAATAAGCTGGGGATTGCTGATTCTGGTGAGATGGACGAAGCGGAGCTTGTGCTGTTAGAGAAGCTCTATCACTGCATTTTTGAAGAGCAGTTTCCAGCAGGGCAGATCACCATTGCTTTGCTGAAAAGCTGGCATCGCCGCTGGCTGGGAAACATCTATGAGTGGGCCGGGCAAGAAAGGACTGTCAATATCAGCAAAGGGGGCTTTATGTTCGCGCCCTCTGCACAGTTGCCAAAACTAATACACGATTTCGACGCTAAATACCTTGCCCGATATACACCATGCACTAACATGAGCGAAGAACAGATCATAGAGGCTATTGCTATAACCCATGTAGAGCTGATACTCATCCATCCATTCCGGGAAGGCAATGGACGTTTATCACGACTTTTAGCTGATGTGATGGCGGTTCAGGGGGGACACAGGCCGCTGGATTATCAAAGCTGGGAGCAAAACAAAGCCGAATATATTTCGGCTATCCACGCAGGTATGTCAATGGACTACGGCCCGATGTGTTATTGGGTCGGTACTGCGTTAAGACGTGATTAAACAGCAAGACGAAGATGGGCGAACTTTTTGCGCGTCGCTTCAAGCGAAGCTTCGATCTTCTCAGAAGACTGCCCCGTCTCAACGGCGGTTGACGTTGCTACCGAGCGAACAATGTCAGCGCGAGACGGTTTAACGTAATACACCTGCGTTTTCTTGTCATTGCTCATCGCGATTCCTCAGCTATCGAATGTGTAATCTGTACTCATTATATCAAGGTTTCGACACGACTTCACATCATCTGTAGCCCGACGTCATCAAGGGGCCATCTAGCTCTGATTTAGCACTGCACTGAATTTGGGTCAGGGTCAGTGGTAACTAGCCTCAGATAGCAGCATCAACTAAAGTGAGTACAGACATGAGTATGAAAATAAAAATCAAAAATAAAAACATTAAATATCAATTCAATAAATATCAAATCACGATTCAACGTCTAAGCATTTCTTCGCCGTGATGCCCTCCACAAAATCCACGCGCTCGCGTGGATTTTTTATTGCCCGCAGTTCCCGTCAGTTCTGACCCGCCGCCAGCGAATATTTCTTTATTTTGCGATACAGCGTGGCGATGCCGATGCCCAGCTCATCCGCCGCCTGCTTTTTATTACTGTAGCGAGAGAGCGCATCGCGGATCATCTGCCGCTCCATCTCCTCCAGCGCCGTCACGTTCTCCTCCTGAGTGAGTGTCGCTGACGCTGAAGCCGACGACGTCGCCTGGCTCGCCGCTTCACCGCTGCTTAACAGATTCGGCGGCAGCAGCGACATATCGATGATTTCTCCCGACGGCACCACGTTAACCAGGTACTCCATCAGGTTGCTGAGTTCACGAATATTGCCCGGCCAGCGATAGCGCTTAAGGAAATCGATCACGTCCTGCGCGACGCCGGGATAAACCAGATTGAGACGACCGGTATGCAGATGCAGGAAATAGTGAATCAGCAGCTCAATGTCCTCCTGACGTTCGCGCAGCGGCGGCAGGCGCAGCGGAATCACGTTCAGACGATAGTAGAGATCTTCGCGGAACTTCCCTTCCGCGATGTACTGTTCCAGGTTTTGATTGGTCGCGGATATGATACGAATATCGACCTGAACCGGATGGCTGGCGCCCACCGGCTGAATCTCACGTGACTCAATGGCCCGCAGCAGCTTGGCCTGCAGAGTGAGCGGCATATCGCCAATTTCGTCAAGAAACAGCGTCCCGCTATTGGCCGCCTGAATCAGGCCGGTCTTACCGTTTGCCGATGCGCCGGTAAACGCCCCCTTCACGTAGCCAAACAGTTCGCTTTCTAACAGCTGCTCGGGTATCGCGGCGCAGTTAATCGCGATAAAGGGCTTCGCGTGGCGATCGCTGAGCTTGTGGATAGCGCGGGCAACCACCTCTTTCCCGGTCCCGCTTTCACCGGCAATCATTACGCTGGAGGGGCTCGGGGCCACGCGGCTGATCAGCTTTTTAAGCTGCCGCATAGGTCGACACTCTCCCACCATCGCCTCAATCTGCGGCCCTTCCTGCCCGCAGCTGAAATCGGCCGAAGAGTGCGACTGATGGAACGCCATTAAAAATAACCACTGATCCTGCACCGCGTGCAGCTGGCCGATAATGAGCTCCTTGCGATCGTCAAAGGAGATAATGTGCTGCATATGGCCGTGCTTGAAATTATCTTCGAAGGTCAACGGCTGAAACTGGATTGACTTACCAATCACCTGTCCCTGAGTGACGCTCATTATTTTCAAAGCGGCCTGGTTGGCAAATTTGACTCTTTGATCGTTGCCCACGACCAGAACGCCCTGATCCATATTTTCGATCATGGTTAAAAATATTTTATGGATATTGTCGCCGACCGCCCGCTCCTGCAAAAAGCGGGAAACGAATATGGTTGAGACATGACGAACATAATCAGAAAACTCCTGGATATTCGCATTTATACGTTCCTGCTGCTCGCGCGTCAGCGCAACCAGGCTAATAACGCCGACGCAGCGGTCGTGATACATCACCGGCGTGCCAAGAAAGGCTTTCTCTTCGCATTTCTCCTTATTGTTACAGTCTTTACACAGGGGGTCGAAGCGGGAATGGGTGACGACCTTCTCGGTCTGTGTTTCAATAATGTAACGCAGAAGCCGTGAATTTGAATTTAATTTATAGCCAATCTGTTTACTATAAGCGCCAGTTCCGGCGACCCGGTATAATTCGTTATCAACAATCTCGACCTCCAGCTGCAGCACGCTGGATAGCATCCTTGCAAACTTTTGAATTGTAGGCTGAATCTGCATTAAAATGGAGGGTGCTTTGGACGGTATCATGTCTATCGGCCTTCTATTATTGCTCACCTGTTCGGCGTCAAGCGAAGCGGCTTTATTTATCTGCGGGGAATGATACCACTCCTTTTAGCCACCCGCGTTGATATAGATAGGGCCAATTCCCCCACCTTATCTTAAATATGCAAGAGCTATCACAGTTTCTTATCATTATGATAAATTTGCAGCGGTTTTTATCATATTGGCGCAATGTGAAGATGATAATCGCATTATTTACGGCGGCAACCCGCGCCTGTCCCGCTGAAATGGACGGCGGGGGGAAAAATTTCACCTTTCCCTTCCCGGGATAACTCGCCTGAATTCGTGACAGACCTAGCATAATCTTAACTATTCAATCCTCTCCGCCGCCTCTCCCGGAGGATTTGGCACGCTTATTGTTAGTGGTAATACAGCGCTGGCAGTCGCTAATTCGGCAACTCTGCATATCCGACCGCACAGCAATCAATAAGCCGTCATTCACGACCAGGATTGAAACATGAAAACTGTTAACGAACTGATTAAGGATATCAATAAACTTAACTCTCATCTCAGTGAGAAAGACTTTCTGCTGACCTGGGAACAATCGCCGGATGAGCTGAAACAGGTGCTGGACGTCGCCGCCGCGCTAAAAACGCTACGCGCTGAAAATATCGCCACCAAAGTGTTCAACAGCGGATTGGGTATTTCCGTGTTCCGCGATAACTCAACCCGTACCCGCTTCTCCTATGCTTCCGCGCTTAATCTGTTAGGGCTGGCGCAACAGGATCTGGATGAGGGGAAATCGCAGATTGCCCACGGCGAAACGGTCCGTGAAACCGCCAACATGATCTCCTTCTGCGCCGACGCCATCGGCATTCGCGATGACATGTTCCTTGGCGCGGGCAACGCCTACATGCGCGAAGTCGGCGAAGCGCTGGACGACGGCCACAAGCAGGGCGTCCTGCCGCAGCGACCGGCGCTGATCAATCTGCAGTGCGATATCGACCACCCGACGCAATCCATGGCCGATCTCGCCTGGCTGCGCGAGCACTTCGGTTCGCTGGAGAATCTGAAAGGTAAGAAGATCGCCATGACCTGGGCCTACTCGCCGAGCTATGGCAAGCCCCTCTCGGTGCCGCAGGGCATTATCGGCCTGATGACCCGCTTCGGTATGGACGTCACCCTCGCCCACCCGGAAGGGTACGACCTGATCCCTGACGTTATCGAAGTGGCAAAAAACAATGCCCAGGCCTCCGGCGGCAGCTTCCGCCAGGTGAACAGCATGGAGGAAGCCTTTAAAGACGCCGATATCGTCTATCCGAAATCCTGGGCGCCGTACAAGGTAATGGAAAAACGCACCGAGCTGCTGCGCGCAAATGACCATGAAGGTCTGAAGGCGCTGGAGAAAGCCTGCCTTGAGCAGAACGCCGGCCATAAAGACTGGCACTGTACGGAAGAGATGATGAAGCACACCCGCGACGGTGACGCGCTGTATATGCACTGCCTGCCGGCGGATATCACCGGCGTCTCCTGCGACGCGGGCGAAGTCACCGAGGGAGTCTTCGAGAAGTACCGGATCCCGACCTACAAAGAGGCCAGCTGGAAGCCGTATATCATCGCCGCGATGATCGTCTGCCGCAAATACGCGAACCCGGGCAAAGTGCTGGAGCAGCTGCTCAAGGAAGCGCAGAAACGCATCAAATAATCCCCAGGCTGGCCTGCGGGCCAGCCCCACGACTTTCGCATTTCAAAAAGGATAAGGATCGAGTATGTCTGCTTTCTCACTGAAAATGGATATTGCCGAAAACCGTTTTTTTAACGGAGAGACTTCACCGCTGTTTTCACGCCAGCAGGCGCAGCAGGCTCGCCGCTTTCATCAAAAGATCGCCGGCTATCAGCCTACGCCGCTGGTGGCGCTGAACGAACTTTCCGCGCTGTTTGGGGTACAAAAAATCCTCGTTAAAGATGAATCCCGGCGCTTTGGCCTCAACGCCTTCAAAATGCTCGGCGGCTCTTATGCTATCGCCCGGCTGCTGTGTGAAAAATATCATTTAGATATCAACGATCTCTCCTTCGAAACGCTCAAATCCAGCATCAAAGAGAAGATGACGTTCGCCACCACGACCGACGGCAACCACGGCCGCGGCGTGGCGTGGGCAGCCCGCCAGCTGGGCCAGAACGCCGTCATCTATATGCCGAAAGGCTCCGCGCAGGAGCGGGTTGACGCCATACTGCGCCTCGGCGCCGAGTGTATCGTCACCGACATGAACTACGACGACACCGTCCGCTTTACCATGCAGACCGCGCAGAAAAACGGCTGGGAGGTGGTGCAGGACACCGCCTGGGAAGGCTACACAAAAATTCCGACCTGGATTATGCAGGGCTACGCCACCCTCGCCGATGAAACGGTAGAACAGCTCTCCTCAATGGGTATCGCCCGTCCGACGCACGTGCTTCTGCAGGGCGGCGTGGGGGCGATGGCGGGCGGCGTGCTGGGCTACCTGGCCGATGTCTACGGCGCGAAGCATCTCCATTCCATTATCGTCGAGCCGGAGCTGGCCGACTGTCTCTACCGCTCTGCGCTGAAGGGCCAGATCGTCAACGTTAGCGGCGATATGGCCACCATTATGGCCGGTCTCGCCTGCGGTGAGCCCAACCCGCTGGGCTGGGAAGTGCTGCGCAACTGCGCCACGCAGTTCGTCTCCTGTCAGGACGCCGTCGCCGCCCTCGGCATGCGGGTGCTGGGAAACCCGGCAGGCCAGGATCCGCGCGTTATTTCCGGCGAATCCGGCGCCGTCGGTCTCGGTCTGCTGGCGGCGATTCATTTCCATCCGCAGCGCGAAGCGCTGATGCACAAGCTCAAGCTGGATAGCGATTCCGTGGTGCTGGTGATTAGCACCGAAGGCGACACCGACGTTAAGCACTATCGCGAAGTCGTCTGGGAAGGCAAACATCCGGCCGCGCAGTAGCCGATTGATCAACATTCCTCCCGCCCGGCGGGACCCCCGTATTCAGAACTGGAGAACATCCTTATGGCTAAGCAAATTCCGTTCAACGCGATCCTGGAAAAATCAAAACAATACGAAAAAGAGATGACCCGCTTCCTGCGCGATATGATCGCCATCCCCAGCGAAAGCAGCGATGAGAAGCGCGTGGTGCACCGTATCAAAGAGGAGATGGAGAAAGTCGGGTTCGACAAAGTGGAAATCGATCCGATGGGTAACGTGCTGGGCTACATCGGCCACGGCCCGCGTCTGGTCGCCATGGACGCGCACATTGATACCGTCGGCATTGGCAACATCAAGAACTGGAACTTCGATCCGTACGAAGGTATGGAGACCGATGAGCTGATCGGCGGACGCGGCGCGTCTGACCAGGAGGGCGGAATGGCCTCAATGGTTTACGCCGGTAAAATCATTAAAGATCTGGGCCTGGAAGATGAGTATACCCTGCTGGTGACCGGTACCGTTCAGGAAGAGGATTGCGACGGCCTGTGCTGGCAGTACATTATTGAACAATCCGGCATACGTCCGGAATTCGTGGTCAGCACCGAACCTACCGACTGCCAGATTTACCGCGGCCAGCGCGGGCGTATGGAGATCCGCGTGGAGGTTCAGGGCGTCAGCTGCCACGGCTCCGCCCCGGAGCGCGGCGATAACGCCATCTTCAAAATGGCGCCCGTTCTCACCGAGCTGGAACAGCTTTCGCACAAGCTGGGCGATGACGAGTTCCTCGGCAAAGGCACCCTGACCGTTTCCGAGATTTTCTTCACCTCGCCGAGCCGCTGCGCGGTGGCGGATAGCTGCGCCGTCTCCATTGACCGCCGTCTGACCTGGGGCGAAACCTGGGAAGGCGCGCTGGAAGAGATCCGCGCGCTGCCGGCGGTGAAAAAAGCCGCCGCGGTGGTCTCGATGTACAACTACGAGCGCCCCTCCTGGACCGGCCTGGTCTACCCGACCGAATGCTACTTCCCGACCTGGAAAGTGGAAGAGAACCACTTCACCGTTCGCGCCCTGAGCAACGCCTATGAAGGTCTGTTCGGCAAAGCGCCGGTGGTGGATAAGTGGACCTTCTCCACCAACGGCGTCTCCATTATGGGCCGCCACGGCATTCCGGTTATCGGCTTTGGGCCTGGGAAAGAGCCGGAGGCGCATGCGCCGAATGAGAAAACCTGGAAATCGCATCTGGTAACCTGCGCCGCGATGTATGCCGCTATCCCGCTGAGCTGGCTGGCCACGGAGTAATTGTTCGTCCTGTCTGCCGCCGCGCTCTGCGGCGGTATGTTGAGGTTTCTATGCGCGTACTGATTAAAAATGGCCTCGTCGTCAACGCCGACGGACAGCTAAAGCAGGACCTGCTCATTGAAGATGGCCTCGTCAAGCGCCTTGCCAGTTCTATTGAGGCAGAACAACCCTGCGAAGTGATTGACGCCGAGGGCTGCTACGTGATGCCCGGCGGCGTCGACGTTCATACGCATTTCAATATTGATGTGGGTCTCGCCCGCAGCTGCGATGATTTCTTTACCGGCACCCGGGCCGCGGCCTGCGGCGGTACCACCACCATTGTTGATCATATGGGCTTCGGGCCCGTCGGCTGCCACCTGCGCCACCAGTTCGAGGTCTATCGCGGCTACGCCGCCTATAAAGCCGTTATCGACTACAGTTTTCACGGCGTTATCCAACACGTTAACCACGGCATTCTCGACG
Organism: Klebsiella michiganensis; assembly: GCF_015139575.1. GTDB lineage: Bacteria > Pseudomonadota > Gammaproteobacteria > Enterobacterales > Enterobacteriaceae > Klebsiella > Klebsiella michiganensis. The sequence goes on along the minus strand of NZ_AP022547.1, from coordinate 2,346,376 downwards.
AGATCCCGATGATGGTGGATAGCGGCATCAGCAGCTTTAAGCTCTATCTGACCTACCAGTACAAACTCAGCGATGATGAGATATTGCAGGCGATGCGCCACCTGCAGCGCGCCGGCGCGCTGACGACGGTGCATCCGGAAAACGATGCCGCCATCGCCCAGCGCCGGGCGGAATTTATCAACGCCGGTAAAACCGCGCCGCGCTATCACGCCCTGAGCCGCCCGCTGGAGTGCGAGGCGGAAGCCATCGCCCGAACAATCAACCTCGCGCAGCTGGCGGGAAACGCGCCGCTCTATATTGTTCATCTTTCCAACGCCCTGGGCCTGGAGTACCTGCGCCTGGCCAGAAGACGCCACCAGCCGGTGTGGGTGGAGACCTGTCCGCAGTATCTGCTGCTGGACGAGCGCTGCTACGAGCGCGAAGACGCGCTTAACTATCTGCTCAGCCCTCCCCTGCGCAACGCCAGCAACAACGATGCGCTATGGCGCGGTATCCATGATGGAGATATTGACACGGTCGCCACCGACCACTGCGCGTTCTCTGCGCAGCAGCGCAGGCAGATCTCCGGCGGCGACTTTAGCCGCTGCCCGAACGGCCTGCCGGGGGTGGAAAACCGGCTGCTGCTGCTGTTCTCGCACGGCGTGATGACCGGGCGCATCACCCCTGAGCGCTTTGTGGCGCTCACCAGCGCCAACCCGGCGAAGCTGTTTGGCCTGTGGCCGCAGAAGGGGCTGCTGGCGCCCGGCGCCGATGCCGACGTGGTTATCATCGATCCGCAGCGTACCACCACCATCCGTCATGCCATGCTGCACGACAACGCCGACTATTCACCCTATGAAGGCTTTATCTGTCAGGGCGCGATTCGCCAGACGCTCTCCCACGGCAGAGTGATCTTTGATAACGGCACCTTTACCGGCATCGCCGGACAGGGCCGCTTTTTACGCCGACAACCCTTTTCCACCGCTCACCAGGCCGTCAGCGGAACAGAAACGTAATGAGAGGAAGCTATGAGTAAAAAAATTGTTCTCGCTCTCGGCGGGAATGCGCTGGGCGACGATCTCGCCGGACAGATGCAGGCCGTACGACACACCGCCCGGACGATCGTCGATCTTATCGCCCTTGGCCACCAGGTGGTGGTCACTCACGGCAACGGTCCGCAGGTGGGCATGATCAACCAGGCTTTCGAGGCCGCGGCAAAAACCGAGGCCCATACGCCCATGCTGCCGATGTCGGTCTGCGTGGCCCTGAGCCAGGGCTACATCGGCTACGACCTGCAGAACGCGATTCGTGAAGAACTGCTAACGCGCCAGCTGGATATCCCGGTGGCGACCCTGATAACCCAGGTGGAAGTGGATGCTAACGATAAGGCATTTCTTAATCCGACCAAGCCCATCGGCTCGTTCTTCAGCAAAGAAGAGGCCGAAAAGCTGAGCCAAAACGGCTACATCATGAAAGAGGACGCCGGGCGCGGCTACCGTCGCGTCGTCGCCTCGCCCATGCCGGTAGATATTATCGAGAAACAAACGGTAAAAGCGCTGATGGATGATTGCCACGTGGTGATCACCGTCGGCGGCGGCGGCATTCCGGTGATTCGCGAGGGTAACCATCTGCGCGGCGCCAGCGCGGTTATCGACAAGGACTGGGCCAGCGCGAAGCTGGCGGAGATGATCGACGCCGACCTGCTGATCATTCTCACCGCCGTAGAAAAGGTGGCGATCAACTTCGGTAAACCTGACGAGCAGTGGCTGGATAACCTCTCCCTGCGCGATGCCGAACGCTTTATCGAAGAGGGGCACTTTGCCAAAGGCTCAATGCTGCCAAAAGTGGAAGCCGCCGCCGCCTTCGCCCGCTCAGGGCCGGGGCGTAAAGCGCTGATCACGATGCTGAGCAAAGCCAAAGAGGGGATTGAAGGAAAAACGGGCACCATTATTAGCCAATAAGCTGTACGCCACGGGTTGCCGGGAACCTCCCGGCAACATTTCCCCTCGCAGAAGCTCAGACCTCAACCGCCTCAGCCAGACAATCCGGCTGGCACGCTTGCCTCACCTGGTTCATCAGCCCCCCCGGCGCGCCGTTTTTCACCTGCAGGATCTCCGCCAGCACGCTGATGGCAATCTCGTTTGGCGTCTCGGCGCCGATGTCATAGCCAATCGGCGCCCGCAGACGGCTGATATCCGCCTCCGTTACGCCGTTTTCCCGCATCTGGCGGACAAAGGCCTGCACTTTCCGCCGGCTGGCCAGCAGCCCCAGCCACGCCACCGGCTGGGTTATCAGCCTGTCCAGCGCCTCCCGATCCTGGTTGTTGGTGGCAATCAGCACGAAATCCTGCGGCCGGACCGCCATCGCCTCCACTACGTCCGTAAAGCTGGCAGCGTGCACCAGCCGCGCCGAAAGCGGAAAAGCGTCGGGGCAAAGGCTGGCGGAATAGATATCGCCGACGCAGATGTCAAAATCCACCCGCGCCGCGGCGTGGGCAACCGCGCGGTTAACGTGCCCGGCGCCGACCAGCAGCAGGCGCGGGCGCAGGCCGTGCACGCTGATGTAAACCGACATCGCGCCGCCGCAATCGGAGCCCACGGCGTCGCTGCCGGTGCGCGCCATGCGGCCGTGAAACATTCGCGACGCCCGTTCGCGCAGCGCTTCCAGCGCCGCATCGATGACTTTACGCTCCACCATTCCGCCGCCAATGGTGCCCACAATCGAACCGTCCTCCCGGATAAGCATCTGAGCGGAGTGTCGGGGGGTGGAGCCCCGACTTTCGACAATCTGCGCCAGGGCAAAGGGACGGTTCTGCTCCTCAAGTCGTGCTGCTTCTGCAAAAATATTCATACCAACCTCAAAGGCGATGTTTACGGCTCTATTTGTTTATCTGCGATATTTCCCCGGGTTCTCAGTTTGAGAGTCTACCCGGCGTTGAAATAGCGTCGCAGCGACCCGTATCGACTATGCAATATTTATACTTAGCCGCCGTTTTTCATCGCAAATTGTGAGACAGGTCATTTCGTTAGCCGTAATGACGCTGCGGCAGGCATCCTACGCCGAATATTTCCTCTGTCGCCGCGGTAAAAGAAAGCCGCCCGCTGAAATCACCGCCGAACGGCCGGCATAAATTATCATTCTGATATTCAGGATCTGATTTTGAGAAATCTCGCCGAATGATAAAGCGTATTGATTTGAGTTCTCATTTATCCGCTGTGGAATTATTCACGCATTCGCGTCGAGTTTCGACCTGGTTCACAAATTAATTATTCTACCGCCGCGGTTTGAATAACTGGTGTGATTGTTGCTCCTCTTTCGTTATCCGTCGGGATGATTACCACCGGCAATGTCGATCTTACAATGATATCTAAGGAGAGGGTTATGGGAGATATAATGCGTCCCGTGCCGTTTGAGGAGCTTTTAACGCGCATTTTCGACGAGTATCAGAGTCAGCGGACTATTTTTGGCATCCCCGAGCAACAGTTTTATACGCCGCAGGCGCAGCGGTCGATCGGCGTATTCGGCGAAAGCTGCGCGACGCCGCTCGGCCCGGCAGCCGGGCCGCATACCCAGCTGGCGCAGAACATTATTACCGCCTGGCTAACCGGCGGGCGGTTTATCGAGCTGAAAACCGTACAGATCCTTGACCGCCTGGAGCTGGAAAAGCCCTGCATCGATGCCGAAGATGAGTGCTTCAACACCGAGTGGTCCACCGAATTTACCCTCAAAAAAGCCTGGGATGAGTACCTGAAAGCCTGGTTCACGCTGCATCTGCTGGAGCAGGTCTTTCCGCTGGGCACCCATAAAGAGAGCAAGTCGTTTATTTTCAATATGAGCGTTGGCTACAACCTTGACGGTATTAAGCAGCCGCCAATGCAGGAATTTATCGACAACATGATGGACGCCTCCGCCCATCCTAAATTCGCCCAGTACCGCGACACCCTGAACCGCTGGCTGCAAAATAGAACCTTTATCGACAGCCTGCCAACCTGCGCGCGCAAAGACGGGCTGGACAATCTGGCCCAGCGCGTGCCGGCCAGGCTGGTTCAGGGCGTCACCCTCTCAACCATGCACGGCTGCCCGCCGGACGAGATCGAAGCCATCTGCCGCTATATGCTGACGGAGAAAAACCTCAATACCTTTGTGAAGCTCAACCCGACCCTGCTCGGCTATCCGCGCGTTCGCCAGATCCTCGACGCCTGCGGCTTCGGCTATATCGGCCTTAGCGAAGCGTCGTTTGACCACGACCTTAAGATCGACCGGGCGCTGGAGATGCTGACGCGCCTGATGGCGCTGGCGAAAGCGCGCAGCCTCGGCTTTGGCGTCAAGCTGACCAACACCCTCGGCACCGTCAACAACAAGGGAGCGCTGCCGGGAGATGAAATGTATATGTCCGGCCGCGCGCTATTCCCGCTATCGATCAACGTAGCCGCCCTGCTCTCGCGGGCGTTTGACGGCAAGCTGCCGATCTCCTACTCCGGCGGCGCCAGCCAGCTCAACATTCGCGAGATTTTCGACACCGGCATTCGCCCTATCACCATGGCCACCGACCTGCTGAAGCCGGGAGGATATCTGCGCCTGAGCGAGTGCATGCGCGAGCTGGAGAAAGCCGACGGCTGGAACATGACGCAGATCGACGTCGAGCGCCTCAACGCGCTGGCGGAAAAAGCGGTGAGCATGGACTACACCCAGAAACAGTGGAAGCCGGAAGAGCGCATTGATACCGGCGAGCCGCTGCCGCTGCTGGACTGCTACGTCGCCCCCTGCGTGACGGTCTGCGCCATCAAGCAGGATATTCCGGAGTATATCCGCCTGCTGGGCGAGCATCGCTACGCCGACGCGCTGGAGCTGATTTATCAGCGCAACGCGTTGCCGGCCATCACCGGTCATATCTGCGACCACCAGTGCCAGTACAACTGTACGCGTCTGGATTACGACAGCGCGCTCAACATCCGTGAGCTGAAAAAAGTGGCGCTGGAGAAAGGCTGGGACGAGTACCGCAGCCGCTGGCATAAGCCCGCGGGATCCGGCTCCCGGCACCCGGTAGCGGTGATCGGCGCGGGCCCTGCCGGTCTCGCCGCCGGATACTTCCTCGCCCGCGCCGGGCATCCGGTCACGGTTTTTGAACGCGAAGCCAGCGCCGGGGGCGTGGTGAAGAATATCATTCCGCAGTTCCGCATTCCCGGCGAGCTTATCCAGCACGATATCGATTTTGTCGTCGCCCACGGCGTCAAAATTGAGTACGGCTGCGATCCGCATCTGAGCGTGGAAAAACTGCAGGCAAAGGGTTTTCGTTACGTGCTGGTCGGCACCGGTACCGATAAAAACAGCGGCGTGAAGCTGGGCGGCGATAACCAGAACGTGCATAAGTCGCTGCAGTTCCTGCGCGAGTTTAACCGCGGCGCCGAGCTGAACCTGGGCAAACGCGTGGCCGTGGTCGGCGCCGGCAACACCGCCATGGACTGCGCCCGCGCGGCGCTGCGCGTGCCCGGCGTGCAGAGCGCGACCATCGTCTATCGCCGCTCGCAGCAAGAGATGCCCGCCTGGCGCGAAGAGTACGATGAGGCGCTGCTCGACGGCGTCGACTTCGAGTGGCTATGCAACCCGGAACAGTTTAACGCCGACGGGACGCTCGTCGTACGCGTCATGAAGCTCGGCGAGCCGGATGAGAAAGGCCGCCGCCGCCCGGTGGAAACCGATGAGATTCGCACCCTGCAAGTCGACTCTCTGATTACCGCCATCGGCGAGCAGCAGGACGGCGAAGCGCTGTCGGCAATGGGGATCCCGCTCGACCCGCAGGGCTGGCCGGTGGTCAACGCCGATGGCGAGACCAGCAAACCGAACGTCTTCCTGATCGGCGACGTTCAGCGCGGCCCCTCTTCTATCGTCTCCGCTATCGGCAACGCGCGACGGGCCACGGACGCGATCCTGGCCCGGGAAAATATCGCCAGCAGCTACGGAAACAAAGTCTGGAACAACGTCGATCCGGCGAAGGTGTACCAGCGTAAAGGCGCCATCGCCGTCACGCTGGTGGATAAAAACCAGCGCGAGGCTTTTGTCGAGCAGGAAGCCAGCCGCTGCCTGGAGTGCAACTACGTGTGCAGCAAGTGCGTCGACGTCTGTCCGAACCGCGCCAATATTTCCGTGGCCGTGCCGGGCTTCCAGAATCGCTTCCAGACCCTGCATCTGGATGCTTATTGCAACGAATGCGGCAACTGCGCTCAGTTCTGCCCGTGGCAGGGAAAACCGTATAAAGACAAAATCACCGTGTTCAGCCTGGAGCAGGATTTTGTCAACAGCACCAATCCGGGCTTCTTCGTCGCAGGCGCCAGCGTCAAAGTGCGTCAGGACGACCAGACGTGGCAGCTGGAAATTAACGACCGCGGCCAGTTTAACGAGGTACCGGCCCAGCTGGACGCCATGTGCCGCATCATAAGCCATATTCATCAGCACCAAAGCTATCTTCTGGGAGGCGTTGAAGTATGAGTATCCTGATCCTGAAAAATGCCACCGCCGCGCAGATCTATCCGGCGAAAGTGTGGGAGAACGTCGATATCGCCATTGAGAGCGATAAAATTCTCGCTGTCGGCCCCGGCCTGTGCCAGCGCTATCCGCAGGCGCAGGTGAAAGAGATGCGCGGGCAGCTGGTGATGCCCGGCATGGTCTGCTCCCACAATCACTTTTATTCCGGCCTGTCCCGGGGGATTCAGGCCAATATCGCCCCCAGCCCGGACTTTATCTCCACGCTGAAAAACCTGTGGTGGCGCCTTGACCGGGCGCTGGACGAAGAGTCGCTCTACTACAGCGGGCTGATCTGCGCCATGGAGGCCGTGCGCAGCGGCTGCACGGCGGTTGTCGATCATCATGCGTCGCCCCACTATATCGCGGGCTCCCTGAGCCAGCTGCGCAACGCCTTCCTCAAAATCGGGCTGCGCGGGATGACCTGCTTCGAAACCACCGACCGCAACTTTGGCAGCCGCGAGCTGCGCGACAGCGTTGAGGAGAACATTCGCTTCGCCAGAGAGATCGACGCCGCGCGCGAAAAGGGCGACCAGCCTTATCTGGTCGAGGCCCATATCGGCGCCCATGCGCCGTTCACCGTGCCGGATGAGGGTCTGGCGATGCTGCGCGAAGCGCTAAAAGCCACCGGCCGCGGCCTGCATATCCACGCGGCGGAAGACCGCTACGATGTCTCTCACAGCCATCACCTTTACGGTAAGGACCTGCTGGTGCGGCTGGCGGAGTTCGACCTTATCAACAGTAAGACGCTGATTGCCCACGGCCTGTACATCTCCGATGCCGACGTCGAGCTGCTCAACGCGCAGGACGGCTTCCTGGTGCACAACGCCCGCTCCAACATGAACAACCACGTCGGCTACAACCCCCGCCTGCCGCAGATGCGCAATCTGGCGCTCGGCACCGACGGCATCGGTTCCGACATGTTCGAGGAGATGAAGTTTGCCTTCTTTAAACACCGCGACGCCGGCGGGCCGCTGTGGCCGGACAGCTTCGCGAAGGCGCTGAGCAACGGCAATGAACTGTTGAATCGCAACTTCAACGCCCGCTTTGGCCGCCTTGAGGCGGGCTATAAAGCGGACCTCACCATTTGCGACTATATGGCGCCGACGCCGCTTATCGCGGAAAACATCGCCGGACATATCGCCTTCGGTCTGGGGGCAAACAGCGTGCGCAGCGTCATGGTGAACGGCGTGATGATCTACGAGGATCGCCAGTTCAGCTTCGACTGCGAGCCGATATTCCGCGAAGCGCAGAAAGTGGCGAAAAAAATGTGGGCGCGAATGGATGCGCTCCCCGCGTAGCCTGCGTAAAAACGCTAAACCGGCCTGGCAGGCCGGTTTTTTTTTGCTGACAGAACGCGGGCGTATGAAATTGCCCGGCAGCTTCCGCGCCGCCGGGCGCGAGGTTTACAGCGACAGCAGCGCGGCGGTGGCGATATTGCGCTGCTTTTGCAGCGCGCTGAGCTGCTCTTCGGTCATGATACTCAGCGCTGCCGTCGGGCAGACATCAACGCAGGCGGGGCCGCGCTCCCGGGTGCCGCAAAGATCGCACTTAACGATAACCGGCGTCACACCGGCCTCCACCTCAATGGTAATCGCCCCAAACGGGCAGGCGACCACGCAGCTCTGGCAGCCAATGCAGCGCCCGCCGTCGGCCTCCACTTTCTCCGCCCCCATGCTCAGCGCCCCGGTCGGGCAGGCGCCCACGCAGGGCGCATTCTCGCACTGATGACACATCACCGGCACGCTAAGCTCGTCGAGGCGCATCACCTTCAGGCGAGGATGAAACTCCGCCCCCGGCGCCACGTGTTCCAGCGCACAGGCTACCTCACAGGTCCTGCAGCCGATGCAGGCCTGCGAACTGGCAACGATAAAACGAGTCATATCTCCTCCCGGGCCGTGAATTGCATCAACATCTCGCTGGCCGCCTGCCGCCCGGCAACCATGGCGGTGACCACCAGGTCCGCGCCGGTCACGGCATCGCCGCCGGCAAAGATTTTGTCATGGCTGGTTTGCGTCGTTCCGCGCCCTTTGCCGCCGGTCACTATCTGCCCCCAGCGGTCCAGCTTTATCCCGTGGCCGCGCAGCCACGGCATCTCGTGAGCCTGAAAGCCAAACGCCATAATGAGCACATCGACTTTAAGTTCAAACCCGGAATCCGGGATCGGCTGCGGCCGGCGGCGGCCGTCCGGGCCCGGCTCGCCCATCTTCGTGCGGATCATCTCCACCGCGCAGACCTGCCCCTTGCGGTTGAGCTGAATGCGCTGCGGCTGCACGTTAAACTCAAATTTCACCCCCTCTTCCCGCGCGTTCACCACCTCTTTTTTCGATCCGGGCATGCTCAGCTCATCGCGACGGTAGGCGCAGGTCACGCTCGCTGCGCCGCGGCGAACGGCGGTGCGCAGGCAGTCCATCGCCGTATCTCCCCCACCAAGCACTACCACCCGTTTCCCCTTAATGTCGGTCAGCGGATACTCGGGGCTCTCTTCGAGCCCCATCACCTCGCGGGTGCTGGCAATCAGGAACGGCAGGGCCTGAATCACGCCGGGGGCGTTCTCTCCCTCCAGGCCGGCGGCCATCAGACCGTAGGTGCCCACGCCGAGGAAGACGGCGTCATAGTTTTTCACCAGATCGGCAAAAGCCACGTCGCGCCCCACCTCCTGGTTGAGATGAAAATTGACGCCCATGGCGCTAAAAACGTCGCGTCGCTTCTCAAGCACGTTTTTATCCAGCTTGAACGGCGGAATACCGAAGGTCAGCAGGCCGCCGATTTCCGGATGGCGATCGAACACGTCAACGTGCACGCCCGCGCGCACGAGAATATCGGCGCAGCCCAGTCCGGCGGGCCCGGCGCCAATCACCGCCACCCGCTCCGGGCGCGGGGCCACTGTGCCGATTGTCGGTCGCCAGCCCATCGCCAGGGCGGTATCGGTGATATAGCGCTCAAGGTTGCCAATGGCGACCGAGCCGCCTTCGTTCTTTAAGGTGCAGGCCCCTTCGCACAGCCTGTCCTGCGGACAGACGCGGCCGCAAATCTCCGGCAGGGAGCTGCTCTGATGGCACAGCTCCGCCGCCTCGATAATCTTGCCCTCGTTCACCAGGCGGATGAAATCGGGAATATGATTATGTAAAGGACAGGTCCAGTTGCACCACGCTTTCTGCGCGCAGTAGAGACAGCGTTCGCTCTCATACTCCGCATCGCACTCGCTCAGCGGCTGATAGATTTCGCCGAAGTGCTGGATGCGGTCATCGGCGGGCACTTTTTTCGCCCCCACCCGCGGAGGTTTATTGAGTATCGCGCTGCGTCTGGCGCCGCGAACGGTGCCCAGCGGGGTTTCCAGCGCGGAGCGAATCTGCCGCGCGCTACGCAGCCGGTTAACGGCGGCCTCATCCATCAGTTGCAGCGCCTGGGTTGGACAGCTGGCCACGCACGCCTGCTGACCGGAAGGATGCTGGCTGCAAAGATCGCATTTCTGCGCCAGCTGCGGCGCGTCGTCATCGTTGGCCACCATCTCAATGGCCCCAAAGGGACAGGCGATGACGCAGTTTTTACAGCCGATGCACAGCGCCTCTGTAAACTGAACGCTGTCGTTCGCCACGCGCAGCGCCTGGGTCGGACAGGAGCCGACGCAGGGCGCGTCGTTGCAGTGGCGGCAGGTCGTCGCGCTGCTGGCGTGGCGGTGGAAGAACACCCGAATGCGCGGCAGAAAGTCGCTGCGCTGCCGGGGCCAGCTGTCCTGGCGATGAGAGGTGACGCAGGCCACTTCACAGGCGTGGCAGCCAATACAGTTTGCAGAATCGGCAACAATAAATTTATTCATTTGCTTCCCTTTATTATTCCAGGACTCACCGGGAAGCAATGCAATAATCAGGCGCTTTTGTTCAGGGTATTCATATGGTGCTTATTTTTGCGAGCCGTCTCAAAAAAACAGGCCCACTCCCACTTAGCGGCGCGATATATATCCGCTCTCGCTGAACAAAAATTATTCTCCGCGCTCAGGGTTTAATCATGTTGATAATTCAACGTATCGCGCGTGATACCAAAATGAGACGCTCCCTGTCTCAATGTGATAGCGCGCGTTTATTCACCACGAGATTTATTTGAGAAGTTTCGCAGCGCGTCGATATTCCCGCCTTTTTCTCGTGAGTTATTTCACACAATTCTCCTTCAATTCTCCAGGCGCTTATTTTTGGCACAGCTTACGCATATTACTTCTCGTGCGCGCAACACGCTGATGAACGCATCGGCTCAGGGAGGCAGCGGCCTTCGAATCGTAACTTCGGCTCTGTTCATGTTTATACAGAGTGAAGTCGTACAGGAGATAACAACTTCATGAAAGATATCGCCAATTCCGCCTCACAAAACGGGAGCTCGACCGCACCGGTCGATGAAATTTTACCCGTTACGCAAATGATTCTTTATGGGCTACAGCACGTGCTGGTGATGTACGCGGGCGCCGTGGCGGTTCCGCTCGTTGTGGGTAATGCGGTAGGGCTCCCGCCGGAGCACATTATTTTACTGATCAGCGCCGACCTGTTTATCTGCGGCGCGGCCACCATCGTGCAGTCGCTGGGGGTCGGTAAGTGGCTCGGCTGTCGGCTGCCGCTTATCCAGGGCTGTACCTTCGCCGCGCTGATCCCGATGGTGTTGATCGGTAAGGAGTACGGGATCGGCGGTATTTCCGGGGCGGTGATCGTGTCCGGTATTTTTATCCTCTGCTGCGCGCCGTGGATTAGCAAGCTCATCCGCTTCTTTCCCAAGGTGGTGATGGGCAGCATCGTCACGCTTATCGGCATGTCTATTATGCCGGTGGCAGGCGGGTGGATTGGCGGCGGGAGCAGCGAAATGAGCGGCTTTGGCGCCCCCTTCTCGCTGCTGATGGCGGCAATCACGCTGGTGATTATTCTCAATATTTACACCTTTGCCTCCGGCGTCGTGAAAAACACGTCGGTGCTGATCGGTCTTATCATCGGCACCGTACTCTGGAGCTGCTTTAAGCCTCTCGACTTTAGCCTCGTCCACGCCACCCCCTGGCTCCATCTGCCGATCCTGATGCCCTTCGCCAAACCTGAATTTCATATTATCCCCGTCGCCCTGCTGTCGATGGTGATGGTGGTGGTGATGGTGGAAACCATGTCCTCGATGATGGCCACCGGGGATATCGTCGGGAAAAAGGTGGACGCGAAGATGCTGCGCAACGGCCTCAACACCTGCGGTATCGCGACCACTATCTGCGGCTTCTTCAATCTGTTTCCCTATGCCGCCTTCGCGCAGAACGTCGGCCTGATCGGTTTAACCGGGGTGCGCAGCCGTTTTGTGGTGTCGGTCTCCGGCATCATTCTGATTCTGATGGGCGTGTTCTCGAGGATGGCGGCGCTGGTGGTGCTGATACCGAAACCGATCCTCGGCGGCGCGGGCATTGTCATGTTCGGTATGGTGGCGGTGTCCGGTATTCGTACCCTGGGACAGGTCAACTACCGCAACAATAATAACGGTATGGTGGTGGCATTAACGCTCGGCCTCGGCATGATGCCGGTGCTGGTGCCCAATCTGTTTACCCAGTTTCCGCCGATGGTTCAGCTGTTTCTGCACAGCGGGATTACGATTGGCACTCTGACGGCTATCGTCGCCAACCTCACCCTCAACGGCAGCGTGCCATTCCGCGTTAACCACGAAACGCCGGTCCCCGATCCGGCCCCGCCAAGCTCGGCGGCGCGCAACATGGCCGTCAGAACCGTCAGAATGTGGCTCCTGCTGCGCAAAGTTCAGAAGGAGAGACAGCCTGAAGAAGCGCAGGAGGGGTAATGATGCTCACCAGACTCCTGTTTGCCTTGATCACCCTGCTGCTGCTGGCGATTCCCGTCGTGCAGCAGGGTATCGCGCAGGGCCTGAACGGCCGTTTTAGCTATGCCCTGCTGTTCTAAGTTTAAGGACCACTGCTATGAAAAGAGTCACGACCGTCTGCCCCTACTGCGCCTCCGGCTGCAAAATGCAGCTCACGGTAGAAGAGGGAAAAATTACCCGCGCCGACGCTGCGATGGGGAAAAATAATCAGGGCACCCTGTGCCTGAAGGGCTACTACGGCTGGGATTTTATTGACGACCCGCAGATCCTCACGCCGCGCCTGAAAACGCCGATGATCCGCCGCCGGCGCGGCGGTAAGCTGGAGTCCGTCTCCTGGGAGGAAGCGCTCGATTACGTGGCAAACCGCCTCAGCGACATAAAAGCGAAGTACGGGCCGGATGCGATTCAGACCACCGGATCTTCGCGCGCCACCGGCAATGAAACCAACTACATCATGCAAAAATTTGCGCGCGCCGTTATTGGTACCAATAACGTCGACTGCTGCGCACGCGTCTGACACGGCCCTTCGGTTGCAGGTCTGCACCAGTCGGTCGGCAACGGCGCGATGAGTAATGCCATCACCGAGATCGATAATACCGATCTGGTGTTTATTTTCGGCTATAACCCGGCGGATTCGCACCCGATCGTGGCGAATCACATCCTCAATGCCAAACGCAACGGGGCCAAAATCATCGTCTGCGATCCGCGTAAAATCGAAACCGCGCGCATCGCCGACCTGCATCTGGCGCTGAAAAACGGCTCCAACATTGCACTGCTCAACGCCATCGGGCAGGTGATTATCGAAGAAGATCTCTACGATAAATCCTTCGTCGCCGGGCGTTCCGAAGGCTTCGAAGCGTATCGCAACATCGTCGAAGGCTATACGCCGGAGTCGGTGGAAACCATCACCGGCATCAGCGTCAGGCAGATTCGCGAATGCGCGCGGCTGTACGCCAGCGCCGGAAACGCCATGATTCTTTGGGGGATGGGCGTAACCCAGTTCTGGCAGGGCGTCGAAACGGTGCGTTCCCTGACCAGCCTTGCGATCCTCACCGGTAATCTGGGGAAACCGCACGTCGGCGTCAATCCGGTGCGCGGCCAGAACAACGTCCAGGGCGCCTGCGATATGGGCGCGCTGCCGGATACCTATCCCGGCTATCAGTACGTGAAATTCCCGGAAAACCGGGAGAAGTTCGCCAACGCCTGGGGCGTTGAGAGCCTGCCGGAGAACCCTGGCTATCGCATCAGCGAGCTGCCGCACCGCGTGGCGCACGGCGAAGTGCGGGCGGCGTACATTATGGGGGAAGATCCGCTCCAGACCGACGCCGAGCTTTCCGCCGTACGTCAGGCCTTCGAAGAGATGGAGCTGGTTATTGTCCAGGATATCTTTATGACCAAAACCGCCGCGGCGGCCGATGTGATTCTGCCCTCGACCTCGTGGGGCGAGCATGAGGGCGTCTATACCGCAGCGGACCGCGGCTTCCAGCGCTTTTTCAAGGCGGTGGAGCCGAAGTGGGATCTGAAGGCCGACTGGCAAATCATCTGCGAAATCGCCACCCGGATGGGGTATCCAATGAAGTACGACAACACGCAGCAGATCTGGGATGAACTCCGCCATCTGTGCCCCAACTTCTTCGGCGCGACCTACGAGAAGATGGGAGAACTGGGCTACGTGCAGTGGCCGTGCCGCGACGAGTCGGAGGCGGACCAGGGCACTTCGTATCTGTTTGCGGAACGGTTCTCCACGCCGAACGGGCTGGCGCAGTTCTTCACCTGCGAATGGCAGGCGCCGGTCGATAAGCTGAGCGATGCCTATCCGCTGGTGCTCTCCACGGTGCGCGAAGTGGGCCACTACTCCTGCCGTTCGATGACCGGCAACTGCGCTGCGCTGGCCAAACTGGCGGACGAACCGGGCTACATCCAGATCAACACCGCCGACGCCAAGCGGCTCGGGATTGAGGACGAAGAGCTGGTGTGGGTTAACTCGCGCAAAGGCAAGGTGATTTCCCGGGCGAAAATCAGCGACAGGCCGAATAAAGGGGCGGTCTACATGACCTATCAGTGGTGGATCGGCGCCTGCAACGAGCTGGTCACCGAGAATCTCAGCCCGATAACCAAAACCCCGGAGTACAAGTACTGCGCCGTTAACGTTGAGCGTATTGCCGATCAGCGGGCCGCCGAACGGTACGTCAGTGAGGAATACAGCCAGTTGAAAGCCCGTCTGCGCGAAAGCGCCGCGGGGTAAAAAATATCGCCCCGGCGCTGTGCGCCCCGGGGCGATATTGTCTTTTCTTCTTCCCTGCGCCAGCGCTAACCGACGGCGGCCAGATCTTTGCGGCAGCGGCGCGCGACCTCAAGATACTGCAGCGGAGTGTCAACATCCCAGTGAATCCCCTGATTCGCCACGGGGATAACGCGCGCCGCCATCTGACTGATAACGTCCCGCAGGGTGGCCCCTTGCGGCGCGCGACGAATCAGAGAAATCGCCCGCTGGGGCAGAAGAACCGGATGGCCTTTACCGCGATCGTAGGCCGGAATAATGCAGCTCCCGGCGTCGGCGTTGGCCCACAGCCGGCGGTAGACGCCCGGCGTGATCTCCGGCATATCGCCCAGCGCCAGAAAGAAGCGCGAAGCGCGAATATGGCCTACCCCGCACTGAATAGAAGAGAACATACCGTCCTGATATTGCGGGTTAAAGACCACCTCAACGCCCGGATGATCCCGATAGCACGCGGCCAGTTCGTCGCCGCGAAACCCCGTCACCAGCACCACCCGATCGCAGAACGCCAGGGCGCTGGCAAGAGCGCTATCGAGAATCGTTCCCTCGCCCCACGGCATCATCATTTTCCATTTGCCCATCCGGCTGGAGAGCCCGGCGGCCAGCATAACGCACTGTTTATCCATTTTTTTGCTCATCGTCATCCTCCCCCTGAAGCCGAATACAACGCCGCCGCCGGCTGGCGACGGCGGCGCTTGCGGCGATCAGGATTTCAGCACCGCTTTAATCGAGGTAATGATCGGCTGATATCCCGTACAGCGGCAGATATTCCCCTCCAGCGCCTCTTTCAGCTCATCGTCGCTAGGGGTCGGGTTGGCATCCAGCAGCGCCTTGGCGCTCATCAACACGCCGGGCGTGCAGAAGCCGCACTGAACGCCGCCGTGACGAATAAAGGCGTTCTGCAATTTTTTACCGACCGGATCGTGATGCAGCGCTTCGACGGTAGTGACCTCCGCCCCGCTGCACTGGGCGGCCAGCAGCAGGCAGGAGCAGACGGATTTGCCGTCCATAATCACGGTGCAGGCTCCGCACTCGCCCACCGAGCAGCCCTCTTTGGTGCCGGTGAGCTTCAGCTCCTCGCGCAGAAAATCGATCAGGCGGACATTGTCTTTCACATCGCGGGCAATGCGGATGCCATTCACTTTTAGCTCAATATGGTTCATGTTCATGGCTCCTTATTTTTTCTGCTCTGTCATAACTTCCTGCAGCATCTGCCGGAACATATCGATAAATACGGGGACTTTATAAGGCGCAGACCAGCGTCCGCCGATGGCTTTTTCTACCTTGTCGTGCAGTACCCCGGCCGCATAGTCAATGGCGGCGGCGTCTAACGCCTTCCCGGTGAGCGCCTGCTCAACCTCAGTCAACCGCTGCGGTTTGGCCATCAGCGCACCATCCACCAGACGGCACAGGCGAACCACGCCCTTATCGACCATAAACTGCCCGGTTAAGCTCTGGCGCGTAATGTTCAACGCATTGCGCCGGCCAAGCTGCAGATAGCGATTGATCAGCGGCTGCTGCGTCGGCGCCGGCAGGATAAAGCGGACAACCAGCTCATCAGGCTCAAGAAGGGTGCGATAGCCGCCCACGACAAATTCGCTGACCGGCATCCGGCGCGTTCCGCGCGCGCTGCGCAGCTCTACTTCCGCATCGTAGATAATGAGCGGCGGCATGGAGTCCGCGCACGGGGCGGCGTTGACGATATTGCCGCCGATCGTTGCCCGGTTGCGCAGCTGCAGGGAGCCGACGGTTTTACAGGCCGTAACCAGTAGCGGATAGCGCTGCTGAATCAACGGATGCTTAACCAGGTCGGTAAAGCAGACGCCGGAGCCAATGGAGATCCCGCCCTCAACGTCAAAAATCTCTTTCAGCTCCGCCAGTCCGGCGATGTTGACAAGCGGCACCTCGCCGGACAGCATCCGGGCCTGCACCAGCACATCGGTGCCGCCGGCAATAGGCATTGCCCCCTTCTCGGCCATCAGCGTCAGGGCCTCTTTCAGGGTTTGCGGGACGCTCAGCGACAGGGTGTTGAGGCGGTGAACCTGTTTCTTATCGCCAGACTCCAGCATCTGCTCGCTCTGGCGCTCCGGCTTCTTGAGGTTATAACCCAGGCGAACCTGCTCGAGGGTCAGCGGCAGGATTCGGTTGGGGCGGTTGATGGCGAAGCTCACCGCGTTATTGAGAGCCGCAGCGCCCAGTTCAAGTACCGGTTCGCCGATAACTTTCGCCCCCATCGGGCCCGCTTTATCGTAGTTTTCCACCGCAATGATATCAATGTGCGGCATATCCTTGATGGTCGGCAGCAGATAGGTATCGAAGTTTTCCGATTTCACCACGCCGTGCTCGGTGTTGAAATCCTCGAGCATGCCGTAGCCGATCATCCCCTGCAGCACGCCGCCGTAGACCTGGCCGCTAAAACCAACCGGGTTAATGACTTTACCGACATCGTGGGTGGCGACGACGTTATTGACGGTGATTTTGCCGGTGCGCATATCCACCGCCACGTCGGCCAGCTGGCAGCCGTACACCCAGGTGAAATAGGGGCTGCCGCAGCCCTTCTCTTCATCCCAGTGAATATTCGGCGCCACGTGCCAGCCGTAGGCGGAGAGGTTTGCCCCGGTAGCCCGGGTCATATCGCACACCTGCTGGAAGCTGAGGCTCAGCTCCGGGCTGTGGCGGTTGAACACCTTGCCATTTTGCCAGGCGATATCGTCGATGCTCTGCGCTTTCAGCGTTTCCCTGACGGCGTCCGCCATGCGTTGTTTAATTTTGTTCGCCGCGCTCAGAATCGCCTGTCCGCCCATCAGGGTACCGCGCGAAGCGACCGTTGAGCCGCCGTCGGCGATCATCGCGGTGGCCGGTTCGCTAAACATCACCCGGTCGAGCCCAATACCAAAGGCTTCCGCCGCCAGCAGCGACATGGTGGTCTGCAGCCCCTGCCCGTTCTCGGATACCGAGGTGGAGATGTTCACGCTGGCGTCGGCATTCACCTGAATCAGCGCCGAGGACGCATCCAGCCCCTCGGCCCCCAGAGAGCAGCCGCGATGGCTCAGCGCGAAGCCAATCCCGTAGCGGATCGGGCCGCCTTCCGCGTTAAGCTTTTTGTAGTGCTCGCGTTTGGCCTCGTATTCGGCCTTGAGCAGCGTCTTCTCCAGCACCTCCCGCGCGGAGACGGTATGCTCGCTGAAGACCTGCCCGGCCATGCTGGTATCGCCCTGCTTGAGAATATTGCGCAGGCGGAACTCAACGGGCGACAGGCCCAGTTCGCCCGCCACGTCATCCATCAGCGATTCGTTGGCGAAAATGACCTGCGGCGCGCCGTAGCCGCGGTAGGCCGAGGTATAGTTGTTGTTGGTGTAAACGCCCACCAGATCGACGCGCACGTTAGGAATGTTGTAGGGGCCCGCCGCCTGCACGGAACTGCGCCAGGTGACAAACACCGTCTGGCCGCAGTAGCTGCCGCCATCGGCGATAATGTCGATTTTAATCGCCTGAATGCGCGCGTCGTCGTCCACGCCAATGCGGTATTTCATCTTATAAGGATGCCGCTTGTAGCTCTCGCGCATCGACTGTTCGCGGTTATAGGAGATCTTAACCGGCCGCCCGGTCAGGTGCACCAGCAGCGCCGCGCGGCAGGAGACGTTATCGATAATGTCATCTTTACCGCCGAAGGAGCCGCCGAGGACGGAGCGCTTAATGTTGACCTTCGCCTGGGGCAGGTCGAGATATTTGGCAATCACCGCCCGGGTGCGGTGAGCGTTCTGAATCGACCCTTCGATGGTCATGATCTGTTCATTATTGTCCAGGTAGGCGGTAATCGATTCCGGCTCAATATAGCCGTGCTCCTGGAACCCCACCTCATACTCACGTTCGAAGATATGGGTGGAGGCGGCAAAACCGGCATCGATATCGCCCTTCGCCGTGTGGTGGCGGTTGATGATATTGCTATCGAGTTCGCTGTGAATAAGGCGCGCCCCGGGCTTCATCGCCTCTTCCGGGGAGGTAATCGGCTCCCACGGGGTGTAGGTGATTTTGATTTTATCGACGGCGATGCAGGCTGCCTCGTAGGTTTCCGCCGCCACTACGGCAACCACGTCGCCGCGGTAGGCGATCTCCTTGTCGATAATCGGCGGATGATCGGGAACAATCGCTCCCAGCTTGCGCTGACCGGGGATATCGTTCCAGGTGGCAATACGCACGACGCCGGGCACTTTTTCCGCCTCCGACAGGTCGAGCGCATCGATGCGCCCGGCAGGAATATCCACGTAGCGACAAACGCCATACAGCATATTGTTCATAATAATGTCATCGCCGTAGACCGCTTTACCCGTCACCTTGGCGAGCCCGTCTACGCGGGGCACCTCACTGCCAACTAGCAATGTATCCATATTTTTCAGTCTCCACTCACAAAGAAAGATAACGGATTAAAGCAATGGCTATGCCACCTATAAATAAAGGGTTATTTCAGGCTGAGTTATGTGAGGCGTATCTAAAAATAGCGGCCGGTTAACGAATAAAAAGCGCATGAGGTCGCCGCTGATTATCAAAACGAGAGCATGAGTATCACTATGATAATTGGCGGTTCTCAATTGTGTTTCCAGGGTGACGCCAGCGGTGCATCCGCAGCTCCTGCCGCCGCCGGGCATTGAGCGCAACCGTCACCCTGCGGCAAAACGCGTATCGAGGTGATGAAGCTTTTTGACACCCCCCGATTTCGAATAAAAAATAAAACAGACGCAATAATGAAATTTAAATTTCATAAACGAGCATGTTAACAAATGTGATATATATCATAATTTTAACAATTCATTTTCCTGCCACCGGGCCAGCCCCCCGTAAACAATCCTAAAAATTGCCATATATATCAATTAACTATAAAAATAGCCATTCTATACACAAGGCTGTTACACATAGCCCACAAAACCAAATCGAAATAAAACTTTCAAAATGTGATCTGTTTGTATTTTTATTTCACTTATAGCGGTAATAATCACCTCTCACTAAACGCACTCTGCCCGCCTTGATGGCGCAGCAGAAATCCTAACCCCCCGGAGGATGCAATGAAGGAAGTGAGATCAGGACTTATCCGAACCGTTTATATTGGCCCGCCCCTTTTCCACCCTCACGCTGCCGGGGACTTTCTGAACGTCAACCACCCCGGAGGCCCCAGCCCCGCATCTACCGATGATTCATCATTAATCAAAAAGAAACCTCTTTGATCGGTTTTATTTAGCGCATAGCAATCGCGCTAAATAGTTGCACTAAGAACAAAAAAACATTTCATCCCGGCCGTGCTTCGCCAGGCGCAAAGGCATGCCGTGACGGGGATGGGATGACACGTTTTTATCTCGTGCCGTTAATCAAAACAAAAGGTATAAAAATGTCTCTTATTATGAATCTGAACCTACAGCAGAGAAAACGATTACACCAGATAACCCTGGTTGCGACATTTGGCGGCCTGCTATTCGGTTATGACACCGGCGTTATTAATGGCGCATTTTCCTCTCTGAAACAATATATGGCCCTGACCCCGACTACAGAAGGTCTGGTCATGAGCGTATTGCTGATCGGCGCCGCGTTAGGCAGCGTATTCGGAGGAAAATTCGCGGACTTCTTTGGCAGAAGAAAGTACCTGCTCTTTTTATCCTTCATCTTTTTCATCGGCGCATTAATGTCCGCTCTGGCGCCGGATATCACCGTACTGCTTATTTCACGTTTCATCCTCGGCTATGCCGTGGGTGGCGCCTCGGTGACCGCCCCCACCTTTATTTCCGAAGTGGCGCCAACCGAAATGCGCGGTAAACTGACCGGCTTAAACGAAGTCGCCATTGTTATCGGGCAGCTCGCCGCATTTGCCATCAACGCCATTATTGGCATCCTCTGGGGCCATCTCCCCGACGTCTGGCGCTATATGCTGATGGTGCAGACCATTCCCGCCATCTGCCTGTTTATCGGTATGCTGCGATCGCCGGAAAGCCCGCGCTGGCTGATCAGTAAAAACCGTCATGAAGAAGCGCTGGAAATATTAAAGCAAATCCGCCCTCTGGAACGCGCAACCAAAGAATTCAACGATATCACCACCTTAATTAAGGCCGAAGCGGACAAAAAGCTCCATTCGCAGAACGCCTTTGTCACCATTCTCCAGACGCCATGGATTTTCAAACTCCTGCTGGTGGGCGTCATTTGGGCGGCGCTGCAGCAGACCACCGGGGTCAACGTCATTATGTACTACGGTACTGAGATCCTCAGCAGCGCCGGATTCTCAGAAAGAACCTCCCTCATCTGCAACGTACTCAATGGCGTGTTCTCCGTCGGCGGCATGCTATTTGGCGTGCTGTACCTCGTCGATCGTTTTAAACGTAAAACCATCATTATTTATGGTTTCGCGATCATGGCTACCCTGCACCTTATCATTGCCGGCGTAGACTACACGCTGGTCGGCGACATCAAAGCCACGGCCATCTGGCTGCTCGGCGCGATGTTCGTTGGCGTTATGCAGGGAACGATGGGCTTTATCACCTGGGTGGTGCTGGCTGAGCTGTTCCCGCTCAAGTTCCGCGGACTGTCGATGGGCATATCGGTATTTTTCATGTGGGTGATGAACGCCATCGTCAGCTATTTGTTCCCATTATTGCAGGCCAAGCTCGGGTTAGGTCCGGTATTCCTGATTTTTGCCGCGATTAACTACCTGGCGATTGTTTTTGTCATCGCGGCGCTGCCTGAAACGTCCAATAAATCGCTGGAACAGCTGGAAGAGGAGCTTTCAGCAAATAAATCTGCAGCGGGATTCAATACGGCCACCAAGGAAAACGGATTATGATCGATACTATTACGCAGGATAATCTCCATCTGTCGTGCCGGGCGAAAAATAAAGCAGAAGTCCTGGCCATGATTGGCGCTGAATTTAAATCTAAAGGCTATGTCAGTGAAGATTGCGTTACTTTTCTTGCTGAAAGAGAGCGCCAGGTCTCCACCTTTTTAGGCAATGGCATTACGCTGCCGCACCTGCCTAAATCAGCAACCAATATCATTGCTAAAACCGGGGTTGAAATTTATCAGTTCCCCGATGGCGTTATCTGGGACAGAAGTAATGTCATGTTCATTGCCATTGGCGTGATTGCCAAAGAAAGTGAGCATATTGATGTACTGAGAGAAGTTGCTTCTATTTTTAGTGATGAAATTATCGCCAAGGCGCTATCATTAATCTCCAGCAAGCAGGATTTCCTGCGGATCCTGCAACAAAATTGAGGGTGGAGGATATATTTGATACGAACAGAAATTGAGTGTCGTAGCCAACCCCAATGATTCATCATCGGTCAAAACGCTTAGTATATCCATGTAATCCCTGTAAAAAGCCTGCTCGCGAGCAGGCTTTTTTACTGACGTTGACCAAACCAAATACGCTTATCAGGGCCATCCCACCCAAAATCATATTCCGCGCTGAACCGATATCAATATTCATATAATTTACCTTGGTGATGGTAACGGATTGGTATCTATAAAACGCGTACATTCATTGCCCAATATCAAGATTTATATAACAGGGATTAAAAATGAGTTCTCAGCAAATTTACTTATTTGGTATAACAACTTCCCATCTTGTCACACCTTTACCACGTCGTAGCGAATCGCTGAGGACGGTATATGGCTTTAACAGATTCATCGCGGGACGAAACGCCCCGGCAGGAACGCTCTGGCTCAGGGAGGATTTCGGGGCTAGCGCTGCTGGTTGCCAGCGCATTTTTTATGGAGTTTCTTGATGGAACGGTGATTGCTACTGCTCTGCCGGATATGGCAAAGGCGTTTGGCGTCACAGCGATAGACCTTAATATTGGTATCAGCGCCTATCTATTAACTCTGGCTGTGCTGATCCCGGCCAACGGCTGGGTTGCGGAGCGTTTTGGCGCACGAAACGTCTTTACTCTGGCACTGTGCATTTTTACGCTTTCATCCCTGCTATGCGGTCTGACCCATAATGTGACTGAGTTCGTTCTGATGCGTATCCTTCAGGGGATTGGCGGCGCGATGATGGTTCCTGTAGGACGTCTGGTCGTTCTGCGCACCACCCCGAAAGATCGGCTTATTAAGGCCATTGCCACGCTAACCTGGCCCGCGCTGGTGGCCCCCATCATTGGGCCGCCGCTTGGTGGATTTATTACCACCTACGCCAGCTGGCACTGGATCTTCTTTCTCAACGTCCCCCTGGGGCTGATCGCCATTGTACTATCATTGCAGATGATGCCAAACCAATCGGCTAACGAACGCAGACCGTTTGATTTTACAGGATTTGTCGCCACTGGCGTAACGATGCTGTGCCTGGTTGCAGGGCTGGAAATGCTCAGCCAACAAAACGTTAGCCTGATCGGGGCGGCAGTAACCATTACTGTTGGCTTCGCTACCCTGGTCTGGAGTATTCATCATCTTTTGACCAGTAAAACGCCGCTGATTGGCCTGTCATCGCTCTCAGTCCCCTCATTTCGCATCAGCATGCGCGGAGGATTTATCCTTCGTGCGACTATTAGCTCAGCCCCCTTTATGCTGCCTCTGATGTTTCAGGTTGGTTTCGGAATGAACGCGTTTGAAGCCGGCTCGATGGTACTGGCCGTTTTTGCAGGCAACCTGGCGATGAAACCCGCTACAACGCCGCTAATTCGCTATTTTGGCTTCCGTAAGCTGCTTATCGGTAACGGTGTCGCCTGCGTATTGACGCTGTTACTCTGCGCACTGCTAACGCCTGACTCGCCGCATCTGATAACGCTGGTGCTGTTGTTCCTCGGCGGATTAAGCCGTTCCATGCAGTTCACCGGTATCAGTTCACTGGCCTTCGCTGAAGTTCCGTCACAGGAGATGAGCTCAGCCAATACGCTGTTCAGTACTTCACTTCAGCTCGCCAGCGGACTGGGAGTGACAATGGGAGCGCTAAGTATTCGCATGGGCAGCATCCTCAGTGAGGATCTTGGTTACGCCACTGTTCCTGGAATGGGGTTTCGCCTGGGATTTGTCGTCATCGCGATTATCACTGCGCTCGGAGTGTATGATATGACGCGGCTTGCGCCGAATGCGGGTATCAACGTCTCACAGAAAAAATAGCTTAACGCCGGTCAGCCGATTGCTTTTCATTGCGTGCTCGCTCAACGACAGGATGCATTACAATCAGTTACCGGCTACCATTTAACTAAGATAAAACCGACTCATATGGCACGTCAGGGCAATCATAATAAATTCGTCTGCATTATTGAGGCTTAAACCGGTTAGCGTTTCGAACTTCTTAATCCGTTGATACAGCGTATTGACGTGAATGCCCATCTCCTCTGCAGTATTCACTGCGGACTGCCTGTTTTTTAAAAAACAGATAATCGTCACCAACAATATACCAGGTTTGTTATTCTCTTCCAGCACAGGTGAAAACAGATCCAGGATAAAGTCTTTTAGTTCCTCAGGGGTATGTTTTATAAACAAGCGATCAATACCTGAATGACGAAAACTCATTACGCCACTTTTATTTCTGGTTTTAAGAACATCAAGCGCAGTATTAGCTTGTTTAATGCTGGTGATAACCTCCTGGCGTCGCAGAACTGAACTCACCCCCACTTTATAAAGCTTGTCCTGCTGATAGCGCGCGATTACTTTTTCCTCAAGAGTGAAAAGCTTTTGCTCATTCATATCAAATATGATTAACGTTATCACGTCAGCGTCAAAATAATGAAAAACGTTTTTCAATGCGAAGTCTCTGGTGAGAACGTTGATTGTCGACAAATAGTGTATTTCATCGCTGGTCACTTGTGGTGCTGTTAGCTTAATGCACAGTACTGATTTATGCAGAACGATGCCCCTGCGGGCAAATGATATTTCACTTTCTGCCGTCAATCCAATCACCATAATCTCAGCGATAAGATCCAGATTCTTTTTATTCTCCAGCGCAACAGAACCCGCCTGCTTGACGATCTCCATTATCACAAACTCTTTTAGTCTGGAGATAATCGATGATACATGTTCATTTAAGTCCGGGTTTCTCATGATAAAAAAGGCGAGCAAGCGCCCCTCATTTTCAAGAGGAAGCAGGCAATAGTCTCTATCGCCCACAATGATTGTCGACACATTTTTTTCGCCGGCAGAGGCGCGCAAGTGACTCCACGTCAATGCACTAAGCGATTCACTTAAACTCTGGTTTCCCAGTACATCCAGATAGTTAAGATCCAAAGAGAGATGTGAAGCGATCGCCGCGATAAAATCACCTAGTCTATTGTATTTAATAGACAATGAGACCATCAAATTATAAAAATCCACGCTCGCGTTCAGCAACGTGTTTTGCGCCTGCAGCTGATTGCGTAGGTCTTCAACGACCCGCAGACTTTCCGTGCGTTCATCATAGAGACGGGCATTGCGCCAGGCCAGCGCCACCTGCGATGAATAGGTTTCGAGTAGCGATTTTGCTAAAGAGTTAAATACAAACTGTCGGCTAAATGAAAGCATAGTCAATGTGCCATAGCATGCCGACTGATCGTATACCGGCACGCAAATAAGCGAAGTTGCCAGCGGGTTATCTTTAAGTATTTCATCACGCAAGGAAGAGCTTGCCGTAAAGCTGTGGTTAATTTCTTCCCGTGAGTTCAAGACCGCCGTCTGCATTGATTTAAACACTTTACCGGATATCGATTCATGCAGACCTACAATATAATCATAATAATTATTTTTAAATCCTGTCATTGCAACCGGAACCAGCCGGTCGCTTTTATCATCATAAATACGAAAGATTGCCGCATCGCTATATGCAATAGTCTTCAGCGCGCCGTCAATAACATGCTGCGTAACAACCTCATGCGAAAGCCCGGAGGCGAGATGCCAGGTATTGTCGCTAATCTTCGTGAACATCGTATTTTGATAATTAATTACTTCAGTTAAAAGTAGTATTTTCACTTCACTGAGAAATACTCTGACATTTTCTTCACTTAGTAGCGCGCGTTCCGTCCGGATGGCAATACGCAATGATTCAATATGCAGGCAAATAATATTAATCACCATACAATCACCATCCCTTTCACGAATTAATATGTACGATTCATTTTTATCTTCAAAACCGGACATGTCTCCCGCCATTAGCGAGTCGTAACGTAAATCGGAATGTTCAATATGCACATTCGACTGTGGAAAATACCGTACAGACACAACACTCAAGGATTTACGTAATGAGTCAGAATTATTATCAAATGTAGGATTGTACATAAAAATCATCTCTTGAGTGTATGGTTACACATAGATATTTATCATCACTTCTGTAAGGGTAGCAAGGACAAAATCACATCATCTCATGTCTTATGAGGGAACTTTATGCTCAGTGCTACATTCAAGAATAAAAACAATTTGATAATCCTGATATTGTTTCTGTGTTGGGTCGTAGGGTTTATCGATAAAGCCGCTATTAATATTGCGATCATTCCAATTTCTGCTGATTTTGGACTGGGAAGTGAACAAACCGGTATGGTCATCAGCGGTTTTTTCCTTGCCTATTCGCTCACCCAGCTTATTGGCGGCTACCTTGTTGACCGGATGGGCAGTAAAACCATCTTAACCGGTGCGGTTGCCCTGTGGTCCGTTGCCACCGCTATGGGCGGAATGGCAAGCAGCGTTTTCACGCTGGCAGTTACGCGTTTTTTTGTCGGAATGGGGGAAGCGGTTTTCCCTGCAGGAAGCTCCGTTGTCATCGCCCAAAGGTTTGAAAGAAGCAAAATGGCGCGCGCTAAATCATTTCTGCAATCTGGCGCATCGGTCGGGTTCGCCGTTGGCTCGGTGGTCGTATCTACGCTGATTACCTGGTACAACTGGCGAATCATGTTCTTTGTTTTGGGTATCGCTGGCCTGATTCTGGCTTTCTGCCTGTGGTGCGTCCTGCGCTCCAGCGCCCCGGACACCGCTGGCGTTACGATGCCACAGCCATCCGCAGCGCACGGTAGCATCCCCGAAAAGCAGCGTTTGTTGAATATTATTCGCCGCCCATTAACATGGCAAATCGCCGCCTGCTACTTCTTTACCAATATTGTATTCTGGGGTTTGCAGTCCTGGCTGCCATCCTATTGGGTGAAAGTCAAAGGGATGAGCATGGTATCCATGGGCGCATGGTCAATGCTGCCGCCGGCCCTGGGCTTTGCCTCATTTTTGTTTTGTGGGTGGCTGCTCGACAGGTATTTTCAGGGTCGCGAAAAATACCTGATTGCGATTGGCTCTTCTGTCTCAGCGCTGTTCATCTGGCTGATGTTTAACGCCTCTTCCGTGCCGATTGCCTTTGCCTGGCTTTCGCTATCTAACATATTCCTTAACGCCATCAGCATCAGCGTGTTCGTTACCATCATCAAACAATTTCCAAAGGCCTCAGTAGGTACCGCAACGGGGTTTATTAACTCAATTGCGCAGATAGGTTCCTTCTTATCGCCGCTTATGATCGGATACTTACTGAAGCTGACCCAACAAAACTACGCCACCGCTTTCCTGTCGATCATTGCCTGCGCGGTCATCACCTGCCTGATCGCACTGTCCATTACTCATTCTACTGGCGCGGCTCAGGCCGAAGCGACATCTAATGTATCCCAATAAAAGAGAGAAACGATGAACTACTTATCGATTATTGAACGTACGATTGAACAACAACGTGAACGTATTACCGCCGTTAGCGACAAGATCTGGGAATTTGCCGAAGTGCGCTATGAAGAAGCGCAGTCTGCTGAACTGATGGCGCAAGCGCTTGAAGACAATGGCTTTCAGGTCACACGAAAGGCTGGTGGCATCGATACGGCGTTTGTCGCCACCTACGGCAGCGGCGAACCGGTCATTGCTTTTCTCGGCGAATATGACGCCCTGCCCTCATTAAGCCAGCAGGCCAATTGCGATATTTTTTCTCCCGTCGTCGCTGCGGGAAACGGCCACGGCTGCGGGCATAACCTTCTTGGCGCAGGTGCGCTGGCAGCTGCGCTAGCGACCAAAGCCTGTATGCAAGAACTCGGCCTGGCGGGAACGGTGAAATACTTTGGCTGCCCGGCTGAAGAAGGCGGCGGCGGCAAGGCCTATATGGCGCGTGCCGGGCTGTTTGACGGTGTTGACGTCGCGTTCACCTGGCACCCGTGGGACGAGAATCTGGCCTACAACGCCAGAATGCTTGCGACTAACCAGGTGAAATATCTGTTTAAAGGCAAAAGCACCCACGCAGCATTCAGTCCGCACATGGGGCGCAGCGCGCTTGACGGCGTTGAGCTGATGAACGTTGGGGCCAATTTCCTGCGTGAACATATTATTCCTGAAGCGCGGCTCCACTACGCCATCACCAACGCGGGTGGCAACGCGCCAAACGTGGTGCAGTCTGAGGCCCATGTTCTGTACAAAGTACGCTCACCCAAAATGCAGGAAGTTCGAGAAATCACTCAGCGCGTTGACGATGTCGCTCGCGGCGCGGCGCTGATGACCGGAACGGAAGTCACCATTGAATTTGATGCGGCCTCGGCCGATCTTATCCCTAACGTCACCCTCGCCAGCGTAATGAACGAAGAGTTGCTCAAAACTAGCCCGGTCACCTTTAGCCCTGAAGAAAAAGCCTTCGCCCAGGCGATACAAGAGACCTTTTCTGAGGAAGAAAAGCGCAAAGTCGCCAAAAGGGGCCGCACGCTATCCGAAGACATCACGCCGTTTCGCCAGGAACCTGATTTCCTCAATGGCTCAACGGACGTTGGTGACGTGAGCTGGCTGCTGCCTGTCGGCCAGGTCTATATCACCACCTGCGCCTGGGGCACACCACCGCACTCATGGCAGATGGTTACCCAGGGAAAAACCTCCTACGCCCACAAGGGGCTGCTGCTGGCTGGTCGTGTGATGGCCGCCTCGGCAATTCGCGTTCTCACCACCCCAGCGATCATTTCACAAGCGAAGGAAGAACACCTTGAGCAAAGAGACCACGAAGAGTACCGCTCGCTAATTCCTCAAGACGCAAGGCCACGCTCACTAAACAGATAACTAATGCAAAGGCGGTTCCATACCGCCTTTATTCTAAAATGATGAGGCGCTAAAAATGAAAATGTATAAAAACACACTGCTTGCGGTGGTTATTCTTACGTCCGCAGCAGCCCCTGCGGCAGAAATATATAATAAGGATGGCAATAAATTAGATCTATATGGTAGCATTCGTGCTCGCCACTATTTTAGCGATGACACAACCATTGATGGCGATAATACCTATTTCAGATTAGGTATTAAGGGCATGACTAAAATTAATGACGAGCTCACCGGCTTTGGTCAATGGGAATATAATATTCAGGGAAATCGCGCGGAATCTGACGGTTCAGACGGTACCAAAACCCGCTATGCTTATGCCGGGTTAAAATACGCTGACCTGGGTTCCATCGACTATGGAAGAAATTCCGGCGTGCTCTATGACGTCGCCAGCATAACCGACTATGCGCCAATCTTTGACATCATGACCGATAGCTATACCGATGGCTTTCTTACGGGCAGAGCCAACGGGCTGTTAACCTGGCGTAACACCAACTTCTTCGGCCTGAACGATAACCTTAAATTCGCTCTGCAATATCAGGGAAAGAACGGATCCGGGAGTAACAATAGCAGCCGTTCAGTCTATGGTTCTAACGGTGATGGCGCAGGCGCATCGGTTAGCTACGATTTCGACTGGGGCGGCTCTCTGCTGGCCGCTTACGGCAACTCACGACGCACGGCGGAACAGGAGGCTTTGGCCTACGGTGGTGGTAAGCACGCGGAAATGTGGGCTACCGGTTTTAAATACGATTCTGGCAGTCTTTATGCGGCGGTAAAATATTCTCAAGGATATAATATTACACCTATCAAAAATTATGGCTATGCGAATAAAAGTGAAAACTTCGAAGTTTATACCCGCTATGTTTTTGATAACGGCATTATTCCCGGCATTGGTTGGTTCCAGTCGCGAGGAAAAGATATCGAGAATAGCGGTGATATCTATTTAATGAAATATCTCGATATTAACCTGTCCTGGTTCCTGAACAAGAATTTCTTTACCTATGTCGATTACAAAATAAATCAGCTGGATAAAAATACGCCTTTCAGTATTTCGACCGACGACACTTTTGGCGTTGGCATGACCTGGCAGTTTTAATATCCAGCCGCCACGCAAGCAGGTCCGGTCAACGAGCCCAGACCTGTTTCTGGTTTTTAATGTGCAAGATCTTCTGCGCCATAATCCCCGACAGGGGATGCGGTTGATAGCACGCTTCCAGATAATAATCCAGAGAAGAGGATTTTTAAGGATCCTCCAGCAGAATCACTCAGCACGGCTATCTCCCGATAGTCGCCCGATAAAAGCCTGCTTGCGCGCAGGCTTTTTGCTTATTCAGAATGGACGTAGCGATTAGCTGCCTTTATAGGTGGAGTAACCATACTGGCTGAGCAGCAGTGGAATATGCAGCTTTTCATTGGTGCGCGTGACGGTGAAGAGAACCGGGATCTCCGGGAAAAACGAGGCCAGTTTCTGTTTGCTGAAGTCATCGCCGGTTTTGAAGGTCACTTTATAAATCCCCGGCTGCATATCCCCTTCAGCTGGATAGAGCGATTTAATACGACCATCGTTGTCGGTGACGCTGGTGGCCAGCGCTGTCCATTTATTCGCCTGCTGTTTTTCAAGGGTGACCGTCACGCCCGATGAAGGCAGACCCGTCTGCTGATTGAGAATATGCACGCTGAGCGTCCCGACGGGGGCGCTAAATGCGGCTGGAGCGACAGACATAGCAGATAACAAAATCAAACTGGATAATTTTTTCACGATGTTTTCCCGTTGTGAATAATAACGTTCAAACGTTAGCACCTGGGCCGCTAAAATATATTCAACTTTTTGTGATAATCGCCTTAACGGAAGCAGGACGAGGAAAATAGCGAGCAGGGCAACAGCCCATTCGCAGTGATAGAATTATCTGAATATAAGGTGCATCGCTGGGGCGTGAATAAAGGCCCGCGCGCTTGCGCTATACTTATTTTCCTCCGCGTTCACAAAAGGAATTCACATGAAGATATGGCCAGTTCTGACGGGTGTGGCTATCGCCCTGACGCTTGTCGCCTGTAAATCCCCCACTCCGCCCAAGGGGGTCCAGCCGATAAATAACTTTGACGCAAGCCGTTATCTGGGGAAATGGTATGAGGTTGCCCGGCTCGAAAATCGTTTTGAACGCGGCCTGGAGCGGGTTACCGCAACGTATGGTCAGCGCAGCGATGGCGGCATCAGCGTGGTTAACCGCGGTTACGATCCGCGGAAACAGAAATGGAGCGAGAGCGAAGGTAAAGCGTATTTTACCGCGGCGCCAACCACCGCCGTGCTGAAAGTCTCCTTCTTTGGCCCGTTTTACGGCGGCTACAACGTGATCGCGCTGGATAGCCAGTATCAGTATGCGCTGGTCAGCGGTCCCGATCGCGGCTATCTGTGGATCCTGTCGCGCACGCCGACCATCCCGGAATCCATTAAGCAGGAGTATCTGCGCATCGCGCGGGATCTCGGCTTCCCGGTAGAAAAATTAGTCTGGGTGAACCACGGATAACAGGCTGAATCCACACTATCTTCAGCGAACCAACGAGCTGAAGATAATGTGGCGATAAGGCTGGAAGACGATAAATAATTAGTGCGATGACGGCTGGCTGGAGTCGGCCGCCTCTTCTGCGGTTTTAGCGGGAGCGATACTCTCTTTAATCTCTTTGGTTTTATTCGCCGCATCGTTGGCCAGGTTATTGGCATCAACAATCGCGCTGTCTTTAATTTTTCCCGCTTCCTGCACGATTTGGTCGCTTTTCTGCCGGGCATCCTGCTTAACGGCATCAGCCTGGGCCTGGGCTTGCTGAGCAATAGCTTCCGCTTTTTTATCCGCTTCCGCCTTGATGCTGGAGGCCTGGCTGCTGAGATTGTTCGCCTCGTCCGCCGCCTGTTTTTTTATCGCATCAATGTGTTTATCCGCTTCATCCTTAATTGCTTCGGCTTTATCGGACGCCGCCTCTTTAATTTGCTGCGCGTTATCTTTTGCTTTATCCAGATTTGCATCAACTTTTGATGAATCATCACAGCCGGCGAGAATTAAGCAAACGGCAGAAGCGATCAGCGTTTTACTCCAGAGTTTCATAGTCATTCCTTTATTTATTAATATCAGCGTATCGGGGGAGTCATCGCCGCAGGGTTGCCAGGATAATTCTCATAACAATGATGTCATGAAATTATTTAGCCCCAATACTTAGCCCTGCATCCCTTTATTTATAATCGCTAACCAGGCAGAGTCAAGTTCCTGCGCCACTCCCCCGGCGAGGGCTGACGTAAAAAACCCGGGCGGCTGCCCGGGTTGGTCACTGAAAAAAGAGTTTAGGCGGTGACGGCTGATTTTGTCAGCGTTGGGCCGGCTAACGCCAGCCGGGCACCGGCATCGGTATCGGTATATTGCTTAAAGTTATCCATAAACAGTTGCGCCAGACTCTCGGCCTTCTCCTGCCATTTGTCGGCAGAAGGCCAGCCGCTACGCGGGTCAAGCAGCGCGCTGTCCACGCCAGGCACGCTTTGCGGGATAGCGAGACCGAATACCGGTACCGTTTCTTCGCGCAGCTCGCCGGTGGTCCCGTTTAAAATCGCGCTGATGATATTGCGCGTGTCGCGCAGCGAAAGGCGCTTGCCTTCGCCGTTCCAGCCGGTGTTAACCAGCCAGGCCTCGGCGCCGGCCTCCGCCATTTTGGCCGCCAGAACGCTGGCGTACTGCGTCGGGTGCAGCAGCAGGAACGCCGCGCCGTAGCAGGCAGAGAACGTTGGCGTGGGCTGAGTAATGCCGCGTTCGGTACCGGCCAGCTTCGAGGTAAAGCCAGACAGGAAGTGATACTGCATCTGCTCGGTCGTCAGACGGGATACCGGCGGCAGGACGCCAAAGGCATCGGCGGCAAGGAAAATCACCTTCGACGGATGGCCCGCACGCGACACCGGTTTCACGATGTTTTCAATATGCGATAGCGGATAAGAGACGCGGGTATTTTCGGTCTTGCTGCCATCGGCGTAATCCACGCTGCCATCGGCTCTGACCACCACGTTTTCCAGCAGCGCGTTACGACGAATCGCGCGATAGATTTCCGGCTCGGCCTGCGGGTCAAGATTAATCGTCTTGGCATAGCAGCCGCCTTCGAAGTTGAACACGCCGTCATCATCCCAGCCGTGCTCGTCATCGCCGATCAGCTGACGCAGCGGATCGGTGGAAAGCGTGGTCTTACCGGTGCCGGAAAGACCGAAGAACAGGGCCACGTCCCCCGCTTCACCGCGGTTCGCCGAGCAGTGCATCGAGGCGATGCCCTGCTGCGGGAGCAGATAGTTCATCACCGAGAAGAGGCCTTTTTTCATCTCGCCGCCGTACCAGGTGCCGCCGATAAGCTGAATTTTTTCGCTCAGGTTAAACGCGACAAAGTTCTCGGAGTTGAGCCCTTGCTCCTGCCATTTATCGTTGGTGCAGCCCGCGCCGTTGAGGACGACGAAGTCCGGCGTAAATTCAGCCAGCTCCTCTGCGCTCGGCGCAATAAACATGTTTTTGACAAAGTGCGCCTGCCAGGCCACTTCGGTGACGAAGCGGACGCCCAGGCGCGTCGCCGGGCTGGCGCCGCACCACGCATCAACGACATATAATTTCTTGCCGCTCAGCTGTCCGGCGACCAGCGCCTTCAGATCTGCCCATATCTCGGTGGATAGCGGCTTATTGTCGTTGCGGCCAAGGCCGGAATCGGCCCACCAGACGGTGTCACGCGTCAGATCGTCCCTGACAATATATTTGTCGCGCGGCGAGCGCCCGGTAAAGATCCCGGTATCCACGGCAACGGCCCCGGACTCGGTCATGACGCCGCGCGCCGCGCCGGTTAATTCCGGGCTGGTTTCATGCGCAATCAGCAAGTCGTAATCGGGGTTATAAAACAGCTCGCTGCTCTCCTGAATACCGAGCGAAAGAAGAGCGTCTTTTACTGATTCAATACGTGACATGGCACTCCTGACAAACTATTGGCTGGATAAGATGCTATTAGGGTATTTCAACCTGTCAGCTAAGCGGATGGATTTATTTTAATAAAAAAACCATCGTGAAATTAAATAAACAGGATGAACAGACCAGAGCCGGCGATGTAAAATCGTGCTCGTGTAGGGTGTCGCCTGAACTTTAGAAATATCGTTTGCACGAATAAGTCATAAGCTAACTCTGCAAAAAATGTTAACACCTGTAGATAATTATGTTAATTGCATAGTTTCTATACGTCATGCTAAAATTGCATAGCTATTATTGCAGGGCAGAGGAACGGATCGGTGCTGGCGAATCTTGAAGTAAAATGGCTTTACGATGTGATTGCCCTTGAGGAATCCAGAAGCTTTACCCTGGCGGCAAAAAGCCGCAATATTTCCCAGTCCTCCTTCAGCCGCCGCATCCAGGCGCTCGAGGCGTCGCTGGGCTTCAGTATCTTCGACCGTTCGGCAAACCCGCTGCAGCTGACCAACCGCGGGAAGATTTTTGTCGGCTATGCGCGAAATATGCTCGACGACATGGACTTCCAGATTAGCCGAATTAAAGGGCTGAACAACACCACCCAGAAAATAAGAATCGACGCGGCGCCGTCGCTTTCCGTTTTATTACTTCCGGAAATCATCGCCGGTTATACCGACCGAAAGAATAAAACTTTTCATGTTGAATCGATTAACGTCAACGATGCGGTGTTCAACCTGAAAGAAGGCAAAAGTGATTTTATCCTGTCGTTTTATAATGAAGAGCTGATGAACTATCCGTTTATCAATCACAAAATTTTTGACTCGGCGCTGCACCTCGTTTCTCCCTGCGATAAACACGGCAGGCCGCTTTTTCATTTACACCGCGGGGTGCTGCCGCTGATGAAATACGCCAACGACAGCTATATGGGGCGCCAGGTGAATCAGGTGATCGACCGCAAGCCGGAGATCACCTTCTCGCTGACCTTTGTCTCCTCGATGAGCGAGCTATTAAAACGCATGATCCTCAACGGCGACGGCGTGGGCTGGCTGCCTCAGTACTCTATCAAGCGCGAGCTTGAGGAGGGCCGCCTGACGATTATGGATGAGAGCCTGTCGCTGCCGATCGGCGCCTATATTTACCGCTCCGGCGCGCGGCTCAACCAGTCAGCCGAGCGCTTCTGGCAGCATATTAAGTCTATGAATACCGTGACCGCATAACTCGCATGGCGGCGGGAAATTCGCTATCATCCGCATCCACTCCCTCTCCGTGCAGCCTGATGTCTACGATTATCGATACCTTTATCGCCCCGCCGTGCCACGCTGAAATCGACATCCTCTACGAGGATGACCATCTGCTGCTGATCGATAAACCCTCGGGCCTGCTGAGTCTGTCGGGGAAAAATCCGCGTAATCTCGACTCGGTGCATTATCGGCTGGTACAGCGGTTTCCCGGCTGCACTCTGGCGCATCGTCTTGATTTCGGCACCTCCGGACTGATGGTGATTGCGCGCAACAAGGCCATCAACGCCGCGCTCTGCCAGCAGTTCAGCCAGCGTGCGGTGAGCAAAGTCTACAGCGCGCTGCTGTGCGGGCATCTGGCGGATGATGAAGGAACCGTTGACGCTCCGATAGCCAAAGATCCGGCGCTGTTTCCGCTGATGACGATTTGCCCGCGCCGCGGCAAGCCTGCCCGCTCCGGCTATCGGGTGGTTGAGCGCCTGCGCTATCAAGGTAGCGTGCCGGTGACGCGGGTCCAGCTGACGCCGGAAACCGGCCGCACCCATCAGCTGCGTATCCACTGCCAGTGGCTTGGCCACCCTATTCTGGGCTGCGATCTGTACGGCGGTCTGTTGCTTCCGGGAACAGAACAGGCGCCGCGTCTGATGCTGCACGCCGGCGAACTGCATTTCGTGCATCCGGTTAGCGGAGAGCGGATCGATGCGATAAGCCCCAGCGGGTTTTAACTCTCCCGCTCACCAGCCCTTTTACCGAATCTCTCCCGCACGCTGATTGACGTCGACGCTTTAATTCGAATCGCGGCATTGCAAATGCAAATATCATATTTGCTCGTTAATCAGCGCCTCTGTAGCTTGTGCTCTATTCATGCTTTTCATGAAAGAACATTCAGGACGCAACGGCTTTATGATTAAACTCGATAATATTCGCAAGACCTACCCCGGCAGCGCGCATGCGGCTATTCGCGGCCTTAATCTGGTGATTAATAGCGGCGAACTGTGCACTTTCGTTGGCCCCAGCGGGTGCGGAAAAACAACCATTCTGCGGATGATTAATCAGCTGGATATTCCTGATGCCGGTGACGTATACGTTCAGGGCGTTAAGCTTGCCGCTGCCGATATTATTCAGGTGCGCCGCCAAATTGGCTTTGTCATGCAAAGCGCCGCCCTCTTTCCGCATCGTACTGTCGCGCAAAATATAGCCACGGTTCCGCGCCTTCTCGGCTGGAGCAAAAAGCATATCCAGGCGCGCATCGACGAATTAGTGGATTTGATGTCTCTCGACCGCAACGTCCTGCCCCGCTATCCGCACCAGCTTTCCGGCGGCCAGCAGGGCCGCGTGGCGATCGCCAGAGCGCTGGCCGCCGATCCGCCTATTCTCCTGATGGACGAACCTTTCGCCGCCATCGACCCGGTGGTTCGCGAGCGCCTGCAGGACGAGCTGCTGTTGCTGCAACAGCGCCTGCGCAAAACGATCGTCCTGGTGACCCATGATATCAATGAAGCTATTCGCCTTGGCGATAGAATCGCTATCTTCCAGGAGGGCGGCGAGCTGGCGCAGTTCGCCACGCCTGACCATATTTTGTCGCATCCGGCCAGCGACTTTGTGCGCCGTTTTATCGGCCCCGAACCGAATCTGCAGCGGCTGGGGAGAATTCAGGTCGGACAGCTCCCGCGCCATGACGTGCCGCTTATTGATGAGAGCCTCTCCCCCATCGCCAGCCCGCATCCGCCGGTCGCCAGTCCGCTGCGCCTGGTGCTGGACAAAAAACGGCGTCCGCTGAACTGGTTCGATCCGGTTAAGCGCCGGACGCTGCCGGTCGACGCGCCGCTGGCGGCCATCAACACGCTGCGCTTTGCCTACAGCGCGCTGCTGGATGCGCCCGGCGGCGTAGTGGTTCATGTCGATACCGACGGTGAATATCAGGGCAGCATCTCCCACGCTCTGCTGCAGAACGTGCTGGAAGGCCACGTGGATCTTCGTCGCTATGATTGACTGGCCGTGGATCCTCGACAACAAAATCATGATCGGTGAACTGCTCTGGCAGCATGTACAGCTGGTGATCGTTGCGCTGTTTTTCGGCACCCTCTTCACCGGCGTATTGATTAGCCTGACGCTGCGCTGGCCCGCGGCCGCCCAGCCGCTGATCTACCTGTGCGGGATACTGTTCACCATCCCGTCTCTGGCGCTGTTTATTCTATTACTGCCGTTTACCGGACTGTCGCTGATGACCTCAATCATCGGCCTGACGCTCTACTCACTGCTGATCCTGCTGCGCAACGTTATCGCCGGAATAGAGAAACTCCCGGCGACGGTGCTGGAGTCGGCGCGCGCGCTGGGCTATACCCGCTGGTTTCGTTTTGTCGATATAGAGCTGCATCTGCTGCTGCCCTCGCTGTTCGCCGGGTTACGCATCGCTTCGGTGACGCTGGTCGGGCTGGTGACGGTCACCGCCTTAATTGGCCAGGGCGGTCTCGGGCAGCTTCTGTTAGCCGGGTTTAACCAGAACTTTGTCACGCCTATCGCGGTCAGCCTGGTGCTCAGCGTTGTGCTGTCTCTGCTGTTGGATTCGCTGATTGCCCGCGTCGGCTATTGGCTAACGCCGTGGGCCCGCTAATGGATATCCTGCAAGCAACATTTCACTGGTTATTACAACCGCAGCACTGGACAGGCGATGCGGGAATATTACTTCGCCTGCGCGAGCATCTTTATTATGTGCTGATTAGCATCGTCGTTGCCTCGGCGATTGCGCTGCCGCTGGGGATTATTCTCGGCTACTGGCGCAAGGGCGCGTTTGTGATTATTAATCTGTTTAATATTGGTCGCGCCATTCCCTCTTTAGGTTTAATTCTTTTATGCATTATTGTGTTTGGCTTTAATGATATTCCGGTCTTTACCGCGCTGGTGGCGATGTCGATTCCGCCGATCCTCACCAACGCCTGGGTTGGCATTTATCATGCCGACCGTCAGCTGTGCGATGCGGCAAAAGCGCTGGGCATGAC
Source organism: Klebsiella michiganensis (assembly GCF_015139575.1). Lineage (GTDB taxonomy): Bacteria > Pseudomonadota > Gammaproteobacteria > Enterobacterales > Enterobacteriaceae > Klebsiella > Klebsiella michiganensis. The sequence continues at coordinate 2,308,524 of NZ_AP022547.1, read as the reverse complement.
TCCACTCCAGAGCCTGTGGCAGCTGCGGATACCGCTCGCCGCGCCGCTGATACTCGCCGGCCTGCGGACCGCGCTGGTACAGCTGATCGCGACCGCCGTCGTCGCCGCCTACGCCGGCCTTGGCGGCCTCGGGCGCTTTCTGATCGACGGACTTGGCCAGCGCGATATTCCCCAGGTCATTGCCGGTTCGCTAGTGGTATCGCTGCTGGCCATCGGCTGCGAGCTGCTTTTTTCATTACTCTCCCGGCGCATCGTTCCGGCGCCGGTCACGCAAATAAATTAATTTCCCAACAACAAAAAACCACCTGCAGGTAAAGAGGTATTATGAAGCAGCTATTTAGCATTTCCGCGTATCGTCGCCGCTTGCGTCTTTCGGTATTCACCGCGGGATTATTAAGCTTAAGTTTTAACGCCCTGGCGCAGGACGTCACCATTGGCGGAGCGAATTTCACCGAAAGTTCAATCCTTGCCAATATTTACGCCAGCGCGCTAAAGAAAAACGATATTGCGGTGAAAACCCGTCTTAATCTCGGCAATCGCGAGATTATTATTCCGGCGCTGCAGAGCGGCGAAATTGATATTGTTCCGGAATATCTCGGTGCCCTGCTGAACTATTATGACGGCAAAACGCTGGCTACCAGCCAGAGCGACGTTAGCGCTGAGTTAACCAAAGCGCTGCCGGCGGACTTTACGCTGCTTACCCCCTCCCCGGCCTCGTCCATTACCGCCTGGGCCGTGCGCGCGGAAACGGCAAAAAAATATCACCTCAGCAAGCTTTCCGACCTGCAGCCCGTGGCCCATCAGCTGACTATCGGCGGCCCGCCGGAATTCCCGGTACGCGCCCTAGGCCTGCCGGGTCTTAAGCGCGTCTACGGGCTTGAATTTAAGGCGGTGAAATCTCTGGATATGGGCGGGCCGCTGACCCGTCTGGCGCTGAACTCCGGCAAAATCGACGTCGCCACGGTCGTCTCCACTCAGGGCAACCTCGCGAAAGAGGATTGGGTGGTCCTGGAGGATGATAAGCATGAGCAGCCGAGCCAGAACGTGGTGCCGCTGGTGCGCAAAGCCAGCCTGACGCCGAAAATCAGCGAAGTGCTCAATGAGGTCTCCGGCAAGCTGAACAACGCCGCGCTGATCGAACTTAACCAGCAGGTCGATCTGCAGCATAAAGATCCGGCGGCGGTGGCCGAACAGTGGGTCAAAACGCACCTCAACGGCAACTGATTGCCGCCATGCCAGGGAAGGCATCACCTCCAACTGAGCCGAGAAAATGCCAAATAATCCTATGATCCTGAACCTTTTCTTCTTCAATCCCCAGGGTGACTACCGCTTTTCCTGGCGTCACCCGCAGGCGCCGGAGAAGGAAATTTTCAGCCTCAAGTACTATGCCGATCTGGCCCGTAAAGCGGAGGCCGCGACGCTCGACGCCATTTTTATCGCCGACCATATCGCTATCTGGGACACGGTGCCCAGCGGCTTAACCCACTACGCTAACGCCCGGCTGGAGCCCATCACTCTCCTCTCGGCGCTGGCGGCGGTGACGGAACATATCGGCCTGATGGGCACGGCGTCCACCTCTTATAATGAGCCCTATAATCTCGCCCGCTATTTTGCCTCCCTCGATTTTCTCAGCAACGGGCGGGCCAGCTGGAATATCGTCACCTCATGGCTGGAGGAGGAGGCGGCTAACTTCGGCCTTGACCACCTGCCGCAGCACGGCAGCCGCTACCAGCGCGCCGGTGAGTTTATTGATGTGGTCACTCAGCTGTGGGACTCGTGGGAAGACGGCGCGGTGCGCTATGACAAAGCCAGCGGGCTGTTTGCCGATTCCAGCAAGGTGCATCATCTTGATTTCGCGGGCGAGTTCTTCCGCGTGCGCGGGCCGCTGAACGTCCCTCGCCCGCCGCAGGGGCACCCGGTCCTGGTGCAGGCCGGCTCGTCGGAGGCGGGTAAAAACCTCGCCGCCGCCTGGTCAGATATGCATTTTGTGTTTATCAAATCTATCGCTGAGGGGCTGGCCTACCGCGAAGAGATGAACCAGCGTTTGCGCAGCCACGGCCGGGATCCGGCGCATTTCAAAATCGTCGCCGGCGTTTTACCGGTGGTGGTGAATTCAAACGCGGAAAAGGAAGAGCGCCAGCGGCTTAACGAGCAGCTAATGAGCGACCAGATGGCCATCGACCTGCTCTCTTCCTATCTGCGCATGGATTTATCCGCTTATCCCGTCGACCAACCGCTGCCGCCGCTGCCGGAGGAAGAGACCTTTGATGGGATCCGCACCGCCCTCAGGCTGATTCGTGATTACGATCCACAGTTGACGATCCTGGCGTTGGGCAGGCTGCTGTTGCAAAGCTCCGATAGCTGGCTGCTCATCGGCAGCGCCGAGGAGATCGCCAGCGCGCTGACGGAAACCTGGCGCGCCGGCGCCGCCGATGGTTTTAACCTGATGTTCCCGCTGCTGCCGGGGGACTTCGACCGCTTCGTTGAGCAGGTAGTGCCGATTCTGCAGCGCAGCGGCGCGATGCGGGATCGCTATCCGACCGGCACGCTGCGCGAGAAGCTGGGTCTGCCGGTCGTCGAAAACCGCTTCGCCCGCGGGGATGGCAAACCGCTGGCTTCATAGCGCGGCTGTTCCCCGGTGGCGCTGCGCTGACCGGGCTACGGGTTCACAACCGTCTGCGGATCGGTAGCCCGGACAGGCGCAATGCGCCGCCTCCGGAGAAGGTGCGCTGCCGGATGCCTTGCTGCGGTTTTCTTCCCGGCTTGCGCTGCGCTGACCGGGCTACGGGTTCACCGCCGCCCGCGGATCGGTAGCCCGGACAGGCGCAATGCGCCGCCTCCGGGAAAGGTGCGCTGCCGGATGCTTTGCTGCGGTTTTCTTCCCGGCTTGCGCTGCGCTTAGCCGGGCTACGGGTTCACAACCGCCTGCGGATCGGTAGCCCGGACAGGCGCAACGCGCCGCCTCCGGGGAAGGTGCGATGCCGGGTGCCTTGCTGCGGTTTTCTTCCCGGCTTACGCTGCGCTTAGCCGGGCTACAGGTTCACAACCGCCTGCGGTTCGGTAGATACTGTGAACGCCTGCAACCATTTTTAGTTGCCGATACTTTCTCCGGCTCCCGGATGACAGGCACACCAACGACAGCACTCTCTGGTGCTGTCGTTTTTTCTCAGGGAACGTTGTTACGCTATCAACAGCTCATGCTGTGACGCATCGAACGCCTTTCCTGACTTCAGTACTCCATAAGCCACCTGCGCCAGCTTTCGCATCATCGCCCCTATGATGACTTTTGCCCGCTTTCCGCTCTCTTCCAGCCTTTTCCTGAACGCTTTTCCCCACGCCGTATGGTACAGCGCCGATAACGCTGGCATGTATAACGCCTTGCGCAGTTGAACCGGCCCCGCTTTGCTCATCCGGCTCGCCCGCATCACGCTGCTGCCCGACTCATGCTGCACCGGCGTCAGTCCTGCATACGCCGCGAACTGCCGCGCTGTACCGAACTTCAGCCTCAGGCCCGTATACGCCAGCAGAACAGCCGCTGTTTTCTCCCCGATGCCCGGGATACTGTTCAGCAGCTTCCGCCGTCGTTTCATATCCGGGTCGTTATCCGTCAGGTCTTTTATCTGTTTTTCGATACGTGCCAGCTCCGCGCTCAGACATCCCAGCAGGATGTCAATGCTGGCCAGCTGAACCTCCGGCGCGGTTTCCCGCCGGTTTTTCTCCTGCGTCTGCATCTCTGTCAGCGCCTGATGCCTTAACACCAGGGCTTTCAGTGCCCGCTCTGTCGGATGAGGGGCCTCCCAGGCTGACGGGCGTTTTTCCCGGCAGAAGTGAGCCAGCATACGGGCGTCCACTTTGTCAGTTTTACTGCGCAACCCCTCACTCTGTGCGAAAGCTTTACTGAGGGCGGGGTTGATGATGGACACGGTATACCCGGCATCACTCAGATGCGCGGCCGCGTCTTCCATGTAGGTGCTGGTGGACTCCATGCAGACATGGGCACGGTTCACGTCATGGCCGCGAAGCCAGCGGACCAGCGCTTCGTGTCCGGAGAGGGTATTGTCAAATTTTTTACAACGATGCCGGCCATCAGGGCGAAGAATATCGACATCCAGTTTAGCTTTGGCGACATCAATACCGATGAAGTGGAGTTCATTTTCCATAGTGAAACCAACCTTGCAAATACGGGTTACCGGTGAAAGCCGGTCCATGATACTGTCCGGTTTATCACATGAGAAAGAACGGCGGTCCGGTGCAAAGGATCTACGGAACAGGCGCGAAAGCCTAAGCCCGGACACGGCATCCGGACCGCCATCAGAGAGAACTGGCCGGTTCTTTCTGACGGAGTAATCATACAAGCCCGGACAGGCGCAACGCGCCGCCTCCGGGGAAGGTGCGCTGCCTGATGCCTTGCTGCGGTTTTCTTCCCGGCTTGCGCTGCGATTAGCCGCGCTACGGGTTCACAACCGCCTGCGGATCGGTAGCCCGGACAGGCGCAACGCGCCGCCTCCGGGAAAGGTGCGCTGCCTGATGCCTTGCTGCGGTTTTCTTCCCGGCTTGCGCTGCGCTTAGCCGGGCTACGGGTTCACAACCGTCTGCGGATCGGTAGCCCGGACAGGCGCAACGCGTCGCCTCCGGGGAAGGTGCGATGCCGGGTGCCTTGCTGCGGTTTTCTTCCCGGCTTGCGCTGCGCTTAGCCGGGCTACAGGTTCACAACCGTCTGCGGATCGGTAGCCCGGACAGGCGCAATGCGCCGCCTCCGGAGAAGGTGCGCTGCCGGATGCTTTGCTGCGGTTTTCTTCCCGGTGGCGCTGCGCTGACCGGGCTACGGGTTCACAACCGTCTGCGGTTCGGTAGCCCGGACAGGCGCAACGCGCCGCCTCCGGGGAAGGTGCTGTGTCTGAAACCTCGGTGCGGTTTCTCCCCGGCTTGCGCTGCGCTTAGCCGGGCTACGGGTTCACAACCGCCTGCGGTTCGCTAGCCCGGACAGGCGCAACGCGCCGCCTCCGGGAAAGGTGCGCTGCCTGATGCCTTGCTGCGGTTTTCTTCCCGGCTTGCGCTGCGCTTAGCCGGGCTACAGGTTCACAACCGTCTGCGGATCGGTAGCCCGGACAGGCGCAATGCGCCGCCTCCGGGAAAGGTGCGCTGCCTGATGCCTTGCTGCGGTTTTCTTCCCGGCTTGCGCTGCGCTTAGCCGGGCTACGGGTTCACCGCCGTCTGCGGATCGGTAGCCCGGACAGGCGCAACGCGCCGCCTCCGGGGAAGGTGCGCTGCCTGATGCCTTGCTGCGGTTTTCTTCCCGGCTTGCGCTGCGCTTAGCCGCGCTACGGGTTCACAACCGCCTGCGGATCGGTAGCCCGGACAGGCGCAACGCGCCGCCTCCGGGAAAGGTGCGCTGCCGGATGCTTTGCTGCGGTTTTCTTCCCGGTGGCGCTGCGCTTAGCCGGGCTACGGGTTCACAACCGCCTGCGGGCCGGTAGCCCGGGCAAGGCGCTTGCGCCGCGGCCCGGGGAAATTGCCGCCTACAGCCGCACAACGCCCCTGGCCGCCGCCTCATCACGCCACGCCAGCAGGGGCTGATAGTCCGCGCGCCGCATATCGCTGTAGCCGCAGATAAACAGCGCTTCGCAAAGCGGCCGGTAGCGTTCATCGCTCACCAGCTGCTGCAATGCCTCTCTCAGCAGCCCCAGCGTCGCCGCGGACGTCGTCGCCGACGTAATCAGCGGCAGACCCGGGGCGAGCGGGCTGCGCGCAATCACCGCCAGCCCCGCCAGCGCCTCCGGCTGATGACGCTGCAGCAGCGCCCAGGTCACGCAATCAATAGCGGCAATATCCGCCGTCCCCTGCTGAAGTTCACGCAGCGACTGGCGATGGCTGCCGCTAAACGCGACCGCCGAGAAGAAACGCCCATCGCGCGACAGCGGCGCGACCATTTTTAACAGCACGTTATAGCCGGACTGGGAATCCGGCGAATTGCACACGACCCGGCGCCCGCGAAAATCCGCCAGCGTCTGACCACCGTCCGCCTCACGTACCGCCAGCAGGCTGCGGTAGTTCCGCCCTTCGCATCCGGGCGCGGAATAGTGAAAACAGCCGACCGTTTGCACTGCCGGCAGCCGCGTCATCAGCGGATAACCGCAGGTCTGGCTCAACAGCAGCGCCGGATGGCGCCAGTGCGTCAGCAGATCCTCAGGTACCTGATACGACAGCGTATCCTCCTCCACCACGCCGCGGGCCGCCAGCAGCTGCCGCACCGCCCGCCAGAGCGCCTGAGTATCCTCGTCATTCACCGCGTACATCGGAAACGCCAGCCTTTCACTCATGCTCTTCATCCGCCTTACCCTGCTGGTTGAACCCGGGATGGGCATTCACCGCCACCGGCCTGGCAAAAAAATGCCGCAGCCATTCACCATAGCCGCGCACCACAAACCCGGCGTTGCGCCGCTGATACTCCGCCTGATTATGCAGATAGATTTTTCGCAGCCCGTACCACGGTACCCCCGGCAAATCGTGATGCACTGAATGGTAGTTGAGATTGAGGAACAGCACCCGCCAGACCAGCCCCGCCTCGTTGATCACCGAACGGGCCAGCGGATCGTCCGCGGCGCGGTGTTCAAGGAAAGAGCGCACTTTGGTCAACGCCAGCGCCGGGTAGCTGATAGCCAGCACGAAGTAAAGCGGCGAAAAGCCGAGGTGATTCATCCACGCGAACAGCGCCGCCAGCAGCAGGCCGTGAACCAGCCACATCGCTATTGTGTTCACCCGCCGGTGTCGAAATGCCGCCAGCGCGCTGCCGAGCGTCTGGGCAATATCCAGCAGCGGCGCCACCAGCAGCCTGCCGATAAACGTATTGCGCAGATGAATAAGGCTACGCTGCCAGGGGGCAAAACGCTGCCAGCTCTGCGGCGTAAAATAGTAGGATTCCGGATCGTCAACCGGCTGCGTCAGCAAATGATGATGATGGTGCGCCAGGTGCGAGTCGCGGTACAGCCCGTAGGGATACCAGACCGCCAGCGGCAGGGTCCCCAGCAACTGGTTAAACCATGGTCGCGACGTGGGGTGACCGTGAATAAGCTCATGCTGCAATGACATATACCAGGCGGTGAACCAGATGAGCAGCAGCGTGGCGGGGAAAATGCCCAGCTCGCGCCACCAGGCCAGCGAGGCAAACCAGCCGCCGTAGACGGCAACGATCAGTAGCCAGGTGGGCAGCTCGCTGCGCCACAGCCAGCTACGGGAAAACTGATGAATCCGCTCGCGCTGCTGCGGATGCAGATAGACCGACCTGCTTTTTGCCATTCCTGCCACTGCCTTTTCGCGTTATCGTTTGATCCTCCGAAGATGTGAGATAACGCGTTAAATAACAAAGAATTTAAATCGCTTAGCTTTGCCAGAAAATCACCTTAGCCCTCGTTGAGCACGATGATATATCGCCACCCGGCGAGCATGCTCACGCCCGCGCACGCCAGCAGCGACGCCCACAGCGATTGCCCCCACCCGGCCGCCAGCAGACCGGCGCCAATCAGGACATAATAAAACAGGCCGAAAAAGGCGCCGGCGGTGCCCCGACAGTCGCCGTAGGCGCTGAGCGCCGAGCCCAGCACCAGCGGGATCGCCATCGCATACGCGAGGGTGACCAGCGCAACCGGCGCCACAAACCAGATGGATTCCCGCAGCACGTACACCGCGACGCCGCCGGCTAAGTGCAGAATGCAGGCGATGGCGAGTATCCGCCCCAGCGAGACATTCCGACGCAGCAGCCGGTGGTTAAGCAGCGCGCCGAGCAGCGAACCCGCGGCAAGCGCCATGCCGCTGTAGCCAAACGTCAGGGCATCAAGATCGAATCGGGCGAACAGAAACGGGGCCAGGCTGTAGTAGCTGAACAGGCTGACGTTAAATGCCGCCACCAGGGTTGCCGCCAGGGCGATACGCGTATCGCCCACCATCCGCCGCAGCACGTGAAGAAACGGCCCTCTCCTGAGGTTTTGCGGACGCGTTTCCGGCATCAATGCCAGGCAGCCCAGCAGAAGCGCGGCGGCCAAAAGCGCCAGCGCGCTGAATACGCCGCGCATCCCCCAGAGGGCGGTCAACCCGCCGCCGATATACACCCCAACGGCCGGGCTTACCGCCAGCGCCAGGCCGATAAACGAAAAAATTCCCGCCAGCTGCCGCCCGCTATAGCAGTCCCGCAGGACCGTCTGCGTCACCACTGAACCGGTTGCCGCGCCAGCGGCCGTGACGATCCGCGCCGCCAGCAGCAGCGAAAAATCCGTCGCCCACAGCGCCATCAGGCATCCCAATGCGTAAACCCCTAACCCCGCCAGCAGCGCCGGACGCCGGCCGTAGCGATCGCTAAATCCGCCCCACAGCAAAACGCCGACGGCAAAACCGATAAAGTACACGGAGAGGGTTAGCGCCGCCTGCGGCGCGCTCACGGAAAAACGGGCGCTGATATCGGTCAGCGCCGGGCTATAAATCGTTTCCGCTATTTGCGGAAACATCAGTAGCGCGGTCACCAGCACCAGCGCGGCACGTCCCAGCATATCCACCTCCTGATTAACAAGAGGCGCTATTGTAGGGAAGCCGTTTATCGAACATTATAAACATAATGACTTTAAATATCGGAAATCAGACATTATGGCCTGGCTTGACGCTGACGCGGCATTCGATCCGGATGCGTTGAAAAGTAGCCTGATTGGCGTGCAGTCGGCGCTCGGTAACCACGACTCCGGCAGCCACCGGCATAAGATGGCGCAGATCCTGTTTACCCGTCAGGGATGCGTGCGTTTAACGCTCGACGATGGCGCCCTGCTGTGCCTGCTGCCGCCGGGGCGCGCGGCGTGGATCCCCGCTGAAGTCAGCCATCGCGCGGAGATGAAAAACATTGTCGACTATCGTTCCGTCTGGTTTCAGCCGCAGCGTTACCCTCAGTTGCCAACGCAGTCGGCGATACTCAACGTGGTGCCGCTGCTGCGCGAACTATTAGAGCGCATCAGCGCCAGCCCCTGGGATACCGACTGGGAGGCCGAGCCGGCGCGGCATCTCGCCGCCCTGTGCCAGGCGGAAATTCGCGCCGCCGCGCGGGAGCCGATGATGCTCGCGCTGCCGCAGGATAAACGGCTGGCGATGGTTTGCGGCGACGCGCTGCCGCCGCCGCTTGGGACGCTCGCTGCCCGCTGCGGCGCCAGCGAAAAAACCATCAGCCGACTGTTTCGCCGCGATACCGGGATGTCCTACCAGCAGTGGCGTCAACAGTGGCGATTAATGAAAGCGGTCGAGATGCTGGCAACCGGGGAGCGGATTACCGATACGGCGCAGGCGCTCGACTTCGCCAGCGACAGCGCCTTTATCTACTTCTTCCGCACCATGACCGGCATGACGCCGGGGCGTTATTTTTCCGCCTGATTGTGGCCGCCCGGCGTGAACGGCGGCAGCTTCAGAAAGGTGTTCTGCAGCCCTTCGGACCACGCTTTGCGAATGGTATTGAAATAGGGATCGCTTTCGGTGATCCGATGCTGTTCGGCGCTGCTAAGGCTACCGCTGCGGTACAGCAGGGTGTCCAGCGGCAGGCCCACCGAAAGATTGCTGCGCAGGGTGGAGTCGATCGAAATCAGCGCGCAGCACATCGCCTGCTCCAGGGGAGTATCGATGGTCAGAACCCGGTCGATAATCGGCTTGCCGTATTTGCTCTCGCCAATCTGGAAATAGGGCGTGTCGCGGGTGGCTTCAATAAAGTTGCCTTCCGGATAGATATGAAACAGCCGGTGCGTTTCGCCGGCGATCTGCCCGCCGAGCAGCAGGTTGCAGTTGAAGTTGGTATTGCCGCAGTTCTGCTGATTGCTGCTGTCGCGCTGAATCACCTCCTGTAAGGTTTTACCGATCAGCATCGCCGCGTCGTATAGCGAGGTCACCTGCATCAGGTTAGGCTCCTGCTGGGTGCGAATGCGGGCGCTGAGCAGGCTAATCACGCTCTGAGTGGTGGCCAGGTTGCCCGCCGACTGCAGGACCATGACCCGTTCGCCATCCTGATGGAAAACGTGCAGTTTTTTAAACGTTGCAATATGGTCCACTCCCGCGTTGGTGCGGGAGTCTGAGGCAAATACCAGTCCATCTGACAAACACATGGCCACACAGTAGGTCATCGTTTTTTGTTCCTGCCGTTATTGCTGCTGCGCCTGCTGCGAATGCTCGCGCACTTCAGCGTTAGTTAACATGATTTCCCCCCCGCCGCCGAGGCGGGTGCCGCGTACCGGGCACGCATCAAGATAGTCCAGCCCGGTCGCCAGCCGCAAATGTTGATTCAGGCTGCGCGTGTTATTGGTGATATCAAACGACTGCCAGCGCTCGTTGAGCCACACTTCGGCCCAGGCGTGCATGGCGACGTGCTCGGCGTTATCGCTGTAAACGTAGCCGCTGACGTAGCGCGCCGGGATCTCCAGCGCCCGGCAGCAGGCGAGAAACACGTGGGTGTGATCCTGGCAAACCCCTTTCGCGCGCGCAAAGGCATCGGCGGCGGAGTCCTGCACCTGGGTGGCGCCCGGCGAATAGGGCATTCTCAGCAGCAGCTCGGCCATTAACCGGTTCAGGCTCTCCTCCTGCGCCTCCGGCTGATACCAGCGCTGAGCGAATTCGCGGATCGGGCCGTCGGCGCGGGTGAGCGGCGTACAGCGCAAGAAAACCAGCGGCGACAGCAGCTCCTGCGGCTCCGCGCCGATGTCGTCCCCCTCTTCCGCGATATCGACGATCCCGCTGGCGCGGATAGTAATCTCTTTATGCGGATTATCCAGCGTCAGCACGTGCAGCACGTTGCCCCAGGCGTCGGTGGTGGCGACGGCGGAACCGTCCGGCAGGGTTAATGTCCAGGCGGTGATCTTCTGCCGACCGCTGCTGCGCGGCGTCAGGCGCAGATACTGGGTCGAAAACTTCACTTCTTCATCGTAGCCGTAGCGGGTCAGGTGATCGATAACCAGTTTCATAACGCCTCCAGATAGGTTTGTCTGATGCTGTCGGAAAGCGCGTTAATCCGCGCCAGCAGTGCATTAAGGGTGACCTGTAAATCGGCCTGCGCCAGATCGTCGCGGGTGCTGAAACGCAGGTCGACGTTGAGCTGGTGCGCCAGCCGCAGCGGCAAGTGCGAGCGGTCGTTGGCAATCTGTTCCAGCTGCCCGACGAGGTCGGAAATACTCGCTCTCAGCGATCTCGGCACATCGTTGCGCAGGATCAGCAGCTCCATCACCGTTTCGCGGCTGACCGGCTGGCGGTAAATGCTGTTGTAGGCCTCGCGGGCGCTGACCGCATTAAGTAGCGTATCCAGCCGGTAGTACTCGCGTACCGGATCGGGATCGCTGTTCAGCTGCTGATCCTTAATCAACAGCAGCTGCGCGGTGGCGGATGCCCGCTCGATCAGCGTCCCGATCCCGATAAAGCTCAGGGCGTCGTTACGCAGCAGCGTGCCGAGGATCGCCCCGCGAAACAGATGTACCCGCTCTTTTACCCACTCAAAGAAAGCGTCGTTGCCCAGCTCGCCGATCCCCTGCTGGCGCAGCTTTCGCAGCTCAATGCGCGTGGCGTTGATGCTTTCCCACACCTCCGCCGACAAGCTGCCGCGCACCGCATGGGCGTTGTTCCACGCCATCTCGACGCAGCTGAAAATGCTGTACGGGTTGTTGCCGTCGAGCGCGAAAAAATTAAGCAGGTTGCTCATAGTGAAACGCGCGTGCCGCGCCTGAAACAGCTCATGGGTCAGCGACAGATTCAGCGGCAAGGCTAAATCCCGTGACTGCTGGCTGTGGCGGGGGATCATCGACAGCTTCCAGGTCACGTCCAGCACCCGGGCATAGCTTTCCGCGCGCTCAAGGTAGCGCGCCATCCAGAAGAGTTCACTCGCTGTGCGGCTTAACATGATTCATCATCCTCCATCACCCAGGTATCCTTGGTGCCGCCGCCCTGCGACGAGTTCACCACCAGCGAGCCTTCGGTTAGCGCCACCCGCGTCAGCCCGCCGGGAACCAGGCGGATCTCCTGGCCGGAAAGGACGAAGGGACGTAAATCGATATGGCGCGGCGCCAGCCCCTCGTCGACAAAGGTTGGGCAGGTCGACAGCGCCAGGGTGTCCTGGGCGATATAGTTGGCCGGATTCGCCAGCAGGCGCTGGCGAAACGCATCGCGCTCCTCTTTGGTCGAGCGCGGGCCAACCAGCATGCCGTAGCCGCCCGCGCCGTGAACCTCTTTCACGACCATCAGTTCAAGATTGCTCAGCACGTAGCTGAGATCTTCCGCCTTACGACACTGCCAGGTGGGAATATTGCTCAGGATCGGCTGCTCGCCCAGATAGAAGCGGATCATCTCCGGTACGAAGGGGTAGATCGATTTATCGTCGGCGACGCCGGTACCGATAGCGTTGGCCAGCACCACGCCCCCGGCGCGATACACCGACAGCAGCCCCGGAACGCCTAGCATGGAGTCGGCGCGGAAGGCCAGCGGGTCAAGGTATGCGTCGTCGATACGCCGGTAAATGACGTCCACGCGCCGCGGTCCTTCGGTGGTGCGCATGTACACCGCCCCGGTTTTAATAAACAGATCCGCGCTTTCCACCAGCTCAACGCCCATCTGCTGGGCCAAAAAGCTGTGTTCAAAATAGGCGCTGTTAAACCGCCCCGGGGTCATCACCACCACGCACGGATCGTCCACCGGCGAGCTTTCGCGCAGCGTTTGCAGCAGATAGCTGGGGTAGCGTTCTACCGGCGCAATATGGTGCTGTTCGAACATTTCGGGATACAGCCGCATCATCATTTTGCGGTTTTCCAGCATATAGGAGACGCCGGAGGGGGTGCGCAGATTATCCTCCAGCACGTAATACTGGCCGTCGCTGTTGCGCACCATATCGACTCCGGTGATATGGGCGTAGGTGTTATTGGGTAAATTTATCCCCTGCATACAGGGTTGATACTGTTCGTTCGCCAGCACCTGTTCGGCCGGGATCAGCCCCGCGCGAAGGATATTTTGATCGTGGTAGATATCGTAAAGAAAAGCGTTGAGCGCTTTCACCCGCTGGCGGATGCCGCGGTCAATCCGCTGCCACTCGCCGGCGGGAATAATACGCGGCACGCTGTCGAAAGGGATCAGTCGTTCGGTGCCCTCATCCTCGCCGTAGACGTTAAAGGTGATGCCGATGCGGTGAAAGAGCAGCTCCGCCTGCTCTTTCTTCTGCCGGATAGAGAATTGATCGGTACTGCGAAACCATTGCCACCAGGCGTTATAGTGCTGACGCTGCTCTCCCTGTGCGGTAAGCATCTCATCATAATAATGCCCGTCAGGAAGCGTTATTTTTATCATGGCCGTCTCCTCCGGTTGTACTCACTTTGAGGTAATCCCGGTAAGAGATAAGCATTAATTATGCCAGGTAACGCAGCGCGGCGGCGCGGCGTTACGCTGTTATGCCATGACGCTGAATTGAATAAAAAACAATCAGACGCTTTGCTTATTTATGGCCTGTTTTTCGCTTAAAGCGCACCAATTTGGGGCAAGTCGATTCACGCGATACTAACGCGCCGCCAGCCACGCTGCGTAGCGCTCGGGCCACTCGACGCTGGGCGTACCGGCCCGGCCCAGCGCAAAACCGTGACCGCCGCTGGCGTAACGATACAGGGTGACCGGGACCTGATGCTGACGGCAGGCGGCGGCCATTATCAACGTATTGTGCGGATCGGAGACATTATCGTCCTCCGCCTGAACCAGAAAACAGGGCGGCGTCCGCCCGCTGACCCAGGTTTGTACCGACCAGGCGCGATCCACCTCCTCCGCGGCGTGAGGCCCGGCGAGGAGCCGATGGGTGGCGGTATGGGTGTACGGAGGTTCGAGAGAAATCACCGGATAAATCAGCGCGGCGCCGTCGGCCCGGGGCGGGGTGTCGTCCACGCCGTCGATCGGCGAGTAAGAGGCAAAATCAGCGCGACAGGCAGCCATTCCCGACAAATGTCCGCCGGCGGAAAACCCCAGAAGGCTGACTTTGGCTTCCCGCTGACGAATCAGGCGCAGCGCCCGCTGAGCGTCCTGCAGCGGAGCAAGGCCGCCCGCTTGCCACCCCTCCCCGGGAAGACGATAGGTCAGCACGTACGCGGTATAGCCGCGCATCGTTAGCCAGCGCGCGGCGGGCCAGGCCTCCTTCGCCATTTCAATGCGTCGATAGCCGCCGCCGGCAGCAATTAATACGCCGTGACCGCGTGGCGCTGCGGGACGCCATACCGTCAGTTCAGGCTGGGCGATATGGCTTAGCGCGCCGCGTGCCGATAAGCGAACGGGGCCGTCCGGTCCGCCGCCGCCGGGAGGCACGCCGGGCCACAGGCGGATCGTTTGCTGGCTTTCAGCGGCGCGAAGACGACCGTCCGCCAGCAGCGCGGCGGCGCTTAAAAACAAAAAATGGCGTCGGTTCATCGGCGGCTCCTGAGACGGAAATTAGTCATTAACGAGCTTGAGTTCCAGCCAGTCCACCACCAGACCCGGCTTGATAAAATCAAAGCCTACACGATATTTCCCCGACTGTAGCTCAATCCGACACAGCTTCTGCACAATCTCACGACCGAGCGTACCGTTGGTCTGGATCGTCGCCACAAATTGTTCATTAAGCAGCAGGTTGCAGGCGGTTTGTGCGAGCGGCGCACCGTTAGCGTGAACGCTCACCAGCACGTCATAAACCGCTGTTCGCTCAACGCTCAGCACCAGCTCCTCGTCGTAGCGCAGCCGCGACTGCTCGGCGATTTTAATTGCGCCAGGACAGGCCCCATCGCACGCAGGATCCGCCGCCAGGCGAATAATCCCCGCCCGCGGCATCTCCCCGCGCTTAAAGACCTGCGTCTGCAGCATAAAGTCGAGGATGTTTATCGCGCAGCGCTGAAGCTCACCGAGCGTTAGCTCGCCTGTCGCCAGCGCCGCCAGGGTATTATCTCCCCCCGCATTAACTTCCGCGCCGTTATTATTGACCACCATATAAAGGTCGTTCTGCGCGCGGATCATCGCCGCGGTGTTGTGAGTGCTCGCCGCGCCGCCATCGATGGGATCGTTCATCGTTGCCCACCAGTCGGTCATCACGATCCCGCGAAAGCCCCACTCCTCGCGCAGTACGGTGGTGGTGAGATCGTAGTTGGATGCGGCATGGTGGCCGTTGACCGGGTTATAAGCGGTCATTACCGCATTTGCGCCGCCGGATTTCACCGCATACTCAAAACCTTTGAGATAGATTTCACGCAGCGCGCGCTCTGACACCACCGAATCCGCTTTGGCTCTGGCGAACTCCTGATTGTTGCAGGCAAAGTGCTTGAGGGTGGCAATCCCGCCGCCGCTGCGAATGCCGCGAACCACCGCCGCCGCCATCATCCCGGTGAGCAGCGGATCTTCGGAAAAGTACTCAAAATTACGCCCGTTCAGCGGATGGCGCTGGATGTTCATCCCCGGCCCTAACAGCAGGTCGATACCGTTGCGCAGCAGCTCTTTGCCTTCCATCACGTATAAGCGTTCCACGAGGATCGGGTCCCAGCTGGAGGCCAATAATGTACCGCTGGGAAGCAAAGTGGCCTTCGCGCCGTTATCCATGCGAATCCCGGATGGGCCGTCGGCGGTCGATGCCAGAGGAATACCTTTTTCCAGCAGGCTGTCGGCCACGCCGCCAAAAGCCGACGCGACGCCGGGCGTCACCTTGTGGCTACACATGCCTTCACCGCGCACCAGGCAGGCCAGCTCCTCAACAGACAGCTGAGCAACAAAGGCATTCATCGTGGTACGCCCTTCAGCCACGTCGTTGAGGGTCAGTCCCTGGTTACCGGTAAGGGTGATAGCCTCTGGCAAACGCTCCTCAATGCGCGCGCGCAGATTAATCTCCCGCCGCGGCACGTCCTCCCACTCGATCTGATAGCGCCCATCATCGCCGTCCGCGACCGGTTTTATACGTACGAAAGGCACCGTCGGCGCCAGCACCTGCTGATGGCAGGAGAGGACTCGCAGCACCTTTTGCGAATACCCCGCCTCGCCATCAACCGGCAGCGGCTGTAGATCGCGCACGCTGTTACCAAGCAGCAAACGATAAAGCCCTGGCTCCATCACATAACAGTGTGGATGCCCGGTCGCCCCGCTATCGTCCAGGGAGGCAAAACGCTCCAGCGGGATCGATAACGTTAAGGTTTCGCTTTCCCCCGGTTGCAGCAGGCGAGTTTTGGCAAAAGCCACCAGCGCTTTGGCCGGTTTGCCGAGCGCGCCCTGCGGCGCCTGGAGGTAGATTTGCACCACTTCTTTGCCCGCGAAGCGCTCCCCGCGATTGGTCACGGTGACGGTCGCCTTGATCAGGTCGCCAAAAGTCTCCGCCCGCGCCGATTGCAGGGTGAAAGAGGTGTATGAGAGACCAAAGCCAAAGGGGAACTGCAGGCGCTGCGGACAAAAGGTTTCGAAGTAGCGATAGCCAACGTAGATATCTTCCTGGTAGAGATTTTTTTCTTCCGCACCCCAGCAGGGGGATGCCGGATGATCGTCCAGCGATATCACAATGCTGCCAACCAGCTTACCTGAAGGGGTCACATCGCCGTATAGCAACGAGGCTGCGGCCTGTGCGCCGTGCGCGCCACCGTGCCAGACATACAGAAGCGCGCGAATGCGTTGACGCAGCAGCGGATCGTCAGCCCATGAGAGATCGATAAGCCCGGCGGTATTCAACACGACTGCCACTTCATCAAACTCTCGGCATACCTGGTGTAGCATGTGCTTCTCATCGGCCGTGAGCCGGTACCCGCCTTCAACATCGGCATTATCCTGATCTTCGCCCGCGGTACGACCGAGGACAATAACAGCCTGGGTCGAGACGGCGCGGGCCTGACGAATCTGCTCATCGCTCAGCGGCATCTCCTGCTGGTACCAGGGTTCCGCTGCCCAGCCCCCTCCGCCGTTGTCGAAGGGGTGTTGTTCAATCCAGCTTTCGTAAAGCGCGGCCAGTTGCTCATTGAGCCTGCCCCCGCTTCGCTCCCGCATTGCCTGCAACAAAGTTGTACGACTCACCACGTTAACAGCCCCACCGGAACCGGTACCGCTGCGATAGTAGTCAATCTGCGTACGGCCAAATAGTGAAACCGGCTGCAGAGGATTGAGTGGGAGCATTCCGCGATCGTTTCTCAGCAATACAGCGCCTTCGGCGGCAGCGGCAGTGGCAAATTCGGCAAACCCTTCCAGCGGAGTGCCCGCTTTACTGTCAAACATGATGTAGTCCTGTTAACTCGAGCCTCCGCAGGAGGCGTAATGGCATAATGAACAGAGCCCGCACAATGCGGGCTCTGCTTTGATCAGAAGAAATATTTGAAACGTAGACGGCCACCGTAGCGGGAGTCTTCATGTTTGTCGCCATCCGTTGGTTTCGCTTCAATCCACGAGGCGTAAGCGCCAAGGTAGATGTTGAAGTTCTTCATATCCATGACATTGGGGAACAGGTACGATGCGTGAATGGTGTGGATATCGTAGTCACCCACGTTGGAGATCCAGCAGCCATCGTCGCAGGTAGAGACATAATTAGCCGAGTTAAACTTGTCGATTTTGTTGTGGGCGTAGATGTAACCCAGTTCAAAACGATGCCAGAGGGAGTTGATAGCTGCGGTGAAATCCTTCTCATCGGAGGCATCCATATAGGCCACGTTCAGGTTAGTGGTGACCCCATCTTCCGGATCGGTTTTTTGTCCATTCCATGACATCGTCAAGCCATAGCCGGTACGGTCCGACTGGTCGACCCAACTGCCGCGATTGTCGTAATAACCGTAAGCATTCTTCACGACGTTCTTTTCCATCGCTACTGCGGTAGAGAAGCGACCGCTATTCCACGCAATCACCGGACGTAAATAGGCGACGTTTTTCTCATTTTCCAGGGTATTGCCGTGATAGCTGGAGTCCTGGAACAGCGTACTGCCGTTTTCCACCAGGTTATTAAGTTCGAAATACCAGTTATCTATCGTTTTACTGAGCAGGAAGTTGCCGCCGCTGCTGCTACGGCCGCGGCCCTCTTTCATCATGTAAATATAGCCGTAGCCATCGCTATAGAGGTCGTTAGCCGTGTTGCCGGAATATTCGACAAACGTATCCTGATTCAGCGGGAACATATCGTAGGCCTCGAAACGACCAACTTTCACCTTCCAGTCATCTTCCCTGCCAAAGAAGAATACCGCATCATCAAGGTTCATTTTACCGGTCATATCAGCCAGCGGCTGGGCGGAGAAACCGGCAAAATTGCCGTTATCCATTTTGCGCATACCATCGAAGCCCAGCAGAATACGGCCGTTAATATCCCAACGTTCTTTAGTACCCGGCGCCCAGTTTTTACTCGAAGAGGTTTTTACCGACGTCAGGCTACCGCTACCGCTGGCGCCATCCATATTGAATTCCACATCGCCATAAAACTTCAGGTCGCCATAGCCAGAGAGCGTAAGCTTCGTGGGCGTCGCGCCGGGAGCGACCGGGTCAGCGGCATCGACTTTCACCGCCGGCGCGGTTTTTGCTGGCGTTGTTTGCTGTTGTTTAAGCGTTTGTATCTGCGCTTCCGCGTCGGCGGCGCGCTGTTCAGCGTTAATTAATCTTTGCTCCAGTTGCGCAAGGCGCTGGTCAATATCGGCAGAGGTATTATTTTTTGCTGCTATCACATTAGAGGACATAATGGCGCCAATAGCCAAAGCCATATATTTTATTTTCATTTGAATATCCCTAAATTAATTATTGTTTATTTCATTCAGGATACACCTGTGGCTATGTGAAGATGAATTCACAACGCCACAAGTGTTATTCTGTTATTTTCAGGACTCGGCAAAAGTTCCTTTTTTCAAATCATCAACAATGCCATTCATTCTATTTTCTGTTAAGCCATAGAATTTAATAGAGACTGCGGTAAGAACATAGAAAATTGACGGTACCAGGGTGAACAATAGCACTACGCCATGTACCGCAGAGGCTGGTTGCACCGTGGTGTTAGCCGCGTAATGGTAGTAAGCCAGCACCCATCCAAGAATCGCACCACCAACGGCTACGCCGAGCTTAATCACAAAAATATTCGCCGCGACGTTCATTCCAGTGATACGACGCTGGGTTTTCCATTCACCATAGTTATTAACGTCGGTTATCATTGACCACTGTAGCGCGCCGTTGCCGCCCTGAATAATGGAGATCAGAATATGCACGCCGAGCACCAGCACCCAATATTGTACCGGCACCATAAAGCATACGACGCCCAGCGCAGCGGTGACGAGATTAATCCAGAAAGAGAGTCTGACCTTACAGAAACGCGTACCAAACGGTTTTGCCAGCACCGAACCCAGCATGGAGGCAAACATCCCGCCGAGCATGAATATTGTAATAACGTCCGCACCTTTATTCAGCACGCTATTGACGTAATATACCACCGCCCCGCCGCGAATCACCACGGCAACCAGCATCATAAAGTTGTAAACGGAGAGAATACGCCACTGATCGTTGCGGAAAAGAATTTTCACATCGCGGGCAATATTCAGATTTTCTTCTTTTATCGGCTGGACGCGCTCTTTAGTGGTCGCGAAACAGACGACAAACATCAGGCAGCCGATAACGCCAAATATCGCCATGGAGACCTGAATACCCGTCGCCCGATCGCCAGGATAAAGAAGATCAGCCAGCGGTAAAATAAACGCGGTACCCAGCGCGCCGCCAATCGGCGTGATGGCAAAACGCCAGGATTGCAGAGAGAGGCTTTCACGCGGATCGGAAGTCAGCGCCGCACCCAGCGAGCAGTAAGGAATATTAATGGCGGTGTACATCAACGTCATAAATATATATGCCGCAACCGCATAAACCACTTTCCCCGAGTCGGAGAAAGACGGTATGGAGTAAACCAGCACGCAGCTCACGGCAAAAGGTACACAGATAGCCAGCAGCCACGGACGGAAGCGCCCCCAGCGGGTTGAGGTGGCATCCGCAATCGCCCCCATAATCGGATCGGTAATCGCATCCAGCAGACGAACCAGCAAAAACATCGTCCCCATCACGGCGGGCGGTAGACCATAAATATCGGTATAGAAGTAGGCTAAGATGGCAACGGAGGAGTCAAATACAATATGGCTCGCTGCGTCCCCCAGGCTGTAACCTACTTTTTCTCTGACAGAAATTTTGTCGCCAGCAGACATACATCACTCCTTTACGAAAAAATGAAACCGGTTTCTGTAATGTCTGCATTTTTTACTTTTCTCTCCTACAGATGCCATTATGTTTTTTTATTAATTATTTATGTTTTTTTATTTATGTGATCCTGTCAGCCTTCAATGGTATTAGAACCCGTTTTTTTGTTTGGCAGATCACATGTTTTAATACTTCGCTAACTTTTTTCAGGCGACAGGGATGAGCAGATAAAAATGCCATATAGGAATACCATGCCGCTTGTCTATTTATTTTTCTTATTCGCGGATTATGTTTTTTATCAATTGCCAGATATTCAGCGAAAATATCCCCCGAAGTACCCTACAAGACAGCGCTGTTTTAACCGCCAATATTTTGTCGGTGCGGAACAGAGCAGTGCCCGGTAAATACTCTGTTTTCACTTAAAATGTTACCTCGGACACGCGCAGCGGCGGATATTCGTCTAAGGTTTTCTGATGGCCGAATGCAGTGGCACATAGTCTGCAATGATAAGGAGAACAATCTATGACGAGTCCCGTTTCCCGTCGCCCCGCTACCCTGCCTTTTGCTCTTCGTCTGGCGCTAGGGGGCGCGTTTGTCGCCCTGGCGACGTTGACGGCTCAGGCTGAAGAAACCCGTCCCACCCCGCAATCACCCGATATCCTGCTCGGTCCGCTATTTAACGATGTGCAAAGCGCGAAACTTTTTTCTGACCAGAAAACGTTTGCTGACGCCATTCCGAACGGCGACCCGCTGATGATCCTTGCCGATTATCGTATGCAGAAAAGCCAGACCAGCTTTGATTTGCGGCACTTCGTCGAACTCAACTTTACCCTGCCTCGCGAAAACGACCAGTACGTTCCGCCAAAAGGACAAACGCTGCGCCAGCATATCAACGGATTATGGCCCGTACTGACCCGCAGTACCGTCGACGTCGAAAAATGGGATTCGCTGCTGCCGCTGCCAAAGCCCTACGTGGTGCCCGGCGGACGCTTTCGCGAAGTCTATTACTGGGACAGCTACTTCACCATGCTCGGTCTCGCTGAGAGCGGCCACTGGGATAAAATTGAAGATATGGTGACCAACTTCGCCGCGGAGATCGACGCCTGGGGCCATATTCCCAACGGCAACCGCACCTACTATCTGAGCCGCTCGCAGCCGCCGTTCTTCCCGTTTATGGTTGAACTGCTGGCCACGCACGAGGGCGATGAGGCGCTCAAAAAATGGCTGCCGCAGATGGAGAAAGAGTACCAGTACTGGATGGATGGCGCTGAGGCGCTTGAGCCCGGCAGCGCCAGTAAGCGCGTGGTGCGGATGGCCGACGGTGCCCTGCTCAACCGCTACTGGGACGATAACGACACGCCGCGTCCGGAATCCTGGCTGGACGACGTCACAACCGCCAAAAACAATCCCAACCGCCCGGCCACTGAAATCTACCGCGATCTGCGCTCCGCCGCGGCATCCGGCTGGGACTTCAGCTCCCGCTGGATGGATAACCCGCAGCAGCTCGGCACCATCCGCACCACCTCGATTGTTCCGGTCGATCTGAACTCGCTGATGTTCCACATGGAAAAAACCATCGCCCGCGCCAGTAAAGCGGCAGGGGATAGCGCTAAATCCGCGCAGTATGACGCATTAGCCAACGCCCGTCAGAAAGCGCTGGAGAAATATCTGTGGAACGATAAAGAGGGCTGGTACGCCGATTACGATCTGAAAAGTCATAAGGTGCGCAATCAGCTGACCGCCGCGGCGCTGTTCCCGCTGTACGTCAACGCCGCCTCCAGCGAACGCGCCGCGAAGGTCGCCGCCGCCACCGAAGCGCGACTGCTCAAGCCCGGCGGCCTGACCACCACGACCGTCAATAGCGGCCAGCAGTGGGATGCGCCGAACGGCTGGGCGCCGCTGCAGTGGGTTGCCGCTGAAGGCCTGCAAAAGTATGGCCAGCAGAAAATCGCAATGGAGGTGAGCTGGCGGTTCCTCAGCAACGTTCAGCACACCTACAACAGCGAACAGAAGCTGGTGGAAAAATATGATGTCAGCTCGACCGGAACAGGCGGCGGTGGCGGAGAGTATCCGCTACAGGACGGCTTTGGCTGGACCAACGGCGTCACCCTGAAGATGCTGGACCTGGTGTGTCCGAAAGAGAAGCCGTGTGACTCCGTCCCCACCGCGCGCCCGGCGGCGAATGACGACAACGGCAAAGCGGCGGACGTCTCGGCGCAGCCTGCCGCTCAGCAGCCGGCTGCGGTAGAGGAGAAAAAAGTCGCGCCGTAAACCTCCGCGCGGCGGGGGCCCGCCGCGCGTCTTTATCAATGTGCAGTTCCAGAATCGGCCGGGCCGATGGCTCCCCGGCAAGCTGAGCCTGCGGGGAGCGCCCTTTACATGGCGTCCAGCGCCTTCTGCAGCTTCCAGATATAGCGCGGCGCCTGCGGTGCCGGGTGCTTTTTCACCACGTGCTCAAAGAAATCATCGGCGTCCATATCGTTAATCTCTTCAATCGCATCCTGGCGATTGGACGAGAACGTCCGCAGCAGCGCGCCCGCGCCGTTGGCATAGGACACCACCACCGCATAGCGCATCACCTGCGGGTCTTTAATCCCCGCCAGCGGACCGTTTTCGAGGATGCTGAGGTAGGCCGCCCCCATCGAAATATTGCGCTCGGGATTCTTCAGCTCGCTCACCGAAGGATCCCCGCTCCAGCCCATCCGCCGGTAAACATCGCGACCGGAGGTCGAGGGCTTCAGCTGCATCAGGCCAACCGCGCCGGATTTGCTGACCACCGTCGGGTTACCGCCGGACTCAATGGCGATGATGGCGGTAATCAGCTGGGGATCGACGCCCCACGCCGCACCGGCTTTTTCGCTGATTGGCATCCACTGCATCGCCCGCTTAACCGGGACTTCCGGGTTCCATGGCGGGTTACGATAATCGTGTTTTGAACTACAACCGGCCAACAATACACATAAAAAAACACACCATCTCAATTTCACACATCTATCCTTATTGGCTGAAGTTTGCCGCACGGAGATGACAATAAACGCTCCAGGCGGCATGATAACCCTTTCATTCTTAGCAAGGAATTGTCATGTCTCAGTTTTATCTCGTAGCCCCTTCCGGTTACTGCATCAACCAGGAGGCGGCGTATCGCGGCGTGCAGCGTCTGCAGGAGGCCGGGCATCAGGTCGCGCACCAGGAAGTCATTCCCCGCCGGGCGCTGCGCTTTGCCGGAACTGAGAATGAACGCCTTGCCGATATCAACCAGCTCGCCGCCCTCGCCGGTAAAAACCGCATCGTGCTGGCGGTACGCGGCGGCTACGGCGCGACTCGCCTGCTGCCGCAGATTGACTGGCAGGCGCTGATCGCCCGCCAGCAGCAGGATCCGCTGCTTATTTGCGGCCACAGCGATTTCACCGCCATCCAGCTGGGGCTGCTGGCAAAGGGTAGCATAATCACTTTTAGCGGGCCGATGCTGGCGGGAAACTTCGGCGCTGAAACGCTGAACGAATTTACCGAGCACCATTTCTGGCAGGCGCTGCGCAACCCGGCGTTTACGCTCGAATGGCACGGTGAAGGCCCGGACTGTCGCGCCGACGGCACGCTGTGGGGCGGCAACCTGGCGATGCTGACTTCGCTTATCGGCACTCCGTGGATGCCGCAGATTAGCGACGGAATTCTGGTGGTGGAAGATATTAACGAACACCCGTTCCGCGTCGAACGCATGCTATTACAGCTACTCAACAGCGGTATTCTCGCGCGTCAGCGGGCGATTATCCTCGGCAGTTTTACCGGCGCAAACGCCAACGACTACGATGCCGGATACGATCTGCCGATGGTATACGACTACCTTCGCCAGCAGCTTAACATTCCGGTCATCAGCGGCCTGGATTTCGGTCACGAGCAGCGTACGGTCACCCTGCCGCTTGGCGCCAGAGCGTTGCTGGTCAACAACGCATCCATCACCACGTTAAGCATCAGCGGCCACCCGGTTCTGGCGGAATAAAAATTCCTCTAACGCATATCCCGATCGGCGTCAGATTGTTAAAATGGTGTAGTTTTTAATTTATCTTCACGCCGGTAAGGAGTACGTCAACATTGGACGCCGCTGCGGTCATCAGTCTGTTTATCCTGGGTTCTGTTTTAGTAACCTGTAGTATTTTATTAAGTTCCTTTTCCTCACGCCTTGGCATCCCGATTCTGGTTATCTTCCTGGCGATTGGGATGCTGGCGGGCATTGACGGTATCGGCGGCATTCCGTTTGACAACTACCCTTTCGCCTACATGGTGAGCAACCTGGCGCTGGCGGTTATCCTGCTTGACGGCGGGATGCGCACTCAGGCCAGCTCTTTTCGCGTGGCGCTGTGGCCCGCCCTCTCGCTCGCCACGGTCGGGGTGCTGATCACCTCGGCCCTGACCGGACTGATGGCGGCCTGGCTGTTTCATCTCAACCTGATTGAAGGGCTGCTGATCGGCGCTATCGTCGGCTCAACCGATGCCGCGGCGGTGTTCTCACTCCTCGGCGGTAAAGGGCTGAACGAACGCGTCGGCTCGACGCTGGAAATTGAATCCGGCAGCAACGATCCGATGGCGGTGTTCCTGACCATTACCCTTATCGAGATGATTCAGCAGCACGAGACCGGCCTGAGCTGGATGTTCGCGGTGCATATCGTGCAGCAGTTCGGGTTGGGTATCGCTATCGGCCTCGGCGGCGGCTATCTGCTGCTGCAGATGATTAATCGCATTGTGCTGCCGGCCGGGCTTTATCCTCTGCTGGCGCTGAGCGGCGGGATCATGATTTTCGCCGCCACCACCTCGCTGGACGGCAGCGGCATCCTCGCGGTCTACCTGTGCGGATTCCTGCTCGGCAACCGGCCGATTCGCAACCGCCACGGTATCCTGCAAAACTTCGACGGCCTGGCGTGGCTGGCGCAGATCGCCATGTTCCTGGTGCTCGGCCTGCTGGTCACCCCGTCCGACCTGTGGCCTATCGCCATCCCGGCGCTCATTCTGTCGATGTGGATGATCTTTATCGCCCGTCCGCTGTCGGTGTTTGCCGGTCTGCTGCCGTTTCGCGGCTTCAACCTGCGCGAGCGGATATTTATCAGCTGGGTGGGCCTGCGCGGCGCGGTGCCGATTATTCTCGCCGTCTTCCCGATGATGGCGGGCCTGGAGAATGCGCGGTTGTTCTTTAACGTGGCCTTCTTCGTGGTGCTGGTCTCGCTGCTGTTACAGGGGACCTCGCTCTCCTGGGCGGCGAAGAAAGCCAAAGTGGTGGTGCCGCCGGTCGGCTCGCCCATCTCCCGCGTCGGGCTGGATATCCATCCGGAAAACCCGTGGGAGCAGTTCGTGTACCAGCTTAGCGCCGAAAAATGGTGCGTCGGCGCGGCGCTGCGCGACCTGCATATGCCGCCGGAGACGCGGATTGCCGCGCTGTTTCGCGACAACGTACTCCTGCACCCTACCGGCAGTACCCGGCTGCTGGAAGGCGATATTCTCTGCGTGATTGGCCGCGAACGCGACCTGCCCGCGCTGGGTAAACTGTTCAGCCAGTCGCCGCCGGTGGCGCTGGATCAGCGCTTCTTCGGTGATTTTATCCTCGATGCCAGTGCCAGATTTGCCGACGTCGCGCAGATTTACGGCATTGACGGGGGAGAAGAGTTTCGCGATCGCCAGCAGTCGCTGGGTGACGTCATACAGCACCTGTTAGGCGCCGCGCCGGTGGTCGGCGACCAGGTGGAATTTGCCGGGATGGTGTGGACGGTGGCGGAAAAAGAAGAGGATCACGTACTGCGGGTTGGTGTACGGATGGCGGAAGATGAGGCGGAGTGATCCGCCTCAGGCTAAGTTACACCGTCACAACCGGTACGCGCGGCGCGAGCGCGCACATTAATTCATATCCGACGGTGCCGCAGGCGGCCGCGACATCGTCAATTTTGATCTCTTTGCCCCACAGCTCAACCGGCGCGCCGATCCCTGCCTGCGGGCATGGGGTCAAATCCACGGCCAGCATATCCATTGAGATGCGCCCGACCGTCACGGTGCGTACGCCGTCAACCAGCACCGGCGTACCGCTCGGCGCCAGCCGCGGATAGCCATCGGCATAGCCGCAGGCAACGATGCCGATACGCCGCTCCTCCGCCGTGCGCCAGGTTGCGCCGTAGCCGACCGCTTCACCGGCTTTCAGGTTCTGTACGGCAATAATTTCGCTGCTTAGCGTCATCACCGGTTTCAGCCCGGTGTTGGCCACGTCCTGCCACAGGCCGGAAGGCGAGGCGCCGTACAGCACGATCCCCGGCCTCACCCAGTTAAAATGCGACTCCGGATGCCACAAGGTTGCCGCCGAGTTCGCCAGCGAGCGCGGGCAATCCAGCCCTTCCGCCGCCTGCTCAATGCGCCGCATCGGCTCGACAATGCCGTCCGGGTTTTCCGCTTCGGCGAAATGCGACATTAACGTCATTTCGCTGACGTTACCGAGCGCTCGCAGCTGCTGCCAGACGATGTGCAAACGGTCCGGCATAAAACCCAGCCGATTCATCCCGCTATTCACCTTGACGTAAATATCGAGGGGCGCGTGCAGCTTCGCCTGCTGCAGCGCCTTGATTTGCCAGTTACTGTGCACGCTGGTAGTCAATCGGTATTTATCAAACAGCGCCAGCTCATCGGCATGGAAGAAACCTTCCAGCATCAGTATCGGCCCTTTCCAGCCGAGCTCGCGCAGCAGGATCGCCTCTTCAAGATTGAGCATCGCGAAACCGTCCGCGGCGCTAAGCGCGTTCCAGACCCTTGCCAGGCCGTGGCCATAAGCATTGGCTTTGACCACCGCCCACAGGCGCGAGCCGGGCGCCGCGCGGCGAACAATGTGTTGATTCTGGCGTAAGGCTGACATATCAATGCTGGCCTTTACAGGACGAGACATGAAAGCTCCTTGTTAATTGTGAACGCCATGCAGATGCTGAGCGCGGGCAGGCGTAAAGCCTCGGCTATAGCGGGCGACGGCAAGATCGTCATACGGGATCGCCGGCGTACGCCCGGAGATCAGATCGCTGATCAGCTGGCCTGAACCGCAGGCCATGGTCCATCCCAGCGTGCCGTGGCCGGTGTTGAGCCACAGATTTTTATACGCCGTGCGGCCCACCACCGGCGTACCGTCCGGGGTCATCGGACGCAGTCCGGTCCAGAAGGTTGCCTGTTCAACGTGGCCGCCGCGCGGGAACAGATCGCGCACCACCATCTCCAGGGTTTCACGCCGCGGCTGCAGCAGTTCTTTATTAAATCCAACAATTTCCGCCATTCCGCCAACGCGAATACGCCTGTCGAAACGGGTGATGGCGATTTTGTAGGTTTCATCAAGGATAGTCGAAACCGGCGCGCCGTCTTCTTCCGCGATCGGAATCGTTAGCGAATAGCCTTTCAGCGGGTAGACCGGAATATCCACCAGCCCTTTCAGCATGGCCGTCGAATATGATCCGAATGCCATCACGTAAGCGTCGGCTTTGATGATTTCAGCGCCGCACTTCACGCCGGAGATGAGATCCCCTTCATAGAGCAGTTCATCCACCGGTGTATTAAAACGGAAAGTCACGCCCGCCTGTTCCGCCATCAGGGCCAGACGCGTGGTGAAAAGCTGGCAGTCGCCGGTTTCATCATTAGGTAAACGTAAACCGCCCGTCAGTTTATGGCTCACTTCCGCCAGCGCCGGTTCAACGTCCAGCAGGCGGTTTGCCTCCAGCAGCTGGTAAGGCACGCCCGCCTCCTGCAGTACCGCGATATCGCGGGTCGCGTTTTCGAACTGCTTGTCGGTGCGGAAAAGCTGCAGCGTGCCGCCCTGCCGGCCTTCATACTGGATACCGGTGCTCTCGCGCAGCGCCTTCAGGCAGTCGCGGCTGTACTCCGCCAGGCGCACCATACGCCCTTTGTTTTCCATATAGTGGCGAGTGTCGCAGTTGCGCAGCATCTGCCACATCCATTTCAGCTGGAACGGCGTGCCATCCAGCCCGATAGCCAGCGGCGCGTGGCGCTGGAACATCCACTTAATCGCCTTCAACGGTACTCCCGGCGCCGCCCACGGCGCAGCGTAGCCGGGAGAGATCTGCCCGGCGTTAGCGGCGCTTGTCTCTTCGGCTGGCCCCGGCTGACGATCGATAACCGTCACTTCATGTCCTGCCTGGCTTAAGTACCAGGCGCTAGCGACTCCAACTACCCCACTTCCCAGTATGACGACGCGCATAGCGGCTCCGTAATCGTTAAAGAACAATCATCTGATTACAAATTGATAACTCAGATGAAAATATTATTCAACATACGCTTTATTTATGGTGACTTATCTCACAGGGTTCTGCGCCAGCACTGCCCCCGTCGGTTTACCATCTCCTGCTGCGCCTCATTTTTCTACAGAATAAAATCCTGTTTAAACCGTAAAACAACGCCTTTAAGATTGTGAAATCGCGAAGAAAAGAAAATGCGGATGCACGCAGTTTGCGACGCCGTGTTCTATGCTTGTTAAGAGGTTTTCCGTACAGAGAGAACCATCAACAACGAGGGCGCGCTAATGGCTACGATTGATTCCATGAACAAGGACACAACCCGTTTAAGCGATGGACCCGACTGGACTTTTGAGCTGCTGGAGACCTATCTGGCAGAAGTCGATCGGGTGGCGAAGCTGTATCGTCTTGACACCTATCCGCACCAAATCGAAGTCATTACTTCCGAACAGATGATGGATGCCTACTCCAGCGTCGGGATGCCGATTAACTATCCGCACTGGTCGTTTGGTAAAAAATTCATTGAGACCGAACAGGCCTATAAGCACGGGCAACAGGGGCTGGCCTATGAAATCGTCATTAACTCCAACCCCTGTATCGCCTATTTGATGGAAGAGAACACCATCACCATGCAGGCGCTGGTGATGGCGCACGCCTGCTACGGGCACAACTCGTTTTTCAAAAATAACTACCTCTTTCGCAGCTGGACCGACGCCAGCTC
Source organism: Klebsiella michiganensis (assembly GCF_015139575.1). Taxonomy (GTDB): domain Bacteria; phylum Pseudomonadota; class Gammaproteobacteria; order Enterobacterales; family Enterobacteriaceae; genus Klebsiella; species Klebsiella michiganensis. The sequence continues at coordinate 2,279,391 of NZ_AP022547.1, read as the reverse complement.
CATCATCGACTATCTCATCTTCGCGCGTAAATACATCACCGAATGTGAAGAGCGCTACGGCGTTGATGAAGTCGAGAAGCTGCTCGACTCCTGCCACGCCTTGATGAACTACGGCGTTGACCGCTATAAACGCCCGCAGAAAATCTCGCTGCAGGAGGAAAAAGCGCGGCAAAAAAGCCGGGAAGAGTATCTGCAAAGCCAGGTGAATATGCTGTGGCGCACCCTGCCGAAGCGCGAAGAGGAAAAGACCATTGAAGCGGCGCGCCGCTATCCCTCTGAGCCGCAGGAAAACCTGCTCTACTTTATGGAGAAAAACGCGCCCCTGCTGGAGCCATGGCAGCGTGAGATCCTGCGTATCGTGCGTAAGGTCAGCCAGTATTTTTATCCACAGAAGCAGACTCAGGTGATGAACGAAGGCTGGGCGACCTTCTGGCACTACACCATCCTGAATCATCTTTATGATGAAGGAAAAGTCACCGAGCGCTTTATGCTGGAGTTTCTGCACAGCCACACCAACGTGGTGTTCCAGCCGCCCTATAACAGCCAGTGGTATAGCGGCATTAACCCCTATGCGCTGGGTTTCGCCATGTTCCAGGATATCAAACGTATTTGTCAGTCGCCGACGGAAGAGGACAGGTACTGGTTCCCGGATATTGCCGGATCCGACTGGCTCGAAACCTTGCACTTCGCCATGCGCGATTTCAAGGATGAAAGCTTTATCAGCCAGTTCCTGTCGCCGAAAATCATGCGCGATTTCCGCTTCTTTACCGTGCTCGATGACGATCACAACAACTATCTGGAAATATCCGCCATTCATAATGAAGAGGGATATCGTGAGATTCGTTCGAAGCTTTCAGCGCAGTACAACCTGAGCAACCTCGAGCCGAACATTCAGGTATGGAATGTGGATCTGCGCGGCGACCGTTCGCTCACCCTGCGCTACGTGCCGCACAACCGCGTGCCGCTGGATAAAGGACGCCGCGAGGTGCTGAAGCACGTCCACCGCCTGTGGGGATTTGACGTTCTTCTGGAGCAGCAAAACGCCGATGGTAGCGTTGAGCTGCTGGAACGTACGCCGCCGCGGCCCAATCCGCTGTAGCGCGTATAAAGCAAAACGCCCGGTGACAGCACCGGGCGTTGTTTATTCGTGGGCGGGGTCTAGCGCATATTAATCGCCAGGTCACCCGGCAAATTCTTCTGCATACGATGCCAAATCTCCCCGCTGTCATGCCCGTAGCGGCGAACGATTTCATAAACCTGTTCATGAAGCCCTTCTTCACATACTTTCGCCAGCTGATGATAGAAGCCGAGCGCCAGGCTACGCGCTTCCGGGTTGGCAAAATAGTGACGACCTATGCGGGTGTACAGACCTTTCATCCCGTTGAGGATCAGGCCGTAGATGGGGTTACCTGAAGCAAAGGCCAGACCGCGGAAGATATTATAATCCAGCTCGGCAAACGCATCGGCGTGGTCTTCAATTTCACGCGCGCTCGCCAGAACCTCCAGCGCCTTATCCGGGTGCTGACGGAAAGCGGTGCGGATAAAAATAGTCGAAATATTGGTACGCACGGACAGCAGATTATCAATCAGCTGCGGAACGCTGTCGTGATCGAGACGCGCGAGGGTTTCGAGAATATTCAGACCTGACGTTTCCCAGAAGTTGTTCACTTTGGTAGGCTTACCGTGCTGAATGGTTAACCAGCCATCGCGGGCCAGACGCTGCAACACTTCACGTAAGGTTGTACGGGTAACACCAATCAGTTCAGAAAGTTCACGTTCAGCGGGAAGAATTGAACCAGGAGGGAAGCGGTTATTCCAGATACTTTCAATGATGTACTCTTCAGCGAAACCCGCAGGGCTTTGCGCCTTAATGACCATAATAAGATTTCCATTACACAGCGTTGCTATTCGACTCATCATACCAGAGCGGCCATAAGGCAGATAGCGCCAGAAAGTAATTAAAAAGGGATCGCCGTTTCATTTTCAACTTTTCATTTCACACTTTCTGTGGCTAAAGAACGTGATGCGAAGAAAGTTGCGTCTCGTTTTGCGCAACTGGTAATCTTGCGTATAGTTACGCATAAAATCATGTTTCAGAATTTGACGGAGAAAGGATGTCTGTCGTGGAAATGTCGTATGGCCGCGCCCTGTGGCGCAACTTTCTTGGTCAGTCCCCGGACTGGTACAAACTCACTCTCATCATTTTCCTGATCGTTAATCCGCTGGTCTTTTATCTTCATCCGTTTATTGCCGGATGGCTGCTGGTTATCGAATTTATCTTCACCCTGGCGATGGCGCTTAAATGTTATCCGCTGCTGCCGGGCGGCCTGCTGGCTATTGAAGCGGTATTTATCGGTATGACCACGCCCGGGCATATTCGCGAAGAAGTGGCCAGTAATCTTGAAGTCCTGCTGCTGCTGATGTTTATGGTGGCGGGTATCTACTTCATGAAGCAGCTGCTGCTGTTCATCTTCACCCGTTTGCTGCTCGGCATTCGCAGCAAGATGCTGCTGTCGCTGGCGTTTTGCGTCGCGTCCGCTTTCCTCTCCGCCTTCCTCGACGCGTTGACCGTTGTCGCCGTCGTGATCAGCGTAGCCGTTGGCTTCTACGGTATTTATCACAAAGCCGCTTCGGCGCGGCCGGACGATGACAACATGCTCGACGACAGCCATATCGAGCAGCACTATCGCGATGTTCTGGAGCAGTTTCGCGGCTTCTTGCGCAGCCTGATGATGCACGCCGGGGTCGGCACCGCGCTCGGCGGCGTAATGACGATGGTCGGCGAACCGCAGAACCTGATTATTGCCAAAGCCGCGGGCTGGCACTTCGGTGAATTCTTCATACGCATGCTGCCGGTAAGCTTACCGGTGCTGGTATGCGGCCTGCTCACCTGCCTGCTGCTGGAGAAATTCCGCCTGTTTGGCTACGGCGAACCGCTGCCGCCTACGGTGCGCAAAGTGCTACAGGATTTCGACGATCGTAGCCGTCAGAGCCGCAGCCGTCAGGATCGCCTGCGTCTTATCGCCCAGGGGGTTATTGGCGTCTGGCTGATCGTCGCGCTGGCGCTGCATCTGGCGGAAGTCGGCCTGATTGGCCTGTCGGTCATCATTCTGGCAACGACTTTTTCCGGCGTCACCGATGAACACGCCATCGGCAAAGCGTTTACCGAAGCGCTGCCGTTTACCGCGCTGCTGACGGTCTTTTTTGCCGTCGTGGCGGTGATCATCGATCAGCACCTGTTTGCCCCGGTGATCGAATTTGTTCTCCAGGCCTCGCCGCACGCCCAGCTATCGCTGTTCTATCTGTTTAACGGCCTGCTATCGTCGATTTCGGATAACGTCTTCGTCGGCACCGTGTACATCAACGAAGTGAAGACGGCCCTGGAGCATGGGACGATCGGCCTGCCGCAGTTTGAGCTGCTGGCGGTGGCCATTAATACCGGTACTAACCTGCCATCCGTCGCCACGCCGAACGGTCAGGCCGCGTTTCTGTTCCTGCTCACCTCCGCGCTGGCCCCGCTGATTCGCCTCTCCTATGGCCGTATGGTGTGGATGGCGCTGCCGTATACTCTCGTCCTGACCCTGGTGGGCCTGGCGTGCGTCGAGTTTACCTTGATGCCGGCGACCCAGTGGATGCTGGAGCAGGGTTGGCTGGTGACGCCTCAGCTGCTGAAGTAAAAAGCAATACCCGGATCAAAAATCCGGGTATTCCATATTCGCTTACGTAATATTTTCAGACTAGCTGCTGGCGTCGCTTCGGTTTTCGTTTACACTGCCATGATTTAGCATGTTCCAGGGAAATGATTATGTTGCGATATTTAAACCAGTGCTCAAGGGGACGCGGTGCCTGGCTCCTGATGGCGCTTACCGCGTTTGTTCTTGAATTGGTTGCTTTGTGGTTCCAGCACGTCATGCTGCTGCAACCCTGCGTACTCTGTATTTACGAACGCTGCGCGCTTTTTGGCATTATGGGTGCCGGTATTGTCGGCGCCATCGCGCCAAAATCGCCTCTGCGCTATGTGGCGATTATTATCTGGCTCTACAGCGCCCTGCGCGGGCTGCAGCTGGCATGGGAACACACCATGATTCAGCTTCACCCTTCCCCCTTCCAGACCTGCGATTTCGCCGCTCGTTTCCCCACGTGGCTGCCGCTGGATAAATGGCTGCCTCAGGTATTTGTCGCAACCGGTGACTGCTCCGTACGCCAGTGGGAATTCCTGACGCTGGAAATGCCGCAGTGGCTGGTCGGGATCTTCGCCGCCTATCTGGTTGTCGGCGCGCTGGTGCTTATCGCACAGCCGTTTAAACCTAAAAAGCGCGATCTGTTTGGTCGCTAAGAACGATTGCTGATAAAGCGCTCCTCCGGGAGCGTTTTTTTTGCCTGCACGTTGACGTCGGTCACATAAAGTTGCATATTAAATGCAACTTATCGATGTTAACTAAGGAGCACATGATGTCTCATTTGCGTATTCCCGCTAGCTGGAAGGTAAAACGCTCCACCCCATTCTTTACCAAACAGAACGTCCCTGCCGCTCTGCTGACGCACCACAACACCGCTGCGGGTGTTTTCGGCCAGCTTTGCGTGATGGAAGGTACGGTAACCTATTATGGTTTCGCCGACGAACAGGCGACAGAGCCTGAAGCAAAGGTCGTTATCAACGCCGGACAGTTCGCGACCAGCCCGCCGCAGTACTGGCACCGCATTGAGCTTAGCGACGACGCGCAGTTCAATATTAACTTTTGGGTTGCAGATGACGCCGACGGTGAAAGCGGGCTATTTCACGCGAAGAAAGGCTAACTGAGCGCCTACTGCGCCCAGTCTGGTTTGTTCAGGATATGATCCTGCCAGTCAACCACCGTGGATTCTTTCACAGCAATATGGCGAACCGAGATGCGTTCGCCATGCATCGCCGCCTTCGAACCGGTTAACAGCGGGTGCCAGTGCGGCAGCGGTTGACCTTCCGCCAGCAGACGATAGGCGCAGGTCGGCGGCAGCCATTCAAACGTAGGCAGGTTGTCGCGGGTGAGCTTAATGCAGTCCGGTTCATATTCGAAACGGCGCTCATAGTTACGGCACTGGCAGGTTTTGATATTAAGCTGACGGCAGGCGACGTTGGTGAAGTAGATTTCGTCGGTATCCTCATCCATCAGCTTATGCAGGCAGCACTGTCCGCAGCCGTCGCAAAGTGATTCCCACTCCGCATCGCTCATTTCATCCAGTGTTTTGTGTTGCCAGAAAGGTTGTTCGCTCATTGGGATGTCCGTCATTGCAGTTCAGGGTGCACCTTATAACCAGTCTGGCACGCCGATGCAAGTTTTGCCGCCCGGAGAAGGCGGCAAGCGGTCGTTACAGCACGCGGGTGGTCAGCGAAAACCCGTTAAAACCGACTTCCAGCTCGTCGCCGCTGGCGAGCGGCCCCACGCCTTCCGGGGTGCCGGTCAGCACCACATCACCGGCTTTCAGGGTGAAGAAGCGCGACATATAGGCGATCAGCGGCACAATTTTATGAATCATGTCGGCCGTCGTGCCCTGCTGGCGCACCTCGCCGTTTACCTTCAGGCTCAGCGGCGTATTCTGCGCGTCGCCGTGAAATTCGCCGGCGGGAATAAACCCCGAAATCGGGCAGGAGTTATCAAAGCCTTTCGCCTTTTCCCACGGCTGCCCGGCTTTTTTCATTTTGCCCTGCAGATCGCGCAGGGTGAGGTCCAGCGCCACGCCATAGCCGGCGATGGCTTTGAGCACATGATCGTCCGTCGCCTGACGCAGCGTGCCGCCAATCAGCACCGCCAGCTCAACCTCGTGGTGCACCGACCCCAGCCCCTCAGGAAGCACCAACGGCTGGCGGATGTCGCATAGCGCCGTCTCAGGTTTAATAAACAGCACCGGCTCTTCCGGCGTCGCACTGCCCATCTCCTTGATGTGTTTTGCGTAGTTGCTGCCCACGCACACCACTTTGCTTACCGGATAATCCAGTAGCGCACCCTGCCAGTTATGATGTTGGTACATTGTTTTCCCTCTGTGGGTTAATCAGATTTATTCCCCTGTTCCGCCAGGTGTTTCTTGAGTAAATTTTCAGACGGAGGAGGGAGCTGAAGGTAATAGCCCTGATCGGCCAGCGCCTGTTTCACTTTATCCAAATCGGCGTGGATGAGTTTTTTTCGCCCATCGAGCGGTAAAATCATTGCCAGTTTGGGCGTACCGAAGCTATACATTAATTCGTCAGGAACGCGGGAGAAATCGTCCTTTTTTTCGACATATAAATAGGTTTGCTCACGTTTAGTACTTCGATAGATCACACAAAACATAGTTTTACTCGGAATTAGACCTGTGGTCACTTGCCTCTATATATGAGTGACTATAACATGCCTTTTAGTCTTCGGAATATCACCGCACTTCAGCGAGTGATAAACAGCAAATTGAGTAAGGCCAGGATGTCAAATACGCCAATCGAACTTAAGGGCAGTAGCTTCACCTTATCTGTGATTCATTTGCACGATGCAAATCCCGAGGTTATTCGTCAGGCGTTAGAAGACAAAATCGCCCAGGCTCCCGCCTTTTTACGTCATGCCCCCGTGGTGGTGAATATCAGCAGCATTGAAGATGACGTCGACTGGCGCCCTCTTCATGAGGCTATCGCGGCCACCGGCCTGCGTATTATGGGCGTAAGCGGATGTAAACTTCCTCGGCTGAAAACCGAAATTGACCGCGCCGGGATCCCTTTATTAACCGAAGGGAAAGAAAAAATTACCCGTCAGGCCGCGCCAGAACCCGTTGCCCCGCCGCCAGCTGTTAATCAGATCACAAAAACGCGCTTGATCGATCAGCCGGTACGTTCCGGTCAGCGTATTTATGCGCCACACTGTGATCTAATTGTTACAAACCATGTGAGTGCCGGGGCTGAACTTATTGCCGATGGTAATATCCATGTATATGGCATGATGCGGGGACGTGCGCTTGCCGGCGCCGGCGGCGACAGAGACGCCCAAATATTTTGCAGCAACCTCTCGGCGGAACTGGTTTCCATCGCCGGGGAATACTGGCTGAGTGATAACATTCCGGCCGAATTTTATGGCAAAGCGGCCCGTCTACGTTTAGACGACAGCGCTTTGACGATTCAATCGTTGAATTAATCCCTTTTTAACAAGGAATTTCTATGGCACGCATTATTGTTGTGACTTCGGGTAAAGGAGGCGTTGGCAAGACCACCTCCAGCGCGGCCATCGCTACTGGTTTGGCCCAGAAGGGAAAGAAAACGGTCGTTATCGACTTCGACATCGGCCTGCGTAACCTCGATCTGATCATGGGCTGTGAACGCCGGGTCGTTTATGACTTCGTCAACGTCATCCAGGGCGATGCCACGTTGAACCAGGCGCTGATTAAAGACAAGCGCACGGAGAACCTCTACATCCTTCCGGCCTCCCAGACGCGTGACAAAGACGCCCTGACCCGCGAAGGCGTAGACAAAGTTCTCGAAGAACTGAAAAAAATGGATTTTGATTTTATCGTCTGTGACTCCCCTGCAGGCATCGAAACCGGTGCGCTGATGGCGCTGTACTTCGCTGATGAAGCCATCATCACCACCAACCCGGAAGTCTCCTCCGTTCGCGACTCCGACCGTATCCTTGGCATCCTGGCCTCCAAATCCCGCCGCGCGGAAAGGGGCGAAGATCCGATTAAAGAGCATCTGCTGCTGACGCGCTATAACCCAGGCCGCGTGAACAAAGGTGACATGCTGAGCATGGAAGACGTGCTGGAAATTCTGCGCATCAATCTGGTGGGCGTGATTCCGGAAGATCAGTCCGTGCTGCGCGCGTCTAACCAGGGCGAACCGGTTATTCTGGATGACGCCTCGGATGCGGGTAAAGCCTATGCCGATACCGTTGAACGTCTGCTCGGAGAAGAACGCCCTTTCCGCTTCGTAGAAGAAGAGAAGAAAGGTTTCCTCAAACGCCTGTTCGGAGGATAAATTATGGCATTACTCGACTTTTTTCTCTCGCGGAAAAAGAACACGGCCAACATTGCGAAAGAGCGCCTGCAAATTATCGTCGCGGAGCGCCGCCGCGGCGACGCTGAACCGCACTATCTTCCGCAGCTGCGCAAAGACATTCTCGAAGTGATTTGCAAGTATGTGCAAATCGACCCGGAAATGGTCAGCGTACAGCTGGAGCAGAGGGACGGTGATATTTCGATTCTGGAGCTGAACGTGACCCTGCCGGAAACTGAAGAGTCGAAGTCCTGAGCCTGAAGGTATAAAAAAACCGGCAACGCTGCGCGAAGCCGGTTTTTCACTATGCCGTTCGGCGCTAGCGCGGGTAGTCGCTCAATAGCGCATTCAGGCGATCGGCCATCAATTCTCCGCGCCAGCCGGAAACCAGTTCAGGCTGCCCGTTGCCGTTTTTAAGCCCCCAGTGCCAGTTCAGCAGCTGGTTAATCTGTCTTCTTGAGGCCAGCAGCTCCGCGCTGACGCCCTTCTCGGCGCTCACGGTCTGCACAAGCGCTTTAATATCCTTAAACAGCTTGCGGTAGCCCGGCATGTCGATCAGGTTCTGCAGCGGCTCTGGCAGCGCCTCTTCCGGCAGCGCCTGCGCTTTCTCGACGAGGCCGATCAGCGTCTTGCCGTGGAAACGAATTTCGCTGCCCGAGAGTCCGAGGCTGTCAAGCTCCCCGAGGCTGGTGGGCATATAGCGCGCCACGTTCCACAAATGCTCTTCCCGGATCACAAAGTTGACGGCCAGGTCGCGCTCGCGCGCTTTGCGCAGACGCCACTCCGCCAGCAGCTGCAGGCAGCCCAGCTGACGAGTACGCAGCTGCCAGGCATTACCGATATCGCGCCACGCCTCGGCGGGATCCTGAATCTCCTGACGCCGCTGCTGCATCAGCTGACATTCATCCAGGGCGGCGGAGAGCCAGCCTGCGCTGTCGGTTTCAGCCATCAGCTTTCCGGCAATCGGCAGCAGGTACCAGACGTCGGCGGCAGCATAAATGCACTGGCGTTCGGTCAGCGGGCGCGCCAGCCAGTCGGTGCGGGACTCGCTCTTGTCCAGCGCCACGCCGGTAAACTCTTCCACCATCGACGCAAAGCCCCACGACATCGGGCGGCCGCAAAAAGCGGCGAGAATTTGCGTGTCGATCAGCGGCTGCGGCATCAAATGAAAAGCATTGAGGAATACTTCCAGATCTTCACTGCCGGCGTGCAGAAATTTGGTCACATCTTTATTCAGCAGCAGTTCACGCATCGGTTCCCAGTCGGTGATGACCAGCGGGTCAATCAGCGAAACCTGGCTGCCGTCGAACAGCTGGAGCAGACCGAGCTGCGGGTAGTAGGTACGAGTACGGACAAATTCCGTATCCAGCGCGATGGCGGAAACCGCGCTTGCCGCGTCGCAGACGGCGCGAAGGCCATCGTTGGTGGTGATCATCTGATAGTTCAAATCATACTCTCTTAACTTGCGCCCATAAAAAACGCCGGCTTAGCCGGCGTCTGGCGATTCACTCTTAGCTCAGGCTTTATTGTCTACTTTAGCACGGGCTTCGTCACGCAGTTCTCGACGTAAAATTTTCCCGACGTTGGATTTCGGCAGCTCATCGCGAAACTCCACCAGCTTCGGCACCTTGTAGCCGGTTAGCTGGCGACGGCAGAAAGCGATCAGCATCTCTTCCGTCAGCGCCGGATCTTTCTTGACCACGAAAATCTTCACCGCTTCACCGCTGCTGCCGGACGGCACGCCGACCGCGGCCACTTCCTGAACCCCGGCGTGCTGCATCACCACATCTTCGATTTCATTCGGATAGACGTTGAAGCCCGAGACAAGAATCATATCTTTTTTGCGATCGACGATACGCAGGAAGCCCTCTTCATCCATCACCGCGATATCGCCGGTATGCAGCCAGCCGTCCTTGATAATTTCAGCGGTCGCGTCCGGACGCTGCCAGTAGCCCAGCATCACCTGCGGCCCTTTCACGCACAGCTCTCCCGGTTCTCCCGGCGCGACTTCATTATCGTCATCATCCACCAGCTTCGCTTCGGTGGAGGGCACCGGCAGGCCGATACTGCCGCTGTGATAGTCAATATCGTGCGGATTGACGCTCACCAGCGGCGCGCACTCCGTCAGGCCATAGCCTTCCAGCAGATACTGCCCGGTCAGCTTAACCCAGCGCTCCGCCACCACCTGCTGTACCGGCATTCCGCCGCCGGCGGAGAGATGCAGTGAAGAGAAATCGAGCTGCTGAAACTCTTTGTTATTGAGCAGCGCGTTAAACAGGGTGTTGACCCCGGTCATCGCGGTGAAGGGATATTTCGCCAGCTCTTTGACCAGGCCTGGAATATCGCGCGGATTGGTGATCAGCAGGTTCTGCCCGCCCAGCTCTATAAACAGCAGACAGTTCATGGTCAGGGCAAAAATGTGGTACAGCGGTAGCGCGGTAACAACCAGCTCTTTACCGCGGTGCAGCAGCGGCCCGTAGGTGCCGTTGACCTGCTCAAGGTTCGCCAGCATATTACGATGGGTCAGCATCGCCCCCTTCGCCACGCCGGTGGTCCCGCCGGTGTACTGGAGAAAAGCGAGATCCTGAGAGACGATTTCCGGCTTAATGTACTGCATACGGTAGCCGTGCTGCAGCGCGCTGCGAAACGAGATGGCGTCCGGCAGATGATATTTTGGCACCAGCCGTTTGATGTACTTCACCACAAAGTTAACCAGCGTCCCTTTCGCCGTGGAAAGCTGATCGCCCATGCGGGTTAAGATCACGTGCTTGACCTGGGTTTTATCAACCACCTTTTCCAGGGTATGCGCGAAGTTGGAAACGATCACAATGGCGGCGGCGCCGCTGTCGTTGAGCTGGTGCTCCAGTTCGCGCGGGGTGTAGAGCGGATTAACGTTCACCACGATCATGCCGGCGCGCAGAATACCAAACAGCGCTACCGGATACTGCAGCAGGTTAGGCATCATCAGGGCGACGCGATCGCCTTTTTGCAGGCCTAATCCTTCCTGTAGATAAGCGGCGAACGCCCGACTGCGCTCCTCCAGCTTACGGTAGGTCATCACCTCGCCCATATTGATAAAGGCCGGCTGATCGGCATAGCGGCGGACGGCGTGTTCAAACAGTTCAACCAGGGATTGATAGCGGTCAGGGTTTATCTCCGCAGGAACGTCCGCGGGATAACGGTTTAGCCAAACCTTTTTCACTGCATCACCTCTGAAATAGTTATTCGTCGTCATCACAGCCCCTGATCAACAAACATTTTGTTAACATTATATTAACTCAGCGTACCAGTTTATTAATTAGCCGTTGTACAGGTTGCGAAGCGCGTCACTATTTATTTTTCTTATTTGACTGAAAACGAAGAAACAGCGGACCAGCCGCTGTTTCTTTTTGCTTACAAAGACTACAAAATCATTCGGTTACAACGTTTCTGACTTCGGCAGGACCGGGGTTATACCAGCCCCAGCCGCCGTACCCGTAGCCCCACGGACGCGGGCCGAACATCCACGGGTCCATCATCGGCTGCGGCGGCATGACCACCTGCTGGACTACGTTCCAGCGTTTGTAGCCAGTGGCGTTCATCAGCATGAATTTATACGGCGTATTGCCCACTTTACCGTCGACGACGCCGACGATCGGGCCAACCACGGTAACCAGCTGTCCGCGAAAATCCACCGGGTCGATAAAGCCGTTCACGTCGGCAAAAATACGCCCGCGCGACGCTTCGCCCAGCTCCGGACGCGCGGCGTCGTCAAGCTGAACGGTGGCAATTTCCAGGCGAGTTTTACCCTGCTGATTCTGCACGCTGACGACCTTACCGCCAAAACGCGCTTCCTGACCGACATACAGCTGCGGCGCGTTCATCACGCGGACTAAATCCTGCTGCGGCGTCGGGGTGGTGCCCTTAATGGCATCCGGCACCGAAGCGCACCCGCTCAGCGCAGCAACGACTGCTGCCGCGACTAACCAACGCACTACCCTTTTTTGACCCGCCATGACGCGACTCCTTCCTTCTTCTCAGACATATAGTTACTGAGATTCACTCGCGGCCAGGAAGTTTCTTCCACGCCACTTCATTACGTAAATAAACTGGCTCAGCGTGTTCGACGACCACGGTTTTTCCCGCCGTAAACAGGTGGCAGGCCAGCGGCAGCATATCCTGCGCTTCAGGCAGCTGAATGTCGCCATCGACGAGCGTTAAACCGCAGTCGCGAGCCATATCCGGCCACGCCTGCCAGCCGGTGCCCACGGTGGCCCACTCGCCTTCCAGCCGCTGAAGCCGCTCGCGAACCGCTTCCGGCTTCAGCACCGCCTCGCTCTCTTCGCCGTGCCAGACGCCCTGTTCATCGCGCTGATATTCCGCCCAGTAGACTTCGCCCATTCTGGCGTCGATGGCCGCCAGCACGCGGGTGGCGCCGTTTTTCCGCCACGCGCCCTGCGCCATGGTCGCCAGCGTAGATACGCCGATCATCGGCAGCCCGGCCCCCAGCGCCAGCCCCTGCGCGATACCGATGCCGATACGCACGCCGGTGAAGCTCCCCGGCCCGCGGCCAAAGGCCAGCGCATCAAGCTCGGTCAATAGCGTTCCGCTTTCATTGAGGACATCCTGCACCAGGGGCAGGATACGTTGGGTATGTTCACGGGGGCAGATTTCAAAATGAGCACTGAGGGTGCCATCATTCCACAGCGCCGCGGAGCAGGCCTCCGTGGCGGTATCGATAGCTAAAATTCGCATGGGTTGTCGCGCTCTCGCTCTAGCAGATTGACAAAATGGCGCGCAGCTTACCACATTTTGCGCCGGATTACCTCGCCGGCGGCACCGCAAGAAAACGCACCGCCCGGCGGATATCGCGCGTGCGCGGCGCAGGCGGAAGGCTCGCGAGGAAGACCGCGCCGTAGGGACGCATCACCAGACGGTTGTCGCAGATAACCAGTACCCCGCGATCGTCGATGTCGCGAATCAGGCGCCCCACCCCCTGTTTAAGGGTAATCACCGCGTCCGGTAGCTGGACCTCGTCAAAAGGATCGCCGCCGCGCAGGCGACAATCTTCCATCCGCGCTTTGAGTAGCGGATCGTCCGGCGAGGTGAACGGCAGTTTGTCGATAATCACCAGCGAAAGCGCATCGCCGCGCACGTCCACCCCTTCCCAGAAGCTGCTGGTCGCCACCAGCAGCGCATTTCCGGCGCTGACGAACTGCTGCAAAAGCTGACCTTTGCTGGTTTCTCCCTGCAGGAGCACCGGCAGCGTCATGGTGGCGCGGAACTGTTCCGCCAGATCGCGCATCATGGCGTGCGAGGTGCAGAGCATAAAGCAGCGCCCGTCGTTGGCCTCAATCAGCGGTTTGAGCATCGCCGCCAGATGGCGCGCCGCGCCGGGCTGGTTCGGCAAAGGTAAATTGCGCGGTACGCACAGCAGCGCCTGATGGGCATAATCAAAGGGGCTGGGCAGCAGCAGGGTTTGCGCTTCGCCAATCCCCAGGCGATCGGTAAAGTGGTGCAAATCGTCATTGACCGAGAGCGTCGCCGAGGTAAAAATCCAGCTCCCCGATTTTTGCGCCATCACCTCTTTAAACTTATCCGCCACCGTCAGCGGGGTCAGCGCCAGAGTAAAATTACGCGAAGTGCACTCATACCAGTAGCTAAAGCCGGGCTGGTTGGTCTCTTTAAGCCGCTTCAGGCGGCCGCGGTAGACGGTGGCCCGCTCAAAGGCGGCGTCGAGCAGCGCCGAGCGGCCCAGCGACAGCTTTGCCACGTCGTAACAGAGTTCGAGCGCATCATCAAGCAGCAGCAGCGCGCGCTGAATGTTGTTATCCGCCAGCAGCTCGCGCAGGTTGCCGCGATAGCCGGGTTCCCCCAGCTGCAGGCGAAAATCCTGCGCGCTCTGGGCCAGGCGGTCGGCGCATTTCTGCAGCTGCTGGGTGTCTTTGAGTTCGGTGCGATAAGCAATGGTGATATCTTTCGCCAGGTCCAGCAGCTGGCGGCTGGAGAGCGACTGGCCGAAGTACTGGCTGGCGATGTCCGGTAGCTGATGCGCTTCGTCGAAGATCATCACTTCCGCTTCGGGAATCAGCTCGGCAAATCCGCTCTCTTTGACCACCATATCGGCGAGGAACAGATGGTGGTTGACGACGACCACGTCAGCATCCATCGCCTTTTTCCGCGCCTTCACCACAAAACAGTCTTTATATAACGGGCAGTCGCTGCCGAGGCAGTTATCGTTGGTACTGGTGACCAGCGGCCAGGCCTGGGAATCTTCGGCCACGCTAACGCAGGTGCTGATATCGCCATCGATGGTCTGGTTAGACCACGAGCGCAGCAGAATGACATCGCTGAGGGTTTGTACCGGCAGGTCGCCGCCGGCGAGCGCCTGCTGTTCCAGCCGCTCCAGGCATAGGTAGTTCGAACGCCCTTTCAGCAGGGCCAGCTTACCGGTGTACTTCAGCGCTTTGGCGACAGTGGGTAAATCCCGACTGTAGAGCTGATCCTGTAGCGCTTTCGAGCCGGTGGAGATAATGACTTTCTTATTGGCGCGGAGCGCAGGCGCCAGGTAGGCGTAGGTTTTCCCGGTCCCGGTCCCCGCCTCAACCACCAGCGGACGGGTTTCTTCAATCGCGCTGGCGACGGCGAAAGCCATCTGACGCTGCGGCTCGCGTGGTTTAAATCCCGCAATCGCGCTGGCCAGCTGGCCGTCTGCTGCAAAATCGTCGATCACATTACCCCCTGGTTATTTGGACAGTGATTATGTCAGGGTGGAGTCGTTTTCGCCAGTGCGGGTAGTGACGCAGGTGAAACATTATGGCAGTCTTGCCGCAGCTTAATGAACCGGAACAAAGAGGAAATAAACATGACCATTACGCGTATTGATGCCGAAGCCCGCTGGTCTGATGTGGTGATTCACAACCAGACGCTGTACTACACCGGCGTGCCGTCCAACCTTGATGCCGATGCCTGCGCGCAAACCGCCGATACCCTGGCGCAGATTGACGCCGTGCTGGAGAAACAGGGCAGCAGCAAGTCGCGTATTCTTGATGCGACGATTTTTCTTGCCGACGGCGCAGACTTTGCGGCAATGAACCAGGCCTGGGATGCGTGGGTCGTCGCCGGTCATGCCCCGGTGCGCTGTACGGTGCAGGCGAAGCTGATGAATCCGAAGTACAAAGTCGAGATTAAAATCATCGCCGCCGTGTAAGACAGCCGTGGCCCCGTAGCCCGGGCAAGCGTAGCGCCGCCCGGGAAGAAGCCGCGCCAAAGCCGTTATCCGGCGCATTCCCCGGATAGCGGCGTAAACGCCTTATCCGGGCTACATAGCAGCCAGGCCGATCGGGCACAGCGCCGTCGCGAGGGAAGAAGCATTGTTCTATCAGCCCGGACACCACATCAGCTGTTCCTTCAACTGCAGCGTCTCCTGCGGCACACATTTCAGCGCTTCACGATAGCTGGCAGATTGTTTTGCATAGCCCCGCACTGACTGCAACAGCACGCGCAGCGCGCTATCCCACACGATTCCCTGCAGGTCGCTGTAGGGCCAGAGATCCGGTTCCCGGATAAACGGCACCAGGTAATCAATCCCTTGCTTCACGCCTCGCCCATCGCGGATGGCGTTCCATCGATCGAACTCAACGTGTTCGGCGTAGCGGTTGAGCAGCAGATGCGCCTCCAGATTAAACAGCGAGTAGTGGAACGGAATGGTACGTTCCAGCTCCATCGTCTGCCTGCCGTCCTGGTCAATCTGCGCCGCCATCCGCTGGGTGATCCCCTGCTCGATGATCCGCGCCGCCAGCCCTTTATCGCCATAAAATAGCGCGTTAACCGTCCGCTGAGCGTCGTACCAGGTGCCGTGGTTGTTGTGCCAGACGTACTCAGAGTGGCCGATGTCGCTGTAGTACATCCAGTGGTTAAAGTCGCGGAACCACTGGTGCAGGCCGATGATATCGTCGGTATCAAGCACGCTCGCCGCGTTAATCAAACCGATGGTGTCCACCACCATCCACATTAAGCGGGTATCGATAAGCCCGGTACCGCGACCGGAAACAATCCCCGGGATCGCCTGGCCATAGTTCAGATGCGGGTTCATCCGCGTTTCCGCATCAAGGAACCAGCAGCGGATCTGCGCAGCCGCCGCCTGCGCGTACTGGCGCTGACCGGTGAAGTACCACGCCAGCCCGAGGGTCAGGCACCGTTCGCACATGCGGATAATGCGCGAGGTATCCGTGTCGTTGTTCTCACACTGCGGATTAATATGCCCGTCGCGGCGAATATAGGGCAGCCCGTTGGGCCGCCGCGGGTTTGGCCACCAGTAGGTCCCCAGGCTGTAGTAATCGTGCGCGTCGCCGCTCGCCGGGCGCAGCTTTTTATGTACCACGCTTTCCGGCGCTTCCCGACGCAGGATATCCGCCTCCGATACCAGCTTGCTTAGCGCCAGCTGCAGCGGCGAGAAGGGCTGCTTCAGGCCCGCCCGGGCGTTTTCCAGGCAGGTTTCGTCAAGGGTGTACAGCTTCATCGCCACCTTAATTTCCCTCCCGGCAGGCTATGCGCTGGCCGCTTTGCGCATCGAACAGGTGCACGCCGGCGAGCTTCGGCTGCAGCCAGATCTTATCGCCCTCTTTTACGGCCAGACGCTGTTTGAACACCGATGTAAACGCCCCGCCGCCGGTATCGCAGAAGAGCTGCATATCCGAGCCGGTGTTCTCCACCGCCGTCACCTTCGCCGCCAGCGCATCGTCCCGCGCTTCATGAACCACGTTGACCTGTTCGGGGCGAATGGCGTACACCACCTGCTGGCCGTCGGTGACCCGTAAACCGGCGGGCAAAGCCAGCAGGGAGCCATCTTTCAGACGCAGGCTGGTGGCGCTACCGTTCAAGACCACGACGCCCGGCAGCTGGTTAATCTCCGGCGAGCCGATAAACCCGGCGACAAACAGATTCGCCGGCCGGTCGTACAGTTCCAGCGGGGTCCCCGCCTGCTCTATTCGCCCGTCGCGCAGCACCACAATCATCTGCCCCATGGTCATGGCTTCAATCTGATCGTGGGTGACGTACACCGAGGTGGTTTTCAGCCGACGATGCAGTTCGCGGATCTCACCGCGTACCTGGGTTCGCAGCTTGGCGTCAAGGTTGGAGAGCGGTTCATCGAACAAGAACACCTGCGGCTTACGCACGATCGCCCGCCCCATCGCCACGCGCTGGCGCTGGCCGCCGGAGAGATCTTTGGGCAGGCGCTCCAGCAGCGGCTCCAGCCCGAGTAGCGCCGCCGCTTCATTCACCTTCTGGCTGATTTCCGCTTTCGGCAGCTTAGCCATCTTCAGGGCAAAGCCCATATTTTCACGCACCGTCATCTGCGGGTAGAGCGCATAGCTCTGGAACACCATCGCAATGTCGCGCAGCTTCGGCTCCACCTCGGTGACGTTACGCTCGTTGATATGCACTTCGCCGCCGGAGATCTCCTCCAGCCCGGCAATCATGCGCAGCAGCGTGGATTTGCCGCAGCCGCTGGGGCCAACGAGGACGCAGAACTCGCCGTCCGGAATCGTCAGCGACACATCTTTAATGACGTGGGCATCCCCGTATGATTTGCGCACGCTATTTAATACAACCGATCCCATCGTTAACCCCTTATCCTTTGACCGCGCCGGACATAATCCCGCGATTGAAATGTTTTTGCAGACCCAGATAGACGATGATGCTGGGCAGCATCGCCAGCAGCGTAATGGCGATAAAAATGTTCGGCGTGATACTCTCATCGGTACGCAGCGTGCCGAGGATCACCGGAATGGTATTCAGGCTGTCCTGGTTGACCACAATCAGCGGCAGCAGGTACTGGTCCCAAATCATAATAAAGCCGAAGGTCACCACCGTGCCGAGCGCCGGTTTTACCAGCGGCAGAATGACGTGGAAGAAAATCTGCCATTCGTTCGCGCCGTCAATCCGCGCCGCCTCCTCCAGCTCTTTCGGTATCGCTGACATAAATTCGGTCAGGACAAAGATGGAGAACGCCCAGCCGACGACCGGTAAAATCATTCCGAGATAGCTGTTGTAGAGCGAGGCGTCGATCAGCGGCAGCCGCCAGTTGATAATCATGTACAGCGGAATGGCGATGACCTCTTCCGGCAGCATCATGGTGGACAAAATCACCAGGCTCACCAGCGCTACGCCGCGAAACTTCTTCCGCGCCAGGGCGTACGCCGCCAGCGCGCTGACCGACACCTGCAGAATGGTGCCGAAGAACACCACCAGAATGGAGTTCAGCAGATACTGCCAGACGCCGATATCCATCCACGCGAAGATGAAGTTTTCCAACGAGAACTGATGCGGCCAGGCCAGCAGCTCGCCCGGCTTCACCGGCGCGCCGCTGAATGCCGTGGCGACGATGCCCCAGAACGGCCCGACAAAGACAATCAGCAGCAGCGCGTAGATGCACCAGCGCCCTGCTGTATCCCAACGTTTGCTTAACATCGCGGCTCCTTAGTAACGGGCGATACGTTTTTTCAGCGTCAGATGACAGAGGGTTAAGATAACCGTGAAGGTGAACAGCAGGAACGACACCGCCGAAGCGTAGCCATAGTCAAACTGCTCAAAGCCCAGCTTGTAGATGTGGGTCATGACCATTTCCGTGGCGTTAGAAGGTCCCCCGCCGGTGGTGGCGTACACCTCGGCAAACACGCGGAAACCACGAATGAAGGAGAGCATCAGTACCACCGAGAGCGCCGGGATCATGCCGGGCAGCGTGACGTAGCGCAGGCGGTTCCACCAGCTGGCGCCGTCGACGTTCGCCGCATCGTATAAATCGCGGCTGATTCCCGCCAGGCCGGCAATAAAGATCACCATGTTGTAGGGCACCGCTTTCCAGATATGCAGCAGCATGATGACGCCCAGCGCCTGATCGGAGCTGGCAAGAAAGCCCTGGTCGGCGACGCCAAACCAGCTGAGGATGTGGTTAACCACGCCGTTGGGCGTCGGGTTAAACAAAATGCGCCACATTTCGGCGACGATCGCCGCGCTGGTAACCGCCGGTAAAAAGATGGCGGTTCGAATAAAGCGCAGATGGCGCGCCGGGCCTTCCAGCAGCATGGCGAGGAAAAACGCCAGGATAGCCGCGGCGAACATCGTTACCACCACGTAAAGCAGGGTATTCACCACCGCCGCGTGCAGCTCTGCGTCGGCAAAAGCGCGGGTGAAGTTATCGAGCCCCACCCACTCGTTGGGCTGATTAAAGTTAACCTTGTAAAAGCTCATCACCAGACCCTGAATCATCGGGATAAACTTAAACCAGCTAAAAATAATCAGCGCAGGCGCTAAAAACAGCCACGGGATCAGCGCCCGCTTACGCTTTGCGCTCAGCCATCCGGTCGAGTCAGGCGAAGCGGCCTGCTTTATCGGCGAGGACTTCGTCTCATGCAGCGTCATAACCTATGTCCTCAGTTAGCCAGCACATTTTGTTTTTTCAGCTCAGCGTTCACCTTGCCGTCGAGCGTCTTCAGCTCGCCGGGAATATCGCTGCCGCAGTCGGCAAAAATCCGGTTAAAACCGTCGGCAACCACCTGGCGCACCGGCGTCCAGTTGGGAATTTGCGGCACGTAGCGTCCCTGTTCATTGTAAAGTCTGGCGAAAGTTTCCCAGCGCGCGTCCTGATACACGGCTTTGACGTCGACGTTCTTATTCACCGGCAGACGCACTACCGGAATATGCTGGCTGCCTTTACCCATGCCGATCTCCTGGCCTTCCGCAGAGATCATAAATTCGATAAATTTTCGCGCCGCCTCTTTCTGTATGCTGCTCTTCATCATAAAGACCGTGGTGCCCTCGGCGAGGGTGGCTTCGCCTTTCGGCCCCGCCACCGGGATCACTTCGAAGTTGTCTTTACCGGGGTCTTTATCGAACAGCGCGATATGGTACGGCCCGCTGAAGAACATGCCGCTTTGCCCGGAGCGGAAGGAGGGAATAACGTCGGCGGTGGTGGCGTTAATCGCGCCCGGCTGGGTGACTTTGTCGCACATCATGGTGCGCATAAAGGTCATCGCCTGAGCCACTTCCGGCGTATTGAGCGAAGCGCTGAATTTTCCGTTCTCTTCTTTAACGAAATCACCACCCGCCTGCCAGATAAAGCTGCTCATAAACCAGCTGGCGTAGCCGCGCGTCGTGGAAGCGGGAACGATAAAGCCGTAGGTATCATTTTTGCCGTTACCATCGGGATCCTGAGTGGTGAAGGCTTTCGCCAGCGTCTGGATATCATCCCAGCTCTTAGGCTGCGGCAGCCCCAGTTTTTCACGCCAGTCTTTACGCACGAAGAGCGCGAAAGTTTGCGCCGAGGTCGGCACGCCGTAATACTTACCGTCGATATAGCGGGTACTCTTCCATGCCGTCTGGAATAGCTGGTCGCCGCCCGCGATCGCCTGCGGGTCAATTTCTTCGGCAATACCCAGCTGGATGAACTGCCCCAGCGACGCCGCATCGTTAAAAATCAAATCGGGTAAGGCGTTGCCCGCCGTGGCGCGCGCCAGCCGCTGTTCAAAGTCGGTGGTGGCGTTGAAATACGCGATTTTGATACCGGTT
Source organism: Klebsiella michiganensis (assembly GCF_015139575.1). GTDB lineage: Bacteria > Pseudomonadota > Gammaproteobacteria > Enterobacterales > Enterobacteriaceae > Klebsiella > Klebsiella michiganensis. Next base: position 2,258,858 of record NZ_AP022547.1, on the reverse strand, counting down.
TTTTCTTCAAATTTTTCCGCCTCCTGTTTGTAGATATTCTTCGAGTCATTGCTGGCGCGGATCCAGACGTTGAGAGTGGTGGCGGCGTAACTTTGACTAACGCCGAGCCCGAGTGCGGTGAGAAGTAACAGTGAACGTAATTTACAGGCAGACATGATGGCATATCCTTTATTGTAGGGCACAAAGGTAATTAAATTCTCAATTAATACACGTAAAAGAATTTGAATATCGCTCAGGCGTTAATACAGCTGGCGCAAGAATTATTTCCATTCATTAGATAGAAATGTATTTCCCAATACAACCGTATAAAAAAGAAATTGCGTTTCAAAAACAAGAAAATTGAGACAGATCACACAGAGAAGTGACAAAAAAAGTGACAAAAAATAAATAATCATATAAATCAATTGATTATAATTTTACTAATTTTGTTAAAAGATTCAAAAAATAGAGAAAAACGGCAAAAAACGTGATGTACACTGCATTAAAAGCGTCATTATTTATCCAAAACGTTAAACTTGAAGGACATCACAAAAAAAATCACTTTGTCTTTTACACTGCTCGCCATCGAATATTTAAATATATTGTTTTTAATTACACCGCCTGTTTCACGCGTTCTTTAAATACGCATCAGGTATAATTCTGTTGTTATCTTTTCTCATATTTGCAGAAGGGTTATCACGATGAACTCAATACCTCGCCGAGGTTTGTTAGGCATTGCGCTGTTTTGTTCCGGCCTGAGCGCCGCCTCGTATGCCGCCGAGCCGTACACGCTAGACGGAAAGGATTTAGCCTTTAGCCGGCAGCAGATCGCCGCGAAAGATCCGCTATTTGTTCAGGCGCAAGCGGCGCTGCTAAAAAAAGCCGATCTGGCGCTCAATCATCCGCTGTTCTCGGTGATGGATAAAACGCTGGTCGCCGCCAGCGGCAATAAGCACGACTACTACAGCTTTCCGCCTTACTGGTGGCCGAATCCCGATACCAAAGACGGGCTTCCTTATATTCGCAAAGATGGGCAAACCAACCCTGACGCCAATAGCGACGCCACCGATAAGAACCGGCTGGTGAAGATGAGTAACGACGTGTCAACGCTGGCGCTGGCGTGGTACTTCTCTCACGACGATCGCTACGCGCAAAAGGCGGCGGCGCAGTTAAAGACCTGGTTCCTCGATCCCAAAACGCGCATGACCCCCAACCTGCAGCATGCCCAGGCCATTCCCGGCATCAATACCGGACGCGGTATCGGCATTATTGATAGCCGCGCGCTGGTTGACGTCGTTGACGCCATCGCCCTGCTGCAATCCTCCGATGCGCTGAGCGAAAACGACGTTAGCGCATTGAAGCAGTGGTTTGGTGACTATTATCACTGGATGACCACCAGCCAGAACGGCTTTGAAGAAGAGAACTGGCATAACAATCACGGCAGCTATTTCGATATGCAGGCCGCCGCCTTCGCCCTGTTCAGCGGGAAAATCGACGAGGCGAAAAAGCGCCTGTACATCACCCAGCTGCGGCGTATTGCGGGACAATTTGATATTGAAGGCCGCCAGATGGCCGAACTGGAGCGCACGCGCCCGTGGCACTACAGCAATTTTAACCTTGAAGCCTACAACCGCCTGGGAAGGCTCGGCGAGAAGGCGGGCGTCGATATCTGGAACTTCACCCTCGACGACCATAGCCTGCGCAAAGGCTATCAGTACATCGCCGGGTTTATTAACAGCGATACGCCGTGGCTCTGGAAGGACCTGGATAAAATGGATGACAAGAAAGCGCTGCGCAATATCGCCACCGCCGCGCACGCCTGGCCGGAAGATTCGCTGTTCCGTGACAAAGCGCAGTGGCTGCGGGCGAAATACCCCGACGATATCACTACGCTCATCGCCCCGCTTTCCGCATCGTCAGAGGTCAGGGATAACCGCTAATGAAACAATTCTCCGGGCTCTGGCCCGACATTGTCGGACGTGCAGCCGCGAATAGCGGACTGCTTGAACGGCTGGTGAAGGATGCTCAGCCGGTATTAGATGCAGCGGTTCGCATTCCGCAGTCAGGGATCGCCAGCTGGAATCTCTACTACTTTTGTCCGCACCACGGCGTGCGCCTGGCGTGGCGGGCGGATACGCCCCACCAGCATGCCTGCCCGGTCGATGGGGAAATATTTAGCGGTGAACCGTGGGATGGCGCATGGTGGCGCGAGATGAATGGCCGTAACGCCAGCGCCTGTCAGCAGCTTGGCCTGTTATGGCGGCTGACCGGCGAAACGGCGTATCGCGATAAAGTTCGCACGCTGCTGATGGGCTACGCGGATGTCTATCCCGGCTATGAGATCCACGGCGATATTCCCAACAACGGACCGGGCAAGATGAACGCCCAGACGCTGTGCGAAGCCAACTGCATTCTGGAAATGGCGCTGGGTTATGACTTCATTCGCGACAGCCTGGCGCCCGGCGAGCAGCGGCACATCAGTGAAAACCTGCTGCGCTGCGCGGCAGCGTTTTTGCGCGACCATCGTAGCCCGCAGATCCATAACCATGAGGTTAAAATCAGCGCGGCGCTTGGCGTACTGGGTTTCATCCTCGAAGATGAGACGCTGCTGGAGTTTGCCGTGAACCAACCGTACGGCCTGCGCTGGCAGCTGGAAAATGGCCTGCTGGCGGAGGGGCTATGGTTTGAAGGCTCCATTCACTATCACTACTACGCGCTGCAGGGGTTTCTGGCCTTTGAGAAGCTGGCGCGCGGCACCCGCTGGAGCCTGCTGGACGGCCCGTGGTATCAGGCGATGCTGACGTTCCCGCTGTCGCTGCTGCTGCCGGACGGCACCTTCCCGCGGCTTAATGACTGCCTCGCCGGGCAGGAGAAGCTCAATCATCAGGATCTTTACGAGTTCGCCTGGTTTATCTGGCGTGACCCGCAGTACGCCGCGGTGCTGCAGTTTACCGAAACGACGCCCGACGAGCGTGAAACCTTACTGTGGCGCGAACGCCCCCTGCCGGAAACGCCCCTGCCGCTGATCCCGCAGCAGTCGCTGTTTGCGCCCGGCGCCGGCCTGACGTTATGGCGGCGACCGCAGCAGGCGCTGCTGATTAAGCACAGCCCCTGGGGCGGCGAGCACGACCATTACGACAGGCTGGGGCTGATGCTCTGGCATCGCGACGGCTGGCTGCTCACGGATATGGGCACCACCGGCTACGGTGCGAAAATGCACTATGACTATTATAAAAACAGCGCCACCCATAATACGCTTTCGGTCAATCAGACCAACCAGCCTCCGGCCAATCCGCAGGTGCTAGGCTGGCATATGGATAGCGACTCTCTGTGGCTGGATAGCGAGGTTGACTGGGGAAAGCCGCCGCCGGAGCTCAACAGCCATAGCCGCGTCGAGTGGGACGCGGCGGCCTGGCGAGGCGTGCGCTTTCGCCGTCGCCTGCTGTGGCTTGAAGAGGTACTGATCGATCTCTCTACCGTGGAAAATCCGCATCGCCAGCAGCTTGACTGGACACTGCACCTGGCGGCGCGGGCGCTGGACCAGAGCGGTACGCCGCAGCCTTTTTCGCTTAGCGGACCGCTGCGGCACATGGCCAATGCCACCATGACCCCGCTGAACGGCTGCCAGCCGCGCCACTTTGCGCGCGACAAAGACACCGTTGCGCTCTGGCTTTCCGGCGATGGTGAACTCTGGCAAGGGCTGGCGCCCGATAACCCGGCGATTCGCGATCTCAGCTATCTGGTGATGCGCAATCACCTGCCGCAGGCGCGTTTCGTCTGCCTGTGGGATTTCGCTAACCGCGCGCCGCTGACGGAGGTGAATGTGCATCATACGCCAGCCGGTACGCACATTACCTTCTGGCGCGGCGATCGCGTAACGCACGTGACGCTGTACGACGATCCCGGGAAACGACCTGATGCGATCCTTCCGCTCCCGGAAAGCGGCATCTGATCGCAACGGGGGATTTACTCGTCTTCATCCTCAAAGCGCGCCACAATCCGATCCCCGGTATGCGAGGCGCGCAGTTCATCCGCCACTAAAGCAATCGCCTGGCCGCTGCTCATGCCCTGCGACATCAACTCCTGAATTCGTTCCACTGCTTTTTGCTGCTGCTCGTGGCTCAGCGAAGGTAAACCTGCAAACATGACTGACTCCTGCTACATTGTGGGGCGTAATTATTTCACGCCGTCCGCGCGTATACCAGCGGACGGTAACGATCAGGATTGAAGAAGACGATGTTGTCCCCCGCAATGATTTCCCTGCCCTGGCGTCCGGATGCCGCTGAATACTATTTTAGCCCGTTGAGTTCCCAGCCCTGGGCGATGCTGCTGCATTCCGGTTTTGCCGAACATGCGCATAACCGTTTTGACATCATTGTCGCCCAGCCGCGCGCCACGCTGGTGACTCACGGTCAACTGACCACCCTACGCGAAGGGGAAACCGTCTCAACCTCCGCCGCCGATCCGCTTACGCTGGTGCATCAGCAGCTGGCGCAATGTAACCTGCAGCCGCAGCCTCATCCGCATCTGCCGTTTCTCGGCGGCGCGCTGGGACTGTTCGGCTACGATTTGGGTCGTCGTTTTGAACATCTGCCGGCGCGGGCCGACGCGGATATCGAACTGCCGGATATGGCGGTAGGTATTTATGACTGGGCGTTAATCGTCGATCATCATCGCCGGGAGGTGTCGTTATTCAGCTATGACGATCCGCAGGCGCGCCTGGCGTGGCTGGAAGCACAGACAGCGCCTGTCGCTGCAACCTTTACCCTGACCTCAGCGTGGCGCGCTAATATGAGCCGCGAGGAGTATGGCGAGAAGTTCCGCCAGATTCAGGCTTATCTGCACAGCGGCGACTGCTATCAGGTCAACCTGGCGCAGCGGTTTACGGCGAGCTATCGCGGGGATGAGTGGCAGGCCTTCCGTCAGCTTAACCGCGCCAATCGCGCGCCGTTCAGCGCCTTTATTCGCCTGGATGAAGGGACTGTATTAAGCCTGTCGCCCGAGCGTTTTATTCAGCTCCGGCAAGGCGACATTCAGACCCGGCCCATTAAGGGGACATTACCCAGGCTGACCGACCCTGAGCAGGACGCGCTGCAGGCGCAAAAGCTGGCGAACTCGCCAAAAGACCGCGCCGAAAATCTGATGATCGTCGATTTAATGCGTAACGATATTGGCCGGGTTGCGGTACCCGGTAGCGTTCGCGTTCCTGAGCTGTTTGTGGTGGAGCCCTTCCCCGCCGTGCATCATCTGGTGAGCACCGTCACCGCCAGGCTGCCCGCTCATCTGCACGCCGCCGACCTGCTGCGCGCGGCCTTTCCCGGCGGCTCAATCACCGGCGCACCGAAGGTCAGAGCGATGGAGATCATCGATGAACTGGAACCGCAGCGGCGCAACGCGTGGTGCGGCAGCATCGGCTATCTCAGCTTCTGCGGCAACATGGATACCAGTATCACTATCCGTACGCTGACGGCCTGGCAGGGACACCTCTACTGCTCCGCCGGCGGCGGAATTGTGGCCGATAGCGAAGAGTCAGCGGAATATCAGGAAACTTTTGATAAAGTTAATCGTATCCTGCATCAACTGGAGAGCTAGAACATGGCGGACAGCGCCCTCGAACTTGACGATTTCCTCTCACGTTTTCAGCTTCTGCGTCCGCAGCCCACGCGCCACGCGCTCAACCAGCGCCAGGCCGCTGTGCTGGTACCGATAGTTCGCCGCCCGCAGCCGGGGCTGCTGCTGACCCAGCGTTCGCCGCTGATGCGCAAGCATGCGGGTCAGGTGGCCTTCCCAGGCGGCGCGGTAGATAACAGCGATGCAACGCTAATCGCCGCCGCGCTGCGTGAAGCGCAGGAAGAAGTGGCGATCCCGCCGGAGTCGGTTGAGGTGATTGGCGTTCTGCCGCCGGTCGATAGCGTGACCGGCTTTCAGGTTACTCCGGTGGTAGGGATTATCCCACCCAATTTGCACTATCACGCCAGCCAGGATGAAGTGGCCGCGGTCTTCGAAATGCCGCTGGCCGAAGCGCTGCGCCTGGGGCGCTACCATCCGCTGGATATCCATCGCCGCGGCAATTCGCATCGCGTCTGGCTCTCCTGGTACCAGCATTATTTTGTCTGGGGAATGACCGCCGGCATTATTCGCGAGCTGGCGCTACAGATAGGCGCCCGTCCTTAGCTATACTCAAACTGAGACGGCGTTCTCAGCATTAGTAAATCCGGGGTTATGCATTAGTTTAATTCATGTGAATAGATAAGCTGATGACCCGGTTCCCTCTTACACTATGCGCAGTGATTACATCGTTGTCGCACCCGCGACAACCCTGTCAGGAGTGTTAGCGTGATTAGTATATTCGACATGTTCAAGGTGGGGATCGGCCCCTCATCTTCCCATACTGTAGGGCCGATGAAGGCCGGTAAACAGTTCGTCGATGACCTGGTCGAAAAGGGATTGCTTAATGAAGTGACGCGCGTGGCGGTTGACGTCTACGGCTCACTGTCATTAACCGGCAAAGGCCACCATACGGATATCGCCATTATTATGGGACTGGCGGGCAATCAGCCCGATACGGTCGATATTGACGCGATACCGGCATTTATCCGCGACGTTGAAACGCGCGGTCGCCTGCTGCTGGCCCAGGGGCAGCATGAAGTCGATTTCCCGCAGAATGACGGCATGCGTTTTCGCAGCGACAACCTGCCGCTGCATGAAAACGGCATGACCATTCATGCCTGGGCTGGCGAGAAAGAAATCTACAGCAAAACCTATTACTCCATCGGCGGCGGTTTTATCGTCGATGAAGAGCATTTCGGCAAAGAGAGCGCCAGCGAACTCGCCGTACCCTATCCGTTTAAATCCGCTCAGGAAATGCTGGGCTACTGCAAAGAGACCGGCATGTCGCTCTCCGGCATGGTGATGCAGAATGAGCTGGCGCTGCACAGCAAAAAAGAGATTGAAGACTATTTTGCCAATATCTGGCAGACCATGCGCGCCTGTATCGATCGCGGAATGAATACCGAAGGCGTTCTGCCCGGCCCGCTGCGCGTGCCTCGTCGCGCCTCGGCGCTGCGGCGGATGCTGGTTGCCAGCGATAAACTCTCCCACGATCCGATGAACGTGGTGGACTGGGTCAACATGTTCGCGCTGGCGGTCAACGAAGAAAACGCCGCCGGTGGCCGCGTGGTGACGGCACCGACGAACGGCGCCTGCGGCATCGTACCGGCGGTGCTGGCTTACTACGACCACTTTATCGAGTCCGTCAGCCCGGATATCTATATTCGTTACTTCCTGGCGTCAGGGGCTATCGGCACGCTGTATAAAATGAACGCGTCCATTTCCGGCGCGGAGGTGGGCTGTCAGGGCGAAGTGGGCGTGGCCTGCTCGATGGCCGCTGCGGGCCTGGCGGAAATCCTTGGCGCCAGCCCCGAGCAGGTCTGCGTGGCGGCGGAAATCGGCATGGAGCACAACCTTGGCCTCACCTGCGACCCGGTGGCCGGCCAGGTACAGGTGCCGTGCATCGAACGTAACGCCATTGCCTCCGTCAAAGCGATCAACGCCAGCCGGATGGCCATGCGCCGCACCAGCGAGCCGCGCGTCTCGCTCGATAAAGTCATTGAGACCATGTACGAGACCGGTAAAGACATGAACGCCAAATACCGGGAAACGTCGCGCGGCGGCCTGGCGATTAAAGTTCAGTGCGACTAATCCGTGTCCTACAGAATGCGCCCCCGGGCGCATTCTTCTTTTTCCACGCTATATTATTATCTGCGCCCACTACACTTGCTCTATAACGGCTGTTACTCTCATTAACACTTTTAGCCGACAGGGCGTCGCGCATGCAGACTGCACAAAAAGTTATCACAACCTACCGCAGGAAACGTATCCTGGTTTGCTTGCTGGTCGCGCTACTGACCCTGACGACAACATTAGTGATACGATTTATTTCGCAGCGTAGCTTAAATCAGCAGCGCGTCCAGCTCAGCACCAATAAAATGGTGGCCGCGATGGATAATATTCTGCGGCCCCTGGCGGCCCAGCACGCCACGCTGCTGCAACTTGTGAACCATCCCTGTCAGGACGTCCACCTCACGTTACGTAAGCTGGCGGCATCGCTGCAAACGGTACGTTCCATCGCGCTGGTCCAGTCTGACCTGCTCTATTGCTCGAGTATTTTTGGCCAACGAAATATTCCGGTTCACCAGTTACAGCCGGCGCTCCCCGCCAATCACGCCCTGCTCACCTTCAGCTACGACGCATCGCTGCTTAAAGGGACGCCGGTGCTTATCCAGTGGTATCCCGCTTCGCTTAGCGGCGCCGACGGCGTGCTGCTGGTGATCAATATCGAGCTGCTGGGCGAGTTAATTTTTAACGCAAAATCGCCATTAATTACCGGCATTGGCCTCAGCATTGGCGATAAAAGCTTTATTAGCGGTTCCGGGCTGATTAAACAGGAATCCTTGCCGGGCGAGCAAATCATCTACCGCCAGTCGTCGACGCAGTTTCCCTTCACCATTAACGTCAGCGGGCCGGGCGCCTCAGCGGTCGCCCTCAATGAGCTACCGGCCGAACTGCCGCTGGCGCTGATAATCAGCCTGTTAATGACCGGCATCGCCTGGCTGGCGACCGCGGGAAGAATGAGCTTTTCCCGGGAAATTAATCTCGGTATTGCCGCCCACGAGTTCACGCTTTGGTGCCAGCCCCTGCAGGACTTGCGCACCCGTCAGTGCTGCGGCGTGGAGATACTGCTGCGGTGGAATAATCCACGCAGAGGCGCTATTTCGCCGGATGTGTTTATCCCCATAGCCGAAGGTTATAATCTGATCGTTCCCCTCACCCGCTATGTCATCTCCCAGACGGCCCACAAATTAGCCCTTTTTCCGCAGGACAAACATTTTCACATCAGCATCAACGTCGCCGCCCGCCATTTCGCTAACGGCGAACTGCTGCGCGATCTGCATCACTACTGGTTCAGCGCCCATCCGGTACAGCAGCTGGTGGTGGAGCTCACCGAACGCGACGTACTTCAGGATGGCGACCACCATATGGCCGAGCATCTTCATTTCAAAGGGGTGCAGCTGGCTATCGATGATTTCGGCACCGGCAACAGCTCCCTTTCCTGGCTGGAAAAGCTGCGTCCTGATGTATTGAAGATCGATAAATCCTTCACCAGCGCAATTGGGATTGATAGCGTCAACGCAACGGTGACCGACATGATCATTGCTCTCGCCCATCGGCTGAAGATTGTGACGGTCGCGGAAGGCGTAGAGACCCGGGATCAGGAAGAGTATCTGCGCGGCAACGGCGTCGATTTATTGCAGGGATTTTACTACGCCCGGCCGATGCCGGTAGAGGACTTTCCGCAGTGGCTGGCGGCGGAAAAGCGTCGGGAGCTGAACGCTTAAAAATGCCCGTCGGCCCGAGGGCCGACGGGCATCAGCCGTTACTCTTCTTCGTCGTTATACTGTCGCAGCTTGACGACGCGTACCAGATCGACGCGATAGTCGTTGGCTTCAACAATCGTGAACTGCAGAGGTGATAGCTCAAGCACGTCGCCCGGACGCGGAATATGGCCGTTGACGGCAATCACCAGGCCGGCAACCGTGGCAATATCTTCGTCCTCATCAACCAGATCGTCTACCCCCAACGCCTGCTGCAACGCATGCACGTCGGTTGAACCTTTCACCAGCCAGCCGTCGCCGTCGATGACAATTTCCGGCGTTTCGTCAGCGTCCGGGAACTCGCCGGCAATCGCCTCCAGTACGTCCAGCGGCGTAACCAGCCCCTGTACGACGCCAAACTCGTTAGTCACGATGACAAAGCTACCGCGGGCGCGGCGCAGCACGCCCAGCAGATTGATCGGGTCCAGCGTTTCCGGGACCACAATCGCCGGCGAGGCGGAAGCCAGAGCGGCAACATTGTCACCCGCTTCCAGCGCCACCAGCATCTCTTTCGCCCGCACGATACCGATGATTTCATCCAGCTCGCCGCGGCAGACCGGGAACAGGCTGTGCGGTGAAGAGAGCAGCTGACGGCGAATTTCCTCTTCGCTTTGCTCGGCGTTTACCCAGCTAATTTCCCCGCGCGGGGTCATAATGCTGCGCAACGAACGCTGGGCCAGGGTCAGCACGCCGTTAATCATATAGCGTTCTTCTTCCGCAAACGCGCCTTCGGGGATCGGCACGACGGACGCGCTATCGCTATCATGCGCCGCGGCGCTTTGCTTACGCCCGCCCATCAGACGGAGGATCGCATCGGCAGTGCGCGCGCGCAGAGGCAGGGTCGATTGATGACGAATAAAGTTACGGCGCGCAATCTGGTTAAAGAACTCGATGGTTATCGAGAAGCCAATCGCGGCGTACAGGTAACCTTTCGGTATATGGAAACCAAAACCTTCAGCCACCAGGCTCAGGCCGATCATCAGCAGGAAGCTCAGACAGAGCACTACCACCGTCGGATGCTGGTTGACAAAATTAGTCAACGGCTTCGAAGCCAGCAGCATCACCGCCATCGCGATCACCACCGCCGCCATCATCACCGGCAGGTGGTTAACCATCCCGACCGCGGTAATCACGGCGTCCAGCGAGAACACGGCGTCCAGTACCACGATTTGTAGTACCACCACCCAGAAGCTGGCATAGCCTTTACCATGACCGGAGTCATGCTGGCGGTTCTCCAGCCGTTCATGCAGTTCGGTGGTCGCCTTAAACAGCAGGAATATCCCCCCGAGCAGCATGATCAGATCGCGTCCGGAAAACGAGAAATCGGCAACGCTGAAAAGCGGTTTCGTCAGGGTCACCATCCACGAAATAACCGACAGCAGACCCAGGCGCATAAACAGCGCCAGCGAGAGGCCGATCAGGCGCGCCTTGTCCCGCTGCTTTGGCGGCAGCTTGTCGGCAAGGATGGCGATAAACACCAGGTTGTCGATACCCAGTACGATTTCAAGGACGACAAGCGTCAGCAAACCGGCCCAAATAGAGGGATCCATTAAGAATTCCATGAGCAGCTCCAGTTAACGACAGGCGTAGTCATCGCTGTGTCATGCACAGACGAGACACTTGTTGCTGGTGAAAAGACGTAGCAGGTGGCGGCGGCAAACGCGTGCCGGAAGGTGAAAAGACGTCGGTGACGGTCCATATAGCGGGCTATGCCCTATACTCCTGAGTAATTAAACGGAACGTAAACATAGCAAAATATAGAGCATAATTGGAAAAAATTTACCTGTCTTTGCAATAGCTAAGACTATTTTTTGCGCTGCAAAATAATTACCAACAGATGCATAATTAGCGGAGCTTCATCACATTAATTATTTTTTCACTGTCTAAAATAATTCGCTGTAGTAATTACTTTATATCTTACACCCTTACTGAATCGATTTTGTTCGCAAGAGTGATTCAGGATGTATCAGAACAGATGATGCATTCACGATTATAAAGGAGGTAGCAAGTGACGATTGCTATTGTAATAGGCACACATGGTTGGGCTGCAGAACAGCTGTTAAAAACGGCAGAAATGCTGCTGGGCGAACAGGAAAACGTAGGCTGGATTGATTTCGTCCCTGGCGAAAACGCAGAAACGTTAATCGAAAAGTACAACGCTCAGTTGGCAAAGCTGGATACAGCAAAAGGCGTGTTATTTCTCGTCGATACATGGGGAGGCAGCCCGTTTAACGCGGCCAGCCGCATTGTCGTCGATAAAGAACATTATGAAGTCATCGCGGGCGTTAATATTCCGATGCTGGTCGAAACGCTGATGGCGCGTGACGACAACCCGTCGTTCGATGAGCTGGTTGCCCTGGCGGTAGAAACCGGTCGCGAAGGCGTTAAGGCGCTGAAAGCGAAGCCGGTGGAAAAGGCCGCCCCTGCTCCGGTTCAGGCTGCTGCACCGAAAGCGGCTGCGCCATTGAAGCCAATGGGTCCAAACGACTACATGGTTATCGGACTTGCGCGTATCGATGACCGTTTAATCCACGGCCAGGTCGCCACTCGCTGGACTAAAGAAACCAACGTTTCCCGCATTATCGTCGTCAGCGACGAAGTTGCGGCGGATACCGTACGTAAAACGCTGCTGACTCAGGTTGCTCCTCCGGGCGTTACCGCCCACGTTGTAGACGTCGCGAAAATGATCCGCGTCTATAACAACCCCAAATACGCAGGCGAGCGCATTATGCTGCTGTTCACTAACCCAACGGACGTTGAACGCGTGGTTGAAGGCGGTGTGAAAATCACCAGCGTCAACATCGGTGGCATGGCTTTCCGCCAGGGTAAAACGCAGGTGAACAACGCCATTTCGGTCGATGAGAAAGATATCGAAGCGTTCAAAAAGCTGAATGCCCGCGGTATCGAACTGGAGGCCCGCAAAGTTTCCACCGACCAGAAACTGAAAATGATGGATCTGATCGCCAAGGTGAAATAAGTCACCCCGCGGATCGCAACGCAATTTTCAACTTAAGACTTAATCAACAGGAGAAGTACAATGGAGATTACCTTTCTTCAGATTGTGCTGGTGTTCATCGTCGCGTGTATTGCGGGTATGGAGTCGGTACTTGATGAATTTCAGTTCCACCGTCCTCTGGTGGCCTGTACGCTGATTGGCGCCGTTCTCGGGGATATGAAAACCGGTATTATTATCGGTGGTACCCTGGAAATGATCGCCCTGGGCTGGATGAACATCGGTGCGGCCGTTGCGCCGGATGCCGCCCTTGCTTCCATCATCTCTACCGTTCTGGTTATCGCCGGCCATCAAAGCATCGGTGCCGGTATCGCGCTGGCAATCCCGCTGGCAGCGGCAGGCCAGGTTTTGACCATTATCGTCCGTACCATCACCGTTGCCTTCCAGCACGCGGCGGATAAGGCCGCGGAGAATGGAAACCTGACGGCCATATCCTGGCTACACGTTTCATCGCTGTTCCTGCAGGCCATGCGTATCGCTATCCCTGCCGTTATCGTGGCGATTTCCGTCGGCACCAGCGAAGTACAGGGTATGCTGAACGCCATTCCAGAAGTGGTTACCGGCGGTCTGAACATCGCGGGCGGCATGATCGTGGTCGTCGGTTACGCGATGGTCATCAACATGATGCGCGCAGGCTACCTGATGCCGTTCTTCTACCTGGGCTTTGTGACCGCCGCGTTCACCGATTTCAACCTGGTTGCTCTGGGTGTAATTGGTACCGTGATGGCGGTGCTCTACATCCAGCTGAGCCCGAAATACAACCGCGTAGCGGGTGCGCCTGTGCAGGCTGCTGGTAATAACGATCTCGACAACGAACTGGACTAACAGGTGAGCGAAATGGTTGATATGACTAAAAATACCACCGAGAAAAAACTGACTCAGAGTGATATTCGTGGCGTGTTCATTCGTTCTAACCTGTTCCAGGGTTCATGGAACTTCGAACGTATGCAGGCGCTGGGCTTCTGCTTCTCCATGGTGCCGGCTATTCGTCGCCTGTATCCGGAGAACAACGATGCGCGTAAACAGGCGATTAAACGTCACCTTGAGTTCTTTAACACCCATCCCTACGTTGCGGCGCCGGTTCTCGGCGTAACGCTGGCGATGGAAGAGCAGCGTGCTAACGGCGCAGAGATCGACGATGGTGCTATCAACGGTATCAAAGTTGGTCTGATGGGCCCGCTGGCCGGCGTGGGCGACCCTATCTTCTGGGGTACCGTTCGTCCGGTGTTCGCCGCGCTGGGCGCAGGTATCGCCATGAGCGGCAGTCTGCTCGGGCCTCTGCTGTTCTTTATCCTGTTTAACGCGGTGCGTCTGCTGACCCGTTATTACGGCGTAGCGTACGGTTACCGTAAAGGTATCGATATCGTTAAAGATATGGGCGGCGGCTTCCTGCAGAAACTGACCGAGGGGGCGTCAATTCTCGGCCTGTTTGTCATGGGGGCATTGGTTAACAAGTGGACGCACGTGAACATCCCGCTGGTGGTTTCCACCATCACCGGTCAGGATGGCCAGACGCGCGTAACCACCGTGCAGACTATCCTTGACCAGCTGATGCCGGGCCTGGTGCCGCTGCTGCTGACCTTCGCCTGTATGTGGCTGCTGCGCAAGAAAGTTAACGCCCTGTGGATCATCGTTGGCTTCTTCGTCATCGGTATCGCGGGCTACGCTGTCGGCCTGCTGGGCCAGTAATCTACACGCTGTGCGCCGGGGGCTTGCCCCCGGCTTTTTTATTTGGAGGATGGATGACAATCACGGACCTGGTGTTAATCCTGTTTATTCTCGTTCTGCTCGCGTTTGCGATTTACGATCAGTTCATCATGCCGCGCCGCAATGGCCCCGTTTTGCTGGCTATCCCCCTGCTCCGCCGCAATCGCGTCGATGGCATTATCTTCGTCGGCCTCATTGCTATCCTGATTTATAACAATATTGCCAGCCAGGGCGAACTTATCACCACCTGGCTATTATCTGCCCTGGCCTTGATGGGGTTATATCTTTTCTGGATCCGTTCACCCAAAATCATCTTCAAAAAAGAAGGCTTTTTTTTCGCCAATATCTGGATCGAATATAAGCGTATTAAAGAGATGAATTTATCGGAAGATGGCGTGCTGGTTATGCAATTAGAGCAGCGTCGCCTGCTAATTCGCGTACAAAATATCGACGACCTGGAAAAAATATACAAATTTCTCATTTCAACTCAATGAGTTACAAATATAGCCTGCGCTATATTTTGTCATTCCCCGGCGAATGGAATATAGCCGCGGCTATATTCCATTCGTTTAATTCGCCGATATTTATTAACGAATTATTCACTTCTAAATTTAAATGAAAATCGTTATCATTTGGTTAGCAAAATAACCTGACTCTGTTATTGTTTTATATTCTAAAATTATGTTAAGGTTGCGCCCGTCGTTGGGGAGTAGCCAATTTTCTGCCTGCCAGAAAATGTACGTGTCAACATACTCGTTGCAAAACGTGGCACGTACGGGTTGAAGAAGAACGTCTTCAATCAGGCGAGACCATAGACGCATCGCTGCTGTACGCGGCGCCTCATCTTCAGGATGGGCTGCGTATTTTTACTGGGGGCGGCGATGTGTCATATGGATTATCCCCGGTCAGGACGCTCTCATGAATGTATCCGCTACAATTCTTCTTGCCTTCGGCATGTCCATGGACGCCTTCGCGGCCTCTATTGGCAAAGGCGCCACTCTCCATAAACCTAAATTTTCTGAAGCCCTGCGCACGGGTCTTATCTTTGGCGCTATCGAAACGCTCACGCCGCTGGTCGGTTGGGGAATGGGGATGCTTGCCAGCCAGTTTGTTCTTGAGTGGAACCACTGGATTGCCTTTGTGCTGCTGGTGTTTCTCGGCGGTCGAATGGTTATCGAAGGGTTTCGCGGCGGCAACGACGACGACTGCGAAACTCCGCGACGCCACGGTTTCTGGCTGCTGGTGACCACCGCATTCGCTACCAGCCTTGACGCCATGGCCGTCGGCGTTGGCCTGGCGTTTCTGCAGGTCAACATTATCGCCACCGCGCTGGCTAT
Source organism: Klebsiella michiganensis (assembly GCF_015139575.1). Taxonomy (GTDB): domain Bacteria; phylum Pseudomonadota; class Gammaproteobacteria; order Enterobacterales; family Enterobacteriaceae; genus Klebsiella; species Klebsiella michiganensis. Next base: position 2,243,388 of record NZ_AP022547.1, on the reverse strand, counting down.
CGGCTGCGCCACGCTGATAATGTCGACGCTCGGTATGATGGTGGGACGTTTTATCGGCCCGCTGCTCGGCAAACGGGCGGAAATCCTCGGCGGTATCGTGCTGATTGGCATCGGCGCCCAGATCCTCTGGAGCCATTTCGCCGGCTGATCCTCAGGCGTCGCGCTGCCAGCAGTGAATGGCAAAATCGGTCTGGCAGTCAAATCCCACCTGTTGACGCAGCGCTTCCCGAACCGGCGGCTTAGCCCGCCACGCAAACGGCGTCATTTGCAGTAAAGCTTCCGCCTCGCTGCCGTTAAGCTGCATCGGATAGGCCAGCTGCTGCTGGTGACGTAGCGTAAACCCTGCCATCTCTTCCGCGTTCTGCTCGTGCAAACGCACTTCGTCGTATATCAACCCTTTCAGCTCCATCAGGTGACGAGGCCCCGGCGTCGCGGTGATGACCCAGCCGCCGGGGCGGACAACGCGCGCCAGCTCAACGGCATTGCAGGGGGCGTAAATACGTACTATCGCATCCAGGCTTGCATCCTCAAACGGTAAACGCTGGCTGGAGGCGACGCAAAAGTTGACCTGCGGGTACCGTTTTGCCGCCGCGCGGATAGCGGATTTCGACACGTCCAGACCCCAGCTGCGGCTGGCGATGGCGGCAAAAGCGTGGGTGTAGTAGCCTTCCCCGCAGCCGATGTCCAGTAAATCGGTCGGCGCGAAGGTGTGCAGATAAGCGCAGATCGCGTCGCGAAGCGGCTGATAATGACCCGCATCGAGAAACGCCCGCCGGGCCTGCATCATTTCAGCGCTGTCGCCCGGATCGCGGGAGCGCTTAAACTGCACCGGCAGTAAATTGACGTACCCTTCCTTCGCCAGATCGAACTGATGCCGCTGCGGGCAGATAAAGCTATTATCGCGGCGCTCAAGCGGCGCGTGGCAAAGTGGGCAACTGTAAGACATGGCAACTCCGGTGTGCTGAAAGGGCGAAAGTGTAGCGCTATTCGCCCCTCCAGGCCACCGTTACAGCGCAGGCGGCAGCACGCCGTCATGATGCATGACGATCAGGTTTTCAGAACCCTGCGGCATCCCATCTGGCATCACGTTTTCCAGGCGCAGTACATCGCCCATGATCTGGCTGAATACCGGCGCCGACACTGCTCCACCGTAATACGAACCGTTGCTGGGGTCGTTCATCACCACTACCAGCGCAAATTTTGGGTTACTGGCGGGCGCCACCCCTGCGGTGTAGGCCACGTATTTGTCGATATATTTCCCGTCAGGGCCAATTTTCTTGGCGGTACCGGTTTTTACCGCCACCCGATAGTCGCGCACCGCCGCTTTTGTGCCCCCGCCGCCCGGCAAGGCAACGCTCTCCATCATATGTTCGACTTCATGCACAATCTGCTCCGGCATCACTCGGGTGCCCATGACCGGCGGATCGATACGCGTGATCGATAGCGGACGCTCAATACCGTAGCTGCCAATAGTTGCGTAAACGTGCGCCAGCTGGAGCGGCGTAACCATCAGGCCGTAGCCGAAGGCGAATGTCGCCCGGTCCAGCTGTCCCCAGTAGCGACGCTGCGGCATCAGCCCGGCGCTTTCACCGGTTAATCCCAGACCGGTAGAGTCGCCGAAACCGAACGCTTTATAGGTATCGATAAGATGTTGAATCGGCATGGCCAGCGACAAATGTGAAACGCCGGTATCGCTGGATTTTTGCAGAATGCCGGTGAGGGACAGCTCAGGGTAGTAACCGACGTCGCGAATACGATGACCGTCGAGGGTAAACGGATGGGTATCCACCACGCTATCCGGCTGAACAATGCCCTGCTGGAGCGCGGTCATCAGCACCAGCGGCTTAACCGTCGACCCCGGCTCGAAAGTATCGCTAATCGCGCGATTGCGGAAATCATCCAGCTTCGCGTCATCGCGATTGTTAGGGTTGAAATCGGGGTAGCTGGCCATCGACAGGATTTCCCCGGTATCAATTTTAATTAATACCGCCGCCCCTGATTCCGCTTTGTTCCAGCGCACGGCGTTATCCAGCGCGTCCTCGGTCACCGTTTGCAGACGCTCATCGATACTGAGCTGCAAATTGTGGGCCGGGACCGCCGGGACTTCGGTGATATTTTCGATGACGTTGCCGTGCCGGTCTTTGCGCACCAGGCGACGCCCGGGCTGACCGGTTAGCTGGGCATTAAAGCTTTTCTCTACCCCCTCGATTCCTTGATTATCGATATTGGTAAAGCCCAGCAGATTAGCCGCAACGTGCCCCGCGGGATAAAAACGACGCGACTCATCGCGCAGATTAATCCCCGGCAGGTGCAGCTTGTCGATCCACTCCGCCTGCTCCGGGTTTATCTGGCGCGCCAGATAGAGAAAACGCGCATGAGGATGCGCCTCCACGCGATGGGCAAGCTCGCTAAGGTTGAGGTGTAAAGCTTGCGCCATCGCCTGCCAGCGCGGGCCATATCCGACGCCGCCTTTTGCGAGAGTTGTTTGCGGATCGATCCAGATGGCGCTCACCGGCACGCTAACCGCCAGCGGGCGGCCCTCGCGATCGCTAATCATGCCGCGCTGCACGTCGATAGGCTCTTCGCGCAAGGAGCGCATATCTTCTTGTTTAACCAAATTGTCGGGAGAGACAATTTGCAGCCAGCCTACCCGGGCCAGCAGCAGACCCATACAGCAAAGAATGGCCACGCATAACAACCCAAACCGCAGAGGGGTAAAGTTGGCGGCTGACTTAAGTTTGTTCTTTTGCACCTTAGCTCCATCATTATTTTGCAACCACCTGATTTAACAGATATATACAAAACAGGTTGCTAAACAGTGCTAATAAGGATGTTGTTTTGCAACAAAGCGCAACAGAGGGAGGAAAAATGACATGATTTGCAATAAAGACTAAAAAGCCCCGCGGCTGCGAGGCTTTCTTACAAGATTCAGTGGTCTAAATCAGATAGCAGTTACGTTAACTGCAGCTGGACCTTTCTGGCCGTCCTGAATTTCGAACTCAACGTTCTGGCCTTCAGCCAGAGTTTTGAAGCCGTTACCCTGGATAGCGGAGAAGTGCACGAACACATCTTTGCTGCCATCAGCCGGAGTAATGAAGCCAAAACCTTTAGACTCGTTGAACCACTTAACTTGACCTTTAATCTTTGCCATTTGCAAAATTCCTTAGACTGTTTTCTTCGCCCGTGGGGCACTTACATAGATAAAACTGACACATGACTGCATGAGGCACTAATATAAGGTTCGGCAGAGAAGCGGTATTCAACGACAACGTGTTTACTCAGGACTTCTTTACTGAAAATGCCACACATAAACAGAACTGTACCTCGTTTAACCCGAAACGTGTTATCACATACTACGTAAATAATGGCAAGCCATTTTTAGACGGCTCTCGATCGCTCGCACAAATTATAAGGGAATCATTTGATCACCTGCACATTTATGCGACTTTGCTTCCTCTGGCTTATCCTTCTCCCTCCGCGCTGGCGCCGCTGAGACGGCCCCCTGCCTGGGAGTTTATCCGCCATTGCTCAATGACTTCAGCTTGCCGGGCCCCGCGTAGAGCCAAGCTGCCAATTTTAGGGGGAGTCAGAAAGCATTGCATAAAGATGCATTTAAAAGCTCATATCGATAGTTGAAAAATTGCTTTACAGGCCCATGGCATAATATCGAAGCGCGTTAATTGAAGTACTTAAAATATTGTCTATACTTCATCGCAATAATGAACGCCTGATGACAGTCAGGTCTTTCCTGTTCTTTTATTTGATGAATTAAACAAACTAATTAAAGAGAGCATAAACGCGCCGCCTCCGCTTGCCGGTGGGCAGGTTTACGTTCGGAAGAGAATTTATCGATAAGGATACGTTATACACCGGGGGAGATACAGGCGCACACCGTCACGATGTACACCTGACAATCAGATTAGCGCTCTGCGACCAGACGAATGAAGTCGTCGTCGCCTTTCCCCTTCTCGGCGATGGAAGGTTCTGCGGCACTCTCCTTCTCTGGCTCATTGGCCTCGCAGAGACGGCGCAGCAGCGCGTTTTGCCGCTTTTGCTGATCCAGCAGCGCCTGCAGCAGCGCTATCTGCTCATTAGCGCGCGAGCTGGCGCGATTAACAAAAAACCATAACAACAGGCCGACAAGCAACAGCACAACTGAAAGCGCCACGGATGCCAGGCTTACAATCCCAGGATTTAGTAACTCACTCATTTCACCACCTCAAAGAGAAGGCGTTTATTCTACCACCCGCGCGGCAGAAGAAAATCAGTCATATTAAAAATGTCTTACCAGGGAATAAATTTATTGATAGTGCAGATGCCGCTGAAGAACTGTACATCCTGATCGCACATTACGTTAAGCATCTGAGTCCATAGCAGTAAACAACCTGCGATGATGACTATCAGCAAAACCCAGCGTAATTTTTTCACTCCACACTCCGCATCAGTACCAGATGTCGCCAGGATAACATGACCTTCTTAAACCGCGGCTAACTGTAATACGAAAGGCAAGTTTAGGAATCATAGACTTGTTTCAAACGATGTTCATGCCAGAATGGACGCAAGGATAATACAAATAATGAGGCAACAATGCGATTGATCATTCGTACCATTGTGGTGCTGGCTATCTTGTGGATTGGCGTATTATTAAGCGGCTACGGCGTATTAATGGGCAGCAGTGAGAATGCCGGGGGGCTGGGATTGCAGTGTAAATATCTCACGGCTCGCGGCATCAGTACCGCACAATATGTTCATTCCAGCAGCGGTATTATCGGCATTACCGATTGCCCTATCCTGCGAAAAAGCGCCACGGTTGTTGATAACGGCTAGTCACGATCGGGCTACAGACGCTGTAGCCCGATTTACGCACAAGGTCAGAACGGATAATCGTTGTAGCCCATCTGTTCTGAAATTTTACGCGCCGCCGTGTGCAGCATCGCCACGTACTCGTTCAGGCGCTCTTCCGAGAAACGCAGCGTCGGGAAAGAGATACTCAGGCCCGCGATAACCACGCCGAAGCGGTCGAAAACCGGAACCCCGATGCAGCGCAGCCCCTCTTCCTGCTCTTCGTTATCTTCGCCATACCCCTGCTCGCGGACCTTATCGAGAACCGCCAGCAGCTCTTCGGTGCTGGTGATAGTTCGGTCGGTGCTGCGTTTGTACTCCACCCCTTCCAGAATCTGCTCAACCTCGGCACGATCGCGCCAGGCCAGCAGCACTTTACCGATCGCGGTGCTGTACAGCGGGTTACGACGCCCGATGCGCGAATACATGCGCAAATTGTACATTGAGTCGATTTTGTGGATGTAAACAATACTGTCTTCATCCAGGGCGCCCAGGTGGACGGTCTCTTTTGTCAGGCGTGAAAGCTCGCGCATCTGAATATCAGCGCTGCGCACCAAATCAACGTTCTGCAAAGCCCGCGCGCCAAGTTCGAAGAGTTTCAGGGTCAGAGAATATTTCTCGGACTCACCTTCCTGAGCTACGTATCCCAGCGATTTCATGGTCTGCAAAAAGCGATAAACGGTGCTTTTTGACATCATGACGCGCTGGGACAGTTCGGTAATGCCAATTTCACGCTCTTCGCCAAGCGCCTGCAGAATGCCAAAAACCTTCAATACCGAAGAGACAGAATCTGGCTGTTTATCCAAATCTGCAACTGCCATTTATCACCTCATCGCAACTGTTTTATAAAAATTAGAACCGGTTTTTATTATAAATTCGCATCCCGTTACCCGCAATCGTTCTTCTGCCGATTCGTTACAAATCTGCGACATGCCGCTGAATAATCAATGCTAAAATTATTAACCAGTTAATAGTTCCCGATAAGATACAGACTTCACATGGATAAAAACATCTCCGATGGGCTGCCTTTACCGCAGCGTTACGGCGCCATTCTGACCATTGTATTAGGCCTGGCGATGGCGGTGCTGGACGGCGCTATCGCCAACGTCGCCCTGCCGACCATCGCCAGCGATTTAAACGCATCCCCGGCCTCTTCAATCTGGATAGTTAATGCCTACCAAATCGCTATCGTTATCGCGCTGCTGCCGCTCTCTTTCCTCGGCGATATGGTCGGCTACCGGCGTATTTATAAAATCGGCCTGGTGCTTTTTACCTTTACCTCACTGGCCTGCGCGCTCTCCAGAAGCCTCGAAATGCTGACCCTGGCGCGCGTGGCGCAGGGGCTCGGCGGCGCGGCGCTGATGAGCGTTAACACCGCGCTGATTCGCCTGATTTATCCTCAGCGCTTTCTCGGCCGCGGGATGGGGATCAACTCTTTCGTGGTGGCCGTCTCCTCCGCAGCGGGGCCGACCATCGCCGCCGCGATTCTCTCAATGGCTTCATGGCAATGGCTGTTTCTGATTAACGTTCCGCTGGGGATTATTTCACTGCTTCTCGCGATGCGCTATCTGCCTGCTAACACCGGCCGCAGCAAGGTCACCCGCTTCGACCTGCCGAGCGCCATCATGAATGCCCTCACTTTTGGCTTACTGATTACCGCCCTCGGCGGGTTCGCTCAGGGTCAGTCAGGCGCGCTGGTTGCGGCGGAGGTTATGGCCATGCTGGTCGTCGGGTTCTTTTTTGTCCGCCGCCAGCTCAAAATGCCGGTCCCCCTGCTGCCGGTTGACCTGCTGCGCATTCCGCTATTCTCTCTGTCAATTTGTACGTCGATATGCTCTTTTTGCGCCCAGATGCTGGCGATGGTTTCGCTGCCGTTCTTCCTGCAGTCAATGATGGGGCGTAGCGAGGTGGAAACCGGTCTGCTCCTGACGCCGTGGCCCCTGGCCACTATGGTCATGGCGCCGCTGGCGGGATATTTGATTGAGAAAGTTCACGCCGGGCTGCTGGGCGCGATGGGTCTAATCATCATGGCCTGCGGCCTGTTCGGCCTGGCTTTACTGCCCTCCGCGCCGTCGGACCTGGATATTATCTGGCGAATGGCGCTCTGCGGCGCGGGCTTTGGCCTGTTCCAGTCCCCCAACAATCACACCATCGTCTCGTCAGCGCCGGCTCATCGCAGCGGCGGCGCAAGCGGCATGCTGGGGACCGCGCGCCTGCTTGGACAGAGCACTGGCGCCGCGCTGGTGGCGCTGCTGTTTAACCTGCTGGGCAATAGCGGAACCCACACCGCCCTTTTGCTGGCCGGAACGTTTGCCGTCGTCGCGGCCGCGGTCAGCGGGCTACGCGTCACGCAGCCGCGCGTCAGGCTGTAACGCAAAAACCGGCATAAAAAAATCCGCAGCCCGAAGGTTGCGGATTTTTGTTTTCAGGGCCAGGCGCGACGGTTATTTCAGGTATTCGCCGCTGCGCAGGGCTTCAATACGTTTATCCAGCGGCGGGTGAGTCATAAACAGCTCGCTCATGGATTTCGCTTTGCCGTTAATGCAGAACGCCATCATGCTGCTGGCCTCCTGCGGCTCATAGCTGGTTTTCAGCCGCTGCAGCGCGGCGATCATTTTCTCACGCCCTACCAGCTTCGCTGAACCGGCGTCCGCATGGAACTCGCGGTAGCGGGAGAACCACATGGTGATGATGCTGGCCAGAATACCAAATACCAGCTCCAGCACCGTGGCGACCGCAAAGTAGATCAGCGGGTTGCCGTTGCTGCTTTCACCTTCATCGCGGTTGCCGCCGAGGAAGCCCGCCGCAATCTGCGCGATAACGCGCGAGATAAAGATAACGAAGGTGTTCACTACCCCCTGGATCAGCGTCATGGTGACCATATCACCGTTGGCGATGTGGCTAATCTCATGGGCGATAACCGCTTCCGCTTCATCACGGCTCATGTTCTGCAGCAGCCCGGTACTGACCGCCACCAGCGACGCATCGCGGCGCGCGCCGGTCGCGAAGGCGTTAATATCCGGCGCATGGTAGATAGCGACCTGCGGCATAGCGATACCCGCCTGGCGCGCCTGCTGCGCGACGGTATTCATCAGCCAGCGCTCGGTTTCGTTACGCGGCTGCTCAATGACTTCCCCACCCACCGATTTCAGCGCCATCCATTTCGACATCAGCAGCGAAACGATTGAGCCGCCGAAACCAAACAACAGGGCCATGATCAGCAGCCCGGTCATGCTGCTTGACTGAATTCCCGTCAGGCTCAGCACCAGCCCGAACACCACCATCACTGCCAGGTTGGTCAGCAGGAAAAGCGCGATTCGCATCATAATTTTCTTTTAACCTCGATTTAACAAAACGCACTATGCGATTACCCACATGGTATGGGTAGAACGCCAATTTTCAACCATCAGGCCCCGCTAAGTCACGAGAAAGACACAACTTTACATTTTGTAGCATATTGCTGACGCTGGGCAAAAGCGTTGACATTTTGTTGAAATCAGGCAATGAACGTTGGGAAAGGCGAGAAAGAAAACGGGCACAACTTAGTGTGCCCGTTGGGGGATTATTTACTGGCCGGAGGCTCGACCGCTGGCCGATCCTTTTCCTCATGGGCCAGGTCGAGCGCAATATGAACCGTTTCATCAAGATACGGGTCAGGCTCCTGGTAATCCTTCGGCAGATCTTCCAGTTTTTTCAGTAGCGGCTTGCCTTCGCGTTTCAGGCGATCGTTAACGCGGGCCAGACGAATTGCATCATCTTCTTCATTCTCCTTTTCACGCTGCGCGTAATTCAGGGAGACGATGTTGCGTTTGTCTTTAATCGCGTTATAGCGAGCAATGTCCTTCATGATGTACTGGAACTCAGGATCCTTGGCGATACGCGCATCGTGGCGCTTCAGCAGCTCGGGTCCGAACGGCGTCAGGTCACCATACTTCACGAAGGTTGCCGCATTGACGCTATCCCACGGCAGCGCGTTATCTTCATACTGCTCGCCGGTTTCACGCTCTTCGGTTCCGGTCGGCATCATGATGTCCGGCGTCACACCCTTGCGCTGAGTACTCCCGCCGTTAATACGGTAGAATTTCTGGATGGTGTACTGTACGGACCCCAGCGCCGGCCAGTCAGGGCGCAGCATCTGATCGTAAATGCGGTTCAGCGAACGATACTGCTGGACGGTCCCCTTGCCAAAGGTCGGCTCACCGACGATCAGTGCGCGGCCATAATCCTGCATCGCGGCGGCGAAAATTTCAGAAGCCGAGGCGCTGAAACGGTCGACCAGCACCACCAGCGGGCCTTTGTAGTACACCACGCCGTCGGTATCGCTGTCTTCACGCACCTTACCGTTATTATCGCGAACCTGGACAACCGGGCCGGATGGAATAAACAGGCCAGAAAGCGAAACCGCTTCGGTCAGCGCCCCGCCGCCGTTGCTGCGCAGATCGATAACGATGCTGCTAACGTTCTGTTTCTCCAGTTTCTGCAGCTGAACCTTGACGTCGTCCGTCAGGCCAACATAGAAACCCGGAATATCCAGCACGCCAACCTTCTCTTTGCCGACGGTTTTGACTGACATCTTAACCGCGCGGTCTTCAAGACGAATGCGTTCGCGCGTAAGGGTCACAATCCGCGTTTTCGCGCCTTTACCCGCCGGGAGAATTTCCAGACGAACCTTGCTGCCCTTGGGACCTTTGATCAGCGCCACGACATCATCAAGACGCCAGCCGATGACATCAACCATGCCTTTACCCGGCTGGCCAACGCCAACGATACGGTCGCCCACGCTGATGGATTTACTCTTCGCCGCAGGACCACCGGCCACCAGTGAGTTGATCACCGTGTAGTCGTCATCCATCTGCAGTACCGCGCCGATACCTTCGAGAGACAGGCTCATTTCGGTGTTGAACTGTTCGGTATTGCGCGGAGAGAGATAGTTCGTATGCGGGTCGATTTCACGCGCAAAGGCGGTCATCGCCAGCGAGAAAACGTCTTCGCTATTGGTTTGCGCCAGACGGCGAATGGCAAACTTGTAGCGACGGGTTAGGGTCTCGCGAATCTCTTTATCATCTTTGCCAGCCAGCTTGAGGCTGAGCTGATCAAACTTCACCTTGGCATCCCACAGCGCATTCAGCTCGGCCTCATCTTTCGGCCAAGGAGACTTGCTGCGGTCAAGGTTGAAGTTGTCATTGCCGGTAAAGTCCATCGGACGTTCCAGCACTTTCAATGCATATTGATAACGCTCAAATCGACGCTTCTGCGCCAGGTTATACAGGTCGTAAAAAACGTCCAGCTTCCCGCTGCGCAGCTCATCGCCGATTTGATTCTTTTTCGCGGCAAACTGGGCCACGTCGCTGGCTAACAGCACGTTATGGCTGTAGTCGAGCAGGTTCAGGTAGCGATCGAAAATTTTTGCCGAAAAGGCATTATCAAGATCGAACTGCCGGTAGTGAGAGCGGGTAAAGCGCGATGTGACGCGCTCGCTCACCGTCGCGTGCTGCGGCTCTTCTTTCAGCACGGGGATTTGATCGATCCGGGTGATATCGTCCACGGCGAACGACTGGCCTGCGATTACCAGCAGGCCCGCCAACGCGGTGAGCTTAAAGAATTTGTTCATGCCTGGCCCGGCCTCCGTTTCAGAACACCAGGTGTTCTGCGCGTACAATCATTGACATACCAGAAGTCAGCTGTACACGAACGCCATCTTTGGTGATTTCCAGGACGGTGGCGTCCATTGCATTATTGCCTGCTTTCACCTTCAGTGCCTGGCCAACGGTCAATACAGACACATCTGATACAGGGGTATGACGCTCTTCGCGCGGCGCTTTGGCTGCTGCTGCCGGGCGAGGTTTACGCTGCTCAGCGCCGTCTTTACGACGCGCCTGAGGCTGAGGACGCGGTTTACGCTCGCGACGTGCCCCCTCTTCCGGCTGGCCTGCTGCGGCAGCGGCTTCGCGTTTTTTGGCCTGCTGCGCTTCGCGCTGCGCCTGGACGCGGGCTTTTGCTTCTTCAAGCTGCTGACGGGCATGAGCGACGTGCTGCTCTTCCAGTTCGCCGCACGGGTTGCCATCAAGGTCAACGCGGACTGCGCCAGGCTTAACGCCGTACAGGTAGCGCCAGCTCGAAGTATAAAGACGCAAAGCAGCGCGAAGTTGGGTTTTGCTGAGATTCATCTCTCCGCCAACGCGCTCAACGAGATCCTGAAAAATACCGACTTTCAGGGGGCGAGCTTCGCCTTCAGCGCTAAAACACTGAGGGAAACGTTCGGCCAGAAACGCAATGACTTCTTTACTGCTATTCAACTTAGGTTGATTTTCCATGAAATTTCCTGATTACAACGGACGTAGCCAACAAGCCGCAGGCATGAACAGGCGTCATTATAATGACGTCATCGGTAAATGCTACGTTATCCGTTGATTATCCTGCGACGCGGGTGAATATTTTTTGATAATCAGTCGCAGAAATGAGTTTTTCCAGATGCGCGACCAGTTCTGCCAGTCCCTGCTCATCTTCAGCGGTGAAGCGGGAATGCGCCGTGCTATCGATATCCAGGACGCCGATAGTTTGATTGTTCACCCGTAACGGGAAGACAATTTCCGAATTACTGGCGGCGTCACAGGCGATGTGCCCATCAAACGCGTGAACATCCTCTACCCGCTGCACGCGATTCTGCGCGACGGCAGTCCCGCATACGCCGCGTCCGACCGGAATCCGCACGCAGGCCAGCTTGCCCTGGAACGGGCCAAGCACCAGCGTGTCACCTTCCAGAAGATAGAAACCGGCCCAGTTCACGTCGGTCAGCCGCTCGAACAGCAGCGCGCTGGTATTTGAAATCATCGCCAGAAAACTGGTTTCGCCTGCCATTAACGCCTGAAAATCGCGGTTCAAATCCGCGTAGAATTCTGATTTGTTCATTATTTGGTCGCTTAGTTGTCTTACTACCTTACACTTACAGCCTAATAAAATAAGCTTTAAATGCATTCATGCTCAAGATGAATTCATTCCTGAGTTAAGATAGAGAGATACACTCATTTCTGTAAGCTATAAATGCCACTAAAAACACCCAGGATTACGCCAGCAAAAAAAATGGTCGTCTACTCGGTCAGCGCCCCCGTTGAGCACGCTCACTATCAGCGCTGTCCGCAGTGCGACCTGCTGTTTCGTTTACCGGTCCTAAAAAAGAATCAAAGCGCCTGGTGTCCCCGCTGCAACGCCAAAGTGCGCGATGGCCGCGACTGGTCGCTTACCCGGCTGGGCAGCATGGCAATCGCGATGCTGCTGCTGATGCCTTTTGCCTGGAGCGAACCGCTGCTGCGTTTGCATCTGCTGGGCGTGCGTATCGACGCTAACGTCCTTCAGGGCATCTGGCAAATGACCGGCCAGGGCGATCCGCTCACGGCGGCGATGGTGCTATTTTGCGCGGTCGTGGCGCCGGTGCTGCTGGTGGTCTCAATCGCCTATCTGTGGCTGGGCAACGTGCTGGGCATGAATCTGCGCCCGATACTGCTGATGCTGGAGCGGCTCAAAGAGTGGGTGATGCTGGATATTTACCTGGTCGGCATCGGCGTCGCCTCCATTAAGGTGCAGGATTACGCCTTCCTGCAGCCGGGCATCGGGCTTATCGCCTATATCTCCCTCACCCTGCTCAGTATCCTGACGCTTATCCATATGAACGTTGAGGAGCTCTGGGAGCGTTTTTACCCCCAGCGCCCGGCGCTGCGGCCGGATGAAAACCTGCAGGTTTGCCTCGGCTGCCATTATACCGGCCATCGCGATTCGCGCGGCCGCTGCCGTCGCTGCCACACTCCCCTGCGCCACAGACGCCGCCAGAGCCTGCAAAAGAGCTGGGCTGCGCTGATTGCGTCAATGGTTTTCCTGCTGCCTGCCAACCTGCTGCCGATCTCGATTATCTACGTCAACGGCGCGCGTCAGGATGACACCATCCTTTCCGGCATCATGTCGCTGGCCAGCAGCAACGTCGCTATCGCCGGCGTCGTGTTCATCGCCAGTATTCTGGTCCCATTCACCAAAGTAATTGTATTGTTTACGCTGCTGGTCAGCATACAATTCAAGTGTGAACAGGGATTACGTACCCGCATCCTGCTACTGCGGCTGATTACCTGGATCGGCCGCTGGTCTATGTTGGATCTTTTTGTCATCGCATTAACCATGTCGCTGATCAACCGCGATCAGCTCCTCGCGTTTACGATGGGGCCCGCCGCGGTCTATTTTGGCGCCGCGGTAATATTAACTATCCTTGCTGTTGAATGGCTGGACAGCCGCTTACTTTGGGACGCACATGAGTCAGGAAACGCCCGCTTCGCCGACTGAAGCCAAAATTAAAACTAAACGCCGTATCTCGCCATTTTGGCTGCTGCCGGTCATCGCGCTGCTGATTGCCGGCTGGCTGATATGGACCAGCTACCAGGATCGCGGTACGACGATCGTTATCGACTTCCAGTCCGCTAACGGTATCGTTCCTGGCCGCACGCCTATCCGCTATCAGGGGGTAGAAGTCGGTACGGTGGAGAACATCTCGCTGAGTAAAGATCTGAGCAAAATTGAGGTTTCCGCCAGCGTCAAGGGCGATATGAAAGATGCGCTGCGCAAGGAGACGCAGTTCTGGCTGGTGACGCCGAAAGCCTCGCTTGCTGGCGTGTCCGGCCTGGATGCGCTGGTGGGCGGTAACTATATCGGCATGATGCCCGGCCAGGGCGAGCCCGAGGATCACTTTGTCGCCCTCGATACCCAGCCGAAGTACCACATCAATAACGGCGAGCTGATGATTCATCTCAAGTCAGCGGATTTGGGTTCGTTAACCAGCGGCTCGCTGGTCTACTTCCGTAAGATTCCGGTCGGCCGGGTATATGACTACGCCATTAATCCGAACAATCAGGGCGTCACCATTGATGTGCTGATCGAGCGGCGTTTCACTAACCTGGTGAAAAAAGAGAGCCGTTTCTGGAACGTATCCGGCGTGAAGGCGGACGTCAGCCTGAGCGGAGCGAAAGTCCAGCTGGACAGCCTCTCGGCGCTGGTGAACGGCGCTATCGCCTTTGATTCCCCGGATGATTCTCCACAGGCTCAGCAAAACACGGACTATCACTTATACGAAGACCTGGCGCACAGCCAGCGCGGCGTGGTGGTTAAACTGGATCTCCCGGATGGCGCAGGCTTAAAAGCGGGCTCTACGCCGCTGATGTACCAGGGCCTGGAGGTCGGCCAGCTCAGTAAGCTGAATCTCAACGGCGACGGGAAAGTGACCGGCGAAATGACCGTCGACCCGAGCGTCGTCAGCCTGCTGCGCGAGAAGACGCTGATTCAGATGAAGAAGCCAAAAATCTCGCTGGATAACCCCAGCGTCAGCGCCCTGCTGACCGGCACCACCTTCGAGCTGGTCCCCGGCGAGGGTGAACCCCGCAACCAGTTTGCGGTGCTGCCTGCCGATAAATCCATTCTGGAAGAACCGGATGTCGCGACCGTCACGCTCACCGCGCCGGAAAGCTACGGCATCGACGCCGGGCAGCCGCTGATTCTGCACGGCGTGCAGATTGGCCAGGTTCTGGAACGCAAGCTGAACGCCGATGGCGTCACGTTCCAGGTGGCGGTGATGCCGGAGTACCGTTCTCTGGTACGCGGCGATAGCAAATTCGTGGTCAACAGCCGCATCGACGTTAAAGTCGGCATCGATGGCGTGGAGTTCCTCGGGGCCAGCGCCAGCGAATGGGTCAGCGGCGGGATCCGCGTTATCCCGGGCGACAAAGGGGCGATGCAAAGCCGCTATCCGCTGTACGCGAACCAGGAAAAGGCGCTGGAAAACAGTATGAGCGATCTGCCGACCACCACGCTTACGCTCTCAGCCGAGACGCTGCCGGACGTGCAGGCAGGCTCCGTGGTGCTGTACCGTAAATTTGCGGTCGGGGAAATCATCACCGTGCAGCCGCGCAAGAACGCCTTTGAGATCAATATCCATATCAAGCCGGAATATCGCCATCTGCTGACCAGCAACAGCGTGTTCTGGGCCGAGGGCGGCGCGAAAGTGCAGCTTAACGGCAGCGGCCTGACGGTACAGGCATCCCCGCTCTCCCGCGCGCTGAAGGGCGCGATTAGCTTTGATAACCTCAGCGGCGCCAGCGCCAGCGCGCGGATCGATAACAAACGCGTGCTGTATGCGTCAGAAACCGCCGCCCGCGCGGTGGGTGGGCAGATAACCCTGCACGCCTTCGACGCCGGTAAAATCGCCGAAGGGATGCCAATTCGCTACCTGGGGATTGATATTGGCCAGATCCAGTCGCTGAATTTAATTACCGCGAAAAACGAAGTGCAGGCGAAAGCGGTTCTCTACCCGGAATACGTCAATACCTTTGCCCGCGCCGGGACGCGTTTCTCGGTGATTACGCCGCAGATATCCGCGGCGGGCGTTGAACATCTGGATACCCTTTTCCAGGCCTATATCAACGTCGAGCCGGGACGCGGTGCGCCGCGCCGTGATTTCGAAATTCAGGAAACCACGATCAGCGATTCACGTTATATCGACGGCCTGAGCATTATCGTCGAAGTACCGGAAGCGGGTTCGCTGGGTATCGGCACGCCGGTGCTATTCCGCGGGCTCGAAGTCGGCACGGTGACCGGTCTGATGCTCGGTTCGATGTCGGATCGCGTGATGGTACAGCTGCGTATCAGCAAGCGTTATCAGTATCTGGTGCGCAACAACTCGGTATTCTGGCTGGCTTCCGGCTATAGCCTCGACTTTGGCCTGATTGGCGGGGTGGTGAAAACCGGTACCTTTAATCAGTTCATTCGCGGCGGCATCGCGTTTGCGACGCCTCCGGGTACGCCGCTGGCGCCGAAAGCGCAGGATGGCAAACACTTCCTGCTGCTGGAGAGCGAACCGAAAGAGTGGCGCGAATGGGGCACCGCCCTGCCGCGCTAAGCATAACAGGCTCCGGTGTCCGCCGCCGGAGCCTTTATGGTAAACTACGCCCCCTTTTTTCGTTGTGGTGCGCTCCCCGTGGCTCAAAACGCTGTCTATCTTCCTGAAGAATTCCTCGCTCAAATGCGTGCGGCAATGCCGACGCATCTCTCTTTTGACGACTTTATCGCCGCCTGCCAGCGCCCGCTGCGGCGAAGCATTCGCGTCAATACGCTGAAAATCACGGTGGCTGATTTTTTGCAGCTGGTCGCCCCCTACCGCTGGCAGCTCACGCCGGTTCCGTGGTGCGAAGAGGGTTTCTGGATCGAGCGTGAAGATGAAGACGACCTGCCGCTGGGCAGCACGGCCGAGCACCTTAGCGGGCTGTTTTACATTCAGGAAGCCAGCTCCATGCTGCCGGTCGCCGCGCTGTTTGCCGACGGCCAGATGCCGAAGCGGGTGATGGACGTCGCCGCCGCGCCGGGTTCTAAAACCACGCAAATCGCCGCCCGCATGGGTAATGAAGGCGGCATTCTGGCCAATGAATATTCCGCCAGCCGGGTTAAAGTCCTGCACGCCAACATCAGCCGCTGTGGAATCAGCAACGTGGCGCTGACCCATTTCGATGGTCGGGTATTCGGCGCCGCGCTGCCGGAATGCTTTGACGCGATCCTGCTCGACGCCCCCTGCTCCGGCGAAGGGGTAGTACGTAAAGATCCCGATGCGCTGAAAAACTGGTCGCCGGAAAGCAACGCGGAAATTGCGGTGACCCAGCGCGAGCTGATTGACAGCGCGTTTCACGCCCTTCGCCCCGGCGGGACGCTGGTTTACTCCACCTGTACCCTGAACCGGCAAGAAAACGAAGAGGTGGTCAACGGGCTGCTGGCGCGCTATCCGCAGGCGGTAGAAGTCGTGCCGCTCGGCTCACTGTTCCCGCAGGCCAGCGAAGCCCTCACCGAGGAGGGCTTCCTGCACGTCTTCCCGCAGATTTTTGACTGCGAAGGGTTCTTCGTCGCCCGTTTACGTAAAACCGCGGCCATCGACCCGCTCCCGGCGCCGGGTTATAAAGTGGGGAAATTCCCCTTCACGCCGCTTAAAACCCGCGAATCCGCCGCCGTAATTGCCGCCGCCGCCGCCGTCGGTTTGCAGTGGACCGCCGACCATACGCTCTGGCAGCGCGATAAAGAAATCTGGTTATTCCCACAGGCGCTCGAAGCGTTATTCGGCAAAGTGCGCTTTTCCCGCATCGGCATTCGGCTCGCCGAAACCCATAACAAAGGCTACCGCTGGCAGCACGAAGCGGTGATTGCGCTTGCCGCGCCGGCCGCTCCCCTGGCGCTGACGGAGGCCGAAGCGGAAGAGTGGTATCGCGGTCGCGATATCTATCCTGAAACGCTCCCGCAGAAGGATGATGCGATTGTCACCTATCAGGGCGCGCCGATCGGGCTGGCGAAAAAAGTCGGGTCGCGTTTAAAAAATAGCTATCCCCGCGAACTGGTGCGTGACGGTAAGCTTTTTAGCAAAAAAGCGTGATGGCGCGTCGAAAAACAGCATTTTTTCACTGGCGCTTTACGCCCGTTTGTCTACGCTGAAAAATGGCGGCCTTAACTGGTCGTACCACAACTCAGCAGACAAACGGGGTGAATTTATGGCCAAAACTAACGTACGTATCGGCGCGTTTGAGATAGACGACGCCGAACTGCACGGCGAACAGCAGGGAGAGCGAACGTTAAGCATCCCCTGCAAATCCGATCCGGATTTATGCATGCAGCTTGATGCATGGGACGCGGATACCAGCGTACCCGCCATACTTGATGGTGAACATTCCGTCCTCTACCGTAAGCACTACGATCGCCAGTCCGATGCCTGGGTCATGCGCCTCGCCTGACTCAATTGAACCCGTCGCCTGAGACGGGTTATTTATTTCCCCGCTTCTCCGTCATCTCCTACACTTAACGCTATGTTTTTCAGGATATGAGGCTCGGATGTTTGCCTTAGTGCTGTTTATTTGTTACCTGGACGGCGGCTGTGAAGATATCGTTGTCGATGTTTACGATAACGAGCGGCAGTGCACAACGGCCATGGACGATCAGCGGATACGCCACGGCGGCTGCTTTCCGGTAGAAGATTTTATCGATAGTTTCTGGCTTCCCGCCCGAGAATACAGCGATTTTTAGCCTGCCAGCTGTAGCGCCACCAGGGTTAGCTCTCCACCAAACACGGCCCCCGTATCGATATAGTGCTGGTTATCGCTGTCGTAGCGTCGTTTCAGCGGCGTATGGCCGAACCAGAAATGGTCAGCGCCGGCAATCGCGCCGTGACGCCCGGCGAGGTGGTCGGTAAGACGCTGCCGACGCCACAGCACCTGGTGCTCATCAACAACGCGCTGCCAGCGATAAACCGCGGCGGGGTAATCAGCGTGGGCAATCACGTGCACCTGCTCACCGCTGTGGAGTTCAATAATCAGCGGCAGTCGGCGGCAGCGGGCAATAAGCGCCGTAAGGCGTTGCTTTTGGCTCGCCGCACGCTGCGTATACCAGTCGCCTCCGTTCATCTCCCAGAGCCTCATATCGCCGTCGGCAAGCGCCTCCAGCGCCATCTGTTCATGGTTTCCACGCACCGCGTAAACCCAGCGATAGCGCAGTAAATCCAGACACTCCGCGCTTTGTGGCCCACGATCGATCAGATCGCCCACCGAAAGAAGCAGATCCTGGTAAGGGTCAAACTTGCGCTCACGAAGGGCCGCCATCAGGCGTGCGAAACAGCCGTGCAGGTCGCCCACCAGCCAGATATTACGCCAGTCGCAACCGTAAATACGCTGATACATATTTCGTCCTCCTCGCATAATTATAGGAAAACCCTGCGGCTTCACCGCCCGTAAATTGGCACCTCAATCGATTTTAAACGAAAGCCAAATATAGTCCGGCCGGGCATTAAGCTCCCCACGATATATCCATAGAATAGAGGCTAAATAACACCGAGGTATTCATCGTGACGGATAACAGCCTGCATTCAGCCAGCGTAGTTGAGCGACGCCCAAATCTCATTGCCGATCTGGTGATGGGCCGGATCACCCCCGCCCCCATCTGGCAACAACGTCATTACCGGCTTAAGTTTTTACTGCGCACGGCATTATTTTATGCGCCAACGCGCAGCATGCTGGAGAGCCTGTCGGCGCGTGCGGATTTCAATCAGCTGCTCGCCGCTCAGGTGACGCTGCCGGGCAAAGTCCATCGCCAGTATTTAACCCGCGGGTTAAACGCCAGCCAGCGCGCTCAGGCCATTATCAGCCACTATCAGTTCGTTGATTCCCTTGGCGCCTCGCGCCTCGCCGGGGCCATGACCGCCGCGAAAGATGTGCCGCTGCTTGAGCTGACAGGCAAAGACGACAGCCGGTTTACGCTCTCCGCGTCCTCGGCGGGCAAAGCCGAACGCGAGGGCGAAACGACGCTGTGGCTGCGCGATAGCGATGAGATTGTGCTTGCCAGCTCGACCTTTAGCGTCACCCGCCAGCAGGAGCAATGGCAGTTGACTATCGGCGGCCTGCAGGGGCCACGCAGCACCGTTCCGCACGAAGTGATTAAACGGGCGACCCGCGCCTGCTACGGCCTGTTCCCGAAACGCCTGCTGATGGAATTTATCTGGTTAATGGCGGCGCGTTGCAACATTCATCACATTTACGGGGTCAGCGACAGCGGCCACGTCTTCCGCGCGCTGCGCTATCGGCTGAGTAAAGGGCGCCATTTTCACGCCAGCTATAACGAGTTCTGGCACTCTATCGATGGGGTCGCCGACGGCGCCTGGCGCTGGCGCCTGCCGCTGCAGCTGGAAAGAAAGACGCTTGAGAGCATCGCCAGTAAGAAACGCGCCGAATATCGTCGCCGCTTCCAGCTGCTGGATGATATGGCCGCTCAGATGGCGATACTTATGGATTAGCTCTCCCGCCGCTTCGCCAACGCCGTTTAGCACAACGGCGTTTGCATCTTCAACGGCGCTTTAGTTACTATCATAACTTCGTTGTACTCCTTGCGGACGGCTAGTGAAGTTATGAGCAAAACAGAATTACTCCTGCTGGCTATCCTGTTGATTATTTTGACCGCTGCTCTGTGGTTTATTTTTAGCGGACAAATATGGTTTCTGGTGAGCTTTCTGGAAACATGGCTGTACCCCTCTTTTGTGGCGCCAGAATAAATCGTTGCCCATTATTTTCACGCCGTCGTTCGCCCCCTTCGCCTCCCTGACAATAACCCATAGCGCGATCAGAAGAATAACCGCCAAAAAAGTGAAAAACCGTCTCTTATCTATTATTTCATTTGTCATACAAATGTGTATACTGGGTCACTTCCGATGTTGGCCCGTAAAGTTCACCTGCACTATGGGCCTGATTTTGTGCAGGTGTTTTCTCCTCGCCCTTGCTCAACGGCGCCTCCAGTGTCTATACCCGCCTTTTTGTCCAGATTTTTTGTTGCAAACTTTGCGCCAGATTGTGATTTAAGAAAAAATCGCCCTATTTTCACGCCCCTTCAAAACACAATTAAAAAAACATAACACCAACAATTAATTAACAAAAAGAGTTTGCATCCATATAAAAGGCATAAATGCAGAATAAAAATCCAATAAAAAACACATAACCAGCCATAAATACAAAATTACACATATCTTGCAGGAGTAGTTATACGTTAACCAATAAAACCGCGGCACTTAATCGGTGACCAACGTCTATCGCTACATTGTTGTTTTTCTTCAGCGGCTTTCCACTAAGAGGTTCTCTATGAACGTCACAACGATCTCGCGCAGTCTCCTGAGCGGCTTACTGAGCGCCATAGTTATTCTTCAACCGGCTTCTGCAGCGGGAACCTTAAGCGGCCAGATTGGCGTCCAGGTGACGCTCGGCAGCGGATGCAGCGTATCGAATGTCCGCAATGGCGAAAACAACCGCTGGGGCAACATTAATTTCGGCTCCTATGGCGATTTAGCCAACTCCATTGATGCGGAGATCACCGGCAGCGGCGGCGGAAGCGCCCTAACCGTGACCTGCACCGAGGATCTTGCCTCGACCCTGACGCTTGACGGCGGCCAGTCTGGCGATGCTGCGCTGCGCTATATGAAAAACGCCGGTGGCACCCAGCAGATTGCCTATCGGCTCTATTCGGATGCCGCCCGCAATAACGAAATCCTGCCTGGCGGCACGATACCTATCGTTGGCACAGGGAATCCACAGGCGATTCCTGTTTTTGCCCGCATTCGCCCCGAAGACCAGAGCGTCAACGCGCCGACAGCCGATGTGTATGACGACATTGTCACCGCGACCTTAGCCTGGTAACCGCATAAGGAAAATGGGCGTCATGCTTCGACCAGAGTGGCTTACATTACTTCTGCTTTTTACCTCGGGCGCCCATGCCGCCGTTGCCCAAAAGACGTTCAAAGTCTCCGCGCAGATAACCGCAGGCTGCGCGCTGGGCGCCGGGGACGGCTCCCAAACGACGGACTTCGGCACGCTGAATTTTGGCACCCTGTCATCGCTTTACAGCAACGTGGATGTCGCGAGTACCGCCGGCGCAGGTTCCATCATCGTGACCTGCACGCCCGGCACCGCTATTTCAATCGCCCTCGACTATGGCGTCAACGGCGGCTCAGCCACTCAGCGCTACATGTCGAACGGCAACAGCAGCACGCTGGCGTACCAGCTTTATCAGGACGCCAACCGCGCTAACGTTTGGGGCAGCAGTACGCTGGCCCTGAGCGTCGCATCCTTTCCGAGCACCACGCAAACCTACACGGTTTATGGCCGCCTTTTTGCCACGAATGGCTTCCCGGCGGTGGGCTCCTATACCGACACGGTCACCGTCACGCTGACCTATTAGATAATTCACAGGTTAACTATGATTCGCTGTAGATTTGCGCCGTTTATATTCGCTTTATTGCTTCCCTCATCCGTGCTGGCCGCCAGCTCCGTTCTGGTATGGCCGATATTTCAAACGATCGAAAGCCATGAAACAGGGTCTGAACTGTGGCTGGAGAATCGCGGCAGCGCGCCGGTTAATTTGCAGCTGCGCGTGTTTGCCTGGGATCAAAAAGCATCAGCGGACGTCTACGCCGATCAGCGGGATGTTGTCGCCAGTCCGCCTTTTACCACGGTAGCGCCGGGGCAGCGCCAGCTGGTGCGGCTCATGCGCGTCGCCCCCATCGCAAACGGCAAAGAGCAGTCCTATCGCATTGTTATCGATGAGATCCCTGCCGCGCAACCCGCGGCGCAGACGGAACAGAACGCCGCCGGGCTGAAAATGCGCATGCGCTATGTCCTGCCGCTGTTTACCTATGGGCAGGGCGTCACGCCGCTAAAGAACGCGGGTTCAGTCGAACCGGTAAGGGCCACGCTGCGCTGGTCGCTCTCGCAGCAAAATAACCGCCAGACGCTGTGCATCGAAAACAGAGGCAATCAGCACGCGCGCCTCAGCGCGGTTTACTGGGCGAACGCGAGCGGCAAGGGGCGCATTCCCCAGGCTAATGGTCTTCTCGGCTACGTTCTGGCGCAGAAAAAGAGCTGTTTCCCGAGCGCCGGAAACGCTTCCGTGCCGTCAGGAATGCATCTGTTCGCGAAATTAACGGATAACGGTCAGGCGGTGGAAATTCCGGCGAATCGTTAAAAATGAGAGATCTGAAAAGGACGGCGTCCGGGGGGCTGCTGGCGATGGCGTCGGTAACGGCCTGCGCCGCGACCTATGATTCCCTGCCTGCGCCTGCGGCATCCTACGGCGAAAAGCAGGAGTACGAGCTGTACCTCAGCGTATCGGTCAACGGCAATATTCTTGCCGGCGCCGTTCCGGTAAAGGTCAACGCTGGCCACTACTGGATCGCGGCCAGCGTGTTGCAGCAAGCGCATATTCCCCTGCAGACCGGCGACGCGCTGGTTGATGTGACGACGCTACCCTCGGTGAAAGTGGAATATGACCAGCCGGGTCAGATCCTCAAGCTCCAGGTTCCGGACAAATGGCTCCCCGAGCAGCACATCGGGGGGACTACGGAACAACCTGGCCAGACCGCGATAAGCAGCCCGGGAATTTTATTTAACTACGACGCTTACAGCCTCTTTTCATCCGGCGGTTCGCAAACCACCAGCACCTTCACCGAAACGCGCCTTTTCGGCCCGCCGGGCGTCCTTTCCAATAACGCCGTGATTCGGCAAAACTGGTCTTCGACGGGCTACGAGCAGCAGGGCTATATGCGCTACGACACCCTGTGGAAGTACAGCGATAGCGACCAAATGATTAGCTACCAGGCCGGGGACGTGGTCAGTAACGCCCTGACGTGGAGCAGTTCCGTGCGCATGGGGGGGCTACGCCTGAGCCGCAACTTCAGCGTTCGCCCGGATCTGGTGACATATCCGCTGCTTAACTTATCCGGCAGCGCGGCGGTTCCTTCAAGCGTCGATCTGTTTATTAACGGCTATAAGAGCAGCTCTGCGCAAATCAATGGCGGCCCCTATACGCTGACCAACGTTCCCTGGATCAGCGGCGCCGGCGAAGCCACCGTAGTGACCACCGACGCTCTGGGTCGCCAGGTCTCCACCAGCATCCCTTTTTATGTCTCCAATACCCTGCTGCGGGAAGGACTGAGCGATTTTGATTTCACCCTCGGCGCCCTGCGCAACAACTACGGTATCAGGAGTGCCGATTATGGCGCCGGCGCGGTAAGCGCTATTTATCGCTACGGATTCAACAACTGGCTCACGCTTTCGACGCATACCGAAGACCGCGAAGGGTTAACCAATGCCGGCATTGGCAGCGATATCGGCGTGGGGAATCTGGGCACCCTCAGCCTGTCGGGCAGCGCCAGCCGTGGCGAGGGAGACGGAAACCAGTTCACCTCGGGTTACTCTTACTATGGCAGTAGCTGGGGAGTGAGCTATCAACATATCCGCCGCAGCACCGGCTACGACAACCTCAGCACCTATGGGTCTACCGCCACGCTCAGCCGTCAGTCAGACCAGGCCACGCTGAGCCTGAGTCCATGGGGACGAACCCTCGGTTCTTTTAGCATTGGCTACTTTGATATCAAAGCCGAGGATAATTCGCGCACCCGGCTGCTGAACCTCTCCTGGAGCCGCGGCCTGTGGCTCAGCAGCAGCCTCAGCCTGAGCGTCAACCGCGATCTGCAGGAAGGTAGCTACGCCAGCATGCTGCAGGTCATCATCCCTTTCGATTCGCAAACCTCCGTCCAGCTAAGCGGCCAGCGCGCCAGCGCCGGACAATGGGGAGAAAATATCAGCGTCAGCCGCTCTGCTCCGGCAGAAGGCGGGCTGGGCTGGAACCTCGCCCATTCGATCGGCGGCGATAACTATAGTCAGGCGGATCTGACCTGGATCAACCGCGTGTCAACGCTGAGCGGAGGCTACTACGGGTCGCGCGACGATCGTCACAGCTGGTTTGAGGCCGCGGGCTCGGTGGTGCTGATGGATAACAGTCTGTTTTTCGCCCGGCAAATTAACGACGCCTTTATCGTCGTCTCCACCGGCAACTACCCGAATATTGCGGTGAATTATGAAAATCGCAAAGTCGGCGTGACCGATAAAAATGGTCATCTGCTGATCCCGTGGGCGACGGCGTGGTATCCGGGGAAAGTCACCCTCGATACGCTACCGCTGCCAACGGACACCGAAGCTCTGACGGTGGAGAAACGCATCGCCGTGCGCGAAGGCAGCGGAGCGCTGGTCGATTTCCCGGTGAACCGCGTGCGCTCGGCAACCCTCGTCTTCGTCGATGCCAGGGGGCAACCGCTGCCGGTCGGTACGCCGGTCGAGGAGGTTAACAGCAAGCAGCGCGGCCTGGTGGGCTATGACGGCGTAGTCTGGTTCTCGCATCTTGGACGCCACAACGAAGTCAAAATAAACGCCGGAGAGCTTCGATGCAGCGTCCAGTTCGAACTTCCGTCCTCAACGCCGGTTCCGCAGCGGATAGGTCCAGTCAGCTGCCCCTCTTAACAACGGAGATAACGTTGAAAAGTATTATCCTCGTATTCGCGATGCTCTTAGCGCTCGGGCAAGCCAGCACCGCGCTGGCCGCCTGCAGTATCAAAACCAGTGCGCCAGCGATCGGCCCGGTCGATTCCTTTGCGCTCAACAGCGCGCCTCAGGGCGTGATGGCCGGCGCGGGGTTTTACTGCACCCCGGAACTGGTGGCGCTGAACTCAACCAATACGTTAAGCGCCACTCTGGCGTCGGCCAACAAGAGCAACGGCGTTCCGCGGCTGCTTAATGGCGCGGGCGATGCCATCCCTTATAGCGTCTGTTCTGACGCCTCGTGCTCGCCGGCCTATCAGGACGGCGGCGTGATTAGCTGGTCCAGAACAACGCTGCTCGAACTGCTGGGTTTATTTAACTCAAGCGATGGCACCATGCCGCTCTACTTCAGAACCACGCCGGGAGCCAACGTCCCCGCCGGTACCTATACCGATGTGTTAACCATCACCTGGGTGTACCGATTCTGCTACGTCGGGCTCGATCTGCTGGGCATTAAGATATGTATTCCGAATAACGGAACCCTGACCTCTACGGTCAACGTGTCGGTGAAGGTGACCAATGTTTGCTATATCGACAGCGCGCCGGACGTCGAATTTGCCTCTGCCGCCCTTCCGTCCGGTTTTAGCCAGTACAGCGGCCAGCTTGCCATCCGCTGCACTAAAAACGCGGCCTACACCGTCAACCTCACCAGCACTAACGCCAGCGTCGGCGACTGGCGGCAGATGAGCCAGCCCATTGCGAACCAACCAACCGCCTGGCTGCAGTATCAGTTTTACCAGCCCAACGGCAGCGCCTGGACGGAAAGCAACAATCTCAGCGTAACCGGCTCCGGCGCCGCGCAGTCCGCGAACTACACCCTCAAGATTAACCCGACCCAGAGCAACCAGCCTGCGGGAACCTACAGCGATACCGTACTGGTGACCGTGAGCTACTAAAACGTTAGCAGACGATTTTTTGTAAAAGAAATGTTTAGGAAATTATTGTTGTGGTATAAGAAAAAAGCCCCGAAAAAAGCGACTGGGGTTTTGCAATGGAATCTGCGGTTTGTGAAAAACAGATAAAAAGAGACCGAACACGATTCCTGTATTCGGTCCAGGGAAATGGCTCTTGGGAGAGAGCCGTGCGCTAAAAGTTGGCATTAATGCAGGCTAAGTCGCCTTGCCTTATAAGAATAGTTTACCGTGTCAGGTTTTCCAGTCCGCGACAAAAGTGGACGAATAATTCGTATCAAAATTGCTGATGCCAACAAAAAACCGCCACGCCCGGTATCGGGGGATGGCGGTTTTTTTCATGTAAATACAGCGGGATGCAGGCGGCGATCAGCAGAGCTTCTGCGCGCGCTCAATAAAGGGCGCCAGGCTCATTTTTTGTCCCGGCTGCTGCGGATCGTCAATCTGGATCACAGAAATCGGCTGCGCGTTGGTTTTACCGTCTTTCATCTGCTGTTCGGCGATGTCGTTTAGCGGGTACTGCACCAGGGTACTGGGATTAATGGCGAACAGCGCGTTGCCCGGACGGCAGGTCAGCATCACCTCTTCGCGGTTAAACGCCCAGCTCTCCTTACCCACCTCAAAGCGGCTTACGGTAATCACCTGCGGTGCCGCCAGCGCAGCGCCAGAACTTGCCAGTAACAACATTGTCAGAACGATTTTTTTCATGATTTAACCAGTTTATTCAGAAAGGTTCCCAGGTGGCAAACAGGCTGACGGCAAATAGCGCCAGCGCCCCCAGCGCAATTTCTATCTGCGTGGTGCGCACGATGGGCTGCTCCGCTCGCGTTCCGCCTGCCGACATGCGTGGCACCAGAACATACCGGTTCACCAGCGCAATTGCCACCATTGCCGCCACCAGCGCACATTTGAACAACAGCATACGCCCCCAGGGCGAGGCGCTGATAAGTCCGCCCTGGATCAGCAGCGCATTTACCACGCCGCTGGCGATGGCGCCGACAACCGCCAGATGCCCGTAGCGCGAAAAACGCATCATGTTGCAGATGGCCGCCTGCCGCCAGCGACCGTGCGCCAGGCGAAGACAGTAGATAAACGGCAGCAGACCGCCAAACCAGCTGGCCACGCAAAACAGATGAAGCGCATGGTTGGTTCGCTGCACTATCCCCAGCCAGCCATCGTTCATTGCGGCATGCCCGACGCCGGCCAACAGCAGCAGCTGAGCGCAAAACAGCACCAGCAGCAAACGTCCCGGTCGCCGGGGCTTCAGCCAGACCACCGCCAGCGCCACAAAGGCGAGTAAAATTTGCCATACCCACACGCTGCCAAACTGCGTTCCGGCCACCGCCTGCCAGATAGCCGGCTGCCAGACGTCCGGCCAGCCGTTGCCCATCAAGCCGCCCTGCGCCATCAGCATCAGCAGCGCCGACAGCGCGCTTGCTGATAATAAATAGCGCATCAGCGGATAGAAGCGCTGCATCATCAAACGACGTAAGGCCACCGGCGCCCACCATGCGCCGTAGAGGACGCAGCCGAAAGCGACGATCAGCGAAATGAAATGGATAAAGCGTAAGCTGACATAGACTCCACTCAGCATCGGCTTACTTCACGGTAAAGGTGTATTGCCCTTTCGTCTTGTGGCCATCTACGGAGACCACGTGCCAGTTAACGGTATATTCGCCCGGCGTCAACGCCTGCTCAACCGGTACCGTCAGCTGAGCCTTATTGCTGTCGCTGCGGACGGGTTTACCGAGGGTGATGGTCTTCTGCTGCGGCCCGGTGAGGGTTACGCCGCTAAACTGCGTTTCGATGCCTTCGGAGAAGTTCAGGGTCAGCGCCTGCGGTGAAGCGTTCACCACGGTATTGGCCGCCGGAAGCTGTTGTTGTAGATGGGCGTGGGCCGATGCGCCTGCTGCGGTCAGGCAACCGGCGAGAAACAGAGACAGACGCAGCGCGCGCCCGGCGATGATTGGCATAGTTGTCATTCCTTTTTGTTATGTATGTAGCACAGAGAATAACCCTGTATAATGGCGCAGTCGAGCTAAGCGTCTGAGACTTGCCTTTTTGCCGCGTGCTTAGTACTTTTTGCGGCGTTATCAGAGGAGAAACCGATGGAAAAGAACCTGGCTAAACTATCCCAGGAGGAGATGGACAAAGTGAATGTCGATCTCGCCGCGGCGGGCGTCGCGTTTAAAGAACGCTACAATATGCCGGTGGTGGCTGACTTAGTCGAAAGAGAACAGCCCGAGCATCTGCGCGGCTGGTTTCGCGAACGTCTGATCGCCCATCGACTGGCCTCCGTTTCGCTCTCTCGCCTGCCCTATGAACCGAAACAGAAATAATTCCCGTCCCCTGCGGACATCCACGTTGGCAAGACCCGCGCATTCTATTACGCTGGTTTCTTTGGCCTGGAGCGAGCCATGCTGCGCGTAATCGATACAGAAACCTGCGGATTGCAGGGAGGCATTGTTGAAATCGCCTCGGTAGATATTGTCGACGGACACATCACCAATCCCATGAGCCACCTGGTTCGCCCCGACCGGCCTATCAGCCCGCAGGCGATGGCGATTCACCATATCACCGAAGAGATGGTCGCCGATAAGCCGTGGATCGAGGAGATTGTGCCGCTGTATATGGGCAGTCCGTGGTATGTCGCCCATAACGCCAGCTTTGACCGCCGGGTGTTGCCGGAAATGCAGGGCGAGTGGATCTGCACGATGAAGCTGGCGCGCCGCCTGTGGCCAGGCATCAAGTACAGCAATATGGGGCTGTATAAATCGCGCAAGCTCAGCGTCGCGACGCCACCGGGACTGCATCATCACCGGGCGCTGTACGATTGCTATATCACCGCGGCCCTGCTGCTCGATATCATCAACACCTCCGGCTGGACGCCTGAGGAGATGGCGACCATTACCGGCCGCCCGGCGCTGCTCTCCACCTTTACCTTCGGCAAATACCGCGGCAAGCCGGTCTCGGAAGTGGCGGAAAACGATCCTGGCTATTTACGCTGGCTGTTTAATAACCTGGATCGCATGAGCCCCGAG
The DNA here is from genome assembly GCF_015139575.1 of Klebsiella michiganensis. GTDB lineage: Bacteria > Pseudomonadota > Gammaproteobacteria > Enterobacterales > Enterobacteriaceae > Klebsiella > Klebsiella michiganensis. The sequence goes on along the minus strand of NZ_AP022547.1, from coordinate 2,214,630 downwards.
CTGCGCCTGACGCTGAAGCACTATCTCGGGGAGTAATCGGCGCTATACCTCCGCCTGGCCCGGCAGCGTCCCCTGCGCCAGGCCAATCAGAAACGCATACTCCAGCGCCACGCCTTCATAGCTTTTGAAGCGGCCGGATTTACCGCCGTGGCCGGAATCCATATCGGTACACAGCAGCAGCAGGTTATCGTCGGTTTTCAGCTCGCGCAGTTTTGCCACCCATTTTGCCGGCTCCCAGTATTGTACCTGCGAATCATGCAGGCCCGTGGTGACCAGCAAATGCGGATACGCCTGAGCCTGCACGCCGTCGTACGGGCTGTAGCTTTTCATATAGCGGTAATAGGCTTCATCCTGCGGATTCCCCCACTCTTCAAACTCGCCGGTGGTCAGCGGAATCGACTCATCGAGCATGGTGGTGAGGACATCGACAAAGGGAACCTGGGCCACCACGCCGTGGAAGAGCTCCGGCCGCTGGTTCACCGCGACGCCCATCAGCATACCGCCGGCGCTGCCGCCCATGCCGTAGCAAAAACGCGGATCGCCGTAGCCCTGCGCCAGCAGCGCATCGCAGACGTCGAGATAATCGTTGAAGGTATTTTTCTTGCACAAAAACTTACCGTCTTCGTACCACTGCTGTCCCAGCTCGCCGCCGCCGCGAATATGGGCGATAGCGAACACAAAGCCGCGGTCGAGCAGGCTCAGGCGGCTGGCGCTGAAATCCGCATCCATGCTTGCGCCGTAGGAGCCGTAGCCGTACACCAGCAGAGGGCTGGCGCCCTTGCGGAAATGTTCATGACGGTAGACCAGCGAGACCGGGACTTCGACGCCGTCGCGGGCGTTGATCCACAGATGCTCGCTGCGGTAGTGGCTGGCATCGAACCCTTTGACTTCCTGCTGTTTCAGCACCCGCCGCTCGCCGGTATTCATATCCAGCTCAAACAGCGTATCCGGCGTCGTCATAGAGGAGTAGCCGTAGCGCAGGCGGGCGGTTTCCGGCTCCGGATTATAGGCAAGCCAGGTCACATAGGCCGGATCGTCAAAGGCAATGCCCTGGGACTCTCTTGTCTTACGATTGATCTGACGCAGGCTGGTCAGCCCGCGCTGGCGCTCTTCCACAACCAGCCAGTCGGTAAACAGGGTAAATCCTTCCAGCATGACTTCGTGACGCGGCGCGATCAGGGTCTCCCACTGCTGCTCATCGCGCAGGGTAGTACGATAAAGGCCGAAGTTCTTACCCTCACGGTTAGAGCGCAGATAGAAAGCGTGCTGATAGTGATCGAGGCTATATTCATGATCTTTACGCCGCGGTAGAAAACAGACCGGCTCGGCGTCGGTCATTTCCGCATTGAGCAGCAGCACTTCGCTGGTGGTCGCGCTGGCCAGATAGATCACCACAAACTGCTGGGAAGTCGTCTTGTGTACGCTGACGTAAAAAGTATCGTCCTGCTCTTCATACACCAGAACATCCGCACTGGCCGGCGTCCCCAGACGGTGGCGCCAGACCTGATACGGCAGCAGCGTGGTGGGATGTTTACGCACGTACCACAGGGTCTGCGAATCGTTACTCCAGGCAAAATCAGGCGAGACGTTCTCCAGCACTTCCGCAAATTGCCGGTCGTCGTTTAAGGGAAAGAAGCGCAGGCTATACTGGCGTCGGGAGAGATAGTCTTCCGCCACCGCCATCAGGCTGTTGTCGGGCGAAACGCCTAATCCGCCGAGGGTATAGAATTCGCTGCCGGCCGCACGCTGGTTGCCGTCAAGCAGGACGTCCCATTCATCCCACTCCTCTTTGACTACCGGCTGGCGTTGATAAATCGCGTACTCGCAGCCCGGTTCGTAGACCTGACGGTAACGATAGCCATTTTTGCTGTAGGGGGCTGACACTTCGCGCTGCGGAATACGGTCGATAATCTCCTTGAGTACCCTGTCCTGCAGGCTACTTTGCGAAGACATCACTTTTTTGCCGTACTCATTTTCCTGGCGCAGATAATCCAGCACTTCCGCCTGCGAGCGATCGTCATCGCGCAGCCAGTAGTAATTATCGATTCGCGTGTCGCCATGTAATGTCATGGCATGGGGGATCCGTTTCGCTTTTGGTGGCATCTGCTTATTCTTCTGCGGCTTGTATTGAGTACTAAAAATTTCAGGCTGCTTCAAAGCAGCCTGAAGGGTGACGTGACTACACAATATATAAGGGTGGCAAAAGTCGCCAGCGATGCAAGCGAAACGTGCGGATTTAGAGCGTTACGGCCTGTTTTTGCGCCTGAATATCCCGTTCGATATCCTCACGCACTTCCTGCGGGAGCTTCAGCGCTTCGCCGAGGGCGTTCAGATAGCTGCGTTCCATAAAGTGGTCAATATCAATGACCGCGCAGCTGATATAGTAAACTTCAAGCGCCTCTTGCTCGCTGCTGATGCCCTGCGCCAGGCTCTGCGGGTCGAGGGGCTGCGCCAGCGCCCGGTCAATTAACACCCGGCCCTGGACGTCGACGTTTGCCGCACGCAGCTGCTCTTCGATATTTGCCCGCTCGCGTTCGTCAATATGTCCATCGCTTTTGGCGGCGAAGACCAGCGCCATAATCAGCCGTTCGCTGCGGGCGTCGAGTTCGGCCGGTGCGGGAGATGGCGCCTGTGCGGGCGCGACATCAGCCGATGCCTGCTGCGCGCTGGCGCGCATCTTCTGCTGATATTTATTCCATAAAACGCTGCCCGCAACCGCGCCGCCGCCGACCAGCAGCGCGCCGGTGCCGTATTTGGCTAACAGCTTGCGCGATGATTTGCTGGCGACCAGCAGCCCGGCCAGCCCGCCGAGCGCGCCCGGCAGGAGTAAATTTTTGCCGCTTGATTGATCGTCAGATGAAGAAGACCGTCCCTGCTGACCCAGCAGAGACTGCAGTTGATTAAGCCAGTTAGCCATACATTTCCTCGTTGCGCGATAAGCGATACCACCAGCCTAAACGACGCGACGTCAGGAAACGTTATCGGCAGCTAAAGATGAGCAAATGTCGCGCCGGGAAGCGCGGGAGCCTGCCGCCAGAACCGCTGGTGGCGGCAGCGTAGCTCAGGCCGCTTTCGCTTTGCGCGGCTTCGCCGGCGCCGGAGCTTCAGATTCGACGACGTCGTCGGTCTTGTCGCCCTCTTCTGCTTCTGCGCGATCGGCTGGCGCCTCGGCGGCGCCCTCGGCTTCCGGCAGCTTACCGGAGCGCAAAATATGGTTGAGGGTGTCTTTACGTTCGGCCAGCCACATCGCCATGCTATCGCGCTGCTCTTCATCGAGCGTTAGCGGGCATTCAACCAGCCAGTCGTTCAGTACTTCCGCCAGATCGAGCATTTTGTCATAAGCATCGGCCTCTTTTTTGCTGGCAAAAGACATTTTTTCCTCACCTTCGCGAATCACTACATATTTAATTTCAACCGCCATGATGCAGCCTCTCAGTACTGTATTTTTATACAGTATATCAAATTTCTTCCCCGAACTCAAATGACGCGCATAAAGACATGCGCAAACGTTTTCGTTTATAATGCGGCGCATGTTTTTTTACTGCGGAAGAGAGTTATGACTGTATTAGGTACGGCACTGCGCCCTGCGGCAACAAAGGTAATGTTGTTAGGTTCCGGCGAACTGGGTAAAGAAGTGGCCATTGAATGCCAGCGCCTGGGAATTGAGACCATCGCCGTCGATCGTTACCCTGACGCTCCGGCCATGCAGGTCGCACACCGTTCGCACGTCATCAATATGCTGCACGGCGAAACGTTGCAGGCGCTGATTGAGCAGGAAAAACCTGACTTTATCGTGCCGGAAATCGAGGCCATCGCCACCGATACACTGGTCGCGCTGGAGCAGGCCGGGCAGAAAGTCGTCCCCACCGCGCGCGCGGCAAAGCTCACCATGAATCGCGAAGGGATCCGCCGCCTGGCAGCTGAAGAGCTGAAGCTGCCGACCTCCGCCTACCGTTTTGCCGACAGCGAACCCGCCTTCCGCGAAGCCGTCGCCGGGATAGGCCTGCCGTGCATCGTCAAGCCGGTAATGAGCTCATCGGGTAAAGGCCAGAGCTTTATTCATTCCAGCGAACAGCTGGCTGACGCCTGGCAGTATGCGCAGCAGGGCGGCCGCGCCGGAGCCGGACGCGTTATCGTTGAAGGCGTGGTGAATTTTGATTTCGAGATTACCCTTCTCACCGTCAGCGCCGCGGATGGCGTACACTTCTGCGCGCCGGTCGGTCATCGCCAGGAAGATGGCGACTATCGTGAATCCTGGCAGCCGCAGCAGATGAGCGCGCTGGCGCTGGAACGCGCGCAGGAAATCGCCCGTCAAGTGGTGCTGGCGCTGGGCGGCTACGGCCTGTTCGGCGTCGAACTGTTCGTCTGCGGTGATGAGGTGATTTTTAGCGAAGTCTCGCCGCGCCCGCACGACACCGGTATGGTCACGCTGATTTCACAGGACTTATCCGAGTTCGCCCTGCACGTTCGCGCCTTCCTCGGCCTGCCGATTGGCGCGATTCGCCAGTACGGCCCGGCGGCCTCGGCGGTGATCCTGCCGCAGCTAACCAGCCAGAACGTCACTTTCAGCAATATTCAGGCCGCGGTCGGCGCGGGACTGCAGCTGCGTCTGTTCGGCAAGCCGGAAATTGACGGTTCGCGTCGTCTGGGCGTGACGCTGGCGATAGCCGATAACGTTGAGGAAGCTGTTGCGCGCGCCAAAGCGGCGGCGTCAGCGGTCGTGGTCGCAGGGTAAAAAAAAGCCCGGTCGCAGACCGGGCCTCTGGTGAGTGCGCGAAGATTACTTCGCGCCTTCTACCGCCTCACGAGCCAGTTTGGTGATACGGTCGTAATCACCGGCTTCCAGCGCATCCGCCGGCACCAGCCAGGAGCCGCCGATGCACAGTACGCTGTTCAGCGCCAGATAGTCGCGATAGTTCGCCGGAGAGATGCCGCCAGTCGGGCAGAAGCGAATGTGCGCGAACGGGCCGCCAATCGCCTGCAGCGCTTTCACGCCGCCGTTTGCTTCCGCCGGGAAGAATTTGAACTCTTTCAGGCCATACTGCATACCCAGCATCAGCTCGGATACGGTGCTGATCCCCGGGATCAGCGGAATAGTGCCTTCGCCGGTCGCCGCTTTCAGCAGGGATTCGGTCAGGCCAGGGCTGATAGCAAACTGCGCGCCCGCTTCGGTCACTTCTTTCAGCTGCTCAACGTTAGTGACGGTACCGGCACCGACAATCGCTTCCGGGACTTCTTTGGCGATCGCGCGGATAGCGTCCATCGCGCACTCGGTACGCAGGGTCACTTCCAGTACGCGTACGCCGCCTGCAACCAGCGCTTTCGCCATTGGCACAGCGTGTTCCAGCTTTTTCACCACGATTACCGGTACTACCGGACCGGAGGTGAGGATTGCTTCTGCAGTTGTTTTCCAGTTTTTCATCAGATTTTCTCTCGCCAGATCTATAAATCGAATCGTCTTAAAAATTGATGCAGGTTGCGCCCTGTTCTGCTCCGGAGAGTTTCTCACGCAGCGCACCGAACATTTCCCGGCCGGTTCCCACGCGCGAACCGCTCAGGTCAGGAATATGCGCCTGACGCGCGGCCAGCTCTGCGTCATCGACCAGCAGCGTTAGCTCGCCCGTCTGGCCGTTGACGCGGATGATATCGCCATCGCGTACCTTGGCCAGCAGGCCCCCATCGTACGCTTCGGGCGTCACGTGGATTGCCGATGGCACTTTGCCTGATGCGCCGGAGAGACGACCATCGGTTACCAGCGCAATTTTGAAACGGCGGTCCAATAATACACCAAGTGGCGGCATAAGTTTATGTAATTCTGGCATGCCGTTCGCTTTTGGCCCCTGATGACGGACGACAACCACGCAATCTTTGTCGAGCAGCCCCGCTTCAAAGGCGGGCAGTACGTCATGCTGGCTCTCGAAAACCACCGCAGGAGCTTCAATAATCTGGTTTTCAACCGGCACGGCGGAGGTTTTCATGACCGCGCGTCCGAGGTTACCACTCAACACTTTGGTGCCGCCGTGGCGAGAGAACGGTTTGTCAAACGTGGCGATAACCTGTTCGTCCAGCGGCGCGGTCGCCCCTTCGCGCCAGTCAAGTTCGCCGTTATTAAGCCAGGGCTCCATGGTGTAGCGAGAGAGGCCGAAGCCGGCCACGGTGTGAACATCTTCATGCAGCAGGCCGCCTTTCAGCAGCTCGCGCACCAGCACCGGCACGCCGCCAGCCGCCTGGAAGTGGTTAATATCCGCCGGGCCGTTCGGGTAGAGGCGCGCCAGCAGCGGCACCACGTCAGAGAGATCGGAGAAATCATCCCAGTTAATGATGATCCCTGCCGCCCGCGCCATAGCCACCAGGTGCATGGTGTGGTTGGTGGACCCCCCGGTTGCCAGCAGCGCGACAATCCCATTGACCACCACTTTTTCATCAAACATTTTGCCCAGCGGCATCCACTCGTTACCGTTGCCGGTCAGGCGGGTCACCTGGCGGGCGGCGGCGGCGGTCAGCGCTTCGCGCAGCGGCGCATCCGGATGCACGAATGACGATCCGGGCAGCTGCATCCCCATAAACTCAACCACCATCTGGTTGGTATTGGCGGTACCGTAGAAGGTACAGGTGCCAGGCGCATGGTAAGACGCGGCTTCGGACTCCAGCAGCGCCATACGATCCACTTTGCCTTCCGCATAGAGCTGACGAATGCGCACTTTTTCTTTATTCGCCAGGCCGCTGGCCATCGGCCCGGAAGGGATAAAGATGGACGGCAGGTGGCCGAACGACAGCGCAGCCATCGCCAGGCCGGGGACAATTTTATCGCAGACGCCGAGGTAGAGCGCGCCGTCAAACATGTTGTGCGACAGGCCAATCGCGGCGGACATGGCAATCACTTCGCGGCTGAGCAGCGACAGCTCCATCCCATCCTGCCCCTGCGTCACGCCATCGCACATCGCCGGAACGCCGCCGGCGACCTGGCCTACCGCGTTCGCGGAGTGCAGCGCTTTGCGGATAATGTCCGGATAGCGCTCATAGGGCTGGTGGGCGGACAGCATATCGTTGTAGGAGGTAATAATGGCGATGTTATTGCGCAGCATGCTTTTCAGCGAGGCTTTGTCATCCGCCTGGCAGGCGGCAAAGCCGTGGGCCAGGTTACCGCATGCCAGCTGGGCGCGATGAACGGTGTCGGTTTTGGCCTGGTTAATCCGGGCGAGGTAGGCTTCGCGGGTATCGCGCGAGCGTTCGATGATGCGATTTGTTACCCGTAACATTTCAGAATTCATAAAGGCTCCTCAAATTTCATCTGTCCGGCCGCAGCGCTTTAGCGGTACTTTTAGGGGCTTAGGGCACCAGTACTGGGGCTCAGGGGCAAAATATCTGCAGGCAGTGTAATAAAAAAAGCCCCGGGGGTGAATCCTCCGGGGCTTAAAAGATTAAAAATTACGCGACTTGCTGCGTCAGATCATGTTACCGGTAAAATAACCCTGACGGAGGAGCTGGCGATTACTCAAACTCGTTCCACGAACGACCGTCGCGGGTGATCATCGCCACGGAGGCAACCGGCCCCCAGGTACCCGCCTGATACGGTTTCGGCGAATCACGATCGGCAGCCCAGGCTTCAGTGATGGAATCGACCCACTTCCACGCCTCTTCCACTTCATCACGACGGACGAACAGCGCCTGGATACCGCGCATCGTTTCCAGCAGCAGGCGCTCATAGGCATCCGCCAGGTGGGTTTGATTAAAGGTTTCCGAGTAGCTCAGATCCAACTTGGTGATCTGCAGGTTATGCTTGTGGTCAAGTCCGGGAACTTTGTTCAGCACCTGGATATCCACCCCTTCATCCGGCTGCAGACGAATGGTCAGCTTATTCTGCGGCAGCTCTTGCCAGGTCTCTTTGAACAGGTTCAGTTCCGGCGTCTTGAAGTAAACCACGACTTCGGAACACTTGGTCGGCAGACGTTTACCGGTACGCAGGTAGAACGGTACGCCCGCCCAGCGCCAGTTGTCGATATCCACGCGGATCGCCACGAAGGTTTCTGTATGGCTGGACTTGTTGGCCCCCTCTTCCTCGAGGTAGCCCGGCACTTTTTTGCCCTGGGCAAAACCGGCGGTGTACTGGCCGCGCACCGTTTTTTCACGCACGTTGGTGCGGTCAATGCGGCGCAGCGATTTCAGCACCTTCACTTTTTCATCGCGGATGCTATCGGCAGTCAAATCTGACGGCGGGGACATGGCAATCATGCACAGAATTTGCAGCAGGTGGTTCTGGATCATGTCGCGCATCTGCCCGGCCTGATCGAAGTAGCCCCAGCGGCCCTCAATGCCCACCTCTTCCGCCACGGTGATCTCGACGTGATCGATGGTGCGGCTGTCCCAGTTATTGACGAACAGCGAGTTGGCAAAGCGCAGCGCCAGCAGGTTCAGCACCGTCTCTTTACCCAGATAGTGGTCGATACGGTAGACCTGGCACTCTTCAAAGAACTCACCCACCCGATCGTTGATCTCGCGGGAGGTTTCCAGGGAGGTACCCAGCGGTTTCTCCATCACCACGCGGGCCGGCTTGGCGTTCAGCTTCGCTTCACCCAGACCTTTGCAAATCGCGCCAAAGGTACTCGGCGGCATGGCGAAATAGTTAATGGTCACCCGCTCTTTTTGATCGAGCATTTTGCCCAGGCGAGTAAACGCTTTGGTATCGTTGACGTCAAGGTTACAAAAATCCAGACGCCCGCTCAGGGTCTCCCACAAACCTTCATCGATTTTCTCCTTCATGAAGGTTTCCATCGCTTCACGGACTACCTTGGTGTAAGCGTCTTTGTCCCAGTCGGCGCGACCGACGCCGATGATGCGGGTGTCAGGGTGGATCTGGCCCGCTTTTTCAAGCTGATACAGGGAAGGCAGCAATTTACGTCGCGCCAGGTCACCCTTCGCGCCGAAAATGACCAGATCGCATGCCTGGGCCGTTTGCGTTACCGCCATGTCATTCTCCTTAGTTGATAGCCCGGTGCTTATGCCAGACTATAGTTGTATTTGTAATTTTCTTTCACTGCATCGTACTGTGTTTACGAATTTCCCGAAACCCTCAGCGGCCGTTCCCGCTGCTAAATCGCACTGGGTGGAAAATAGAGGCTGAGATTTTGGGCATGCGGCTAATATTGTTCGTTGTTTCGACCGATTATCAGTTAGTAAAATACGACTCTGATCATGTAATGAAAAAAAACAACATATTTTCAGGTCATTCCTCACCGTTTCCGACTACGGAGGGGTATATTCTTGCTAAAACGCCTGATGATTTCACCCATTAATGAAATCGCTTCCATTGATGAGCGCCCGATTACCCATGAATATGCTGGAAAAAATCCAGTCCCGGCTGGAACACCTTAGCAAATCTGAACGCAAAGTGGCGGAAGTCATCCTTGCTACCCCCGCGCAGGCCATTCATTCAAGTATTGCCGCCCTGGCGCTGGAAGCCGGCGTCAGCGAGCCCACGGTTAACCGTTTCTGCCGCAGCCTGGAAACGCGCGGTTTCCCGGATTTCAAACTGCATCTTGCACAAAGCCTGGCGCACGGTACGCTCTATGTTAACCGCAACGTCGATGAAGACGACAGCGTTGAGTCCTATACGGGAAAGATATTTGAGTCAGCCATGGCCAGTTTAGATCAGGTCCATCATTCTCTCGACATGTCGGCGATCAATCGCGCGGTTGACCTGCTCACGCAGGCGAAGAAAATCGCCTTTTTTGGCCTGGGCTCTTCGGCCGCCGTCGCCCACGACGCGATGAACAAGTTTTTCCGTTTTAACGTGCCGGTGATCTATTCCGACGACATCGTCCTGCAACGCATGAGCTGTATGAACTGTAATGACGATGATGTGGTGGTGATCATCTCGCATACCGGCAGGACTAAAAGCCTGGTGGAGCTGGCTCAGCTGGCCCGCGAAAACGATGCGATGGTGATCGCGATTACCTCCCCCGGCACGCCGCTTTCCCGGGAATCAACGCTGGCGATTACCCTGGACGTACCGGAAGATACCGATATCTATATGCCGATGGTCTCCCGCTTAGCGCAGCTGACGGTGATTGATGTCCTGGCGACCGGCTTCACCCTGCGGCGGGGAGCAAAATTCAGAGATAACTTGAAGAGGGTCAAGGAAGCGCTCAAGGAATCGCGCTTTGATAAAGAGCTCAGCGTACACAGCAATGACCAATAAAAGTAGAAACAAAGCACTATCCTATTACACCGTCGGTAACGTTCCGGTATAGCGACTTTGCTCGTCGGCGCTACCGAATCCATGTTCACGCAACACCAAAGTTGTTTCAGTCAACGGAGTATTACATGTCCAGAAGGCTTCGCAGAACCAAAATCGTGACTACCTTAGGCCCGGCTACCGACCGCGATAACAACCTTGAGAAGGTTATTGCCGCAGGCGCTAACGTGGTACGTATGAACTTCTCTCACGGCACCGCGGAGGATCATCAGATCCGTGCGGATAAAGTCCGTGAGATTGCGGCGAAACTGGGCCGTCATGTCGCGATTCTCGGTGACCTACAGGGGCCGAAAATCCGCGTTTCCACCTTCAAAGAAGGCAAAATTTTCCTCAATATCGGCGATAAATTCCTCCTCGACGCAAACCTGGGTAAAGGCGAAGGCGACAAAGAGAAAGTCGGCATCGACTATAAAGGGCTCCCGGCTGACGTGGTTCCGGGCGACATTCTGCTGCTGGACGACGGCCGCGTACAGCTGAAGGTCCTGGAAGTTCAGGGCATGAAGGTGTTCACCGAAGTCACCGTCGGCGGACCGTTGTCCAACAATAAGGGGATTAACAAGCTGGGCGGCGGCCTCTCGGCAGAAGCGCTGACGGAGAAAGACAAAGCGGACATCATCACCGCCGCCAAAATTGGCGTCGATTACCTGGCCGTCTCCTTCCCGCGCTGCGGCGAAGACCTGAACTACGCTCGTCGCCTGGCGCGCGATGCCGGCTGCGATGCCAAAATCGTCGCCAAAGTCGAGCGCGCGGAAGCGGTATGCGATCAGGACGCGATGGATGACGTGATCCTCGCCTCCGACGTTGTCATGGTGGCACGCGGCGACCTCGGCGTGGAAATCGGCGATCCGGAGCTGGTCGGCATCCAGAAGGCGCTGATCCGCCGCGCCCGTCAGCTGAACCGCTCGGTCATTACCGCGACGCAGATGATGGAGTCGATGATCACCAACCCGATGCCAACCCGCGCCGAAGTCATGGACGTGGCGAACGCCGTGCTGGACGGCACCGACGCCGTGATGCTGTCGGCAGAAACCGCCGCGGGCCAGTATCCGTCTGAGACCGTTGCCGCGATGGCGCGCGTCTGCCTCGGCGCGGAAAAAATCCCCAGCCTCAACGTCTCCAAGCACCGCCTGGACATTCAGTTCGATAACGTGGAAGAAGCCATTGCGATGTCCGCCATGTACGCGGCGAACCACCTCAAGGGCGTCACCGCTATCATTACCATGACGGAATCCGGTCGGACCGCGCTGATGACTTCCCGCATCAGCTCCGGCCTGCCGATTTTCGCGCTGTCTCGCCACGAGCGCACGCTGAACCTGACCGCGCTGTATCGCGGCGTGACCCCGGTGCATTTCGATAGCGTCAATGAAGGCGTAGCCGCTGCGCACGACGCGGTAACGCTGCTGCGTGATAAAGGCTATCTGGTGACCGGCGACCTGGTTATCGTCACTCAGGGTGACGTGATGAGCACCATCGGTAGCACCAACACCACCCGCATTCTGACCGTCGAGTAAGCCTCTCCACCTACCTGCCAGCGCCGCAGCTGGCAGGTATTTTTTTGCCCCCTCGCCCGCTAAACTACGCAAGCCAGCTCAACAATAGCGTGGCGGTAATCACCGTCGACGCGCCGCCGATACGGGTGGCTATCTGGGCAAAAGGCATTAATCCCATTCGGTTTGATGCCGAGAGAATGGCAACGTCTCCCGTCCCCCCAAGCCCGCTGTGGCAGCTGGTGACGATGGCCGCTTCGACCGGGTACATATTCAGACGAGAAGCGATAAGAAAGCCGCTTAGCGCCATCGCAATGACGATTGAGCCACAAACCACCACGTAGCCAACCGAGAAGACCGCGACCACGCTTTCCAGAGGAACATACAGCATTCCCAGGCCTATCATCAGCGGCCAAACCAGCGCGGCGGAGACGAACTTGTAGCAGCTGTGCGCCCCCAGTTCCATCGCCGCCGGGATAACCTTCGCGTATTTGCAAAATACCGCGGCCAGAATCATCAGCACCGGCCCCGGAATATGCACCACCTTTTCCAGCAGACCGCCGACGATAAAAAACGCGCAAATCATTAATAATCCGGCCCCCATCAGCTGGAAATCCGTGGGCTGCGCGCGCTGATTTTGCGCAAAGACGCTGTTATCTTCATGGCTGCGGATCAGCATTCCGCTGCCGGAGAGCGAAGGACGTCGCGTCCCCATGCGCGCCAGAAAACCGGCGCAGATGATGGCGAAAATGTTGCCCACCACGGCAGCCGGCGCCAGCTGCGCCACGTAAACGTCGGGCGTTTGCCCGAGAATAGCTGAATAGGCCAGCGAGAGGGGCAGGATCCCTTCACCGATACCGCCGCCGATGATCGGCACGATAATAAAGAAAAAGGTGTGGTAGAAACTATAGCCAACCAGGCTGCCCACCAGCAGGCCGGTTAAGATCGCCGCCCCGGTCCCCACCACCAGCGGGACAAACATACGTACCATTCCCTGAATCAGGATGGTTCTGTTCATGCCCAGAATGCTGCCGACGACCAGGCAGGCGATGACGAAATAGAGGAGGTTGGCCTCTTTCATCAGCAAGTGCACGGTATCGAGGGTATGCGCTTCGAACATGCCGAAATAGACCAGCACCGACGGCGTCATCAGGCACAAAATGGCCGGGCCGCCAACCTCCTTGAGGATTGGCACCATTCGGCCAATTTTAGCCAGCGCGAACCCCAGGGTCATGATTACCGCCAGACCGCCAATCATGTTCTTCGGCAGCAGGCCTGCGGTCGCGGAGATGGCAACAATTGCGGCTATCCCGATAAAGAGCACCAACGGCACGGCGCCGACCTCAATATTGGATAAAAGTCGTGGCGCCTGCCCGCTCGGCAGCGTTTTATCTATCGGGTGGTTGAGTGAGTTATTTTCCATATTTTTACCTGAATAATGATGTCACGTAGGGTATCGACGCAATATTAAAAGCGCGCAATCAAATAAATAAAAAAGTGCCAGGCAAAATACCAATGAAACAAAAAAAACGTTAGCACAGGACGTTAACATTAAAAAATAAAATCCAGGTTTTACTGTCGTGCTTTGTGACTAAAGCATAATATTTATTTTAAGTAATTTAATTTATTACCCTGAAACTAAAGTTACCGGCATCGGTATAACTGAATAGCAGAGAGATAAAGTGATGATTCTGTCCTTTTTTCTCTATTTGTAAGTAAAGTATTTAAGGCGAAATTATTTAAACCCCAGCGACTGTGATGACTATCACCTTTTAAATATTATGGGATCGCTAGATTAAAAAAACACAACGTAGCCGATAATATATTTTCAGGACATCTTATGCCTTCACTGCTCTTAGAATCCCTTTTTCCCCTGGTGTTTATCATGCTGCTCGGATGGCTAAGCGGTAAGCTGGGCTATACCCGCCGCGAGGATGCGTCCGTACTGGCCACGGTGGTCATTCGTTTCGCGCTTCCCTTCCATCTTTTTATCGGCGCACTGAATACTCATCCCGATAAGATGAAAAACTTCACCTTTATGGCGGTGTTAGTCATCGGTCTGATGGGGTCATATATCCTCACGCTCCTGATCTCACGCTATGTTTTTCGTCATGATATTAAAACCAGCGCGATTCAGTCCCTGGTGTGCGCGTTCCCCGACATGGCCTACTTTGGCGCTCCCGTGCTTGCGGTGCTGATTGGTCCGGAGGGTTTTCTCGGCGTGCTTATCGGTAACCTGGTGACCAGCGTATTGATGATCCCCCTGACCATCATCCTGATTCGCATGGGTGACAAGCGCGGCCGCGCTGACGCGGAACAGCCTAATCCGCTGCGGCTTATCCTGCAAAACCTGTTTAAAGCCGTCCGAAACCCGATCGTCTGGATACCGATTTCCGGGGTACTGCTCAGCCTTGCCGGAGTACAGCTGCCGCACATGCTGAGCATGCCCATTGAGATGGTGGGAAAAGTGGCGGGCGGCCTCTCCCTGTTCGCCCTTGGGCTGCTATTTTACGGCGAACGTCCTACGGTCAATATTCAAACCTGTACCAATATCAGCATCAAGAATCTGCTCCAGCCGGCCATGATGGCCGTAGCCGGCCTCGCCTTCGGGCTCAGCCATAGCCTGATGCAGCAGGTCATTATCATCGGCGCGACGCCTTCCGCCATTGCGGCAGGGATGTTTGCCCTGCGCAGCGATACCTATATCGAGCCCGCCTCATCCTCTATTTTGCTCGGTACCGCAGTGGGCGTCGTCACTGAAGGATTCATGATTTATTTAATCTCTTAATCACTGAAATAAAGCCCGAAGAATTCCGGAAATTATTTATTATGATATTCAGGAGTCATCAAATGTTAGCCACAGAAACCTTATATACGCCCTATAACGGCGCCGTGCTGCTGGAAAACCCGTTATTAAATAAAGGTCTCGCGTTTACTGAAGGTGAACGGACCGCGTTTAATCTTCAGGGTCTGCTGCCGCATAATGTCGAAACGATTGAAGAGCAAACCGCGCGCGCGTGGGGGCAGTTTTGCCAGTTTAAACGGGATATTTCGCGCCATATCTACCTGCGAAATATTCAGGATACTAACGAGACCCTATTCTATAATCTGCTGCGCAGCCATATGAAAGAAACGCTGCCGATCATCTATACCCCAACGGTAGGTGAAGCATGTGAACACTTCTCTGAAATTTATCGCCGGGGACGCGGTCTGTTTATTTCATGGCCTAACCGTCACAACATTGATGAGATGCTGCAGGGCTTTTCCCGCAATGATATCAACGTTATTGTGGTGACCGACGGCGAGCGCATTCTTGGCCTCGGCGACCAGGGGATTGGCGGCATGGGGATCCCGATTGGTAAACTCTCGTTATATACAGCCTGCGGGGGTATACACCCGGCATCAACGCTCCCCATTATGCTGGACGTGGGCACCAACAACGCCCAGCATCTTGAGGACCCGCTGTATATGGGCTGGCGTCATCCGCGTATAAGCGACGAGCAGTACATGGAATTTATGGACATGTTTGTCCATGCCATCACGCAGCGCTGGCCCAATGTGCTACTACAGTTCGAAGATTTTGCGCAAAAAAACGCCACCCGGCTTCTTAACCGCTATCGTCACCAGCTGTGCTGTTTCAACGATGATATTCAGGGCACGGCAGCCGTGACCTCAGGTACGCTGATCGCTGCCGCCGCTGCTGCCGGTACGCGGATCCGCGATCAGCGCGTGGTGTTTCTCGGCAGCGGATCAGCCGGATGCGGGATAGCGGAAAAAATCATTGCGCTGATGGTTGATGACGGGCTCTCAGAGCAGGAAGCGCGCAATCGCATCTTTATGGTCGACCGCCCTGGCCTGTTGACCGATGAGATGCCGGATTTGCTGGACTTCCAGCAGGGCCACGTCACGCCGCGGAAAAATCTTACCCGCTGGGATACCAGTGCGGCCCACCTGTCGCTGATGGATGTTGTACGCAACGTCCATCCCACCGTACTGATTGGCGTATCCGGCCAGCCGGGACTGTTCAGCGAAGAGATTATCAAAGAGATGCACCGGCACTGCCCGCGTCCGATTATTATGCCGCTGTCCAACCCGACCTCCCGCGCCGAAGCCCAGCCGAAGGATCTGCTGGAATGGACCCGGGGGAATGCGCTAATTGCCACCGGCAGCCCGTTCGCGCCCGTATTCTATGACGGTAAGACCTACGATATCGCACAGTGCAACAATGCCTATGTTTTCCCCGGTCTGGGGCTGGGGATTCTGGCCAGCAAAGCGGCGCGCGTGACCGAAGGGATGCTTATCGCCTGCAGTAAAACCCTGGCCGCCCACTCGCCTTTGGCCACCCGCGACGCCGGCGGATTACTGCCGCCGGTCGACGAGATTGAGATGATTTCCCGGGCAATTGCCGCAGAGGTCGCACGCGCGGCTCAGCAGGATGGCGTCGCGCCGCAGATTGACGAGGCTCAGCTGGCCGCGAATATCGATAAAATGTTCTGGCGAGCGCGCTACACCGCGTATAAACGATCGCCATTTTGATCGCCATCCCAGAC
Source organism: Klebsiella michiganensis (assembly GCF_015139575.1). Taxonomy (GTDB): domain Bacteria; phylum Pseudomonadota; class Gammaproteobacteria; order Enterobacterales; family Enterobacteriaceae; genus Klebsiella; species Klebsiella michiganensis. The sequence continues at coordinate 2,198,338 of NZ_AP022547.1, read as the reverse complement.
ACATATTACGGGAAGCGCGCCGGCTTCCCGCCGCACCGGGAAACCCCGCATGATTAATGTGCTGATTGTCGATGATGATTCCATGGTGGCCGAGCTGAACCGGCTGTTTCTCAGCCGGGTGGCGGATTTCCACTGCTGCGGCGTGGCCCCCACGGTCCGCGAAGCCAGGGAGATGCTCAGCCATTTGGCGCAGGTCGATCTGGTGCTGCTGGATGTCTACATGCAGCAAGAGAACGGGTTGGATCTGCTGCCCGCGCTACGCGCCGATGCGCGAAATATTGATGTCATTATGATTACCTCTGCTGCCGATAGGTGCACGGTTCAGACGGCGCTGCATTATGGCGTGGTCGATTACCTGATTAAACCGTTTCAGTTTCCGCGCTTTGAGGAGGCGCTGTTGTCATGGCGTAAAAAGCGCGATCTGAAGAATGCGAAATCCAGCTACGCCCAGGCCGATGTGGACAGCCTGCTGCGCAGCGGGGTTCAGCAGCAGGAAAGCGCACGCCGCTTGCCGAAAGGGCTTACGCCGCAGACGCTTCGTCTGGTGTGCCAGTGGATTGACGCCTGGCAGGAACGTGACTTTTCGACCAATGAACTGGCCGCGGCGCTGCAGATATCCCGGGTCTCATGCCGCAAGTATCTGATTTGGCTAGAGCAGATAAATATCCTCTACACCACCAACCATTACGGCATCACCGGTCGTCCGGAATATCGTTACCGGCTCGTTGCCGATCATTTGGCGCTACTCAAACAATACGGCCAATGAACCCGGTGAGGCCATTGGCTGCGATTTTCACCCCTGATGCGGCTTCTTCCTGGGGTACAGCTCTTTACGCTTGTAGGGCTCGATTTCACCCGGCTTGCGCGTTTTCAGCAGCTTGAGGATCCAGGTGTACTGCTCGGTATGCGGCTTCACGAACACTTCCACCTCTTCGTTCATCCGCCGGGCGATAGTGTTATCGTCCGCTTCCAGCAGATCGTCCATCGGCGGGCGCACCAGCACCGTCAGACGATGCGTTTTACCATCATAGACCGGGAACAGCGGTACGACGCGGGCGCGGCAGACTTTCATTAAACGGCCGATCGCCGGGAGCGTCGCTTTATAGGTGGCAAAGAAATCAACAAACTCGCTGTGCTCGGCGCCGTGATCCTGATCCGGCAGATAGTAGCCCCAGTACCCCTGACGCACCGACTGAATAAACGGTTTGATCCCGTCGTTGCGCGCGTGCATACGTCCACCGAAACGACGGCGCACGGTATTCCAGACGTAATCAAATACCGGATTGCCCTGATTATGGAACATCGCCGCCATTTTTTGCCCGCCGGAAGCCATCAGCATCGCCGGAATATCCACGCCCCAGGCATGGGGAACCAGAAAGATCACTTTCTCGTTGTTTCTCTGCATCTCCTCGATGATCTCTTTGCCCTGCCAGTCGACGCGAGAAAGAATGCGCTGCGGGTCGCGCAGGCCTAACTCCGCCATCATGACCATCGCCTGCGGCGCGGAGGCATACATTGCATCAATAATGGCTTCTCGTTCCTGCTCACTCTTTTCCGGGAAACAGTACAGCAGGTTAATCTGCGCCCGACGGCGCGAACTCTTTGCCAGGCGCCCCACAAAGCGCCCCATTTTGCCGAGAATCGGATCGCGGAAAGAGGCCGGCGTCAGAGCGATACCGGCGAAGGCAAAAACCCCTAACCACGCGCCCCAGTAGCGCGGTAGCAAAAAGGATTTTTCAAATTTTGGAATAAATTCAATATTATTTTTTTTCGTTTCCATGCCCAATCCGCAGAATTTCCGCTCAATAAAGATAATGGGTTAGTTTAGCGATACGTTGAGTAACGTACAAAAGAAAAAGCCGGCGCACAGCGTGCACCGGCTTTAACTGACGGAAGGTTAGTCAAACCGCAGCTGCGGAATCACCTGTTTTGCCTGCGCCAGATAATCGGTACGGTCGGAACCGCTGAGCCCTTCCGTACGCGGCAGTTTCGCCGTTAGCGGGTTGACCGCCTGCTGGTTGATCCACACTTCATAATGCAGATGCGGACCGGTAGAACGCCCGGTGTTGCCCGACAGCGCAATACGATCGCCACGTTTCACCTTCTGCCCGGGTTTGACCAGCAGCTTACGCAGGTGCATATAGCGGGTGGTATAGGTGCGACCATGACGGACGGCGACGTAATAACCTGCCGCACCGCTACGTTTAGCCACCACCACTTCGCCATCCCCTACCGACAGCACCGGCGTGCCCTGCGGCATCGCAAAATCGACGCCACGATGCGGCGCGACGCGGCCGGTCACCGGGTTCAGACGACGCGGGTTAAAGTTCGAAGAGACGCGGAACTGACGTGCGGTCGGGAAGCGCAGGAACCCCTTCGCCAGGCCGGTACCGTTGCGGTCGTAGAATTTGCCATCCTCAGCGCGGATCGCGTAATAGTCTTTACCCTCCGAGCGCAGGCGCACACCAAGCAGCTGGCTTTGCTCGCGCTTACCGTCGAGCATTTCACGCGACATCAACACGGAGAATTCATCGCCTTTTTTCAGCTTACGGAAGTCCATCTGCCACTGCATGGCTTTGATCACCGCGCTGATTTCGGTACTGGTCAGGCCGGCATCGCGAGCGCTGGCGACGAAACTGCCGCCTACGGTACCTTTCAGTACGCTATTGACCCAGTCGCCTTTTTGCAGCTCGCTGCTCATTTTGAAACCGTTTGCAACCCGATCGTAGGTGCGGGTTTCGCGGCGCGACATCTCCCAGGTCAGGCTTTGCAGGTCGCCGTCCGCCGTCAGGGTCCAGGAGAGCTGTTGACCAATTTTCAGATTACGCAGCTCTTTATCCACCGAGGAGAGCCGGGCGATATCGCCCATATCAATGCCGTACTGATTAAGAATGCTGCTAAGCGTATCGCCGGTCGAGACCACATATTCGTGGCCACCGGAATCGCTATCCGCCTTGTCATCCAGCTCGTCCTGAGGGATAGCCTCTTCTTCCTGAGGCGCCTGATCGATGGGTTCCGAAGCTTCTGGCAGCAGCGAACGAATTTCGCTTTGTTCCAGCTCGATGGTTCTGGTGATGGGGGTGGATTCAGGATGGTGGTATATGTAAGGCCGCCAGACGGCGACCGCTAATGTAAGAACGCTAAGCGACCCCAGCATAACGCGGTGAGGTCGTGGCAGATTGTTAAATGCCTGAGTGACAGCGCGGGCTATCTGTTGCACGTATTCACTTCCTCGTTATTCTCCTTTCAGGCAGCTTGAATACTGATTCGCCATCTGGCTCAGGAATTGCGGGTAACTATCTTTACCCAGCTTAATTCCGATTCCAAGTGGATCCAGGGTTCCCATGCGCACGGACGTTCCCCTGGCAACAGCTTCGATGACCGCTGGCCTGAACTGTGGCTCAGCAAAAACGCAAGTTGCTTTTTGCTCAACCAGCTGTGTTCTGATTTCGTGTAAACGCTGCGCACCAGGCTGGATTTCAGGGTTGACAGTAAAATGGCCCAGAGGGGTCAAACCGTAATGTTTTTCAAAGTAGCCGTAGGCGTCATGAAAAACGAAATATCCCTTCCCTTTCAGCGGTGCCAGCTCGGTCCCAACCTGCTTGTCGGTTGCGGCTAATTTTGCCTCAAAATCCTTCAGGTTGGCGTCAAGTTTGGCTCGACTCTGCGGCATAAGTTCCAATAATTTATCGTGGATTGCAACCGCCGAAAGGCGCGCTATCTCTGGGGAAAGCCACAGATGCATGTTATAGATGCCGTGATGGTGATCGTCATCACTATTTTCCCCGGCGCCATGGTCATGACCGTGATGGTCGTCGTCGTCGTCGGTGCCTTTCATGAGTAACGGTTTCACGCCGTCAAGCTCGGCAATCGTCACCTTTTTGTTCGGCGCAATGCTTTGCGTTGACTTATCCATAAACGCCTCCATCTCTGGACCAATCCAGACCACTAAGTCTGCGTTCTGTAAGCGTTTTGCATCCGATGGCCGCAGCGAATAGTCATGCTCCGAGGCCCCGTCCGGCAGCAGTACCTGCGTCTGTGTCACCCCATCCGCGATAGCGGAAGCGATAAAACCCAGTGGCTTAAGGGAAGTGACAACCGCGGCGCTGGCCAACGGCGCATGGGCGAACAAAAAAGCGGCGCTAAGTCCAGCGCAAAGAAGCGTATTTTTATGTAACATAATGCGTCTAATCATCGTATAGAATGAGAGAGATGTGATATTATAACATTCACTGGCTTGTGCAACCTCTAATTTGATATGACAAATCTTGTAACTCTGGAAAACGTCGCGGTCGTTTATGGCCAAAGGCGCGTGCTGTCTGACATTTCGCTAACGCTAAAGCCGGGCAAAATTTTAACCTTACTGGGGCCAAACGGCGCCGGTAAATCGACCCTCGTGAGAGTGGTTCTGGGGCTGGTAGCACCCTCGGAAGGGATTATCAAACGCGACGGGCATCTGCGGATCGGCTATGTGCCGCAAAAGCTGCACCTTGATGCTACCCTGCCGCTGACCGTCAGCCGCTTTATGCTTTTACGTCCGGGAACGCACAAACGCGACATTCTGCCAGCGCTTAAGCGCGTGCAGGCCGGGCATCTGATCGACGCCCCTATGCAGAAGCTTTCCGGCGGAGAGACCCAGCGGGTACTGCTGGCGCGGGCGCTGCTCAATCAGCCGCAGCTGCTGGTGCTCGACGAGCCGACGCAGGGCGTTGACGTCAACGGCCAGGTGGCGCTTTACGATCTGATTAACCAGCTGCGCCAGGAGCTTGATTGCGCCGTACTGATGGTTTCTCATGACCTGCATCTGGTGATGGCCAAAACCGACGAAGTGCTGTGCCTGAATCAGCATATTTGCTGCTCCGGCGCGCCGGAAGTGGTCTCTATGCACCCGGAATTTATCTCGATGTTCGGCCAGCGCGGCGCGGAACAGCTAGGGATCTATCGCCATCATCATAACCACCGCCACGACCTGCAGGGGCGGATTGTACTGCGTCGGGGAAATGACCGTTAATGATTGAATTACTGCTCCCCGGCTGGCTGGCCGGAATGATGCTCGCCTGTGCGGCGGGTCCGCTGGGATCGTTCGTCGTCTGGCGCCGGATGTCCTACTTCGGTGATACCCTGGCCCACGCCTCTCTGCTCGGCGTGGCTTTTGGTTTACTGCTCAACGTCAATCCGTTCTATGCGGTCATCGCGGTGACGCTGCTGCTGGCGGGCGGCCTGGTGTGGCTGGAGAAACGCCCCCACCTGGCGGTAGACACGCTACTCGGCATCATGGCGCACAGCGCGCTGTCGCTGGGCCTGGTGGTGGTCAGCCTGATGTCAAACGTGCGCGTCGATCTGATGGCCTATCTGTTCGGCGATCTGCTGGCGGTGACGCCGGAAGATTTGATCTCCATTGCGATTGGTGTGGTTATCGTGCTGGCGATCCTGCTCTGGCAATGGCGCAACCTGCTGTCGATGACCATTAGCGCGGACCTGGCGTTTGTTGATGGAGTTAAGCTTCAGCGGGTCAAGCTGCTATTGATGCTGGTGACCGCGCTGACCATCGGCGTGGCGATGAAGTTCGTCGGGGCGCTGATTATCACGTCGCTGTTGATTATTCCCGCCGCAACGGCCCGCCGCTTTGCCCGTACGCCGGAGCAAATGGCGGGAGTGGCGGTTGGCGTGGGAATGATTGCGGTTACCGGAGGATTGACCTTCTCGGCGTTCTACGACACGCCGGCGGGGCCTTCCGTGGTGCTGTGCGCCGCGCTGCTGTTTATTTTCAGCATGAGCAAGAAACCGGCCGCCTGACGCTTATGCGCCCGCGTCAGCCGTCATCAAAACTCGGCAGACGGCTATGGGCTCATGGCCGTCTGCGGACGTTGTAGCCCGGCTAAGGCGTTCACGCCGCAAGCCGGGACATCAAACCGCAATACCGCTTCAGCTATTTCCCCGGCTTGCGCTCCGCTTAGCCGGGCTACTGGCCTCTGCAGTCTGCCGTTTTATAGCCGGACAACGATTACGGCATTTCCGGCGGCGTAATGCCGAAGTGGGTCCAGGCCCGTACCGTCGCCATTCGCCCGCGCGGCGTACGCTGTAAAAAGCCCTGCTGGATCAGATACGGCTCCAGCACGTCTTCAATGGTTTCCCGCTCTTCACCGATGGCCGCCGCCAGGTTATCCAGGCCGACCGGCCCGCCAAAGAATTTATCGATGACCGCCAGCAGCAGCTTACGGTCCATATAATCAAAGCCTTCCGCATCCACGTTGAGCATATCCAGCGCCTGAGCGGCAATCTCCTCAGAGATACGCCCGTCGTAGCGAACCTCGGCAAAGTCACGCACCCTGCGCAGCAGGCGGTTGGCGATTCGCGGCGTACCGCGCGCGCGGCGCGCGACCTCCAGAGCCCCCTCTTCGCTCATCTCCAGTCCCATATAGCGGGCGCTGCGGCTGACAATATGCTGCAGGTCCGGGATCTGGTAGAACTCCAGGCGCTGAACGATGCCAAAACGGTCGCGCAGCGGTGATGTCAGCGAGCCGGCGCGAGTCGTCGCGCCAATCAGGGTAAACGGCGGCAGATCGATTTTTATCGAACGCGCCGCGGGCCCTTCGCCAATCATGATATCCAGCTGATAATCTTCCATTGCCGGATACAGGACTTCTTCGACCACCGGCGACAGGCGGTGGATCTCGTCGATAAACAGAACGTCGTGGGGCTCAAGATTGGTCAGCATCGCCGCCAGATCGCCCGCCTTCTCAAGCACCGGGCCGGAGGTGGTGCGCAGGTTAACGCCCATCTCGTTAGCGACGATGTTTGCCAGGGTGGTTTTCCCCAGCCCCGGCGGGCCAAAAATCAGCAGGTGATCGAGCGCGTCGCCGCGCAGCTTCGCCGCCTGGATAAAGATCTCCATTTGCGAACGGACGTGCGGCTGGCCCACGTACTCTTGCAGCAATTTAGGACGAATTGCGCGATCGGCCGCCTCTTCAAAACCGCTGCTGTCCGCCGATACCAGCCTGTCTGCTTCAATCATCCCTTACCTCACAACGCGGCGCGGAGCGCTTCGCGAATTAGCGTTTCACTGTTGGCATCCGGGCGTACGATTTTGCTGACCATCCGGCTGGCCTCCTGAGGTTTATAGCCCAGCGCCACCAGCGCGGCAACCGCTTCCTGTTCAGCATCATCGTCAGACGGGCCGGCCGGCGACGTCAGGACCAGATCGGCTGCCGGCGTAAACAGATCGCCGTGCAGTCCTTTGAAGCGGTCTTTCATTTCGACAATCAGACGTTCCGCGGTTTTCTTGCCGATACCCGGCAGCTTCACCAGCGCCGCCAGCTCCTCGCGCTCAACGGCATTGACAAACTGCTGCGCCGACATGCCGGAAAGGATCGCCAGCGCCAGCTTCGGACCGACGCCGTTGGTTTTAATCAGCTCTTTAAACAGCGTGCGCTCCTGCTTGTTGTTAAAGCCATACAGCAGCTGTGCATCTTCACGAACGATAAAGTGGGTGAAAATGATCGCCTCTTTACCCACGTCCGGCAGCTCATAGAAGCAGGTCATCGGCAGATGAACCTCATAGCCTACGCCTCCCGTTTCAAGTAAAACCAGCGGGGGTTGTTTTTCGAGAATGATGCCTCTGAGTCTGCCTATCACATGGAGCTCCTGGATTAAGGGCCGAAAGTCTAATGCGGTATCATAAAAAAAGGCTGGATAGATATCCAGCCTGATTTCAGGTTATCGTAAGCGTCCGCGCGCCAGGTTCAGGCGGCTTTCGCCGATCTGAGCCGCGTTCTGGCTGACGTGGCAATGGGTGATGGCGATGGCTAAAGCATCCGCCGCATCCGCCTGCGGGTTAGCCGGCAGCTTAAGCAACGTGCGCACCATGTGCTGCACCTGGCTCTTTTCCGCGCTGCCGATGCCGACAACGGTCTGCTTTACCTGCCTGGCGGCGTACTCAAAGACCGGCAGGTCCTGATTCGTCGCCGCGACAATCGCCACGCCGCGCGCCTGGCCAAGCTTCAGCGCCGAGTCGGCGTTCTTTGCCATAAACACTTGTTCGATGGCGAAATAGTCCGGCTGGAACTGGGTGATAATTTCCGTCACGCCCGCATAGATAAGCTTCAGGCGAGACGGTAAATCATCCACTTTCGTGCGAATACAGCCGCTGCCCAGGTAGCTAAGCTGGCGTCCAACCTGGCGGATGACGCCATAACCAGTGACGCGTGACCCCGGGTCAATGCCGAGAATAATGGCCATCACGCGCCTCCGGTCATAACTAACCCGTGAGACCCTAAAGATTTCAGTTCACAGCCAGGCGGCCACGCAGCGCATCCCCGGGAGCGTAGATTCACTGCGTGACCGGGGTAAGCGAGGAGAGCCAACACCGCTATGGACTGAAAGATCACGGGTATCACAGGGTTGCGGCGACCTCATCAGAGATCTCGCCGTTGTGATAAACTTCCTGCACGTCGTCGCAATCTTCCAGCATATCGATCAGTCGCAGCAGTTTCGGCGCAGTTTCCGCGTCCATATCCGCTTTGGTTGACGGGATCATCGAGACTTCAGCGGCGTCCGCTTTCAGGCCGGCGGCTTCCAGCGCATCGCGTACCGCGCCCATCTCTTCCCAGGCGGTATAAACGTCAATCGCGCCGTCGTCATAGGTCACAACGTCTTCCGCGCCCGCTTCCAGCGCCGCTTCCATGATCGCATCTTCGTCGCCTTTCTCGAAGGAGATAACGCCTTTTTTGCTGAACAGGTAGGAAACGGAACCGTCGGTCCCCAGGTTACCGCCGGTTTTGGTGAAGGCATGACGTACTTCCGCCACGGTACGGTTGCGGTTGTCGGACAGACATTCAACCATTACCGCCGTGCCGCCAGGACCGTAACCTTCATAGATGATGGTTTCCATGTTCGCATCATCATCGCCGCCGACGCCGCGCGCGATAGCGCGGTTCAGGGTGTCGCGGGTCATGTTGTTGCTCAGCGCTTTGTCGATTGCCGCGCGCAGACGCGGGTTAGAACCCGCATCGCCGCCGCCCAGACGCGCGGCGGTGACCAGCTCGCGAATAATTTTCGTAAAGATCTTACCGCGCTTGGCATCCTGTGCCGCTTTGCGGTGCTTGGTGTTGGCCCATTTACTATGACCTGCCATAAAAAACTCTCCAAAAAAAGCGCGCCCTTTCAGGCGGCGTTAATTACAAATTCTTCAATCGCCTGCCGGTTGCTCCAGGACTTGGTCAACGTGGCGGCTTCCGCCGCGTCAACCCAGCGATAGTCCAGATGTTCCGTAAAGACAATCTGGCGTTCATGGGGGAGCGCGAGACGGAACCAAAACTCCGTATTGCGCTCAACGCCCGGCGCATAGCGATGACGTAAATGAGAAAATATCTCGAATTCTACCGTACGCTGACAATCAACCAAAGCCAGCTGCTCGCAGGCAACATCGATGGCGACCTCTTCCATAACTTCACGCGCGGCAGCCTGCGGCGCGGTTTCTCCCTCTTCCAGGCTGCCGGTAACCGACTGCCAGAACGCGGGATCGTCGCGCCGCTGCAACATCAGCACCCGCTTCGTATCTTCGGCGTAAATCACCACCAGTACGGAAACGGGGAGCTTGAATGACATCTTACTTATTCTCCAGAGACTCTTTTGCCTCTTTCGCCACCACCTGAATACCGAGTTCGCTCAGCGATGCCGGGTTAGCGAAGCTTGGCGCTTCGGTCATCAGGCAAGCGGCTGCGGTCGTTTTCGGGAAGGCGATAACGTCACGGATATTATCGGTACCGGTCAGCAGCATGGTCAAACGGTCGAGGCCAAAAGCCAGGCCCGCGTGCGGCGGGGTGCCGTATTTCAGCGCGTCCAGCAGGAAGCCAAACTTCTCGCGCTGCTCCTGCTCGTTAATGCCCAGGATGCCGAACACGGTCTGCTGCATCTCACCGCTGTGAATACGCACGGAACCGCCGCCCACTTCATAGCCGTTGATGACCATATCGTAGGCGTTGGCCACCGCGTCTTCCGGCGCGGCTTTCAGCTCTGCGGCGGACATGTCTTTCGGCGAGGTGAACGGATGGTGCATCGCGGTCAGGCCGCCTTCGCCGTCGTCTTCAAACATCGGGAAGTCGATAACCCACAGCGGCGCCCATTTGTCTTCGTCGGTCAGGTTCAGGTCTTTGCCCAGCTTCAGACGCAGCGCGCCCAGCGCGTCGGCGACCACTTTTTTGTTATCCGCGCCGAAGAAGATCATATCGCCATCCTGCGCGCCGGTGCGCTCAAGGATCGCTTCAACGATGTCGGCGTTAAGGAATTTAGCCACCGGGCTGTTGATGCCTTCAAGGCCTTTCGCCCGCTCGGTTACTTTAATATAGGCCAGCCCTTTCGCGCCGTAGATCTGGACAAACTTACCGTATTCGTCGATTTGCTTACGGGTCAGCGCAGCGCCGCCCGGTACGCGCAGCGCGGCAACGCGCCCTTTGGCGTCGTTAGCCGGGCCGGCGAAGACGGCGAATTCCACCGCTTTCACCAGATCGGCGACGTCCACCAGCTCCATCGGGTTACGCAGGTCTGGTTTGTCAGAACCGTAGCGGCGCTCGGCTTCGGCGAAGGTCATGATCGGGAAATCGCCCAGATCCACGCCCTTCACTTCCTGCCACAGGTTGCGCACCAGCGCTTCCATGACTTCGCGCACCTGCCCGGCGGTCATGAAGGAGGTTTCCACATCGATCTGGGTAAATTCCGGCTGACGGTCGGCACGCAGGTCTTCGTCGCGGAAGCATTTAACGATCTGATAGTAGCGGTCAAAACCGGACATCATCAGCAGCTGCTTGAACAGCTGTGGAGACTGCGGCAGCGCGTAGAATTTCCCTTTATGCACGCGGGATGGGACCAGGTAGTCGCGCGCGCCTTCCGGCGTGGCTTTGGTCAGCATCGGCGTTTCGATGTCGAGGAAACCGTGGTCATCCATAAAGCGGCGCACCAGGCTGGTGATTTTCGCACGGGTCTTCAGGCGCTGCGCCATTTCCGGACGACGCAGGTCCAGGTAGCGATATTTCAGACGCGCTTCTTCGGTATTGACGTGGTTGGAGTCCAGCGGCAGCGCTTCAGCGCGGTTGATAATCGTCAGATCCGATGCCAGCACTTCGATGGCGCCGGTGGCCATATCGCTATTGATGTTTTTTTCGTCACGCGCGCGCACGGTACCGGTGACCTGGATGCAGAACTCATTACGCAGTTCAGAGGCCAGCTTTAATGCGTCGGCACGATCCGGATCGAAAAACACCTGTACGATGCCTTCGCGGTCACGCATATCGATAAAGATAAGGCTACCGAGATCACGACGACGGTTGACCCAACCACACAGAGTCACTTGCTGCCCTACGTGGGACAGACGAAGCTGCCCGCAATATTCTGTACGCATGAGATATCCCTTAACTTAGCCGCAGGCGGATTGTTGCCTGTCTTGCAGGCGACGAGGTCGCAGCTTTAGCTGATGTCACAACTGAATGAAAAAAGGCGGCTATTATACTGGAAATTATGGCGCACGATAAGCCCGGCGCAGCGCGCAGCGTTGCTTTGCTGCGCGCTTATTGCTTGTACTCACAAAAATTAACAAAATTTGTTACCCTCGGGCGAGATCGGCAACGGTATTGTAGCGACCTGACAACAGAAGAAGATACGGGGATATCATGTTAGAACTCAATGCAAAAAAAACCGCGCTGGTGGTTATAGACCTGCAGGAAGGCATTTTACCGTTTGCCGGCGGCCCGCATCGGGCTGACGACGTGGTTGAGCGCGCCGCGAGTCTGGCCAAAAAGTGCCGCCAGCAGGGTTCCCCGGTGGTCATGGTTCGCGTTGGCTGGTCGGCGGATTTCGCCGAAGCGCTGAAGCAGCCGGTCGATGCCCAGGCAGGCGCCCATACGCTACCGGAAAACTGGTGGTTCTATCCGCTGGCGCTGGGAAAACAGGAGAGCGACATCGAAGTCACCAAACGCCAGTGGGGAGCCTTTTACGGCACCGACCTGGAGCTGCAGCTTCGCCGTCGCGGTATCGATACGATTATCCTGTGCGGTATCTCAACCAATATCGGCGTCGAATCGACGGCGCGCAACGCCTGGGAGCTGGGCTTCAATCTGATTCTCGTTGAAGACGCCTGCAGCGCAGCAACGGCTGAACAGCATCAGGGCAGCATGACGCACATCTTCCCGCGTATTGCCCGCGTGCGCAGTACCGAGGAGGTACTTGCCGCGTTATGATCTATATTGGGCTTCCCCAATGGGCGCACCCCAAGTGGGTGCGCCTGGGTATCACCAGCCTTGAAGAGTATGCCCGCCATTTTAACTGCGTGGAGGGCAACACGACCCTGTACGCTTTACCAAAAGCTGAGATTGTCAGCCGCTGGTATGAACAAACCCACGATGATTTTCGCTTTTGCTTCAAGTTTCCGGCCACCATTTCGCACCAGGCATCGCTGCGCAACTGCGACGACTTAAGCCACGAGTTTTTCACCCGCCTGGCGCCGCTGTCATCGCGCATTGGCCAATACTGGCTGCAGCTGCCGGCCACGTTCGGCCCTCGGGATCTTCCCGCGCTCTGGCAGTTCCTCGACAGCCTGCCGCGCGAATTTAGCTACGGCGTTGAGGTAAGGCATCCGGAGTTTTTCGCCAAAGAGGAAGCGGAACAGCAGCTCAATCGCGGGCTGCATCAGCGAAACGTCAACCGCGTGATCCTGGATAGCCGTCCGGTTCATAGCGCCGTCGCCCGCAGCCCGGCGATGCTCGACGCGCAAAGAAAGAAGCCAAAAGTCCCCGTCCATGCGCTGGTGACGGCCCACCATCCGATGGTGCGTTTTATCGGCAGCGATGACATGGCGCAAAATCGTGAGCTGTTTAGCGTGTGGTTACGTACGCTGCCAAAATGGGCGCAGACAACCACGCCGTACCTGTTCCTCCATACCCCGGATATCGCCCAGGCGCCGGAACTGGTCGACACCCTGTGGAGCGATCTGCGCGCCGCCCTACCGGAAATAGGGGCGGCACCTTCAATTCCGCAGCAAACCTCTCTTTTCTGATATCCTGCTATCCTCAATTGAGCCACCGGAAGCGATAAAAGGGAGTTTTGAGTATGGTCAGCGCGCTGTATGCGGTTTTAGGTGCGTTATTGCTTATTAAGTTTTCCTGGGACGTTGTACGACTGAGGACGCAATATCGCGTTGGCTACGGCGACGGCGGTTTTAGCGAACTGCAGGTTGCTATACGCGTGCACGGGAACGCGGTGGAATATATTCCCATTGGCCTGATTCTGCTGCTGTTTATGGAAATGAACGGCGCGCAGACCTGGATGGTCCACGTCTGCGGTATTTTACTGATCGCCGGGCGCCTGATGCACTCCTATGGCTTTCATCATCGTCTTTACCGCTGGCGTCGTTCCGGCATGAGCGCGACGTGGTGTTCGTTGTTGCTGATGGTGCTGGCGAACTTCTGGTATATGCCCTGGGAGTTGGTTTTCTCCGTCCGTTAGCGCACAATACGCCGTTTTCGATTTTTCGGGTTTAACGTTATGTCTCACCGCGATACGCTTTTTTCCGCGCCGATTGCCAGCCTCGGCGACTGGACCTTTGATGAACGGGTTGCTGAAGTCTTCCCGGATATGATCCAGCGCTCTGTTCCCGGCTATTCCAATATCATTTCCATGATCGGCATGCTGGCGGAACGTTTCGTTCAGCCGGATACCCAGGTTTACGATCTCGGCTGCTCGCTTGGCGCAGCCACGCTGTCCGTGCGCCGCAATATTGCGCATGCCGGCTGCAAAATCATCGCCGTTGATAATTCGCCGGCCATGGTCGAACGCTGCCGTCGCCATATTGACGCCTATAAGGCGCCGACGCCGGTCGAAGTGATTGAAGGCGATATTCGCCACGTCACGATAGAAAACGCCTCGATGGTGGTGCTGAACTTCACCATCCAGTTTCTCGAACCGGGCGAACGCCAGGCCATTCTTGATAAGGTCTATCAGGGGCTCAATCCGGGCGGCGCGCTGGTGCTGTCGGAAAAATTCAGCTTCGAAGATGACAACGTCGGCGAACTGCTGTTCAACATGCATCATGATTTCAAACGCGCCAACGGCTATAGCGAGCTGGAAATCAGCCAAAAGCGCAGCATGCTGGAAAACGTGATGCTCACCGATTCCGTCGAAACCCACAAAGCGCGCCTGCGCAAGGCCGGTTTCGAACATGCCGAACTGTGGTTCCAGTGCTTTAACTTCGGATCGTTAATCGCCGTAAAATCCGGGGACCAGGCATGATTGATTTCAGCAACTTTTATCAGTTGATTGCCAAAAGCCCGCTGTCGCACTGGCTGGAGACGCTGCCCGCCCAGGTGGCGGCCTGGCAGCGTGACGCGCTGCACGGGAAATACCGGGAATGGGAGCGGGCCGTCGAGTTTCTGCCCGAGTTTTCGCCCTACCGACTGGATCTGCTGCATAGCGTTACCGCGGAGAGCGAAACGCCGCTGGGCGACGGTCAGCGTCTGCGGATTGAAAACCTGCTGAAGAATCTGATGCCGTGGCGTAAAGGGCCCTGGTCGCTTTACGGCGTGAATATCGACACCGAATGGCGTTCCGACTGGAAGTGGGAACGCGTACTGCCGCACCTTTCCGACCTCACCGGACGTACCATCCTTGATGTCGGCTGCGGCAGCGGATACCACATGTGGCGGATGATTGGCGCCGGGGCTCGTCTGGCGGTGGGCATCGATCCCACCCAGCTGTTCCTTTGCCAGTTTGAAGCGGTGCGAAAACTGTTGGGCAACGATCAGCGCGCGCATCTGCTGCCGCTGGGCATTGAGCAGCTTCCGGCGCTGAACGCCTTTGATACCGTCTTTTCGATGGGCGTGCTGTACCACCGCCGCTCCCCGCTCGATCACCTGTGGCAGCTCAAAGATCAGCTGGTTCCCGGCGGCGAGCTGGTGCTGGAGACGCTGGTCGTCGAGGGCGACGAAAATACCGTGCTGGTGCCGGGCGATCGCTATGCGCAGATGCGCAACGTCTACTTTATCCCTTCTGCCGCCGCGCTAAAGCAGTGGCTGGAGAAATGCGGATTTATCGATGTACGCATCGTCGACGCGTGCGTGACGTCCACCGAAGAGCAGCGCCGCACCGAGTGGATGACCACCGAGTCTCTGGCCGACTTCCTCGATCCGCAGGACAGCAGCAAAACCCGCGAAGGCTACCCTGCCCCGCTGCGCGCGGTGCTTATTGCCACCAAACCGGAAACAGAACAGTCGCTGGCGGCGAAAAAGCGGGCCGACAAGCAGCCTGGCTAACGCGTTTTCAGGATAAAAAAAGGCCCCTGTTTAATGGGCAGGGGCCTGGTACGGGCAATCATCATATTGGGCGACATGATGTGCAGCAAAAAACGGTTTATCCCCGTCATACTTCAAGTTGCATGTGCGTTGGCTTTCCTCACTCACCCCAGTCACTTACTTGAGTAAGTTCCTGTGGATCCCCTGCGTCGCCGCCTTCTCGCAACTCGAATTATTTAGGGTTTTAATCTCTCTGTGCGGAAATAATCTTCTTCATTTCCGCTACCGCTTCGCCATTGACGGCGTAGCGTAAGTATTCATCTGCTTCGGCATCCGTAGACATCGACAGTCCTGGATTGCGAAAGCGCATCGGGGACGGTAACCACTGGCCTGCCGAGGTATGCACCTCTTTTACCCCTGCCTGCAAAAATAGCGGCAGGTTGGCGGCGCGGACGCCTGCACCGGCCATAATAATAGGAGTATCGCTTTGGGAAATAAGTTCCCTGATTAATGAAATTCCTTTTTCGGCTGAAGACTGCTGGCCCGAAGTCAGGATACGCTGAACGCCGAGTTCAGCCAGCTCAGCGCTGGCCTGGCGCGGGTCGGCGCACATATCAAAGGCCCGATGAAAGGT
Organism: Klebsiella michiganensis; assembly: GCF_015139575.1. GTDB lineage: Bacteria > Pseudomonadota > Gammaproteobacteria > Enterobacterales > Enterobacteriaceae > Klebsiella > Klebsiella michiganensis. The sequence goes on along the minus strand of NZ_AP022547.1, from coordinate 2,182,429 downwards.
GACGGCCAGGGTTCCCGCCGCCGCCATTATTTTTTTCATTCGCGCCCTATCCACCCGACCGTCGGCGTCCAGAACGCCGATCACCATGCCGGGAAAACCGAGATCCTTCACCGCGGCCACATCATCAAGCATCGCGGCAAATTCGCCGGCGGTATAGCAAAAATCACCGCCGCGCGGGCGAATAATTGGATGAACGGGAATGGTCACCGCTTCACGCACCGATTTCAGTACCCCCAGCGAAGGCGTCAGCCCTCCCTCCTGCGGCGCGGCGCATAGCTCGATACGATCGGCGCCCCGGCGCTGGGCCTCCAGCGCGCACTCCATGCTGTAACAACAGACTTCCAGTAAGGTCATTCTTCTCTCCGTCGATAGGGCAAGCACTACAGAATGTCACGATTTCTTCCGGCAGACGCCGCGTCGCTTCACACTGTTATCGTTCAGCGTGTTCGCTGGCGACAATTTGCTCAATCGACCACGGGTGAAATTTGATCGTCACTTTGCCATCCGTTACCGCCAGGGTCGGATTCGGTAAACGCTCACGCTCTCCTTTCGGCGCGCTGGTCTTCACAAAAATGCCCGGCTGGCCCAGCCCTTCATCGGAAAGCAGCGCCAGCGCGCGGGTATTGAGCGTTTCAGGATCGCCCGGCAGAACGATTTCAATATGCTCCCAGCCTTCATGCGGATAGCGCTTTTCGCCCGGCCACGGCAGTTCAACGATGCTAAAACGCCAGTGCGCCACGACCACCGGCTCATCCAGCCTGAACAGGCAGATGGGTCGACCGTTAATGACATTTTCCGACAGCAGAGTAGCGCATTGTTCAAAGCCGCGACGCCAGCGCTCCGCCGTAGCGTTCTGGTGACAGCGCAGGGAAATATGGTCGGCGTCATGGGGCGTAATATCGAGACCGAGCCGGTGAGCAAGCGCGTTCAGCGCCTCGGTAAAGCGCGGCAGGTCCGCGGAAATATCGTTCAGTTCATCTATCTGCTGCCAGTTCGCCATCGTAAGCCTCGGTACTCGCTAAAAAGCGCTAATCTATCGCGTTTTCCGCGACCGACCAACCGGCAATCGCCGGCAGCGTCCCGCGAACGGTTATTCGTTGAGCGCGAGGCTCAGCAACCTCCGCGCGGTGCTGACGCGTGGGTGCAAATGCAGTATACTCCTGCCCTAATTTGTCCACATTCCCGCGCCGCCCCATCAGGGTGACGGCGTGTTAACGTAAGGTGTTTCGGTGAATATTCAGGCTCTTCTCTCAGAAAAAGTCAGTCAGGCCCTGATCGCGGCAGGCGCGTCTGCCGATTGCGAACCTCAGGTCCGCCAGTCAGCAAAAGTCCAGTTCGGCGACTATCAGGCCAACGGCGTGATGGCCGTTGCCAAAAAACTGGGCATGGCGCCGCGACAACTTGCAGAGCAGGTACTGTCTCATCTCGATCTGAGCGGGATTGCCAATAAGGTAGAGATCGCCGGCCCTGGCTTTATTAATATTTTCCTCGATCCGGCCTTCCTCGCGGAAAACGTCAGCAGCGCGCTGAAATCGGAACGTCTGGGCGTGGCTCAGCCGCAGGCGCAGACGGTGGTCGTCGATTACTCCGCGCCGAACGTGGCGAAAGAGATGCACGTAGGCCATCTGCGTTCCACCATTATTGGCGACGCCGCGGTGCGTACGCTGGAGTTTCTCGGCCATAAAGTGATCCGCGCTAACCACGTGGGCGACTGGGGCACCCAGTTCGGCATGCTCATCGCGTACCTGGAAAAACAGCAGCAGGAAAACGCCGGTGAAATGGCGCTGGCCGACCTCGAAGGTTTCTATCGCGAAGCGAAAAAACACTACGATGAAGACGAAGCCTTCGCCGAGCGAGCGCGCAGCTATGTCGTTAAGCTGCAGGGCGGCGACGAGTACTTCCGCGAAATGTGGCGCAAGCTGGTCGACATCACCATGTCGCAAAACCAGTTAACCTATAACCGCCTCAACGTTACCCTGACCCGCGACGACGTGATGGGTGAAAGCCTCTATAACCCGATGCTGCCGGGTATCGTTGCCGATCTGAAAGCCAAAGGTCTGGCGGTAGAAAGCGAAGGCGCGACCGTAGTGTTCCTTGATGAGTACAAAAACAAGGAAGGCGAACCGATGGGCGTTATCATCCAGAAGAAGGATGGCGGCTATCTCTACACCACCACCGATATCGCCTGCGCAAAATACCGCTACGAAAATTTGCATGCTGACCGCGTGCTTTACTACATCGACTCTCGCCAGCACCAGCACCTGATGCAGGCGTGGACCATCGTGCGTAAAGCCGGCTACGTGCCGGATTCCGTCCCGCTGGAGCACCACATGTTCGGCATGATGCTCGGCAAAGATGGCAAACCGTTTAAAACCCGCGCCGGCGGTACCGTGAAGCTCGCCGACCTGCTGGACGAAGCGCTGGAGCGCGCACGCCGTCTGGTGGCGGAGAAAAACCCGGAGATGCCCGCCGATGAGCTGGAAAAACTGGCGAACGCGGTCGGGATCGGCGCGGTGAAATATGCCGACTTGTCTAAAAACCGCACCACCGACTACATCTTTGACTGGGACAACATGCTGGCCTTTGAGGGCAATACCGCGCCTTATATGCAGTATGCCTATACCCGCGTGCTCTCCGTGTTCCGCAAAGCGGATATCGATGAAAGCGCGCTGGCGGCGGCGCCGGTGGTCATCACCGAAGAGCGCGAAGCCCAACTGGCGGCCCGTCTGCTGCAGTTTGAAGAAACCCTGACGGTCGTCGCGCGTGAAGGCACGCCGCACGTGATGTGTTCTTACCTGTACGATCTGGCGGGTCTGTTCTCCGGCTTCTACGAGCACTGCCCGATCCTGAGCGCCGAAAGCGAAGAGACGCGCAACAGCCGCCTGAAGCTGGCGCTGCTGACGGCGAAAACGCTGAAGCTGGGTCTGGATACCCTGGGTATCGAAACCGTAGAACGGATGTAAAAACAAACCCGGCTTTCGCCGGGTTTGTTTTATAACGCCTGATGGCGCCACGCTCATCAGACCTGCTGCACCATTGTAGCCCCGGTAAGCGTAAGCGCCACCGGGGAAATTCCGCCCTTCTCAGAAATACTTCCGCAGATACTCCGTCAGGCACAGGATCGCCATCGCCTGGCCATACGGCATCGACGTCAGCGGAATGTCGCGATAAAAATCCAGATCCGAACCCATGCCGGTACCGAACGACGTTTGCAGCAGCTCCCCTTGCGCTGAGATATTCTGCACGATGCCGCGAATCGCTTTTTCCGCAACCTCCGCATACGCCTGGCTCACGTAGCGCTTGCGCACCGCTTTGAGGATCCCATAAGCAAAACCGGCGGTCGCCGACGCTTCCAGATAGGAGTCAGGATCGTCAAGCAGCGTATGCCACAGGCCGCTATCGTCCTGACAGCGGGCCAGCGCCGCAATCTGCGCATTCAGCACCTGCACCAGATAACGCCGTACCGCGCTGTTCTCGGGTAAATCCACCAGCTCCAGGAAATCCGGAATAACGATAGTCAGCCAGCTATTGCCGCGGGCCCAGCGAGCGTGGGCGAAATTATGCCGCCCCTCGTAGCTCCAGCCGTGAAACCACAGGCCGGTCTCACGGTCCATCAGATTCTGCACGTGCAGCAGAAACTGATATACCGCCTCCTCTACGTATTGCGGACGATTAAGCAACTTGCCGATTTTCGCCAGCGGCAGAACCGTCATCATCAGCGTGTCGTCCCACATCTGCTGATGATTCTCTTCCGCCAGGGTGATGTGCTGCATGCCGCCAGACTCAGTGCGCGGCATTTCGTTCATCGCCCACTCCGCCCAGCTATCGAGCCAGGGCAGATACGCGGGGTTGCCCGTCTCTTCGTAGCGGTAAGCCAGGGTGAGAAACGGCGCCATGGTGTTGACGTTTTTGGTGGTCGCGCCTTCGGCAAAGCGGTCGGCAAACCAGCCATCAATAATGTCGCGCATCGCCGTATCGCCGGTCTGCTGGTAATACTGATAAATACCGTACAGGCCGACGCCGTGAGTCCACTCCCAGCCGTTCCACCCTTTGGTGTCGATAACGCGTCCGTCGTCCAGCCGCAGTAAAAATTGCCCGCTTTCGTCCTTAATGTTGACCAGATTGTGCGTCACCTTCTGAATCAGCGCCTGCAGTTCATTGCGGGCGATAAAACGCTCCGGCTGGCGCAGTAGTGGGCTATGTTTGACAGGCCAAACTTTCATATCCTTAACCTCTGTTATATGTCGAATTCATGGCTGAACGCGGCTTCAGCGCTGGCGCGGCGGGTTTATTCCGATTCAGATAACCAATATTGTTGTTTCCCCACAGGGCGTCGTACGGCATCCCGGCCAGCATCTCCACCACCTCACGATCCCCGGCGCTGGCCAGTTCTGGCTGAGCGCGACCGGATTCACGCATTTTCAGCGTTTCCGCGCGCAGGACGCTGTGGGTTTGCAGATTGAGCTTAAAGCGCAGGGAAACGAGGAAACCGCAGGCCAGCACCAGTAAGGTGCCCACGCTGAGGATCAGCAGAATGGTATGGCTCACTTCATAGGGCTGCGTTTTCTGTCCGGAGACAAAGCCCGACATCTGCATGATGATCCCCACCAGCATCACCGCTCCGGCCTGGGAAGCTTTACGCGTCAGGGTCATGATCCCGGCAAAGATGCCTTCGCGGCGCTGGCCGGTGATCACTTCGTCCACGTCGGCAATATAGGTGTAGGTGTTCCACGGAACGTAGTTGATGCCGCCGCGGCCCAGGCCCGCCACTGCGGATATCAGCAGCAGCAGCGAATAGACATCGCTGAGGCCAGCGTAGTACAGCACCGCGTAAGAGAGCGAACTCAGGCCGAACAGCACCACCACCATGCGATACGATGGCGCCGGCCCGAAGCGAATACACAGCGGGATCATGGCGATAACCGCAATAAACTGGAAGATCGCCATGGTTCCGAGCAGGTTAGAAGCCATTGAGGCTTCCTGCATCAGGACAAACACCACATAGTAGGTAAAGACCGCATTGAAGACATCCTGGGCGATATAGCCGCCCAGATACATCCCCAGATGCTGACGGAAAATTTTAATGCGCAGGGTCGAACTTAACTCAATGAACAGGCGGTTAAGACTCTGCGACAGGCTCAGGTTCTGTTTCTCCTCTTCGGCGCGCAGCGCGGCCTCCGTCCACTCTTCACGCGGGCGTTCCCAGGTAAAGAACCAGACGAAGGTCAGCATCATGGCGCACAGCACCGAGAACACCAGGCTGGCATAGAAGAAAGAAACGGCGTTGTCCTTACCAAAGATAGTCAGCAGAACGCCCGGCAGGAAGGAAGCCAGAATCGCCGACATCTGCGCCATAGAAATACGCGCGCCGGAGAATTTGGTTTTCTGTTTAAAATCATCGGTCATTTCCGGTACCAGCGTTTCATACGGCACCAGAATCATGGTGTAGACAATATCAAAAAGAAGATAGGTCAGCAGGTAGTACCAGAACCCCATATCCCCTACCCACATGATGGAGTAGCTAAACACGCAGGGGATGCCGAGCAGGATGAAGAACTTACGCCTGCCAAAACGTTTCCCCAGCCAGGTTGAGCCAAAGTTATCCGTCAGAAAGCCCATCAGCGGACTGATTACCGCATCCAGAACCCTGGCGGTGGCAAAAATAAGCGTCGCCTCGATAGGGGAAAGACCGCAAAAGGTGGTGTAGAAGTAGAGCAGCCATGCTGCTGTGAGTGCGGTCGTTCCCGCACCAAGGAAATCGCCCGATCCATAGGCAAGGTAGTTAACCAAACCGATTTTACGTGTTTTCATCGCCGTAAATCCTGTGTCTTTTTTTAGAGAACTCCGAACCGCGTTTTGGCCCATTCAGCCAAAAGGGGTTGATACATGGCTACATTAAGAACATGGGAACGGCGTTACCTTTTCATTTTTGCCAGCCAAAAGCGTTCAATGGCAAAAACACAAAGAGTCGATGAACGCGCCTCACTGATTTATAAAACAGCGTTTCTTTTAATACAAAAGATCGGACCAAAAGTTGCGAAGTGACCACCAAATGGCGCACGGCGGAGTGAAATCTGGGCGCGTTATTTCGCTGCGGATAAACCTTGCGAAAGCTAAGGAATGGGAGTAAAGACAATAGAAAAGGGTTGTTTCGCGTATCTCAAGGAGGCTTGATGCCCTACTCACATCTGCTGGTCGCCGTGGCGCCAACCCCGGAAAGCCGGGTCCTCATTCAGAAAGCCGTCTCCATCGCCCGTCCGGTCAATGCGAAGGTCAGCCTGATTACCCTGGCAACGGACCCGGAGCTGTATAACCAGTTTGCGGCGCCAATGATGGAAAATTTACGCGAAGTGATGCAGGAGGAGACGCGCGGCTTTCTGGCCGAGCTCGCCCGCCACGCCGACTACCCGATAGAGAAAATGACTATCGCCAGCGGCGGGATTGCCCACCATGTGAAGGATTTTTGCCAGCGGCACCGCGTTGACCTGGTGATTTGCGGCAACCACAACCAGAGCCTGTTCTCTCGCGCCACCTGTTCGGCGAAAGATATCGTGGGCAGCAGCGGCGTTGACGTGCTGCTGGTGTGTCTGGAAAAAGGTTAGCGCCGAAAGCGCTAACCGCGATCGTCTCAGGCGAGCTTGGGGAAGGTCGCGACCTTGCGCGCTAAGTGGCTCTCCTCACTTCCTGGCTCAATCTCCTTTAGATCGGCAATAAACCGCTCCTGCCAGCGATGAATATCGTTATCTTTAATCACCGCCAGCATGGCCGAATGGCGGGCAATACGCTCGGCCAGCGGCATGGTTAACGCCTGGTCCAGCGCAGCCGCGACCTCGTCGCGATCGTAAGGATTGACGATTAAGGCCGTCGGCAGCTCGTTCGCCGCGCCGGCAAACTGCGACAGCACCAGCACGCCCGGATTTTGCGGGTCCTGCGCGGCCACATACTCTTTCGCCACCAGATTCATCCCATCGCGCAGCGGCGTAACCAGACCGACGTCCGAGTAGCGGAAGATTTTCATCAGCAGCTTGCGTTCAAAGTGCTGGTTCAGGTAATAAAGCGGCGTCCAGCCCAGCTGGCCATATCGGCCATTAATGCGGCCGGCCGCGGTTTCAAGCTGATGACGAATATCCTGGTAGGCCTGAACATCGCCGCGCGACGTCGGCGCGATCTGGGTATAGCGAATCTTGCCGTGATGCTGCGGATAGTTCTCCAGCAGCGCCTCGTAGGCCAGAAAACGCTCCGGCAGCCCCTTGGAATAGTCCAGCCGCTCAACGGAAAAGATATTCTGCACGCTTTTCAGTTCGCTCTTCAGCTGCGCCAGCTTCGGCGGCAGCGGCCCTTTTGCGCTCCGCGCAATCTCTTCCGGATCGATACCGATCGGATAGACTTCGGTGTGGAAAGGTTTCCCCCAGGCCACATGCTTTTTGCCGTCGCGCGTCGTCAGGCGAGTCTGCATCGATACGCAATCGAGAAACGCCAGGCGATCGCTCTCGGTCTGGAAACCCAGTAAATCGTAATCGCACAGCTGTTCAAGCAGCTCCGCGTGCGGCGGGAGCGCGTTAAAGACTTCCGGCGTCGGGAACGGAATATGTAAAAAGAAGCCGATGCGATTATTGACCCCGCGCTGGCGCAGTTCGCTGGCCAGCGGCAGCAGGTGGTAATCGTGGATCCAGACGATATCGTCAGGTTCGATCAGCGGCAGCAGTTTATCCGCCAGCGTTGCGTTGACGCGCTGATAGCCTTCCCAGGCTTCACGCTGAAAATCGACCAGATCGAGACGATAGTGGAATGCGGGCCATAAAACGGCATTGGAAAAGCGGTTGTAATATTCGTCGTGATCCTGCTCGCTAAGGTTAAAGGAAGCCCAGGTGATATTCCCCTGCTTCACTTTTTTTAACGGCTGCTGGTCGTCACCGATTTCCCCACTCCAGCCGAACCACAGTCCTCCGGCTGCTTTTAATGCCCCCATAATCCCCACGGCAAGGCCACCGGCGCTGGCCTTTTTGTCATCCGGCGGGGCAATACGATTAGATACTACGACTAAGCGACTCATAGCCATCTCTCCTGTCGGTTAGCGCATCTGGTTGTTGCCCATGATTCGCGATGTTACTAATCCAAAGATGAACAGCGGCGACATCCGGCAGGCGCCAGTGCGCCTGGGTCTCACCGCCGCCCACTTTGACCGATACGCCACTCAGTTGATTGACGACGCTAAAACCCGCTTCATCGGTTAAGTCATCACCGACAAACACCGGCCTGCGCCCGCTGAATGGAGCTTCCTGCATAAAAGCGGCTATCGCTTCACCTTTATTCACTCCGCGCGGTTTGATCTCCACCACGCACTTACCCGGCTGTAACGCCAGAATGGGATGGCGCTGCACGACGGCCTGCGCCAGCGCCAGCACCGCGTGCTGATGCTCCGGCGCCTGTCGGTAGTGCAGAGCAAAGGCCATCCCCTTACTTTCCAGTTCGCATCCCGGCAAGTCATCCAGCGCCGCGGTCAGTTCCGCAGAGAGCGCCTTCTGGAGAGAATCCGGTAAAGAGACAATATGCGTTTTACCATTGATATCACGGCGTTCAGCCCCGTGGACACCGGCAAGCGGCAGCCGGTAAGGACGGGTAAGCTCATCCAGCTCAACCATTGAGCGCCCTGAAATCAATGCCACCGCGCCGTTGTGCTGCTGCACGAGCTGGCGCAGCGACTGCAAAACATCGGCAGGAATGACCACCTGATCGGGATGGGGTTTGATACCGGCAAGGGTACCGTCGAGGTCAAAGAAAAAAGCGCAGTTTCCGGTTAACGCAGGCGGTACATAAATCTGGTCAGCCACCCTGTTTCCTCCTTATCATGGCCAGCAACATGCTGGGTGTTAAATAATTGTAGCCATGTAAGTATAGACAGTGTGACCAGCCTCGCCATTTTTGATAGTCATTGCCAGCGCAACGAGCGCTGGCAATGGATTAGGATTAAACTGAAAAGTTGGACGAATCAAACGGCTCGTTTCGCTTTCTGTTTGTAGCGGTCGAAGATCACCGCCGCCAGCAAAATCACGCCGCGTACGACATACTGCGAGAATGGCGAGATATTGAGCAGGTTCATCGCATTCTCTACCGTTCCCAGGATCAGGATCCCGGCCACCACGTAGGAGATCTTACCGATCCCGCCTTTCAACGATACGCCCCCCAGCACGCAGGCCGAGATGACAATCAGCTCATAGCCAATCGAGGTCATCGGCTGTCCGCTGGTCATTCGTGAAGCCAGGATAATGCCTGCCGCCGCGGAAACCAGGCCGGAAAGGACGAAAATGATGATCTTGGTCCGCACTACCGGCACGCCCGCCAGACGCGCCGCTTCTTCGTTACCGCCAATCGCGAGCGTATTGCGGCCAAAGGTGGTTTTATTCAACAACAGGCCGAAGACAATCAGGCAGGCAACGGTCAGCCAGATAGGCGCTGGCAGGCCAAACCAGTTGGCGTAGCCGAGGGTAAAGAAACGCTCGTCTTCAATCCCAACTGCTTTACCGTCAGAGATGATATAGGCCAGACCGCGGACGATCTGCATGGTGGCCAGGGTGGTGATCAGGGCGTTAATCTTCAGGCGGGCAATCACAAAACCATTGACCAGGCCGCTCAGCGCGCCGAGCAGCAGACCGGCGCCGATCCCCACCCACATGCTCTCCGTCAGGTTAATCACCACCGCCGTGGTCACACCGGCACAGGCGATAACCGAGGCGACCGACAGATCGAAATCCCCCGATGCCAGGCAAAACAGCATTCCGCAGGCCACCATTCCGGACATAGAAATAGCCAGCCCCAGGCCTTTCATATTAATAAACGAGGCAAAATTAGGCACAAAAATCACGCAGCCAATAAACAGCACCGCGAAAACAACCAGCATGCCGAACTGATCCCAAATGCGGGAGAAGCTAAAAGCCGACCGGGTAGTACCTGAAGTGGTAACTGATGACATCATAGACTCCTTACTCAGGCGACCGCCTGGCTCACTTTTGGCATGGCAAGGCTCAATGCCTGCTGTTCATTCGCATGTTCATGCAGCAGCTCTCCGGCGATCTCACCCTCGCGCATCACAACAATGCGATCGGCGACGCCGAGAACTTCCGGTAAATCGCTGGAGGCAAAGACCACCGCGACGCCCGATGCCGCTAATGCGTAGATAACGTTGTAGATTTCATGTTTAGCGCCCACGTCAATACCGCGCGTTGGCTCGTCAAGCAGGATGACTTTCATCTCTTCCGACAGCCAGCGGCCGAGGATCGCCTTCTGCTGATTGCCGCCGGAGAGGTTCATAATCAGCTGCTCGGCGCCGGGCGTTTTGATATTCAGCGATTTGATATGCTGGTCGGCGTTCTGCGCTTCCCAGGCGTTGTTGATAACGCAGCCGGCGAGAATATGCTTGCGGCGAGCGCTGATATTGATGTTGTCGCGCACCGAGTGGACCGGAATAATCCCCTCCGCTTTGCGGTCTTCCGGGCAGAGCATCATCCCGGCCTGAATCGCCTGAGCCGGCTTGCGAATATCAATGGCCTCCCCGTCGATATAAACCTGGCCGCCGATTATTCTGCTGCCGCCGAATAAGCCTTTCATGAGCTCGCTGCGCCCGGCGCCAACCAGCCCAAACAGGCCGACGATTTCTCCGCTGCGCACCGAAAGGCTGACGGGCTGCCGCACGCCTGGCGCCTTCACCTGTTCAAGACGCAAACGCTCTTTGCCATATTCACGCGGCTGCCAGCCGTAGATATCGCCCAGCTCGCGCCCCACCATCGCCTGTACCAGCGCGTCGTGGTTAACCTCTTGCATATTGTCGAAGGTGCGCACGTAGCGACCATCTTTGAACACCGTAATCGCGTCGCTTAACGCAAAGATCTCTTCCATGCGGTGGGAAACGTAAATAATGACCCGTCCTTCCTGGCGCAGCTCGCGGATAACCCGAAACAGGTTTTCGATTTCCCTCGCAGACAGGGAGCTGGTCGGCTCATCAAAGGCGATAATTTTTGCGTTACGCGCCAGCGCCTTGGCGATCTCCACCATCTGCCACTGGCCGATAGAGAGATACTTGAGCGGCGTTTCCGGATCGATATCCAGCCCCAGATGCTTCAGCTGTAGGCCGGCTTCATAATTCAGCAGCGACCGGTTCACAATCCCGCCTTTATGCGGCAGCTGCCCGAGGTAGATATTTTCCGCCACGGTCATTTCCGGGATCAGATGCAGCTCCTGATAGATAATGGCCACCCCGGCGTTCAGCGCCTCGGTGGTGTGGGTAAACGTCATCTGCTGGCCGCGGATTTGCAGGTTGCCGGCGGTCGGTATGTAGTTGCCGCTGAGAATTTTCAGCAGCGTGGATTTCCCGGCGCCGTTTTCTCCCATCAGGGCGTGCACCTGTCCGGCATAGCAGCCAAAGCTAATATCGGACAGCGCTTTAACGCCCGGGAATGTCATGGTGATGCCGTGGAATGAGAGATAAGGGGTAGACTGTTGCATAACGACTCCGCTTTTCTGTACAGAGCCTCTCGCGCCAAGGCAAGAGGCCCGGTCAACTGGCCTTACAGCCCTTTTTTCGCCAGCTCTTCTTTAAAGTTGTCGCGGGTAATCAGCACCACGTCGGTTACCGCGGTGAATTTCGGCGGTTCAACGTCTTTTGTCACCCAGTTGTAAAGCATTTCGCTGGTTTTATAGCCGTGAATATCCGGGCTTGGCAGTAAAGAGCCATAGAAACCGGTGGCCTGCGCTTTAGAAAGTTCGTTCACCGCATCGACGCCGTTGATACCGATCCCGATAACGTCAGGCGCTTTAAAGCCCTGGCCTTCGGTGGCGCGCACGCCGCCCAGCACGGTGTTGTCGTTCATGCCGACGATCAGCCAGTGCTTAACATCAGGATGTTGAACCAGCATGGAGTTACCGGCGTCAAACGCGCCGGGGATGTCGTTAGATTTGGTTGGCACGCGATAGATTTGTTGCTCCGGGAAACCGGCGGCTTTCAGAGCGTCCATTGAGCCGGTAGTGCGGCGGCGGGCGGTATCCAGCTCGTCGGAAGTAATGGCCATAACCGCGGTATCCTTCACGTCCCAACCGCGTTTCTGCATCTCTTTATAGAGCTCCTGCCCCTGGCGCGCGCCGATTTCGCTGGCCGCCATCATCACCAGCGGTACGCTGTCCATCGGTTTGCCTTTGGCGTTGACGAACTGGTCATCAACGGTAATCACTTTCATATCATAGCCGCGCGCTTTGGCGACAATGGCCGCCCCGAGCTTCGGATCCGGGGTGCAAATGACGAAGCCTTTGGCTCCGCTGGCCGCCAGGCTATCTATCGCGTTCAGGGTTTTCTCGCCGTCGGGCACAGCAATTTTAATAACATCGAAACCTAAATCTTTACCGGCCTTATCGGCAAATTTCCACTCGGTTTGAAACCATGGCTCTTCAGGCTGTTTCACCAGAAAACCCAGCTTAAGCGTCTCAGCCATAGCTGATTGTGACATAACCGCGGCAAGACCGATTGCCGCCAGCGCTTTAGTAAATTTGTGCATGGTAAACTCCAGCTTTAATTCGCTTTTATGTAGGGAATAATAAGTCTTAAATTTTTAATCGGACGAAAAACAAGGCATTAGAAAAATCTCAACGCTGAGTGCCGTTGTTTAAATAGTATTAACCGGAAATTATTTCTCCATACGAGAGCCCAATCACATCGCGGAATTACAGTAATTGCGTGCATATAAACAGCGAAAAATGACATAAAAAAAGCGCTAATTGTCAGACAATTAGCGCAGGCCGTAGCAATATTCTCTATATCATCAGCAGAGTTATCCCTGTAGGGATTACCAGCGACAATAAATGTGCTCCGCATGATTGCGAACGGGCGCCTCATCCCCCAATAAACGGGCGGCTACGGTAAATGAAAAGTCAAAAACGTGTCCCAGGCCTTTACCGCTAATCAAATTACCGTCCTCCACTACCGCCTGGTCCACGTACTCTCCGTCCGTGACGTGCTGCCATAACTCTCCCGAACAGACGTAGCGTCGCCCCTTGAGCAGCCCGTTGCCGCCGAGCACTCTCGCCGCCGCCGAACAGATCGGACAGATCAGCTTTCCCGCGGTATCGTGGGCCGAAATAAACGCCACGACGTCCCGGCTGGCGGCAAGATTGACGCTTCCCTGCGGGCCGCCGGGCAGAACCACCGCGTCGTACAGTATCCCGGCGCGCTCTGTTAGCGTGCTGTCCGCCACCATGGGGATATCGTGATAGCTCACCACCGCGCGCGAATCGGCGCAGGAGAGCAGTTCGACATCGAGGTGTAAGCGGCGAAGAATATCAATCACCACAATCGCTTCACCTTCCTCAAAACCCGGTGCCAGCAGCACCGCAACTTTTTTCATTTCCGACTCCTTCAGATAGCCTGTTAGCAATAATGTGTTTACAAAATCAGCATCTTTTTAAATTAACCTCATCATTTTCTCACTCGCAGGCTACCACAAAATAGAATTATTAATCATTTTTTTTAAAACACAATTTCAACAAAATCATTAGAACTACTATCAATTAATGAGGCGCGGAAATAAAAACATTTAAAATCAGCAAAATAAGCTTATTTGCGATCGTTAAAAATCAGACTTTATTCTTACAAAACCCCCTCTTTTCAAGATAAATAGGGATGTTGTAACGAAATGTAAATATCACTCATTGAGAGTTTTCTTAATTCAAATATGGCGCTATTCTATATTTGTTGAGATAAGAAATTTAATTCAAACGGCTGTGCAGAAATCCTGAATACTATTACTCAGGACTCTCTCTCTGTGCACCGTAATTTCTAAGGCGACCCTGATGTAGATGCGTCAAGATATGACGCAGCCCCCTCCAAAGTGAATAAGGATATTTGTATGGCCGTACCAGGAATGGTTCAAAAGCTGAATAATCAGATGAATCTTGAGTTCTATACCTCAAATTTGTATCTGCATTTGAGCGAATGGTGTACTCAGCAACGGTTGAACGGTACCGCCACTTTTCTCCGTAACCGAGCGCAAGCCAGTATCACGCAGATGATGCGGGTCTTTGATTTTATGAAAAAATCAGGCGCCTGGCCCGTTGTGAAAGCGGAAGGAACCTACGGCACTGAATGTTCGTCCCTGGAAGATCTCTTTAGCAAAACCGTCGAAGATTATCAGCAGCGCAGCACGATACTTTCCAGCCTGGCGGAAGAGGCGAAGGCGCAAAGCGATGAATCAACCCTACGTTTTCTGACGCTGCTTGCTGAAGAGCAGGATCAGGATGGCATGCTGCTGGAGACCATTCTTGAAGAAATCCGTCATGCGAAAAATGCCGGAGCCAGCGTACAACAAACCGATAGCCACCTGCTGGATCTGGTCAGTCAACAGCGCGTATAACGCCATGCCGGCGGATGCTCGCCGGCGATAAATCATCAGAACTCGCCTGTTCGGGCCAGCGCTCTCTTTAATCACAGGTTCCCTGTCCCCCTTCTTTTTCGGCGCTTCGGCGCCATTTTTATTCCAGAAAAGCATTAAAAACTTTTAACCAGATCTCATTCCTGCTCCGCCGGAGGAATTAGCAGGGTATTGGTGATCTGGATCACGTTTAAAACTACGGGTTGAGAATATAAAAACACTGTTTCAAAAATTTAAAACACGGAGTTTACTTTAATGGCAAGATATACGGCTTCAGCCTCACAGGGGCTGCAGGGAAGACCGATTTTGTTACGCCATCAGTTAGCCTACGGCGGCGGGAATTTACTGGGAAGCGGCGCACTGGCGATCAGCGGCGCATGGCTGCTCTATTTTTATACAACCTTCTGTGGGCTGACGCTGATCGAAGCCTCCTTTATTTTTTCCGTCGCCAGCATTATCGACGCAATTAGTAACCCGCTGATGGGCTATCTCACCGATAACTTTGGCAAAACGCGGCTGGGTAAACGCTTTGGTCGTCGCCGTTTCTTTTTGTTGATTGGCATTCCGCTGATGATGTTCTACCCGCTGCTGTGGGTAGAAGGCCTCGGCTTTTGGTACTACCTGTGCACCTACGTCGTCTTTGAAATCATTTATACCTCGATTATGGTCCCCTATGAAACATTGGCGACCGAAATGACCGACGATTTCTCACTGCGTTCAAAGCTTACCGGTTATAAAGCGATTTTCGGCAAACTGGCCAACTTTCTCGCGGCATTTATCCCCGGGCAGTTCATCCTGCTTTATGGTAAAGAATCCGCCACCCCGTTTTTTCTCACCGGGCTGACCTACGGCGTCATTCTTATCTTGGCCATCTCCTGCCTGTGGTACTGCAGCTGGGAGCGTCCCCGCGAAGAGGAGATAAGCAAGGGAGAGAAAAAGGGACTGTTCAATACTCTGCTCATGCTGGCGAAAGATATGCGCTCAACGTTTTACCTGCGCGTATTCCGTAAACACCTGGGCATGTATCTCTGCGGCTTCGGCGCCGAGTGGCTTTTTGCCTCGATCTTCACCTACTTTGTTATATTCGTGCTGCAGCACGATCCGGCGATGGTGGCCGGGCTTAACAGTCTGAACTCCATCCTGCAGTTGGTATCAACGGCCCTGTTTATCGGCCTGTGCGTGAAGAAAGGTTTCAGTAAGCCGTATATTCTGGCGCTGGGCGTTGTTATCTTTGCCGTTCTGCTCTACACCTCGCTGTGGTTCTTCCATCTGCCGGCGCATCTGGCCACCGTCCTGATGTTTGGCATTACCGTACTCTTCGGCCTGGGCACCGGCGGCGTGTACTATATTCCCTGGACCGTTTACACCTTTTTGGCGGATGTCGATGAAATCTATACCGGCCGTCGCCGCGAAGGGATCTATGCGGGAGCCATGACTTTCTCCGGTAAAATTTTGCGCTCGATTATCGTCTTTTCCATGGGGGCGATCCTCAGCTTCTACGGCTTTCAGTCGAAAGCACATACGCAGCCAGAGAGCGCGGTCACCGCGATTGCGGTGGTGTTTTGTGCGGGTGTGATTCTGCTGGCGCTGGCAGCTATTGTGTTCAGTAAGCAGATGAAACTCGATCGCAAGGCGCATCTGGTAGTGCTGCAGGAAGTCGCGCGTATTAAAGCAGGCGGTAAGATCGCCGATATCGCACCGGACGTTCGCCTTGTCGTTGAAGATTTAGTTGGCCACCGGTACGAAGAGTGCTGGGGCAACAGCAGGCTGTTTAAAGATACGCAGGAAGGCGCCGTTCAAACCGCCGTCTCCCACTAACAGGTGATAACGCCCCGCTATCACAATGATGGCGGGGCTGACGCCGCTAGTGCGCTTCTTCCTGCGGGGTAAATTTCAGTTCAATCAGCGCGATGGCCTTTTGTACCGCCCGCAGGGTCACCGGGTCAGCCGATGCCGGGTGGCTGGCAAAATCGATGGCTTTCAGCTGGGTGGTCATTTTTTCGCGCACCTCGACGGGGGCGATGACGTCGATGACGTCAAGGATCTGTTTGATAACTAACTGGCAGGCAACCACGTCAGAGACTAGTTCGTCATGCTCGGTAAGATGTTGAGACATTTTTCACTCCTTTTTTCAGGAGCGTAATAGTACCCTAAATCCCGGGATATAAAAAAACTGCCGCAGCAGGTTTTTTTATCAGAACATAGCGCCAGGCGGTACGTCTTTGAAGGTTTTGCAGTAGTTTTCGAACATGCTCTTCAGGATTTTGCGCAGTTTCATGGTTGACTCCATTTTTGTTATGCAGGTGTTAATGCCCTGGTGGTTATAATATGACTTACATCACAAAAATCAACCTAAATGTGCGCTAAATCACCTATTTTTTACCAAAATAATTTAATTTTTAAACAAAATGAGCAGAACCGGATAGTGAAGAGCCGAACGCTCCGGACCAATCTGCGCTCTCTTTGCTATGGCAGCGACACAATAATGAGTACAAACACCTCTTCCAGGGACGACCGTTCTTTTTCAGCACCTGCGCTGCTGGTGGCTGGCGCCTTTTTTATGGAGTTTCTCGACGGCACGGTGATAGCCACCGCCCTGCCCGACATGGCGAAAGATTTTGGCGTGACGGCGGTCGACCTCAATATCGGGATTAGCGCTTATCTTATTACCCTTGCGGTTCTGATACCGGCCAGCGGCTGGATCGCCGATCGTTTTGGCGCGCGGAAAATCTTTACTCTCGCGCTGGCGATTTTTACCCTGGCGTCGGTTTTTTGCGGGCTGTCGACCAACGTCGATGTGTTCGTCGCGATGCGTATTCTGCAGGGGATAGGCGGCGCGCTGATGGTGCCCGTTGGCCGGCTGGCGGTACTACGTACCACACCGAAGCACCAGTTGATTAAGGCTATTGCCACCCTGACCTGGCCGGCGCTGGTCGCGCCCATTATTGGCCCACCGCTGGGCGGATTTATCACCCGCTACGCCAGCTGGCACTGGATCTTCTTTATTAACGTGCCGCTCGGGCTTATCGCTATCGCCCTGTCGCTGCGTATCATTCCGAATATTCGCGAAGATGAGCAGCGCCCCTTCGACCTTTCCGGCTTTGTTGCCACCTCGGTGGCGATGGTTAGCCTGGTCGCCGCCATGGAGCTGCTCGGCGATCGCCAGCCTCTGGGCTGGCAGACGCTGGCGCTGCTGGCGTTGGGCCTGGGCTGCATGCTCTTCGCGCTGCGGCACTTCCGCCGCACCAGGTGGCCGATGGTGCGCCTTGATGCGCTCAAGATCCCCACCTTCCGGGTCACCATGTACGGCGGTTCCCTGTTCCGCGCCTCCATTAGCGCCGTGCCGTTTCTGCTGCCGCTGCTTTTCCAGGTCGGATTTGGTATGGACCCCTTCCACTCAGGGCTGCTGGTGCTGGCCGTGTTCGTCGGCAACTTAACCATCAAGCCCCTCACAACGCCGCTGATCCGCTGGCTGGGCTTTCGCCGCCTGCTGCTGATTAACGGCGCATTAAACGTTTTGTCGCTGCTGGCCTGCGCTTTTTTAACGCCGCAAACGCCGGTTTGGCTGATCTTTGTGATTCTCTATCTTGGCGGGGTCTTCCGCTCTATCCAGTTTACCGGCATCAGCACGCTCGCGTTTGCCGATGTGCCTTCCGCGCAAATGAGCTACGCCAATACCCTGTTCAGCACCGCGTCACAGCTGGCCGTGGGGCTGGGCATCACGCTCGGCGCGATAGGTATTCGTCTTGGGGAAACGTTCAGCGAATGGTTTACGCTTTCTCACCTGCCGGGCATCAGCTTCCGCCTGTCGTTTATTTTTATCGCGGTGATTTGCCTGGTCGGCATGATTGATAGCCTGCATCTGGCCAAAGAGGCGGGTAGCAGCGTATCGAACAAAAAGAAGTAGCCAAAGAAAAGGCCAGCAGCGCTGGCCTTTAGCATCTCATCATGACGGGATATTAACCGACGATCTGGCGCACAAACGCTTCGATCTCTTTATCCTGGCAGTTCTCAAAGAAGCACTGCTGGAAACGAGGGCCAGAAACGGCGGTTTTCACCAGCTCCGGATCGATCGCGCGCAGCGTATCCAGATAGTTTTCCTTAACCACCGCCGCTTTAACCGCGTTCAGGATCCCGGCGTTACGCACCTGAGGCTCTTTACGCTCCGGCGGATAACCTTCGCCGTTGCGGCCGGTAAAAGCTTTTTCAAAGATAAAGCGTACGTTCAGCTCTGCGCCCCAGCCAAAACCCTTCGCAAACGGCAGAGAAAGCGCGTTACCGTTGTTGATCTGCGCAAACAGGAAGGCATCAGCAGGGTCGATACAGTAGCCGCATACCACGCCAGGGTGAATATTCAGCGACATCAGCGCGCCCTGCCCGGTACCGCAGCCGGTCACCACAAAGTCCACCGCTTTCGAATTCAGCAGGATACTGGCCATGATCCCCAGATGAATATAGGTCAGGTGATGATCGTTTTCATCGCTCATACCGACGTTGTAAACCGGGAAGCCTTTTTCTTCAGCAACAGCGTTTAACTCATTGAGGATGATGGCGTTTTTGTTCGCCTGGCTGTTTTCCATCATCAGTGCGATTTTCATGCTTTACTCTCCTGAATGCTCTGCGGGCACTCCCGCGATAGTTCGTTAGCGTTGCTATGAACAATACTACCTTACGAACATACTTTCAAATTTTATGAAAAGTTGTTTTATAAATTGCATCTCGCCTCACACTTTTGACTTCCGCCCCCGGCTGGTATGGCCTCCTCCCCACTCTTACCCGCGTCAGGCTAATCCCGCCGCGGCCGCCGGGCGGGTCTATTTTCACCGCTAAATTAGGCGCAACGATTTTTCGCATAGAATATTAAATTAAAACCATTCTCATTATTTTTAAATCGCCAATGCGTGTTATTCCCATTTGCATTATTAATAAATGATTTTATTAATTTACTTTTTGCAAATAAATTAATAACAAATTATAGTGAGCGCACAATAATCCTTAATTCTATTTTCCCGGAGCAGCCTGATGCTAAAAACTGAAATGATCGACAAGCTGAATGCGCAGATGAATCTCGAACTTTATTCCTCTCTGCTTTATCAGCAAATGAGCGCCTGGTGCAGCTACCACAGTTTTGAAGGCGCCGCCGCGTTTTTGCGTCGCCACGCGCAGGAAGAAATGACCCATATGCAGCGCCTGTTCGACTATCTGACCGATACCGGCAGCCTGCCCTGCATCACGGCTATCGCCTCACCTTTCGCCGAATATGCGTCCCTGGATGAGCTATTTCGCGTCACCTACGAACATGAACAGCTGATTACGCAGAAAATTAACGAACTGGCCCATGCGGCAATGACCAGCCAGGATTATCCAACATTTAATTTCCTGCAGTGGTACGTTGCTGAGCAGCACGAAGAAGAGAAACTGTTTAAATCCGTTATTGATAAATTGACCCTTGCCGGTAAAAGCGGTGAAGGCCTGTACTTTATTGATAAAGAGCTGGCAACGCTCGACACACAAAATTAATAATTACGGCAGCGACGCCCGGCGTTCGCTGCCGTATGAGTATTAATGGCGGCAAATTTTACTTTCGTGCGTATTAAATCCTTCCTCAGCGGCAATAAATTTGCCTTTTTTCTGCAAAAACGCCACCAGCTCCGCCGCGCTCAGATTTTCCGCCGAGCAGGTATGGAATCGAACCTCTTTCCCAAAACGGTCGATAATCGCCGCTTCCAGCGTAGCAACAGTGTAAGACTCGCCTGATGAAATCATCATTTGCAGCACTTCGTGACCATGAATCGATGGCATAACCCCTCCCGTAAAGGCCGAAGAATAAACCAGCCAGGGCGGCGGATTCTTGCGCCAGCGCAGCTTTCGCGCAAACCTCTGGCATCGTAAAGTTATCATTACACCCCCTGTAACCCTCATTTGACGAACTCACTGATTTCACATACTCTGCGCGGCATAATTAATTGTGTATTCCGTGATGGATAGAGAAAAGCGTGAAGAACCGCACTCTGGGTAGTATTTTAATCGTTGCCGGCACCACAATCGGCGCAGGGATGTTAGCGATGCCGCTGGCCTCGGCGGGCGTGGGTTTCGGCGTAACGTTTGGTTTGCTGATAACGCTGTGGGCGCTGATGTGTTATACCGCCTTATTGCTGCTGGAAGTGTATCAGCACGTGCCGGCTGATATGGGGCTGGGGTCGCTGGCCGCACGCTATCTCGGCCGCTACGGACAGTGGGCTACCGGGTTTTGCATGCTGTTTCTGCTGTACGCTCTCACCGCCGCCTATATTAGCGGCGCCGGCGAGCTGCTGGCCTCCAGCCTCAACCAGTGGCTGGACTGGCGACTGCCTCCTGCGGCAGGCGTCCTGATTTTTACCGGGATCGGCGGGACGGTAGTGTGTATCGGAACCTCGCTGGTCGATCTTTTTAACCGCTTTCTGTTCAGCGCAAAAATTATCTTTCTCGCCATTATGCTGGCTCTGCTGCTGCCGCATATTCACCAGGTAAATTTACTGACGCTGCCGCTACAGCAGGGACTGGCTCTGTCAGCGATTCCGGTGATTTTTACTTCGTTTGGTTTTCACGGCAGCATACCCAGTATTGTGAGCTATCTGGGCGGGGATATTCGCAAGCTGCGTCGGGTATTTGTCATCGGGAGCTTTATTCCCCTGGTCGCCTATATTTTCTGGCAGCTGGCGACGCTCGGCAGCATTGACTCTCCCGTCTTTACCGCGCTGCTGGCAAAAAATGCCGGGCTTAACGGGCTGCTGGAAGCTATCCGCGAAGTGGTCGCCTCACCGCACGTTGAGCTGGCGGTGCATCTGTTTGCCGATCTGGCGCTGGCGACGTCATTTCTCGGCGTGGCGCTTGGGTTATTCGACTATCTGGCCGATCTGTTTCAACGCCAGAACAGCGCCGGTGGACGGATACAGAGCGGCCTGATTACCTTTTTGCCCCCGCTGGCGTTCGCGCTATTTTATCCGCGTGGCTTCGTGATGGCGTTAGGCTATGCGGGCGTCGCGCTGGCCGTGCTGGCGCTCATACTGCCTGCGCTGCTGGTCATGAAGAGCCGCAAACAGCACCCTGATGCAGCATGGCGGGTCGCGGGAGGCTCAGCGGCGCTGTGGCTCGTCCTGCTCTGCGGGATCGGCATCGTCGCGATCCAGTTCGCGATTGTCGCAGGCTTGCTGCCCGCGGTGGGGTAAAAAGAAGGGGGCCATATTGGCCCCTTCTTTTATTTGGCTAAACAGCACTGCTTATATTTCTTACCGCTGCCGCACGGGCAAGGATCGTTGCGCCCCACCTTCGCCTCATTCCGGATGGGCTGCTGAACTTCCGCCGGTTGCGCGTGCTCAGTCCAGTAGTTATAAAGCGCCAGGGCGGCAGGACGAATTCGCTCAACGCTGGCGACAAACTCTTCCGCGGATAATTCATCAAGCGCCTCGAATCGCTCCTCGGTACCGTGCAGGGCAATCACGTCCAGCTCCGCCTGCAGCTCAGCCGGCAACGCGGACCAGTCGCTCAGCCCCACCCCGCGCATATAGCCGAAGCACCACTCTTCAACAATCGTGAGCTCCTGCCCTTCCTCTTCGCGGCTGCCGAACATCGGTTCGAACTGTTCGGGATAATCGCTCAAGCGCTCGGCAATATCGCTCATTTGCTGCAGCGTCAGGTTCACAAAACGATCCCGCTCGCGATCGTTGGCCCAGCGCGGCACGTTATCCGCTCCGCCCCAGATAGCAAGCAGCCACTGCGCGGGTTCAATCTCCGTCGGCCCGGAGAGAATGGCCGTCAGCAGCCCATCAAGCTCGGCAACGTCCATGATGGTGCCTTCTACCGCGTATTTCGACAGGATATCGTCCAGCCATTCAACTTCGCTTTCGTTCAGGGGTCCAGTTTTCATAAACAGGCTCATCGTCGTAAAAAATGGCGCTTACAGTAGCGGAAATAGCGAGAGAAAACCACCCGGCTACTCAAGGTTCAGGCTGCGCAGCGTCTCAGCAATCTCACGAAAGGCATCCGGCGAAAGCGGTAGCAGGGGGCGCGGCAAACAATCCTCACCGCACATACCGAGGATCGTCGCCGCTGCGGCAGTGACCCGCAGGCTTCCGCCATACTTCCTGTAGAGCGTCCACAGCGGCTCCAGCCTGGCGCTTATTGCCTCCGCCCGCTGAGCCTCCCCCCGCGTCGCGGCCGCCGTCAGCTCTTTGGCGACGTGCGGGAACAGGCCGCCGCACACCGAATACCAGACTTCGCAGCCGGCGTTCAGGCCATCGGCCGCGCAGGCGTCTCCGCTAATCCCGATCGTCACCTCAGCCGGTAGCTGCCGCCGCAGGCTCTGAACGCGCCGTGCGACGTCATTTTTAGCGGGACCCGGTATTTTAATTGAGGCGATTCCCGGTAGCGCAGCGATCGCGCCTTTAAGCGCATCCGAGGTCGTCACATGCGTGGTCACGGGGTTATCGTAAACGCAGACGGGCACGGAGACTTCGCGGGTGACGGTCTGGTAAAAAGCAAAAATCTCCTCTTCCGTCAGTGGCTGATAGGCGATTGCCGGCAGGAGCAGCGCATTGGCGCCAGCCCGCTGCGCATCCTCTGCCAGACGAAGGACCCGATCGGTCCCCAACGCGCCGATCCCTGCCATAAGCGGCACCGCTCCGGCATGCGATTTGGCCTGTCGGATAACCTGCATTCTCTGCTCGCGGCTGAGCCAGGCATAGCTTCCCGTGGAACCGAGCACGCCGAGAGCATCGACGGCAGATTCGGCGAGGCGAGTGACAATCCGGGCAAAAGCGGTTTCATCAACGCCATGCTGATGTAACGGAGTCAGAGGAAAAGCGCAGAGGCCAGTAAACATTTCATCCCCACTTATTGAGATAATGATAGATTGCCGACACAGAGTAACAACAGAAGCGGGTTTTGTCCTATGACAAAAATGAATGAGGTGGGGCTGAGGTTCAAAAGCGAGGTTATGGCAATACAAAAACAAAAAAACCACCCGTAGGTGGTTTCACGACACTGCTTATTGCTTTGATTATTCTGCTTTATCCCAATGGTACCCGGAGCGGGACTTGAACCCGCACAGCGCGAACGCCGAGGGATTTTAAATCCCTTGTGTCTACCGATTCCACCATCCGGGCTCGGGATAGAAATTGGAGGCGCGTTCCGGAGTCGAACCGGACTAGACGGATTTGCAATCCGCTACATAACCGCTTTGCTAACGCGCCTTAATGCTTGAACACCCGCTGATGCCGATGTTGTAAACTGGAGCGGGAAACGAGACTCGAACTCGCGACCCCGACCTTGGCAAGGTCGTGCTCTACCAACTGAGCTATTCCCGCATCATCAAGCTAATTTGCTAATTACTTGATTTTGTTATCGTCTGTCAGACAGTGCTGCCGTTCGATGCGTTGCATTCTACTTACCTGGCGCAATGAGTCAACGATATTTTTTAAAACCTTGTGTTGTTTGCTGAAAATTGCGCCGAAACGATCACTGATCAAGCAAATCGCCGCGCGCCGCGTTCAAATACTGCAGCATGGACCACAGCGTCAGCACCGCCGCCACGAGGAACAGACCAATCCCCGCCCATTCAACCCAGATATTTGGGCGCCACAGCATCCACACCAGCGCGGCCATTTGCGCCGTGGTTTTGACTTTGCCTATCCATGACACCGCCACGCTGCTGCGCTTGCCCAGTTCGGCCATCCACTCGCGCAGCGCGGAGATAATAATTTCACGCGCGATCATGGTGGCGGCCGGTAACGTCACCCACCAGGTATGGTAATGCTCGGCAACCAGTACCATCGCAATAGCCACCATGACTTTATCCGCGACCGGATCGAGGAAAGCGCCGAAACGCGTGCTCTGATTCCAGCGACGCGCCAGATAACCATCAAACCAGTCGGTCACCGCTGCGACAAAGAAAATTAGCGCACAGGCAAAAGGGGCCCAGGTAAACGGTAGATAAAACGCCAGTACAAAGAACGGGATAAGAATGACGCGAAACAGAGTAAGCAACGTAGGGATATTAAATTGCATAGTAACGGGTAACTATCTGTTGTAAGTAAAAATTAGCCCTATGTTGCTACAGAGCCCCTAATGTTTCAACGAGTAGAAGATCTTTTCTGCCAGACCGTGAGATATACCCGGTACTTGCGCAATTTCTTCGACGCTGGCTTTCTGCAACCCCTGCAGACCGCCCATATATTTCAGCAGCATCTGTCGGCGTTTGGGTCCGACCCCCTCAATGGTTTCCAGCGTGCTGGTGCTTTTTACTTTTGCCCGTTTCTTACGGTGGCCGGTAATGGCGTGATCGTGCGACTCGTCGCGAATATGCTGAATCACATGCAGCGCGGGGGAGTCCGGCGGCAGACTAAAGCCCTCGCCTTCCGGTTCAAAGAATAACGTCTCCAGGCCCGCTTTACGATCGCTGCCTTTTGCCACGCCCAATAACAGAGGGTGACTTTTATCCCACGGCACGTCCAGCTCGGCAAAAACCGTCTTCGCCTGCCCAAGCTGGCCTTTACCGCCGTCGATCAGGATAACATCGGGAATTTTACTCTCTTCTATTGCCTTACCGTAGCGACGACGCAGGACCTGATTCATCGCCGCGTAATCATCTCCCGGCGTGATGCCGGTAATATTGTAACGGCGATACTCTGCGCGCAGCGGTCCGTTGCTATCAAAAACCACGCACGACGCCACCGTCTGTTCGCCCATCGTATGGCTGATGTCAAAGCATTCCATCCGATTGACGGCCGGAAGCTTGAGTAATGTCGCCAGCGCCCGCAAACGTTGCGTAATCGTTGAATGCTGGGAAAGCTTGGTGGTCAGCGCCGTCGCGGCGTTCGTGCGCGCCAGCTTCAGGTAACGGGCGCGATCGCCGCGGGGTTTGGTCTGTACGTTAACCCGGCGTCCGGCCAGCTCTGAGAGTGAATCCGCCAGCAGGGTTTTGTCGCCCAGGTTAAAATCCAGCAGGATCTCGCCCGGCAGCGTCCGCATCTGGCTGCCCTGCAAATAGAACTGTCCGACAAAGGTTTCCACCACTTCACCGAGTTCGGTGCCATTCGGCACTTTGGGGAAATAGCTGCGGCTACCAAGGACTTTACCCTGGCGGATAAACAGCACGTGGACGCACGCCATGCCGGCATCAAACGAGACGCCGATAACATCCAGATCGTCACCGGTATTGGAGACGAACTGTTTCTCCGTTACCCGACGTACGGCCTGAATCTGGTCGCGGATCCGCGCTGCCTCTTCAAATTCCAGCGCCTGGCTGGCCTTTTCCATGCGGGCAATCAGCTGAGTCAGTACCTGATCGTCTTTGCCCGCCAGGAACAGGCGCACGTAGTCGACCTGCTGGGCATACTCTTCCTCGCTCACCAGTCCGGCAACGCACGGCCCCAGACAGCGGCCAATTTGATACTGCAGGCAAGGCCGCGAACGGTTGCGATAGACGCTGTTCTCACACTGGCGGATAGGGAAGATTTTTTGCAGCAGCGCTAACGTCTCGCGAACCGCGTAGCCGTTGGGGAACGGGCCAAAATATTCGCCTTTCGCATGCTTCGCCCCACGATGCGTCGCCAGGCGAGGATGCGTATCGCCGCTAAGGAAAATAAAGGGATAGGATTTATCATCGCGCAGCAGCACGTTGTAACGCGGCTGGTATAGTTTGATGTAGTTATGCTCAAGCAGCAGCGCTTCCGTTTCGGTGTGGGTCACGGTAACGTCAATCTGGGCGATAAGCGCCACCAGCGCTTCGGTTTTACGCGAAGCCAGGTTGCTGCGAAAATAGCTGCTCAGCCGCTTTTTCAGGTCTTTCGCTTTGCCTACATAGATAACAGTACCGCCAGCGTCATACATACGATAGACGCCCGGCTGGCTGGTTACTGTTTTCAGGAAAGCTTTTGCATCAAAAACATCACTCACTGACTTGCTAACGACTCCGCATTGCACAGGCCATGGCGAATTGCCAGGTGCGTCAGCTCCACATCGCCGTGTATGTTCAGTTTACTGAACATACGATAGCGGTAGCTGTTCACGGTCTTGGGACTCAGATTCAACTGCTCTGAGATCTCGTTGACCTTCTGACCTTTAGTAATCATTAGCATAATCTGCAATTCTCGCTCAGACAAACTGGCAAACGGCGACTCCGCCTTCTCCGGTTCAATCTGGCTTAGCGCCATCTGCTGGGCGATATCAGAGGCGATATAACGCTGACCCGATGCCACGCAGCGAATCGCATTCACAACCTCCTGCGGCGCGGCGCCTTTACTGAGGTAGCCAGCAGCCCCGGCCTGCATGACTTTCGCCGGCAGCGGATTTTCCGTATGCACGGTCAGCATTATCACTTTGGCATCAGCAACGGAACGGGCAATTTTTCGCGTAGCCTCAAGGCCGCCGATACCCGGCATGTTCATATCCATCAGGACTACATCAACGGGATTCGCGCGGCACCATTTCACGGCATCCTCACCGCAGCAGGCCTCGCCGGCAACTTTAATCCCTTTTATATCTTCCAGAATGCGTCGTATCCCTGCGCGCACCAGTTCGTGGTCATCAACAAGAAGGACGTTGATCAAAGGAATATTCTCCAGAATTAGGGATAACGCTACTGATAGCTTATCTCCCACATATTACCGGGTTTTAACCTAATTTTGAAAGCCAAAAAATGTGCTGGGAAAGATTTCTTGCGCAATTATGGAAATTTGTCTGCACACCCGCTGGAAAGCCATACATAACATAGAGTT
Source organism: Klebsiella michiganensis (assembly GCF_015139575.1). Taxonomy (GTDB): domain Bacteria; phylum Pseudomonadota; class Gammaproteobacteria; order Enterobacterales; family Enterobacteriaceae; genus Klebsiella; species Klebsiella michiganensis. The sequence continues at coordinate 2,155,263 of NZ_AP022547.1, read as the reverse complement.
GTACAACAGTTATTTTTTAACATTCATCATACAGATTACGTAAAAACACAACACATTGCGTAGGCGATAAATATGTGCCTGAATATGTAACAATTATTAACACGAACACGGGGCGTACGAAAAAATTAACACGCTTAGATCTCATGAATACGTATTATTCAGTCAATTAAATCATTCACCACTCGGATGAAAGAACAGAAATCAAGCACTCCTTTTTTTTCCTTTGCTTGTGGTATACTGCGCCGCCTTCACTTTTAGTCATGCGCAATTGCGCAGAAAGCAATCGAGGATATAGATGAGCACTCCAGATTTTTCCACTGCGGAAAATAACCAAGAACTGGCACAGGAAGTTTCGTGTCTGAAAGCAATGATAACGCTGATGCTGCAGGCCATGGGTCAGGCTGATGCAGGCCGCGTGATTATTAAAATGGAAAAACAAATCGCGCAGATGGAAGATGAGGCTCAGGCTGCCGTATTCTCCAGCACCGTTAAGCAAATTAAGCAGGCATATCGTCAGTAATCAATTACCGGCTGAAGGTATTACTAACAGCCGGTCTTACGTCTGGCACGCAGAACAACACATGAGATCAAATTAGGCCCGTCGCTACGGCATAGCAGGCAATTTGGGTTTTGTTTGGCGCGTTGAATTTTCGCTGCATATTTTTCTGATGGAAATTGACGGTATTTTCTGAGATAGACAGAATCATTGCCACCTCAGCCGAGGTTTTCCCTTCCGCCGTCCATTTCAAAATCTCCAGTTCACGTCGACTAAATTTCATTTCCGGCGGCATAACCATCTCGTCCTCCAGGCGCAAAAGCGTCAGCAGGCTCAATTCGGTTAGCGTTCTTAAGCGCATCTCCAGTTCATCTTCCGCAAAGGGTCCCTGGCTATGGCTGGTTCCTGAAACGGATAAGAATCCCTGAGCATGGTTCGGCAGCGTCAGGCACTGCGTGACGCCCTTGCGTAATCCATGGTCGCGCGCGCCGTCCCATAATTCCGGTGTATCATGGAATAGCTTGTCGTTCCATGGCAGATGCCCACGAAGGAAATTCTCCTTGCGCAGCACCGGGTCGATCGCCAGATAATTCTCGGCTTGATAATGCGCCATCCAGGCCTGAGGATAGGTCGATTGCAGCGTCACCCTGGGCCGAGTAAAAGGCACGGGATGCCGTACGCAGAGTGCGAAGTAGTCATATTCCAGCCCTTTTGCTTCCTGCTGCAGAAGATGATAAACCCCCTCGCCTGCAGAAACGGACTGAAATTGTTGCAGCATTTCCCGCCGCCAGCTGAAAAAATCATTGTCCCTCATAACTAACCAAATAACTCCTGAGTGATAATCATTATTATAAATACATAAAACTAACACATAAATCCTGCTTATATGTATAAAAAATGGCAGCCACCGCATTTATTAGACTACGTCCGGCGAAAGTACCGGATACGTTAAAAAATTATGCCAATTGATGTGGCACAAAACCTTGACAGATGTATCGTCGTTGCTTATGACCACTATCCGGACATACTTTTTTTGCTGATAAACCGGTTATTCAGCGCTGCCCGGCCGCATCCGTCAGCACAAGCCTGAGCGAATGCGGCCGGCGCGGGGCGATTACTGCATCAGGAATTTTTCGAGGAACTGGCGGGTACGCGCGTGCTGAGGATTGGCAAACAGCGCTTTTGCTTCACCCTGTTCAACGATACGCCCCTGATCCATAAAAATAGCGCGGTCCGCCACGTCGCGGGCAAAGCTCATCTCATGGGTCACGATCACCATCGTGCGCCTCTCCTGCGCCAGCTGGCGAATGGTATTGAGTACCTCCCCTACCAGTTCAGGATCTAATGCCGACGTTGGCTCATCAAACAAAATGACATCCGGACGCATCGCCAGCGCGCGAGCAATCGCCACGCGCTGCTGCTGCCCGCCGGACAAACGACGCGGGTAGCTATTTTCTTTACCGGTAAGCCCAACTTTCGTCAGCAGTTCACGCGCCCGGGCGATGGATTCATTTTTATCCTCCCCTTTAACGATGACCGGCCCTTCGATAATGTTTTCCATCACCGTACGGTGGGGGAAAAGATTAAAATTCTGAAACACAAAGCCCACGTGCTGACGCAGGCGGCGAATGGCCGTTTTTTGCTGGTTGATGCTGCGCCCGGCATCGATCGTCACGTCGCCTACGCGAATCGTGCCGCTTTCCGGCTGCTCCAGGAGATTAATACTGCGCAGCAGCGTCGTTTTCCCCGAACCGCTGGGACCGATAATCGCCACAACTTCCCCTTGTTGAACCTCAAGGTCGATACCATGAAGCACCGTCTGGCCATGGAATTTTTTCACCAGGTTTTTGACTTCAATCGCACTCATTTTGGATCTCGCTCCTGGCGGTTCAGCTGATTTTCAAAATAGTTTTGCAGCGTGGAAAGCACCGTTGCCATTACCCAGTAGATAAGCGAAGCGGCCAGGTACATGGTGAATACCTCCAGCGTCCGGGAGGTGATCAGCTGAGCCTGACGGAACAGTTCTGGCACCTGGATAGTTGCCGCCAGCGAGGTATCTTTCACCAGGCTGATAAAACTGTTGGAAAGCGGCGGTAACGCCACGCGCGCGGCCTGAGGAAGAATCGCGCGGCGCATAGCCTGCCAGCGCGTCATACCAATACTCGCCGCGGCCTCCCACTGCCCTTTATCGATGGAGGCAATCGCTGCGCGCAGCGTTTCCGCCGCGTAGGCCGCCGTGTTTAAAGACAGGCCGATCATCGCCGCGGGAATAGGATCCAGCTCGATGCCGAACTGCGGCAAGCCGTAATAGATCATAAACAGCTGCGCAATCAGCGGCGTTCCGCGAAAGATGGAGATGTACATCCGCGCCAGCCATTTAATCGGCCAGACGGGCGACATGCGCATCAGCGCCAAAATAAACCCCAGCACGAGGCCAAAAAACATGCCGCCAATGCTGAGCTGTAGCGTAAATACCGCGCCCTTCAGCAGAAAAGGCGCGGAATCAATAACCAGTTGGATACTCTCTTGCATTCTATGTGTTCTGCATTAGATATGAGGATGATAGGCGAACAGCGCAGGCGCGCCGCCGGTGTGAACAAACAGTATTGGGCCTTCATCCTTAAAGCGCTTCTGGCTGATACCATCAATCAATCCGGCCATCGCCTTCCCGGTATACACCGGATCCAGCAGGATACCTTCCAGCTGCGCCAGCAGCTTCACCGCCGCCATCCCTTCGTCGTTCGGTATTCCGTAACCCGGCGCAAAGTACTCATCCCACAGCTGAATACCGGCCTTTGCCTCCAGTTCCAGGCTATTTGCCACCGCTTGCTGCAGCGCAGCCACTTTTGGCAGCTGGTCAGCCACGCTGCGCGATACGGTCACTCCGATAAGCTCGGCATTGGGCATCAGCTGCTCCAGTCCCACGGCGAGGCCGGCATGCGTACCGGCGCTGCCGGAGGCGACGACCACGGAGGAGAGCTCGACCGCCCCTTCGCACTGCTGGGCAATTTCCAGCGCGCTCTCCACATAGCCCAGCGCGCCCAGCGCGTTCGAACCGCCAACCGGAATCACGTACGGACGATAGCCCTGAGCTTCAATGCGGGTCGCCAGCGCTTCCAGCTGAGCATTAGGATCGGTCAGCGCGTCGCACATTTCGACCTGAGTATTAAACAGGTCAAGCAGCAGTCGGTTACCGTTGGTCAGGTAGTTCTCAGCCCGGGTTCCCATTGGATTCTCCAGCAGCGCCACGCAGTGCAGGCCCAGCTTAGCCGCCACCGCCGCCGTCTGGCGCACATGGTTGGACTGGATAGCTCCTGCTGTAATCAGGGTATCCGCCCCTTCTCGCAGCGCATCGGCAGCCAGAAATTCAAGCTTACGTAGCTTGTTGCCCCCCATCGCAAGCGGGGTCACATCATCGCGCTTGATAAAAATTTCGCGGCCAAGGTAATCGGACAAGCGCGGCAGATATTCCAGCGGCGTCGGCGCGCCAATCAGTTCCAGACGCGGGAATAGGGTTAAATTTTGCAGTGACATAAGACCTCCTGACTGAATTATCCTTGATTATGCACGCTGTGACGCGCGAAATAAAAAAAGGCGCTATCAGGAGCGCCTTTTTTCACCGCTGGCCGTTACTTCGTGACGTCAGCGCCAAACCATTTTTCCGACAGCGCCTTCAGGCTGCCGTCTTTTTGCATATCCGCAATGGCGCCATCAACCGCTTTCAGCAGGTCTTCATTACCTTTGCGCAGCGCGACGCCGGACTCCTGGCGAGAGAAGGCTTCACCGGTGACGGCAAGGGTGTTACCGGTTTTCTTCACCAGATCCAGCGCTGCCAGACGGTCAACCAGGATGCCGTCAATTCGCCCTACGCGCAGATCCTGGTATTTCGTCGGGTCATCATCATAAGTCCGAATGTCGACGCCCTGTACGTTCTGGCGCAGCCACTCTTCGTAGTTGGTCCCCAGGCCGACGCCAACTTTCTTACCTTTCAGGTCGGCTGCAGTTTTAATCACGCCTTCGTTACCTTTTTTCACCAGCGCCTGGATCCCGGAAACGGTGTACGGCGTCGAGAAGTCATATTTTTGCTTACGCTGATCGGAAATAGTGACCTGGTTTATCACCACATCGATACGTTTAGAGTCCAGCGAAGCCAGCATGCCGTCCCATTTCGTGGGTTTAAGGTCAGCCTTCACGCCCAGATGTTTCGCCAGTTCATTAGCAAAATCCACCTCGAAGCCGGTAAGCTTACCGTCATCTCCCTGATAGCTGAATGGCGGATATGTCCCTTCCAGACCCACGCGTAGCGTGCCGCGTTCTTTAACCTGATTAAGCAGATTTTCAGCAGCAAAGGTTTTTACGCTGACGCCGGTCATTAATACGACGGCCATTGCGCCCATCAGCGCCTGACGACCCAGAAGTGCTAATTTCATAGATACCCCTAAAAGAGTGATATTTTGCTGTAGTGTAAGGCGTTTAACCTTAGTCACCAACATCGATACGCTACATCTTATTCCAAATTATTATATATGATGCCTTTTAGGGCATAGTGAAAACGTATCGAAAACATCTCCATTTTGCTGGATATCTCTCATACTGCAATGGTCAGCTTGATGACGTATGGAGCATGGAAGATGAAAAACCCCACGTTACTGCAGTGCTTTCACTGGTACTACCCCACCGGCGGCGAGTTATGGCGTGAAGTCGAAGCCCTGGCGCCAAACCTCAACGAAATCGGCATTAACATGATTTGGTTGCCTCCTGCCTACAAAGGCGCCTCCGGCGGCTACTCTGTCGGTTATGATTGCTACGATCTGTTTGACCTCGGCGAATTCGACCAGAAGGGGTCTGTCGCCACAAAATATGGCGATAAAGCCCAGCTTCTGGCCGCCATATCCGCCCTGCGCCAGCACGATATCGCCGTACTCCTTGACGTCGTGGTCAACCATAAAATGGGCGCGGATGAAAAAGAGCCGGTACGTATTCAGCGGGTTGATCAAAACGACCGCACGCAAATCGCCGAGGAGATTGTGGAATGTGAAGCCTGGACGCGCTACACCTTCCCGGTACGCGCCGGCAAATACTCTGAATTCATCTGGGATTATAAGTGCTTCAGCGGCATCGACCATATTGAGAATCCTGATGAAGATGGCGTGTTTAAAATCGTCAACGACTATACCGGAGAGGGATGGAACGATCAGGTTGATGATGAAATGGGTAACTTCGACTACCTGATGGGTGAAAATATCGATTTTCGCAATCGGGCGGTAACCGAGGAGATTAAGTACTGGGCCCGCTGGGTGATGGAACAGACCGGCTGCGATGGCTTCCGCCTCGATGCGGTTAAACATATCCCCGCCTGGTTTTATAAAGAGTGGATTGACCACGTCCAGGAGGTGGCGACAAAGCCGCTGTTTATCGTGGCGGAATACTGGTCGCATGAAGTCGATAAGCTCCAGCAGTATATCGACATGGTTGACGGTAAGACGATGCTCTTTGACGCGCCGCTGCAGATGAAATTCCATGAAGCCTCGCGGCAGGGACGCGACTATGACATGAGCCAGATTTTTAGCGGCACCCTGGTGGAAGCCGACCCGTTCCACGCCGTAACCCTGGTGACCAACCATGATACCCAGCCGCTGCAGGCGCTGGAGGCGCCGGTTGAGGCCTGGTTCAAACCGCTGGCTTATGCGCTCATTTTGTTACGTGAAAACGGCGTTCCGTCCGTCTTTTATGCCGACCTGTTCGGCGCCAGCTACGAAGATACCGGCGGCGACGGCGAGACCTACGCCGTTGAGATGCCGGTTATTGAGCAATTACACGAACTGATCGATGCCCGTCAGCGTTTTGCTCACGGCGTACAAACTTTGTGGTTCGATCATCCGAACTGCATCGCTTTCAGCCGCAGCGGTACCGAAGAGGATCCGGGCTGCGTGGTGGTGCTTTCCAACGGTGACGACGGAGAAAAAACGCTTCCTCTGGGGGAAAACTACCGTAATAAACGCTGGCGTGATTTTCTCGGCAACCGCGAGGAAGTGATTGAAACCGACGATGAAGGAAACGGGGTTTTTACCTGTAACGGCGGCAGCGTCAGCGTCTGGGTTATCGAAGAGGCGCTATAAAATACAGAGAAACGCCGCGGGCTGAGAAGGGTTTCAGCCCGCAAAAAGCTTATTGCCCGCTTTTATCAGCCGAGGCCTTTTTCCATGCCTGTTCACACTCAGGGGTGAGACGATCCACCCGCTTGAGCGTCATCCGGTCGTAGCTCAGGGTATCGCCTTCGCGCTCAATCGGATAAACATCCAACGCGGAGGTGACGTTATAAACCGCATCATCACGCTTCATTAATTTACCCGGCAGGACGATAACCCGCTGCCACTGGCGACAGTCAAGGGTATTGCCCTCTTTGGTGACGATCAGGCTCGCAATCGCATCCGGGCTCATCATTTCACTCTGCGGGCCGGCCGATTGCCAGTATCCTTCCAGCCCAGCCGGCGCTGGCGCTTTAACAACCTCGCTGTAGCTATCAACCTGAACACAGCCGGCCAGGGCCAGCAGAGCGCCAGCAAACACTATCTTTTTCATCATCCATCCCACACACCGATAAAAAAACATTGTGGCATTAAAGCGTTAAGCTCGCCACCCTTCGCGATTCGGCAACAGCGCAGCAGGGCGAACGTCGGGCACACCCAATATGGTAAAAAATAGCCTTCGAATGTTAAGTTATTCTAACCCATCGAATAAAACCCATAAATCAGCAGGTGTTATTTTAACCATTCAATATAAGGATAATCCTATTTTAAAAAGCCGCTAAAATGGCAAACTTATATATGACGGGTATTTATTGTTTTTATTTCCTCCACATAGCGATTTGTAGCCTTTACTTTGAGAATATTCCTGGCAAATTATGGGGCTTATTACGGAATAGTTCAGGCTGCCTAATGGTTCCACGGCAGCAGTCGTTTTTTATTGCTAACAAAATGGACTTCATCGCGCTTGTCAGCGAGGAATAAATTATCGTTACGTGTTGATTGAGGATGGGTCATGTCAACGATTATCATGGATTTGTGCAGCTTCACCCGGCTGGGATTAACCGGGTACCTGACGGGCAGAGGGGTAAGGAAGCGCGATATCACTGAAGTACACAGTGCGCAGAGCCTGAAGGCTCTCTGCGAGACTAGCCGCCCGACGGTGGTATTTATCAACGAAGACTGTTTTATTCATCATGAAGAGAGCAACCAGCTTATCCGGCAAATCATTAGCCAGTATCCTGCGACGCTATTTGTTATCTTTATGTCGCTGGCGAATATACATTTCGATCACTACCTGCTGGTGCGCAAAAACTTACTTATCTGCTCTAAATCACTGACCGAAAAAGACCTGGACGACATCCTTGCCATCCGCCTGAAATATGAGAACTATCGTCCCACCCGGATTAATATCCCCACGCTGTCCTTAAGCCAGACCGAATCAAATATGCTGCAGATGTGGATGGCCGGGCACGGAACCTCGCACATATCAGCGCAGATGAACATTAAGGCCAAAACCGTCTCATCGCATAAGGGCAATATTAAAAAGAAAATTCATACCCACAACAAACAGGTGATTTATCATATCGTACGACTGGCTGAAAACATCACCTCCGGAATTCACGTCAACCTGCGTTGAAAGACGCTGGCGGCCGCTGCCGCCAGTTCACTTGAGGCAAATCACTCGTCCCGCTCAACGAAAATACCGTCGGGATGACCGTTCTCATTAAAAAACCAGATCCCGAGCGGGTAATCTTCCAGCGAAACCAGGTACATTACGCCTTCGCTAAACGACTCTATCGCCAGTACAACACCCGATCGACGTGGGCCACCATCGGTCTTCACCGTGACACGATCGTTTACCTGCATAACTCATCTCCTCTATTTTTGAGCCAGTGTAGAACAAAACTGCCGATCGCGCAGTGTCCTGCCCGGTAACTGCTGTTTTTGTAGACCGACTATACTTAAATAGCCCTGTCTGAGTTAAGCGAGGTACCCGCAATGAAAACCGCCAAAGAAAATCAAGGCGCAGGAAGCGTAGACGTTGACGCCCTGCTGGCGGCGATTAATGAAATCAGCGAAAGTGAAGTTCAGCGTACGCAAGACGATCCCCACCACGTCAGTATTGATGGCCGGGGTTACCACACCTGGCGCGAGCTGGCTGAGGCCTTTGAGCTCGATATCCATGATTTCAGCATCACGGAAGCCAACCGCTGAATTCTGAGCGAAAAAAATCCCGACTCGCAGGAGTCGGGATGAAGCTTGCTAATGCAAGAAGCACTTGAAAATTCGTTACACCAGGATATCCGATGCGCTACAAACATTACCCTCAATTATTTTGCATGACAACAAACATTCATGAAGCAAATTATTGAAAAATGTGGCTTACCTTCCCCCTCACGCTGGCAACGCTCGCCAGGCAAGGACTGCAGACATTTGTTCTTCCACGAACGTCCGATCGCCGCCAAACGTTTTTTAAGAATAATCTCACTAAAATAACCGTAGTGGATGATTTCAATTCAATTTATTTACATGGGGAATTAATTTTACCCTTCGGCGCAGACCCGATCGCGTCCGTTTTGCTTGGCCAGATACAGGCGATGATCGGCAACAGACTGCAAATTTTCAAAGTTATACTCACCCGAATCCTCGCTACAGCTCACCCCAAACGAAGCGGTAATACGCAAAGACGTGCTGTTACCCAGCAAAATTTCGCGGCTATTGATCCGGATACGGATCCGTTCAGCAATCGCCTTCGCTTCTTTTAACGCGGTATTCGGCAGCACAATACAAAACTCCTCCCCGCCAACTCTCCCCGCAAGATCGCCTTGCCGAATATGGCTGGCGATAGTACTCGCCACCAGCGACAGCACGCGATCGCCCGCGTGATGGCCGTACAGGTCGTTAACGCTTTTGAAATAATCCAGATCGAGCTGAATCACCGCAACGGGCCGCTTTAAACGCTCGCTCAGGCGAGTTTCTGCAGTGGCGCGTTCAAACAGCGCGCCGCGGTTTAATAGGCGGGTTAACGCATCGTGCCAGGCCTGCCACTCCAGGGAGGTCTGCAGCACGCTCATATTGCGCACCATTCGGCGGATCACCAGCCAGGAGATCATCAACATCAGCGTGAACATGAGCCACATCAGCATTAAAGCAATGGTGATGCTGCCAAAGTCACCGCGGACGCCTTCCCGGATCGTATGGATACGGATCAGTACCCCATCAAAATTGCGTAAGTTTTCCCAGCTGATATAACGCGTGACCAGGCGAATCCCTCCCTGATTCTCATGAGAAGACGCGCGGCTCAGCATCTCCTGTTCCCGCGGCGACAGCAGCGTTAGTACGTTGCCCGGCGCGGAAGAGGCAATCAAATTGAGCTGATTATCGTAAAGCTGGTACTCGCCCTCTTCGCCCGTTTTAATCGCATTGACCAGAAACGTTTTCATCTCTTGTACCGAGAAATCCATTGCCAGTACGCCGAGCCAATAGCGCTGGAAATCAAGCGGAATAGACGCCGTCACCACCTGCATTTCGCGCTGCGACGCCTCATCGGGAAAGGTTTGCCACACGATGCCGCGAGCAGGATTATTCCTCTGCGTTTGCCGGGTAAACCAGGGGGCGCTTGTCGCCCGCGAATACAGCGCCAGCGCCTGTGTCGCATTCTTCAGCGGCTCGGTGGTGGTAAAAAAGCCATTGCGCGACACGTACAGCATACGTTTCGCAAAACCACGGTTGTTATTAGCCAGACGCAGCATATAGCCCAGCTCAAGAGTGGCCATGAGCTCATTGCCGGAAAAGGAATTATCGCGAGAGAGAAGCGCGTCGCCGTCGACAAATGCATCGGCAACGCCATAGACCGGCAGCGTCCGCCGGTTATGAATCTCAACGGACCAGAGGGGATCATGCCGCTTTTTTAAATAATCCTCTTCCGCCTTGCGCAATACGACAAAATCCAGCGGCGTTCCCAGCGCCGATTGCATCCCGTTACGAAAAAAAATCATTCTGTCGATGTTAAACTGCAGCAGGCTGTCGAACTCATGGGAAACGTTTTCAAGATTATTGCGCTGATTTGCGACGTAGGCTTCTTCCAGGACCTTGATCTCACGCCATATCAACAACGTGGAAAAGCAGAAGACGATAAAAAAACAGAGGTTAACCACATATCCGGGGCTTAAAATCTGGCGCAATTTTTTCACCCACATCAGCTTATCCATCGTTTTCTCGCAGCACGGTTAAAGAAGCAAACGTCATCCACGCTCCCTGTTCGTAAAACAACCATTAATATGAAAGCGCCCGACGAATGCCGGGCGCTGATAACGGGTCAGGAGCGGTTCAGCTTCCCTCCCCCTCCGCGAATAAGTTCATCTTCACGAAACGCCTCGCGCTTAACGCCGTAACCGTCATACCAGCGACATTCAACCATGCCGTTGGCGAACCCGGTAACGACCATTCGGGGGCCACCGCTTTTACGCCTGACTTCATCACTGACCAACAAGACCATTTTTGCCTCCGGTATCAGGAAGAAACAGATTTAACATAGACGAAGCTGAACCACTTTGCATGACCAGGAGCACATTTACTTTGCCGGACGACGCAGAGCGGCAATCGCTTTCACTCCAGCCAGCACGATGGCGCCAATGATGAATCCCAGCACCAGGTTAGCACCCGTTGGCAGCAGCGAGGCAATGACCCCGTTCTGCCCATGGGCCAGATTTTCAATAGCGTGGTGCAGCGGCGCAATACCGTGGACCACAATACCGCCGCCCACCAGGAACATCGCCAGAGTGCCAACAATGGACAACACTTTCATCAGACGGGGCGCGATCGCCAACAACGCCTTGCCTGTCCACTGCGCCAGCGAGCTGGTTTTCTCCACCAGCCAGTAGCCCATATCATCCAGCTTGACGATGATCCCCACCAGACCGTAGACCCCCACCGTCACCAGAAGCGCGATGCCGGATAAAATCAGGATCTGATTCAATAACGGCGCTTCCGCCACAATCCCAAGCGTGATGGCGACAATTTCAGCCGACAAAATAAAATCGGTGCGTATCGCCCCTTTCACTTTATCCCGTTCAAAAGCCATAGGGTCCTGGTTCGCCAGGGCCTCAAGCCGCCGCTGGCGAACCTGCGGATCCTCCTTGTGTTTGTGCGCCTGCAGGCTGTGCAGCACCTTCTCGACGCCTTCAAAACACAGAAACGCGCCCCCCAGCATCAGCAGCGGCGTAATCGCCCACGGAATAAAAGCGCTGATCAACAACGCCAGCGGCACCAGGATGACTTTATTGATCAATGAGCCTTTGGCTACGCCCCAAACTACCGGCAGTTCGCGGTTGGCCCGCACGCCGGTGACCTGTTGAGCATTAAGCGAGAGATCGTCTCCCAATACGCCTGCCGTTTTTTTTGCTGCCAGTTTCCCCATGACCGAAATATCATCGAGTAACGTGGCAATATCATCCAATAAGGTTAATAGACTACTTCCCGCCAAAATTGCATTCCTTCATTTATGATTGTTCCTCCTGAAGTATGAAGCAAAAGCGCTTTTTCGCCCACCGGTGTCCATAGTCAACAAAAATTTAACCATAGCAGGCGAATTAAAGCACTCGCCAGCACGATAGTTTTCACGTTTACTATACGTCCCCTTTCTATCTCTGCACCGTCGTGAGGAAGTATGTCTACCCGTCAGCTGTTACCGCTCATCGGGGCGCTGTTTGCGCTGTATATCATCTGGGGTTCCACCTATTTCGCTATCGCCGTCGGCGTCGCCAGCTGGCCTCCGCTGATGATGGCTGGCGTGCGTTTTCTTTCCGCGGGCGCGGTGCTAACTGCCTGGCTGCTGGCAACCGGTCATAAGCTGCCTGCGCGAAAGCCGCTGCTTAACGCGGCGCTGATTGGTGTGCTGCTGCTGGCGGTAGGTAATGGCTTTGTGACGCTCGCCGAACATCAGCACGTGCCTTCAGGCATTGCGGCGGTCATGGTCGCGACGGTGCCGCTGTTCACCCTGTGTTTTAGCCGCTTTTTTGGTATTGCGACCCGTAAGCTTGAGTGGTTGGGTATCGCTATTGGCCTCGCGGGGATCGTACTGCTCAACAGCGGCGGCAACCTGAACGGTAATCCCTGGGGCGCGCTACTGATACTTATCGGTTCAATGAGCTGGGCGTTTGGTTCCGTCTACGGCTCGCGAATCGAGCTACCAACGGGGATGATGGCGGGCGCCATTGAGATGCTGGCGGCAGGCGTCGTGCTGATGATTGCCTCCGCGCTAACCGGAGAAAAACTAACCCAGATGCCGTCGTGGTCCGGTATTTTTGCCGTCGCCTATCTGGCTATCTTCGGTTCGCTTATCGCCATTAACGCATATATGTACTTGATTCGTAACGTAACACCGGCGGTAGCGACCAGCTATGCCTACGTAAACCCGGTGGTCGCCGTACTGCTGGGAACCGGCTTTGCCGGAGAAAGCTTATCTGCCATAGAGTGGCTGGCGCTCGGGATTATCATCTTCGCGGTCATTCTGGTGACGCTCGGCAAATACCTGCTCCCGGCGCGTCGTGAAATTACATCCTGTAAGGCGGAGAAGTAACGTCCAGCACACCTATGCCCTGAGTATCGATCTGCGCGCACTGACCGCCGCCGCAGATCCACTCTTCCAGCCGTTCTCCCAGCGCGTCGTCATTGAGCTTCTTTCGCCCGCGCAGCGCGCACTCCCAGACCACCAGCACCCGCCATCCCTGCTCCGCCAGTCGCCCGATATCCCGGCGATCGCGCGCCACGTTTTTGGCTATTTTATCCAGCCAGAACGCGGTTCTTGTGGCGGGAACCTTGAACAGATAGCAATCATGATGATGCCAGAAGCAGCCGTGGGTAAAGATAACGCACTGATAGTCCGCCACGACAAAATCCGGGCGGCCGGGCAGCGCGGCATCCTGTACGGTAAAAGAGAATCCGGCGCCCGCCAGTAGCCCAGCCAGCCGTTTCTCTATTGCCGTATCGCGGGTGCCTATCGCGCGCATGTTTTTACTGCGGGTGGCTTTATCGTGAACGTCGGCCATGGTTAATCTCTTGCTCACGCCTGGCAACCGCTTGTTCAATACGCGGCGCCAGCAGCTTCGCCACCGCCGCAAATACCGGCACGACGACGGAATTGCCAAACTGGCGATAGGCCTGGGTATCCGAGACCGGAATACGGAAGCGATATCCCTGCGGCGTCTCAAAACCCATAAGCCTCGCGCACTCGCGGGGCGTCAGCCTGCGCGGACGACGAAGCTGGTTTTCAGGGTCATCAAAATGCTTTTCGCCCAGAGGCCGATCCCAGCCCCGGTCAATGAGGATTTCCGCGCCATCTTTGTAATAGCGCGCAGAGAGCGTTCGCGCCACGCTGTGCGGATTCGTTGGGTCGACGAGCCCGTAGCCAAAACCGTTCCCCCGCTCCTGGTGCTTACGCGCGTAGCGATAGAGATACTTCCACAGCACCCTGGTGAGAATAAATTTGTCGTCAACCGCGGGCTCCAGCAGCTCGCCAAAGGTCGGCCGGCGAGTGGGATAGAGAGCGGCGATATCGCGCAGGGTAAATCCCTCATGCAGCTGGAGATCGCGCCGGAAACCCACCAGCACAATACGCTCCCTGTGCTGGGGTAAAAAATAGCGCCCGTCGATGACTTTAGGGTCATCCGCCCCGGTATGCGCCGCGTCGGCAACCTCGTACCCCAGCTCATCCAGCGTCTGCATAATGATACGAAACGTCCGCCCCCGATCGTGACTCTTCAGGTTTTTGACGTTCTCCAGAACAAAAATCGGCGGCTGACGGGCGGCGATAATCCTGACCACGTCAAAAAACAGCGTCCCCTGCGTTTCGCAGGCAAAGCCGTGAGCGCGACCAAGGGCATTCTTCTTCGACACGCCGGCGAGAGAAAACGGCTGGCAGGGGAAGCCGGCCAGTAAAACGTCATGCTGCGGGATAGTCTGGCGTATATGCTGCGCGGCTTCTTCCTCGCTCACCTCAGGGAGATGGCTCAAAGTCACATCGCGGATATCTTCATTGAAACGATGCTGCTCAGGATCGCAGTACCAGTTGGCTTTATAGGTGCGCACCGCATGTTTATTCCATTCGCTGGTAAACACGCATTGCCCGCCAATCGCTTCAAAACCGTGGCGAATACCGCCGATACCAGCAAACAGATCGACGAAGCGGAACCCATAATGCGGATGATGCGCCGGCGGCTGCGGCAGGAGCGTGCGCAGGTGGGCCTGCTCCTGGCGGGTGATACGACCTGCCGCGCGCGCTACCGTCGCAACGCGCTTGAGGATAGCCGGGCTCCAGTGCTGCTCGCCGACGGCAATTAACTGCGCGACCAGCGTTTTGACATCGTATATCGCCATTAGCTGACGCAATAGCGCCTGCGCGTCTTCTCCGGTATGTTCAACCTTCAAAGACGGGGGATTTTCCTTGGATAAATTTTGCGCCATAACCTCAACCAGCCCGACTATTTTTGCAGAGGTTACCATAAATAGCGCGGTCAGTTTTATGCTAGTGGATCAAAGCGCTGCAAAACCTCAGCATCAAGCGCCATCGGCTCTCCGCGAAGCTCTGCGCTCAGCTTGGCCATAAACTGCACCAGAAAACGCGCATTGTGCACCGCCATTGCCCTGCCCTTTTCTGTCTGCATCGTTTTCGGTAAACGCAGCAGCTTGCACTGGAAGTGATCCAGCGCATACGTTTTGTCATCCAATTCCCGCCGGTCAGCAAAGGGATCGCGGGCATCAAACAAGCTATTGTTCAGCGCGCCGGACACCGCAAATACGCGCGCCAGCCCTATCGCCCCCAGCGCCTCAAGGCGATCGGCATCCTGGACGATTTTCGCTTCTTCGCTTTGCGGAGCAATTGCCGCGCTAAAACTGTGGGCTTCAATCGCGTGTAAAACCGCCGCGTAGCGTTCCGGGGGGAAATCAGGAAAAGCGGACTGAAGGATAGCCAGCGTTTTTTCCGCCGCCATCGCGGAAGAACGGCTTCGCTCAGGATGGTTTTTCGCCAGGCTGACAATGTCATGAAAGTAGCAGGCAGTGAGGATCACCAGACGGTCGGCAGCGGTCTCTTCGGCCAACTGCTGCGCGGTAGCCCATACCCGGCGGAAGTGTGAAATATCGTGAGCAGCATCCTCTTGCCCGTGATGTTGGCTTAGCCAGGCTTCAAATCGTTGCTGCCAGTGATAAAGATCCATGCGCGTTCCTTTGATATAAGGCCAGCAACGAGCATAGCAATTTTAATCGTGATGTTCATACATCTGCGGATTAGGACGCGTGTACCAGGCGATCGCCCCGAGAAGGGTCCCGACAATACCCAACACAAGAAAACCCAGCAGCGCGCCAATCCATTTTCCTGCCGTTGAGCCGAGCTCGCCGTCAATCGTGGCGCCGGGCACGCTTTCAATCTTCCCCACAACCCACCAGTAACGCGCCATCGCCCACAGGAAATAGCCGCAAAAGGCGTAAAATGCCCACAGCGCCAGTTTCCCGCCAGGACTTCTTTTCGCTTTATCTTCCATTCATTTGTTCTCCATCTACTTCACAACCCCTATCACCCACCGGTAAAAATGTGATATCGGTCACATTATATAGCGAAAACGCCTGCAAAACAGCAGATCCCTCTCTCACGGGTTCGATTTTGCGCACTGGTCGGGAGCACGACCCTATCGCCTGCTACATATAGTCAATGAATTCATTTCGTTTTTAAATAATACAAATTAATGAATATAACTGAATTTCTGAGACCATATTCACCCCCACCTTCCCTGCCTCAAATATCATATTTGCTTGCTCGCCCTTCGCTTTATCTTTACAGAAAAGTGGCGGCAATAAGAGATTGAGAAATAAACATATAACATATAAATACAACCCCGCAATTCATAGAGCACATGAAGCTTATGGACAACAAAAATCATACAAAACCAATCATAAACCAATGTTATTAAAAGACATAAACACAATAAATAAATTTTCAAACACCAATACAATTTAAATATAATGAATAGAACAGAAACATTTTGTAATATTAGATATAATTTAGTTACATTTTTAATTTAAAGAAAAATGAACTTCGTCGTTAGTATTTAATAGTCACCCCGGAAGGAATGACACAATTCATATTAA
Organism: Klebsiella michiganensis; assembly: GCF_015139575.1. Lineage (GTDB taxonomy): Bacteria > Pseudomonadota > Gammaproteobacteria > Enterobacterales > Enterobacteriaceae > Klebsiella > Klebsiella michiganensis. The sequence goes on along the minus strand of NZ_AP022547.1, from coordinate 2,138,595 downwards.
TTATAATCAAAAGGGAATATATAATGAAAAGAAAAGTACTGGCAATTCTGGTTCCAGCTTTATTAGTTGCTGGCGCGGCTAATGCAGCAGAGATCTATAATAAGAACGGCAACAAACTGGATTTCTACGGCAAAATGGTTGGCGAACACATCATGACCCATGATGGCGGCAACAACAACTCTGACGATACCTCCTATGCGCGTTTCGGCGTCAAGGGCGAGACCCAGATTAGCAATGAACTGACCGGCTATGGCCAGTTTGAATACAACATCAAAGCGGACAAACCGGAAGGTCAACAGGGCAGCGCTACTCGTTTAGCATTCGCCGGTCTGAAATTCAGCGACTACGGTTCATTCGATTATGGTCGTAACTACGGCGTGGTTTATGACGCGGCGGGTTACACTGATATGCTAGTTGAGTGGGGTGGTGACGGTCTGGTTTACACCGATAACTTCATGACCGGCCGTACCAACGGCGTAGCAACCTACCGTAACACCGACTTCTTCGGCATGGTGGATGGCCTGAACTTTGCTCTGCAGTATCAGGGTAAAAACAACGATACCACCGCGAAAAAATCAAACGGCGACGGTTTTGGTTTCTCCGTTAACTACAACTTTGACGGCTTCGGTTTCGTTGGCGCCTACAGCAACTCTGACCGTACTGATGAACAAGCTGCGGACCGCAGAGGCGAAAAAGCTGAAGTCTGGAACCTGGCGGCTAAATACGATGCAAATAGTCTGTATGCATCAGTCATGTACGGTGAATCCCGTAACATGACTCCGCTGGAGAAAACGACTTTTGGCAGCTTTGCCAATCACACCCAGAACATCGAAGCCGTTGTTCAGTATCAGTTTGATTTTGGCCTGCGTCCATCCCTGGGCTATGTCTACGCGAAAGGTAAAGACCTGGGCGCCAAAGAAGACACTAATGCGGATATCATGAACTACGTTGAATTGGGTGCCTGGTACTATTTCAACAAAAACTTCAACGTTTACACCGCATACAAATTCAATCTGATCGATGATGAAGACGCGGCGGTTAGTGGCGCAGCCACCGACGATCAGTTCGCCGTGGGTATCACCTACCAGTTCTAAGACTGCCTGGTTAATCTAAAGCCCGCCTCGTGCGGGTTTTTTCGTTTTTACCAACGACTCCTCGTCCTGCATCGCGAATATCGCTACACGGCAGAAAGATGAGGCGTTGCGATCTATCAACGATTGCTCCGCAGTAAATCATGAAGATGATAATTATAGCCCCTTCGAGGCGTGATATCCTTTGTGACGGGAGACGTTGGAAGAAAATTACGTCATCATGCAAATGATATAATTAACAATAAAAAACAAAAAACTCACAATATTTTCACTCCCCGCCCTCAGCCCTATCCGGGAGATTTAAACTGTTTTTTCTTCTTGAGCGCAGCAACGTCCGCGCATAAATACCGTAACAGTAGACAAGTTAATACCGCAGCTCTGCCTGATATGACCGCACCAGAGCTCACGCCTCCGATTGCTTTCCGGCTTTTATATCGCCGCCATTCGGCATTATCATATCCATACAAGCTCGGCCAGAGAAACGTAAAACAATACCCGACGAGGAATATGTCCACGGTAATAAAAACCCAGGTTGACACCGACCACGAGTTGGCGTCAAATACTTATATTCCAGGGGCTCATTGCTTATATCGACCGTGCATTCAGTCTCTTAACCGCCCCTTTGCAAAATTGATATAAATCAATAAATGATTAATTACACCTTGAAAAAAAATATATCCAGAGAAGCGGTCAGGTACATTATCGTTGGCCTGGCAAATACAGCCATTACGGCAGTTGTTATATTTGGCCTGATGCATGTCGGCGTGGGAGTCTACCTTTCAAATGCAACAGGTTATGTCGTTGGCATTATTTTCAGTTTTGTTATGAATGCGAAGTTCACTTTCTCAACGACATTAAGCCCCCTGAGATTTATCAAATTCCTGTCCACATGCGCTTTTTGTTACATTTTAAATTTAATAGCAATGAAAGTTTTTTTCATCGTCATACCTAATGCTATTTATACAGCGCAAGTTGTAGGCATGGTGATTTACACAACAGCTGGTTTTATTCTAAACAAATACTGGTCAATGAAATGAAAGAAATTAATATAAACCACACGAGGAGCAAAATACCTTCGTTAGCAATCGTTGTTCCTTGTTATAATGAAAAAGAGGCCTTTCCATACTGCCTGGAGGGGCTTACCACGGTATTACAAAACCTCCTCGAAAAAGAAAAAATCGCTCGAAATAGTTATATCCTCTTTGTCGATGATGGCAGTAAAGACAACACCTGGGAACAAATTAAATCCACATCACAGGAAAAGTCATTCGTCCGCGGTCTGAAATTATCAAGGAACCGGGGCCATCAGATCGCCCTGCTGGCGGGGTTAGCAAACGCGGATACGGACGTTACCGTAAGTATTGATGCAGACTTACAGGATGATATAGGTTGCATTGAGGAAATGATAGACAAATATAATGAAGGGTTTGAGATTGTTTATGGCGTACGCGACAACAGGAGTAGTGACTCAGTATTCAAAAGGGCAACAGCCAATAAATTCTATTCTCTGATGTCAGGGCTGGGTGTCAATCAGGTTCCTAACCATGCGGACTTCCGGCTTCTTAGCCGTACAGCGTTGACAGCATTAAAAGATTTTAAAGAACAAAATTTATATTTAAGGGGGCTAATTCCGCTGTTGGGTTATAAGTCCAGCAGCGTTTATTATAGCAGAGATGAAAGGGTTGCAGGCGAATCAAAATACCCCTTAAAAAAGATGGTAGCACTGGCGTTAGAAGGAATAACGTCTCTGACAATTACCCCATTACGTATGATCGCTGCCGCTGGGGTTGCCACATGCCTTCTATCTTCACTAGCTGCAATCTATGCCTTCATTGAGAAGCTCCTGGGAAATACCGTTGCGGGTTGGACATCGGTAATGATTGCGATTTTCTTCCTTGGCGGTGTCCAGATGCTTTCTTTGGGGATAATTGGCGAATACGTTGGGAAAATATATATGGAATCCAAAAATCGGCCCAAATATTTTATCGAAGAGGTAGCAAAACACGAAATGAGAGGCGAGCAATGAACACTGAGGACGAACGGATGACGTCTTACTCTAAAAAAATTATTGCAATGCTTTACCTCGCGGCAATTTTCTTAGTTTATAGCCCAACGATTATATTTAGTTACGCATTTTCAGATGACTGGTCGACACTTTCCGATGTTTTTTCAGGGAAAGGCTCTCCGTTTCAATGGGATATGCAATCCGGCAGACCCTTGTATGCCGTTGCCAGACGACTTGCCTTTACGCTAGTTCACAATATCGATGACCTTGCCTATCTTAGATTTTTTACCGTAATATCGGTATTTATGCTTTGCTTTTTCCTTTTTTCATTTATAGAAAAAAGAAACATATTCGAGCGTAAAATAACAACGATCGTATTCCCTTTATTAATATGCCTGACGCCCGCAGTACAGGTTTATAATTCCTGGGCGACATGTTTCCCTTTTGTACTCTCCATACTCCTTGCCGGAATAAGTTATGCGACATTAAAACCGATCAATAAGAAAACGACAATTATAAGATTTGCAGCATCCGTCATTATTTTATGGTTTGCATTTGCCATATATCAACCAACGGCGATGGCATTTTTATTTTTCGTCATGCTTGATAACTGTCTGAAAAAAGACAAACCCTTTTCCATCAACATTGTTTTAATCAGTGGCGCAGTTTTATTTATCGGCATGCTTGGCAGCCTGCTATTTTCAAAATTTGTACCTGTATGGTTATATGGCAGTTCAATTGCACGTGCCGAGTTAACTAATAATCCACTTGAGAAATTACGATGGTTTATAAAAGAACCGTTGATTAACGCTATCAACAACTTTAATATAACTCCAGGCACCTTTTTCACAACGCTCTCATTAATAATTTGCGCAATAGGTTTACTTTCAATAATAAAAGGCAAATCAGGCCCGATTAAGGTTCTTATGTTTATTATCATGGGGATTGGCGCCTACTCTCCAAACTTATTAGTCAAGGAAAACTGGGCTGCATATAGGTCACTGATAGCACTGGAATTCTTCACATGCGCTCTTATTATTATTGGGTTAGATGCCTTGACAAGCAAACTCAACATAGCAAAAAAAGCGCTACCCATATTGACGGTATTCGCGATGATCGCTGCATCATACAATATCTTTAATGGTTTCATTATCCCACAAAAATCGGAGTTAAACGCATTAGCCAGCGCGCTTTCCTACAAGGTGGGGAAAACATTTACAGGGGACGTTCTTTTTGACATCCAAGATCCTGCCTATAACGCCTTTACTAAAACACAACGTTATGACGAGTTTGGCAATATTTCCCTTGCGGCTCCCTGGGCTATCAAGGGGATGGCGGAGCAAATCTTAATTAGCAAGTCAATGCATTTCAGGCTTCCCGATAATGTTATTCTGACGGCAAAGGAGCAATGCGCCACTGATTGCATCATTATAAAAACGGGCGATGCGATGAGGAGTTCAACCTCCAACTACTGAAACTTTTCGCCACCACGCATACCGGTATATGATCCCGCGCCAGATCCGCGCGGGATAGTTTTTATCCCGGCAGCTCGGGCCTGGGTCATAAGTCTCTCTATCACCTCACAGCGCTCGACAGTCAACCATGCTTCCAGTGCTTTTCTGAGTTCGCTTTTTTTCATCCATCATCCCTTCTCTTGAGGATATCCTTACAGAATCCGAGTGTAGCAAGGGCAGTTAACTGCTTTGTTATCTGTGATACAAGACGGGCTAAGCTATTGTAAAGAGTGTGAGCTTGTGAACTAAAGAGGATAAAAGTGGATGCCCAGCAAGAGGCAACATGGTAAAAAAGACAGCGTTAGAGGCGAGAAAACAGAGCGATAGAAAGAAATTTCTATGCAGGGATTCATGCAGGGCAAAATCAAAAGCGCTTTGCGACTGGTTGATTTTGTTGAATAGTGGCGGAGAGAGGGGGATTTGAACCCCCGGTAGAGTTGCCCCTACTCCGGTTTTCGAGACCGGTCCGTTCAGCCGCTCCGGCATCTCTCCGCTGTTGAGGTTGCTATAATGCCAGGTTCTTTGGCATTTTAATAGTTCCTGTCTCTTTAATTCAGTTCAAGTGACGACTTTGCGAGCAATATGATGTTTAAATGGCCCTGGAAAGTAGATGAAGAGTCCGGCAACGCGGAAATCCCCTGGGAAAAGGCGCTTGCCATCCCTGTATTAGCCAACCTCTCCGACCATGAGCAGCAGCAGCTGGCGCAAATGGCATCCCGCTTTTTGCAACAGAAGCGTCTGGTTGCATTACAGGGGCTGGAGCTCACTCCCCTACAGAGCGCACGTATCGCGCTCCTGTTTTGCCTGCCGGTTCTCGAACTGGGCATCGAGTGGTTAGATGGTTTTCACGAAGTGCTTATCTACCCAGCCCCCTTCGTTGTCGACGACGAATGGGAAGATGATATCGGCCTGGTGCATAGCCAGCGAATCGTGCAATCAGGGCAAAGCTGGCAGCAAGGGCCCATTGTTCTAAACTGGCTGGACATTCAGGACTCCTTTGACGCTTCCGGTTTCAATCTGATTATTCATGAAGTGGCGCATAAGCTGGATACCCGCAATGGCGATCGCGCGAGCGGTGTGCCGTTTATCCCCCTGCGCGAGGTGGCAGGCTGGGAACACGATCTCCATGCTGCCATGAACAATATTCAGGATGAGATCGATCTGGTCGGTGAAAGCGCCGCCAGTATTGACGCCTACGCGGCCACCGATCCTGGCGAATGTTTCGCCGTGCTCTCTGAATACTTCTTTAGCGCGCCAGAGCTGTTCGCCCCGCGTTTTCCCGCGCTTTGGCAGCGTTTTTGCCTGTTCTATCGCCAGGATCCGCTGGAGAGATTACGTGAGAATACCCCACCGGATGGCGGCGATAGCCCGGCAGTACACTAAAACAACGACCTGCACTAAATTTAGCCATTTGAATCAGCAAGTTAAATTTAGGGTTGACACAAAAATCCGAGACCAGTAGTATTCGCCCCGTTCACACGATTCCTCTGTAGTTCAGTCGGTAGAACGGCGGACTGTTAATCCGTATGTCACTGGTTCGAGTCCAGTCAGAGGAGCCAAATTCTTGTTTTCATGCATCTTCACGAATCTTTATACGATTTAGATTCAACAGGTTAGCGTGAAAAGTCTTCCTGATGCATTTTCATTTTCCCCTCCGCATCGGGCAAGATTGGTAGTCTGATTTGGGGTCATTTCAGTTTGATTATGGAGTGACCACCCTATGCCACTGAACGACACTAAAATCCGCAGCTTAAAATCATCCGCTAAATCTTTCTAAGTTTCCGACTCTCGTGGCCTGTACCTTTTAGTCAATCCAGGCGGTTCAATAATTACGTTGAATTTACTGAGCGGTGCTGAGCTTCGCGCAAGCCGATGCAATACGCCGCCCGGCTTCAGCTACTGTAGCGTTATCGGTGGCAATCGATAAGCGGAAATAGGGCGACAAGCCGTATGCGCTGCCGCCAACGCCGGACACGCCGCTTTCCAGCAGATAATCCAGCACGTCAGCTTCGTTTTCGATTTTTGCCCCGTCAGGCCGGTAACGTCCGATTAATCCGGCGCAGCGGCAAAAGACAAAGAAACCGCCCTGCGGCACCCGCAACTCCAGCCCGTCAATATTCGCCAGAATGTCGGTTATCACATCGCGCCGTTGTTGATATGCCGCAACCTGTGGTGCAATAAAATCCAGCCCGCCGTTAAAGGCTGCAAGCGCAGCCGCCTGACTCACCGAACTGGCACCGGAACTGATTTGCGACTGCACCACGGTCATGGCGGTAATAAGCGCCTTCGGCCCGGCACCGAAACCAATCCGCCAGCCGGTCATCGCATAAGTTTTGGATACGCCGCCCACCAGCAGGCTACGCGCCTGAAAATCATCGGCCACGTTGAGCAGATTCTGATGTTCACAGCCATCAAACAGAATCTGCTCATATAAGTCATCGAGCATGACCAGCACCTGCGGATGCCCGCGCAGGACGGCGGCCAGCGCCTGTAATTCAGCGGTAGAATATACCGCACCGCTCGGGTTTCCCGGATGATTGAGTACCAGCCAGCGGGTACGCGATGTAGTGCTGGCAGCCAGTTGTTCCGGCGTCAGTTTGTAACCCTGCTCCAGATGGCATTCGATAAACACCGGCGTGCCGCCGTTAAACCGCACGCTGTCCGGAAATGTCGGCCAGTACGGCACCGGTACAATCACTTCATCGCCATCATTAAGCGTGGCGGCAAAGGCATTGAAAATGACCTGCTTGGCACCGTTGGCAATAATGATGTCTGCAACAGCGAATTCCAGCCGGTTTTCCCGCTGTAATTTCTGCTGCACCGCCTCACGCAACGCCGGAATCCCCGGCGTCGGCGTGTATTTTGTTTCGCCACGCGCAATCGCCTCGTATGCTGCCTGTTTGATGTGATCGGGTGTATCAAAATCCGGTTCGCCAGTGGTGAGATCCAAAATATCCACCCCGGCTCTTTTCAGTTCATTGGTGCGCTGTTTCGCCGCCGCATTGGCGGAAAGTGACACGCGCTGAACGCGGTCTGACAAAGAAATCGTCATCGTAATTTTCCAACGCTAAAGTTAAGTCTGAGGGTTAAAGTCAGGCTCAGGCAGACCGAGGTTTTCACGCAGCGTGCTGAATTCGTATTCTTCACGGAACAACCCACGGCGACGTAATTCGGGGATCACCAGCTCAACAAACAGCGAAAGCTGTTCCGGCATCACTGCAGGCATGATGTTGAAACCGTCTGCTCCGCCTTCTTCCAGCCAGTGCTGGAAATCATCGGCGATATCTTCCGCCGTACCGACCAGCACGCGATGCCCACGCGAACCGGCAGCAATTGCGGCCAGTTCACGTAAGGTCAGATTTTCGCGATATGCCAGATCGGTCAGCAGTTTCACACGGCTCTGATTACCTTCACCGGCAGGCACATCCGGCACCGGCCCGTCGAGCGGAAACACGCTCAGATCCATATTAAAGCGAGTGGACAGCTGGCGGATGCCGTTATCAATATCCACCAGCGAATTCAGTTCGTGCCAGGTTTCGCGCGCCTCTTCCCGCGTGCGGCCGACAATGGGCATTACACCCGGCAAAATCAGCATATGCTCCGGATTACGTCCGGCCTCTTTCACCTGCTGTTTCTGCGCACGGTAAAATGTTTGCGCTTCTTCCAGCGTTGCGGCAGCGGTAAACACGACTTCGGCGGTGGCCGCTGCCAGTTTCTGGCCGTCAGCGGAAGAACCCGCTTCGATAATTACCGGACGCCCCTGCGGCGAACGGGTAATATTCAGCGGCCCCTGTACCTGAAAATACTTGCCCTGATGGTTCACCGGATTGATTTTCTCATTGACGAAATACTGACCGCTGGCATTGTCCGGCTGTACCGCCCCTTCCTGCCAGCCTTCCCACAGTTTGAACGTCACCTCGAGAAACTCATGCGCCACGGCGTAACGTTCGGCATGCGCGGGCATATCGTCACGGCTGAAATTACGCGCCACGTCCGTTGAAAACGACGTCACCACGTTCCACGCCGCCCGGCCGTGGCTGATGTGATCGAGAGAAGAAAAGCTGCGTGCCAGATTAAACGGATCGCTGAATGTCGTTGAAGCCGTGGCGGCCAGCCCGATATGGCGGGTTTGTACCGCCAGCGCCGACAGCAAGGTCAGCGGTTCAAGCCGCGCCATGGTGGACGGTAAACGGTAGACGCTGGTCGCCAGGGCATCGCCGATGAAGAACATATCGAATTTACCCTCTTCGGCTTTTCTGGCGATCCACGTCAGCCAGTCGATATCGGTCGGCGAACCGAGGTTTTCAGTTAAGCGCCAGCCACTGACGTGATGCCCGAGCGGCTGCACAAACAGACCAAGACGCAATTTACGCGTGTTTTCTGAAGAAGATGAAGAAGAGGTCATGGCGTTATCCCTGAGAATAATGATGAACTTCAGTTGCCCGCAGGGCTTTTTCGATATTTTCCGCTGCCACTGAGAACGGCAAACGGTCGGCATTTTCGGTGGAGAATTTCACTTCGCGGGCAATGGCCGCGATGATCGTGTCCCGGTCGCCATTCAGTGGCGGCAGTGCCAGCGGCGCGCCATATTCACGCAACAACCCCAGCAACTGCAGCTCCGGCTGGCCGTTATAGCTTTCCATCAGCGACTGCACCAGCAACCCGAAACCCACTTTCTCGCCGTGCAGCCAGTCATGCAATTCCGGCTGATGGGTGAAACGGTTGTGGATCGCGTGCGCCACGCCCGGCGCGGGGGTTTCATCGCGCATGCTGTTAGCCATACCTGCCACCGCGATATTAGCGTCGATAACTTTCATCAGCGCCGGCGTGACTTCATGACGGGCGTTGTCTTTCACCGCCTGAGCGCCATATTGTTCAAAGACGTCCACCGCCAGTTGTGCGGCCTGCACTTTCAGGTTCAGCGCCAGACTGTCGTCGCTTTTCTGTTTATACGGGCGGAATTCGTACCATTTAGCCAGCGCATCCACAATGCCTGCTTTGAGATAACGCACATCGTTTTGCGCAATCACATTCGTGTCGACCAGCAGCATAAGTGGCATACGCGACAATGGCTGGCTGCGCACATGCCCGCCGTGCTCATTATAAATGATGCTGACCGGCGACCAGGCGGCGCAGGTCGCGGCAACTGTCGGTATTGTCACCAGCCCGACGTCGGTCAGCAGGTTCGCCACCGCTTTGGCACAATCAAGCACCCGCCCACCGCCAATGCCCAGCACCAGCGTGGCGTTTTGTTCCCGCACGCTGACCAGATGTTTTTCGATAACCGCATCGGTGCATTCCGTGGTGAGAAAATTGACCTGCCAGCGAATACCGGCTGCCTTCAGGCTGGTTTCCAGTTGCGGATTCACCGCCCGCCACGCTTTCGGGCTGGTGATGATCGCGATATCGGAGGAATGAACGGCAAGCAGCTCACCGGTACGTGAAAGCAGGCCGGGCTGATGATGATAGGTCTGCGGTGATTTTATGGCGAACACATCGATGCCCTGTATTTGTCGTCTGGTTAAAGAGAAACTGCCCGTAATTAAACAGGAATTTGATATGGGATATATTCAAGTGTTATTAAAAACATCCTACGAGAATTGAAAAAATTAACAAAGTGCTAAGTGGGGATCCTTATTAACTTATTCTCAATAGCATAGATTGATTTTTGCTATAGTCGATAAACCCCTTGCATGCTGTGCTGGATCAAAGAAATGATAGTGTCAGGCAGGGCTAATTTAACGCAATGAAAACAGACGCATCTGGCATCTTCCTATACCTGATACGCTATTTCGATGATTTGTTTTTAATTACGGCCTTAAAAACAACGTTAATTAACCCTTATATAAGAAGAGAGTATTATGTCCTCACATCCGATAGATTTTCTTTTACTTGGTAACAATTTTGGCACACCAGAAATGCGGGAAATCTGGTCAGAGCAAAATCGCCTGACACAGCAAATAAATGTCGAAGTTGCGCTGGCATTAGCCGAAGGTGAACTGGGTGTAATCCCGCAACAGGCCGCGCTGACCATTGCGGAGCTGGCCGATGCCGGCAAGCTGAATATTGAGGATATCGCCGCTTCTGGCTCGCAGATGAAGCATTCCCTGATGCCGGTGCTCAGCGCACTACAACAGCAATGTGGTGACGCAGGGGAATACATTCATTACGGCGCGACCACGCAGGATATCGTCGATACCGCCACCGTTTTACAGCTGGCGCAAACCCTGAAAGCCATCGTCCGTGACAGTACCGCCGTGGCGAATGTGCTGAAATCTCTGGCGTGCAAGCATCAGTACACGCTGATGGCTGGCCGCACCCACGGCATGCAGGCGCTGCCGACCACATTTGGTTTTAAAGTCGCCGTCTGGCTGGATGAATTTATCCGCCATCTCGACCGCCTGGACGCCATCACGCCGCGCCTGCTGACCGGCAATATCAGCGGAGCGATCAGTACCTACGCCGCACTGGGCGAAGCGGGTCCGGAAGTTGAACGCCGCACACTGGCGCGCCTGAACCTTAATACGCCGAATATCGGCTGGCAGGCCGCGCGTGACCGCTTTTCTGAATACGCCTCGGTGGCGGTGCTGATCAGCGGCACGCTGGGCAAAATTGGCAACGAACTTTACAACCTGATGCGCACCGAAATTAATGAAATCGAAGAACCATTCAGCAGTGGAAAAATCGGCTCCACCACCATGCCGCACAAACGCAATCCTGCAGCCCTCGAAGGTCTCGCCAGCCTGACCCAACCGTTGTTGCACAGCGCATCTCTGATTTATCAGTCAATGCACGTGGAGCATGAACGTGATGCGATGAGCTGGCGCGCCGAGTGGATCACACTGCCGGAAATCTCGATTTATCTCTCTGCCCAGCTGCAAAATGCCCAAGCGATTCTCTCCGGCCTGACGGTCAATAAAGCCCGTATGCTGGCGAATTTACAGATGCAGGACGGCCTGCTGCTGTCCGAAAAAGTGATGTTTGAGGTCGGTAAAAAACTCGGCAAACAAACTGCACATCATCTGGTGTATGACTGTGCCATGCAGGCGTTTGAAAAACGGCAATCATTTAAAACTGTTCTGCTTGCGCATCCGGTGCTGGCAGCCAGTATTACTGAACAGGATCTTGACTACTGGTTAGATCCGGCTCATTACACCGGCTGCGCCGCGCAAAAAGTCGATGACGTCATCCGTTTTGCCGTGCAGTCCGGTCATCTGAGTTCTCCTGAGGAGCACGGGTTATGACGCACCATTTCAGGCGTCTGACGCTGGATGATAAACACGATTATCTGGCGCTGATGCTGGCCGCCTACGCGCCGATTAAAGCGCTCGGGATTCAGTTTGATGCTGCCACCGCCGATCTGGCACGCGTGACGCAACATCTCGACGATCATGCGGTGTTTGCGCTGTTTGATGACCATCGAATGGTCGCTTCTGTCACCCTGCGTTTCCCGTGGGGCGCAATGCCTGGGCCGATGGGCCTGCCGCATATTGGCTGGTTCGGCACGCATCCGGACTACACCGGTCAGAGCCTCGGCAAAAAACTGCTGGGCTGGCTGGAAAACAACATTCTGATCCGCGAACTGAAAGCCCCGGCTTACTCCCTCGGCACCGCCACCAGCCATCCGTGGCTGCGCGACATGTACCTGAAACTGGGTTTTCAACCGGTCTTCGAAAGAGACCTCGGCAAAGGGCATATCACGCTGTACCTGAAAAAAATTCTCGATGAAAAAAGCCACACCCGCTGGCTGGAACGTCAGCCACCTACAGGAGTTTAAATGTCAGATATCACGCAAAACCATCAGCCTGTGGCGGCGTTCATTCAGGATTTCCGCCACCACATGCACCGCTATCCGGAACTGTCCAACGAAGAAGTTAACACCACCGCCAGCATCCGGGAGGCACTGGAGAAGTATCAAATCCGCGTGTTGGATTTGCCGCTCAAAACCGGTCTGGTAGCAGAAATTGGCGGCATCAATCCCGGTGAACTGGTGGTGCTACGTTCTGATATCGATGCTCTGCCAATTGAAGAACAATCCGGCGTGGATTACACCTCGCAAAATCCCGGTGTGATGCACGCCTGCGGCCACGATTTCCACACCTCGGCGGCGCTCGGCGCGGCGATTTTGCTGAAAGCGCAGGAAGAGTCGCTTTCCGGCACGGTGCGCATACTGTTTCAGGCGGCGGAAGAAACCGGTCACGGAGCCCCGGCGCTGATTGATACCGGCGCGCTCGATAACGCCGCCGTCATTTTCGGCATTCATAACGATCCCTCTTTGCCGGTCGGCGTTATCGGCAGCAAAGACGGCGCATTAACAGCGGGCGTGGATCGCTTTGCGATCGCCATTTCCGGTACCGGCAGCCACGCGGCACGTCCGCACGAAGGCAACGACCCGATTATTATCGCCGGACAGGTGATTTCCGCACTGCAAACCCTGATCGCCCGCAACGTGCCGTCCGCACACAACGCGGTGATATCCATCACTCAGGTTCACAGTGGCAGTACCTGGAACGTAATCCCGGATTCCGCCTGGCTGGAAGGCACTGTCCGCACCTTTAATCAGGATACACGAGAACTGATCGAGCGCCGTTTCCGGCAGGTTCTCGCAGGCATCGCTGCGGCATTTGATACCGACATCAGCCTGGACTGGCAGCCAGGCCCGCCGTCAGTGGTCAATACGGCTAAGTGGGTGGATTTCGCGCTGGCGCGAGGCGAAGGCTCCGGCTTCGAAGCCCGTCGCGTTGAAGCCAGCCCGATTGGCGAAGACTTCGCGTTCTATCAGCAAAAATTACCCGGCGCGTTCATCATGATCGGCTCCGGTGGTCCTTACGCGCTGCATCATCCGCAATTTCGCGTTGACGATCGCGCCCTGTTTCCGACTGCACATTACCTGTCGCAACTGGCGGTACAGGCACTGCAAACGCTGAGTGCGGAAATTCTCAGCAAAGAAAAAAAAGATTGAATAAGCAGAGACATTTTTCGGCGCAATGACTTCGTCAGCAAGCCATGATCATTTTTACCGGGTGGGGAATGCCCAATATCGGGCATTTCTTTCTGGCGCTGGATACGGCCGCGTTTGGTGATCCCGATGTGTTTAGTTTCAGACGCCCTTCTGGCGCAATTGCATGCTCTTTGCGAGCGTGAACATTTCGTTGATTTATTATCTCCGGTCATTCGGGCCTGAAGCGGGAAATACACCTATGACATTAACGCAGTCGCTGGCGAAACTTATCGTCAGTTCATCCCCTACTCCAGCCGCTCATGAGGCAGCCCGCGAAGGGTTACTGGATTTTCTGGCGGTTACCCTGCCGGTTTTACGCGGCGATTTACCCGATGCAGGGCTAAACAGTTTGCATCAGGTTTACCGCGCTGGCGATCGGGCCACCCACGCGTTACTGCTCGGATATGCCGGTCACGCGCTGGATTTTGATGATTTCCATCCCGACTTTCGCGGCCATCCCGGCGTGGTGATTTTGCCCGCGCTGTTGGCGCTGGCCTCACAACGGCCAGACATCAGCGGCGGGCAGTTTCTCGATGCGTACGTGACCGGCGTGGAAATGGCCGGACGCCTCGGGCTGGCCGCCGGTTCTCAGCATTACAAACTCGGTTTTCACAATACCGCCACGCTCGGCACGATTGCGGCCTCCGCTGCCTGTGCGCGGCTGGTGGATGCCACTGAACGGCAAACGGCGTTGATTCTGGGTTTAGCGGCGACGCAGTCCGCAGGGTTACGTGCGCAGTTCGGTAGTGACGTCAAACCGCTGCACGCCGGGCTGGCGGCGCCGACCGCCGTCATTGCCACACAGCTGACGCTGGCAGGCTTTCACGGCCAGGCAGACAACGTGCTTGACAGCTTTTTATCGGCTTACTGCGCCGGTCAGCAACAGCCGGAAAAACTCATTTCAGACTGGGGCGCGCCGTGGCGGATTGTCTCGCCCGGTCTGGAATTCAAACCCTATCCGACCTGCGGTGGCACGCACAGCGCTGCCGATGCCGCGCGGACTATTCGTTATGACTGGCTGCAAACCGGTCAAGGCACAGATGCACTGATCGGCGCCATCGAACGGATAGAGGTGTCTTTCCCGCCGGGCGGTGATATTGCGGCGTCGGTACGAAAACCGGCAACCGGCGTTGAAGCGCGGTTCAGCCTGGAATACGTGATTGCAGCCTGTCTGCTGCGCGGAGACTTACGCTTAGAGGATTTCACCCCGCAAGCGGTGGAAGCCGACATTGCCGCACTGGCAGAGCGTGTCTCGCGTTGCCCGGATTTCTCCGCACCGCCGGACGAGCTGAACCCCGCTGCGCGTTTTCATCAGGTGACGGTATTCCTGCGCGACGGCACTCTGCTGCAACGGCGTTTCACCCGTCAGCAAAGTCTGGCGATCCCGTTTGATTTGCCGGCGAAACTGCGCACCTGTTTGCCGGATTTCACTGACGCACAGCGGACAGAAATCGTGGCACTGAGCAGGCTGGAAAGCCGCGACAGTCTGCCACGGCTTGCAGAGATGTTGTTTGGGAAACGGGTTAAGGAATAACGTTATAAAACAGTCGACAGAAAATGGCGGACACGGACGTTCTCCGTTTCATCCAGCACGCTTTTCGTCGGCCCTGACGCCACAATTTTTCCGCCCTCCATAAAAATGACATTATCCGCCACTTCACGTGCAAAGCCGATTTCGTGGGTGACGATCACCATCGTTATCCCTGAATGCGCCAGCTTTTTGATCACCTGCAACACTTCGCCCACCAGTTCGGGATCCAGCGCGGAGGTCGGTTCATCGAATAACATCACTTCCGGGTCCATCGCCAGCGCACGGGCAATTGCCACGCGTTGTTGCTGGCCACCGGAAAGCTGCTGAGGCCAGTCATCTTCGCGGTTGTCTAAGCCGACCTGCCGGAGCAACGCGCGGGCTTTACTGACTACCTGCTGACGGTTTTGCTTCTTCACCCGCAGCGGTGCATCGATAATATTTTGCAAAACCGTACGGTGCGGAAACAGGTTAAATTGCTGAAACACCATGCCGGTACGGCTGCGCTGTGCGGCAATTTTGCGGCTGCTCAGTTCATACAGCGCGGAACCTTTCTGCTGATAACCGACCAGTTCACCTCCGATACGGATTGTGCCGCCATCGAGTTTTTCAAGATGATTGATACAGCGCAGCAAGGTGGATTTCCCTGAACCAGAAGGCCCGAGGATCACCGTGACCGAACCGGCCGGAATATCGAGGCTGATTTCATCCAGTATGGTATTACCGGAGAAACGCTTGGTGACTTTGCGAAATTCAATGGCCTCACCCATGGCTGGTTTCTCCTGCGCTGAGACTGACGGTGCTGACCGTGCGGGCTGCGCCGGTTTTCGTGACTTTACGTTTTACCTTCCTGTGGCTGCTGCGGCTGAAATGTCGTTCGACGTAATACTGAATCACCGACAGCAACGACGTCAGCAACAGGTACCATAATGTGGCGACCAGCAGCAGCGGGATCACTTCATAGGTGCGCTGATAAATAATCTGCGCCGAGAACAGCACATCCTGTAATGAAATCACCGAAACGACCGCGGTGGTTTTCAGCTGACCGATCACTTCATTCCCCGCAGGAGGCAGAATAGCCCGCATCGCCTGCGGCAAAATGGTGTGGCGGAATATCTGTGACGGGCGGTAACCCAGGGCGCGTGCCGCCTCGACTTGCCCGGTGCCGACGCTCTGAATACCGGCGCGGATAATCTCTGCGGCATAGGCAGACTGATGCATGACTAATGCAATCACGGCGGCGCTGAACGGGCTAATCAGTGAGTTCGCGGAAGCGCTCCAGATTTCACCTGCCCACGGCAGCGAAATCGAAATATTCGGGTAAAGCGCGGCAATGTTGTACCAGAGAAACAACTGGACCAGCATCGGCACCCCCCGGAAAAACCAGGTATAACCCCAGCTGACAGCGACCAGCACCGGATTGGATGACAGGCGCATCAGCGCAAGAACCGTGCCGCCTGCAAAACCAAAAACCACGGAAATTGCGGTCAACTGCAACGTCATCAGTACGCCCTGAATGATTGACGGACCGGTAAAGTTTTCGGCGATTACCGACCATTCAAAACGCGGATTGCTGAGCATGGAGTTCCCCATAGCCAGCAATATCAGCAATACGATCAGGGCGCTTATCCAGCGCCCGATATATTTTTTACCGACGATCCGTAGTTCTTCCGCCTGCTGATCGTGTGTTTCACTGCTCATCCGAAAATCTCTTCATTACGTTTTGACTCTTTGACTGCGCCAAAACCGATGGACCATTTATCGAGGATCTGCTGGTAAGTGCCGTCTTTGATCAGCGAGTTCAGGGATGCCTGCACCGCCTCTTCCAGCCCCGACTGTTTAGGGAACGCCACAGATACAGGCGCATCATCCACATGAATGGTGCCGGTCAGCGTCAGCGGTTTGACCTGACTAACCTGATACGTCAGACCTTCATACGGGCCGAAGAACATCGGTACCCGACCGCTGACCACGGCCTGTACGCCTGAAGGGCGATCCGGGAATACGGCAATCTTGATCGGGGGTTTACCGGCATCAGTACAAATTTTGCTGGCCGCTTCAAGGCGCCCGATCTGCGTAGTACCCGCTCCTGCGCCCACTTCCTGCCCGCACACGGCGTCAAAAGAGGTAAATGGCGCAATGTTTGCGTCTTTACGCGAGATCACCCCCAGGCGCGACGCATCGTAATAACTGACGAAATCGACCTGCTCGAGACGTTTTTTGGTGGCATTGATATTGGATAGCGCGACGTCATAGCGACCGGATTTCAGCCCCGGAATGATGTTGTCGAAACCGCCGGTATCCTGCCAGCGCACTTCCACACCGAGCCTTGCCGCCACGGCATTCATCACATCAATCTCACGCCCGGCGAGCGTTTTATTGTCTTCCTGGAAAAAAGTGGTTGGCGGAGTATTCGGATTAGTACCTGCAACAATATATCCGCGTTTGGCGATGTCCGCCGGAAGCTTACTTTTCAGCGCATCATCAGCGGTGACATGAAAGGTGGTCGAAGACGGAACAACCTGCTCCGCAGCCCATGCAGAAGAGAGATTTCCGGCAATCAGCAAAGGGAGCAGTAATTTAGATAACGTCATAAAGAAGCCTTTTCCTGGTTAAAAGCTGTGAAAACCACAAAAGAGGTGCGGTAAAAGAGGCAAGGCCATCAGAGGGGTTTTATCATTTATAGAGCAACACCCGCCCTGCCTTAGACCTGATTTTGCGGGCATATACCTTTTATTGACAAATGAGAAAAAGAGATAAAGATTTCGAAAAAGTGGGAAAGTCAGGGGCAGACTTAAGGGCTCTTTTAATTCAAATTCAATGTCCACACCGTGGGCTTGCCGCCCACACTGGCCCAAAGGGTTGGCAGACTGATACGCGCCAATTATCGTATGAACCCTGACCGGATTTAACGCCTCAAAATCAGAAAGTTAGTACCATCCGAAAAACGCTGCTAATAGCATCCTGCCGCCACGCACTCATCCTGGTCAAACGCGCGTCATGGCTTCATCACGATCCGGCCAAGCGGTTTCGCTGTCTCAGCAAATTCGTGGGCCGCGGCAGCGTTAGCCAGGGGGAAGATGCGGTCAATGACAACCGTGACGCGCCCTGCTGCTACAGCCTGCAGCATCTCGTCCACGCTTGTTCGAACTCCATGCCTTGCAAAAAGAGGTCCCATGAATACCCCCATGAGCGTCTGGTTAGACTGCATTGCCGGCCATAAGTCGACAGTCAGACTGTTGCCGCCGGCATTACCGACGAAGACCAGACGTCCTTCCGGAGCGAGTGCAGAAAGCGAAACAGGCAACGTCGTTCCCACCGGATCGATGACGAGATCAACACCGGTGCCATGGGTGTACTGTCGGACACTGTCCACGATGTTATCCTTTGTACGATCCACAACATGATCGGCACCAAGTTCACGCAACCGACCTCGTCGCTGCGTTCCGCTTACCACGGCGATGACCGTTGCGCCTGCTTGTGAGGCAAGCTGAACGGCCGCGAGCCCCACGCCACCCGCTGCGGCCTGAATAAGAACGGTTTCTCCCTGCCGGAGCATGCCTCGCGTGAAAAGGCAATGATGCGCGGTTCCAAATGAAATCGGCAATGCCGCCGCTTCTGCCATTCCCACCCCATCGGGTATAAGCCAGGTGCGTTCCGCGGGCACAGCCCAACGTTCCGCATGCGATCCCTGCATGTGAAAAGCAGCGACTCTGTCCCCAACCGTACGGCTTCGGACTTTCGATCCGACGGCAACAACTGTGCCCGCGGCCGCGTAGCCAACGATCCATGAAGGAAGCGGCGGCGGCGTTGAACGGCGGTTGATCAAATCGCCACCCTCAATCGAGATAGCCTCGACAGAAATCAGAATGTCGTCGGGCCCTGTGACCGGCTCCGGGACATCGACATATTTCAGGACGCCGGGAGCGCCTTCCACGTCATAGACCGCTGCTTTCATAAATTTTCCTCTGTCTTATCTTTTGACTGGCGGAAAGCCCCGTCACGCGCAGGGCAGCCTGGCAATCACCTTAATCTCAAACTGGAATCCGTAAAGCCACGTCACGCCGATCCCGGTCAACGTAGGGTAAGGCGCTTCCCCCCAATATTCTGGCAGGATACTCCAGATAGCGTCGAGATTTGACTCGGGGTCGACAACAAAGAGAGTCACGTCAACCACGTCACCGAACGTGCAGCCCGCAGCCGCGAGAACAGCATTGAGATTATTGAATGCCAGCCTGACCTGCGCTTTTAGATCGGGCTCAGGCGAACCATCCTCGCGGCTACCAACCTGCCCGGAAACGAACAAGAAACCATTGGATTTGATGGCCGGTGAATAGCGATTGCGCTCATAGAGCGCCTGCCGACCGAGGGGAAAAACGGCTTCGCGTGCTGTCATGTTTGTACCTCTGCAATGGGGCAAAATCAGCCCGGTGAACGTAAAGGCACTTTACAGGTGCGGGATCGGGCGGATAAACAAGCGACTTTGTCCATCATTGTTTGTAAAATCCAAACAATCGGTGAAAAGGGGGGGTAAGGAATGGATCGTTTCGATGCGATGCGCGCCTTTGCTCGCGTGGTGGAAGCAGGGAGCTTCACAAAGGCTGCCCAAACGCTTCATATGAGTAAAACCACGGTGACGCAGCTCATTCAGCAGCTGGAAGCGCGCCTGCGCGTCAAGTTGCTCCATCGCACCACCCGCAGGCTCGGCGTGACTGCCGATGGCGCGGTCTACTACGAGCGCGTCATCCGCCTGCTGGCGGACATGGAGGATGCTGAAAACAGCCTGTCCAGTGCGGCGATGACGCCCAGGGGACGGCTACGGGTGGATGTGCCCAGTCCGCTGGCCCGCCTCGTCCTGGTACCGGCGCTACCGGCTTTCCACGCGCGCTACCCTGACATCCAGTTCGACATGGGCGTCAGCGACCGGGTGGTGGACCTGATCGGCGACAACGTGGATTGCGTCCTGCGCGGTGGCGACATCAACGACCAGTCCCTGATCGCGCGCCATGTCGGCGATTTGCAAATCGGCGTCTACGCCGCCCCTGGCTATGTGGAGCGCCTTGGCGCCCCTGCGCACCCGCGAGAGCTGGAAAACACCGACCATCGCATAGTGGGATTCTTGTCCTCGCGCACCGGTAAGATTGAGCCTCTGGTCCTGCGCAGTGGGAGTGAACATATTGAAATCACAGGCCGCTATGTACTTGCCGTGGATGATGGCAATGCTTACCTCGAAGCGGGGCTCACTGGCTTAGGCGTGATTGCGCTGCCAACCTATATGGCGGCAAAACATCGGGCCAGTGGCGCTTTAATTCCGTTATTTGAACAATGGCGTATCAGTCCAATGCCATTGTACCTGGCGTTTCCGCCAAACCGCCATGTCAACGCCAAACTGCGTGTTTTTATTGATTGGATCGTTGAATTGATGCAGAAGCATGTTCCCAATTCCAACAATAAGTAACGCCATCCCGGTCAGAGGATCCCTGTTTAAGAAGCCCGGCAGCCATCGCGCAGCCGGGATCACCCCCTGCGGTGCCAGCGCAGCGCGTCGACCACCAGCGTAAACGCCGCCGGAAGATGCTGTCGGCCCGGGTAGTAAAGATAGTATCCCGGGAAATGAGGGCACCAGTCGGCAAGTAGCGGTACCAGTTCCCCCGTGGCGATATATTTCGCCGCTAAGTCGTGAGGAACATAGGCAATCCCTGCTCCGTCCAGCGCGGCCTGAATCATCAGAAAGGTATTGTTAAAAACGGTTTGCCCGTCAACGCGAACGCTGGTCTTTTGACTTCCCTTTTCAAACTCCCAGGCGTAAAGCGCGCCGTGGGTGGGCAAACGCAAATTAACGCAGTTATGCGTCATCAGATCCTCAGGACGTCTTACTGCCGCCCTGCCGGCAAGATAAGCGGGGGCGGCAACCACCGCCATCTGCACATCGGGCGTGATGCGCACCGCAATCATGTCTTTATCCACCTGATCGCCCATCCGTACGCCGGCATCAAAACGTTGGGCGGCAATGTCGGTCAGCTCGTACCCGACGCTGAACTCAATATGAATATCCGGGTATTGCGTTAATAAAGGCCGCAGACGCGGCCACAGCACGGTGACGATGGCATGATCGTTGGCGGTAATGCGTACCGTTCCGGCGGGTTTATCTCGTGAAGCGCGCAGCGAAGCCAGTTCAGCTTCGATTTCATTCAGCCGCGGCGCCAGGACGGCCAGCAGACGGTTCCCGGCATCGGTTGGCGAGACGCTGCGCGTGGTGCGGATTAACAGCCTTATCCCGAGACGCGCTTCCAGAGCCAGCAGCGTATGGCTCAGCGCTGACCGGGAAACACCCAGAATCGCGGCCGCCCGGGTAAAGCTGCGCTCGTGAGCCACCGTGGCAAAAGCCTGCAGGTCGTTGAGTTTTTCTTTGCTCATTATTGGTGAATTTTGTGCACTAGTGTATTCACATTTGCGCATCTTATCATTTAATCAAACCTTCTCTACACTTTGTTCAACGAGTCGTAAGGGGCCGCTTAAAAGCCCGAAACTGAAATGTGGAGACATCATGAACCAACAATTTGACGGTAACGGTATCTTCCCTAAGGGGGAGAAAAACGAGGCCTATGCGCAGTATTTTCAGGGTACCAGCTACCTGAATATGCTCTCCACGGAAGGGGTCAATATCGGTAACGTGGTCTTCGAGCCCGGCTGCCGTAACCACTGGCATATCCACCATAAAGGCGGGCAAATTTTACTGGTGACCGGCGGTCGCGGCTGGTATCAGGAGTGGAATCAACCGCCGCGCGAGCTTACCGCTGGGGACGTCGTGAATATTCCCGCCGGCGTCAAGCACTGGCACGGCGCGGCCGCCGATAGCTGGTTTGCCCATATCGCCGTTGCCGTCCCTGCCGAAGGTGCGTCTAACGAATGGCTGGAGCCGGTCGCCGACGACGCCTATCGTCAACTGCCTTAAACATCGAAACAGCAGGGCTCGCCAGTTAATGCGCCCTGCTCTCATTCGGCGGTATGCGAAAATGCATCTTCGACTAATTGCCCGAGCCCCGGGGAAAACCGCTCATCGCCAGCAGCGCGCTTTGCAGCGAGGCGCTAAACATCTCCCCGTGAGATAGCCCGGGATAGGGCCACCAGTTGACCGCCACGCCATTTTTCTTGAGCAGGGAAACCGTCTGCAGGACGTTGCCCCGGATCTCTTCTGCTCCCGCGGAAGAGGCCCGCTGGGTCGCAACCGCCCCCTCCATCAGGTACAGGGTCTTCCGGTTAAACGCATCCGCCTTCGCCGCGGCCATTTTTGCTAACAGCGAGGCGTTACCCCGTCCCAGAGAAGGACTGGCAGAAAAATAGATTTGGAAGCGGTATGACGCCAGCCAGGCGTCAATGATGAATAATCCGCCATAGGAGTGCCCCCAGATAGCCCGCTGCTGAGGGTTGATAGCGATCCCGCGCTCAACTTTTTCCACGATGGTATTTTCTAATAGCTGGCGAAATGCCTCGCTGCCGCCGCTCTTCCGTCGGTCCCATCCGGCGTCGGCAGGATTCTCCTCTACTTTCGGCCGGTAGTCATAAGCGCGGGCGGGCTGATCGAAGGGCAAATTCGTTTGATAGCCGATGGCCACAATAACGGGCGGCGTTTTTTGCGTAAACGTCTCAAGCAGCGAGTCGGACAACCGGTCCATCACCGCGTTGCCGTCCAGGGCGTACAGAATCGGATACCCCTGCGCGGGCGGCGCCGCGTTCGGTATCGCCGTCCAGACCTTATAATGCCGTTCGCCATCAAGGGAATCGAAATAAGCAACGTTGAAGTGATAATACGCGGAGCCGCGGTCGGCGATATTCGGCCCCAGCGGGCGCATATCCGGCCTGGCGTAAGCGTTAATGCCATAAAGCGTGGAGACCAGCGCGGCGATAAAAATCCGCCCTTTCGGCGGAGAAGCAAAACAAAACTTGCGAAGCGACATCGGTTAATTGTTTCCAGCACACTCTTGGTAGTGATAATGATTGCTAATATCAATCTCAATTGCAAGCAACGAGGTTATCCCGGGAACGGCGCGTTGCGCCTGCCCGGGGAACCCATCATCACATCACGGGTAGCCCGGCTCGCGCTGCGCTTAGCCGGGCTACCGGGAATGCCGCGTTCTGCTCAATATCAGGCCGTACGCCATCTCCGGGTCAGTGGCTTCTCGACTTCCACAATCAGGAACATCACAAAACCGATAATAAAGGTGATAACCCAGTAGCGGAACGGCAGCGCTTCGGTACCAAACAGCATCTGCATAAACGGCGCGTAGATAATCAGCAGCTGCAGCACCAGCAGCACCCCGCTGACAATCCAGATCCCCCGGTTCGCCAGCAGCCCTTTACTCAGCGAGAAGCCGTCCGCCACCCGGCAGTTGAGCATATAGAACCACTGGGCGGTGACCAGCGTCTGCAGCAGCACCGTGCGGATAAACTCAGGCGAATAGCCGCGCGGCTGTAGCCAGGCTTCAAGCACAAAGGCGCTGACGGCAATCATCGAACCGACAAAAATCACCCGCCAGATAGCAAAGCCGTCCATTACGTGCAGTTTGGGATCGCGCGGCGGACGCCGCATGATGTTCTTCTCGCCCGCTTCGAACGCCAGGCCGAACGACAGCGTGGCGGAGGTCGCCATGTTCATCCACAGGATCAGCACCGGCGTCAGCGGAATTAAATTCCCCGCCAGCAGCGCGATAATGATCAACAGCCCCTGCGCCAGGTTGGTCGGCATAATGAAGAGAATGGTTTTCTTCAGGTTGTCGTATACCCGACGCCCTTCCCTGACGGCGCTGGCGATGGTGGCGAAATTATCGTCGGTCAGCACCATATCCGCGGCCTCTTTGGTCACTTCGGTGCCCTTAATCCCCATCGCGATACCGACATCGGCCTGCTTGAGCGCCGGGGCGTCGTTCACGCCGTCGCCGGTCATCCCGACCACCTCTTTCCTGCTTTGCAGCGCCTGCACCAGGCGGAATTTATCTTCCGGGCTGGTACGCGCGAAAATATCGAATTTCTGCGCCGCTTCGCTGAGCTGGGTATCGTCCATCACCTCCAGTTCTCTGCCGGTGATGGCGTTTTCCGCATTGCCGATCCCCAGCATCTTGCCGATGCTCATCGCGGTTTGCGGGTGGTCGCCGGTGATCATCTTCACGCGGATCCCGGCCTGCAGGCAGTCGCCGATCGCCGTAATCGCCTCCGGTCGCGGCGGATCCATCATCCCGGCAACCCCCAGCAGAATGACGCCCTGCTGCAAATCCTCATGGCTAAGCTCCGTTTGCCCGTCGGCTGCCGGTTTCCACGCCGCCGCCACCATCCGCAGCCCTTCCCGCGCGTACTCTTCGATTTTCGCTTCCCAGTAAGGCTGATCGAGCGGCGCCAGGCCATGGTCGGTTTGCTGATGCTGACACAGACGGAACAGGACATCGGGCGCGCCGGTAATCAAAATCATCTCTTCATCGCCGATGCGGTACAGCGTCGACATATATTTATACTGTGAATCAAAGGGGATTTTGCTGCGCAGCTCGGTGTTGACCGTCGGGAGCGGGACTTTCGCCGCCAGCACCTTCAGCGCCCCTTCGGTCGGGCCGCCGGTAATTTTCCACAGCCCGCTTTCGTCTTTGATAAGCTGACTGTCGTTACACAGATCGATGGTGCGCAGATAGCGTTCCAGCAGCGTGCCGGAGGCAACGGTTATCGGATCGGGCTCATCGATCGGATGAATATTCCCTACCGGTTCGTAGCTGTCGCCCTCTACGCGATAAACGTTATCAGCGGTAATAACGGCCTTCACCGTCATCTCGTTCATGGTCAGCGTTCCGGTTTTATCCGAGCAGATCACCGTCATCGCCCCAAGGGTTTCCACTGTGGGCAGCTTGCGGATAATCGCCTTCTGACGGGCCATGGTTTGCACGCCGAGCGAGAGGATTATCGAGATAATCGCCGGTAAACCTTCCGGCACCGACGCCACCGCGAGGCTAATCAACGACAGCATCAGCTCAGAAACCGGCATATCGCGGAACAGCAGGCTGAAGACAAACAGCGCGGCCATCATCACCAGAATGATGATAAAAATGGCTTTGCCGAGCTTATCCATTTGCACCAGCAGCGGCGTACGGTGTTTTTCGATATCCGACATCATCTGGTTAATATGGCCCAGCTCGGTATCGCCGCCGGTGGCGACCACCAGGCCTTTTCCGCCGCCCGAACTCACCGTGGTGCCGGAAAACAGCAGATTGGTACGATCGCCTAGCGGCAGTTCGCCGCTGAGCGCCTCGGTGCTTTTCTCCACCACCGTCGATTCGCCGGTCAGAATCGCCTCTTCCACCCGCAGGTTATGCGCTTCGATCACCCGCAGGTCGGCGGGAATGCGATCGCCTGCGCGGATGACGACGATATCGCCGGGGACCAGAGCGGTTGTCGGGATCGTTTCATGGTTGCCCTGACGAATAACCACCGCCTCGCTGGAGAGCATGTTGCGAATGCTCTGAAGCGATTTTTCCGCATTGCTCTCCTGGATATGGCCGATCAGGGCGTTAATCACCGCCACGCCGAGGATCACCAGGGTATCCACCCAGTGCCCCATGACCGCCGTCAGCAGCGCCGCCGCCAGCAGCACATAGATCAGCACATCGTTAAAATGCGCCAGAAAGCGCAGCCACGCCGGCTTTCCCGCTTTTTGCGGCAGCGCATTTTCGCCATACTGCTGCAAACGCGTCGCCGCCTCGGCACCGCTGATGCCCTCCGGAGTGCTGTGGGTGCTGGTCAGGGTTTCTTCTACGGAGAGCTGATAGAACGGGCCGCCCGGTTTTTCTTTATTCATAGTTATCTCCTCACTCCTGTAACGGAAATCAGGACAGCCTCAGGCCGCCCTTAACGCACCACAAAAACCGGAACATGGGCATAGCGAACGATTCCTGCCGCCTCCGACCCCAGCAGATGCGTCTGAATATTCGGGTTGCGCGAACCGATGATCACCACATCTGCTTTCAGTTCATCGGCCAGTTTGGTCACCTCATCGCGAATGTTGCCGCTGCGAATGTGAATCTGAATATCCTTTTCCGTCAGCGCGAGTTTCTTGATCAGCTCTGCCAGCTTTTCCTTAGCAGTATTAATCAGATAGTCTTCCATTTTTCGTGCATCGGAAATAAAACCGCGCGTCAGCACCGGAGAAAAAGAGGGAATGATGTGTACCAGATGAATCTGTCCCGAAGAGCTTTGCGCAAGGAATTGGGCGTGGGACAAGGCCTTGTCCGCCAGACCGATTTCAAACACATCAACCGGCACGAGGATATTTTTATACATAGAGACAATCCTTTTATTACCTATAAAAAAAGGTGGTGAAAACAGCCCGGGCAATGGCGCTGAGGAAAAGATCTCAAGAACAAAATCTGCAAGACGTGTAGGTATAATTAAACGTAGCACACCACGATAAACATTATTAATGTCGCCAATTAATATATTGAAAAATATCACAGAGTCAGGCGCAGCCAGACAATTCGACTACAAACCCCGTAAAATCGTCGCCATCGCCGTAATTTTTGCTCTTTTTAACATTTCCGTTTTACTACGACTATCCTCATTATCAGTGGCTTGTTCACTTTCTGTCGCCCCACAATAATTATTACGATAAGAATTTACTTAGCTAAGCGTTAGCGCTAAAGGAGGAACGATGTTCGGTTACAGTCTGTTTCGCCTGAGCCTGTTTATTGCCCTGGCAATAATCGCCTGTACGGCTACCGGTTTAATTACCTATTTCGTTGTCTCGGCCCTCGCTGAATAAATACAGCGATTGTGAATAATATGTAAAACATAGCCTTTTACTTCGAGGGGAATACAGTGAACCGTTATTTTTCTCTCATTCCGCTTGTTATTTTAATAACAACGGCTTGCGATCGGAAAGCGCCTCAAATTACCCCGCTACCGCGGATGGTTAAAGTCGCCGAGGTGGTTACCATCGGTGATTCACAGCAGCGCGTATTCCCCGCCCGCATTGAGTCCGGGGACTCCACCGATTTATCTTTTAAACGCGGCGGCCAGATTGAATCCCTTGATGTGCGTCAGGGAGCCGCTATTACTCAGGGGCAGCCCCTTGCCAGGCTCAGCGCGCGGGAAGCGCAGCAGCGCGTGAATGAACGGCAAACCGCTGCCACCCTCGCCCAGCGGCAGTTCGATCGCTTCCAGACGCTGGCCGGGCGTCAGGCGATTTCGAAGGCGGAAATGGATATCCAGCGGGCCAACCGCGACGCCGCTAACGCCGCGCTGAAAATCGCCCGCGAAGAGCTGTCGCAAATGACGTTGACCGCCCCGTTCAGCGGCGTTGCCGCCAACGTGCCGGTACGTAACCACCAGGTTGTCGCCGCCGGACAGCCCATTGTGACCCTGACGCGAACCGATCTGCTCGACGTGGTGTTTAGCGTTCCGGAAAACCTCTTTACCGCGTTGGATATTCGCAACGCGCAGTATCGTCCTGTCGTCAAAATTAACGCCATGCCGGACCGCCAGTTTACCGCTGAATATAAAGAGCACACTGGCAGCAGCGACAGCAGCACGCTCACCTGGCAAATCATACTGACTATGCCGAGGCCGGCCGACTTTCCCTCGGTGGGCGGCGTAAGCGGAACGGTGACGGTCAATCTGGCAAACCTGCCCGCCAGCGCCGGTCAAAACGCGGTGGTGGTGCCGGTTGAAGCGGTGTTTAACCCGGATAATCGCCCGCGCAATGAGCCCCACGTCTGGGTGGTACAGGGAAGCGGCGACCAGCTCAAGCTGGAAGAGAGAAAAGTCGGCGTGGGCCCGGTGACCTCTCAGGGCGTGGTGATTACCGAAGGGCTCAGCGTCGGCGAGCGCGTAGTGGCGGCAGGCGTCAGCGAATTGCATGCGCAACAGCCGGTTCGTATCTGGACGCGTGAACGAGGTTTGTAATGGATATTTCCCGCCAGTTTATTAACAACCCGGTCCGCGTCTGGCTGACCATTTTACTGCTGGGCATCGGCGGGATCTTCGCTCTGCTGAATATTGGCCGCCTGGAAGATCCGGCGTTTACCATCAAAACCGCGGTGGTAGTCACCCACTATCCCGGCGCGTCGGCGCAGCAGGTGGAAGAAGAAGTCACCCTGCCGCTGGAAAACGCGCTGCAGCAGCTGCCGTATCTCGACAACGTCAGCTCAATTTCCTCCAACGGCCTGTCGCAAATTACCGTCAATATCGCCTCGCGCTACCACTCCCGCGAGCTGCCGCAAATCTGGGATGAACTGCGCCGCCGGGTGGGCGACGCCGCCCGCCAGTTCCCTCCCGGCGTCGCCGCTCCGTTTGTGAACGACGATTTTGGCGATGTCTTTGGCTTTTTCTTTGCCCTCTCCGGCAAGAGCTTTACCAACCCTGAGCTGGTTCGCTATGCCGAGCAGCTGCGTCGTGAACTGGTGCTGGTCCCCGGCGTCGGCAAAGTCGCCATCGGCGGGGCGATCCCCCAGCAAATCAACATCGATGTCTCGCTGGCGAAAATGGCCGCCCGCGGAATCACGCTCAACCAGCTGGCGGCGATACTGAGCAGGTTGAACGTGGTGTCTAACGCCGGTGAGATTAAATCCGGCAGCGAATCGATTCGCCTGCATCCCACGGGCGAGTTTGCCAACCTCGACGAGCTTGGCGACCTGTTAATCAGCCCGCACGGCTCGGCAACGGCGACGCGGCTGCGCGATATTGCCACCCTCTCGCGCGGGCTGAGCGAATCGCCTTCCAGCATTTACCACGCCAACGGCCGACAGGCGGTCACTATGGGGGTGTCGTTTATACCCGGGGTTAACGTGATTGACGTTGGCCGCGCGCTGGAAAGCAAGCTGGAGCAGATGTCGGCGGAAAAACCGGCCGGGATCAACATTGACCTGTTCTACGATCAGGCGGCGGAAGTCGCCCATTCGGTCAACGGCTTTATCACCAACTTCCTGATGGCGCTGGCGATTGTGGTTGGCGTGCTGCTGATCTTTATGGGCGTACGCAGCGGCATTATTATCGCCCTGTCGCTGGCGCTCAACGTGCTCGGTACGCTGCTGATCATGTACCTGTGGGGTATCGAGCTGCAGCGTATCTCGCTGGGGGCGTTAATTATCGCCCTGAGCATGCTGGTCGATAACGCTATCGTCATCGTCGAAGGCGTGCTGATCGCCCGCCAGCAGGGGTCAACGCTGCTCATGGCGATTAACTACGCGATCCGCCGTTCGGCGCTGCCGCTGCTGGGGGCCACGGTGATTGCCATTCTCGCTTTTGCGCCGATTGGCCTGTCGCAGGACTCGACCGGCGAATACTGTAAATCGCTGTTCCAGGTGCTGCTGATTTCGCTCATGCTGAGCTGGTTCTCGGCGCTGACCATTACCCCGGTGCTGATTAAATGGTGGCTGTTTAAAAATCAATCACAGCCGGTGGCGCAGGCCGACGCCAATCCGTACGGCGGGCGCTTTTACCGTCTGTACCAGCAGGCTCTGCGTGCTCTTCTGCTGCGCAAAACCATCACGCTGACCGTCATGGCGGCGCTGCTGGCCGCCGCTATCTGGGGATTCGGCTCGGTGCGGCAAAACTTTTTCCCCTCGTCAAATACGCCGATTTTCTTTGTCGATCTCTGGCTACCCTACGGTACCGATATCGCGACCACCGAAAAGATGACCAGCGATATTGAGACCACCATTAACGGCCAGCCCGGGGTAGTCACCACCGTGGCCACCGTCGGTCAGGGCAGCATGCGGTTTATCCTCACCTACAGCGGGCAACGGCAGTACAGCAACTATGCGCAGATCATGGTGCGCATGGACGACCAGCGCAGCATTGCCGCCCTGACGCAGCATGTGGATCGCTATATTGCGCGCAACTACCCGCAGGTAAACGCCAGCACGAAGCGCGTGATGTTCGGTCCCTCCGGCGACAGCGCCATCGAGGTGCGGATTAAAGGTCCGGACCCCGACCGTCTGCGCCTGCTCGCCAGCCAGGTTGGCGATATCCTCTCCGCGGACCCGGCCACCGACGGCGTTCGCAACGACTGGCAAAACCGTAGCAAAGTTATTCGTCCGCAGTACTCCCCCGCGCTTGGGCGCGAGTTAGGCGTTGATAAACAGGATATTGATAACGCCCTGGAGATGAACTTCTCCGGCAGCCGCGTTGGATTGTACCGTGAGGGAGCCGACCTGCTGCCGACGATCGTCCGCCCGCCCGCCGCCGAGCGCCAGGACGCGAATCACCTGAATAACGTGCTGGTCTGGAGCCAGAGCCGCCAGCAGTATATTCCGCTCAGTAACGTGGTCAGCGGCTTTCACCTCGAATGGGAAGATCCGCTAATCCTGCGCCGCGATCGCAGCCGGGTGCTGACGGTACAGACCGATCCCGACCCGCTCAGCCACCAGACGTCGGGGGATATCCTGTCCCGCGTGAAGCCGCAGATTGATGCGCTCGCTCTGCCGCACGGTTACAGCATTGAGTGGGGTGGCGATGCGGAGAACTCCAGCGAGGCGCAGCAGGGGCTGTTTACTACCCTGCCGCTGGGTTACCTGGTGATGTTTGTCATCACCGTCCTGATGTTCAGTTCGCTGAAAAATGCGATCGCCATCTGGCTGACCGTGCCGCTGGCGCTGATTGGCGTAACGCCGGGCTTTTTAATCACCGGGATCCCTTTTGGGTTTATGGCGTTAATCGGTCTGCTGAGCCTGAGCGGAATGCTGATCCGTAACGGCATCGTGCTGGTAGAAGAGATTGAACAGCAGAAACAGGAAAAAGCGCAGCAGGAGGCGATTATTGATGCCGCTACTTCGCGTCTGCGCCCTATCCTGCTGACGGCGTTCACCACCGTGCTCGGCCTGGCGCCTTTATTACTCGACGTTTTCTTCCAGAGCATGGCGGTCGTTATCATGTTTGGTCTGGGTTTTGCTACTATTCTGACGCTGCTGGTTCTGCCGGTAATCTACGCCTGTTTCCACAATCAGAATATGAAGCGACAACCATGAACAGTACCGGATTAAATATTATTAAAACGCTGGGATGCATGACGGCGGTGACCTTCTTCACCATTTACAACACCTGGGATAGCTATGATTATGACTATCACTGGATCCTCGGGTTTTTGACGTTTATTTCCACTATCGCCACGCCGCTGTTTTTTGTGGTGGCGGGATATCTGGATTCACAGTCTCGCCACGACTCACAATGGCAGTTGGGCAAAATCAAAAGCGTGGTGATCGTCTTTCTGTTCTGGATGACGGTGTACTATCTCTGGGAGCCCTACCAGCGCGGCTATCTTATCCAGCCGTGGTTTGTATTTGCGTTTATCGTCATTTACACCTTTCATCCGGTTATCGAGTGGCTCAGCCAACGACGCACAGCGTTCTTTGCCGCGGTGTTCACGCTGCTGCTGCTCTCGTATGGTTACGATCTTTTGTCCGCGCTGTACCCGGATGTTCATGCGCTGAGCCTGGCGCCGCAGTACCGCCTGTGGACCTGGCTGCTGTTTTATCTGACCGGTCAGCTGTTCAGCGACCCGCTGGTCGCCGACTGGCTCAGGCGAGAAAAAGTGGTCAAAGGCGCGATGATCGCCATTCCGTTTATTTACCTTTTTACCTGGTTTTACGAGCGGCATTTCTTTTTCGCCCTGTTTAAGGCCGACAGAAATGCGTTCATTCTGACCGGTTCACAAATCTATATTCTGGTGGTTGCGCTGGTTATTGCCGCCAACGGCGTGCGGTTTCGCAAAAACAGCGAGTTCAAGGAGACCCTTCTCGCCACCATTAGCAAAACGATGACCGGCGTCTATATTCTCCACTACTCCGTTTTTCACCTGCTCACCGCGTTTATCCCGATTAACTCGCTGGGGACAAAATTAATGCTGATTGTCCTTACGTTTATCACTTCGGTACTGATTTCGATGCTGGCGCTGTCCAATTCGGTGGTCAAAAAAGTGATTACGATTTGACGATCGCCGATTCAGGTCATGGCCGCCTGCGCATTTAAAAACCGTAGCGCAGCCAGGCAAACAGTACGTTGCCGTTATTATAGGTGCCGGGAATATAGGTGAACTGCACGCTCAGACGGCGGTAGCTGGCGGAGAAGAGCGGCAAAATAATCGGCAGAGGTACGTAGTTGGCAAAGTCATCGCGGGCGGTGATCCCGGCGGTGACGCCAAGACCCAGGCGAAAATCACGACGGCTATCAAGATACCAGCCCTTCTCCCAGCCGTAGCCGACAATCGGCTGCCACTCGTTGTGCGAATCTTTGAACATCATGGCGTAGAGCGAACTCCAGTTGCCCTCCGCGTTATATCTGGAAACGCCGAAACCTCCGCCCCACGGCATTTCATTATAGTTATCCGTTTTCTCTTTATCGTACATAAAGCGGTTGTGCCAGCTGAGAAACGGCAGATATAAATCGTAGTTTTGCGGCTCATTCCAGGTCTGCGAGACGTCGTTTTTCAACCAGCTCCACCAGCCGCTGATGCGCTGCTCGCCATAGACCTTCGTTTCAGCCTGTACCGACAAGGCGAAAATAAACGCTATTCCCCACGCTAGCCGCAGACAACGTCGCATCGTTTTATCCTTAAAGAAAGTCGCCCGGTGTTCATTCAGTTTGGGAACAAAAAACAGGCTTTGCAAATATCAACCAACAAATTTTCTGCACCGTCCCGGGCTAATTGCAAGTCCAGTTAAACGCCCGTTTCAGGACAGAGAGCGCCGCCGCGGTGATTTCATTTCCTTGCCGCTGGGATTATGATGGCGCTAATTATTCTTTCTGCCCGCAGTGATTGAGAAATAGATGGACTTCATCAGCATTATTATGTCGGCGGGGAAAACCTCCGTCGATGTGGCGCTTTATACGCTGTTGCCAATCATGGTCGTCATGCTCATCGTGATGAAATATCTTGAGGTCCGCGGGGTACTGGACGCCATCGTTCGCTGGCTCGCCCCGCTGCTTAAGCCGTTCGGCTTAACCGGGATGAGCGCTTTTGCCCTGATTCAGATGAATTTTGTCAGCTTCGCCGCCCCGCTGGCGACCCTCGCGATTATGGACAAACGCGGCGCTTCGGACCGGCATATGGCCGCCACGCTGGCGATGCTTTTCGCCATGGGGCAAGGCAACGTTTTCTACCCGTTAACGCCCTTCGGCCTGCACTGGCTGGCCTCTATCATCATTTCGATTGTCGGCGGGCTGTGCGCCGCCGCGGTCACCTGGCATATCGCCGGCCGCAGGCTATCGATGGTTGAAAACGTGCGGGCCGACGCGCTGCCTGAGGCGGAGCAAAATAGCCAGGGGATTATCGCCGTTATCAACAGCGCCGGTGCCGACGCCATCCGCCTGGCCCTCGGCGCGGTGCCCATGCTGATCCTGTCGCTGGCCATCGTCGGATTTATGCAGGCGGCAGGCCTGATTGAGATGCTCCAGCGCCTGCTGCTGCCGCTGCTGCTGTGGCTGAATATTCCGGTTAACTTCGTGCTGCCGGCGCTGGTCAAATGCGTTGCCGGCGGTACGGCCTATTTCGGCGTGGTCTCCGAGCTCGTCCAGCAGGGTAAAGCGACCGTAAGCCAGATCAACGCCTCGGCGGGCCTGCTAGTGCAAACGTTCGATCTTCCCGGCATCGGCATCTTTCTGGGCGTCAGCTCGCGCTTCGTACGCCTGTTCCGCTTCGCCGC
The DNA here is from genome assembly GCF_015139575.1 of Klebsiella michiganensis. GTDB lineage: Bacteria > Pseudomonadota > Gammaproteobacteria > Enterobacterales > Enterobacteriaceae > Klebsiella > Klebsiella michiganensis. The sequence goes on along the minus strand of NZ_AP022547.1, from coordinate 2,104,785 downwards.
GATTGGCGCTATCGCCGGGATCGCCATCCGCACCGTGATGCACCTCACGCTATTCTGAGGCCGCCTCCTGCGAACGGAGACAGGCAGCGATATCCGCCTGCTCGCTACAGGCGATATGATGGTTAATGCGCGCCATCATCCACGGGAAAAACGGGTTGGACGTGACGCGCATCAGCGTATCCAACCCGACGCTCAGGGTTGAGGTTTCCCCGCGCAACGAGATCGTGCCGATGCTGATCCCGTAGCGATTTTTCTCCGCCGGTTCGCGGCCATAGAGCGAGTCGGTCAGCGGGAACGGCACCGCCACGTGCGATAGTGAATACATATCCTGCGGCCAGGCGATATTCAGCGGCGTCACGGTTTCGCTTCGCGTCCCGGCAAGCGTGGTGCGGGCCACCGTCTCGTAGGTGTCGGGCGCGGCGTTGGTAATCACCGTGGTGCCGTAGGGCCGAGGCGCCGGCGGCAATAACGTATTCACCGCCGAATAGAGCGAGGGACGAAATAGGGCGCGCAAATTCGCCGCCTGGTTAATGTCGAAAATCACCAGTTCGCTACCGTTATCCGGCAGATAGCGATAGAGCGAATCCACCACCGCCCGGGTGCTCACCGTTGAATCCATCACCGACTGAAAAGTTAACACCGGCGCCAGATCAGAAAGCCGCTGACGCTGCGCTTCCTGCACGATTTGCTGCTGCAGCGCCTGCGACAACAGCCATGACTGCCTTGCCGCCTTCACCGGGAACGAATTGTATTTATAGGGATTAAACTCCGGGACGACGTTTAGCCACGCCGCGCGGGCGAAAGCCGGGAATACAGAAGGCAAACCGGCCAGCCCGGCAAAACGCGCAAACGCGGTAACGCCAATCATCGGCGACAGCAGGATGACCTGCTGCGGCCGGCGCAGCGATTTATCCTCAAGGCTATCGAGGGCGTACTTCAGCGCCAGCGCCCCGCCGTTGGAGTAGCCAACCACGTGCAGCGGCGCGTCATCCCCCGCCAGCCGCGTCGCTTCGCGCACCGCAAGCCGGGTTGTCGCGATCCACTCTTCGCGGTCCACCGCGGTGAGCGCGCTGGGGGCGGTACCGTGTCCAGGCAGCCGCGGCGCGACGGCAACAAATCCCAGCTGCTGATAGCGCTGCGCCAGATAATGTACGCTATAGGGCGAATCCGTCAGGCCGTGCAGCAGCACCGCCGCGCCGCGCGGTTTGCCCTGCGGCAGCAGAATAAAGGAGCGGTTCCAGTCGGGATGAAACTTATCCGGATAGACCAGACTTTGCGCGTAAAAGCGGTTAATGGCCGTTTTTTCATCGTCGCTCAGCGTGTCGGTAATGCTGCTTTTCATATCGCGGAAAATCGCCGCTTCCCGCGTCTGGTATTCGGCAAAAGTGGCGCGGTCAATCTCGCTGGCGCTCATTTCATTCGCCGTCCAGGTATGCCAGCGGTGCAGCGCCGGACCGCGCTGCGATTCGTAAATACGGCCAATAAAAAAGACGATCACGACCACCAGCAGCCCAATGATGGCTTTTTTCGCCACCGAGACTAATCTTAATCCCGACTTATTCAGCAGCCGGGTAAAACGCATCATTGCCATATTTCTGTCCGAATTATCTCTTTAGCTGCCAGGGCGGGCTATTATGCAGAAGGAATCCGATCCTGCGATTCACTTATTAAACATAGACTAAACCAACCGCCTGTTCTTATTGTCAGATGAGGAGCAAACATGAATTATCGCCGGAGTGTAACAGGTCAGGAATAAACAAATGGAATGGTGGATTAAGAAACTACGCGAGGCCTCGACGTCTACACATACCCACGCGGTTCTGCAAAGCGGCCAGCTAACCATCATTGCGGAACTCACTTCCTGCGGCCGGCGTCTACAGGAGGGCGATAAGCTGACGCCGTTGGCTAACGCCCTGTACTGCATTAACGACAATAAGTCGATCACCCTAAAAGTGCTCAACGCCACGCATTTCAGCGCTGAACGCTGGGGCGCCATCGCGAATATCACCGCGCATTAATCGACATCCCCCAGCATCAACTGGTTCTAATCTCAGTACTTTCTTAACTAAGCGGGTTAAATTGTCCTGCGCCTTTTTCAGTCTGTGACATACTAAGCAAAACGTCAGCAGAGCAGAAACAAGGAGTACGTCATGAATCAGAAAGCCGCCAGGCTGACCCCAGAACAGGCGCTTACGCAGCTCGAAGCGCTCTATGAAAAATCGGTCAATGCGCTGCGTAAAGCCCTCGGCGATTATATTCACCATAATATCCTCCCCGAGAATAGCGCCCGTGCGGAAGGACTGTTCGTATACCCGCAGCTGTCGGTGTCGTGGGACGGAGCGGAACATAAAGCGTTAAAAACCCGGGCCTGGGGTCGCTTCACCCATAGCGGTTGCTATACCACCACCATCACCAACCCTAAACTGTTTCGCGCCTATCTGCTGGAGCAGCTCACCATGCTGTATCAGGATTACGATGCCGCGATTACCGTCGGGCTGTCGCAGCATGAGATCCCCTATCCGTACGTTATTGATGGCTCTGAACTCACGCTCGATCGCTCAATGAGCGCCGGCCTGACGCGTTTTTTCCCCACCACCGAGCTGTCGCAAATTGGCGATGAAACCGCCGATGGCCTGTTTCATTCGACGGAATACTATCCACTTTCCCACTTCGACGCCCGCCGCGTCGATTTCTCGCTGGCGCGCCTGCGCCACTATACCGGCACGCCGGTTGACCATTTCCAGCCGTATATGCTGTTTACCAACTACACCCGCTACGTCGATGAGTTCGTGCGCTGGGGCTGTAGCCAAATTCTCGATCCCGAGAGTCCCTATATCGCCCTCTCCTGCGCGGGCGGGATCTGGATAACGGCGGACACGGAGGCACCGGAGGAAGCGATTTCCGATCTGGCGTGGAAAAAGCACCAGATGCCCGCCTGGCATCTGATAACCAAAGACGGACAGGGGATCACGCTGATTAATATTGGGGTCGGCCCGGCAAATGCCAAAAATATCTGCGACCATCTGGCGGTGCTGCGTCCGGACGTCTGGCTGATGATTGGCCACTGCGGCGGCCTGCGTGAAAGCCAGAATATCGGCGACTACGTGCTGGCCCATGCCTATCTGCGCGACGACCACGTGCTGGATGCGGTGCTGCCGCCGGATATCCCTATTCCGAGCATCGCCGAAGTTCAGCGCGCGCTCTACGACGCCACGAAGCAGGTCAGCGGCATGCCGGGCGAAGAGGTAAAGCAGCGGCTGCGTACCGGAACGGTGGTCACTACCGACGATCGCAACTGGGAGCTGCGCTACTCGGCCTCAGCGCTGCGCTTTAACCTCAGCCGCGCGGTGGCTATCGATATGGAAAGCGCAACCATTGCCGCCCAGGGCTATCGCTTCCGCGTTCCTTACGGCACCCTGCTGTGCGTCTCCGATAAACCGCTGCACGGCGAGATTAAGCTGCCGGGACAGGCTAACCGATTCTATGAAGGGGCCATTTCCGAACATTTGCAGATTGGTATTCGGGCGATTGACCTGCTGCGCGCCGAAGGCGACCACATGCATTCGCGCAAGCTGAGAACCTTCAACGAACCGCCGTTCCGCTAAGCGCTGATATCATACGAGCAGAATACACTCAGTCCGGATCGCGTAAAATATTTACGCGGCCACCAGCCGGACTGAGCGTTATAAAATAAAGCGTTTATTTTTGTTAGGGGTAAAAATTTCTCAGAACACATCCATATGGTATATCCGCGCAATATTATTATTGCTATGCCAATTAAAAAATAAACATTTTATTAACATATAAGCATCATTTGCCCCGTGGTCATAAAACGCTCAACCGGGGTCTGATTAACACTTGAATTGAGTCTCGTAACCTATTAAATTAATTAGATAAATTCACATGTCACAAAAAAGCGGTACAAAATAGCCAGCGCCAGGGAGAGATTAAAATAATCAAAGAGTTACCTATGGGCGCTACTCTACTCTGGAATCATCCTTTAATAGCGACAGGTTGTTTGCAACAAATACCTTGTTACTAAATTACCAGAGATAAAATTGCGCATGTCGACAGTAAGCAACCATGGATATGCTTATCTATCGCGACCGGCAATGTACTATTTTCGTAAAAGTATGGACGACAGCTTTATGAAATTAACCGTAGGGAATATCCGCCTGTTTATTTTATTAGCAACTCTTTTTTTCTGGACTGCCGCGATCGGGCTAATTTCCCTTATTGTATCCTGGTTTTAAGACCCTGATGGTGCGCAGGGAATGTTCTTGTGCCCCGGCGTTGCCATCATCGTGGCTATGGAATAGAAAGCAAAAAGCCCGCTTAAGTTTCCTTAAGCGGGCTTCTTAAATATGGCTCCTCTGACTGGACTCGAACCAGTGACATACGGATTAACAGTCCGCCGTTCTACCGACTGAACTACAGAGGAATCGTTTGAACGAGGCGCATATTATCGATGGCGCCCCACCTTGTCAAAGGCTGTTTTCACATTTCAAACCGTTTGCCGAATAATTCTCCACTTTGGGCGAAAAGTCCCGTTTCGCCCACCGCATGTTACGTTTCTTCAACCTGCGCGCGGGTCTCGTCGGCCTGCGCTTTCGTTCGCGGATACTTCCACAGCCAGCGCCCGCTGACCATCCGGCAGTAAAACAAAACGCCGCGCACCGCCCAGTCAAGCACCATACCCAGCCAGACGCCGATCACCCCCATGCCCAGCACAATCCCCAGCGTGTAGCCCGCCACCACGCGACAGCCCCACATGCCGAGCATTGAGACCCACATGGTGTAACGCACGTCACGCGCCCCTTTAAAGGCGCACGGCAGCGTCCAGGCCATCGCCCAGATCGGCATAAAGAAGGCGTTCAGCCACAGCAGCTCTTTCACCACCACTTTGACGTCCTCTTCGCTGGTATAGAACGAGGCGATCAGGCCGGCAAGCGGCGCGGTTCCCCAGGCGATCGCCGTCAAAATGATGGTCGACAGCCAGAAGACGTGCCACGCCTGACGCTCCGCCTGAGCGATCTGCCCTTTTCCGAGGCGTCGGCCGGTGATAATAGTCGATGCTGAACCGAGCGCGTTCCCCGGCAGGTTGATCAGCGCGGCCACGGAGAAAGCGATAAAGTTACCGGCAATCACGTTGGTCCCCATCCCGGCAACAAACATCTGCGTCAGCAGCTTACCGCCGTTGAACAAAACCGATTCAATGCTGGCGGGGATCCCGATGCCCATCACTTCCCAGATAATGGCGAAGTTAAACCGCTTAAAATAGCTCTTCAGCGAAATGCGCAGCGCCGGGTTAAAACCGATCATTAGCACCCAAATGGTGGCCACCGCGCCAATGTAGCGGGCAATCGTTAATCCCAGCCCCGCCCCGACAAACCCCATGCCGGGCCACGAGAAAATGCCGTAAATCAGGATGCTGCTGATAATAATATTGAGGATATTCATCCCGCCGTTGATCAGCAGCGGAATTTTGGTGGTCCCGGCGCCGCGCAGCGCGCCGCTGCCGATCAGGGCAATTGCCGCCGCCGGATAGCTCAGCACCGTCAGCTCCAGATAGGTCAGCGCCAGACCTTTTACTTCTTCTGTCGCATCCCCGGCGACAAAATTAATGATTTCCGCGCCGAAGGCATGGATGACCGCCGCGAGAATAATCGAGAACAGGGTCATTATCGCCAGCGACTGGCGCGCTGCCGCTCTTGCCCGCCGCCGGTCCCGTTTGCCCAGGCTAAACGCCACCACCACGGTCGTACCGAGGTCGATGGCGGCAAAAAAGGACATGATCACCATATTGAAGCTGTCGGCCAGGCCTACGCCCGCCATGGCCTCTTTACCGAGCCAGCTGACCAAAAAAGTACTCAACACGCCCATCAGCAATACGCAGGCGTTTTCCAGCAAAATGGGGACCGCAAGCGGGCTGATTTCACGCCAGTAGAGGACGCGATAGCTCTTGCGTTTTTTAAACCAGGACGTGCGTTCGACGGACTGGCGTAATGCGGCGGTGACGTTCAAGGGAGACCTTAGTGAGAAAAGTTGAAACTACATTTCAAATGATGATAGAGAAAAGCTAATCCTGCAAAGCATTTTTCCCGATAAATTGTCGATAATGGCGACAATTTGTTGATGGATGCGCCAGCTGAGCCTCGGACGGCGAATAGATGTTTGACAAAAGTTTTTTCGCCGCTAAGATACGACTCCACAACGATTCCTCTGTAGTTCAGTCGGTAGAACGGCGGACTGTTAATCCGTATGTCACTGGTTCGAGTCCAGTCAGAGGAGCCAAATTCTTGTTTTCATGCCTCTTTGCGAATCCTTATGTGATTTAGATTCAATAAGTTAGCGCGAAAAATCTTCCCGATGTATTTTTAGTTTTCTCTCCGCATCGGGAGAATTTGGTGGTCAGATTTGGGGTCATGTTGGTTCGATGACGGAGTGACCCCCAAATGTCTCTTAACGACACAAAAATCCGCAACTTAAAACCATCCGCTAAACCCTTCAAAATTTCCGATTCCCATGGTCTGTACCTGTTGGTTAATCCAGGCGGTTCACGTCTCTGGTATCTCAAATATCGTATCAATAGAAAAGAATCTCGCCTTGGCTTAGGCGCCTACCCTGACGTGTCTTTAGCTAATGCTCGTCAACAGCGTGATGGTATCCGTAAACTCCTCGCGCAAAATATCAATCCAGCACAACAGCGCTCTGCTGAAAGAACCACTTCCACACCAGAAAAAACCTTCAAACATGTGGCACTGGAGTGGCATAACAGCAACCGAACATGGTCTGAGAACCACGCATCCCGCCTGCTTGCCAGCATGAACAATCATATATTCCCTGTGATTGGACACTTGCCGGTAGCTGAACTGAAACCTCGTCACTTTATCGACCTGCTGAAAAGCATTGAGAAAAAAGGTCTGCTGGAAGTCGCAGCACGTACCCGGCAGCATATGTGCAACATAATGCGTCATGCTGTGCATCAGGAGTTGATAGAGCACAATCCCGCGGCAAATCTGGAGGGTATCATCGCCCCGCCAGTTAAACGTCATTACCCCGCCCTTCAGTTGGAGCGACTACCGGAACTGTTGGCACGCATTGAGGACTACAAGCAAGGACGAGAGTTAACCCGCCTGGCTGTCTCACTCACCCTTCACCTATTCATCCGTTCCAGCGAACTGCGTTTCGCCCGTTGGTTTGAGATCGATTTCAAAAATAGAATCTGGACCATTCCTGCCACTCGCGAGTCCATCCCCGGCGTCCGCTACTCTGGCCGTGGTGCAAAAATGCGTACTCCACATATCGTTCCACTCTCCTGTCAGTCTATTGCTATTCTGAAACAGATACGGGAAATATCCGGACATCAGGAACTTATATTCCCCGGCGATCATAATCCGTATAAACCGATGTGCGAAAACACGGTCAATAAGGCGCTACGCCTGATGGGCTATGACACAAAAGATGAAATCTGCGGCCACGGATTTCGGGCAATGGCATGTAGTGCCCTGATGGAGTCTGGCCTATGGGCGCAGGATGCGGTTGAACGGCAGATGAGTCACCAGGAGCGTAACAGCGTTCGAGCGGCTTACATCCATAAAGCAGAATATCTCGATGCCCGTAAAGCGATGATGCAATGGTGGTCAGATTATTTGGACAGATGCAGAGAGGAATTCGTGCCACCCTATGTCAGGGGCCGCCAGTAGCAGATGGTATGAACCTTAGGATGTGACTAATTGGTAATTTTGAAAAAGGGTTCAGCTAATGGACCCTGTTTTAATTTGCATAAACAGCCATAGAAATGATCGGTCCACAGTCATTTCTCATAGCCAGATAGGCATTCTCACCACGCATTTTTTGCCGCAGGATATCTCGGTAACATCAGAAATGTGGAAACAAGATCTGGTTGAGGCGAAAAGTTCATTTAACTCAACAATCCCCCCTGAGGTTATTATCATAGTGCCGTTTGATTTCGGATAAACCATGGCATACTGCCAATGTATGCGGGGAATTGCTTTTATTAACCGTCTCTTAAACATTGAGACCATTTATTATGAGCTTTCTGTATCACATCCCCAGCACGTTCATCTCACTTGATTATTTGCAAATAAAACCCCTTCAAATAACTGCCCTTGCCAAAATAAACAATCTTAAACTCCATACAGAAGATCAAGCTCAGAGCTAATTTCTACCTGACCGCAAAAAATCAAGGTTATTTCACTGTTCAAACGAACAAACCATCAGAGCTGCCAGGTGAAACTAAAAGTGAGAGCTACGTAACGTTCCCTTAACACGACAATTGACGAATTTATTACGGTGGGTATTGTTTATATCTTACAAACGAGCAAACAAAACTGATCATATGAGCACAAAACTGAGTATCTAAAACCATAACCCAGTTTGCTTGTCATTCAGTTATCGCTTTCAGCTCTGTCATTTCTTAACGATAGTTCAGAGGTAGTTCAATGAAACAGGACCTTGTTGCGGGTATAGATTCCTCCACCCAGTCTTGTACCGTCATGCTGCGTAGTCTTGAAAATGGCAAGGTGATCGCACAGGCTCGTAAGTTGCATCCACCGACCACACCGCCGTGTAGCGAGCAGGATCCGCAAGCCTGGTGGGATGCATTAGTCTCCGCGCTCACTGAATTAAAACAATGGTGGCCACGTATTGCAGGTCTGGCTGTCGGTGGCCAGGGGCACGGCCTCGTCATGCTTGATAATCACGATCGCCCGCTGCGTCCTGCGAAGCTGTGGAATGACACGGAGTCTGCACCGCAAGCGCGTGAATTGTGCGAGAAGATTGCTCCGGAAGAATGGGCACGCCTGACGGGCTCCGTTCCGGGGCCAGCAATGACCATTTCTAAACTGGCCTGGACAGAACAAAATTATCCGGGGCTGCTGGAAAAAGCCCACCGCATCATGCTGCCGTTTGATTATCTGGTTTACCGTCTGAGCGGTAGCTTTGTGTGCGAGCGCGGCGGGGCATCCGGTACGGGTTACTTCAACCCCTTCACCAATAGCTGGGAACCACAGCTGGCAGCGGTGGTTAACAGTCAAATTGACTGGATTTCCCGCTGGCCCACTATCATCCCGTCGCATCAACCTGCAGGCGTGGTGAAGTTGATGCCTGAGCTGGAGGAACTGGCGGGTGCAATCGTGGGTGTCGGGACCGGCGATAACATGTCTGCCGCACTGGGTATGAACCTGAAAACCGGTGATACCGGTATCTCTATCGGGACCAGCGGTACGTTATATGGCATCACCAGGAAAGGGATTACCGACAGCACCGGCACCATCAACGGTTATGCCGATGCGGCCGATCGCTTTATCCCCATGATTACTACATTGAACTCCGCCAAAGTCACCGATACATTTCGCAAAATGCTGCGCGTTACCCCTGACGAATTCGACGAGCTCGCGCTGAGTTCGCCACCCGGCGCCAACGGTCTTCAGCTTGTTCCGTGGCTGGACGGCGAGCGCACCCCCAACCTTCCTGACGCCACGGGACACATGCGCGGATTACGTACCACCACAACGATGCAGGATATGGCTCGCGCCACCGTGGAAGGCGTACTGTGCGGCCTTCTGGCGGGCGGTCTGGTACTGAAACAACATGGCTTCACTGACGACGGTCGCATTGTTGTCACCGGCGGCGGCGCAAAGTCACGAGCCTATCGTCAGATTCTGGCTGACCTGACGGGCAAGCCCGTTTGGATTTCTCCGGTGGGTGAAACGGCAGCCGCGGGTGCAGCCATTCAGGCTGCTGCTGCCGTGCTGGGATGCACAAATATTGAAATGGCCGATCGCTGGAGTGTGCCGCTTGAGAAAGTGGCCGAGCCACAACAAGATGCGCGCCATGTCCTGGACGCTTACGTTACCTATGCCAATGCATTATCAGGAGAGCTGCAATGAGTTCAATAACTACCCCTGCAAAAATCAAACCGCCTAAGCAGCCGCTCAAAGTCCCTGCAGAAGCGGGTATCGCCGTTGTTTTCTTACTGGTCATGCTGGGCGGGTTTATCGCCACGCCTAACTTCCTGACTGTTTCGAACATGATGGTGTTGCTTCTGAACGGCGCGGTCATCGGCTTCCTTTGCCTGGGACAATCCTTTGTCCTGCTGACCGGGGGTATCGACCTCTCCTGCGGCTCCATCGTGGCGATGACCTGCGTGGTTGCAGCTTTGCTGATGGAGAAATTTGGCATTCCGTGGCAGCTTGCCGTACCCATCGTTTTGGCGGTGGGTGCGCTGAGTGGGCTGGTAAATGGTCTGATAATCGAACGCACCGGCGTGCCGCCATTCATTGTCACTTTTGCGATGATGGGGGTTGCGGCATCCATACCACAAATTATCACCGGCGCCGAATCGATACGCGTGACGCAAATTGGTTACAGCCTCATCGGTCAGTCAAAACCGCTGGGTATTCCGTTCCCTGTCATAGCGCTGCTGCTGGCCATTGTTATTGGTGTCATCTTCCTGCGCCGCACCATCACCGGGACTCACATCTATGCGGTAGGCGGTAACGCAGATGCTGCACGCTTATCGGGGATCAGCATTCCACGCATCACCCTGTTGGTGTATGCAATTTCCGGGCTTTGTGCGGCATGCGGCGGCCTGATTTATGGATCGCGTCTGATGACAGGCTATCCGACGGCGGGCCGTGGTGACGAACTGTTCTTCTCAATAGCGGGTGCGGTGGTAGGTGGCGTCAGTCTGTTTGGCGGCACTGGCAGCCTTATCGGCGCGATGATTGGCGCCATGCTTATTGCCTCAATATCGAATCTGATGAACGTGCTGAACGTCAGTGCCTACTGGCAGCCGCTGGTCATCGGCCTGATCATCCTGTTCGGCGTCACTTTCGATACCTTACGTACCTCGAAAAAAATCGTGATCCCCTGGCTCAAAGTCAGGAAGTCACGCAAAACACAACAATAACGCTTCTTAAACCCTGACCTACATATATCCAGGAGATAAACATGAAACTCCGTACCACAATCACCGCAGGTGCAGCGATAGTCGCACTGTCCTGCATGCTCGCCGGCTGTAACCGTGAGGATACTGAAAGCACCGTGGGTGCCGGCAAAAAAACATTGGGCGTTACGCTGCCGAACCTCACCAACCCTTATTACGTTGCCATGAAAAAAAGCTTTGAAGACAATGCAGCGGCACAGGGCTTGAACGTAAAAATTTCGATTGCTGATAATGACGATGCCAAGCAACTTTCGCAGGTGCAGAACTTCATTGAACAGAAGGTGGATGCGGTCGCAGTGAACTGCGTCTCCTCAGGCCCGTGCGTGTCGATCATAAACCAGCTTAATCAGGCAAAAATTCCGGCGTTTGCCATCAACATCCTTCCGGATACCGAGGGGATGAAGCAGCAAAACGTCACGCTGGTTCAAGGTGTTCAGACCGATCAGCGTGAAGGCGGCAAGCTCATTGGCCAGCAGTTGTTGAAAGACATTGGTGAAAATGGCACGGCGACAGTGGGTATCGTGGGAGAACCAACATCCATTGCCGCAAATGCACGTGATGAAGGCTTCAAGGAAGCCGTGGCATCCAACAAAAACATTAAGTTCGTCGCGCTGGTCAATGGCAAAGTAGAAGAAACAACCTCCCTGAAAGTCACCACTGAAATGCTGCAGGGCAGGCCAGAAATTAACGTCGTGTACTCAGACACCGAACCTTCCGCGCTCGGGTCACTGGCGGCAATCCAGCAACTGGGGGTCAGTGACAAAGTGAAGCTGTATGCGTTTGTGGATAAAGAAGGCGTCAAAGCCGTTCAGAACAACAGCATATTGAAAGCCGGTGCGATTCAGGAGCCGGTTAAACTGGCTCAGTTGCTGGTTGAAAATGCCAAGAAGAGTCTGAACGGTGAACAGGTTCCAGCCATGATCAACAACCCACCGCTGCTGGTCACCAAAGACAACGCAGCATCGGTAATGGGTTCAGCATACTGACTTAAGTGAAAGGCGAAGAATGATGAATTATGTGGCGAAGCAGGTCAAAATCGGTTTTTCGGGTGTGCAGGTTCTCCACGGTGTGGATTTCAGCGTAAAGCCTGGCGAGATCCACGGCCTCTTTGGCCATAATGGGGCGGGTAAATCAACGCTACTGAAAATCCTGGCGGGCGTTAACACGCAGGATAGTGGAGAGCTGATGATCGGCGAAACGCCGGTGCACCTTGCTTCGCCACGGGATGCACTCAACAAAGGTATTGCTTGTGTGTATCAGGAACTCCGTCTCATTCCCGGCATGAGCGTCTGGCAAAACCTTTTTCTCGGACGTGAATGTCGTAAAGGCAGTGGCTTTATAGATGATGCAAGTATGATCGCGCATACCGAGAAAGTACTAAATGATTACCATCTGAGTTTCAGCGCTACCGCGCTGGTCAAAAATCTGTCACATCCTGAAAAGCAGATGCTGGAAGTGGTTTCTAACCTTGATCGCGACGCCCGTTTTCTTTTCCTCGATGAACCGACGACCGCGCTGGAAGGTGCGCAGGCAGAAGAACTGCTGCAGGCAGTACAACGTATCGCACGCGAAAAGCAGATTGGCGTAGTGCTGGTCTCTCATAAATTAGACGAAGTGTTGGGTGTTTGTGATGAAGCAACCGTCATGTGCGGCGGCCGAGTGATTTATAACGAAGGCAAAAAGACGCTGAGCAAAAGCGCCATCATTGACGCTATTGTGGGCGATGCAAATGCTTATCAGGCGCCGTCTAACAGCCGTAGTCTGATCCGCGGCGCGATGGGCAAACCCTGGCTCTCGGTCACAAACCTGCAGACTGATCGCCTGAAAGGCATCAACCTTGAGGCATATCGCGGGGAAATTTTGGGTATATACGGGCTGGCCGGCGCAGGCCGAACGCGCTTGTGCCAGACGCTGTTTGGGTTGGAAACCGTTACCGGTGGTGACATCCGGCTGGGTCACAAAGAATACCATCCTTCTTCACCGGCAAAAGCCATTGATAAGGGGATTGCTTACCTGACAGAAGAACGTAAAAAAGATGGCTTCATTCCTCAGATGTCGAGTTATGCCAACGCCATGCTGCCGGTTCTGAAAAAATTCCGTTCTGGCGGATTTGTCAGTCACAGCGCTGCGCGGCAGGCCGCCGCTGAGTTGCTAAGCAAGATGAATACGCTGGGAACGCTGAGCGGACCGATTAAATCGCTTTCCGGCGGCAATCAGCAAAAAGTTCTGCTCGCCAGGGTCATTGCGCAAAACGCCAATCTGGTATTGCTGGATGAGCCGACCAAAGGCGTCGACATTGGGGCAAAAGCGGATATTTATCGCATCATCCATCAGTTGGCAGATAAAGGCTGCTGCGTCATCGTGGTATCGAGTGAGGAAGAGGAATTGCTGGACGTGGCAGATACCATTACGGTGTTCCGACAGGGTAAATGCGATGGTGTGATCATTCCTGCACGCGACCTTAAACCCGCAGATCTTCGCAAAGCCGCATGGGAGCATGCTGAAGCCCAGGCTTAGGGCACTCATTCCGAACAGAACGCATCCAACGGCCAGCTTAGCTGGCCGTTTTTGTTTCAGCATTTGATTAACGTTATAGCTGCCCTCCTGCAGAAGACCCAAACAAATTGCATCAAGTGAGTTACCCCGCATACAGGCTCTGAGCGCTGGCGCAAAATGAGTGGAAAAATTGTGCAATCTGTCATTGGCATATTTGCAACAGGGCAGATATTAAGTTGTGCAAAGTGGCTATACGGCATAGCGCAGCAGGGGCAAGAGAAATGGCAGACTTTTACATCTCGGGTGTACGCAGAGACAATGCAGGGCAACACATTCAGTACGTTAAAATCATCAAAGCCGGTAATGGGGAGAAGGACGCATCAATTAACTCGCGTCAGTTTGTCGCTGAGTTGATAAATGCCGGTAAGACAAGCTTTCAAACAATTAACTACGTGAATGACAAGTGGGTTTATGGGGCAATGGTTCATGTTATTGATGGGATTTATCTCACGACTGATCCTAATGATACCAAATGCGATGACCTGGGTAATTTGCCCACTTTTTAATTATGCGATGTTATAAGCGAATGAGCGCTTCCAGCGAAGCGCTCAGTGTCATTACTCAAAATCAGCGTGTCGTTTAAACATGGTTTCACTGGTTTCACGCAGTTGGTCCATGAGTTCAAGCACGATGGCATCGTAGGTGATAAAGCAGAGTTGCTCGAAAGAGGAACCCATTGGCTGCGAAAACTGGCCCAGAGTGCGATCGTTTTCAGTTTTGACCGTTCCCGGTAATACCAGCACGCAGTTGGCCAACTGGCCAATCGCAGAGTCTTTTTTCATGGTGACCAGCGCCACGTCGACACCACACTCAACGGCTTTCTGCGCAAGGCTCTTGAGACTGCCTGTTTCGCCACTGCCTGAACCAATAATTAACAAATCACCCGCTTTCGTATGAGGTGATGAAATTTCCCCAACTACGCTGACCGAGAAGCCTAAATGCAATAAACGGTTAGCGAACGCGCGGATGGCAATACCGCTGCGCCCTGCACCTTGCAGGAAAATATGCTTCGCATTGCGGATCTTTCCGATAAAATGCTGTGCCTGATCATTGTCGATATTGAGCGCGTTTTGTTCTAGTTCCCTGAGAATACTGACAGTATTTTCTTGAACACCCATTTTCTTTTCCTCCGGTCAGGCAATTGTACGGCCACCATCCATGAGGATCGTCTGTCCCTGGATGTAAGAATTTGACTTATCAGCAAGGAAGATGGCCAGGTTTGCGACATCATCGATTGTGCCCAGACGACGGACCGGAATTTTCTCCAGTACTGCGTCTAAATCTGCCTGCGTCGGGTAATTAACACGCATCATTTCGCCGGTGTCGATAAGACGCGGCGCGATAGCGTTGACGTTAACACCTTTTGGACCCAACTCCTTCGCCAGACCACGAATAAGACCTTCCCCCCCCGCTTTACTGGCCGGATAGCTCACCCCCCCGCCAGTACCTGACAGCGCAGAACCGGAGGAGATGTAAACGATTGAACCCTGGTTAGTTAAGAAGTCATCGTAAAATGCTTTGACCGTATTGAATAAACCCGTCAGGTTGATTGAGAGTGTTTTGTTCCACTCTTCGAAAGTAATGTCTTTGACTTTATTGGCAAAAGCGACACCTGCGTTCAAAACCAGAATGTCGATACGGCCATAAGTTTCGATAACTTTTCTGCGCACTTCAGCCAGTGCCTGCGGATCAGAGACGTCCGTTTTGACAAAGAGCGATTTAACATTGCCAAAGGTCAGTTCTTGCGCAGTTTTGATGCCATTAGCCTCGTTATAATCGACAATGACGGTATGCGCACCGCGTTCGGCGAATTGTTTTGCAATTCCTTTACCAATCCCATGCGCACCACCGGTAATTAGCGCAACTTTACCTTCAAAATGACTCATCGGTTGTTCTCCTGAATCTTTGTACTTAACGTGAGAGGAATCCCCCACGTCTGCGGTCTACATAATGATTACGCGCTCAATTAAGAGCGCGTGAATGTATGTTGGATACTTAATGCATGACAGACTTTAATGCCTGATAGCTTGCTTTAGGGTTGTCATTAAATAATGCGCCACCGACAACAATTAAATCAGCACCCGCCTCCTGTACTTTTTCCGCTATTTCCAGATTAACGCCACCGTCGACTTCAATTTGAATGTGTCGGCCAGCAATCATTTCTCTGGTTTTCCTGATTTTCTCGAGGCTTTTCTCGATGAAAGTCTGCCCGGGTTGCCCCGGGTTAATGGTCATAATCAGGATGTAATCAATATCGTCCAACAAATATTCCAGAACACTTTCAGGCGTACCCGGATTGATGACCACACCGGCTTTTCGCCCGGCCTTTTTTATTTTCTGTAAAATAAAATGCACATGCGGCGTTGATTCATAATGCACTGAGATCATTTCTGCGCCAGTATTGATAACATCATCAATATGTCTTTCAGGATTAGCCAGCATCATGTGTACGTCGAAAGTCATTTTGCTGGCTTTTTTCATTGCAGAAATTTGATTCGGCCCAAAGGCAATATTATTTACGAAGGTTCCATCCATTAAATCAACATGCAATATTTCAGTGTTCTCTTCTTCTAAAAAACGGAGCTCATCTTGCAGACTTAAGATATTCGCGCCAAAAATTGATGGTAAAATCTGTGCCATGGTAAGCAAACCTCATTTTTAAAATCAATGGAATACAGTGCTCAACCAATACGTCAATACTTCCCACGGGCCAGTCAGTACAAAGTCAGTACCCTGCCCCTGCAAGCCGACGCCTGCGCCATGCAGGAATTGGGTTGCACCCGGAGCCACATACCCTCCTAAATACATCACGACAATACTGAACAGTAAGGTTGAAATAATTGAGCGGATGACGTTTCCGTTGCTGGCCATTACGGTCATGGTTGTCATATAGATGATTGACATCAGAACGCCGATGGGGAAAATCATGATCCCCGGTAAAATCAGTGCGCAAAGCATGGTCAACGGAATGGTGATAACGGTGACGGTGATGGTCGCTGGGTCGCCCAGTGCCAGGGCACAATCCATACCGATGTTCAGTTCGGCGTCTTTACCCATCTGCTTTTGCATAATCTCTTTGGCACTTTTCCCAATTGGAGACAGTCCTTCCATCAGGACACCCACCACTTTAGGCAGGAGCACCATTACCGCAGCCACCCCCATTGCCATCGGGACAATAGTGGTCACAGGCTGTTTCGTCAGCAGTCCAAGCAGACAACCTACAATGACACCGATGATAGCGGGTTCACCAAACACACCCAGACGTTTCTGTACGCTCTCCAAATCAACGTCGAGCTTGTTCAGGCCGGGGATCAGGTCGATAATTTTATTGACCAGCAGTGCAAAAGGTAATGTCCAGCCTATATGGATCATGGTGGTACAGGTCGTCCCTTCCAGGCCATAATATTTCTGCCAACGGGGAGCAATTAAATCGCCAATAAACAGAGCGATAACGCTAAGTGCGACTGCCACGCCAAAACCGATAAAGAAGCTGTCAAACACGAAATAGGCCAGCGCGCCGGGAACCAGGAAGTGCATATAATTCCAGATATCAACGTTCAGCGTTTTGGTTAATTTAAGCCGAACAAGTAGCAAATTAAGAATAATACCCACTGGAACAACTAAAGCGGCAAAGGGTGCCACCCATGCGGCCGCGCCCACCGCAGGCCATCCGATATCAGCCACAGTGAATCCGCTTCCCAGTTTTGAATAGTAGGCAATTGCCGGCTGCAGGGATGTACTCAACAGATTAACAACCAAACCTAAACCAATAAAACCGATACCCACGGTGATACCAGACTTAATGGCAGCACCGACTTTCATGCGGAAAACCAAACCCAAAATGAAGATGACAAGTGGTAGGATTGCCGTTGCCCCCATGCTTGTTATCGTTAGCATTATGTTTTTTAACATGTCCATCTTGTCATCCCCTGTGTTTTCTTATTAGTTTTTAGCCAGCTCTGTTAATAAATCCCCTAGTTTTTTTCGTAACACAGCTTCATTAATCCCGGTGATAAACCCGGCCACACTCATATGCGGTTTTCCGATATCACCTTTGTAGTTATTCGTGGTTAAAATCACATCAGCATTCTGTAATTCAGAAGGAAGTTCTGACATGCTGCATTTATTTATTTTGAACTGAGTAATGCCATATTCTGTACACACGGATTTCACTTCATCAGCAGCGATAGTTGACGTTGCGACACCGCTCCCGCAGGCTACGAGGATATTAATCATCATTATGCTCCTGAACTCTTATTGCATGACGGTGGAAATAAAAAGTGCCTGCGCTTTCTCGGAAGGAAGCTCAAGTAAATTTTGATAAAAGTCTTCCATTTGAAGATTACTAAAAAGGGCCTTCAGCAGTTGCAACTGATTAGCCGGATCGGTAACGACCAAATTGATAATGAGTTTGACCCACAATTTATCGTCGCCATCAGCCTGATCAACCTGAACCGGTTCAGGTAAGCGAATAATATAAATCGACGGGCTGTTGGCCTGGTTGCTGTCGCAATGTGGGATCGCCACAGAATAACCATCAAGCAAAATACCGGTTGGATACATGGCTTCGCGTTCGCGCAGTGCTGCCAGATAGGTCTTTTTCACTATCCCTTCTGAATACAGCCTTTCATGGATGTGCTGCAGCACCTCATCGTAATTTTTGAATGCTGCACCATCTGCAACATTAATAGCGACTGTACTCACCTTTTCACCTCGCTTTTTTGCTCATTAGAGCAAACACAATAGATCACATGAGCATTTATAGCATGCCAATTTTCCGCGCAAACAGAAAACATGCAAAAGTTATAAGCTGATCACAAAATAAATGCATAAGTGCACGTAAATAATTGCTCATATGAGCAACATCGAGTAATTCATCTTTTAGATCAATCAAGTCAACCGGAGAGGGGAAGTAAAATTTTTATTATAAATCAGACGGATAATAGATTTTTTGAAGGATTATATATGCGAACTGACCTATGTCAGAGGATTTGGCCATGCTCTGATCTAAGTCATGAGGGTTTACTGAATGACTGATAGCAGTGCCTAATGCATGCCTGAGAGGAAGGTGATCAAGGGCGCGGGCTACGCCCCTGTTGCTGATGTTCCGGGATCTATTTCAATCAGGAATTGACAAGCTTCACCGCAGTATCGAAGTCAGTGATTAACACATCTAAAAGGCCTGACTTGAGGGAAGCGACGATGCCTTCATACTTCTGTTCTCCCCCCGCCACACCAATCACGGTTTTCGTGTTACGCAATTGTTCGGTTGAAATACCAAACCCAAGACGGCTCATCGGGCTATCAAGGATCTCGCCTTTACTGTTAACGAGAGTAATGCAGACATCCGCAGCGATATCTTTCTCAAACAGATTTTTTTGCCACGACTCGGGAAAAATATCACACAAACTGGATGAGCCCGTTTTCCAGGCGCCAATACCGGTGATGACAACATCCAGCTGAGAATAATATTGTTGGGTATCCACCACAGCCGGATCACTGGCCAGTTTTTGGGCCAGGCTTTCATCATCCACCCACATCGGCACATACATAGGATGAGCCTTGCCCTGAGAGATAGTCGACAGTCTGTGGATAAGGTCGATCGGACCCTGGCTAAATTCAATGCCGGGATGAACGCCAGATAGCTGAACAACATCTAATGCCGGCAAGCTGGTGAGTTGACTCACTGTGCTGGATAAAACGCGTCCCCAGGCAATACCAACCTTCATTCCCTCAGCGAGATTATTGTTGAGATAACTTGCAGTGATACCCCCCAGCTTCTCATTCAGTTCTTCCTGATTGGACCAGGATTCTGACACGGAAAGCACGATTGCCTTCTGCAGACCATACTTTCCGCAGAGATTAAGTGCGATCTCTTCGTCAAGCAGTTGCTGCTTTGGAAAGAGAAACTTCACATACTCTTCCTTTATTGCCTCATCGATAAGACGCGCCGCTTTAAATCTCGAAATCTCGAGTTCTTCAGCAATCTCAGTTTTGGTCTTCATCTCAACAAAGTAACGTCGGACGACGAGAGAATAGATATAGCGGGGATCGTAACCTGACCAGCGGCTGTTTTTTATACGTTTAGGCATAGAGCATTCCATCTTCATCCAAAGACAATATCAGCTGAGTTAAACTGTTACCCCTGCAATTTACTCATAAGAGTACACTTTTACCTGCTCTTTTGACATGAGCAAATGAGTCTTATCTTTTGGCGGTGTGATAGCTGACACATCTGATGATAATGGGTGAAGAGAGCAGAGTTTTTTAGACGGTGGCAAGGCTTTACATTATGTGCTCTCAATCAGTGACGCTGTGGCCTGTGATTTCTGTTTTTTGGCGTGAAACGGGTTACATTGCTCATGTGTTCCTCGCAGATAAAAATGCCCATCTGGTGTGGCCTGAGTTCCACCGGGACAACCATTCATCCCAGATTTTCCGTTTTTTCCATTAAGACCAGCCCCACCGTTTTGATTACCGATTACCACGGATCCCCCTTTTCCTCCAGTTCCGCCTTTCCCGCCTTCACCTCCCTGACAGGCAAACGCTATAACGGAAAATCCCGTTAAAAAAAGATAAGAAAACAATTGAGCTCTGTTCATGTCTTTTCTCCAGGTTGCATCGGGTTTCGTTAGTTAGGGTAGCTGATTTACATTTCAATCCGTTCACTTTGCGCTGCGCCATTCTAAAGCAGTACAAAACACATAGCGAAAAGATCTGATAGCCACATAAGCACAAGATAAAAATAGGATTTTAAGGGGTGTACTCATAAAATCCCCACATCCATGTGTGAATTTACCCATTTCGCAGCCAGTGACTCAGAAACTATTTACACGCTATAAGATTGGCCATCTGTTCCTGGTCCGGCAGACCGACGATCTGTTGAAGCATGTTGGCGTGGTTAAGATAATAAATTGCTGGCGTACCGCTTGCCCCCACATCTTCCATCAATTTCTGGTTGTATTGGATCTGCGAGAAAATCGGCTGCGGCGTTTTCTCCAAAAGTGCAGGCTTGTTTTTGCCACCCGACAACTCGAAATCCTGCCAGACCTTCGCGGGGTTTTCAGAAGACAATATCGCAGCCGCGTAACGGCCACTGTCGGGCTGCATGACACCCACTAACTGCGTTTTCAAAGCGATTGTATTGTCCTTAATATAGGGCTGCACTTCCTGTCTGAATTTTGTACAGTAAGGACAAAAAGGATCGGCAAACACGACAATCTGACAATTTGCATTATTGCTGCCTTCCGTGATACCGGCAGCTTTGGACAGTGTTTTCCACATCTCGCGGCCAGCAGGGATGTAAATCTCCTCTTTTATGACCTGTTCGCTGAGGTTACTTCCATTCTCATCGTACATATAACCTGATATGGCATGTTTTTTATCGGGGGTCAGATAAATTGTCACCCCCGTTCCCTGATATTTTCCCAACCAGCCCTGAACCCCACCGGGAGCCGTGAAGGGTTTGATTATTTCTATACCTTGTTTTTCCAACTGCTTGATCGGTGCGGGAAGCGCTGCGGGCGTTGCTGCCTGAACCTGCGAGCCGATAAGTGCAGCAGATAACGCGAGGATGTATTTGTTCATTCTTATCTCAATATAATACGTACTCATTACGGGCCGTTGTTTAACAAACCTCCAGCCCTCCCGTCACGTGCTAAATGGCACTACTCACCATTATCTCATCGTGACAAATTCTTCTGCCGCAGTTGGGTGAATTGCCACGGTATTGTCGAAGTCTCTCTTCGTTGCTCCCATTTTCAGCGCAACAGCAAAGCCTTGCAGTATTTCATCCATGCCTAAACCGATACCGTGGATACCGACGATTTTCTCTTCCAACCCCACACATACCAGCTTCATGCGGGATGGCTGGCGATGACGCGTCACGCCGGTGTACATGGCGGTAAAAGATGACTGATAAACTTTCACCTGATCATCACCATATTCCTCACGCGCCTGGGGTTCAGTCAGGCCAACGGTACCTATTGTTGGGTGGCTAAAGACGACTGTGGGGATATTGTTGTAATCCAGATACTCATCCGGCTTGTTGTTAAACAAGCGTTCTGAAAGGCGACGGCCCGCAGCAACAGCTGCCGGTGTTAACTCAACCGCACCGGTATTATCACCCACCGCGTAAACACCCGGCACGTTGGTATTCTGATATTTATCAACTTTGACGTACCCTTTTTCATCGAGTTCAACACCCGCCATCTCAACGTTCAACTTGTCATTGGCTGGCTCACGGCCAATCGCCCAGATCAAACAGTCAACCGTTTGTTCACGACCATCTTCCAGCTTCAGTGTCAGGCTGCCGTCCTGGTTTTTGACCACTGCAGTGGGGATCGCTTGGGTGTGCAACGTTGGGCCTTCGACGTTCATGACTTCAACCAGTGTTTCTGTGAGCAACGGGTCAAAACTGCGCAAAGGCGCATGCTTACGTACGAACAAATGGGTTTTTGACCCCAATGCATTGAGAACACCTGCCAGTTCAACAGCAATGTAGCCTGCACCAACAACTGCAGTGCGCTCCGGTAGCGCCTCAAGCGCAAAAAAACCATCTGAATCAATTCCGTATTCCGCTCCCGGAATAGAGGAATGGCTAGGGCGACCACCGGTGGCTATCAATATATGGTCAGCGGTAATCGTTTCCCCGTTGACCTCCACCGTATGCGCGTCCACAAACCGGGCAAAACCTTTGATGACATCTACCTTGTTTTTACCTAACACATTTTCGTATGAAGTATGAATACGATCGATATAGGCACTGCGGTTTTTTAGCAAGTTAGCCCAGTCAAGGCGGTTTAATGTGGTATCGAAGCCATAGTCTGGGCCATAAAGATGAATGGCCTCTGCGATTTGCGCAGCGTGCCACATTATTTTTTTCGGTACACACCCCACATTGACGCAAGTCCCGCCCAACTCCCGCGCTTCAATCAAAGCGCATTTCTGCTCATACATCGCCGCACGGTTGATTGAGGCGATACCACCGCTACCACCACCAATCGCGATATAGTCATAGTGTTTCGTCATTTTGTTCTCCAGGCAGCATCGCTGCGGTCATCGTTCAGGTAGCATCGCCAGAACTCGCACTCAATGCCTTGCTTATGCGGTTGAGCCCCTCAGCAAGCATAGCGCGTGGACAAGCCAGATTAAGGCGGATGTGCCCGTCGCCGTTACTGACAAACATTTGCCCCCCTTCAAGCAATACACCCGCATGTCTGGCAAAAAAGAGGGTTACCTCTTCCTGATTACTGACATCTACCAAACGAGAGATATCAATCCAGGCAAGATAAGTCCCTTCCGGAATGATAAAACGGGCCAGCGGATGATATGTCCCCAGGTAGTCCTGCAGAAAACGGAAGTTCTCGTCAATGTAGTGCCTGACCTGAGTCAACCACTCATCGCACTCGGACCAGGCGGCCTTGTTAGCCACCAGGCTCAGCGGAGAGATAAAATCATCATGCAGGCGAAGCCATTCGGCTCTCACTGAGGCATCAGGGATCATGATGTTTGCAAGCAGGTTACCCGCCAGGTTGAACGTTTTGCTGGTCGACATGCAGGTGATAATTTTATGATTTTCAGGAAAAATTGACGCGGCGGGGATATGCGTGACACCCGAGCGGGATAAATCACAGTGGATTTCATCAGAAATAACCCACACATCATGTTTAAGGCATAACGCTATCATTTTCTGCAACTCATCACGTCGCCAAACTCGCCCGGTGGGATTATGCGGGTTACAGAGAAAGAAGGCTTTAATTCGCTGCTGCTCATCGCTCAGGGCTTGTTCCATTGCCTCAAAATCTACCGCCCAGTGGCCTTCGTTATTTCTAAGCGGGCAATCGACGACGCGACGACCGCTATAGTCTCCGGCTTTTTTAAACGGTGCGTAAGAAGGGGTCAGGATGAGGATGCTGTCTTCTTCGTGGGTCAGTAACGGCACCAATCGGTTAAGCGCAGGGATAATACCAGGGGAGAAAACAATGCTTTCTTCCTGAAACCGATATCCGTAATTCCTTTCACACCAGGCCCCAAAAATCTCATAGTAATCCCTGTCATAAATGCGGGTGTAGCCAAGAATTTTTTTATCTAACCGGGAACGTATGGCTTCAAGCACCGGCTCGGGGGTGGAAAAAGCCATATCTGCTACCCAGAGGTTTATAAAACCATTGGCCGGTACTTCCGGCGCGGGGCCTTCATGGGCACCAAACATATATTCACGCCAGCCGTCGACGGTTAAGCTGTCTGTCCCTGCCCTGTCCACTGCTTCATCAAAATCGTATTTCATAGAGGTTACCCGATTAGTTTATCCAAAGAGGTCACAGCGTCACTGATTTTGCTAACGATTAGATATTCCTTTGCTTTAAAACCTAAAAAACCATTTGCAGAGTGATCAAGTCATGACTGGCACGTTGATATCAGTGCCGTATTTTCTGCCCCGGTGCCTTGATCACCAACATAATGCCCGCAAGGACTGCCAGCGTTGAAAATGCCATTCTGAGGCTCAGTGACTCGCCCAAAAATGTTACGCCTCCCAGCATCGCCAGACAGGGCACACTCAACTGAACCGTACTGGCTGCAACAGACTCAAGACGAGGTAAAAGTGAATACCACAGCACATAGGCTCCGGCAGAAGCACCCGCACCAGAGAGCACTGCCAGGAGAATTCCGATACCGTCGAAGTGCGCTCCCTGGCTAATGAACGGCGACAACACCAGGGCAAAAGGTACAGCAAGGATGAAATTTGCCGCAGTGGCCTGCGCTGCGCTGGGAGAGCGCTTTCCGCAGAGGGTATAAGCCGCCCAGGCAAGGCCTGAAAGCGCCATCAGAACAGCGCTGCCCAAGGGGGGCGTTTTGGCACCAGGTAAGAGAAGAGCAGCCATGCCGGCTACAGCCAGCCCAAGCCCCGTTGCTCTGGAAAAAGACAGCCTTTCCCCATGGAAAAGGCCATGGGCCACCATCGCCAGTTGCACAACGCCAAACAAGAGCAAAGCACCTGTTCCTGTATCCAAATGGATATAGGCAAGGGAGAAACACAGGGCGTAGGCCATAAGAAAGAACCCGCTTTTCAAGCTCCAGACGCCCTGCTTTTTCCCCTCACGTCTCAACAACAGTGGTAATAAGACCACCGCCCCGCTCATCAGGCGAAGGTCACTGAACGTCACCGGGTCAATATGTTCGCCTTTCAACGCAATCCGACAGAGCACAGAATTGGCTGCGAATGCCATCATTGCTATCACTATCTTGAATCCAACAGACCGCCCCATCAGCGTGACGCCTCAAAATTAACAAATTACGTGATAATCTATCAATTAGTAGGTAGGATGGCAATATCTACTTATGGCAGCCAGACACTAAAATGGTACGCCTTTTCAGGTCATGCATGGAGAATTGGCCTTTATCATTGCCAGATTTATGTGAAGCCTTAGCCCCCGTTACTAACAAAGGAGAACATATGCAAGATTTCAACGTACTGCTCGAAGCAGCATCAGATTATAACGAATTTGTTGGCAGCGGAGCAGAAGAAGACCGCAATGCATTACGGCATTTTGAGGGGCTTGCCAACGAGGCATTACCTGACGATGTCATTAGTAAGCTCTCGCAACTTCCGGGTTCGTACAGCATTCTGGTAGCTGCTGAAATGTGGTGCCCCGACTGCCATAAAAACTTGCCTGTAATCCATGCCATTGCCGCGTCAGCGCCGGCAATACGTCTGGGTATTATCACCCGCGACAAGGCTGAAGCCGTCTTTAAGGCACACTTTGGTGTCGATAAAGTCAAAATTCCGTTTGCCGTGGTACTGGATGAGAACGCGACTCCGCTGGGGCAGTTTATTGAACGACCTGAAAATGCTACCGGCAACAATGGAGAAGTGAGCGAGAGGTACAAAAACGGTGAGCTTCTGGTCGATACCGCCCGCGAAGTGACTTCAATTTTTCCAGGAAAATAAGAGAGCGTTAAAGTTAAATTAATTGAATCTCAACTTGAAGGTAATAAACCTGGAAGTTGAGCAATGCCAGGGAAATAATAAAAATAAACCATAGCAACAATGCCCTTAGCCCTGCATCTAAGCAGGGCTTTTTTCGCGTAAAGAAAGCATGCTACGCAGTTTTGTATGTGCAATCAAAATGCTACACCCGTTTATTCAGTGGCCAACGACAGCACCAGCAGCTTCGCGAAGCTTTACACGCCCTCTAAATGTAAGCAGAACTCCAGGCAACGATAATCCCGGCAACATATTCCGCATCCTGAGGATGCGTCAGAAGATGATCTGCTTCACCCAGTGAGATAAAGCTTTTGGGGTGTCTGGCGGCTTTAAAAATTTTCTCTGCCTGTTCAATCAGCACGGTATCATCATTGGGAGCATGAAAAATCAGCAGCGGCTTATTCATGGTAAATACCTTCTCCGCTATTTTATGCTCCTGAATGTTATCCAGCATTTGCTTTTTGAGCGTGAATACCCGGCCTGCAAGCTCTACCGGGAAAGCGCCATGGTTCCTGATATCTTCGATATTGTCTTTGAACAACCGCTGTACATGCGTCAATTCGCCTGGCGAACCTATGGTTACGACCGCTCTGGCTTCAGGCACTTTGGCTGCAATAGAGAGGATTGCCGAACCGCCAAGGCTGTGACCAATCAGCAGCGAAGGAGCCTCGTATTCCCGACGAAGATAATCGACCGCGCACAGCAGGTCAGAAATATTCGAGGAAAAATTGGTATTGGAAAAATCGCCTTCGCTGTTGCCTAACCCGGTGAAATCAAAGCGAAGCACCGCAATTGAATTTTCTGTCAGTTTCCTGGCAATGCGTGCAGCACCTTTCAGATCCTTCCCGCAGGTAAAGCAGTGCGCCAACAGGGCAAAGGCTTTTGGATTTTCTGGCAATTCAAGCAACCCGGCAAGTTCCTCACCTTCTGCATTTTTGAAGGTAAATTTCAATTTTTTCATTATGTTAACTTTAAGAATGGTTGAATTACAAGCAAGATGCCTATCAGCCGCCCCATCATGGGGCGGCTTTGCGAGGTTACGACGAGCTTATCTGCGAACGGCCATGATACCGGCATCGACATCCCAGATTGCGCCAGTCACCCAAGAGGCTTTGTCGGACAACAGGAAGAAGATGGTATTGGCCACATCTTCCGGCGTGCCGACACGCCCCAGCGGATGGAAAGCGTTCAGCGATTGCATTGCGCCGGCAATGTCTTCTTTCGCCATGAAGCCTTCATAAATCGGGGTATGCACGATCCCTGGCGAGACCGCGTTCACGCGGATACCCGCACTGGCCAGCTCAATGGCCAGGTTGCGTGTCAAGGCGTGGAGACCGGCTTTGGCCATGGAGTACGCGGAAGCCGGTGAGTCGCCGAGTGCGGCTTGCGCGCCAATGGAGCCCACGTTCACAATCGCCCCTTCACGGCCGTCGGCCAGCATGTTCTTCACCACGTCCTGCGTGATGAAGAAGGTTGCCCGGTTCAACATCAGGTACATGTCGTAATCGGCTTCCAAATGCTCGGTAAAGCCTTTCGGCATGAAGATCCCGGCCGCATTGACCATCAGGCTAATATCGCGATGATTAGCATTAATCTCCTGACGAATGGCGTTCATGCCCTCTTCGGTCATCAGGTTTGCCGCAATCACGGACACGGAACCCAGTGGGCTCAGCTCTTTCTGAACCGCTTCTGCCTTGTCTTTTTTGTTGCCCGTCAGTACCACGCTGCCACCGGCTTTCAGCACCATACGCGCCGTTTCCAGACCCATGCCGCTGGTGCCACCCACGACAAGCATTTTTTTGCCTTTAAAGTAATCGCTCATTTTGAACTCCGTTATTTGCAGGGTAGATTTGCCGGCAGTCATGCAGCCGGCTCGTTCAGGTTTCAGATGCTGCAACCGTCAGCGCCGCAGGTCTGGCCGTCGGTTTTTGCCAATTCGGCCGCTTTTTCTTCCCAGACTTGCTTCAACGCGTTCAGGAAGTTGTCCGCAGATTGCGCGCCGCTGATGGCATATTTTTCATTGAGCAGGAACAGCGGGACACCGCTGACCCCGATCGACCGGGCATGGGCTTCATCTTCAGCCACCGATGCACGGAAGGCCTCATTGGCAAGGGCACTTTCAGCGTCGGCTCTGGACATGCCCACTTCTGTAGCTAACGCAATGAGCTCCTGCGGATCGAAAATGGAACGCCCCTCAGTCACACTGGCCCGATAAAACCGTTCTGCCATGGCGTCGCCCATATTGGCGTGACGTGCAGCCGCGAGCAGCGTATGGGCATCTTCGGTATCGCCAAAGAGCATGGTGTCAAAGTTATACTGGAGCCCTTCTGCCTTCCCGGCCGTGCCCACCTGATTCATCATCAGTTCCGCCCCATGTTCCCCGCCAAACTTCTTGTAAAGGGCTTTGCGGAACGGCACGGCAGGCCGGTCGCCGGAAATACGGAAACTGTGGTGGCGGACCACGACCTGTTCCTTGTGTTCAAAGGCGGCAAGGCCCTGTTCGAAACGCTTTTTGGCAATCCAACACCAGGGGCAGACCAGATCTGACCAGATATCTATCGTAATAATCGGCTTAAGGGTTTGCATATTGGCTCCTGAATACCCCATTAATGTCGTCTGGCGGTGCCTCTTTATGTGAGCACCGCAAATACCACCAGCTACGTGGCGTTAGTTGGCTTCCCAGGCGGGATAATCGGTGTAGCCTTTTTCCGGCGACCCCGTCACGCCGTAATACGTCGTGCGATCGCTTTCAGCCAGCGGCCAGCCGTTCTGCATTCTTTCGACCAGATCAGGGTTGGCGATGTACGGCACGCCAAACGCAACAAGATCCAGTTCGTCTGCCTCAAGTGCGGTTTCGGCAATCTCGCGGGTGAAGCCGCCGGCGGCAATAACGGTGCCCCCCAGAGTTTTACGGAACGCGGCTTTGAAACCGGCAGGTACCGGTGCCTGGGTATAAACAGGTTGATAATAGAGGTGCACATAAGCCAGCTCACGTTGGCCGAGGGCCGCAGCGATACTGGCCCAAATCTCTTCTTCACCTTCATAAGGCGCCAGGTCGTAAATCCGCCCGAACGGTGAAATGCGCAAGCCCACCTTATTGCTACCAATAGCCGCAGAGATGGCATCAACCGTTTCCAGCAGGAACCGCTGACGGTTTTCCACAGAGCCACCGTATTCATCAGTGCGAGGGTTCAGTTCACTGCTGAGGAACTGGTCGAAAATGAAGCCGTTCGCCGCCATGATTTCCACGCCGTCAAACCCGGCCTCCATTGCCAGACGCGCTGAATGGACAAAGTCAGCGGTAACGCGTCGAACTTCTGCGGTTTCCAGTGCACGCGGCTGGCTTGGAACGACAGGTCCCGGTTCGCCAGACTCGGTCAGTGCAAAGACGGTGGTGTTAACCGCTTGTACGGTACCGGCGGAAACTGGCGCGATGTTGCCCGGCTGAATTGAGGTATGAGACATCCGGCCCACATGCCACAACTGAGCAAAAATACGGCCGCCCTTCGCATGTACCGCATCGGTCACTTTGCGCCAGCCCTGAACGTGTGCAGCGTTGTAGATCCCCGGGGTATACAGATAGCCGCGCCCTTCTTCAGAAACAGGCATGCCTTCGGTGATAAGCAGCCCCGCAGAGGCGCGCTGGGCGTAGTAAAGTGCAACGACGTCATCCGGCACGTCGTTCATTGTGCGGGTGCGGGTCATCGGGGCCATGACCACGCGGTTTTTTAACTGCATGCCTGACAGATTGTAGGGGGTGAACAACTTACTCATCGTATACCTCGCAAGGCGAAAGTGAGAAAAGCCCCGCTGGGGCCGGAGTTAATACTTAGCGGGCCGGGGAGCTGACGATCGCTTCCTGATGCCGGTTAAGCGTATGGCTGCACTATACCTACCTACTAGTTGATTGGTCAATAGGTAAAAGAACAAATCATGCTGTCCTTTTGTCACCGGAGACAGGCACAGGGAATGCTGTGTAAGGTGAGCTCCCGTCGGTGAGATGGTCGTCATCCTGTGAAATCAGGGAATTACAAATATCATTATTGGGCGTTATGGAGCTAAGACTGGCCGGTTCAGGGCGGCGAGGAGTCTTTCTCTCCCCTTATCATTGGGATATTAATCACCCCGATGGAGAAGAGTAAATGTCCAAACTTCACCTTACTGTTATCAGTACATTATGCCTGGCGTTGTCGAGCCAGGTCGCTTTTTCAGCCAGTTTTACGCTGACAAGTCATGAGCTTGAAAAAAACCGTTTCCCCGCGGCTCAGACCCTGAGTTCACCTTATGGATTTGGGTGCAGCGGTGGAAACCTTGCCCCCTCTTTTAACTGGAGTGGCGCGCCGGCAGGAACTCAAAGCTTCGCTCTCAAAATTTATGATAGGGATGCGCCGACAGGCCTCGGTTGGATCCACTGGCAGGTGGTGAATATTCCCTCATCTCTTCACTCGTTACCGGCTGGGATAACGGCGGATAACAAAAATCTCCCGCAAGGGGCTCTTCAGACCCGGACTGATTTCGGTATCCCGGGTTATGGCGGCCCTTGCCCGCCGAAGGGTGAAACGCACCGTTATGAGATCACGCTGACGGCACTTCGTGTCGACAAACTTCCGGGAATAACGGCGGACTCGACGCCCGCCCTGGTCGGCTTTATGGCAAAAGCGAACTCACTGGGCGAAGCGCATCTTCAGATTACGCAGGGCCGCTAACCGCAGCCAGGTTGCCGATAGCCTGGCCGGAAACCCGGACCAGGCTGGGGCTGAATCCGAAGCGAGTTCGAAATCTGGCGGCGAACTTAGACGGATTTTCATAGCCGACTTCCAGGGATATGCGGGTGACTGAAAGATCGGTCACCTGCAAAAGTGTCAGGGCGCGGCACATGCGAATGTCAGTCACCAGATGGGTGAATGACGTATTTTCGGCATGCAGATGGCGTCTCAGGGTGGTGGCCGACATACCCAATTCAGCCGCCACCTGCGCAGTATTCCAGTCTTGTGATATGTCTGCTGCAACGAGTTTGCGGATTTTTATCGCCAGTCCGGTATGTTGTTTCAGCGCGAAGAAAATTCGGTATTCATCCAGCCAACTCAGCATCTCTTCCATACGCCTGGCCACGATACTTTCAGGTATGTTTTCAGTATCTGTAATGGCCTCCGCAGTGTGATAAAAGGCCTGGCGAAAACTGTTGCCTGGCTCTGCCATTTTATTTGCTTCGTTCATGCTCATACGTGGGGCATGCATGAAGCAGTAGTTTTGGACGAAATCGGCACAAAAACTCAGCCATGATGCTTCGTACGTACCCGTTAAAGGTGATGGTGTATTGATGATATCAAAAGAGTGCCCCTCCCCGATGACCACCGCGTCCCCCGCTTCCAGCGTTATCTCCTCTTGCGCCCAGCGGATTATTTTCCTGCCATGGCGGACCAGGATGATTGTGGGTTCATCTATAGTGATATGGCGCATCATCAGGGGCTGCGTATGCAGCACATGCGCTGTACTCCCCACATTAATACGACTGGATAATGTTCTTTCCATCATCGCCTTACGAAAAGGAATAGGCCTGCCCTGTAGGCCGACACTTTATGGATGGGCTTGCTTTTTTATAAAGTAGTCCCGATTTTACAATACGTCAGTTTTCTCATTCAGATGGAGTGAAATATCATAATCCTCAGCACGCCGTCCACATAAGATGACGCTTATCCATTGATAAAACATGGCATTATCTTCGCTTAAGCACCTTTCTATCGATGATAGCTTTTTATGTTAATTAAGTAAACCAACTAGTAGGTAGAATTACTATCAAGTTACATCCTGCAGGAGTGAATGATGCGTGAATTAACCCTTTACAATGAAGATAATTTTAGAGAAATCGAGAGGCATGAAGGGGTTGCGGTGGTGCGCTTCTCTGCCCCCTGGTGCCCACCTTGTCAGATGAGCGAAGACATTTTTAACCATTTTGCCGAGCAGATAGAAAGCGACGTCAAAGTCGGCAAAGTGAATGTGGATCTGGCACCGGTACTGACCACCAAATATGAAATTTGGGGACTGCCTTCCGTACTCATGTTCAAGGATGGGCAGTTGGTCCAGCGTATACCGGGTGTTAAATCGGCAGGGTTTTATCAGCAAGCATTGTCAGAGCTGAAAAAAGGGCAGTGATGCCATTTTATCTATGTTTAAAAAAGTCTCTTAGCGGTCTGATGCATCATCGGCAAGCGGTTACCCCTCGTTCAGAGTGATAACCGCTTTGTTATAAAATAACCGACCAGTCTGCTTAGCGTTATTTATTGCGTTGGAAGGCCGGCATCAACGCTTTGTTATGTTCGATCACTTCATCCAATGCATTTTCAAGCAGTTGACCGCTTTTGACTAGGGGATTAATAACCAAGGCACGCCATGCCGTATACCGATTACCACTGATGGCTGCCTCAATGGTCAATTGCTCAAAGCTTTTCATCAGTTGAATCAGACGAAGTACATCTTCCGGGAAAGGTTCGACATTCAGTGGTATAGGTCCTGAACGGGTGATCATTGAACTGACCTCAACCGCACAGTCATCCGGCAGGCCCGCAATCGCACCATCGTTTCGCGTATTGACATGCATGATGATGCGTTTGTCGTTATATATTGCGCTCATCAATTCACATGCCGCATCCGAATAGTACTGCCCTCCCCGACCTTCCAGCGCTTTCGGTTTCTCGGCGAGTTCCGGGTTTCGATAAATTTCGAATAGTTCTCTTTCGAGCTCCTTTACGATCTCACCACGAGTCCCTTCCCCTTGTGCTTCGCCAAGCTCCTGACGGTACATGTCGTCGCTCATGTAGTAATAACGCAGGTAGGGGCAAGGTATCATTCCCATATTCGCCAACAACCGATCCGGCCATTTGAAAGGAGGAATATTTTTAGGCACCAAAGGATCATTCCCCTCTGAAATCAGCTCAATAACCTGAGGCAGCTTATCCTTACCTTCATGAAAAATATGGCGCGCAAAAATGAAGTGATTAAGTCCCGCGACCTGCATGATAAATTCATTGATGTCACTGACACCTAAAGCACTGGCAATACCTTTTTGCATGATAACAGGCACATTGCACAGCCCTACGGTTTTGACTTTGCTGTATTTCAGTATCGCTTCAGTGACCATTCCCGACGGGTTGGTAAAGTTCAGCAACCAGGCATCCGGGCACAGTTGTTCCATTTCTTTCGCTATAGCCAATGCAATCGGGATAGTGCGGCATGCATTGGCAAACCCACCCAGCCCATTGGTTTCCTGACCGATCATGTCGTATTTCAGCGATATCCTTTCGTCGCTGATCCGTGCTTCCAGGCAGCCGGCCCTGAACTGAGAACAAACAAAATCGGCACCGAGCAGTGCTTCTGTGCGGTCAAGGGTTTCATAAACCGGTATATCCAGCCCATTTTTTTCCAGCATCCGTCGGGTGAGGCCAGCAATGATCGCCATTTTTTCACGGCCATCTTCAATATCAACCAGCC
Organism: Klebsiella michiganensis; assembly: GCF_015139575.1. GTDB lineage: Bacteria > Pseudomonadota > Gammaproteobacteria > Enterobacterales > Enterobacteriaceae > Klebsiella > Klebsiella michiganensis. The sequence continues at coordinate 2,071,783 of NZ_AP022547.1, read as the reverse complement.
ATAACTCGCGGATCGGAAATTCATTTTGACGCTTGATAATGCCTTCCATCAGTTCAGGTGTGTAGCTTGAACCCGCTCCAATAACCACTAACTTAAGACCCTTCATTAGATATTCCCCTCATCGTTGTTGTCAGGACGTCTGTTGGGCCAATTAAAGAGGACAAGGGGCTTAGTGGACAAACGATCAATTCCGGGGTATGCATTACTGTAAATAATGCATAAGAAAAATTAAGAAGGAAAATGATGAATGCTCGTTCAACAGAACATACTGGCACTATTGCATACGTTTGAAACGGCAGCACTGCATATGAGCTTTACTAAGGCGGCGACTACCCTCAATCTGACGCAAGGGGCCGTTAGCCAACGCATTCGTTCTCTTGAATCCATGCTCGGATTCAGGCTATTTATCAGAATGACCAGAAAGCTTCAGTTGACCGATGAAGGGGAGCGTTTACTTGGCGTACTCGCGTTTTCACTTAAACGCATCAGTGATGAAATAGAAGATATTCGCGTGCAGGGGCTGAGAGGAACCTTGTCTGTCGGCCTTCCACCTACCTTCGCTTTTCTCTGGCTGATGCCGCGCTTACCGGTATTTACCGAACGGTGGCCGGGGCTGAATATCAATTTCAGAGTGAGAGCCGGTCTGGTAGATTTTAATCTTGAACGGGTAGATGTCGCTATCTACTACAGTAATCTGAAATACCCCGATCTCTACTGCGAACGGTTATCTGAAGAGACGCTGGTTCCCGTCTGTATTCCATCTCTTGCAAAAAAAATCAGGCAAGCAAACCATTGGTTAGCTGAAGTCCCATTCATTCATACGTCTGAATCCGTTGACTCCCAGAATGTTTTTTCCGAATGGCGAGAATGGTGCAGGGAGTCTGGCAAAAACCTGCCTGTTGAAGATAATTTTTTGAGCTTCAACAATTGTCAGATGTCGATTGAAGCGGCACTCAATGGCGGCGGTATCATCATGGGCAGAAAACGACTCATTCGACATTACCTCGATGAGGGCCGACTGATTGCCCCTTTTGAAATAGAAATACCCGCCGGGCGAGGATATGACCTCATTATGCCACGAGAAAACCTTAACCGACCAGGCGTTCAGGCTTTGGCCGAATGGGTAAGAAATGTGTTTAACGAGGAATAAAGTCTGTTTTCGTTCTGATAAGTGGCAATGTAAGTCATATCAGACCTAATGCCAGAGAGCATGATGACAATGTCTGTCAGAAGTGAAAAAAGGGCAGTCATGCCCTTTTATATTTTCAACGCGATAACTATTGCGCTTTCAGTTGCTTAATCGCATCCAGCGTACGTGCGGAATAGACAACGGCAGCGCCTGCATTCAGGTTGATTGCCACACCCAGGGCTTCAGCAATTTCTTCTTCTGTGGCGCCAGCTTTAACGGCAGCTTCGGCATGGACGGCGATGCAACCATCACAGCGAGTCGTCACCGCACAAGCCAGTGCAATCAGTTCACGCACTTTCGCGCCCAGGAGGTTGGTCTTATTGCCGGCGTTGCCCAAAGCCATGACGCCTTTTAGTGTTTCCGGGGTCAACTTACCCAGATCACCAACACGTTGCATCACTTCTGAGCGGTATTCATTCCAATCTAACATGGGGTCATCTCCAGAATTATTTTCTTTTAACAATCATTAGGATCTGTTCAAGCGTATCGTTGAAAAGCTCAGGCTTATTAATCGCCCGGGAAACAACGCTTGCGCCCTCGCATAAATTCAAAATAAGCAGAGCCATTTTTGATGGCAGCAGGTCAGCAGTCAGCTCCCCTGCATCAACGCCACGGCTGACAATCTTGGTCAACCAGGCAATCTGCATATCGAAATATTCGGTCGCCTGTACTCTGATATTCGGTGGCAGATTGGCCATTTCCGAAGACAAAGCACAGCATAGCGGCATACGCGACGTGCGATAGCTTTCGATGAAAAGCTCTACATAGGCGGTAAGCATCTGCGCAACCGTATTCTCCGTCGCTTCAATCTGTTCAAATCGGTTTTTGGTATCGGTATGGGCCTGAATCACCACTTGTTCGCCCAAAACGTCTTTTGTTGGGAAGTGGTGATGAATACTGGCCTTGGTGATACCAATGCTCTTTGACAAATCAGCATAGCTGAATGCAGAGTAACCCCGTTCGCGCATCAGATGGTCCGCTTCATTCAGAAGCCTTTCTCGTGTCATGACTGACATATAATCCTCACAATTATAATCTACTAGTTGGTAGATATTATCTGCGCCTGTTGTTCCCTGCAAGGGGACATCAGTTCACAACAGCGATTTAACCTTCTCTGATAACGCGTTTTGGTCGGGGTTAATAGCCATCAGGCAGTAGGGAAATGACAGTGTTCAGGCATTTCCCTCTCTGAGGTTTACCTACACCAACCGGGTATCAATACTGACCGGGTTCGCCAACGTATCGTGGATCGGCGAGCTTTCTGGCAGTGCACGAACCATTTCTTCAAGCTGTTCACGGCTGGCGGTCGGACTGGAGAGCTTAACGCCAACACGGATCGCTTTCGCCCCGTTGCGAACTTTTTCGTCAAGACCCAGGAAACCGTTCAGATTAATGTCGAAGTTCAGGTCAAGTTCAATACCATCAAGCTCAATGCCCTTTTCTGCCGCCATCACAGTCAGAGTCGCGGTATAACAGCCGGCAAGTGCCTGCAAAATGTACTCAGCTGGGCCCATACCGCTATCAGTACCCGATAAATCAGCAGGTTCATCGCCAACATTAGCAAATTTTCCGGAGCGACTGGTATCAACCTGGCCGTTCTGGATAGTCGCATGAGTTTCCACACGGACGGATACCCCACCGTTGGATTTACTCTTCATGTTAAAGGTGAGATTGCCCAGCTCTGGCTGCTGGCGAATAGCTTCTCGTGTACCGCGAATAACATTAGCGTCAGCAAAAGGTTTTTTTGAATTAGTCATGACAACTCCTGAAGTGTCGAGTGATCTCAAAGATAAGGTTGGTGCCAAACGCAATCAACCTACTAGATGGTAGATTACTTTAAGATTGAGGTGTTGTCTACCACTATGGGGGCAACTTCTTAAGATAGAGCTACAAACAGGGACGTAAACGCTGCGATATCTACATTATGCGATGTATCGTGCTGACGTCCGAGTTCGGCATCTTGCTAAGCATCTTAATCGCTTGTGAGCTATGACCTCCTGACGGCATAGAATCTATGCATCTTTAACAGTACCCAAGTATAGAAGCATAGTTTTCAGTAATTATTGAGTATGAAGGACTGATCAAAAGAAACAATATAGGCAATCATCATAAAAGTTATTTCTCTCGTACTAAATAACCGTTATAGACTGAAATCACAGAACGATTGACCGAAGTGAAATCAACATTCAGCAATTCAATTAGCGGGGGAGCGACCATATGGAAATCCACAACCGGACTCCAAATGTATATGACTTGCTTGAAATAAACAAAATCCTACTTTCAACTTCAAATAATGGTGAGTCATTTGAGAAAGACTTACATCTCAATGGATTCATAGAAAAACCATGGGGATATGAGTATAGAGTTTATTGTGATTCTATTTTTGATGTATGGCGCCTTCATATATCAAAGAATCAATCCACGTCAATGCATTGTCATATACTCAAAGACACCGTCCTTATATGCCTACATGGTGATGGCGAGACCAGATTTCTTGATGGTACACATCAGGCGTTAAAATCTGGGGACAGCATATATATTGCAAAAGGTGTATTCCATCAGACTATTTCGGGAAAATCAGGCATCGAATTAATCGAAGTTGAAAATCCAAGAAACAAATTCGACTTACTCAGACTTAAAGATAATTATGGCCGGCAAAATATGGCATATGAAAAGAAATCACAGGAACATGATCTTTTACCTCCTTTGCAACAGATAGCTGCAGGCACATTGATCAGAGAACATGACCTACACAAATTAGCATACTTTTCCGTCAAAAATCTTGATAGAAAAATGTTGAATGACGAGGATGATTTTATTTTTATTTCATTAGATGTAAAAAGCCATCTAATGGGAAAGATTCATATCCTACGAGCTAAAGATGCCATCTCAGAAATGTACTGTGGTCAGAATGTATTTTTAATTAACGTCCCGTAACGCAATAAGAAGGAAAATAACATGTCTAATCCGACACGAGTAGTGATAATCACTGGTCCAGGTTTTCAGGATCACGATGTAGTTTATACTTACTATCGTTCTAAAGAGGAAGGATACGATATATCTATTGCAACAAAGGATGGAAGTGCAGTGACAGGGAAATATGGCATCACTGTTCCTATGGATAAAAGATCCAAAGACAATATTAATTTTGATCAACTCAACGCCACTGATTTTGATGCTGTTATTCTCACTGGCGGTCATGAAGCGCCTGATAGAGTTCGCCAAGATCAGAGAGTTAAAGATTTTCTAAAGCAGATGGTAATACAGGGGAAAGTTGTGGCTGGGCTCTGCCATGGTCCCTGGATTATGATTTCTGCCGGTATTCTAAGAGACAAACTCACCTGCGCTTATGTTGGTCTGAAAGACGATATGGTTAATTCCGGCGCCAATGTAATTGAAGCAGATGTAGTTGTCGACGGGAATATCATAACTTGCTCCTATTATGCTGAATGTGGAAAATTTATGCGTCAGACATTCGATGCAATAGATAGATGGAAACGCGGCGAAACTCTTAAAGAACCGCTGGTGGTATAATTCGATGTTAATAGCAATGGATTTCGACGGGGTCGTGGTTGATGGAGTAGACGAATGCATGCTAATTACATGGAATGTATTACATGACAGACCTCTCAGTGATTTTAACCAAGATGTACTTCAAAACATCCCACGCCTGATGGCTAAACGATTCAGGAAATTAAGGAATTTTGTACGCCATGACGGTCACTTTATTGCCTCATTCACTGAATTTGGTAATGAAGCTATAGATAATGACAGATTCACTGCTATATATGAATCAATTCCAACTGAAGATAAGAAAATATTCAGGGATAAGTTCATCCATTATAGGAAGCTGGCAAGAAGTCTCTACCCTGATCTTTGGGCTGAACTACACCGTCCGCTATTGGATGTTTCAAATTTATTTGAAACAGCTAATGATATCTATATTGTATCAGGAAAAGATGAAGAGTCTATATTATACATTCTAAGTAAATATGGTTTAAACATACCCGCGAATAAAATATATGGGAGGATGACTGACAAAAACAAGACTCTTACCTTGCTAAAATCAATAGCCTTCGATAAAAACGAGGATATTCTATTTATTGATGACAATATCCAAAATGTTATTGATGCATTAGATCATGGCATTCAATCATTTTGGGCTAATTGGGGATACAACATCCCTGAGCATAAATTAATGGCACTTCAAAAAGGAATTAATGAATTAGATACCGAGGATCTCTTGAAATTAGTCAAGAAACCCTCTTAACGCAATATTATTTCAATTTTTTCTGTATGAGGAGTAATAACTCATGGCGAAAGAAATACTATGTGGTTTTGGAGTGGGTGTAGATGCCGTTGCAGGCTGGCTATCTTCTTATGGGGGAGAAGATTCTCCAAGCGATATATCTCGCGGTATGTTCGCTGGCGAAGTAGGTACTCCACGTCTTCTGAATCTATTTGACCAGTTTAATATCCCCACCACCTGGTTTATGCCTGGTCATTCCATCGAAACCTTTCCTCGGCAAATGGAAGCAGTTGTCAATGCTGGACATGAGGTAGGGGTTCATAATTACAGTCATGAAAACCCAATATCTATGTCGCCTGACCAAGAAAGAGAAGTCCTTCTAAAAGGCATTGACATGGTCACAAAATTAACAGGGAAGAGACCTACTGGGTATGTCGCTCCATGGTGGGAATTTTCTCCTGTAACCACAGATCTTCTATTAGAAAATGGCATCAAATATGACCATTCACTAATGCATCATGATCATCAGCCTTATTATGTCAGGAAAGGTGATTCCTGGACCAAGATAGATTATTCCAAGACACCGACCGAATGGATGAAACCGCTGGTACGCGGAGAAGAGACGGACCTTATTGAATTACCCGCCAGTTGGACAATCGACGATATTCCTCCTTTCATGTTCATGAAAACAAAACCCAACAGCCAAGGTTTCATGAATCCCAGGGACATCGAACAGTTGTGGAGAGATCAATTCGATTGGGTCTACCGTGAGCATGAATATGCGATCTTTACTTTTACGATTCACCCGGACGTATCTGGACGCCCGCACGTGTTAATGATGCTCGAACGCCTCTTAACTCATATGCTTGGTCATCCAGGGGTGAAATTCCTAAAATTGAATGACATTGCAGATGACTTTGCCAAGCGATCTCCACGGATAAAATAATGACACGGCAGCCGATAAGGCTGCCTGTTTTATGTATCTCAAACCATAAATCCGCTATTTTTTGATAGTTCGAGAATTCTGTCTCTTATTCCTGAAACGAGTGGGTTACGTAATGAGCTATCAATCCATACCAAATAGATTGAATTTATAGGGAGTCTCTCATGGACATTCACTTCAACGATCTGACCTCCTGCTATGCTTTGGGCGCATAAATACTCAGGCATCACAGTCCAACCAATATTTTCTCGGATCATTCTTTCTAAAATCCGCAAATCCGGTACAGTAATAGACGGACGAAGCAGTGCAAAAAATCGCGAAGAATCCTGGAAAACTTCCCTTATCAAGGGTAACTGTTCATCGTAAGCTATTAGAGGAAGCTTCGACAGCGTATCAATCACGTCCTCATTTTCTTTGAAGTTGTCTGCTATGAGTGACGCTACCACAACTATTAACTTTTCCATTCCAATTTCAGCATATCCAAATTTTTGTTTATCCGGCATAGAAGTTGTGAAACCTAGTTGACAACTTCCGTCCAGAAGACAGCTGTATATGCGCTTCCTATTTCCTGTCAAAACTTTAAATTTAATACCTTCATTGAATAATATTTTCACCAAGTACGGTAATTTTGACCACATTAATTCTGCTGGCCCGATGAAAGATACTGTCCCCGAGGACTTTCTTGTACGTGATCTAAGCATCGACAACTTCAGTTCAATCGTTTCTAAATCTGAAGCCACCAATCTCGCCAATTCCTCCCCATCCACTGTAGCCACCACACCATGTGAACGACGAGTAAAGAGAACACACCCGGTAAAAGCCTCAAGTGAATGAATGTGGGCAGACATTGCAGGCTGGCTTATGCCCAACCGCATTGCCGCTTTTGAAATCGAACCAGCTTTGTATACTTCAACAAAACTTCGTAACTGAACCAGATAGCTCATACTGCGCATCCTTAAGAGCCTGAAGCTCTCCGATTACGACATAAAATCGAAAGCCTGCACAGTATTATGTTATAAACATGTTCCGTTAATGCTTCTATACATATTAACTTATTTTAACAATTAAAGGATTTTATAGGGCAAGGATAGAACATATCAAGATAACCCATTGATATACCTATATTTTACGTGCGTTATACTGGTTGGCATTAAGGTTTCAAGCATGCTATGAGATTCGGATTGGCGTGTTGTCTTCTATTACATACTCTGGGGAGTGATAGTCGCTAAACCTTTAAATTGACTAAACAATCATTGTATTTTTATCTATTAACGTTGACGACCTCAACTCAAATCGAGTTATCACAAATTCCGTTGGTCAGTGAAGCGGTTAGCTTCTTTTAGACCGGTTCGGACTACCTCTCGGAACATTAATCATCATCCCATGGTGCCCGTTTCCATTTTTCAGTCATGAAATCAATAAATACACTTAGCCTACGGGGTATTGGTTCTCGCCGCGCCCGGACAACACTGATCTGAGATGTGTTTGCTTCCCAATCAGGCAGAACTCGGCAAAGTTTCCCAGCTCTCAATTCATCATGAATATCCCAAGTTTCTCGAAGAGATATGCCAAGCCCCGCCAAACTCCAGGCATGCAATACGTCTCCGTTGTCACTGATAAGGTTGCCAGTAACGCTGATGCTTCTTTCATGACCGGCTTTACGTAACGTCCATGAATTGTGTAAAAAACCCGGGTAAGCGAATACTAAGCAGTTGTGATTTAAAAGATCTTCTGGTCGCTCAATGGGTGGATGATTCTTCAGATATTCGGACGATGCGATGAGAATACGTCTATTATTTGCTATTTTTCTGGCCAGAAGGCGAGAATCAGCCAGATCCCCCATACGAATAGCCAGATCGAAATCACCACTGTAAAGATCCTGGATTTGGTCAGATAACCTTAAATCAAAGCCCACCCTCGGATGTACTTGGCAGAATGCAGCGATCGCAGGAGCAACATATTTTCGGCCAAACGGTGCGGGCGCAGTCAAACGAATATTTCCGCTTAACTCCTCACTATCCCCTCGGGAAAGTTCCTTCATCTCATCCAGAACGGCCAACGCTACGCGAGCCCTCTCAGCTATAGCTCTGCCCTCGTCTGTAATACGTAGATTACGGGTGTTTCTTTCAAAAAGTGTAGTGCCAAGTGCAGTTTCCAGCCTGGCTATCTGCTTGCTCACCATCTTGGGGAGTATCTGTAGGTCTCGTGCTGCGGCAGAGAAATTGTTTCTGTCGACGACGTGTAAAAACACTTCAAGGTCGTCATTTCTCAAGTTTATTTTGTTCATTTTGGGGTAAGTGTTTGTCCGTTTAGGTCTATTTAAAGGATAAATAGATTGTTCCACAATAAGACTCAATATGACAAGTCTGTTATGTCGCATGCAGTCAGAAGAATTTTGCTTTAAGTCCCCCCATATAGAGGAAGTTAAAATGCCCAAACGTATCCTGTTTGTATTGACCAGCCATGACCGTAAAGGTCAAGCCGAGAGTAAAGATGCCGCACCCAGTGGTTTCTATCTTTCTGAGGTGTCTCACCCCTACGATGTACTCACAAAAGAAGGATATGAAATTGATTTCGTGAGTCCCAAGGGAGGCAAGACACATGTTGACGGTTTAGACCTCAGCGATCCGGTTAACGCCTCCTTTTGGAATAATGATTCCTTACGCGAGGCAACTAAAACCACATTAAAACCCTCGCAGATTGATCCTGACGTCTATGACGCCGTCTACTATGCAGGAGGGCATGCGACGATGTGGGATCTCCCTGACAATATAGAGTTGGCGGGTGTTTCATCACGAATTTATGAAAAGGGTGGCGTTGTCGCTGCGGTTTGTCATGGCCCCGCCGGATTGGTGAATATTCGGCTTTCCGATAATGAATATCTGGTTGCGGGCAAAAAGGTGTCAGCTTTTACCAACGATGAAGAACGTGCTGTAGGGTTGTACGACATTGTTCCATTCTTACTTGAAGACACGCTGAAGCAAAGAGGTGCTGAGCATCTTGCAGCCGCAAATTTTCAGCCACAGGTGATTGTCAGCGAGAGATTAGTGACCGGACAGAATCCCGCTTCCGCAAAAGGAGTCGCTGAGGCAATGCTGCCTTTGTTGGCTTCTATTGAAAATAGAAGAGCCTGAGTTATGAAAGAACGCATGCCTTTTGTTATATATGTCTTTGCACTCTGCGCTTTTGCTTTGGGATTCACTGAATTTGTCACGATCGGCTTAGTTTCCAGGATATCAGCTGATCTAAACGTCAGTGTCAGTCATGTAGGTACAGCGGTGACAGCCTACGCCCTCGGTGCCGTAATTGGTGCTCCGGGATTAACTGCGTTGGCAACACGATGGCCTCGTAAAAGATTATTACTTGTTGCTATGGGCCTGTTTACAGTTGGCAATGGTATCGTCGGTGCGTCTGAGTCCCTAACGCCTATGTTGATTGCACGATTTGCTTCCGGTTTAGGGCACGGAGTGTTTCTTGCTGTTGCTTCAAGTGTGGCAACCCAACTGGCTGGGCGACATCGTGCTGGCGCCGCTGTTTCGGTCGTTTTTGGCGGTCTTACAATTGCGTTGGCATTAGGCGTACCACTTGGTACCTACATCGGTAGTCTGTTGAGTTGGCAGTCTATATTCATGGCAGTAACGGCAAGTGGAGCGATCGGTTTCATTGGATTGGCAATGCTGATGCCCACGGATCAAAATGATCCCTCCTTGCAAGCAAATGCCATGGACGGTTTAAAAGCCATGTTCAACCCACTACTGCTTGCGGGAGCAGGAATTACAGTTTTGGCCTATGCAGGATCTTTTGCCCTGTATACGTATATTTCCCCGATTCTACTTCAGGTAACGCATGTAGACGAGCGTACGAGTAGTTTGCTTATGTTGGTCTACGGCGTGATGGCCGCTATCGGGAATGTCTGGGGTGGTCGCCTGACTGACAAGCAAGGTGCAGATCGTGCCGTGATGACAATTCTTATTGGTCTGGCGATCGTCCTCTTTGCTATGTGGTTCTCTGTCTCATCCTTAATGTTAATGGCACTGTTTATTGGGTTGCTTGGAGCATTGACATACGCAGCGGTCCCCTCAATGCAAGCAAGAGTGATAGGGCTATCTCACATACATGCACCTGAAGCTCCAGCTGTGGCAGCAGGACTGAATATTGCCGGTTTTAACGGAGGAATTGCATTAGGGTCGCTATTGGGGGGGGTAGCACTGAATGTTACTGGTCTTACAAGCCCTACTTGGGTTGGAGGCGGAGTAGTAATCGTTGGTATTTTATGGATGTTATTACAAATAAATTCTAATAAAAGACGCACCACCTCCGATTACTCCTGATAGTACACATAGCATTTAAAATGGCTCAGTGAACACCAAATCACTGAGCCATTTTATTTTACCTCTTTGAAAAATGTCACAACAAAACATAGGTTATTTTTTATTTTATAAAATCAGCCCATATCATTCTGATCTATTTCATATCAATCAGAATTTTAAACATCTTTCAAAAACACAGCGAAATTCATCAGCAATATCATTGTGTGAAAGGAGATGTATTATGTCAGACAATCCAACTTGCCTAAACATTAGAGATGGAATTCCAGACTGGATAACTATAAGGGAGGCGGTAAGACTTCTCAATGCATTGAATGGGTGTAAAATAAGAAAAAGTGATTTTTATCGATTTGCTCTGCAAGGGAAAATTCGGTTTTCAATATATTTTCAATCCCCAGTAATATTGAGGAAAATTAAATCACGAAATCATAAATTAAAGCTAAGACCAATAGAAAATTCGTCAACGATGAAATCATTCATGCCTGCCGAAAGTTCCTTTGTCAACGAGAACAATTTAACTTTCAGTACTGAAGGAAGATATATCCACCCTGTACAAAGAGTCATTGACACAACATTACTCGGCTATGAATATGTCCTTATACAGCGTTTACTTGCACATTCATTAAAGATACCATCACCTGTAACAGGAGCAAAGTCGAATAATTATGGTATTACCGTCTGTTTATTGGGGGAATCGTTTCAACTTTTCGAAAAGATGACATGGCATGAAAGAATCGAACGACACGTAAAAAGGCTACCTAAAGATATTTCATCAGATGATTACGAAGATATAATACTAAACGCTACAAAGAAAGATTCGCATAAATATTATTTTCCTATGCATGAATTACCGAGTGATGCCTGCTTTGTCCTCAGAAAAAGTGAACTTGATAAGTTGATCAACAAACCGATCGAAAAAGAAATACTTCAACCGTCTCCAACTCGGATATCCACCCCTCTATCACGCCTCTTCTGGCTTGCCTGCAAAAATAATGAAACTATTAGTCCGTTAATCATGCAACCGTATAAATTATTGTCCATTTTTGAACAATGGGCATCTGAGGAAGGCATTACTGATCGATTCAGTGGCGACACGCTGAAGACAGCGCTTGAGCGCGGCTCGCCCTCTTCCATATCGGCACAAAAGTAAGATGATGTCCCTTTGCAGTGTAAGTCCGTATTAAGGATTGTATTTTCCGTAATACGGACTCATCAGCTTTCGCCACACCACGACTTTGTGTTGTCGTGTGTTCTCCCGGCTAGCGCTATATCTGCCACAGGAGAATACCGTGACATCTCATCAGTTATTACGTCTGAAACAGGTTGAGGAAAAAACGGGCCTGAAGCGCTCTCAAATCTATCTGTATATGAAAGACGGCACCTTCCCCCGCTCAATCAAGATTGGCCCGGCCAGTGTCGCCTGGCTCGAATCGGAAATTGACGAATGGATCAATATTAAATTAGTCCGCCGCTCAATAGGCTGAAGGGAGAAAATACCATGATTATCCCGTCACTGAATTACGCCGTATTAACCGATGCCCTGCATGCATTGAAGGATGGCAACATTCGTTACTGTGAATCGCTAGGATTCACTTTCGACGAAATGAATGCCCTCAACCAATTATCACTAGACGAGCTGTTTATCATCAGTCGGGAGTCTGCGCAGTTTTTGGCTGTGACGGTTCATCACGACGCGTTACACCTGCTTCTGGCGAAATCCCGTGAGGAGGTTCTGCAGCAGCAACGTATCAACCACGCTATCCGGCTGGGTGGGTCAATTGCGCTACTCAACAAGTATTTTGGCCTCACCTCCAACGAAGTTTGCCTTCGCCGCCGCTTACTGGGCGTCCGTGTGCCTTATGGCCGGACGCCAGAGCCGGACGAAGAGACGGATGCGGCCATCTGGCGGCAATGGCAACAATGCCGGGTGGCCAACCTGGAATCGACCGATGCGTTGGCCGCCATGATGCAGGTAACGCAAACCCTGCTGCCGAAAGTCGAAGGGTTGTCACTGACCATCGTCTGGAAGCGTATCGCACTTTGCGAACAGGAGGCGTCAGACCGGAGGGCCGCCCATGCCAGATGAGATTGACCGCGATCAGGAATTTAATGAGCAACGACTGGAGGATATGATTGAACAGAGTCGTTTTAAGCCAGGGTCTACGCCATCATTATTCCATTGTCGTGTATGCGGTAAGCCCATTCCTGAAAAGCGACGGCAGGCACTTCCGGGCATAACCACCTGCACGGAATGTCAGGAAAAACTTGAACGCCGAAGACGTTAATAATGGTCACAGAGACATGCAGGAATATTTCCCCTGCATGTCTCTATCATTAACTATAAATCCACAGTCGTCTTTATTAACTATTTCACTTCCTTTTATTTACCCCAAAGCTTATCCGCTTCTACCGCTAATTTATCTCTCTCATTTTAACTTTGAATTTATCGTTTATATACCGCCCCGGATATCTGATCCTGAAAGCGTCATTACATAATAGTTACCCGTATTGACGTAAATTTGCCTGAATCAGGCGTTGCTCTTTAAAAATAAGGTTCGGGCTGTCACGAAACCACAATTCAGGGTGCCGCTGAATGTTCTCGCTGACCCGTTAAAACCGGAATGCAGAATTGGGATGTGACATTTCTTTAACTCATCCTTGTTTTTAGTAGAGGAGGCCACATGCGAAAACCCATTTATCAGGTATTTGTCACCCATGAAAGTCAGCCCGACCCGCAGGGTGAAAAAAACACCTGGTGGACGAAAGTCGGCGTGGCTTTTGCCCATCACGGTAAACCCGGCCTGAACGTGGTACTGACACCCGGCATTGCCGTTTCCGGCAAGTTAGTGCTCCTTGAGCCCAGGGATGACGGCGACGCGACACAGGATACTCAGCCCATTTAACCGACCTTCCCTCTTTTCCCGGCCCTGTGCCGTCTGATGGCGGTACGCGTTGCCCGGTTTACCATTCCGAGGCCACCATGCTTTCCACCACCGTATTTCTGGCGGCGGCCATGCAGTGCGCCGCCAGCGTTCACCCGTCGACGGCACTTGATGTGGCGCGGGTCGAATCCGGTTTGAATCCGTATGCCATCGCTGAAATTCTGCCCGGTGGCAAAGGCGTGACTTCACATTTCCCCGCCAGCAAGGATGAGGCCGTCAGTCTAACCGGACGGCTGGCGGCACAGGGCCGACGTTATTCGGTCGGGCTGATGCAAATCACCAGCACCAATTTCCGTCATTACCGCGTGAGTGCCCGTGACCTTCTTAACCCCTGTACCAACCTGTCCGTTTTTGAGCGCATCCTCACCGACTGCTACCGCCGCGGCGGTTCCCTCAAGCGTGCGCTCAGTTGCTACTACTCAGGAAATTTCACGACCGGCCAACAGCCGGAATCCGCGTTTAACCACACCAGCTACATCCAGCGCATCGGCTACGCCGTGCCGTCGACGCAGGAAGACCGGCAGCGACCTCCCGCCGAAAAGCTCATGCCGGAAATCCATTACCCCACCGCCGTCATGCGTGGCGAGCTTACCGATAACGCCACGCCAGTACTGGCATCCCTGCGCTACCCCAATGCCGTGATACGCGGCGCGTTACCCATTCCCGGCCCCCAGGAGGAACAATGATGAAAAGAAAAGAGTATGACTGGCCCGTCCTCTCTTCCTTGTTAATGGCAAGCCCGGTGCTGGCAGCAGACAGCGGATTTAATAAAGCCAATGAGACGCTGAGTAACACTTCCACAGGCCTGCTCGGACTGGCCGCCGTCACCATCACGCTTGCCACCATGTGGGTAGGATACAAAGTCTTGTTTGACGGCAAGAGCCCCCATGACGTGCGCAACGTCATCATTGGCGCCATCCTTATCGTCGGTGCGTCAGGTTTCGGTGCCTACTGGGCGTCATAAGGAGGTAACGATGGCTACGCTGAACAAAGCGCTGACGCGGCCTGCCGCCATAGCCGGCATTCCCCTCGTGCCGTTCGTGATGGTCAGCGGGGCCATCGTCCTGCTGGCGGTCTATGTCAGCTATTACCTGATATTACTGCTTATTCCGGCCTGGCTGGAGATGAAGGCAAAGGCCAGAACCGATATTCACTATTTCGGCCTGCTCTGGCTGGCCTTTAAAACCCGTGGCCGTTTTGGCACCAATAAACATTTTGGTGCCAATGCCCTGCTGGCAAACCGCTATGACGCTGTCGACGTCTCGGAGTTTATTGAAAAGATGAAGTTAAACGAGCGCGTTACGCTGGATAAATACATTCCGTATTCCTCCCATATTCACCCGCACGTCATCAGAAACCGCCAGGGTGATTTGGTTGCCAGTTGGGAGCTGGAGGGCACCGTTTTTGAATGCGAGGACGAACATCATCTGACGTTAATGGCGACGCATCTCAATAACGTTATTCGTGGGTATGAAGGTCTGCCGGTTACCTTCTATCTTCACCGTATCCGGGAAAAGTACCACGATGTCTTTGACTCGAATTCAGGCATTCCCTTTTCTGATGAAGTGACCCGGCTGTATTACCAGCCGATCCGCGAAAAACCGTTCTGGCGTCACCGGCTGTTTTTCACCCTCTGCTACGCGCCCTTCTCTCCGCTGGAGAAAAAGGCCATGAAGGCGCAGCCGTCCGGTAAACGCAAAGCGGCGCTGGATGATGCTCTGAAAGTGATGCTGGAATACCGGGAGGCGCTGGCTTCGGCGCTGTCCCGCTATACGGCGACGCCGCTGGGGAAGTATGAAGAAAACCGGCGGGTGTATTCCGCCCAGCTGTCCTTGTATCACCGCCTGCTCACCGGCCAGTGGCAAAAGGTGGCGGTCACGCGTGCACCGTTTTATGAAACATTAAGCACGCCGGATGTCTTTTTTACCACCGACACCGCCGAGTGCCAGACCGTCGGCGGCTCCCGTTTTTTCCGCAGTCTGGAAATCAAAGATTACTCGCCGGAAACCGCGACCGGCCTGCTGGACGCGCTGCTGTATGCCGAAAGCGAGTATGTGCTGACGCAGTCCTTCACCTGCATGGCCCGCGATGAGGCGCAGAAGCATATTCGCCTGGCGGAAAAGCGCCTGAATTCGGCGGATGACGACGCCATTTCGCAGCGTGAAGAGCTGATTGTACTGCGTGACCTGCTCCAGTCAGGACATGTCTCGTGCGGAAAGTACCACTTCTCCCTGCTGGTATCTTCAGACAGCCCCGAGCAGGTGGTAAAGGATGCCAACGCGCTGGCGCAGCCTTTCGCCGACCTCGGCATCATGACGACGCTGTCCACGCTGTCGCTACCCGCCGCGTACCTGGCGCAACTGCCGGGGATGTATACGCTGCGCCCCCGTCTGGTGGCCGTCAGCAGCCAGAACTTTGCCGACCTGGCGAGCCTGCACAACTTTCATCCCCACAAGCGGAGCGGCAATCCCTGGGGTGACGCCATCGCCATTCTGACATCACCCGGCGGCAGCGGGTATTACCTGAACCTGCATGACAGCCAAAGCGGACGGGATGACTCCAACGAAAAAACGCCGGGTAACACGGCGATTATCGGTAAAACCGGCTCAGGGAAGACGATGCTGATGACCATGATGCAGCAACTGATGCAGAAGTACCGCAATCCTGCGACGTTCAGCGCCTCAGCCACAATCCAGCGGTTCACCACGGTCTATTTTGATAAGGACCGGGCGGCGGAAGTAGCGATACGCCAGATGGGCGGACGCTACTTCCGTATCCGTACCGGCACTCCCACCGGGTTTAACCCGTTTTCGCTTGCCCCAACCCGGCGGAATATCAGCTTTATCAAACGACTGGTACGTATGCTGTGCCGACGCAACGGCAAGCCGCTCGATCCGCGCGATGAGGAGCGGATCAGTGCCGCCGTAGATACCATTATGCTCGACTACCCGCCGGAATACCGCAAGTTCGGTATCACCCGGCTGCTGGAAGTCCTGCCGGAGCCGCCAACCCCCGACGCCCGCATCAACGGGCTACGTATTCGCCTTAAACAGTGGGCGCAGGGCGGCGAGTTCGGCTGGGTATTCGACAATGAGGAGGACACCTTCAATATCAGCGACGTCGAAAATTTTGGTATCGACGGTACGGAATTTCTCGATGATGACGACATTCGCGGCCCCATCACGTTTTATCTGCTTTACCGCGTCACCGGCCTGCTGGACGGTCGCCGGCTGGTGATGTTCATGGACGAGTTCTGGAAATGGCTGGCCGATGTCGAATTCTCCCGCTTCTCGCTCAATATGCTGAAAGTGATCCGCAAACTGAACGGCATCTTCGTCTCCGCCACGCAGTCGCCTGACGAAATCGTCAAGCACCCGATTGCCCCGGCGATTATCGAGCAGTGCAGCACGCAGATTTTTCTCGCCAACCCGAAGGCCAGCAGGGCGGATTACGTGGAAAAGATGAAAGTGCCGGAAAGTGTTTACGACATCGTCAGAAACCTCGATCCGGGTGAGCGCTCTATGGTGGTCCTGAAAACGCCGTTACGCGCGGGTGAAACCCGGCCTTTTGTGGCGATGGCGAAAATGGATTTATCGGGTCTCGGGAAACTTACCAAAATGCTGAGCGGCAGCGAAGACAACCTGAAACTGTTCGACACCCTGTATCAGGAAGGACTGCAGCCTGATGACTGGAAAGGCGCCTTCCTTGAACAAGCTCTGTAATAATCCTGACGGAGGTAATGAAAATGCGGTTCAGAGATATCATACTGGCGTTATCGTTGTTTATTTCCACCCAGGCGATGAGCGCCGGAATACCGGTTTTCGACGCCGTACAGCATACCGAATCCATGAATCAGTGGATCCAGAAACTCCAGCAGTGGCAGGAAACCGTCACCCACTATAGAAGTGAACTCGATGCCTACAAGCAGCAATTAGCCACGGCAACGGGCGTGCGGGACGTTCAGGCATTTCTCCGCGAGGCCAAAAGTCTGAAAACCGATATAGATAATCTTCGTCAAAACGGTATTTCACTGGATGACCTGCTGAGCAACCAAAGCGGGTCATATTCGTCTGAACTGAATAGCTTGTATAACAAATATAAAACGTTCGATACCTGTAACCCGTCCAGCTCGTCACAACGCTATCTGGACAGCTGCAAACAGATGATCCTGAATCAGGCTGTAGCAATAGAAAATACGTCCGAGGTTGAAAACAAGATCACGGGCACGCTCGACGATATATCAGATTTATCAGACCGTATTGCTAATGCGCAGGATTCGAAAGAGTCACAGGACCTGGCTAACGCCATCGCGGCCAAAAGCGTACAATTGAATGCGCTGACCAGCCAGTGGGAAATGTCAGTCAAACAGGCTGAACAGCGAACAACGCTGCTGGAACAGCAAAAACAGAAGGCCTTTGAGCAACAGCAATTAACTGCGCCCGTTGCCGATCTGAACTCTCTATAGGGAGGTTAACATGTTAAAACCCGTATTAACCTTATGCGTCATGTCAGGCATTTTCGTCTTATCCGGTTGTAAAGAAACGAAATCAGAAGCCTGGTATAAAGAACATCCCGATGAGACCTATAAGGTCTATACGCAATGCCTCAAGGATGGCGAGGCAAGCGACAACTGCGAGTTTGCGCACCGGGCAGCACTCATGTTTGCCCAGACAGGCAAACCCGGCATTCGGGAAAAATTCGAGACGCTGTTTCAGCAGGAAGCCCAAAAAAGAAAATCCGTCACTCAGTAAGATCCCCGCCAACAAAAACAGGGATCCCTTCCTGTTTTTATCCCCTGTCTGTTCCTGACTAATGAGAGGCACCATGTCCGGTGGTATTTTTGTTGGTATGGACAAAAACATCATGGATGGACTTAACGCCGTGTTAGAAGGTCAGTCTTCTACCTACGGCACCCTAATCAGTGCGATTATCGTCAGTTCCTTCACCCTATTTATTACGTATCGCGGGTATCAGACGCTTGGCGGCAAACTCCAGACACCGGTTGAGGATGTTGTCTGGGATGTGGGTCGTATGTTGCTTATTACTACCTTTATTTTAAACCGCGATGGCTGGCTGAATGCCATCATTGCAGCCATTGAAGGGCTTAAGGATGGCATCAGTGGCGATGATAATGTCTGGGCGCTGCTCGACACGGTGTGGGAAAAGGCACAAGCGCTGGGGCAAACGCTGTTTAATCTCGATACCTCCACCTACGTAAAAGTGAATGGCGGTTTTGCCGAGGTGCTGGTCTGGGGCGGTGCAATCTTTCTGTTATTGGCTGCAACCTTTGTCAACCTGCTCGCCGAAATCACCATTCTGTTAATGACCACCACCGCCCCACTCTTTATTTTCTGCCTGCTGTACGGTTTTCTTAAACCCATGTTTGATAACTGGCTGAAAACAATATTTACCGCAATCTTAACGATCATGTTCTCTGCCCTGTCTGTCCGGATCGCCATCAACTACCTGAGTAAAATACTGGATGCCGCCACAGCAACGTCTGCTGAAAGCAATATGGTGACCCTGGCGGCGCAATGTTTGCTGGCCGGGATTGCCGCAGGCGTCGTGGTGTATTTTTCAGCGAAAATAGCCACTGCGCTGAGCGGTGCCGCCGTACAGGCCGTGTTACAGGGTGCCGCCATGAGCGGACTGAGCGGGCTGGTCAGCAAATCTGCCGACGTCGCCAGACCCGGCATAAAGGCAGGGGGCCGACTGACCGCCAAAGGTGGCATGGCAGCAGCCGCGACAACCGGCAGGTTCATTGCCGCAGGTGCGGGCAAAGCCGTGAACGCCTGGCAGAAACGTGCCACCGCCATCGAAAGCATGAAACGCCAGAATCAGCAGCGTCACCGTTAATCCTCCCGACCGCTAATTTCTTTTCTCCGTCACGCCGTGGCCTCTGCCAGCGGTGCGGCTTTCCTGCATTTATCCGATAAGAGGCTTCCATGAAATTCAGCATCTTGCTTATGTTGCTGTGCGCGCTTACGGGCTGCGCGCAGCATCATGGCGACCTCCCGCCGGTGTCCGGCGATCCCCAGCCGGTTAATTCCCCCGCCATCATTCAGGAGCTGGCTCACCATGTCTGATATTCAGCGCATCATCAATGTCTCCCGCTCTTTTGAATCCATCCTGCTGGAAGAGGAAGAGCGTTCCCGCAAAACTGCCTGGCGGGTGGCCGCTGCCGGGCTGATTCTGGCTGCACTGGCAATTACAGCCATTCTTATTCTGCTGCCGCTGAAAACCACTGACATTGAATTGTGGTCGGTGGACAAACAGACCGGTCGTTATGAGTATATGACCCGCCTTAAAGAGCGGGATATTGCGTCTGAAAAAGCGCTGGTCCATTCACTGGCGGCACACTATGTCAGGCTCCGTGAGGGATATAATTATTTCTCCCTCCAGCGTGATTACGACGACGTACAGTTATTTAACAGCGACAGCGTGAACCGGGATTATCTGGACGGGTTTAACGGCGACCAGGCCCCGGACGTTATTTTTAATAAAGCCGAATATGTCGTCTATATCGACATTATTTCCAATGTGCATGCGCCTGCCACCGGGCCGGATAACCTGGCAACACTGCGTATTAAGCGCACCCTCCGCCGTATTTCTGATAATTCAGTGAAAACGGACTTCTGGAATATCCGCCTCACTTACCGCTATGTCCCGCATCAGCAACTGACGGACAGCCAGCGTGAAGTGAACCCGCTGGGCTTTATCGTCACCAGCTACCAGCGCGATAAAGAACTGAGGAGCGAATGATGCTGAAAAACATCCTGCTCCTGACGGGCTTACTGGCGTCATGCGCGACATGGAGCGCCGCCACCCCGCGCGGCAGCGCCTATGACAGCCGGATGCAGAACGTATCGTATAACAGCCAGAACGCCACCGTGGTGAATACCCGCCCCGGCTACGTCACCACGCTGCTGTTTGACGACGATGAAGCTGTGATTGATGTGCAAGCGGGTTTTCCCAAAGGCTGGACGGTCACGAAAAGTGATAACCGGGTGGGCGTCAGCCCGAACCCCATCACCCAGCCGGTGACGGACGCCAGCGGCAACAACGTCAGCCAGGTGTTCCTGCCCACGGCAAAGGACTGGAAGACCAACCTCTTCGTGGTGACCTCAAAGCGTGATTACAGCCTGGAGCTGAACGTGCTGGACCACGATTCCCCCGCGCAGGCGTTCGTTATCCGTTACCACTATCCGGCCGAGGTTCGCCAGCAATCCGCCGCCGCCAGCGCCGCACGTCAGACGCAGCAGCGTGAAAGACAGGAGAAGCAGCAAATAGCGGCAGCATTCGGACAGGCCAGCACGCCGCGCAACTGGCGCTACACCAAACGGGTCGCCGCCGGTTCGGCCACCATCGCACCGGATTTTGCCTGGGATGATGGTCGTTTTGCTTATATCGGTTTTTCCCCCATCAGAACCCTGCCTTCCGTTTTCCGGGTGGTTAACGGACGGGAGCAGGCGCTCACGCCCCGGACAGTTAAGCTGGGTAATTACATCGTGATGGTGGTGCCGGCAGCGCCACAACTGGTGTTGCGTTACGGCACCTCGGTGGTGGGGATCGAAAACGACGGATTCGGGCGCATCCCGATAACCCGTAGCGACACTGTTTCACCGTCCGTTACGCTGGAGGCGAAATGACCGATAAAGCTGTCCCGGATGAACCGGAAAAAACCACCGCAGAGCGGGAAGCGGAGGCCCGCGAACGCGCCCGTGCGGCAATGGCGTATCAGGAGCCGGAGCAGAAAACGCCGCCCGGCCAGCCTGAAGTGACCCGTTTCCGTAAGGCATCCGGTCGCCGCACGCTGATCGTCAGCCTGCTGAGTCTGGCGCTGGTGATCGCCCTGGCATCCGGCGGCGATCGGATTTTCAGTGCATTGAAAGGGGGTAATGAGAAAGAAGCCGACACCGCGCCGCAAACCTCCGCCGGGAAGACGCTGAATGAGCGTCAAAATCTGGGGATGGACAGTAACCCGTTTGGCCTGTTCGGGCCGCACACACAGGACAGAACAGACCCTGCCCGCCAGGCCGTCACTCCCGCACCCACCCTGCCACCGGCCCCACCCGCCCTGAACAAGGCAGCCGCACTGGCTGACGGGCTGAACAACGCCCGAACAATGCCGGGCGATAATGCACGCACGTCCCCGGGTGAAACGCGTAGCAACGCAAAAACGTCCAACGGTCCGTCATCATCCACGACATACACATCCTGTCCGTCAGTACTGTCCAGGGGAAAGGATGGCAACCTGCGCTGCCCGGAGACTGCCGCGCCGGAAACGGGTAACAACGACAATCCAGGCGTCGCCCGTGTCACCGGCGTCAAACGGCTGGGCCTCGATCCTGATCTCTATATCCCGGTGGACCGCTATATCCCGTGTTCGATGATGTGGCGCTTCGTGTCCGATGTCGGGGGGCATATTTCCTGCCTGATCAGTGAAGATGTTTACAGCGCCAGCAACCATGTGACGCTGATCCCGGCGGGAACGATCGCCCGTGGCATCTACCGCACCGGGGCGCTGCAACACGGACGCAGCCGGATGTTTGTACTGTGGACGGAGCTGCGTACGCCTGAGCCCGGCAGCCTGCAAATCCCGCTAACTGATACGCAGGCCAGCGGCCCGCTCGGCGAGGCGGGGATCGCCGGCTGGATCGACAACCACTTCTGGGAGCGCTTCGGCAATGCCCTGATGCTCAGTACCGTGCAGGACGTGGCAGCGGCGGCGTCGGATGCTGCCCCGGGGAAAGACCGCAATACCGACTACACCGAAAACACCCGCGCCGCCACGGCGGAAATGGCGAAAACGACGCTGGACAACAGCATCAATATCCCGCCCACCCTGTACCTGAATCAGGGTGATGTCATCGGCATCATGACCGGCACCGATATTGATTTCTCATCCGTCTGGCAGTTGCGACTGAAAAAGAGGTGGTATGAACGCTGAAAACCTGTCGCTGGATTTTATGAAAAACCAGCTGTTTGGTGATTTTATTGCGCAGGACGGCCTGACGGAAATTGCCGTTAACCGGCCGGGTGAACTGCATACCAAAATCCGGGGAAAATGGCGAAAACATGATTCCCCGATTACGCTGCGTCAGTGTTACGCCTTTGCCAGAGCGCTGGCGTCGTGGCAGGACGATAATATCGACGACACCTCGCCGATCCTTTCCGCCACGCTTGAATCAGGCGAGCGCATTCAGGCCATTATTCCCCCCGCATGTGAGCGTAATACCGTGTCTATTACGCTGCGCAAACCCTCATTCGGGCAGAAAACACATCAGTCATGGATTGATGCGGGATTTTATAACCGGGTAAGCGGTCAGGAGCGAACGGAAGGCAAAGATGTTGAACTGACCCGCTATTATCAGAGTGAGGATATGCCCCGCTTTATGGAAAAAGCGGTGGAATACGGTAAAACGATTTTTATTGTGGGTGAAACAGGCTCCGGTAAAACCACCTATATGAAAACGCTGCTGCACTCTATTCCCCGGCACCTCAGGCTGACCACCATCGAGGATAATCCCGAAATCCGGTTCTATCACCACACCAATTATGTCCATCTCTTTTATCCGGCGGATGCCGGGGATAATGCTATTGTCACGCCCGGCAGGCTGATACGCGCCAATTATCGTATGAACCCTGACCGGATATTACTGGCTGAAATTCGCGGACAAGAAGCCTGGGATGCGCTGAAAATCGTCGGTTCCGGGCATGAGGGATTGATGACCTCCCTGCATGCGGGCAGCCCGGAAGAATGTATTGAAGGGTTAATTGACCGCTGCTATGAAAACCCCGACTGCCGGAACATGCCTTTCGACGTGCTGTTACGCAAGGTGCTTAAGAGCGTTGATGTGATAGTCAGCATTGATATTCACGGTGACATACGCCGGATGAGTGATGTTTATTTTAAACCCGTTCATCTCAATGACATGAGAGGTGTATTCAGTAAAGGTCTTCAATAAATAAATTATCGAATTACGCAACCCTCGTTTAAATATGAAGATGACCGAAATGAAAAAAGTAATACCCTCCGTATTATTACTCAGCGCTATGGCGTCATGTTCCACCTCCGTCATGGCCGCTGACGCCTGTAAAGTGGTGTTATGCATGTACGGTAAAGCCACCGGTAACGGCGGCGGCAATGAATGCCATTCGGCCGAACGTTCATTCTTTAATATCGTGGAAAAGAACAAGCACGGTTTTCTGCCGGACCACACTGCCGATGCCAGAAAATCATTTTTACTTGAGTGCGATTCGGCAGACCCGGCAATTATCAGCCAGATAATCAGTAAATTTGGCCGCGTGCGTAGTTAATTAGCGGAGGTTATCTTTATGACCAACCCGGGTTTTATTCAGCATCCCTGGACACGTCAGCGTGGGGATTCCATGCGCGCAGCCTGTGTTATTGAGCACATTGAAAATGAGGCGATGCACGGATGCGGCCTTTATTATGAAATTTATCACTACCGGGTTGTCTGCCGGTTATTGCAGTTGATGCAAACGCTGAATGCCACCGACAGAATAACGCTGACAGAGGAAGCCAACCGGCGAGGGTTTACGCTGGATGAAACCAGCATTAAAGAAAGTCGTCAGTGTTATTCCGACATCATCAGGGAAATCCGTGAGAGCCACTATTAACCCCCTGCTTTGATTTTATTCGCGGATCCCCTATGGCACCGGAATATTTTAGCCGAGTCCGGCTTAAGGCGTGGTGGTTTTCAGGTTTTTACGGCCCCACATTTTTCGCGGATTAAGGCGTGAAGAAATGCGGGCCGTAAAAATGAGGCAGCGGACAGAATTATTTTCGCGGGTTAAGGAGCGAAAATAGTTCAGGCACCGCGCCTCACCGGCAAACAGCCGCGCCCACGCGGATTTTGTCGGCCGGGGGGAGCCGAATAAATTTCGCCGCCCCAGCGAGCGAAAAGCTGTCGCCCACGACAGCGGTTTATTTGGGGGGCATAGCCCCGCACACCGTCGCGGCTAAGTCTCCGGCCAAAAGCCGGTAGCGTGGCGCGACCACCCTCTTTAAAGGTCAGCTTCCCTTTTATTCCCGCGGCGAGGAACGAGCTAAGGGAAGAAAAAGGCGAAAGCGACCGTCTTAAAGGGGGTGGTCGCGCGTAGCGGGCGACGGTGTGCCGCCGTTGACGTCGGGGGTTTTGGCGCGGCGTCCAGCCACGACATTACCCCCATGCGACATATCATAAGGGCATCCAGCCCGCATGTACTGGCGCATGCCGTGTCGTGCAGGGAAGCATGCTTTCCTGCACATGGCCGCACAGCGGCCACCTTCTTCGTCCCTGACGTTCGCCCCGCCTTTTCGCCCGACCCCGTGGGGCGAATTGATGGGGCGATGTCATGGGGCGAACTGCTGACGAAGGAGGCATCGTGATTTTGAATAAGCTGGCCGTTTCACTGTCGCCGATAGCGAATGGCGCGCTGAGCTTCATTGCTTGTATGCAACAGCACCAGATGATGCTGGCGCTGTTATCGGGGCTGACGATGCCGTTTTTCGCGTCGATGAAAAGCGATGAACGGCAAAAAGCCCCGTTGTGGCAAAAGCTGATTATGGCTTTTTCCATGCTGTGTTTTCTTTCCGGTACGATGGGGCCGGTTGTTATATGGATTTTCCAGTGGCTTTATCAGGGTCGAACAGTTACCCGCGTTCCAGTTCTGGAATGGTCAACATTAATTACTTTCACCATAGCAGGCTTTATTTTCCATATTCTGTTGCGCAGGGTATTAACCCCTGAATTAGACAAAATAAAGAAACACCTCGTCAGGAAAACAACGCTTGAACGGGAATTACGTACCGATGTGCGCACGGTGAAATCCCTGCTGCCGGAAACGCTGCATTATGACCCACTGGATTATATCGACCTGAACAAAGGGTTATTTATAGGCATTGACCGAGATATTCAGCCGATGTACCTGCCGTTAAAAGACTGGCAAAAACAACACGCGGATATTATCGGCACCACCGGCGCCGGTAAGGGCGTTGCCACCGGGATATTACTTTATCAAAGTATTCTGGCCGGTGAAGGCGTATTTGTGATGGACCCCAAGGATGATGAATGGGCACCCCACCTTTACCGCAAGGCCTGTGAAGATGCAGGCAAACCTTTTGCCTTAATTGACCTGCGAAAACCCCAATACCAGTTAAACCTGATTGAAGAGATCACCGCCGATGAACTGGAAGAGCTTTTTGTTGCCGGGTTCAGCCTGGCAGAAAAAGGTCAGGAGTCGGACTTTTACCGCATTGACGACCGGAAAGCGGCCCGGATAGCCGCGCAGTTTGTTAATCAACATACCACCGCAACCATTCGGGATGTTTATAACGGCGACTACGTTCAGGGTATTGCGGATAAGATAAAAGCCTTTTTCGGGAAAATTGAAGAGCTGGCCTTGCTCAATGCCATTAATGCGCCGAGAGGATTTTCGCTTAATACGATATTTGAGGAAGGCGGTTGCTGCTACGTGATTGGCTCAATGCGCAACAGCAAAATCATTACCACTCAACGCATGTTGCTGGTTCGCCTGTACCAGCTGGCAGAAAGGCGCGAGCGAGTGAAAGACGTGCCCCGCCCCATTGCTATTTATCTTTCCGAACTGAAATACCATTTATCCAGGCCCGCGCTGGAAGGCTTAGGCGCGGCACGCGATAAAGGCGTGCATATTATTATGGACCACCAGTCGATTGCCGATTTAAAAGACTGTCCGGCAGATTTGAAAGGCGACGCTGTTGTCGGCGCAGTCGTTGAGAACGCTAAATTCAAACTGGTTTATCGTGTCATGGATCCTGACACCGCTGAATGGGTGGCCCGGATGTCAGGCACCATATTAGTCGATGATGAGGTCCGCAAAGCGAAAACCGATGCCGTGCTGACAGAGACTATCGACGATGAACGCACCATCAGGCAGGCGGAGCGTTTCTTTACCGACAGCAATATGATCCTGAACTTACCCGATTTTGTCAGCTTCATCTTCACGACAAAAGCACTCCCGTCTGCTTCTCTGATTTCGCCCATCAGGGTGAAAAAACGCGAACTGGAGATCTGTGCCGTGTCGCCCGCGATTGCCGCCAATGCCGCAACGGTAAACATCACCCTGGATTTTAACGAGGAGGAAACTTCCCCCGGACCCGCATCAAAGACGGATATCACCACAACGCGACCCGATCTTTTTTTTGATAATACGGACGAAGAAGACACAACAACACCGAACGCCGATAAAGAGGAAAATCCATCATTGCTGGATTTTTAAAGGGGGAATGATGCTGATCACTGCATACCGCGAACGCCAGACGCGACACCACGAAAAAATACAACGACTGCTGAATTTTCTGAAGGAAGAAACGTACAGTGACTTTAAAACACTGATGCTGCTGTTCGGGTTCAGGGATCATAAATCGCTGTATTCCCTGCTTTCAAAAGTAGAGGGCATGGGCTTAATACACAAGCATATCCTGGTATCGCGTACGATGAGAATTTCATTATGGGGCATTACCAGTGACGGACTGGCCGTAGTGTTAACCCCCGGCGATGCACTTTTTCCGGCACGGTTTGAGCCGTCAAAAATCACCGGCTGGACACTCGAGCATCACCTTGATAATCAGGCAACCCGTATCATCCTGGAGCAAAAAGGCGCATCCGGATGGATAAACGGCGATCGCACGACGTTCCTCAGCCGGTATAAGGTCAGTCATCGCCCGGACGGGTTGATCACCCTGCCCAGCGGCACCGTGATCGCCATTGAGACCGAGCGCCGCCTGAAAACCAGAGCCCGTTACCAGTCGATCATGGCCAGTCATTTGCTTGCCCGAACCCGTAAAGACTGGATTTACGTTTTTTATATCGTGCCGGACCAGCAGAAAAAGCGTGGTCTTGAACGGTTGTTTGACAGCATCCGGCACGTTATCGTTAACCATCAGCACATCCCGCTGGAAACCCGCCACCGAAATGTCTTCCGCATCTACACGCTCGACGAGCTGCGACGGCTCGATTTAGGCAACTGCATATAGTTGTTCTGTATCACCAACTGCCCCAACCCGCCCACCAGCAGCGCAACGACCGGAAATCATGCCCTACCGAAATACTCCCCCACCATCAGAATAGACAGGACACCAAAATGAACAGAGAAACTGACCGACTTTCGGACGTACTGACTGAAATGAGCGCAAAAGCGCTGATCACATGGATGACGAATTCCGCATTACAGGACATACCGCGCGAAGCATTACTGACTCGCGGCAACGATTTTGTGTACGCCCTCCACGCAAATTTTGTGCTGATGCGCGATGTCCTCTCAGAAACGCTGGAAGATATTGAGCAGCAAAGCCATGAACTCGAAGAAAGACTGGATAATCTGGAACAGCGGCTACTTGCGGTTCAGGCAGTTGCTGGTAACCGAGAATAGCTGCCCATTCAGTCCTGTCCGTGTGACTTGCTTTATTCCACTGTAGAGACATGACTGTTCGGTGCTCGCCTGGCTGCGCTCCGCCTCACTCATGTCTCTACAGCGTTACTGTTTTAAGCGGTCCTACACGCAAAGCCGCATTCCGTTGCGACCCCTTACTGCTCAGATTTTATCCATCAAATAACGATGCGCTTTCGATGCCGCGCTGGCGGCCTTGAAAATAAAGCGTTTGTCGTTCCTCAGTGCTTTCAGCCAGGAAGCAATATAACTTTCATGCTGAACCTCTCCGACAATCCCCAGGTCCGCCATCAGGAACGCGCTTCCAAGCTCGGCGATCAACTCCTCAAAAGCATAATCCTCACTGCCAAACTTCCCTTTCATTTCACGATTCAGCCGACTTTTGGCTCCACTCCAGTGAACCAGTTCATGCATACCCGTAGCGTAGAAATTGGCAGCATCGCTAAAAAGACGACGTTCCGGTAAATGGATTTCGTCGGTTGATGGTGCGAAAAAAGCGTTCTGCCCCTTCTCAATGATGGTTGCACCACTGTTACGGAAAAGCGCTTCCGCCTGCGGTAACGGCTCAAAGGTCTCTGCCGGGAAAACGGCTTCATCACTCAGAGGCAAACCGTCAATTTGCTCAACATTAAACACGGTGAAAGTCTTAAGCATCGCAATATAGTCAGTTTCTCCTTCGTTATTTTCCCTTTCCAACATGGTATAGAAAATAGCTGTTGTGCCGTGTTCTCCCTTACGTACCTGCCCGCCTTCCGCTTTTGCCTGTTTGTAGGTCATCCAACGCGAATCATTGAATCCCTGTTCTGACGCACTGCACCACAACAACATGATATTCATTCCACTGTAACCCATACCAGTTGCGTAATTGGACGGTAAACCCGACATACCGGGGGTGCGCTGCCACGGACACGCCCAGGGTTTAACACCAGTTTCCAGTGCCGCAATGATGCTGTCAGTGACGGTCTGACAAATATCAGTTTTGGTTTTGGAAAATTTCGTTTTTGAGGAGCCTGACGGGTCCAGCGGGGATACGCTGGTCGCCGCTGCGGTGTTAGGGGCGCTAGCCTGGGTATGCAGGGAAATAGTCATGATTTTTTCTCCGTCAGTGGTGTGATTTTCGTCTTCGAATCGCCTGACGGTTCGCTTTCCCGACATCGTTCCGGCCCGCAAGGGCGCAGAATGCGTGCTATTTACCCTTGCGGGACGGGTTGTGCTGGGAAACGATTGACCGGAAGCTGATACGAGAACGGAAATCACACGGGAGAAAAAACAGACCCTGCATAGCAAGGCGTAGCGCCCCTTACTTCGCAGCGGTGAAATGGGTTTGGAATTTTAAATATTGAAGAAGTACAACTGGCAGCAGCTAATATATTATTATTAATAAGGACACAATGATCATTAAGTAATCATTTTTACAACTAGCTTTTTGAAAGGAGTTCTAAAATGTGCAAATCGTTTAGTTGATCGAAAA
This sequence comes from Klebsiella michiganensis, assembly GCF_015139575.1. Classification (GTDB taxonomy): domain Bacteria; phylum Pseudomonadota; class Gammaproteobacteria; order Enterobacterales; family Enterobacteriaceae; genus Klebsiella; species Klebsiella michiganensis. The sequence goes on along the minus strand of NZ_AP022547.1, from coordinate 2,042,225 downwards.
TTCATTGGAATTTCAAGTTATCAGTTAAAATGATCAATCTAAAATTACTGACAGAGTTATATGGTATTACTATGGATTGAACCTAATTTTAATATTTTTCATCTAATTAATTTCATTCTCTTTAAAAATAATTCCGTTCTGCATCAACGCAAGTGGCTTGAGTCTTCGCCATGTGCCACCTTCCTTTTGCGTTTCAAAAAAGTGTTTTCACCGGGCTGCCTCCACATTGTCGTTTAAGCACCTAATAAAATTAGGATTTTTTTGGTAAAAAACAAATCGCCACCATCAGCATTCGTTTAGAGCATGACTTTGTTTAAAAATGATGTTATCATTATCTGTTAAAAAATTGCAAATCATTGAGCCTAGGGGTGTGAAAATCGTGGTTGACTACAGAGATCTGAATCTAAGCCGAGAAAACCTTGATCTCAATATCCAGAACTTTCTGAAGTCTCATGGCTATCAGCTTGATGGAGATATACAGATATTTCCCAGAAGAAAAAGGGTGGTTTTTGGTTCTTCTGGCTCGGAGTTCTCAACTGTTGATTTTCACCTCAACCATATGGGCACGACTACTATTCAGTGGAAACTAGGTAGAAATCAACCACTTGGTGAAGCACTTGCATCATATCTAAAGGATACAATAGACCCCGCAGAATTTGAAAACGTCAATTATTCATTGAAAGGAATAACTACAGAATCATTCGACCCTATATTAGAATGCGTTTTAGAGGCTGGTGATATTGAAATCAATGTGTTACGTGACGAGGACAACTGCAAGCAGCTAACGCTGAAAAGCATCGCACATCAAGACCAACTAACTCTCACCCACCATCGACGGACAAGAGTTTTGCAAATACAAGGTAAACCCTTGTCATGTTATCGTCGTGTTATTTTCATGCTTACAGATTTGCTGGATCTCAAAGGATTAGAACAAGTTTTATATCGTAAAGATGACAGTAGTGCTGAAATAGTTAGAAAGGAGATGGCCGATGACTATATAAAGACAGTATTTCCAAGAAGCTATGAATTCTTACCTGAATCGGTAAAAAAGCTGCTAATCTCTAGTTGTTGTGTGAAATTAGCCTCACCACAGTTACCAGATTATTGCCTATTACTCTATCCGGATCTTCGGGCTCTTGAGGGCGTGCTAAAAGAGCTGATGTGCAGTTACGATATGTCCGTTGAAGATGCAGAGCATGGTTTTGGCGACTTTTTTGATGTCAACCGCGGGTTATGCACTTTAAAACCTCAATACAGTGCAATGGTTAGACATGTCGGCATGCAGAATGCTTTGAATAACGGCTATACATTCTATAAAAAACATCGTCATACACTTTTCCATATGGAAGAATTTGCAGACGGCAGTCGCATGATAGACACCCTTGATAAGGCGATTAGTTTATCTAAAAATACATATGCTGCGATAGATAGTTTGTATACAGCGAGAATGTAAAAATTATGATTCAAAAAATACGTATTATTGGTGAAATAGCTATTATAACTGCCACAGCGGATTTTCACCCTTTGCGTCAATTAAAACGCCTATCAATTGAACTCGATCAACTTGGTTTTGAGGGAGTAGTGCTGTTTGACCTGTTAGCAGTAAATGGCTTAGCAGCGAACCGTTTTGCATCTATGAAATTTACCGATCAAAAGTTTGTTCGTTCCTCGTTCGTACTTGAATCCAATGTAAATCCAAGTATCAAAAATCAACAGGATGCTTTTGCTAAACAAGACCAGACATTTCTTCTTGGGAGCATACTTTCATCCACTGAGATCGAAAAATTCACACACTAATCCAGCCGCTTTTTCACTTATCACCTCACACAGAACCTTCAACACTTACGGAAAAAAGTCTCATTTTCAATATAATAGCGAATAACAGATTATTAAATCTTTTATGTGAGACTGATAGTCAATGTGGAGCAGGTCACAGCAGACCAATTTTAGAACCATTGAAGTAAGAAAAATTTTATCTCCATTGTGATGAAAGTAACCTGCTAGTACTATAAACTATATAAAAACTAACCAAATTATAAGTTTAGGGATAGTGGCATTGAAATCAGCTAAGTGTAAGAACAATGGCGAGAAAGCCCCTGTAGCACACGTTTTCACCAAAGAGGCGAGCTTAAAACGCAAGATACGTTCACATTTTACACTGCTGGGCTTTCGAAAGGGGCCTGATGGAACGCTTGTGCGCCCTGATTCAGGAAAAGAATCAATCCGTCAGTTGCACCGTGCTCAACGTGAGGAACGTCTACACTCATCTGAGCACTTTATATCTGAATTCTTGCCAAGTGCCCTACCATATTTTGCAAATGGGAATGAGATTGACCCTACCAAGATTCGCTTATCGCTGATAAAGGTTTCTGCGAATTCGTTCGAATCCAAACTCTTTAGAGCAGCATCTTTAACTTGGTCTGTTCCAGTATCAAATGGTTACGGTCGTCGCATGCGGTACCTCGTGTGGGACAAAGGACATGATCGAATTGCTGGAATATTCGCATTGGGAGATCCGGTTTTTAATTTATCGGTACGTGATAATCTAATCGGATGGACATCGAATGATCGCTCAAGTCGCTTAGTTAACATACTTGATGCCTATGTTCTTGGCGCGGTTCCACCATACAATATGCTTTTAGGCGGCAAAGCGATTGCCTGTTTAATACGCTCACAAGAAGTATATGACGATTTCCTACGAAACTATGGTTCAACAACGGGCATTATATCTGGTAAAGATAAATACGCTCACTTACTAGCAGTAACAACAAGTTCTTCCATGGGACGTTCATCACTTTATAACAGACTTAAACTAGATAATGTGCGTTATTTTGAACCAATCGGCTATACCGTTGGCTGGGGCCATTTTCATATTACCGATGAGTTATTTGGGGAGATGCGTGAGTATCTACGACTCGCTGATCACCCCTATGCCGATCAACATTGCTTTGGCGAAGGCCCAAATTGGCGGCTCAGAACTATTAAAGCTGCACTAAAACAACTTGGGATTAACCAAGCTGTTCTCCGGCATGGAATTCAAAGAGAGGTCTTTTTTTGCCAGTTCGCTGAAAATGCAAAAGAAATACTCGCAACTGGTAAAGGTGTGCCTGACCTTTCAACCTTAAAAACGATCGATGAAATATCCGAACTTGCGCGTAAGCGATGGATTGAACCAAGAGCTCTGAGGCAGGACGATTATAAAAATTGGAGTCGGGACAATATATCTCTACTAATTAAAGGATCAAAACTGGACGTAATAATTAGTAAAATTGCCTAAAGAAGCTGGGAGGAAGAGAAGTGAATTTAGCAGAACTTCAAGTGAGGCTACAACAGCATTATTCTCGGTTAAGTGATCTGCGGGCTACCGAAAATTATCCCGTTTACGCGATCGAGCATGGCCTGAGCGCCACAGAGATTTCTACAGCTCAATCGCTTCTGAATGCCAACTTGAGTTCAACAAAACGTGCAACTAGTACTTTTTGGCTGGTCTGGATCGCTGCAGCTGCTGAGATAGGTTACACATACGACGGAACCGAATATTGGGACTCCTTTGCAATAGCATTCCCTTCCTGGCCTAAATTTGGTGACCGCGATCAAATCCGCATATGGTATAGACGATTTGCTAATGATTTCAGAGGTCTTTCCCCCTCTGGGTCATGGGCGCAGCAGTTCCCAATTATTTCTTGGCCAATCACGCAAGCCATCTTGCCAAGATATTTACAACGTTTTTTTGCCGATCATCTATACGACCTTCGTCATTTGTTGACAAGAAGCGGTGAGCTTACATTAGAGGAAATTGGTGAACTACTAAGTGTTAAATATTGTGGTGGTTCATCTCGATTCGAGGGTTTCTTACAACAAAAAACTCTAATAGCACGAATTGTGATGGCGATGCGTCTTGAGGATGTCGTTGATGTTATTTCTCCGATTGAGAAAATCACATTGCGTCGCATCATAGACGATTTCGACAAGCTTGGTTCGTTTGGCACTCGCCTGAGGGAAGTAAGACGAGTACTCCGTGAGGCTCGTTTCGTCAATTCGTACAGCAAAGACTTTGTATCTTCTACAAAAAACATCCACGATAATGCAACTCCCTTTGCAACCTATATAGTAAGGCCTCGGATACTTGCACGCCAAATAGGTATAACCGAGTGGAGCTTCAGCCTCGTAATTCCCGACATTGCTACATCTCTTCGTCAGGCCGGACTCTCCCCGCTCGATTTGGAACACTCTCATATGCGCTTTCGTGCTAATGGTGAAGGTAATGCATGGATGCCGGGTAGAGCATTGTTTTCCTATACTGGGAGTACAGAAGAACCACTCTTGATATATCCAACTGCTAATCGCTTAGTCTTCGACTTTGATCGCCCTCTAGAAAAAGTTACAGCCTCTTTACAGGAAAGGCTCTTTTTCCCAGCAGCCACTTTACGACTACTAAAGTTACGTGCAGATGGCACGGCGATTGAAGTCGCGGGACGCCACGTCAAAGCTAACCAATCTTATTTACTTGTCTTTTCGGAGGAGGTGTCGACTGAAGTTATCGATAGACTTGCGCTTTCTCCTGTTCATACGAAGACAATTGGAGCCGACGTTTGGCAATTTTCAGTTGCTGCGAAACTAGATGCTGGAAAGATAGCAGCATTATCATCGATTGGACTTGGATATAAGCTAGGCATACGTGCTGAATTAATAGGTTTGACTGCCCGATGGAACGATGTAGATGACACATTGGAGTTTCTTGACACTGAAGTTGTCATGTTTTACTTAGTTTCGGATGTTGAAGCTGACGAATTTCAGATCACCATCAATAAATGTTCCCCTACACGTCTGCGTACGGAACCAAACGGAAAAACGTTTGTTTCGCTGGGTAAGCTTTCTGTAGGTCTGCACTATATTTCGTTATCTGCACTCGGCGTAGCTACTGGCGGCAACGTTATGAGCGAAGAAATAATCATCAGGGTGCGTTTAGCAACACCCTGGCAAAAGACAGTATCCGGAAAAGCAGGGGTGACCCTCAAGCTTGAACCGCGGGGTGCCACTTTAGAGCAATTTCTTGACCGCACAGCCATCCTTCGGTGTATAGCTCCTGCAGGACGTATTGTTAAACTGGAAAGTTGTTTCTACAACGCCGACGGAACGCTTTTTCACAGAGAGCCGATTGGCAGTTATAACGCCCCTGTTAACGATGAGAAAATCTCCGAGATTATCGTACAAAAACTGACTTCAGAGAACCATCTTGAACATGTTGATCGTTCCGCGCGTATAGAAGTGCTCATATCGTTGGACGAGTATGGCCAAGAGAACGTACGATTCGACAAGAAAGCAGAGCCTTTACGGTGGTTATGGTTGGACGAACGAACTATCCGGCTCGCCGATGATACAGAGGAAAAAATACCGCCTTCTGTAAAGCGATATGATTTAGATGCCATCGAAATTGGTCACGAGGTGGACTACGACGAAGCTTTAACCGGACTAGAGCTTCGTGGTAAGGGCGGCTTGTTTATCGCAAGCATCAATGGTCAAACTTACGAAGTAATTGCTATGGCTCCACAGCGCCAAATTTCGGATTTTAAAGATCTGGATATTCCTACCCACGTATCCGCAAGAGAAACGCAGCCTGTCACTATAATCAGCGCTCTGGAATATTGGCGAGGAGCCCGGAGGCTGATAGGGCCAATGGCTTTCTTGGCTCGGCGCAACGCCATTCGCACACTTGAAAACGATCTTGAACGATATCTGTGCGGCAATGACTGGGTCGAAGATATAAAAAAAGTACAAACTGGTACAAGGGATATCGGATATCTTTATAGGCGAGTTTATTATTCGCAAGGATTCGCTTCAGGCTTGAGAGCGTACGATTGGCAATATGATGATGATGCAGAAGCTGCTGAACTCGAATTCTTTCGCTTGGGCCATGTCTATAAAATTTCGGAAACAGACATCCTCTATCGTCTTGCGCTGAAATTGGCATTTCAACCACATGCTGTGAAACCTTCGGACCTCTCATCACCAAATGCTTTCAACATGTTACGGAAAAACTCTGTACTAATCCGAGGAGCGTATTTTGCGCGTCTAATAGCTCACTGCCAAGAAACGAGCGCTAAGTCGGAGGTCGTATGAACGACATTAAAATACTTAACCGTGTTGATTGCCTAAAGTATTCATCTCGCTCACTAGGACTCCCTGACTTGACAAGGCTTGATAATGCGCTAATCGCTCAAGCGTTGCGAAGAAGCGTTTTCATTGCGGCCCCTTGTTCAATGCGAACAGTATGTTCACTCGTAATGAATTCCCTCGGTCCGCTCTCTGACGAGCCTGAAAAGTTAAAGATACTCATCGACGATGTTATTGACGATCTTGTCAACATGGGTGATGTTCTTGAAATGCGGTACGAAATCGCCGGAGAACCGAACTTCATTTTGCGGCCTGCACCACCAGCATTTGTGCTTCGGCGCGATGGCACGTTTATTATAGTGGGAGTTGCTGGTGATGAGATCACTCCACCACAGGCAAATGATTACAATCTCGTTTATCGCTTAAGTGGTTTGAGAACACTCACACCAAGCAATGTTCAGTCCTGTCGGCAAACACTTATCGATCTCGGGCTCATTGAGTTACCCATGAATGTATGGCTACATGCACCAGTTTCGATCACAGCCGACAAATTCGTCAGATCGTGGGTCAGCAGACTGCCAAACGATATAAATCCGGAAAAAATCGAGAATCTTGAGATGATCGATATTAGCAAAGCAACTTCATACTATAAAGGCAGATGGCAGTCACTTAACGAACAACATGCTGGAATTTATATTGCCCGACGCTCACAACGCTATGGCGCCAAACTGTGGTGCTTTGCCGAAATTCGGGACGGATTAGTTCAACGCTTTGTTGATATTCATTCAAGAGATGCTCGCGTTCGAGATTGTGATGAAGCCTGGCGGCTACTGGCTGCTTTAGATGCACTGTCTGGCTCTCCACAACAGGTCAGGGTTGTTTATGAAAAGGAGATGGCTGTGCTGTCCTTTACATCTCCTCTTCCTTCTTGGGCGGTTAGGCGTCTTAGTCTGGTAGGTGAACGTTTAAAGCCACATCGCGCCTTGCTAGAATTTTCACTGCCTTTACAGAATAGTGAAGAAGAACTTCATTGGCTGGAGGAAACCCTCTGGCTCACTCGGAATTAGTATGGGAGAACTAAATGAAGACGAAGACAGCCACAATCCAACAAACAATTGACGAATTACGGCAGAGTCTGACGCATTATATCGAGGCGACATATCACATCGGCCACCCTTCCATAGTCAAACAGCGGCGTGAACTGTTAAATCAGATCGGTGGAATCTATCAAGCTCCATATTTGGAATCAACCCCCCGCTATAAGAGCGCCAGTCCCTATGCTCTGATTGACAGTTTACCACCAGCAGCACTTGAAGCGTTGAGAGTACTTTCCGACACAAGCTCAGGAAAACCAGTAATCTACAGTTCCCCCTATACCCATCAATTGGAGGCATTACATGAGACTCTCAACAATAATCGAAACCTCATGATTATGACTGGAACAGGTTCCGGTAAAACCGAATCATTTCTTTTACCAATCTTGGGCAAGTTCGCAATTGAAGCCCGTGAACATCCAGAACGCTTTAAAAAATATAACGCTGTTCGCGCATTAGTGCTTTATCCTATGAACGCGCTCGTCAACGACCAACTAAGTCGATTGCGAACAATGTTCGGGGCCCCTCAGACCATCAATCTATTCGAAAAATGGGCGAAGCGTCCCGCTCTATTCGCACGTTATACAAGCCGTACTCCATATGCAGGCCTCCGCACACCGAGTAAAGATAGCAAACGACTAGCATCCATTGGTGAATTTTTCGGCGAGATAGAGGATGCGAAACGGCGCTATGAACAATTACCTTCCGACGAGGAGGAGCGTCGAGCTTCTGAACTCTTTGGTACCTTAAAAATACGGGGAAAATGGCCGGCCAAAGAGAGTATTTCCGACTGGCTGGGTAAAGCTCCTGTACCTTGGGCGAGGCGAGCAATCTGCCGTCCACACGATGCAGAACTAATTACGCGGCATGAAGTTCATGCAACTCCACCCGACCTTCTAATTACCAACTATTCGATGCTCGAATACATGATGATGCGTCCCATTGAGCGAGGCATATTTGACGCAACGAAAGAATGGTTAAATGCTTGTCCGGATGAAAAATTTCTTGTGGTACTTGACGAAGCTCATCTCTACAGGGGAGCACAAGGCGCAGAAGTCGGATTATTGATACGCAGACTAAGAGAGCGTCTTGGAATACCAGCAGAGAGGTTCCAAGTCATATGCTCGACCGCAAGCTTCAGTGAGGAGGGTAAAAAAAATGCTGGCGTATTCGGCGCACAGCTTTCCGGAGTTCCGGCCGAATCATTCGTGTCAATAGTTGGAGAACTACAGTTACGTTCCCCTGAAAACCATGGTTCAATGGTCGATGTAAGCACCCTCGCCACTGTTAACCTTGAGCAGTTCTATTCAGAAGACCGCAGTCAACAATTGGCAGCGATTGAGAACTTTTTAAAGTTTCGAGGAGTATCTGTCCAAGACGAAAGAGATGTAGACGCTAAACTTTATCTAGCACTGTGCGAATACGCGCCATTCAATCGACTTGTCAATGAAACCATGACTGCTGCGGTATCGCTCTCCAAACTGCCGGAAATTATCTTTGGCGATATAATCTCATCGGATCTTTTGGATAAAGCCACTACAGTATTGCTCGCATTTGGGAGCCGCGCAAAAAAAACACCAGCCGAAGCTAGCCTTCTGCCATGCAGAATACATTCATTCTTCCGTGGACTTCCTGGCTTATGGATATGCATGGATCCCAATTGCCCCGATGCCCCAAGCGGCAAGCGAAGCCCTGCCGGAAGATTATTCTCTCAACCACACGAGCGATGCAGTTGCGGCGCTCCGGTTTTGGAATATTATACTTGCCGTCACTGCGGTACTTCTTATGCAAGAGCCTATACAAATGATGTTACGCAGCCACGCTATTTATGGTCCAAAGAAGGTGAAAGAATTGAGACTGCTTCAGGGCTTCTAGAGGCTCTACATCCTCTTGATCTCCTAATTGAAGAACCATCATCGGATGATAAAGCTAAGGCCGCCTACTATGATCTTGTTTCGGGCCAACTCAATCCAGATGTTTTAGGAGAGAAATACCGGACAGTGTTCCTTGCTCCTGCGAAACCCGTATCAGATAGCTCGAAAAATACAACTCGCGGCGCGCGCCCAGGGCAATTCGCTCCCTGTGCATGTTGTAACCAGATGGCTGGTCATGGACAATCTAGCGTTCAGGATCATCAGACAAAGGGCGATCAGCCGTTTCAGGCTTTATTGGGGTCACAGCTTAGAATACAGCCCCCTGGTCCACAGCAACAAACTTCTTTTGCGCCGCTTCGTGGACGTAAGGTTCTTATTTTCTCAGATTCCCGCCAAGTAGCCGCTCGTCTGGCTGGTACACTTCAGAACTATTCCTTACGTGATGCTGTGCGGGCGCTCCTTCCGTTAGGTTATAAGATTCTTAGCAGCGATCCGGACTTCTCCAAAACTCTTGTGCTCAACCATGCATACTTGTCTGTTTTAGTGGCTGCTCATAAGTTAGGCGTTCGACTAAGGCCCCAACTGGGTGATGCAGAAACACTTTCAGAGGTAGAAGGACTAAGTCCAGGACCATCTCCTACAGGTATGCAGCTCTTTCAACTCTTCACTTCGTTGTCCCGCTGTCCGCAGCGTCTTATACAAGCCATCTCCGATACGGTTAAGCATACGAACATGGGACTCGATCTGGAAGCCTTGGCGATCGCCACGATTGGCGAGTCCCCTCACACTTCGTCTAAGATTGTAAAATTTCCCGATCTACCTGGGGTCGCCGAAAGCGACGAGGCTAAATTGACAGTCTGCCGAGCTTGGCTACGGTGTTGGACTCTTGATCCGGGAATCTGGTTTTCAGACATGCCTGACACCTGGTGGAATGTGCGAGTGAAATCCCATCAGGGGGTATTTACTGCCATGAACCGAGTTCTTGTATCGAAGCAATCGAAATCGATATTCAAAAAGCATTGGCTTCCTACACTTCTGACTATTTTTACCGAGCAAACAATGGGAGGGGGGCATAGGCTACTTGCTTCGAAGCTTTCTCTTCATTTGAATGGCCAGTGGCGGCGATGCAACAGTTGCAAATCTGTTCATCGTCCAGTCGGGACTATCAGTACATGTATTGACTGTGAAAGTTCAGATGTAAGCAACTTTGATCCTACTTCAGATGAGGTTTACAAGGCACGTCGTGGTTTTTACCGTGACCCTATCGCTTCAGCACTTGATGTTGAAGACCCCCAACTGATGACCATTATTGCAGCAGAGCACACAGCCCAACTTGGAGCGGCACAGCCGGATGAAGCCTTCTCTCACGCAGAGCGACACGAAATAAGATTTCAGGATATCGATGTTGCCTGGAGAGATAAAAATCGTCCAGGTGAACCCGCTATTGACGTGCTTTCAAGCACTACAACTATGGAAGTAGGTATTGATATCGGCGATCTTTCAGGCGTGGCACTTCGAAATATGCCGCCAACCCGCGCCAATTATCAGCAGCGTGCTGGCCGTGCCGGCCGACGTGCCAATGCTGTTGCTACTGTCGTAGCATTTGGCAGCGCGGACAGCCATGACGAACATTATTTTACCGATCCCGAGGAAATGATACGGGGTAATGTGATTGACCCCCGACTCACATTAGAAAATCCGGAGATAACACGACGTCATCTTCGCGCCTACCTTCTTCAGCGCTACCATGAAGACCGTATTCCTGGACTAATACCTGGTGCGGATCCTAATTTATTTTCCGTTTTGGGCAACGTTGGTGATTTCAAAACACGGGGGCCTTTGCTCAACCGTTATGATTTTGCTAAATGGCTAGAAGATAATATACAGGACCTCGCTAGTGCTGCTGATCGCTGGCTACCCACAGAGTTGTCACCAGAAGATCGCCATAGATTGATTAATGAAATGATGGTTGACGCGAAAGCTACTATTGACGAAGCCATAGATTTTATTCAGCCAGAAGACGAAGTGGTCAACGCCACCCTAGAAAAAAGTAAGAACGACTTTGGTGACCAAACCGAGAATGAGATGATGAACGAGTCGGACGACAACACACGTATTGTTGATCCTGCCACAGATAAACTACTTGACCGTCTCCTTTACCGTGGAGTAGTTCCCCGCTATGCGTTTCCAACCGATGTTGTGGCATTTCACGTTTTTAATCAACAGAGATCAACCCCGTTCAAATCGGTTATTGATTATGCACCCACTCAGGGACTTGCGCTGGCTCTATCTCAATATGCACCAAACAAGCAACTCTGGATAAACGGCAAACAGTATACTTCCAAAGCTATATATTCTCCTTATCCGGCCGACCGACGGAATGCGTGGGGTAAACGAAAACTCTACTTCGAATGCAGCACTTGCTCACATGCAAGAACTGACGATTACCTAAAAGAACGGGAGAACACGACAGAAACGTGTCCAGCCTGCAGCACCCCCAACTCTTTTGGGCCTGCAAGAGTCTGGTTCCGCCCTGTCGGCTTTGCCCACCCAATCGAAACTCCGCCGGAAACTGAGCCAGATTCACCAAACGAGACCGCCCGGGCGACACGTGCCAAATTAGTTATGCAAACTCCTAAACCTGACAAGGGCTGGATTCAAGTATCCGAACGGGTACGTGCTTTTAAAGCGAAAGAATTTCTTTTGGTATCAAATACAGGCATCGATAAAGATGGTTACGATTACTGTCTCGCCTGTGGTCGAATCGAATCATCGGCGGCTCCTGAGGAACTACTCTCCCAACCCCACGCAACACCATTTCGCAGTGAAGAAGGCCGTCCCTGCCAAGGAGGAGCCGCAAAACGTCACGTCATTCTCGGAACTGATTTTAAAACTGACATTGCATTATTTTCATTCCCGCTAATAGAGCCGTTCCGGTTGCTGCCCGGCAGTATAGAAGCTGATTCTGTACTTAGAACGCTATGCGAAGCTCTAGCCAAAGCGGCGTGTCAAACGCTAGATATTGAACCGGGAGAAGTTCTAGCCGAATACCGCCCAGCGTTGACAGAAAAAGGAGCAATCGGTAACGAAGTTGAAATTTTCCTATACGACACATTGGCAGGCGGAGCTGGATTTTCGACCGAACTTGTCAATCGGGCAAGAGAATTGTTTGAACACGCACGCAACCTGCTAGCAAGTTGTCCAGAAAACTGTGATACATCCTGCTATCGCTGCCTGCAGAGTTTCCGAAACCGAATGGACCACGCGCTACTAGATCGCAAACTCGGTATTCAGTTTATTGAACATGCGTTTGATGGTGGCTATCCATCTTATCCTGCCGAGCGAACTCGACGATCTCTTGATCTTCTCGCTTACGACCTAATTCGACAGTATGGGAACGACTTTTCTTTCTCTCGTGAAGTTCAAAAATATGACACTGAAGCTGGAAGCATAGTAATTCCAATCGTTGCTACACGCTTAGCCACGGGCGCAGAAACTTGGATATCACTCAGTTCGCCACTGGCCCCAGCGATTCCGACAGAACATAAACTCCAGAAACTTAGTGTTGAAGGAGCAGCAAAAATGGAGTGTGCTGATGACCTTGTCATTCGGAGACATTTACCTGAGGCAAGTTTGCAGCTTAGAGGAAAACTGAGATAAGACCATAGCAATGTTTCATCTGGCGGCGACGAAGTCCTTCGCCGCCCACTTGCTAAGTGATTCATTAAAGAATATTGGAAATGTACTAGTCATTTATTCTCATTGCTGGCTATTGTAGCCAGTAATTATCGTTAGTATGTATCGATCAACTATTGCTTCCCCCTTTGTTTCCAGATCTCTGATTTAGCCTGGCACCGATATTGGGAGGAGATCATTCCCCCGGAAAACTCAAAAAGTGTGTGGAACTTAAACGGGTGTACTTACATAACGACGGCGCTTTTGCTCGTCAGTGATCACTTCGAATCTTTGCACAGGACACCCCATAAACATAGCTCTAAGGCTATGTTTTCTGGTGAGGTGTCCGGTTTAACCTGGGCTATTACACCTAGGTTCAGTAGTTTCAAAGAATACTTGTTAACTCTGACTTTTAAATTTTTATAAGGCATTAGATTTTATATTGAGTTAAGCATACAATTTAACTTCTACTCGGCAATAACGGAGTTATAAATGTCTTTAAAAGAACTTGTTTCGGAAGTTATTTCAATTATGGAAACGGGCAGTCCAGAAGAGGCTGCATCTGCTCCTCGCGGCTGGTTCAACAAAGATAAGGGGTTTTATGTTAAAGATTTAGCAAAATACAACCAATTACTTGAAACCATATATTGCTCAGATAAAATATTGACCGCAAGATTCAGCAGAAAAACAGTCTTTGAATTCTTAGACAAGCAATTCCCAATGATAAAATTATCAGAAAAACCATTCGACTTGGATTCAAAGTCTTTCTTCAAAGAGTTCTATAGCGTTGAGCCAAAAAATCTAGTGGTAACTGCCCCGATCTCAGGAGTCAGGTTAGATCAAGGTGTCAGATCCTTCAATTTATCCATCTATAAATTTGGTTATTTAGAGGATTTACAATTCCCTATAGCCAATGAAAAGGGTATGTATGTAAGCGCATTCGTAAAAGGCGTTTATGACAAAAACAGCGCTATTCAAAAAGCAAATGATGCCTTTCTTAATTTAGCAAAATTAATTGTCTTCATGTCTGGAAAACTTGATAAAAGTATATTCATCCAAACCGGATTGCCTCTTAAACCTAGTATGTCACATGAACAAATGTATGTGAGCACAAGTTCTCATCAAGTGTCTGATGAAAACGGCCCGATAGATTGGGCGAACATTAAAAATCAGCTTAGAGAGAAAATCCCTGTTAACAATGATTTTTTTTGTAAAAATTCAGATTTTTCAAACCTATGGGATTTATACGAAAAAAAACATAACGGCGATAAACTTAATGATCTTGAATCAAGGATACTTAATTCCGCACTTGCGCTGGGTGAGTCTGCGATAACTGAGGACACAAGAAACTCCATTATATATACTTGTATTTCTTTAGAGATATTATTTTCTCTAGATGAAGGGGGGCTTTTTCAAAAGAGTATTGGAGAAAAGTTATCGGATGTATTTTCATTTATTGTTGCAAAAGACGTAGACGCTCGGTTGGAAGTTGGTAAATTGGTCAAAAAAGTCTATAGTTTACGCTCCGCAATCGTTCATGGCGGTGATAAAGAACTTTCAAATGAAAATCTGGCAGTTAATTTTTTCATGCGTCTTGCTATAAGCGAACTGCTAAACGGTGAAAGATTCGCTAAAATGACTAAATTACAAGATATTTATGAACAACTAAAAAGAGCACAAAATTCATATTAATATAATACTATAAAAATATTAGTTGCAAAAAATCATCATCGTCCCACTCTATCCTGCTATGTGAAACTTTCATTGGCAGGTTAGTCATTTCGTAAACTCACTATTTTCCTTGGGCATGTCGTATTAAAGGGACATAATAAGTATGTAGGAAGCTCTCTAAAAGTGAATGGTTCGTTTGCTAGGATGCTTACAACTCATAAGTTTTGGTAACCAGCACCTATTGGTGGTCATTCTGGTGGTCTTGACAGAAAGTCAATTCAGGATTAGCTTACTTATTAGCCATTTACTGGCAAAGGCGATCCCAGTCAGAGGAGCCAAATTAGAAAAGCCTGCTTTTGAAGCAGGCTTTTTGCTTTTCTGCGTCCTGCGTTAACTTAAAATTGCATCCAGCCTGGCAAGCACTTCATTTACCACAGCGTCTGGTATGCTTTCCAGCCGCTTGCCGTTCCGGGCAGCCATATCAATGGTTCTGGGCTGGTCGCAGCGAATAACGCCCGTTGTTTTTGTCCCTGCCCCTTCCAGTGAAACGGTGAAACCTGCCGTGCGAGCAAAATTTCCACCGCTGGTGATGGGAACAACAACGGGTAACCGGGTCAGCTTGTTAAACGATGCCTTCGATACGATAAGCACCGGACGTTTTCCGCTTTGCTCGTGGCCTGCAATCGGATCCAGTGAAACGAGCCAGATTTCCCCTCTGTCCATCTACAGGATCTCCTTGCCCACCGCAGGAGCATCAATCCATTCCCGATCCTCTTCGCTCATTTCGGCGTGCGGATCGCACTGCGCCAGCAGTTCCTCAAGAGAATAATGAGGCCGTTTCTGGGGTTCAATAATCAGGCAGCCATTATTAATGGTCATGCCGACTTCGCTGTCCGTCGACAGCTCCAGCGTTTTGAGCACGGCGGGAGGAACCGCCAACATGATGGATCCGCCGACCTTTTTCAGGCGAGTGGTATACATAGAGCACCTCCGAATATTATATTTTAATATAACATCCATGTCAGGATATGCACAATTATTCATCAGGTTCATGGTGATTTCCTTTTCGTAATAAAGCGTGAAGAAAGCCGTTATCCATCGAAGGACAGTACAGGTGGGAACGAAACGCGTAACTAAGAAGGCTGATAATAAGAAAACTGTTTTTGCGGTTTAAAGGATTATGGCGGTTCAGGTAAACGAAATGCGAGGCGGCTTCCGGATCGGAGCTGCTTCGGAGGAGCATCAGCGGTAGCGTGAGGCCTGATTTTTCCAGGCTCGAAGTCGAACGCTTCAGCAATCAATCTTTCGCTGTTGGGCCAGCGGTGGATAAGCGTACTAGCCAGCATGGAGGACACCAGGACCTGCCTGTCGCAAAAGCGCTGACAGTAAAGTGCCCCGTTTTTCAGCCCACCTATGATGTCGACAGGATGCCGGTCAGACTGCATCATACTTTGAGCTATACCGCGTCAATAAACTTCACTCTTCAGGTAGTACATCGCCAGCGCGGGGCTTTCATTTTTGTTGTGAGCTCATCAAAAAACGGCTGAAAATTGAGGAGACTAAAACACCATTAATGATTTTGAGGCGAAAGCTTGGGGCGTTCCTTTTGTTTCTGCCCGCAACCCTGAAGACAAAGCCAGGGACGAAGATCTCATCGTTATGGCAATTCGTCATATACTGAATGACAAAGCGGGAGCCGACCAAACTGAGGTTCAAAAATGCCAGGTATATCGCCGCCATTTTCGTCAGCGATACCAACCCCGGCGGCTACCGGGAGGATCGGGGCTACAACGGGTTTAGCGGTATTTTGCACCCGTGCAGCCCCGGAACCGGACAGCGTTAACGGCGCGGGATAGCGACCGGACGATAAAGCCGCAGAAGCGTCAGGCGTACAGACGATACAAAAGAGCGTGATAAAATCAGTTTTTCATCCCGTCTATTTTCACCCGCCGTTTCACATGCTATTGCTGCAGGATATTTTTATTCATCGACATCACCCATGTTATAAATGTTCTCAGGGGGACCGGGATATGTTTGCGGCTCGGATAGTAAATATTAAAATGATCGGCAGGATAACGATAATCAGACAGTAAGCGGACAAGCCCGCCTTCTTTAATTTTATCCTGAACCAGATTCTCATATACAAAGGCAATACCTAATCCGGATTCCGCAGCCTGAATCATCGCCGCATCGGAATCCATCACCAGATCGCCCTTCACAGCCACTTCCGTTATAACGCCCGTAGCGCTAATAAACTCCCAGCGGTACAGATCCCCACCTGGAAAGCAACGATTAATGCATCTGAAATTAACGAGATCTTTTGGTGAAGAGGGTGCGCCGGATTTTTTTATAAAATCCGCACTCGCCACTGGAATAAGAGATAGCGGTTCTCCAAAGGGTATGGCAATCATATCTTTAGGCACATCTTGCGTATAGCGTATACCCGCATCAAATCCTGAATCTATAATATTGACTTTTCTGTCCGTGGTGAATAACTCAAGTTTAATATCCGGATACTCATTTTTGAACGGTGCGAAGTAACGTTGAAAGAAGAGATCCAGCACAATGCGTGGCAAATTGAGTCTCACCACCCCTTCCGGCTTTGCTCTGTGCTCATTAAGGTTATCAATCACCCGCCTGTAGTCATTGAGCACAGGAGTAACGTCATTCAGAAATTCCTGGCCGATAGCGGTCAGGGAAAGACTGCGCGTAGAACGATTTAAAAGCCTCGCGCCCAGTTTCTCTTCCAGATTATTTATGGCAATAGTTAACGTTGGTGGAGAAATATTCAACTCTTTTGCTGCCTGACGAAAACTTCCATGCTTCACAATAAGAATAAGCATTTCTACATGTTGCAATTCGGGAATATTTTTCATTGTTAACATCCATAAAATACTGCATTAGAAAGAGATTAATTGTTGTGAATGAAAAAGGGAAGTATATATCTCAGTACATTGTACGAGTGAGGAAAATAAAATGAAAACACGTTATCTGGGAAAGAACAAATTTCAGGTGTCGGCATTAGGTCTGGGTTGTATGGGAATGAGTTTTGCCTATGGCGGAGCCGAAGAGTCGCAGGCAATTAACACCATTCACGCTGCGGTTGATTTGGGCGTCACCTTCCTTGATACCGCAGAAGTTTATGGCCCATTTGAGAATGAAGTGCTGATCGGAAAAGCAATCAAAGGCGTTCGCGATAAGGTACAGATTGCGACCAAATTTGGTTTCCGCATTCTTCCTGGCGGTCAGGGGCTTGAGCGTATGGCCGGCGTTGGCAGCCGTCCTGAACATATCCGCGAAGCGGTAGAAGGCTCCCTAAAACGTCTCAACGTCGAGACTATTGATCTCCTTTATCAGCACCGCGTTGATCCCACCGTCCCCGTTGAAGACGTAGTGGGAACAATGGCAGATCTGGTCAAGGAAGGGAAAATTCTCCATATCGGACTTTCCGAGGTCTCTGCCAATACTTTGCGCCGGGCCTGTGAAGTTCATCCGATCGCCGCCGTTCAGACCGAATATTCTCTGTGGACCCGCGAGCCGGAAGAAAACATTCTCAAAACTTGCCGCGAATTAGGGGTAGGTTTTGTGCCCTATAGCCCGCTGGGTCGTGGATTCTTAACCGGCAAAATCACCGATCGGTCCGGCTTCGCCGAGGATGATTTTCGGCGCAATCTTCCTCGCTTCCAGCACGATGCCATGCGGAAAAACCAGCAGCTACTCAGCCAGCTGCGGGATGTGGCCGATAAATATCGCTGTACCCTGGCCCAGCTCGCTCTCGCGTGGGTGATGAGTAAAGGCGATGATATTGTCCCCATTCCCGGCGCGCGCCAAATCGCGCATTTGCAGGATAATGCCGGCGCGGCCAGCCTGGCTATTTCCGATGTTGATATTAAACTCATCGATCGTATCTTTACCCCTGACAATATTCACGGATTAAGATATACCCAGGGTGATTTTCATTTAATCGATAAGTAACATCCTGCTATAAATTCTCCCGCCTTTCCGGTGGGAGCTAAGGTTTACCGTCTCGCGCACATTTCTCCTCCACCGCGCCAGTTTGCTGGCGCCATGCGGTAACCTCCTCATCAAGCCAGGCCTTAAATAGAACGGCTTCGTTTTTCTGCTCTGCGCCCTGCGATGAAACCAGCCAGTAAGGCCACGGATAAGGGGCGGTGAAAGACGTAAGCTGTACCAGTTCACCCCTGGAGAGCGCATCCTGGACTAAAGAGCGGCGTTCCAGCGCGATACCTTTACCGAGCCGGACTGCCTCCAGCACCAGGTTCGAGTCGTTGATGCACAAACCGCCTGGCACAATCTCTCTTTCAAGCCCCGCGTTGATACACCATGCTTTCCACGACTCCATGGAAAAGATAATGTTGCTCTTCGCTATCTCTGACGGCGTACGGGGGAGCACGCCGCCGTTATAGGTTGGCGCGGCCACAACGATAAGCTGATCGGAGAAAAGGTAATGGCTCTCCGTTCCTTCCCAGTCGCCTTTTCCCATGCGTATAGCCAAATCCGCCCCTTCCTGCTGCATGCTGGTTATCGCCAGGCTCGCCTGTATTCGCAGCGAGATATGGGGGTATTTCTCCCGAAACCGTTCCAGGCGAGGCAACAACCAGTGGCAGCCGAACGAGGGCACCATCGCCAGGGTCAGCTCCTGCCGGCGGGGGTTGACCTGCACCAGCCGGGTGGCATCAGCAATATGGTGCAAAGCCTCGCGGACCTGTAAGGCATAGAGCCGCCCTTCTTCATTAATTTGCACGCCGCGGCCGTGACGGATAAACAGCTTGAGGCCGACCATCTCCTCCAGCACTTTAATCTGCTGGCTGATGGCTGAATGCGTAACGTGTAGCTCTTTCGCCGCCAGCGTCACGCTGCCAAGACGCGCCACGGCTTCAAAACTACGTAAACTCGCAATAGGGGGAAAATCCGCCATGTTACCGCTCCCACAACCTGACGCGTAAAACGTGACCCACAATCTGTCAGTAATACTAACCCAACCCGTAAGATACTGAAGATATTCGCCATGACGAATTTACTGTACTGTTTCTTCACCGCCGGCAATGAAGCATTAACCCCAGCCTATTTCACCAGCACAGGAAAACAGGAATCATGATGAAGCTTATTGGCATGATGGATTCGCCTTATGTAAGGCGCGTGGCGATTTCCCTTGAACTCTACGGCGTCGAGTTTGCAAGTCACCCGCTGTCCGTATTCAGCAGCTTTGAAGCCTTTTCCAGGATAAACCCTGCGGTCAAAGCGCCGACGCTGGTGCTGGATAACGGAATTCGCCTGATGGATTCGTCGCTGATACTCTCTTATTTTGAAGCCCAGGCAGCCCCGGGGCGCAAGCTGCTGCCGGTCGCGCCGGACGCGCTGGCAAGCGATCTGCAAACGCTGGGCTTTATTCTCGCCGCGGGTGAAAAGGCGGTACAAAATGTCTATGAACACAATCTGCGCCCGGCGGAAAAGCAGCATAATCCGTGGATAGCGCGCATCACGACTCAGCTGCTGGCAGCCTGCACGGAGTGGAACAGGCTACTGGAGGAGCGTCCGGCGGCCGCGGTTCCCGATCAGGTGGCCGTAACAAGTACGGTTATCTGGACCTTTATTCAGTCAACGATCCCTCACGTGGTTCATGCGGGAGACTTTAATCATATCCGGTCCGTTGCTGAATTATTTGAAACCCATAGCGCCTTTAAAAAACATCCCTTTAGCTAAAGCATCAGCTCAATGCGATGAAGCTAAACCCTGAACGTGAATCGCCACGGCAACCGATAGCGCCCGGCAACCGCGGGCGCGTTATCCTGATGGAAGAAATCGCCTGGCGTGAGGGAAAGGGTTAAAAACCGCTACCGGCGTGCAGTGCTGCACGACCAATCTCCACCGGCATCCCTGAACGGCGTTCAAGCGCCTGCTCCGCGTGATTCACATCCACCCCCTCGCCCTTCACAAAGGCCTGAATCGCCGGCGTGATGGGGAGCGGCACCTTCCGGTCCGATTCATACTCCGCGCGGTTACGCGACAACGGTTCGTGAACTTCAACCCAGAGGCTGCCGTCCGGCTCGGCGGTATACTTCACCGGCTGGTCGATGATTTGCACGCGCGTCCCAACCGGAACGGTATCAAACAGGTATTTGATGTCGTCGTTACGCAGGCGGATGCAGCCCTGGCTCACGCGCAGGCCAATGCCGAAATTGGCGTTGGTGCCGTGGATCGCGTAGAGCCTGCCGATGTAAATCGCGTACAGGCCCATGGGATTATCCGGCCCTGCGGGCACAAACGCGGGCAGGCTTTCGCCACGGCTGGCGTATTCACGACGGGTATTGGCGGTGGGCGTCCAGGTCGGCGCCTCCTGCTTACGCTCCACGGCGGTGACCCAGTTACGCGGGGTTTCGCGTCCTGCCTGGCCAATACCAATCGGCAGAACGTCAACCGTTGTGCCATCGGGCGGATAGTAGTAGAGACGCATTTCAGCCACGTTGATCACGATCCCGTTGCGAACCGTGGCGGGCAGGATAAGCTGCTGCGGGACCACCAGCGTGGAGCCCGACTTCGGCAGGTACACGTCGACGCCGGGGTTGGCCTCGAGCATATTGCTCAGGCCCTGACCGTACTGAGCGGCGAAGGCCTCCAGCGGCTGGGTATTGTGTTGCGGAATGGTGATGGTCAGCGGGCTGCCCACCAGGCGGCTTCCTTCCGGCGGCAACGGGTAGCTCACCGCCAGAGCGCTCTGGCTGGTGAGGATCATAATAAGAGAACAAAGCAGTTTCACACGCCGCACAATTTCCCTTCCTTTGTGGCGATAATCGTGAATAAATTATAGCTTCGTTTACTCTCTCATATCTGATTTATCATCCTGCTAAATCTGATAATCGATTGCGGCCTCTTCCGGCTCCATCGCCTGACGTTTAATTTCCTCCAGCGACAGCCCTGCGTTACACAGTTCAATAAAGCGCCAGACGTAATTTCGCTGCAGCTGACCGCGCTTCAGGCCCAGCCAGACGGTATTGGCATCGAACAGATGGCGGGTATCGAGACGCGTAAAGGTATCAGATTCCCGCGCGTCGCCTGACTGTTCCGCCACCAGCCCTACGCCCAGCCCCAGCTCGACGTAGGTTTTGATAACGTCGGAGTCCTGAGCGCTTAATACGATATCCGGCATCAGCCCTTTACGGTTAAAGGCTTCGTCAATACGTGAACGCCCGGTAATCCCCTGGCGATAGGTAATGAGCGGCCAGCGGGCGATGGCATCGAGGGTTAACGGCGTCACCTGGGTCAGCGGGTGATCTTTGGGGACCAGCAGGCTGTGGTGCCAGCGGAACCAGGGGAAAGCCACCAGCGTCGGGTCGTTGCTCAAGCGCTCGCTGGCGATGCCGATATCCGCGCCGCCGTTGTGCAGCAGCGCTTCAATTTCCTGCGGCGTCCCCTGAACTAATTCAAGACGCACGTCGGAAAAGAGTTCGCGGAAGGCTTTGATCACCGGCGGCAGGCTATAGCGCGCCTGGGTGTGGGTGGTGGCGATGGTTAAGACGCCGGACGCATCGTTGGTAAAAAGGTCCGCCAGGCGACGAACGTTGCTGGCTTCATTCAGAATACGCTCGGCAATCGACAGCAACGCTTTGCCCGGCTCCGTCATCCCCAGCAGGCGTTTGCCGCGGCGGATAAAAATCTCGATCCCCAGCTCTTCTTCCAGTTCACGAATATGACGGCTGACGCCCGATTGCGATGTATAGAGCATATTGGCGACTTCCGTCAGGTTGTAATCCTGACGGGCCGCTTCACGAATAATTTTGAGTTGCTGGAAGTTCACCCTTTCCTCCGGGCTATCAGACATAACATATGCACTATTGTTAAAGTCTGTTGTCCCTGCTAACAAATAATAAAAACCAGCAACTTATTCCATTCAGGAATATAGCCTAACTTACTAACAATAATTCACGGTTTTCCAGCGACGGACGGCTCACCAGCGACATTAAAATTTCCTTAACCGCCTGCGCCTGCGGCGACAGACTGCCGCGTGCCGACATATTGACCGACAGCGACAGGCTCATTGACGGCGTGCTGATGCGCGCCATCCAGCCATTCGCCGCGCTGCACAGCGAACGGGCGGCGGACTCAGGCAGAACGGTGACGCCCATGCCGCTGGCAATAGCCGCCGTCAGGGTGGTAATGGATTCAATTTCGCCGATAATTTTTGCCGACAGTCGACGCAGAGTGAAGGCTTCGGTGACCCTTGCGCGAACGGCGCTGTAATCACGCGGCAGGAACAGATTCATTTCCGCAACCGCCGTCAAATCCACGCTCTGCCCCGGGCAATCCCGGGTTCCGACCAGGTAGAGATCTTCCTTCAGCAGCGGCTGACTGACGATCCCGGCGACCGGAGAACGTTCATAGAGCACGGCCATATCCAGCTGACCGTCGATAAGCTTCTCGTTGAGGATCGTTCCGCTGCTTTCCTGCAGATAGACCATAACTTCCGGCAGCTCGTTACGCACCGTTTGCAGCAGCGGCATGGTAATGGCCGAAGCCGCCGTGCCCGGGGCCAGCCCAATTGACACCTGGCCGCTTAGCGTCTGACCGACGTTGTTAACCGCCAGCTGCGCCTGCTCGCACTGGCGCAGGATAGTCCGGGCGTGGGTGTAAAGGATCTTGCCCGCTTCGGTCGGCGTCACGCCACGCTTGGTGCGGATCAACAGCTGCTGGTCCAGCTCGCCTTCCAGGGTCGCAACCTGCTGGCTCAGCGCCGGTTGTGCGATGTGCAAGACTTCAGCGGCCTGGGTCAGACTGCCGATATCGACGATTTTCACAAAATACTTCAGTCGTCTTAAGTTCATTTTGCCTCCTGTAAGGAACACCAGTACCAACACTGGCCGTTTAGATGCAGAAGGTTTTGCAATTTGCTTGCCAGCTTTTTTGCAGGGACGCAAATGCCGCTGCAGGCCGCGTAATAAGGGATACTGATAGCAAACCGCGATTTTGTTGCCCGGTAAGCGGATTGCGGTATGCCCCATTAGGGGTATAAATGCACCGCAACGGTGCATCCGGCGGCGCAATGCCGTAAAAACAGGCACTCTGCTGAAATTGTCAGCAAACGAACAAGTTAAGGTGATTCAGGCTTTGACAAGGGGGATGGTCATCGTTAATATGCGCCCCGTTCACACGATTCCTCTGTAGTTCAGTCGGTAGAACGGCGGACTGTTAATCCGTATGTCACTGGTTCGAGTCCAGTCAGAGGAGCCAAATTTAAGAAGCCTGCTTTCGAGCGGGCTTTTTGCTTTCTTACTCTCTCATTTCAGCCAGATCGTCTTCTTTAGTAACCCCCCGCACGCGTTCTGCACCCGCCTCACTCCTCTGGCTGTAACAGAGGAAAAACCCCATAACTTATTAATATCAATTGTTTACGCAAATAAACGAGGGTGAGTACAGGCTGCGGACGATCCAGCCATTTTTCATCTTTTGTATCTTAATATAGCGTCCCGAGTCCGGATCGGGGCTAAAAAAGACTTTTTGCATCATTCCCTCGATCATATTGTCGGCTTTCCGCTTCGAGATGGTCGTTTGGGTTAAGTGGTAAATGTTATTAGCTTTCTTTGCATAGATGAAATGATACGATCTTTCGACATTGTACTTGACGTTATCGACTATCACTTTTCCGGAAACGTCAAAATAGCCGCTGTTATTTCCCCGCATCAGCAAGAAAGTTTTAAAGTTTGCATCAAAGCCAAATGAGCCCGATTCAATTCGCAAATTTGCGGAACAATCAAAATCGTTTTGCTGATGAAAATGATTTATCAGCCAGCCGCAAACAAAAACAGCAAATAAAATTGACAACAGAACATAAACGCGCTTTACCTTAACGTTATTCAGGAATTTCATAATCAGGCCTATAGTAGTTCTCACATGAATACAGCGCACCTGGTTTTATTTTTGAGTAGATACAGTGGGCCAAAAAAATCCTTCCCTCATTGGCTTTTAATACAGATTCCGAAATATTAAAGTAAAAAACGCTGTTGCCTAAGCACACCATTTTCTGCTTTGCGATCAGCTGGCGGACCAGAACCATCATCTTTTGCTGTTGCTCATTCGGTATGGCGTTAAAAGTTCTGACCGGGCAAGAATCAATGCTTCCCAGATAATAGCCTTCATCCTGGCCGGCCGCAAAAATCAGGCGATATCGGTCGGCACTCACGCTCCAGAAAAGGATAACCAACACAAATAGCGCAAGCAGCGCATAGCCAGACTTTTTTGCCCATCCCGCAGAAAATTTACGTGTTCCCTTATGTGTACAGCCGCTGCTGCTTAACGCAATAGCTTCCGCATCGTTTTCATTACGTATGACGGGGGCTGAATTATCCACCCTCTCAATCAGTATGCTCGCGGACACCATAAACCCAACCCGGGGCACGGTAACGATAATCTCCTCGACACAGCCCATATTCCTGAAGATGGCTCTCAGGTCAGAAATATATTTATTGAGGCTATGGCTAGAGGTCCGCAGCCCATGCGCATCCCAGACTTTTTCAAGTATCTCGTTCCTGTAAACCACATGCTCCCTGTGGTCTAAAAGGAACTTAAGCAGGCGGCTTGTGGTGGCTGTCAGCGTGACGCATGAGTCTTCATCGAGCCATATCAGCCCGTCATCGCTCCTGAAATGGATCGTTCCTTGAATTTTGTAGATCATAAACCAGCCTTACAAATAATCCTCAGTCGCACACAATCCGCACATCAGGCACATGCGCAGTATTTTATACTGATAATAACCTTAACTTTATTGTAAATTGAACTTTAACACCTAAAAACCAATAAAAGAGAATACATATAACTAAAAAAAAACACAATGCTATTATTGCCTTCATCGAAACACACGGCGTAACCAGGCCCATCTGAGCTAACCTTGCGCCTGAAACAATATAGACCACCAGAACATCATTCGGGATGTATGAGCTGAACGCGTCCTGAAGCTGTGAGAACCGAGGAGATAAATGATGATTAAATAATACCATCACGCAATTAACTACCTGATACATGAAATGACCAGGGATGATATTTTCACCGCCTGAATTAGCGTCCTGAAGACAGCGTAAAAGCGAGAATCCGGACACCTCTATAGGGATATACACAGGCAGATAAAAAGAAATCTGATTGGCTAAAGATAAAGATGTCAGACGTTTATCAAGGAATGTTCCCTAAGAAAATTCCAATACAAAGAGTGTGCCTATTGTTCAGAGCTTAATGATAACTCAACCCTATCATTTTTAATTTACAAAAACCTATAAAAAAACAAATTATAAACCTTTAACGCCATTTACAATGAAAATCACAAACAAAACACCCACAAAATGATAACTTTGTAGTGGTTACATCTTTTAGAGCCTCAGCTGCATGCCTCATTGAGACGGGTGATGTTAGATTACTCTCAATTCGCTGAATGGTTTTATTAACGATGAGTTAAAGGTCAACCCAAGGATGAGATCGCGTTCAGATATGAATCTATCAACTAATATTTTATCTAAGGATAAATATTTCACTCTGGGCCTGATTGAACTGCTTGGAGTAGAGTTTATTGACAATTTCTTTTTGATTATAGATTTGGACTCTAACGACCTTTCGGGTTCGGAGTGGATTTATTTTTCAAATAAAAACATTGTTGCCTTCGCCTCCAGCGACTTAGCTTTTTATAAGTCCGAGCTATTTGAAAAAATAACCGTACTGGACAAAAAAAGTAATACCAGAAGCATCCTGAATTTCTTTTTAAAGAAAGAAACTTCAGGAAACTATCATACAAAGTACCGGCTAAGCCTGCGTGAAAAGCAGATGTTAAGCATGTTAAGCAGAGGGGAAAGCAACCAGGAGATCGCAGAAGAGTTTGGCGTGAAACTTAAGACTATTTATACGCACCGCCGCAACCTGATGAATAAATTAGGTTGTAAAAACAGGATTACGTTTCAAAAGTTATTTTTCAACAATAAATGTTTTTTTAAGTGAAGCATAGCTTCAGGATTATTCATAAACAGGAGTTTTATCATGAACAAATTAGCACTTATCGTTATTTCAGCACTGTCCCTGAGTTCTGCTGCGGCTCTGGCCGATACCGTTACGGTGAACGGCGGTACGGTGCATTTTAAAGGGGAAGTGGTTAACGCGGCCTGCGCGGTTGATGCCGGTTCTATCGACCAGACCGTTCAGTTAGGCCAGGTTCGTTCTGCAAAGCTGGCGACCGCAGGCAACACCAGCACGGCTGTCGGCTTCAATATCCAGCTGAATGATTGTGATACCACCGTTGCCACCAAAGCCTCCGTCGCGTTTACCGGCACGGCGATTGACAGCGCCAACCCAACGGTACTGGCCCTGCAGAACTCCGCCGCGGGCGGCGCGACTAACGTCGGCGTACAGATCCTTGACCGTACCGGTACCCCGCTGGCGCTGGATGGCGCCGCCTTCGGCGCGCAAACCACGCTGAACGATGGCACCAACGTTATCCCGTTCCAGGCTCGCTACTACGCGACTGCCGCAGCCACTGCCGGTACCGCTAACGCTGACGCCACCTTTAAAGTGCAGTACGAGTAATTTTTTCATCAGGCAGGGAAGCGCGTCGGGCCAGGACGGCCCGTTATCCGAATAAGAGTAAGGGTGATAACGATGCAAAGAATGAAGTCTGGTCTGTTGATTTTATTGCTCCCACCGCTGGCGCTGGCAGGAAACCAGTGGGACACCATGCTGCCCGGCGGGAACATGCGCTTTCAGGGGATAGTCATTGCCGAGTCCTGCCGCGTTGAAGCGGGCGACCGGCAGATGACGGTCAAGATGGGGCAAATCAGCAGCAATCGGTTTCATTCGGCCGGGGAGGACACCAACCCCGTCCCCTTCGATATTCACCTGCAGGAGTGCAGTACCGCCGTGAGCCAGCGCGTTGGCGTGGCGTTTCACGGCGTCGCCGATGGTAAAAATCCGGACGTCCTCTCGGTTGGCGAGGGTCCGGGGATCGCGACCGGCATTGGCGTTGCCCTGTTTGATAAAACCGGCAGTCAGATCCCGCTCAATGCGCCCGCAGGGGCATGGACGCAGCTGCACACGGGGCCAACGACGCTGCATTTTGTCGCCAAATATCGTTCCACCGGGAATCAGGTCACCGGAGGAGCGGCAAATGCTCAGGCCTGGTTCTCCCTGACCTACCAGTAATCAGCGCCGGTAACAGGAATTCACCGTGAGAAAGAAAGAGATAAGCATGAAAAATAGACGGGCTACCACGCGCGGGATGCGCGGTTTACTGGCAGGACTCCTGCTGCTCTCTACCGCCGGTTTTACCGCTCAGGCACAGGCCGGCGTGGCGCTGGGCGCGACCCGCGTGATTTATCCGGCCGGGCAAAAACAGGCTCAGCTGGCGGTGACCAATAACGACGACAGCACCTATCTGATCCAGTCATGGGTAGAGAACGCCGATGGCGCGAAAGACGGGAGCTTTGTCATTACCCCGCCGCTGTTCGCCATGCAGGGGAAGAAAGAGAATACTCTGCGCATCCTCGATGCCACCAATGGCCGGCTGCCGCAGGACCGGGAAACGCTGTTCTGGATGAACGTCAAAGCAATCCCATCGATGGATAAATCAAAGCTCAGCGAAAACACGCTACAGCTGGCGATTATCAGCCGTATCAAGCTTTATTACCGCCCGGCCAAACTGGCGCTACCGCCGGATCAGGCCGCGGAAAAGCTGAAGTTCCGCCGCAGCGGAAGCTCACTCACGCTGATTAACCCAACCCCTTATTACCAGACGGTCACCGAGCTCAACGCCGGAACCCGGGTGCTGAAAAATGCGCTGGTCCCGCCGATGGGCGAAGCCAGCGTCAGTTTACCGTCCGATGCAGGTCGCGAGATTACATACCGGACGATTAACGACTACGGCGCACTCACCCCGCGTATGAAAGGCGTCATGCAGTAACTGACCGGGGAGCAGCGCTCTCCCCCTGAACGAAAAAAATAACGATGGCCGGGCGACTTTGGACCGGAGGGACTATGTCACATCTGAAATATGGACTCGACCACTTGGGCTCCCGGCGAATGACTCCAGGATCTGCTCGCGTATTCGCGCAGATCCCCCTTGCCCTTTTACTTTCCTCACCGGCTTTTTACGCGCAGGCGGAGCTCTATTTCAACCCACGCTTTCTGGCGGACGATCCCGCCGCCGTGGCGGATCTGTCCGGTTTTGAAAAGGGCCAGGAGCTGCCGCCGGGTACCTATCGCGCGGATATCTACCTGAATGACGGGTATATGACCACCCGCGATATCACCTTTAATGCCGCTGAAAAGGGCCACGGGCTGGCCCCCTGCCTGACCCGCGGACAGCTGGCCAGCATGGGCGTGAATACCGCGGCCATTGCCGGAATCGACGTGCTGGCGGCGGATGCCTGCGTACCGCTAACCGAGATGATCAAAGACGCCACCACCCGCTTTGATGCCGGGCAGCAGCGGCTGTATCTGACCGTGCCCCAGGCGTTTATGGGCAACCGCGCCCGCGGCTATATTCCGCCTGAGCTCTGGGACCACGGAATTAACGCCGGGCTACTGAACTACAACTTCACCGGCAACAACGTGCACAACGACGTCGGCGGCAGCAGCAACTACGCGTACCTGAACCTGCAGAGCGGGCTGAACCTCGGCGCCTGGCGCCTGCGCGACAACACCACCTGGAGCTACAGCAGCAGCGGCAGTTCGACGACCAATGAAAACAAATGGCAGCATATCAACTCGTGGCTTGAGCGTGATATTACGCTACTGCGTTCGCGCCTCACGCTGGGCGATAGCTACACCAACGGCGACGTCTTTGACGGCATTAACTTCCGCGGCGCGCAGCTAGCTTCCGACGACAATATGCTGCCGGACAGCCAGAAGGGGTTCGCCCCGGTCATTCACGGGATTGCCCGGGGCACGGCTCAGGTATCGG
The DNA here is from genome assembly GCF_015139575.1 of Klebsiella michiganensis. Taxonomy (GTDB): domain Bacteria; phylum Pseudomonadota; class Gammaproteobacteria; order Enterobacterales; family Enterobacteriaceae; genus Klebsiella; species Klebsiella michiganensis. The sequence continues at coordinate 2,012,853 of NZ_AP022547.1, read as the reverse complement.
TCAAACAGAACGGCTATGAGATCTACCAGAGCACGGTGCCGCCCGGCCCGTTTACCATCAACGATCTCTACGCCGCAGGCAACGGCGGCGACCTGCAGGTGACCATCAAAGAGGCCGACGGCAGCAGCCAGGTGTTCACCGTCCCCTACTCGTCCGTTCCGGTGCTCCAGCGCGAGGGCCATACCCGCTATGCCGTTACCGCCGGTGAGTACCGCAGCGGCAGCAATCAGCAGGAGAAACCGAAGTTCTTCCAGGGCACCCTGCTGCACGGCCTTCCGGCGGGCTGGACGCTGTACGGCGGCACCCAGCTGGCGGACCGCTACCGCGCCTTTAACCTCGGCGTGGGGAAAAACATGGGTGACCTGGGCGCGCTGTCGCTGGATATCACCCAGGCCAACGCCACCCTGCCCGATGACAGCGAGCATCAGGGGCAGTCGGTGCGTTTCCTCTATAACAAGTCGCTGACGGATACCGGCACCAATATTCAGCTGGTGGGCTACCGCTACTCGACGCGCGGCTACTTCAGCTTCGCCGATACCACCTACAGCCGGATGAGCGGCTACAACGTCGAGACCCAGGACGGGGTGATTGAAGTGAAGCCTAAATTCACCGACTACTACAACCTCGCTTACAACAAGCGCGGCAAAGTGCAGCTTAGCGTCACCCAGCAGCTGGGGCGCACCGCCACGCTCTACCTGAGCGGCAGCCACCAGACCTACTGGGGCACCGGCAAGGCCGATCAGCAGCTTCAGGCAGGACTCAACGCCGCCATCGACGATATCAACTGGACGCTCAGCTACAGCCTGACCAAAAACGCCTGGCAGCAGGGGCGCGACCAGATGCTGGCGGTCAACGTCAATATTCCGTTCAGCCACTGGCTGCGTTCCGACAGCAAATCGGCCTGGCGCCACGCCAGCGCCAGCTACAGCATGTCCAACGATCTGAACGGCAGAACCACCAGCCTCGCCGGGCTGTACGGCACGCTGCTGGAGGGCAACAACCTGAGCTACAGCATGCAGACCGGCTACGCCGGCGGCGGTGAGGGCAACAGCGGAGGCACCGGCTACGCGGCGCTGAACTACCGCGGCGGCTACGGCAACGCCAACGTCGGCTACAGCCGCAGCGACGGCATCAAACAGCTGTACTACGGCCTGAGCGGCGGCGTGCTGGCCCACGCCGACGGCGTCACGCTGAGCCAGCCGATGAACGACACGGTGGTGCTGATCAAAGCCCCCGGCGCAGACAACGTCAAAGTGGAAAACCAGACCGGGGTTCAGACCGACTGGCGCGGCTACGCCGTGCTGCCCTACGCCACCGAATACCGGGAAAACCGGGTGGCGCTGGACACCAACAGCCTGGCCGATAACGTCGACCTGGACGATGCGGTGGCCAGCGTGGTGCCGACCCACGGCGCGATTGTCCGCGCGGAGTTTAAGGCCCACGTCGGGCTCAAGCTGCTGATGTCTCTCATCTACAACGGTAAGCCGGTTCCCTTCGGCGCGCTGGTGACTTCTGACGGCAGCCAGGCCAGCAGCATCGTCGCCGATAACGGCCAGGTCTACCTGAGCGGGATGCCCCTGGCGGGCAAAGTGCGGGCGAAATGGGGCGAAGGTCCGAACGCCAGCTGCGAGGCTGACTACAGCCTGCCGCCGGAAAAACAGAACCAGATGCTGATCCCGCTGTCCGCCGAGTGCCGCTAAGGAGACCATGATGAGAAAAACCCTGTATCTGCTGAGCGCCCTCGTATCGCTGGCGGTCAACAATGCCAGCGCGGCGGACAGCACCATCACCATCAGCGGCTACGTTCGGGATAACGCCTGCGCCGTGGCGGGCGAGTCGAAAGATTTTACCGTCGACCTGATGGATAACGCCGCGAAGCAGTTCCATGCGGTTGGGGCGACCACGCCGCTGGTGCCGTTTCGTATCGTGCTGTCGCCCTGCGGCAGCTCGGTTACCGCGGTGAAGGTCGGCTTTGTTGGCGTTGCCGACAGCATCAATACCGACCTGTTACAGCTCGACGGCGGCGCCTCAGCGGCGGCAGGGATGGGCGTGCAGATCCTTGACGCGCAGCAGACGGCGCTGCCGCTCAATGCCGCGTCGTCTGCGATCCCCTGGACCACGCTGACCCCCGGCCAGACCAACACGCTGAACTTTTACGCCCGGCTGATGGCCACCCGGGTACCGGTGACCGCCGGACACGTTAATGCAACCGCAACATTCACGCTTGAATTTCAGTAACCGGAGGCGCTGATGAACCCGACCTATTCCGGATGGCTGCTGGCCGCGATGCTGGCGGCGTCCTCCCCGACGCTACAGGCCGCCGACGTCACCATTACCGTTAACGGCAAAGTGGTGGCCAAACCCTGTACCGTTTCCACCGTTAACGCCACCGTCGATCTCGGCGATCTCTATACCTTTAGCCTGGTCTCCGCCGGCGCCGCTTCGCCCTGGCACAGCGTGGCGCTCACCCTGAGCAACTGCCCGGTCGGCACGTCGCGGGTCACCGCCAGCTTCAGCGGTACGGCGGACGCCACCGGCTATTACAAGAACCAGGGTACCGCCGGCAACATCCAGCTTGAGCTGCAGGATGAGGGCGGCACCACGCTGAACACCGGCGCGAGAAAAGAGGTACAGGTCGACGACGCCACCCAGTCCGCCAGCTTCCCGCTACAGGTCAGAGCGCTGACGGTCAACGGCGGTGCGACGCAAGGAACTATTCAGGCGGTGATTAACGTCACCTATACCTACGCCTGAGCCAGGAGAACAGAGTAATGAAAAAGATAATCACCCTGCTGTTAACGCTGCTGCTGGCGGGCTGGTCGCTTAACGCCTGGTCGTTCGCCTGTAAAACCGCCGCCGGGGTGACAATCCCCATCGGTGGCGGATCGGCGAATGTTTACGTGAACCTCGCGCCGGCGGTCAGCGTCGGGCAGAACCTGGTAGTGGATCTCTCGACGCAGATTTTCTGTCATAACGACTTTCCGGATTCCATGATCGACTACGTAACGCTGCAGCGCGGCTCGGCCTACGGCGGGGTGCTGTCGAGCTTTTCCGGCACCGTCAGGTATAACGGCATCAGCTACCCGTTTCCAACCACCAGCGAAACGGCGCGTATGACCTATAGCTCCATTGTTGATAGCCCCTGGCCTACCGTCCTCTATCTGACGCCCGTCAGTAGCGCAGGCGGCGTCGCCATTTCCGCCGGGTCGTTGATCGCGGTCCTGATCCTGCGTCAGACCAACAACAAGGATAACGACGACTTCCAGTTCGTGTGGAACATTTACGCCAACAACAACGTCGTGGTGCCAACCGGCGGCTGCGACGTTTCTGCTCGCGATGTGACGGTGACGCTGCCGGAATATCCCGCATCCGCCGCCATTCCGCTGACGGTTTACTGCGCGCAAAACCAGAATCTCGGCTATTACCTCTCCGGCACCACGGAGAACGCGGGCAACTCGATATTTACCAATACCGCCTCAGCGTCCCCTGCCCAGGGGGTGGGCGTTCAGCTGACGCGCAACGGTAGCGTCGTACCCGCCAACAGTACGGTGTCGTTAGGCAACGTAGGCACCTCGGCGGTCAGCCTCGGATTAACCGCCAACTACGCGCGCACCAGCGGGCAGGTGACCGCGGGTAACGTGCAGTCGATTATCGGAGTGACTTTTGTTTACGAATAATCTCCCGCCCCCCGGCGGCGGGCAGCCGCTCGTCGCTATCCTGTCGCCCTGTTCGCTGGCTGCCGAGGGGCTGAGCGGGATAATAGCGAAGGGAGGAGCCAGGCCCGTTGTGCTGCCCCCGGAGACGCCGCCCCTGCCTGCCGGCGTTCGCCGCGTGGTGGTGTTTCTCCCGGAAGGCCCCGCCGGGCTACTGGCAACCCTGAAGCGGGCCGCCGCGCTGCTGGCGCGGTCCCCCACGCCGCTGCCCATGCTGTTCCTGAGCCGCAGCCCGGCAAGCTGGCTGTGGCCCACCCTGGTGCATCAGGTCGCAGACCGGCGTTTGCTTACCGCCGTACGGGCCGCCGCTTCCGATTTGCCGGTCCCCTGCCTGGCGGCGCTGCTGCGCGACGCCGTGCTCGAAGAATACCCCTCTCTTGAGCAACTGGCAGAGGATGAAACGCGAGCGCTCGGCAAGCGCCCCGCCGGGATCACCCGGCCGGAGCTGGACGCTATCCTCGGTTTACTCTGCGGCTACCGCGCCAGCGCTCAGGCTCAACGCCGCGGCATCAGCCACAAGACGCTCTACAATCAAAGAACCGCAGGATTAAAAAAAATGGTGGAACACCACCCTGAAATGGCCGCCCGCTTTCCCGGCAGCCAGATAAGAGACCAGAAAAGCGAGAGCATCGCCGCCCTTTCCGCTTTCGAGCGTGAACTTGTCCATGCGATCCACAGCCGACAGATTTTTCCGGTATTTCAGCCCATTACCGATGAACACCAGCAGGTAAAGGGAATGGAGATCCTCTCCCGCTGGAACCGAAACGGCAGCGTGCTGGCTGCCGGCGATTTTTTACCGCAAATACGCTCGGAATATGCCTGGCTGGTGCTCACCGCGTTTGTCCTTCAGGAAGCGGTGCAGAATATTAATCAGCATTCCGGCGAGTGTTATTTCGCCGTGAATATTCCCGCCGCCGTCGCCGGCAACGAGAACCTGCTTCGCATGATGGAAACCGCGCGCCAGCAGCTGCGTCAGCCGCACAGGTCGCAGAGGCTGGTGCTGGAGTTTGCTGAAAATACCGACCTCAACGGTCACGGCAAAATCGCCGAAAATATCGCCCGCCTGCAAAAGCGCGGCTTCCCTATCATGCTTGATGACTGCTTCTCGCAAAGCAGCGTGATGTTTCCGGTGCGCACGATGAGATTCTGCGCTTACAAGCTGGATATGAGCATCGTCAACGATATGCAGCACGATCCGCACGCGCTGGCGCTGATCAGAAGCCTTATCTTCTACTGCCAGCTGACCGGCAGCCGCTGTATTGCCGAAGGCGTAGATAGCATGGAGAAATTCAACAAACTGCAGGCGCTGGGAGTCGACCGCTTTCAGGGCAACTACCTCTCGGCGCCGGTTGGCAGGGAGAACGTGGCGGAGCTTCTTCAGCCGCTTTCGGGCGAGGCGGAGCATCGCGCCGCCATCGCGGTACCGGTAACGCCCGATGGAAAACATCGGGCATTGGCGACACTTCAGCGCAGCTCCGGCCAGTAGCCACGGTTGGCGACGATCAGTTCATCAAGGATAGCTTTTGCGACCGAAGCGCTGGGTACCGTTTTGGACAGGGTCATCGCCTGCCAGAGCTTCTGATAGCTTCCTTCAACCCAGGCATCGACCACCAGTTTTTCAACCGCCACCTGCTGCTCCATCATCCCCTTTTGAAACAGCGGGATCTTACCCATCGCCAGCGGCTCGGGGCCATTAACGCCCACCAGGCAAGGCACTTCAACCATCGCGGTATCGTCAAAATTCGCGATAGCGCCGTTGTTTTCCACAATCAGCAGCATTCTCTCCTGGGTGTTAAAGGCGATGGCGCAGGCGAGGTCGACGATAAAGGTCGCATGCGCCCCGGCATGGAAATGCGCCTCTTTGGCACTTTGCCGGGCGACGATCTCTCTGGCCATATCAAACACCTCCTTCTCTCTCCCCGCCATCACTTCATTGGCGCGAGTAAAGTCAGGGTCTGAATGGGCAACCTCATAGTCGGCATAAAAATAGTACTTCAGATAAGTATTGGGTAACGTATCGGTATCCAGCGCAAAAACGTCCTTCACCTTTTTGAAGGTCTCAATCCAGCTCGGCGCTTTATGCTGAAAATCCTCTTTCGGACTGCAATAGCCCAGCTCGGCAACGTGGTTTTTTAACGCCGGCATTAAATCGTTGCCGGCCTTATCGGTAATGCTGGTCCACCAGCCGAAATGGTTGAGGCCAAAATAACGGACGTTCATCTCTTTACGCGATTTCAGCCCGAGAATATCGGCGAATAACCCTTCAATAGCCACCGGCATATCGCAGATATTAATAATTTTGGCCGTCGGGCGTAGCCGACGCGTGGCCTCGGCAACGATCGCCGCCGGATTGGAATAGTTGAGCATCCACGCGCCCGGCGAATACGTTTCCATGTAGTCAACCAGCTCAAGGACGCCGGCGATAGAGCGCATACCATAAGCGATACCGCCCGGGCCGCAGGTTTCCTGGCCAATCACGCCATATTTAAGCGGAATTTTCTCGTCTTTCTCGCGCATCTCATAGAGGCCGACGCGAATATGCGCCATCACGAAATCGACGCCCGTAAAGGCTTCCTGCGGGTCGGTGGTGAAGCTAAAAGCAACGTGCGGATAATGTTCAGCCACCAGAATCGCACAGGCTTCGCCAATCACTCGCTGGCGATCGTGATGATTATCATAGAGACGAATTTCGCTTAACGGAAACCTGTCCATATTTTCCAGCAGCATCATAACAATCCCTGGGGTATACGTACTGCCGCCGCCGGCTATGGTCACAACGAATTTATTTTTCATCTTCCACCTCATTATTCATGTACATCTAAATAGCGATTCACGGCATTACGGATTTTATTAACCCCTAAACCATAAATAACCTGAACGTGATTGCCTTTGATAATGACGCTGGTACCGCCGCTGGTCTTCAGAATCTGTTCCTGAATTAATGCGGGGTCCCGCACGTCAACCCGAAGCCGCGTAAAACAGTTCTCGACCGAACAGACATTTTCTTTGCCGCCAAGGCCCAGAATGACCTGCTCGCCGGAAGCCCTGTCAGGCGCACTTACGCTTGCCGGTTGGTTAGCCCCCTCCCCCTGCTGCTCCTGGCCCGGCGTACGCATTTTGAAACGCAGAATCAGAAACTTACCGATATAAAACATCGTCGCGGTTTCCATTAACCCCAGCGCGACAAACACAGGCCAGCGCGTGAGGTGCGCTCCCGCCGGAATGTTGTAAACAATAAAATCGATAATGCCGTTGGTGGCGCAGACCCGCACATCCAGCAGCCACGCCAGCATCTGGAAAAAACCGTCCAGTAATGAATAAACCAGCCATAGCAACGGTGCGGTAAAGATAAATAAGAACTCAAAAGGTTCGGTGATCCCCACCAGGAATGAAGTCACAATCAAAGGAATCAGCGTGATTTTCAACTTTTGCTTATTTTCCGGCCTGGCGGTTGTATAAAAGGCCAGGGCCATTCCGGCGGTACCGAAAATTTTCACCATACCGTAGGTGAGAAATCGCGCCGAGTCGCTTAACGGCCCAGCGCTATGGGCAATTTCAGCGAGGAAAATCGGTTTTGCCCCCACCACCGTCTGGCCATCAATCAACAGCTGTCCGCCAATGGAGGTAAAGACAAAGGGCGACCAAATCAGGTGGTGTAGCCCGGTCGGGATAAGAAAACGATTGAGAAAACCGTACAGAAAAACGCCGGCGGCGCCGAAGGTTTTCATCACCCCGGTCAGCGCCGATATGCCATGTTCAACAATCGGCCAGACGTACACCGTGGCGATGGCAAACACGCCGACCAGCGGGATCATTACGATCAGAACCAGCTTGCTGTTGCCATAAATTGAGAATGCGCCGCGAAACTCGATATCGACAAAGCGGTTATGAATGAAAGCCACCGCGCAGCCCAGAATGATGCCAAGAAACACGCCCATATCAATGACCTGGAAGCCAAAAATAAAGGTTTGCCCGCTGCCGTAAAGCTGCGCGTTGCTGCTCCCCTCAACAAGCCGCCCGGTCAGAGTAAGCCAGCTATTGTTGGCCGCCAGGTACATAAACCAGGTCATTGCGGCAACAAAAGCCGCTTCCGCTTTTCGGGTTTTTGCCAGCCCGCTGGCCAGCCCGAGGCAAAAGAAGAAGCCAAGATTGTTCATGATGGCCCAGAGCATGCTGGAAACGTATTTCCCCAGCAGATAAAGCGAGCTCTCTTCCGCGACCCAGATTTTATTGGTTGTCATACTAAACAACGCAATCAGCAGACCAATAACCGGCAGATACAAAACCGGCCCAATCATGGCCTTCGAAAAATCCTGTAATTTTTTTACCCCGATCATCCTCACCCCCTGTCCCGCACATCGGCCGTCAGCGCCCGATACATGCGTTTCAGCCTATGCGCCGGCAGACATAATTCAGAGCGGTGAAATCGTCATCTGTGATGAAAGTCATATCTCTCTTGCGGCAACAGATATATAAGTAAAAGCAGATAAATAGATGACAGAGACAAAACAACGCCCCGCAATGACAAAAATATGTTAATTATTAACAAGATAAAATGATAATCCGCTGACAGAACACACCACGAGAAATCTATAAGTGATATATAAAACAATCGCAGACAGGCTAAAAAATCGCATCAATAGCGATGAATTCGAGGTGGGAGATGCGCTACCGAGTGAAAAAGCGCTGGCCGGGGAGCTGCAGGTCTCCGTCATGACCCTGCGCAAGGCGCTCACGCTGCTGGAAAGTGAGAAGCTGATCGTCAAACGCCACGGCAGCGGTTCATACGTGGCGCGTAAGAGCAATTATCGCGGCGGGGAACTTGACGGCTTCAACTACCAGATGCACATCGGCGGCGTCACCAACTATCGCAATAAGGTCATTGAGTTCACGATGCTTGATGCGCCTTTGGCTATCGCACAACAGTTGAAAATTGAGCCGGGAGAGAAGGTCTATTACGTCAGACGCATTCGGATGATTGACGACGTACCTATTCTGATTGAGAACAGCTATATACCGGTGGCGATTTTTCCCTGGCTAAGCGTTGGAAATCTGGAAAGATCGAAATTTAACTATTTCAAGAAAGAGTGCAATATCACCATCCTGGAGAGCCACCGCAGCTATACCCCGGTTCTGGCCACACGGGAGCAAGCAGAGCTCTTACAGGTTCCACAAAACAGCCTGCTGCTACGGGTGCAGTCGATCAGCTATGCCCATAACAATACCATTGTTGATTTATCCGACATTTACCAGAATACCAACAAATACAATGTTAAACATATTACGCGCCGCTAAATACCGCGGGATACGGCTGACGCAGGCCACCGAGAGCCGTCCAGCGTCAGCTGACGATAGACGGCAGCTGACGATTCTGCGTCGGCAAACGATTACCAGCCGCAGACGTTAGTCTCTTCGTCGGACTCGTAGCCGCGGACAATATTAATCAGATCTTTTACCGCATCGGCCGCCGTCTGCGGATCCTGCAGCTCAGCAAGAGAAGCAAACTCGCTATCGACCGAGACGCCGTTATTATTGTTGGTCACCGTCAATATAAACCCCTTTCCTCCGGCGTTTTCCACCGACAGCGTGGAAATAAGCTCAGCCACGGCCTGGGTGGCGATATCAGGGACATACAGGGCCATCGGCTTAAGATACACTTTTTCTTTTTTATCTTTATTATTCCCGTTGATCAGCGCTAACGCATAGCCTTTATTTTCACTGTTCATATTATCCCTCGATAAGAATTTTAGGATCAACGTAAAAGTCCACGTTAAATACGGTATCCTCGGTTAACGCCTCGATGCGGTGCCACTTTTCGGGCGGAAAAACGCCAAATTCACCTTCGGCAATGGTCAGGGTTTCCACCGGTTCCGCGCTGGTTTCATCGGCATATCCGAGATAGCGTATCGCCCCTCGCATCACCGACAGGCGCGGATAGACGCCCTGCCGGGTACCGGCATCCAGATGCCGCTTCCAGATTGAGGCCGGCGCCGTCCGCTTCGTCCACAGCGGCGTGCTCCGGGTATGCACATAGTGGGTAGGAATAATGATTCGCTGCATGATTTCGCCTCTCTTAACGCACCACATATACGGTCGAAAATGGGAAAATATGTTGCATATGATATACCCCTTTTAATCATTGCGGGTATTATTTTTTACCGATACGTTTTCCTACCCCTTATTGTACTCATTAGGGATTAGATCTATTCAAAAATAAATATGGGCGATTTTAGATAAACTAGAACCGCCCATATTAAAAGGCAAATTACTTATTTTCAGGTGAACTGAGCGGTCCCGGTTTACCGATTAAATACCCCTGTACCAGGTCACAGCCTAGTTTGCGTAAGGACTCCAGCTGCTCTTCTGTTTCGACACCTTCGGCCACGATGCGCATATGCAGGCTTTTACCCATGCTGATAATCAGCCGCACGATATCGAGGTCATCTTTCTGATCGGGAATGTTAATCACAAAAGAGCGGTCGATTTTTATCTTATCGAACGGGAAGTAGCTTAGCCGCGATAGCGAAGAATAGCCGGTGCCAAAATCATCAATGGAGATCTGCACCCCGAGCTCGCGCAGCTGGCTCAGGATCTCGAGAGAACGGGTATTTTCGTTAAAGACGTCAGACTCGGTAATTTCCAAATCCAGCCGATACGGATCCAGCCCGGTTGTTCTTAAGATGGTTACCACGGTATCGGTCAGTGAATTGTTCATTAACTGAACCGGCGACACGTTAACCGACACTTTGAGCGGCGACGACCAGCTGGCGGCCGCTTCGCAGGCGGTTCTCAGCACCCATTCGCCCAATTGATTAATCAGGCCAATCTTTTCCGCTACCGGAATAAATTCGGTCGGCGGGACGCTGCCGCGCAGCGGATGAAACCAGCGCACCAGCGCTTCGTAGCCGTAGATTTCACCGTTCATGGTGTCGGCTATCGGCTGGTAGTAAACCCTGAACTCACCTTTGTTCAGCGCCTGCATCAGGTCATCTTCAAAGGATTTATTCTCCTGCTGGCGCTGAAGCAGTCCGGGACGGAATACCTGAACGTTGCCGGAACCCTCTTTTTTCGCTTCATACAGCGCCAGGTCGGCGCATTTGTATAAATAGTCGGTACGGCTTTCCCCGTCAGAGATCACAATCCCGATACAGGCGCCAATCTGGATCAGCGAGTCGTAAATCTGATACGGCTGGCTGATCTTTTCCCGGATCACCTTCGCCCGCTCCAGCGCCATCTCTTCGGTTAAATCATGGGAAACCAGGGCAAACTCGTCCCCTCCCAGCCGGTAGAGCGTTTCTGACGTTTTGCGAAAAAAGGAGAGTCGGCTGGCCAAATCCTGCAGCAGCTTATCCCCGGCATCGTGACCCTGGGTATCGTTGACGTCCTTGAAATTATCCAGGTCAAACAGCATCACGACCGCCGAGCCGTTATAGGGCCGCACCTGATTGACGACCTCCTGCAGACGTTGCCAGAAAGAGAGACGGTTGGGCATCCCGGTCAGCGAATCATGATAGGCATCGTACTGCAGACGGCGGTTCTGCACCTGAAGCTTTTCTTTTGAGGCCTGCAGGTCGGTCGCCAGTAATTTCATCCGCACGTGGGCGCGACGCAGGGTGTTATTCTGCTTCAGCATCAACAGCCCGAGCGTGATACAGAGAACAATCAGCAGAATGGAAATCGCCGAATAGATGTAATAGAGATTTTGTATTTTATCGTGGGTCAGATTAACCAGATTAAAATCCTGGGCGAGCGAGGTGGACGCGAGTGAGGTCAACGGCCCGTCCAGGGTACTCATCTCCTGCAGCATCAGCTTCAGCTGCGCTGTCGTCATGGTGTCCAGCTGCTTATCCAGCCGGCCCAGAAGATCAATCAGGCTGTTAACTATCGCCTTACGGTGAGGATCTTTGCCGATAAACTTTCCCAAATCACCCTGCTGCAGCAGCGCAATCTGGCTCATCATAATTTCCAGACGCAGGCGCACCTCATCGTGGTCGCTTCCCTTCACCCCCAGCCCCATCGCGCTGAGTCGCGCCTCGAGGCGCATGTACTCGGAGACTATCTGGGAAACGGACCACGAATCAGTATAACGGGTTAATTTTTGCAGCTCACTTTGCCGCTCATGCACCAGATAAGTTATGTAACCGGTCACAATGAAGAGCGACAAAATAATGGCAGTGAGTATTCGATTCAAGATCAAACCCTTACTCAATTATAATCTTCGAAACCTGCCATGCCGAACGGGAATAATAAATCTGATTCTGCAATTCCGGGCTACTGTCGTAAGGATAAACAATAAATAAGGGCCCTTTATCACGAATGCGCATATATTCGCCGTTCATTTTTAAAGCCAAAATTACCGGAAATTTATGAAAGTCGTCCAGGGGGACAATCGTGGTGTAATCGTTGAGCGCCAGCACCCGGGCCGACTTGCCTTTGGCGCCGACTAAATCCATGAGTTTACTGAGGGAAATGCCGTCAAAGCGGACCTTTCCCGAATACCATGGCGTGGTCGTCACCAGCGTTTCCATCCCCAGCTTTTCTAATGCGGCGACATCAAAAACGGCGGTATCGCCCTCATTCGTATTAGCAATCAGGCCGGAAATAGTTAAAACGGGTTTGCCGACAGGCGCTGGCAGTTTTTCTGCAAAAGCGGAAGGCGAAACCATGACACAAAATAAAGCTGCAAAAATTAAACGCATTTAACTCACCCTTCCGAAATTGGAGACTTGTTAATTGTAAACCATTTAAGTCATTTCTTAAAAGGTGTCCCCGTTGGGTTCAAAAATTAAAATTAAAAACAATAAGCGAAGTCCTAAGCTCGCATTCTGAACGGGCTACAAGGGCGTTCATCCCCCGGCGAAGCAAACGCTTTATGCCTTTAAACGCCCAGAGCAGGTAAAAATCTTTTCACATGCCCTTCTGCGCGGTAGTCTCAGGACAGGCGCGAATTCGGAAAGCGTCTCATTCCAATAATTAAAAACTCAGCAACAGACAGGACAGGTATGGACTCAACGTTAATTTCTCAGCGCCCCGGCAAGGAGGCATGTTCACTCAACCGCGCCCGCAGAGCGGCCTGGGGCAGCTTCGCCGGGGCCGTGGTCGACTGGTACGACTTTCTTCTCTATGGCATCACCGCCGCGCTGGTATTTAACCGGGAATTTTTCCCGCAAATCAGCCCGGCAATGGGCACCCTCGCCGCCTTTGCCACCTTCGGCGTCGGCTTCCTCTTCCGCCCGCTGGGCGGCATTATCTTCGGCCATTTCGGCGATCGCCTCGGGCGCAAACGCATGCTGATGCTGACGGTATGGATGATGGGGATCGCCACCGCCTGTATCGGTCTGCTGCCCTCCTTCAGCCAGATTGGCTGGTGGGCGGCGAATGGGGCGGCGCGGCTCTGCTGGCGGTAGAGAGCGCGCCGAAAAATAAGAAGGCGTTCTACAGCAGCGGCGTGCAGGTGGGCTACGGTGTCGGATTGCTGCTCTCTACAGGGCTGGTGTCGCTGATAAGCTCCTGCACCACCGATGAACAGTTCCTCAGCTGGGGCTGGCGTCTGCCGTTCCTGTTTAGCGTCGTGCTGGTGCTGGCGGCGCTCTGGATCCGCAACGGCATGGCGGAATCCGCCGAATTTGAACAGCAGCAGCGCGAACAGCAGCTGCAGCCGAAGAAAAAGCGGCTGCCGGTCGTGGAAGCGCTGTTCCGCCATCCGGGCGCGTTCTTAATGATTATCGGCCTGCGCCTGTGCGAGCTGCTGACGATGTATATCGTCACCGCCTTCGCGCTTAACTATTCCACGCAGAATCTCGGCCTGCCGCGCGAGCTGTTTCTGAATATTGGCCTGCTTGTCGGCGCCATCAGCTGCCTGACGATCCCCTGCTTCGCCTGGCTGGCGGACCGCTTTGGCCGTCGCCGCGTCTATATCACCGGGGCGCTGATCGGCACCCTCAGCGGCTTCCCGTTCTTTATGGCGCTCGAAAGCCAGTCATACTTCTGGATCCTGTTTTTCGCGCTTATGCTGGCAAATATTGCGCACGATATGGTGGTTTGCGTTCAGCAGCCGATGTTTACCGAAATGTTTGGCGCCAGCTATCGCTACAGCGGGGCCGGCGTGGGGTATCAGGTTGCCAGCGTTGTCGGCGGCGGTTTTACGCCGTTTATCGCCGCCGCCCTGGTCACCTTATCCGGCGGCGCCTGGCATAGCGTCGCTATCTACTTGACCGCAGGCTGCCTGCTCTCCGCCCTTACGGCGATGCTGATGAAACCCAGCCGCCATGGCGAATAGCGTCGATAAGGAGAAATCATGATTCAGGAACCCTGCTGGCCGCTGCGCTTTAGCCACCAGCAGCTACCGGTTGGTTACTTTGCCGATCCCACCCTTGCCGAGCAGCCGCTGTTTGCCCGGGCGCTCGACGGTGAGGCGGTGGCTCAGCTCTGGCAGGCCCCGCAGGGGTTTGTGGTGCCGGGAAGCTACCGGAAATTTGCCGAACTCCCGGCGGTGAGCGAGCAGTTCGCCGGCCAGGGATGGCCGGTCTGGCAGCGCCGCTCCGGCGGCGGGCTGGTGCCGCAGGGGCCGGGAATTGTCAATCTCAGCCTGGCCTGGCCGGTCTATCACTCGCTGGGCGAAGCCGCAGAACCGATTTATCTTTTCCTCTGCGGCCTGTTGCAGCGCACGCTGGCGACCTTTGGCGTGGCCAGCCACTGCCGGGCGGTTAGCGGTTCATTTTGCGATGGTCGCTATAATCTGGCCTGCGGCGAGGGCGAGCAGGTGCGAAAAATAGCCGGCACGGCCCAGTACTGGCGACCGATGGCGGAAGGTCGAGGCCATGTGGTTCTCGCGCACGCGGTGGTATTGCTGGATGCCGACCTGGCGGCGGCTCACCGGGCGGCCAATGATTTCGAAGCCCGGCTTGGCAGCGGGCGGGAATACCGCGCCGATAAAACCGTGACCCTGGCGGAGCTGGTTTCAGAAGGCGCCGATTTGCTGCCCCGCTTTCGCGAGGCGCTGGCGCAGCAGCTGGAAAATATCAGCTGAAGGTCGCCTTCAGATAGCGGCTAAACGTCTCTACCGCCCGCGATACGCGCGGCGTGTAGGGGCGAATGACGTACAGACTTTCCGCAAACGCATCCACCGGCCGCCATCCCGGCAGCAGCTCCTGAACCAGCCCGCGGCCAATCGCCTCCCTGGCGCTAAAATCCGGCAGTAAGGCAACGCCCAGCCCCGCCAGCACCGCGTCGCGCAGGGATTCGCTGTTATTGGTGGCAAACGGCCCCTGTACCTTCACGCTCACCCGCTCGTCGTCGCGCTCAAAGGTCCAGTGCGGGCTTTGCGGCCCGCGCGGATAGGTGAGGCATTGATGCTGACGCAACGCGTCAGGCGAATCGGGGCGACCAAAGCGGCGAATATAGTCCGCCGAGGCGACCACCAGGGTAGCCGTACGGCACAGCGGCCAGGCCACGTGGGTCTCCGGCAGCAGCTCGCGGCGACAGTGGCGAATAGCAAGGTCGAACCCCTCGCTGGCGAGCGACACCAGTCGGTCGGTCACCTCCAGCTGGAGATGAAGCTGCGGATGCTGGTGCAGAAAAGGGGTGATGGCCGGGACCAGCTGCTGACGTGAAAATGCGACCGGCGCGGTCAGGCGCAGCGTACCGCGCAGGGGGCCGCCTTCCTCGTCGCAGGTGCCGGTAAAGATCTCGCGAATCTGCCCAAACGGCTCGTTCAGCTCCGCCACCAGCCGCAGACCATCTTCGCTTAAGGTCACGCTGCGGGTGGTTCGGTGCACCAGCGTTTTACCGGTAACCCGCTCCAGCTCGCTGATTTTCTGGCTGATGGCGGATTTGCTGACCGCCAGCTTTTCCGCGGCGCGGGTATAGCTTTTTTGCTCCTCCAGCACCGTAAGCCAGTACAGGTGGGTCCAGTAAATTTCCGGGCGGATCTCGCGCATAGCAATTGTTCACAGATAAAAACAATGAGTTCAAATATAGCGGTTTTTGCCGGCTTCAGCACGGGTTAGCATCTCTATCACTGAGGTAATCCGACAATAAGGACCATCTGCTATGCCATTACTGACGTTTGATATCATTGAAGGACGCAGCGAAAGCGAGATCAAAACCCTGCTGGATGCGGCACATCGCGCCGTGGTGCAGGCGTTCAAGGTGCCAGAGCGCGATCGCTACCAGATTGTTCACGAAAACAAAGCTCATCATATGATTATTGAAGATACCGGGCTGGGGCTGACGCGAAGCCGGGAGGTGGTGGTGGTGAGGGTATATACCAGCCCGCGCAGCGAAGAACAGAAGCAGCTTTTTTATGCCACCCTGCAGGCTGAGCTCCGGGAGCACTGCGGGCTGAGCGGCGATGACCTGATGATCTCGGTAATCAGCAACCATAAAGGGGACTGGAGTTTTGGCTGCGGCGTGGCGCAGTACATCACCGGCGAACTTTAGCCCTGGCGGCGATGGGACTGGCGCACGATGGGTTCCCCGGTGCGCCAGATCGCCGACGGCCCTTCAGTTACATCGATGAGCCGATTCAACGCCTCTTCCACCAGCCGCTCGCGCCGCTGATCGTAGGTAGTAAGCTGCCATTCCGGCGCCGCCGCTTCATCGATATTATCGAAACCGACAATACCCATCGTTAAATCGCGCTCGCGCAGCGCCTGAAGCGCCCCTATCGCCAGAATATCGTTTTCACAGAACAGGGCATCCACTCTTTCGCCTGCGGACGTCGCGTCCAGATAGTCGCTCATCGCCGCATATCCCCGGGTACGTAAATACTGTCCGGCAACCAGCAGAGTATCAAGCCGGCAACCTGCCTGCTCCAGCGCCGCTTCGTATCCTTCCATCCTCATTAAATGGTGCGAGGCGGTATCCGGCCCTTTCATATAGCCAAAAGTGCGATGCCCCTGCGCCAGCAGCAGTTCCGCAAGCTGTTTTCCGGCAATCCAGCCGTCAATATTGACCACCTGGATTTCCGGATGATCGGTATTACGGCCAATCTGCACCAGCGGAACGCGATGAATTTCAGTGGCAATCGCGATGAGTTCCGGCGTCAGGACCGTGGCCATAAACAAGATACCGTCAACCTGGAGCTGGTAAGCCAGCGCCATCGCCGTGCGGGTGTTTTCTTCGTCGGTAACGTTAATCACCAGCGCCATGTAGCCGCGATTCTGCAGCTGGCGGGTCACTTCGTTAAGCAGTAGCACCATATTGGGATTGCGCAGCTCGTCTACCGCCACGCCGATAATATGCGTTTGCTTTTGCGTCAGGCTACGCGCCAGTAAATTTGGTCGATATCCCAGAATATTAGCGGCTTTCATCACCTCTTCCCGGGTTTTGGGCTGGATAGAAGCCCCGGGGGTAAATGCCCGGGAAACCGTCCATTTGGAGACGCCAGCCAGTAACGCAACGTCGCTGGCGGTCGCTTTTTGTCGTTTAGGGGCGCTCATACTCGGTTTTAACGTTCCTGATAAAAAACATCCAATAGAACGTAAAATACAGCAAGATAAAATCCGCTCAACAAAAAACGCGCCGCGTTCTCCCGCCCCCCCGGAGGGAAAACGCGGCCCGTTGTCACTGACTTAATGTGGCGTTGAGGGCATCAATAGACGTCCGTAGCCCTGCTTCAACGCTCATCGTCAGGTCCTCCATCTCCAGCGACACATAACCGTTATATCCGGTCATGCGCAGCACCGAGAAGAACTCTTTCCACCACTTCAAATCCTGTCCACAGCCAACCGCCACGTAGTTCCAGGTGCGGGTTTTGGTCTGCGTAACCGGCTGATATTCCAGTAAGCCGTCGACATCCGCCAGCCCGCGTTCAATACGCGCGTCTTTGCCGTGAACGTGATAAATCACCCCTTCGAGCTTACGGGCTGCGGCAATCGGGTCTGCCCCCATGGCGATCAGATGCGACGGATCGAGATTCATGCCGATGATGTCGCCAACCGCCTCACGCAGGCGCAGCAGCGTGCTCGGGTTGTAAACCAGCTGGCTGGGGAATTCCTCGAGGGCAATCTGTTCGATGCCGTATTCAGCCGCATGGCGGGTAAAAGCCTGCCACCAGGGAATAGCAACCTCGTTCCACTGGTAATCGATCACGCCTGGCATATAGTCCGGCCAGGAAACCGTCGAGGTGATCCAGTTAGGGATTTTATCGTCCGGCCCGCCGCCCGGCAGGCCGCTCATCATGACTATCTTTTTCACTCCCAGCTTCGCCGCCAGCTCGACGGTACGGTAGCTGCTGGCGGTGTGCTTCTCGCCAAGGGCGCCGGGGGCCAGCGGGTTACCCGAACAGTTCAGCGCGACGATCTCCATTCCGCGCTTTTCCAGCTCGCCGCGAAACGCCGCCAGCGCTGCCGGAGAAGCCAGCAGTTCTTCAGTTTTAACATGCGGACAAGGCGACCAGCCGCCTGCGGTCATCTCCACGCCCTCAATGCCGTACTGCTTGACGCGATCGAGCATTTCCGGGAACGCCAGGCCGGCGAGAACATCGGTACAGAGTGCCAGTTTCATATTCTATCCTTCTTAAATGAGTGTCCTTCGAGGATCTGCATAAACGCGTCTTTGCTGTCGGCGCTGGCCAGCAGCGTGGTTTTCACTTCGTCATCAAGCAGGTCTGCCAGATCCGCTATAACATCAATGTGTTCATTGTTTTTTGCCGCCACGGCGACCACAAGGAAGGCCACTTTACCCTCCCCCCAGCCCACGCCATCCGGAAACTGAAGCAGCTGGAAACCGGTTTGCCGCACCAGATCAATACCCTCCTTGCTGCAGTGGGGCATGGCGACCCCCGCCCCGAGCCAGGTAGAGAGCGCCTTTTCGCGCTCCACCATTGATTCAAAAAAACCCTCGCTGACGTAGCCGCTGGCCTGCAGGGAATCCGCGGCAATACGCAGCGCCTTTTTCTTTGAATTCGCCCGACAGCCAATAAAAATATCTTCTGGTTTCAGAGTTAACATGCGCCTCTCCCTTCGTTAATGGGTCAGCGGTAGAGCGCCGGACACTCCGGCAGAGAGACGGCGTGCTTTTCGCCATCCTTCAGCGACGCCAGGCCGGCATCGCATACCATCGCCACGACAAATCCGTCCCACGATGATGGCCCGCTCATCTCCGCCCCCAGGTTTACCCGATCAACGAAATTCTGCACCTCGCGATCGTAGGCAGTGGCGAAACGTTCCATACAGGTTTTGGGGATAGCGCGGCTATAACCCTGCGCCGAACGGACGGTGGTAAGTGCCTGTTCGGTCAACGCGCTGATGGCATTTTCGCCAATCACTTCACAGCGAATGTCGTAGCCGTAATCGCAGTTAACAAACAGCTCATCATCAATACGTACGCCGGATTCAGTTTCAAAAATCACAATCAACGGATCCTGCAGATGCGCGCAGGCTCTGCGCGTTTTCTTCTGCGGTTTATCGACGCGCACCGAAACGATATTTTCGTTAAGCAGATAGCGGATAATATCGATTTCATGGGTCGCCGAATCGTTAATCGCCATCTCCAGGGTGTAGCTCTCCGGCACGGAGGCGTTGCGATGGGCGCAGTGGATGAGCAATATTTCCCCCAGTTCACCGCTATCCAGAGTGGCTTTTAGCTGGTTGTACCCCGGGTCGAAACGGCGCATAAAGCCCAGCTGCAGCATACGTTTGCCGTAGGCTACTTCAGCATCAATAATCGCTTTGGCTTCATTGGCGGTCGGGGTGAGCGGCTTTTCGCAAAACACCGGTTTACCTGCTTTAATGGCCGCCAGAATTTGTTCTTTATGTACCGGGCCAATAGAGCAAATAAAGATCGCATCCACGTCGTCTGATTGAATCATCTCGACTGCATCGTAATAGGGCTGAGCGCCATATTCGCGGGCAATAGCGTCGGTCACATTACGATTGATATCGCAGACGGCGCTGACCCTGGCGTTCTGGATAACCGTCTGGAAACGCTGGAGATGGTCGCGCCCAATCATACCCAAACCAATTAAACCGATATTAACTGTCATATATTCCTCCACGTTGCTAAATCAGAATCTGAATTTTTGTTCAATTTGTTCGAGGGTTAACCCGCGGGTTTCCGGCAGGAACTTCACCAGCAGAATCAGCATTATGACGTTGGTAGCCGCGAAGAAGCCGAAGGTCATTCCACCGCCGTAGCTGTTGAGTAAAATCGGGAAAATAGACTGAATGATGAAGTCAAATATCCATAAACCGAATACCGCAAAACCCAGTCCCAGACCGCGCATCCGCAGCGGGTAGATTTCCGCGAGCATCAGCCAGAATACCGGTGCGATCCAACCCTGCATAAAGGTCAGGAACACCAGCATCAGGGCGAGAATGATGTAGCTGGCACCGGTAAAGTTGGCGTGCAAGCCGCTGACGCCATCGACGGTTTCCATATGGAAGAAGAGCTTGAACGAGAGGCCAATCAACACCAGGCTAAGGGTGACGCCGATCTGTCCGGTAAAGAACATTTTCCGTCGGGAATGCCTGCCAATTAACAGCATCCCCAGTAGCGTGGCCAGAATAGAGACGACGCCATTAGCCACGGCGCCGGTCACCGCCGCCGCATCGCCAAGTCCGGTGGCTTTCAGCACCGTCGGCGCGTAGTACATAATGGTATTCACGCCGGTTACGCGCGTTGCCAGCACAATCATCAGGCCGATCAAAATCAGCTGCAGTACCCATTTTCTCTTCAGCTCGTCAACAAATCGGCCATGGTTGATGCCAATCTGGCTCACCTGCTGGATATCGCGGATCTCCTGCTCCACCTCTTCGGGCCGACGAATCGTTTTCAGCACCGCAACCGCTTTGTCTATTTGCCCCTTACGCACGAAGAAGCGCGGAGACTCCGGCATTACCAGCATACCAATCCACAGCAGCGCGCCGGGCAGCGCCGGAATGGCCAGCATCAGCCGCCAGTTGTGCGACATGTCGGGATAGAAATTGACAATGGAAGCGTTGACGGAGTAAGCGAGAAACTGCCCGGTGACGATCATCAGTTCGTTGACCGTCACCAGCCGTTCACGCTGCGCGGGTCGCGCCAGTTCTGAAATATAAATCGGTACCGTCACTGACGCACAGCCAACCGCCAGGCCAAGAATAAAGCGGGCGATTATCATCGACGACATATCCCAGGCGACGGCGGTACCGAGGGCGCCAAAGATAAAAATCACCGCCACCCACAGAATATTTTTCCGCCGTCCCTGTCGGTCGGATAGCCAGCCGCCGCCGACAGAGCCGATTGCCGCGCCGAATAATAAAAACGATGTCACCAGCCCTTCCTGCAGAGGAGTGAGGCCAAGATCGTTTTTCATGAAAATCAGCGCGCCGGAAATAACCCCGGTGTCGTAACCAAAGCACAGTCCACCGATGGTTGAGACGAGGGTTATTAATCTGATTTTCTTATCATTATCTGTTTTACGACTTTCAGTTATCACATGATCGGTCATTTTGTTGTCCTGTCAGGGATGAGCGTTCTATCGTTTTGTTTTTATGAATAAAAAGATCACATTGCCGAACCAGATACGGCAGGTTCTGGCATCAGGAATACATTTGTACCTCTTTGCACCCGGGTGCATTATTTAACAACTTGTTATACTCCACCGGATTAAAAAATCCATAACAAGTTATTTTGAAATATTCATTTCGTTAAGGGCGTCAACTTTTTGCTCATTGAATGGCCAATTTTGTCGATCGCAGTCACGATCCGCAGAGCTTGTTGCTTTCGGGGGGAGAAAAATGCCTGGTTCAGGCTAATGGCCGGGGAGGAAGGCAATAAAAAGGGGAACACGTGGGTTAATCCGCGTTCCCCAGAGAGCCGAAAAGCTCATCAGGATCGCCGGGCGCTGGCGATACGCTGTCTGGCTTTATGTTCAATATTTTCCAGCAGCTCCTGCACGTCGTCTTCATCGATATCGAGAAACTGGCCGTCCAGCAGGGCCGCGTGAATATCATCGCGGGTCACCGACAGGCCCAGCGGTACGGCTTTGGCCTTTACCTCTTCTGCGGCCAGCGGGTGCGGGTAGCGTCGTCCCACCAGGTTGTTGAAGACGATGGCCAGCAGCGCCAGCATCAGGGAATTGAGCAATACCGGCGTCAGAACAAAGTGGTAGCCTTCACTCTGCACCCCCGCCCCGCCGAGGATCGCCGTTAACGCCACCGCCCCACCCGGCGGATGCAGGCAGCGCAGGAAATACATACCGGCGATCGCCAGCCCCGCCGCCACGCCGCAGGCCAGCGCCAGGTTCGGGATCGCCATTCCCACTGTCACGCCAATCAGCGCCGAGAGCACGTTGCCGCCGACAATCGACCACGGCTGGGCCAGCGGACTGCTCGGGACGCCAAACAGCAGCACTGCCGATGCGCCCATTGGCGCGATAAACCAGATATTGACCTCGCCTAACAGCCAGTGGCTGAACATGCTGGTCACCGCCAGTCCCGTCCCGGCGCCGAGAGAGGCCAGAACAATATGTTTTCTGGCAACCGGCAGGGCGTGCGGCTTGAGGCGACCGAGGAAAATGCGGATCCGCGAAAAGAGCGATCCGGGTAAAACGCTTAACATCGTGTAGCTCGCTTACGTCATAATAAGAACTTATGTTTCATTTTCTTTTTTTAACCTTATTTTAACAACCATGTCTTTGTCGTGGCTTTTCGTCATTCATTTTGTGAATGTAAAAACGGCGCGCGCTACGTTAAAATCCCCTCACCTCTGGGTATCAGCATTCTATGGATTGAAGGTCAAACACGTTGAATAACAAGATAAAATTAGAGAAAGAGATCGCATGGGCCAGTCAGAATATGCCGCGCACCCTGCGTCAGGTCGCCGCCCTGCCGGATCTCAGCCAGGTGCGTCTCGCCTGCTGTATGCACCTCGATATGAAAATGATCCCCCTGGTGCAGGGAATTCTGGAGAAAGGGGCGAAGGTTTTTCTTACCACCTGTAACCCAACGACGGTGCAGGATGACGTGGTCGCCTGGCTGGTGGAGCGCGGCGCGGAAGCCTGCGCCTGGCGGGATATGAGCGACGCCGAGTGGCAGCAATCCTGGGAAAAAGCGATTGCCTGGCAGCCGACGCATCTGTGCGAAATGGGCGCGGATATTACCACCCTACTGCATCAGCGCGGGGAGTTTGGCAATATCGTCGCGGGCCTTGAGGCGACCGGCTCTGGCGTTAGCCGCCTGGGCGATATTCGCCCCGGATACCCGATTTTTAACTGGGATGATTTGCCGGTAAAAGAGGGCCTGCACAACCGTCATATGGTCGGCCTGACCGCCTGGCACACCTTTTTCCAGACGACCCACCTGACCCTGCATGAGAAAAAAGTGCTGGTCATCGGCTATGGTCTGGTTGGCCAGGGCGTAGCGGCGGCGGCGAAGGCCTTCGGCGGCCAGGTGATGGTAGCGGAAATCGACCCGGCGCGGAGACTACAGGCGGCCTACGATGGCTGGCACGTCGTTGAATTACAGGAGGCGATTGCCTCCGCGGACGTGGTGGCCACGGCGACCGGCGGTAAAAAAGTCGTTAACCGCCAGGCGCTGGATAAGTCCAAAGACGGGGTGTTTATTCTCAACGTGGGTCACGTGGCGGAAGAGATTGACTGTGAGTACCTGCGCCAGTTCCGTCATGAAGAGGTCATGCCCTATATCAACGCTTACCGGATGGGCGATAAAACCGTTTATCTGATGGCGAACGGTTCAATGCTCAACCTGACCGCGGGCTTTGGCGATAGCCTGAACGCCTTTGACGTGACCCTGGCGGTAATGGCCAGCGGCATTCAGCATATCGTGACCGACGGCATGACGGCACCGGCGGACGTTTACCTCCTGCCACAGAGCGTATGGCAAAAAGCGCTGTAAGCACGTGCGCTGAATAATTTTCCCGGAGGCGGCGCGCTGCGCCTGTCCGGGCTACCGGCCCGCAGACAGCGGTGGACTTGTAGCCCGGCTAAGCGCAGCGCCATCGGGAAGAAACCACGCCAATCCATCACTCCGGCACATTCCCCGCAGGCGGCGCGCTGCGCCTTGTCCGGGCACCGGCCCGCAGACAGCGGTGGACTGGTAGCCCGGTCAGCGCAGCGCCACCGGGAAGAAACCACGCCAATCCATCACTCCGGCACATTCCCCGCAGGCGGCGCGCTGCGCCTGTCCGGGCACCGGCCCGCAGACAGTGGTGGACTGGTAGCCCGGTCAGCGCAGCGCCATCGGGAAGAAAGCACGCCAATCCATCACTCCGGCACATTCCCCGCAGGCGGCGCGCTGCGCCTTGTCCGGGCACCGGCCCGCAGACAGCGGTGGACTGGTAGCCCGGTCAGCGCAGCGCCACCGGGAATAAATCAATGCCTACAGCAGGGCCAGCAGAAATATGACTTCGCCCAGCTCAATCGCCGCGCCTAATGTGTCACCGGTTTGCCCGCCCAGGGTACGCTTCAGCGCCTGACCCAGCGCCCAAACCAGCACCAGAGTGATAAGCGCCGCCCGCAGACCGTTGACCCCGAGCAGCAGCGTCGCCAGCGCCAGCGCGATCCCCATGGTAATCAGCATCTGCCGCAGCGTGATTTTGCCGATAAATAAGTTGCCCAGCCCCTCTTCCCGGGCGTAGCGCTGACGATACATCAGCAGCACCGCCATACCGCGGCCGACGGCGCAGGCGGCAGCCAGCGCGGCAAGCGCCGACGTGCCGCGCAGCGCCACTTCGCTGACCACCAGCACTTTGGCAACCAGCACAAAAATCAGCGCCAGCCCGCCGTGAGTGCCCAGCCGACTGTCGCGCATGATTTCCAGCATCCGCTCGCGGCGGCGGGCGGAAAAGATGCCATCGCAGGTATCCGCCAGCCCATCAAGATGGAACCCGCCGGTCAACAGCGCCAGCGCCAGCACGCCGAGCAGCGCGGCGAGCGGGCCGCCGCACCACGGCTGCAGCAGCATCACAACGGCGCCAGCAATCGCCCCCAGCAGCAGCCCCACCAGGGGAAATGTAATGATACTGCGTTGATATTGTTCAATTTCCAGCCCCTGGGATAAACGCGCCGGGACCGGCAGGCGGCTGATAAATGATAATGCGGCAAAAAAAGACTTAATCATTGAGTGATGACTCCTGTCGATAAACCCCGCGGCAGCGGTTATTCACGCCCGCCACCGACCGTGACCTGACTTATCCGCGCGGCTGCCGCGCGGAGAAAGCCTGCCCGCGTTCTTCCAGCCGCCAGTGGGCAAGCCGGGTATCACGGTGGTGTTGAATGCGCGCGGCCATTTGGTTGTCGGAGAGCCGGGAGGTAGCGATGAAGATCGCCGAAACGAAAGAGTTGAGTAAAGATTCGGCGTCACGGCGTTGGCCGCTAAGCGCGTCGCCGGTCATCAGTATCATCGCGGCGGCACCTGTTGCAGGGACAGCATGAGATAAACCCTTCCGATATCAATATGTTTACGGCGGAAGTATACCAAATTCCTGGGTAAAGGTTCAGCGTCGCGCGGGCGGTTTTGCTAAGGAACTGTGAGGTCACGCAAGAGGAAGAAGAGAAACTCCGGCAGCGAGCGCCGCCGGAGCGCATTAACGGGGCTTACTCGGCAGATTTATCTTCGACTTTCGCTTCGCCCATCGCTTTCAGCTTTTTAGAGATATCGCGACGTTCTTTGGAGATCTCGGCGTTTTTGATGATGTAATCGTCAACGCGATCTTCGTAATCGCTCTTCATGCTGGCGATGATGCCCTGAATAGCTTCAACGCTCATGCCCGGCTTGATGTAGTCGCTCAGGTTGTCCAGCAGCAGTACGCGCTTCTGGTTATCACGGATCTTTTTCTCAACGTCCTGAATTTCACGCTGCAATTTGTTCTTACGACGGTACAGGCGAACAAACTCCAGTACGTCCTGGAAAGAAGGCTTAGTTGTTTCCATTTTTATACCCCTAATATTTGAGATTCGGATTCGCTAAAGCGACTGCTACATAGGGCTAACATAACTGTTAGCAGCCGCTGATGACAATGTTTTTTCCTTTGCCGTTATCATAACCCTAAACGCTGCTGAATCGAAGCAAGCGATGGAAAAACCACGTGAGTCTGGTCTTTATTTACGCAACGCACGGCAGATTAAATGCGACAGCAGTTCGAGCTGGCGCGCCAGCTCGATAGTTAACCAGACATAACCGTGGATGGGCGTTTCGGAGAAATTGTCGTCCTGCTGCTCTTTGATGAGCTGGCGCAGTTCGGCCACGATTTCGTTGAGCTTTTCATTGTTGGCAAGAATCGGCTGCGGATTGCCCTCATACAATGCGTGGGCGATAGTCAGCAATGTTTGCTGGGTCATTTGCTGGGTTTCGCGCAGCGTATGGGCGTTAAGCATCACGAAGTGGCCGGGACGCGACGCCCAGTAAGCGTTGATTTGCAGCTCCAGCATGCACACCAGGTTACGGCTGACGGTCTGGATCGCCTCAAAGATGGCCTTCTGGATATGCGTCTCTTTGCTGGCGGGGGTAATTAATCCGCGCATTTTCACCACGTCGTTAAGCACCTTCTGCATATGCTTTTCCAGACGCGGACGCTCAACGAGGTTCGGCGAGAAGCCCGCCTGATACAAACGGTTGAAGGCGGTGACGTAGCTGGCCATCTGGATGCGCCAGTGCAGGAAAGCCCGCTGCGGCCAGATACCGGTAAACAGCATCGCCAGCAGGGAGCCGAAGATCACGTCGCCGCTTCGCCACAGCGCGGTGGTCATGTCGCCCGGCGGCGCGCCGACCACTACCGCCAGGGTGATGCCGATCAGCAGCGCCTGGTAGGGCTTTTTGCCCAGCGCCAGCCAGCCGCAGAGGAACATCGCCACCGCGCACCACAGCAGCATAATGGGCAGAGAGATAAGCTCCAGCTTGAGCGCCACCAGCCCGAGCGCCGAGCCGAGGATCGTGCCGCCGATACGTTCAAACGCGCGCGGTACGACATTTCCCCAGAAGGAGATAGGCCCCATCACCACCACCAGGGTGATGAGGGGCCAGGTGCCTTCAGGAACGTTAAGCAGGCGCACCAGCACAAAGGTGAGCACAAAGGCCAATGCTATTCGCACGCCATGGACGATGCGGTAATGGCGATACAGCCGAATTTCAAATGGCTTAAGTGATTTATCCGCGCGCACAACCTACTCCGACACAACGAAAAGGCCAATTGTAACTGCTTTTTCGCCGCAAGCATCACGCGAATGTAATAAACCTTGTCAAACGAAGGGACAATGTTCTACTTCACCGCCGGCTCGACCGCGATATACATATCAATATCCCAGTAGCCGTCCTGGTTACCATCGTTAAGATAGACTTCAAAACAGGGCTTCATCGCCATCTGATGGGTTTTGCTTTCCATCAGGCTCTCGAAGAACTGGTACCACGGCGTCGCAAAGTCAAAATTCTCGACTCTGGCACGGGCAACCGCATAATCCCCGCCGGCGATTTCGGTCATCATCACGCCTTCGCTACCCTCAGGAATCTGGTAGTCGTCCGCCACCGTGACGGCGGTATCGCAGCGCAGCTTTTCCGCCGGGACTTCGTCCGGGTTGTCGTAGTAAACGGCCACCCACTCCTGCGCCGGCACCTGGCTGTTATCGACCCACATCATCAGCTGTTCAAACCCCTGTTTTACCGTCTGCTCCCAGGGACCGACCAGATGAAAACCAGCAATTTTCTTCTTGCCTACGGATTTAACGTTATAGTCCATGCTGCCTCCACTGTTGATAAAATACTGTATGTATATACACATAAATTAGCAGTACTATCACCCACAGTATGTGCGGCAATTCACAAATCCGCGTGGCAAGAAGATGAAAAAATCGCCGCCATACGGTTATAAACTGAACGGTAGCTCAACGCCAATGCTGGCCCCAACATCGTCGCTGGCGCTGTGGTTAGCGTCGGTGTACCACAGGGAGGTATTCAGGCGTACCGTTGGCATAACATCGCCGCTCCAGCCCAGCTGTACGCCCTTCAGCGTATCGGCGCGCGGGAAGGCTTTATTGATTCGCTGGTTTTTTGGATTGACCTCAGCGTAGACCAGCCGCGCGCTCCAGCGCTGATTCTCTTCGGTTACCAGCTCCACCTTACCGGCATATAAACGCCCGTCGCCGCCCATCGCATCGCCCAGCGGATAGCCCTGCTGGTAGTAGCCGTCTTTATAGATAAAGTGGTTATAGATGTAGTTAGTACGGCCCATGTTCGAGCGGGTATCGTGGGCTTCCAGATACCAGTTAACCGCATTGCTGTTCCACTGATGATGCCCTTCCACGCCGCCAAGATAGAGGTGCGCCGAGGGTAAATATCCGGCTTCGTCCTCGCCGATCATCTGGCCGTAAATGCTCACCGGCCAGCCGAGGGTGGGCGCCAGCTTCAGCTTGAAATCAAAACCGGCCAGCTGGTTGCCGGGATCGTCGGCCGAGTCGCCAGTGTTATCATTGCCGGTGAGGCCGTCCCAGAAGCTGCTGAATGAGGAAGGCCGCCCTTCGCCGCCCCACTGCATAACGCGCGAGGCTCCCAGCTCCAGCGAGGTGAGCGGTGAAAAAGTCAGGCGACCGCCGAAGATTTTGGTATGCGGTACGGCTGCGTACTGGTTCATCTGGCTGGCGGAAAGCTGGTACTGCCAGGGGCCAATCCAGCTTAGCCATGAGGTTTCCGGCGCCCGCTGTTCGGCGCGCTGCAGCAGAAAACCGGTCATGGGACGCGCGGCATCGGAGCGGATCAGGCTACCTTCATAGCCCGGCCCCCACCACTGGGGGATTTGCCCGAACGCCAGCCACTGGTTCCACAGCTTAACCGCGCCGTACGCGCCGTTGGCGTTCACGCTCGA
Source organism: Klebsiella michiganensis (assembly GCF_015139575.1). GTDB lineage: Bacteria > Pseudomonadota > Gammaproteobacteria > Enterobacterales > Enterobacteriaceae > Klebsiella > Klebsiella michiganensis. Next base: position 1,984,342 of record NZ_AP022547.1, on the reverse strand, counting down.
ACCGTTACTGATGCGCTTGTCGCCTTCAACATTGCCCTGCAGGTGCAGATCCCACCATTCGCCGCTGTTGTTCAGGGCGAGAGAAAGCGACTGGTCGGCGGGGTAAGACTGGGCAAACCCCTGCGGCGTGCCCGGCTTATCAGTGGAACTGTAACCGGTAACGCGCACGTCAGCTTTCAGCGCGCTTAATCGCTGATTTACCCGACCCAGTACCACCCGCTCTGCGGACGTTGTCGGATGGGCATTTGCCAGCGCGCGCTTAATCTCCTCTTCGCTCAGAGGCCAGGTCGACAGGCTCAACGAAAGGGTTCCACGGTCGGATAACCAGGCTAAATCATTGCGGAATTCGTTATCGGCCAGAACGAGGCCGGAGGCAAAACCAGAAGTGCTAAAAACGGTGAACAGTCCCAGAGAAAGCGCACTACGCGCAAAGTATTTCATCTTCCCAGCTCCATTTATGGCGCACAAGCGCCAGGCTTTTTCCTGAAGGGTGACCGGGTAAGGTAATGGAGTGAAAGTAAACGAAGCGCCAACCGAAGCGGCATAATAATCAAACAGCTACGAGATGCCGCTCCGGGCGGAGCGGCGGAGAAGTTACAGTTTTTGATGCAGATAATCGCTAAAGCGCGACAGCACGCCGCCCTTGCCAACGCTTTCCAGCGTCACCAGCGGCCAGTGGGCCACCACTTTATCACCATCGTAAAGGGAGATTTCGCCAACCCGCTGGTGGGCGGCGATCGGCGCTTCCAGCACTTTGTTATCCAGCACGTATTTGGCCTTAATGCGCGAGACTTCCGACTTCGGCAGCGCTAACCAGAAGTCCTGATCGGTCCCCAGCTTAATCTGCTCTTTATCGCCATACCAGATACGCTCAACGCCGACCTGCTTGCCGTCCTGCAGGACCTGGACGGTATCGAAGTTTTGCTGCCCCCAGTGCAGCAGCTTCGCCGCCTGCTGTTCACGCCCTTTCGGGCTGTCGGCTCCCATCACCACCGCAATCAGCCGGCGCTGGCCGTCCACCGCGGAGGCAATAAGGTTGAAGCCGGCGCCCGAGGTGTGGCCGGTCTTCAGACCATCGACGTTCATGGTCTTATCCCACAGCAGACCGTTGCGGTTCTGCTGGGTAATGCCGTTCCAGGTCAGGCTCTTCTGGCTGTACATATGGTAGACGTCCGGCTCGCCGTGAATAATCGCCCGCGAGAGCACCGCCAGATCGTAGGCCGAACTGTGCTGACCCGGCGCGTCCAGACCGTGGACGGTTTCAAAATGGGTATCCTGCAAATGCAGTTTTTCCACGTAGCTGTTCATCAGCGCGACGAACTGCGGCTGCCCGCCGGCGACGTAGTCCGCCAGCGCCACGCAGGCATCGTTGCCGGAGTCAACGATCAGCCCGCGGCTTAAATCGCGTACGCTGACCCGATCGCCGGGCTTAAGGAACATCAGCGAAGAACCATTAAAGACCGGGTTACCCTGCGCCCAGGCGTCTTTCCCGACGGTGACGATGTCGTCAAAGGTGATGCGGTGGCTGTCGATAGCGCGATCGACCACGTAGCCGGTCATGAGTTTGGTCAGGCTGGCGGGATTGCGCTGCTGATGCTCGTTACCGGCGGTCAGGATCTGGCCGGTGGTGTAATCCATCAGCACCCAGGAACCGGCCTGAATAGAAGGAGGCGTCACGTTGACGGGAAAATCATTGGCGGCAAATGCGCAGGAAACGCTCGCAGCGAGCAAAGATACAGCAATAAAAAAACGGCCTTTCAACGGCATATCCTCTAAATTGACAGATTCGCCGTCCTTTTTACGGAACTTCTCGTTTCAAATCAGGGTTTAATTGCAAGAAAATATGACATCGCCGACGCGTGACAAAGGGGATACCCTTCTGATGGCCCGGCAAATCGTTTACCATGAAGGCTGCTCGCCACCAGGAATAATGAACAGATTATGCAAGATAGCGCCAGCCAGCCCGGATTTTTATTTCACGATTACGAGACCTTCGGCACCAGTCCCTCGCTCGACCGACCGTCGCAGTTTGCCGCCATTCGCACCGATGAAGACCTGAATATCGTCGGCGAACCCGAAGTCTTCTACTGCAGGCTCGCCGATGACTATCTGCCGCAGCCGCAGGCGGTCATGGTCACCGGGATAACGCCGCAGGAGGCGAACGCCAAGGGGGACAACGAAGCCGCTTTCGCCCGCCGCGTTCACGATCTGTTCACGGTGCCGAAAACCTGCATCGTCGGCTATAACAACGTGCGCTTCGATGACGAAGTAACGCGCAACATTCTCTATCGTAATTTTTACGATCCCTACGCCTGGAGCTGGCAGCACGACAACTCCCGCTGGGATCTGCTGGACGTGATGCGCGCATGCTATGCGCTGCGCCCCGAAGGGATCAACTGGCCGGAAAATGAAGAGGGCTTACCGAGCTTCCGGCTGGAGCATCTGACCGTCGCTAACGGCATTGAACACAGCAACGCCCACGACGCGATGGCCGACGTTTACGCCACCATCGCCATGGCGAAGCTGGTGAAAACCCAGCAGCCGCGCCTGTTCGATTATCTTTACGCCCACCGCAACAAGCGTAAGCTGGCGACGCTGATTGACGTGCCGCAAATCAAACCGCTGGTGCATGTTTCCGGCATGTTCGGCGCGGCGCGCGGCAACACCAGCCTGGTCGCCCCGCTGGCGTGGCACCCGGACAACCGTAACGCGGTGATTATGGTCGACCTGGCCGGAGACATCGCCCCCCTGCTGGAGCTCGATGCCGACGCCCTGCGCGAGCGGCTGTATACGCCGAAAAGCGAGCTGGGCGACCTGCCCGCGGTGCCGATTAAGCTGGTCCACCTGAATAAATGCCCTGTGCTGGCGCAGCAAAACACCCTGCGTCCGCAGGATGCCGACCGGCTGGGCATCAATATCCAGCGCTGTCTGGAGAACGCCCAGCTGCTGCGGGCCAATCCGCAGGTACGCGAGAAAGCGGTGGCGATTTTTGCCGAAGCGGAGCCGTTTGTGCCGTCCGATAATGTCGATACGCAGCTGTATAACGGCTTTTTCAGCGATGCCGACCGCGCGGCGATGAAAATCGTGCTCGAAACCGAGCCGCGCAACCTGCCGGCGCTGGATATTACCTTCGCCGATAAGCGTATCGAGCGCCTGCTGTTCAACTATCGCGCACGCAACTATCCCGGCACGCTGGATGAAGCCGAGCAGCAGCGCTGGTTAGAGCACCGTCGCCAGGTCTTTACGCCGGAGTTTTTGCAGGCCTACGCCGATGAGCTGCAGATGCTGTACCAGCAGTATGCGGACGATAAAGAGAAGCTGGCGCAGCTGAAGGCGCTGTGGCAGTACGCGCAGGATATTGTTTGATTGGCAGAAATTCCCGGGTTGCGGCTAACGCCTTACCCGGGCTACAAACGATGGCAGGACTCGTAGCCCGGGTAAGACGCCTCGCGTCGCACCCGGGAACGTTGCTTAGCCTTTGGCGCGGCTGGCGATAATCGCCTCAGCCACGTTGCGCGGGGCTTCCGCGTAGTGGTGGAACTCCATGCTGTAGGTCGCCCGGCCCTGGGACATTGAACGCAGCGTGGTGGAATAGCCAAACATCTCGGCCAGCGGCACGTCGGCGCGGATAATCTGGCTGCCGAACCGCTCCTCCATCCCCTGCACCATTCCGCGACGGGAAGAGAGATCGCCCATGATATTCCCGGCGTACTCTTCCGGGGTCTCCACTTCCACGTGCATCACCGGTTCAAGAATAACCGGGTCGGCCCTGCGCGCCCCTTCCTTGAAGCCAAATATCGCCGCCATCCGGAAAGCCATCTCCGACGAGTCGACGTCGTGATACGAACCAAACGTCAGGGTCGCCTTGATATCCACCACCGGATAGCCCGCCAGCACGCCGGTGCCCATCGCTTCGCGCAGCCCTTTTTCCACTGAAGGGATGTACTCGCGCGGCACCACGCCGCCTTTGGTCGCGTCCTCAAACACAAAACCGCTTCCCGGCTCCAGCGGTTCAAGGGTCAGCACCACGTGACCGTACTGCCCTTTACCGCCGGACTGGCGGACAAATTTACCTTCCACCTCTTTGACCGTTTTGCGGATCGTCTCGCGATAGGTCACCTGCGGACGCCCGATATTCGCCTCGACGCCAAACTCACGCTTCATGCGGTCGACGATAATCTCCAGATGCAGTTCGCCCATCCCGGAAACGATCGTCTGGCCTGACTCCTCGTCAGTATGCAGACGAAACGACGGATCTTCCGCCGCCAGCCGCTGCAGGGCGATACCCATTTTCTCCTGATCGGCTTTGGTTTTCGGTTCAATCGCCAGCGAAATCACCGGCTCCGGAAACTCCATCCGTTCGAGGGTAATCACCGCATCCGGGTCGCACAGCGTGTCGCCGGTGGTGACATCCTTCAGGCCGACGCAGGCGGCAATGTCCCCGGCGTGCAGTTCATCCACCTCATGGCGATCGTTGGCCTGCATCAGCACGATGCGTCCGATGCGCTCTTTCTTACCTTTCACCGGATTCCACACCGCATCGCCTTTTTTCAACGTCCCGGAATAGACGCGGATAAAGGTCAGCTGTCCAACGTAGGGGTCGGTCATCAGCTTGAAGGCCAGCGCCGAGAACGGCTCGTCGTCGCCCGGATGACGTTCAGCGGGCCGCCCTTTCTCATCCACGCCCTGAATCGCCGGGATATCCAGCGGCGACGGCATCAGCTCAACCACCGCATCGAGCATCCGCTGCACGCCTTTGTTTTTAAACGCGCTGCCGCACAGCACCGCCTGGATTTCCCCCTTCACCGTGCGCTGGCGCAGACCGGCGACGATCTCCGCCTCGTCCAGCTCACCGGTTTCGAGATATTTGTCCATCAGTTCGTCGCTGGCTTCCGCCGCCGCCGAGACCATTTTCTCCCGCCACAGCCGGGCGGTTTCTACGAGGTCGTCAGGCACCGGCGCATAGCTGAAGGTCATCCCCTGGGTGGCGTCGTCCCACAAAATGGCGCGCATTTTGATGAGATCCACCACCCCGGTGAAGTGCTCTTCGGCGCCAACCGGGATCGCAATCGGCACCGGATTGGCCTTCAGGCGATCGATCATCATCTGCACCACGCGGAAAAAGTCCGCGCCGGGGCGGTCCATCTTGTTGACGAAGGCCAGCCGCGGAACGTGGTATTTATTCGCCTGCCGCCAGACGGTTTCCGACTGCGGCTGCACGCCGCCGACGGAGTCGTAAACCATCACCGCGCCGTCCAGGACGCGCATGGAGCGTTCCACTTCGATGGTGAAATCCACGTGCCCGGGGGTATCGATGATGTTAATCCGGTGCGGCTCGAAGCTGCGGTCCATGCCGGGCCAAAAGCAGCTCACCGCCGCGGAGGTAATGGTGATCCCGCGCTCCTGCTCCTGCGCCATCCAGTCGGTGGTTGCCGCGCCATCGTGTACTTCCCCCAGCTTGTGGCTCATCCCGGTATAAAACAGGATGCGCTCGGTGGTGGTGGTTTTGCCGGCATCGATATGCGCGGAGATACCGATGTTGCGATAACGTTCGAGGGGGATGGGTCGGGGCATGATGCGTCCTTAGTCATTGTGACTGTTAACAGGCGGCCGGAATTGGCCGCCGTTCATATAACGGCATCTATCATAGTACAACTGTACGAGTATATTCGAACTATTTTTGCTATCGTTACTATTGGTGAAGCTGCGACGACCCGCGTGGCTTTAGAAAAGCAGTTTCGGTATATTACCGGCCAGCCGCCGATACGGGCTGCTGCTCACGGAGCTGCGCCGCCGCCGACACAGGAATATTATGATCGCCAATCACCCCGAACGTGAACAAATTCGCCTCGAAAATGTCCTTTTCGCTCTCGGCAACCCGCTGCGGCTTGAGATTATCCGTATCCTTGCCGACGGCAGCGAGCAGAGCTGTAACGCCCTGCGTCATGAAGATGTGGCGAAGTCGACCATGACCCACCACTGGCGCGTCCTGCGCGACAGCGGTGTGATCTGGCAGCGGCCTCAGGGGCGGGAGAATTTGATTTCGCTGCGCCGGGAAGATTTAGACGCGCGCTTTCCCGGCCTGCTGGATACGCTGCTTAAGGTCATGCAGCACGATAGCTAAAGGCCTGCGCGCCGGCCCCTACTCCTCACCGGCCAGCCGCCGATACTGGGCAAAGCGGGCGCGCGCATCCTCCTCGGTTCTGCTAAAAAGCGCATCCGCGAGATGCGGCGTCGTTTTGTGCAGCGAGGCGTAGCGCACTTCGCCAAGCAAAAAGTCGCGGAAACTCTCCTCCGGCTCTTCGGAATCGAGCATAAACGGCGTCTTGCCTTCCGCTTCCCGCTGCGGATGATAGCGCCACAGGTGCCAGTATCCCGCCTCAACCGCCCGTTTCGCCTCGCGCTGGCTGCAGCGCATACCGGCTTTCAGCCCGTGGTTAATGCAGGCGGCGTAGGCAATCACCAGCGACGGTCCCGGCCAGGCTTCGGCCTCGGCGATCGCGCGCAGCGTCTGATCTTTATCGGCGCCCATGGCGACCTGGGCCACGTACACATTGCCGTAGCTCATCGCCATCATGCCAAGATCTTTTTTCCGCGTGCGTTTGCCCTGCGCGGCAAACTTCGCGATGGCCGCCACCGGGGTCGATTTAGACGACTGCCCGCCGGTATTGGAGTAAACCTCGGTATCAAACACCAGAATATTCACGTCTTCCCCGCTCGCCAGCACGTGATCGAGACCGCCGAAGCCGATATCGTAGGCCCAGCCGTCGCCGCCGAAAATCCACTGCGACCGGCGCACAAAATAGTCGCGGTTCTGCCATAGCTGCTCCAGCAGCGGCACGCCCTCTTTTTCCGCCGCCAGCCGTTCGCTGAGCCGGTCCGCGCGCTCGCGGGTACCCTCGCCTTCATCCTGCTTCGCCAGCCACTGGCGCATCGCGTCGAGGAGTTCGTCGCTGACCGGCAGCGCCAGCGCGGCGGTCATATCATCGGCGATTTGTTGACGCACCGCCTGGCCGCCGAGCATCATGCCGAGGCCAAACTCCGCGTTATCCTCAAACAGCGAGTTCGCCCATGCCGGGCCGTGCCCGCGGTGGTTGGTGGTATAGGGAATCGACGGCGCGCTGGCTCCCCAGATTGAAGAGCAGCCGGTGGCGTTAGCGATCAGCATCCGGTCGCCAAACAGCTGGGTTATCAGGCGGGCATAAGGCGTTTCGCCGCATCCCGCGCAGGCGCCGGAAAACTCCAGCAGCGGGGTTTCAAACTGGCTGCCTTTGACCGTCGTCTTCCGGAACGGATTGCTCTTCGGCGTCAGCGCCAGCGCATAGTCCCAGACCGGCGCCATCTGGCGCTGGCTATCAAGAGACTGCATTTTTAACGCCTTGCCGCGCGAAGGACAGATATCCACACAGTTGCCGCAGCCGGAGCAATCCAGCGGCGAAATAGCCAGATGGTAGTGGTACGCCTTCGCTCCCTGAGCGGGTTTGCTCAACAGCCCGGCCGGCGCGGCGTCCTGCTCTTCGCCGTTGAGCAGCGCCGGGCGGATCGCCGCGTGGGGGCAGATAAAGGCGCACTGGTTACACTGCGTGCAGCCCTCCGGCTGCCAGACCGGCACTTCCAGCGCGATCCCGCGTTTCTCCCAGGCGGCGGTGCCCGAGGGAAAGGTGCCGTCTTCCATGCCGACAAACGCGCTTACCGGCAGCTGGTCGCCGCACTGGCGGTTCATCGGCTGCAGAATATCGCGGATGAAATCCGGCATCATGGCTGAAGCCTGCGCCACGGGCTCATCCAGCGTCGCCCAGTGCGCCGGAATGGTCACCTGATGCAGCGAAGCCATGCCCAGCTCGATCGCCCGCTGGTTCATCTCGATCACCGCCGCCCCTTTGCTGCCGTAGCTTTTTTCAACCGCCTGCTTGAGGTAATCCGCCGCGGTCTGCGGGTCGATAATTGCCGCCAGCTTAAAGAATGCCGCCTGCATCAGCATATTAAAGCGCCCGCCCAGCCCGAGCTCGCGGGCGATATCCACGGCGTTCAGGGTATAAAAATGGATATTTTCCCGCGCCAGATAGCGTTTAAAGCCGACCGGCAGATGCTGCTCCAGCTCCGCATCGGACCAGCTGCAGTTGAGTAAAAAGGTCCCGCCCGGCTTTAACCCATCCAGCAGGTCATAGCGCTCCACGTAGGACTGCTGCGAACAGGAGATAAAATCGGCCCGATGAATCAGGTAGGGCGAATTGATCGGCCGGTCGCCGAAGCGCAAATGCGAAACGGTAATGCCGCCGGATTTTTTCGAGTCATAGGAAAAGTAGGCCTGCGCGTAGAGCGGCGTTTTGTCGCCGATGATTTTGATCGCGCTTTTATTGGCCCCGACGGTGCCGTCCGAACCCATGCCCCAAAATTTACAGGCGGTGATGCCATCATGCGAGACCGCCAGCGTCTGCTGGCGCGGGGGCAAAGAAGTAAAGGTGACATCATCAACAATCCCGAGGGTAAACCCGTCCATCGGCAGCGGTTTATTGAGGTTGTCAAAGACCGCCGCGATATCGTTGGGCAGAACGTCCTTACCGCCAAGCGCGTAGCGGCCGCCGACAATCAGCGGCGCATCGTCGTGGTGGTAGAAGGCGTTTTTCACATCCAGGCACAGCGGTTCAGCCTGAGCGCCGGGCTCTTTGGTGCGGTCAAGGACGGCAATGCGCTGTACGGTTTTCGGCAACTGAGCGAAAAAGTGGGCCAGCGAAAAAGGGCGAAACAGATGCACGCTGAGCAGCCCGACCTTCTCTCCCGCCGCGTTCAGCGTATCCACCACTTCCTGAACGGTGTCGCAGACCGACCCCATGGCGATAATCACCCGTTCGGCATCCGCCGCGCCGGTGTAGTTAAACAGATGGTACTCCCGGCCGGTGAGCGCGCTGATTTGCGCCATATAGCTTTCGACAATATCGGGCAGCGCCTGATAAAAACGGTTACCCGCCTCTCTTTCCTGGAAGTAGATATCCGGGTTTTGCGCCGTTCCGCGGATGACCGGATGATCCGGATGCAGCGCGTTACGGCGGAAGCTGTCGAGCGCGGCCCGGTCCAGCAGCGTCGCCAGCTGGTCATATTCCAGCACCTCGATTTTTTGAATTTCGTGCGAGGTGCGGAAACCATCGAAGAAGTTAACAAACGGGATGCGTCCCTTAATCGCCGCCAGATGCGCCACCGCCGACAAATCCATCACCTGCTGCACGTTGTTCTCCGCCAGCATCGCGCAGCCGGTCTGGCGAACCGCCATCACGTCCTGGTGATCGCCAAAAATATTCAGCGAATTGGTCGCCAGCGCCCGGGCGCTGACGTGAAAGACGCCCGGCAGCAGTTCACCGGCGATTTTGTACATGTTGGGGATCATCAGCAGCAGCCCCTGGGAGGCCGTATAGGTGGTGGTGAGCGCCCCGGCCTGCAGCGCGCCGTGTACCGCGCCTGCCGCGCCGGCTTCCGACTGCATCTCCATTAAGCGCACCGGCTGGCCAAAGAGGTTCTTTTTCCCCTGCGCCGCCCACTCGTCGACGTTTTCCGCCATCGGCGTGGAGGGGGTAATGGGGTAAATCGCCGCGACCTCGGTAAAGGCATAAGAGATCCAGGCCGCCGCGGCGTTGCCATCCATTGTTTTCATTTTTCCGGACATTGTTCAATCCTCGAAGGTGAGAGGCATCTTCGCCGCCTCAAATAAGCGGCAAACCCAGTTGTTGCCTCAAGCACAGCCTGTGCCAGCTCGCGGATGACAGAATAGTTGGCGCGAATTCAAAGCGTTATGAAGAGCGTCGTCGCGCAGCGCGCAAAGAGATTGCGTGGAATAAGACACAGGGGGCGACAAGCTGTTGAACAGGCGACAAACCGCCACAATGGCCCCGGCAGACGGAATTGTTCTGTTTCCCACATTTGGTCGCCTTATTGTGCCGTTTTGTTTTACGCCCTGCGCGGCAATGAATTAATAAATTCATAAAAATCATATAAATAAATAAAAAGGCACGGCTGGTATGTTCCCTGCACTTCTCTGCTGGCAAACACACAACCACAGGAGAAGTCACCATGACCATGCGTCAATGCGCTATTTACGGTAAAGGCGGTATCGGCAAATCCACCACTACGCAGAACCTCGTCGCCGCGCTGGCGGAGATGGGTAAGAAAGTGATGATCGTCGGCTGCGATCCGAAGGCGGACTCCACCCGCCTGATCCTGCACGCTAAAGCACAGAACACCATTATGGAGATGGCCGCGGAAGTCGGCTCGGTCGAGGATCTCGAGCTCGAAGACGTGCTGCAAATTGGCTACGGCGACGTGCGCTGCGCGGAATCCGGCGGCCCGGAGCCAGGCGTCGGCTGCGCGGGGCGCGGCGTGATCACGGCGATCAACTTTCTTGAAGAAGAAGGCGCCTACGAGGACGATCTCGATTTTGTCTTCTATGACGTGCTCGGCGACGTGGTCTGCGGCGGCTTCGCCATGCCTATCCGCGAAAACAAAGCCCAGGAGATCTACATCGTCTGCTCCGGCGAAATGATGGCGATGTACGCCGCCAACAATATCTCCAAAGGGATCGTTAAATACGCTAAATCCGGCAAGGTGCGCCTCGGCGGCCTGATCTGTAACTCACGCCAGACCGACCGTGAAGACGAACTGATCATGGCCCTGGCGGAAAAGCTCGGGACCCAGATGATCCACTTTGTCCCCCGCGACAATATCGTGCAGCGCGCGGAGATCCGCCGAATGACGGTGATCGAGTACGACCCCGCCTGCCAGCAGGCCAACGAATACCGCACCCTGGCGCAGAAGATCGTCAACAACACCATGAAAGTGGTGCCGACACCCTGCACCATGGATGAGCTGGAGTCGCTGCTGATGGAGTTCGGCATCATGGAAGAAGAAGACACCAGCATCATTGGTAAAACCGCCGCCGAAGAAAGCGCGGCCTGAGCACAGGACAATAATGATGACCAACGCAACGGGCGAACGTAATCTGGCGCTGATCCAGGAAGTCCTGGAGGTGTTCCCGGAAACCGCGCGAAAAGAGCGCAGAAAGCACATGATGGTCAGCGATCCGCAAATGGAGAGCGTCGGCAAGTGCATTATCTCTAACCGCAAATCACAACCCGGCGTGATGACCGTGCGCGGCTGCGCCTACGCCGGCTCGAAAGGGGTGGTATTCGGGCCAATCAAGGATATGGCCCACATCTCGCACGGGCCGGTCGGCTGCGGCCAGTATTCCCGCGCCGGACGACGCAACTACTACACCGGGGTCAGCGGCGTCGATAGCTTCGGCACGCTGAACTTCACCTCTGATTTTCAGGAGCGCGACATCGTCTTCGGCGGCGATAAAAAGCTCAGCAAACTGATTGAAGAGATGGAGCTGCTGTTCCCGCTCACCAAAGGGATCACCATACAGTCGGAATGCCCGGTGGGGCTGATCGGCGATGATATCAGCGCGGTGGCCAACGCCAGCAGCAAAGCGCTGGATAAACCGGTGATCCCGGTACGCTGCGAAGGCTTTCGCGGCGTGTCGCAGTCGCTGGGGCACCATATCGCCAACGACGTGGTGCGCGACTGGATCCTCAACAATCGCGAAGGACAGCCGTTTGAAACCACTCCTTACGATGTGGCGATCATCGGCGACTACAACATCGGCGGCGACGCCTGGGCCTCGCGCATCCTGCTTGAAGAGATGGGGCTACGGGTGGTCGCGCAGTGGTCCGGCGACGGCACGCTGGTGGAGATGGAGAACACCCCATTCGTCAAGCTGAACCTGGTTCACTGCTACCGTTCGATGAACTATATCGCCCGCCATATGGAGGAGAAACATCAGATTCCGTGGATGGAGTACAACTTCTTCGGGCCGACCAAAATCGCCGAATCGCTGCGCAAAATCGCCGACCAGTTTGACGATACCATTCGCGCGAACGCCGAAGCGGTGATCGCCCGGTATGAGGGGCAGATGGCGGCGATTATCGCCAAATATCGCCCGCGCCTGGAGGGGCGTAAGGTGCTGCTCTATATGGGCGGCCTGCGGCCACGCCACGTTATCGGCGCCTACGAGGATCTCGGCATGGAGATCATCGCCGCCGGGTACGAGTTTGCCCATAACGATGACTACGACCGCACCCTGCCGGATCTGAAAGAGGGCACGCTGCTGTTCGATGACGCCAGCAGCTATGAGCTGGAAGCGTTCGTTAAGGCGCTGAAGCCCGACCTTATCGGCTCCGGCATCAAGGAAAAATATATCTTCCAGAAAATGGGCGTGCCGTTCCGCCAGATGCACTCGTGGGACTATTCCGGCCCGTACCACGGCTACGATGGTTTCGCCATTTTCGCCCGCGATATGGATATGACCCTGAACAACCCGGCGTGGAACGAACTCACCGCGCCGTGGCTGAAGTCTGCGTGATTGCCCACTCACTGTCCCGTCTGTTCACCGATTTGTGGCGCGGGAGGAGAACACCATGAGCCAAACGATTGATAAAATTAATAGCTGCTATCCGCTATTCGAACAGGATGAATACCAGGAGCTGTTCCGCAATAAGCGGCAGCTGGAGGAAGCGCACGATGCCCAGCGCGTGCAGGAGGTCTTTGCCTGGACCACCACCGCCGAGTATGAAGCGCTGAATTTCCAGCGCGAGGCGCTGACCGTTGACCCGGCGAAAGCCTGCCAGCCGCTTGGCGCGGTGCTTTGCTCGCTGGGATTTGCCAATACCCTGCCGTACGTCCACGGCTCCCAGGGGTGCGTGGCCTACTTTCGCACCTATTTTAACCGCCATTTCAAAGAGCCGATCGCCTGCGTCTCCGACTCGATGACCGAAGACGCGGCGGTCTTCGGCGGCAACAACAACATGAATCTGGGTCTGCAGAACGCCAGCGCTCTGTACAAGCCGGAGATCATCGCGGTTTCCACCACCTGCATGGCGGAAGTCATCGGCGATGACCTGCAGGCGTTTATCGCCAACGCCAAAAAAGATGGCTTCGTCGATAGCAGCATCGCCGTGCCCCATGCCCATACGCCAAGCTTTATCGGCAGCCACGTCACCGGCTGGGACAACATGTTTGAAGGCTTCGCCAAAACCTTCACCGCGGACTACCAGGGGCAGCCGGGCAAACTGCAGAAGCTCAATCTGGTGACCGGCTTTGAAACCTATCTCGGCAACTTCCGCGTATTAAAGCGGATGATGGAACAGATGGCGGTGCCGTGCAGCCTGCTCTCCGATCCGTCAGAAGTTCTCGACACGCCCGCCGACGGCCATTATCGGATGTATTCCGGCGGCACCACGCAGCAGGAGATGAAAGAGGCTCCTGACGCCATCGATACGCTGCTTCTGCAGCCGTGGCAGCTGCTGAAGAGCAAAAAAGTGGTGCAGGAGATGTGGAACCAGCCCGCCACCGAGGTCGCGATTCCGCTGGGGCTGGCCGCTACCGATGAACTGCTGATGACCGTCAGCCAACTTAGCGGCAAGCCGATCGCCGACGCCCTCACCCTTGAGCGCGGCCGGCTGGTTGACATGATGCTCGATTCCCACACCTGGCTGCACGGCAAGAAATTTGGCCTGTACGGCGACCCGGACTTCGTGATGGGCCTCACCCGCTTCCTGCTGGAGCTGGGCTGCGAGCCGACGGTGATCCTGAGCCATAACGCCAACAAACGCTGGCAAAAAGCGATGAAGAAAATGCTTGATGCCTCGCCGTACGGGCGCGACAGCGAAGTGTTTATCAACTGCGATTTGTGGCACTTCCGTTCGCTGATGTTCACCCGTCAGCCGGACTTTATGATCGGCAACTCCTACGGCAAGTTTATCCAGCGCGACACCCTGGCGAAGGGCAAAGCCTTTGAAGTACCGCTTATCCGCCTCGGCTTTCCGCTGTTCGACCGCCACCATCTACACCGCCAGACAACCTGGGGTTATGAAGGGGCGATGAACATTGTGACGACGCTGGTAAACGCCGTGCTGGAGAAACTGGATAGCGATACCAGCCAGCTGGGCAAAACCGATTACAGTTTCGATCTCGTCCGTTAACCATCAGGCGCCCCGCGTCATGCGGGGCCAGGAGGGAGTATGCCCATCGTGATTTTCCGTGAGCGCGGCGCGGACCTGTACGCCTATATCGCGAAACAGGATCTGGAGGCGCGAGTGCTCCAGATTGAGCATAACGACGCTGAACGCTGGGGCGGCGCGATTTCGCTGGAAGGGGGACGCCGCTACTACGTCAATCCGCAGCCGGGGCGCCCCACCTTTCCGATAAGCCTGCGCGCGACGCGCGGCGCGTTGATATAAGGAGCTGGAGATGTCCGACAACGATACCCTTTTCTGGCGCATGCTGGCGCTGTTTCAGTCCCTGCCGGACCTGCAGCCGGCGCAAATTGTCGACTGGCTGGCGCAGGAGTGCGGCGAGACGCTGACCCCGGCGCGGCTGGCGACCCTGACCCAGCCGCAGCTGGCCGCCAGCTTTCCCTCCGCGACGGCGGTGATGTCCCCCGCTCGCTGGTCGCGGGTGATGGCGAGCCTGCAGGGCGCGCTGCCCGCCCATTTACGCATCGTTCACCCTGCCCAGCGAACGCCGCAGCTGCTGGCGGCGTTTTGCTCCCAGGATGGCCTGATGATTAACGGCCATTTCGGTCAGGGGCGGCTGTTTTTTATCTACGCGTTCGATGAGCAAGGCGGCTGGCTGCACGATCTGCGCCGCTACCCCTCCGCGCCCACCCAGCAGGAAGCCAGCGAAGTGCGCGCCCGGCTGATTGAAGACTGCCAGCTGCTGTTTTGTCAGGAGATCGGCGGGCCCGCCGCCGCCCGGCTGATCCGCCACCGGATCCACCCGATGAAAGCGCAGCCCGGGACGACGATTCAGGCGCAGTGCGAGGCGATCAATACGCTGCTGGCCGGCCGTTTGCCGCCGTGGCTGGCGAAGCGGCTTAACCGGGATAACCCTCTGGAAGAACGCGTTTTTTAATGCCTGTTTTGTGCTTGTTGCCCGCTGACCCCGCGGGCTTTTTTTCGCGCATGGACGCTCTTCCCGCGTGAGGGTCAGGCATTATTCCGTTCAGGGGAATATTCCGTTCACGGTTGTTCCGGGCTTCTTGATGACGACCGCTGCGGGTGAACGGCATGGGGGGCGTTTCGCCCGCCCCCCATGACCCCCGGCATCGCGCTGAAAATTGCCGCTGCGCGGTACGCTCCACTCCGGCTTCATCTGGCGGAACGGGCGGACTCGACCTCCCTGTCTCGACCGCCCTCTGGCCACCGTCCTGGTGGCCAGTCCTGGATGCGCGCCTGCGTTCTCGCCAATTTTCTTGATGCGCCTAACCCCCTCGCTGCCAGCCTTCCAGCAACAAATAGCCATGCCAGCGCGATATCGCCGTGAACGGAATATTCCACTTATCTTATTATTCGCCAAAACAATTATTCGCCAAAACAAGACACGCCCCGCCATCCCTTGTCCGATTGTTGGCTTTGTCGCAAAGCCAACAACCCTTTTTCTTTAAATATCAAGGCGCCGCTTATGGAGCGCGAATTGCATCTTCCCCCTCATCCCCCACCGTCAACGAGGTCACTATGAAGGGAAATGAAATTCTGGCGCTGCTGGATGAACCGGCCTGTGAACACAACCATAAACAAAAATCCGGCTGCAGCGCGCCCAAACCCGGCGCCACCGCCGGCGGCTGCGCGTTCGACGGCGCGCAGATAACCCTGCTGCCCATTGCCGACGTGGCGCATCTGGTCCATGGCCCCATCGGCTGCGCCGGAAGCTCCTGGGATAACCGCGGCAGCGCCAGCTCCGGCCCCACCCTGAATCGGCTCGGGTTCACCACCGATCTCAACGAACAGGACGTGATTATGGGCCGCGGCGAACGTCGCCTGTTTCACGCCGTGCGCCATATCGTCACCCGTTATCACCCGGCGGCGGTCTTTATCTACAACACCTGCGTACCGGCCATGGAGGGCGATGACCTGGAAGCGGTATGCCAGGCCGCGCAGACCGCCACCGGCGTACCGGTTATCGCCATTGACGCCGCCGGTTTTTACGGCAGTAAAAATCTCGGTAACCGGCTGGCCGGCGAGGTCATGGTGAAACGGGTCATCGGTCAGCGCGAGCCCGCGCCCTGGCCGGAGAGCACGCCCTTTGCCCCGGAGCAGCGTCACGATATTGGCCTGATTGGCGAATTCAATATTGCCGGCGAGTTCTGGCATATTCAGCCGCTGCTCGACGAGCTGGGGATCCGCGTGCTCGGCAGCCTCTCCGGCGATGGCCGTTTCGCCGAGATCCAGACCATGCATCGGGCGCAGGCCAATATGCTGGTCTGCTCGCGGGCGCTAATTAACGTCGCCAGAGCGCTGGAGCAGCGCTACGGCACGCCGTGGTTCGAAGGCAGCTTCTACGGGATCCGCGCCACCTCCGACGCCCTGCGCCAGCTGGCGGCGCTGCTGGGCGATGACGACCTTAGCCAGCGCACCGAAGCGCTGATTGCGCGGGAGGAACAGGCGGCGGAACTGGCGCTACAACCGTGGCGCGAACGGCTGCGCGGCCGCAAAGCGCTGCTCTATACCGGCGGGGTGAAATCCTGGTCGGTGGTCTCGGCGCTTCAGGATTTGGGCATGACCGTGGTGGCAACCGGCACGCGTAAATCCACCGAAGAGGATAAACAGCGGATCCGCGAGCTGATGGGTGAAGAGGCGGTAATGCTGGAAGAAGGCAACGCCCGCACGCTGCTGGATGTGGTCTATCGCTATCAGGCCGACCTGATGATTGCCGGCGGACGCAATATGTACACCGCCTATAAAGCCAGGCTGCCGTTTCTCGATATCAATCAGGAGCGCGAACACGCCTTTGCCGGCTACAAGGGGATCGTCACCCTCGCCCGCCAGCTGTGTCAGACCATCGACAGTCCCATCTGGCCGCAAACCCATGCCCGCGCCCCGTGGCACTAAGGAGTTCACCATGGCAGACATTTTCCGCACCGATAAACCGCTGGCGGTCAGCCCGATCAAGACCGGCCAGCCGCTCGGCGCAATCCTCGCCAGCCTCGGGATCGAACACAGTATTCCTCTGGTCCACGGCGCGCAGGGATGCAGCGCCTTCGCCAAAGTCTTTTTTATTCAACACTTCCACGACCCGGTTCCCCTGCAGTCGACGGCGATGGACCCCACCTCGACGATTATGGGCGCGGACGGCAATATTTTCACCGCCCTGGATACCCTCTGCCAGCGCAACGCGCCGCAGGCTATCGTGCTGCTCAGTACCGGGCTGTCTGAGGCTCAGGGCAGCGACATTTCCCGCGTGGTTCGCCAGTTTCGCGAAGAGTATCCCCGGCACAAGGGCGTGGCGATATTAACCGTTAACACGCCGGATTTTTATGGTTCCATGGAAAACGGCTTCAGCGCGGTGCTCGAGAGCGTCATTGAGCAGTGGGTTGCGCCGACGCCGCGCCCGGCTCAGCGCAATCGCCGGGTCAACCTGCTGGTCAGCCACCTCTGCTCGCCGGGCGATATCGAGTGGCTGCGCCGATGCGTCGAAGCCTTTGGTCTGCAGCCGATAATCCTGCCGGACCTGGCACAATCGATGGATGGGCACCTGGCGCAAGGCGATTTCTCGCCGCTGACCCAGGGCGGGACGCCGCTGCGCCAGATAGAACAGATGGGACAAAGCCTGTGCAGCTTCGCCATTGGCGTCTCCCTCCACCGCGCGTCATCGCTGCTGGCCCCGCGCTGCCGGGGCGAGGTTATCGCCCTGCCGCACCTGATGACCCTCGATCGCTGCGACGCCTTTATTCATCAACTGGCGAAAATTTCCGGACGCGCCGTTCCCCCGTGGCTGGAGCGCCAGCGCGGTCAGCTGCAGGATGCGATGATCGACTGTCATATGTGGCTTCAGGGCCAGCGCATGGCGATAGCGGCGGAAGGCGATCTGCTGGCGGCGTGGTGTGATTTCGCCAACAGCCAGGGGATGCAGCCCGGCCCGCTGGTGGCTCCTACCGGCCATCCCAGCCTGCGCCAGCTGCCGGTGGAACGCGTGGTGCCGGGAGATCTGGAGGATCTGCAAACGCTGCTGTGCGCCCAACCCGCCGACCTGCTGGTGGCCAACTCCCACGCCTGCGACCTGGCGGAGCAGTTTGCGCTGCCGCTGGTGCGCGCGGGTTTTCCGATCTTTGACAAGCTCGGTGAATTCCGCCGGGTGCGTCAGGGATACAGCGGAATGCGCGATACGCTGTTCGAGCTGGCAAACCTGATGCGCGAGCGCCATCACCACCTCGCCCGCTACCGATCGCCGCTTCGCCAGAACACCGAATCTTCACTCTCCACAGGAGGCGCCTATGCCGCCGATTAACCGTCAGTTTGATATGGTCCACTCCGATGAGTGGTCTATGAAGGTCGCCTTCGCCAGTTCCGACTATCGTCATGTCGATCAGCATTTTGGCGCCACGCCGCGGCTGGTGGTATACGGCGTCAAGGCGGATCGGGTCACCCTGATCCGGGTGGTTGATTTCTCCGTTGAGAACGGCCACCAGACGGAGAAGATCGCCAGGCGGGTCCACGCCCTTGAGGATTGCGTCACGCTGTTCTGCGTGGCGATTGGCGACGCGGTTTTTCGTCAGCTGCTGCAGGTCGGCGTCCGCGCCGAACGCGTTCCCGCCGACACTACCATCGTCGGCTTACTGCAGGAGATCCAGCTTTACTGGTACGACAAAGGGCAGCGCAAAAATGCGCGCCAGCGCGACCCGGAGCGCTTTACCCGTCTGCTGCAGGAACAGGAGTGGCATGAGGAACCGGACCCGCGCCGCTAGCCGTGTCGTTTGTGTGACAAAGCCCACAAAACATCCCGACACTGTCGGGCGCATCTTGTCAGGGCAAAATATAACAAATTGAAAATATTGCATTTTATTCTCTGGTATCGCATTTGCTAGTTCGTTAACGCCACCGCACTCCTGCGGTGAACCGCGCCCCGGCGTTTTCCGTCATCATCCCTGGAGCTGACAGCATGTGGAATTACTCCGAGAAAGTGAAAGACCATTTTTTTAATCCCCGCAACGCGCGCGTGGTGGACAACGCCAACGCGGTAGGCGATGTGGGGTCATTAAGCTGCGGCGACGCGCTGCGCCTGATGCTGCGCGTTGACCCGCAAAGCGAAATTATCCAGGAAGCGGGCTTCCAGACCTTCGGCTGCGGCAGCGCCATCGCCTCCTCCTCCGCGCTGACGGAGCTGATTATCGGCCATACCCTGGCCGAAGCCGGGCAGATAACCAATCAGCAGATTGCCGATTATCTCGACGGGCTACCGCCGGAGAAAATGCACTGCTCGGTGATGGGCCAGGAGGCCCTGCGCGCGGCCATCGCCAACTTTCGCGGCGAAAGCCTGGAGGAAGAGCATGAGGAGGGCAAGCTGATCTGCAAATGCTTCGGCGTCGATGAAGGACACATTCGCCGCGCGGTGCAGAACAACGGCCTGACCACCCTTGAAGAGGTGATCAACTACACCAAAGCGGGCGGCGGCTGCACCGCCTGCCACGAAAAAATCGAGCTGGCGCTGGCGGAGATCCTCGCGCAGCCGCCGCAGACGCCGCCCGCCGCGGCCAGCGGCAAAGATCCGCACTGGCAGAGCGTCGTCGAGACCATCGCTGAACTGCGCCCGCATATTCAGGCCGACGGCGGCGATATGTCGCTGCTCAGCGTCGCCAACCACCAGGTGACCGTCAGCCTCTCCGGCAGCTGTAGCGGCTGCATGATGACCGATATGACCCTGGCCTGGCTGCAGCAAAAACTGATGGAACGTACCGGCTGTTATATGGAAGTGGTGGCGGCCTGAGCCGCGGTTAACTGACCCTAGGGGGACAAGATGAAACAGGTTTATCTCGATAACAACGCCACCACCCGTCTGGACCCAATGGTTCTGGAAGCGATGATGCCCTTTTTGACCGACTTTTACGGCAACCCCTCGTCGATACACGATTTTGGCATACCGGCCCAGGCGGCTCTGGAGCGCGCGCATCAACAGGCTGCGGCGCTGCTGGGCGCGGAGTATCCCAGCGAGATCATCTTTACCTCCTGCGCCACCGAAGCTACCGCCACCGCCATCGCCTCGGCCATCGCCCTGCTGCCGGAGCGGCGCGAAATTATCACCAGCGCGGTCGAACATCCGGCGACGCTGGCGGCCTGCGAGCACCTGGAGCGCCAGGGCTACCAGATCCATCGCATCGCGGTGGATAGCGAGGGAGCGCTGGACATGGCGCAGTTCCGCGCCGCGCTCAGCCCGCGCGTCGCGCTGGTCAGCGCCATGTGGGCGAATAACGAAACCGGGGTGCTTTTCCCGATCGCCGAAATGGCGGAGCTGGCCCATGAACAAGGGGCGCTGTTTCACTGCGATGCGGTACAGGTGGTGGGCAAAATGCCGATTGCCGTGGGCGAGACCCGCATCGACATGCTCTCCTGCTCGGCGCATAAGTTTCACGGACCAAAAGGCGTAGGCTGTCTCTATCTGCGCCGGGGAACGCGCTTTCGCCCGCTGCTGCGCGGCGGTCATCAGGAGTACGGTCGGCGCGCCGGGACGGAAAATATCTGCGGAATCGTCGGCATGGGCGCGGCCTGCGAGCTGGCGAATATTCATCTGCCGGGAATGGCGCATATCGGCCAGCTGCGCGACAGGCTGGAGCATCGCCTGCTGGCCAGCGTGCCGTCGGTCATGGTGATGGGCGGTAGCCAGCCGCGGGTGCCCGGCACGGCGAATCTGGCCTTTGAGTTTATTGAGGGTGAGGCCATTCTGCTGCTGCTCAACCAGGCCGGGATCGCCGCCTCCAGCGGCAGCGCCTGCACGTCAGGCTCGCTGGAACCCTCCCACGTGATGCGGGCGATGAATATCCCCTATACCGCCGCCCACGGCACCATCCGCTTTTCCCTCTCGCGCTACACCCGGGAGAAAGAGATCGATTACGTCGTCACCGCGCTGCCGCCGATTATCGACCGGCTGCGCGCGCTGTCGCCCTACTGGCACAACGGCAAGCCGCGCCCGGCGGACGCCGTCTTCACGCCGGTTTACGGCTAAGGCGGAGGTGGCTGATGGGACGCGTGCTGATTAACGATACCACCCTGCGCGACGGCGAACAGAGCCCCGGCGTCGCCTTTCGCACCAGCGAAAAGGTCGCCATTGCCGAGGCGCTTTATGCCGCAGGGATTACGGCGATGGAGGTCGGCACCCCGGCGATGGGGGACGAGGAGATCGCGCGGATCCAGCTGGTGCGTCGTCAGCTGCCCGACGCGACGCTGATGACCTGGTGCCGGATGAACGCGCTGGAAATCCGCCAGAGCGCCGATCTGGGCGTTGACTGGGTGGATATTTCGATTCCGGCTTCAGATAAGCTGCGGCAGTACAAACTGCGCGAGCCGCTAACGGTGCTGCTGGAGCGGCTGGCGATGTTTATCCGCCTTGCGCATACGCTCGGTCTGCAGGTATGCATCGGCTGCGAGGACGCCTCGCGCGCCGGGGGCCAGGCCCTGCGCGCTATCGCCGAGGTCGCGCAGCAGTGCGGCGCCGCCCGCCTGCGCTATGCCGATACGGTCGGCCTGCTCGACCCCCTCTCCACCGCGGCGCAAATCTCGGCCCTGCGCGAAGTCTGGGCCGGGGAAATCGAAATGCACGCCCACAACGACCTGGGTATGGCCACCGCCAATACGCTGGCGGCGGTAAGCGCCGGGGCCACCAGCGTGAATACGACGATCCTCGGCCTCGGCGAGCGGGCGGGCAACGCGGCGCTGGAAACCGTCGCGCTGGGCCTGGAGCGCTGCCTCGGCGTTAAGACCGGCGTGCATTTTCCAGCGCTGCCCGCGCTCTGTCAGAGGGTCGCCGAAGCCGCCCAGCGCGCCATCGACCCGCAGCAGCCGCTGGTCGGCGAGCTGGTGTTTACCCATGAATCAGGGGTCCACGTGGCGGCGCTGCTGCGCGACAGCGAGAGCTATCAGTCGATCGCCCCTTCCCTGATGGGCCGCAGCTACCGGCTGGTGCTGGGTAAACACTCCGGGCGTCAGGCGGTCAACGGCGTATTTGACCAGATGGGCTATCACCTTAACGCCGCGCAAATTAACCAGCTGCTGCCCGCCATCCGCCGCTTCGCCGAGAACTGGAAGCGCAGCCCGAAAGATTATGAGCTGGTGGCTATCTACGACGAGCTGTGCGGTGAATCCGCCCTGCGGGCGAGGGGGTAATGATGGAGTGGTTTTATCAAATTCCCGGCGTGGACGAACTTCGCTCCGCCGAATCCTTTTTCCAGTTTTTCGCCGTCCCCTATCAGCCCGAGCTGCTTGGCCGCTGCTGCCTGCCGGTGCTGGCAACCTTTCACCGCAAACTGCGCGCCGAGGTGCCGCTGCAAAACCGGCTGGAGGAAAACGCCCGCGCTCACTGGCTGCTGGCGCGACGACTGCTTGCGGAGAGCTATCAGCAACAGTTTCAGGAGAGCGGAACATGAGACCGAAATTCACCTTTAGCGAAGAGGTCCGCGTCGTACGCGCGATTCGTAACGACGGCACCGTGGCGGGCTTCGCCCCCGGCGCGCTGCTGGTCAGGCGCGGCAGCACCGGCTTTGTGCGCGACTGGGGCGTTTTTTTGCAGGATCAAATTATCTACCAGATCCACTTTCCGGAGAGCGATCGGATCATCGGCTGCCGCGAACAGGAGCTGATCCCCATCACCCAGCCGTGGCTGGCCGGAAACTTGCAATACGGTGATAACGTCGCCTGCCAGATGGCGCTCGCGGTCAACGGCGAAGTCGTCGTGGCCGTCGGCCAGCGGGGACGCATCGAGGCGACCGATCGCGGAGAGACCGGCGACAGCTACACCGTGGACTTTAGCGGCCGCTGGTTCAGGGTTCCGGCGCGGGCCATCACCCTTATAGAGGAGAGAGAAGAATGAACCCATGGCAACGTTTTGCCTGGCAGCGGCTGGCGCGCAGCCGCTGGAATAGCGACCCCACGGCCCTGGAGCCGGCCGATACGCCGGCTTTTGAACAGGCCTGGCAACGTCAGTGCCGCATGGAGCAGGCGATCGTCGCGCGGGTCCCGGAAAGCGATATTCCGGCGGCGCTGCTGGATAATATCGCCGCCTCCCTTGCCGTCTGGCTCGACGAGGGGGAATTTACGCCGCCGGAGCGCGCAGCCATCGTGCTGCATCACGCCCGACTGGAGGTCGGCTTTACCGATATCGCCCGCCAGGCACCGCAGCCGGATCTCTCCACGGTACAGGCCTGGTATCTGCGCCACCAGACGCAGTTTATGCGCCCGGAGCAGCGTCTGACCCGCCACCTGCTGCTGACGGTCGATGGCGACCGCGAAGCCGTACATCAGCGGATCCTCGGCCTGTATCGGCAAATCAACGCCTCCCGGGACGCGTTTGCTCCGCTGGCTCGCCGCCATTCCCACTGCCCAAGCGCCCTGGAAGAGGGCCGTCTGGGCTGGATTAGCCGCGGGCTGCTCTATCCCCAGCTCGAGACGGCGCTGTTTTCACTGGCGGAAAACGCCCTGAGCCTCCCCGTCGCCAGCGAGCTGGGGTGGCATCTTTTATGGTGTGAAGCAATTCGTCCCGCCGCGCCCATGGAGCCGCAGCAGGCGCTGGAGAGTGCGCGCGATTATCTTTGGCAGCAGAGCCAGCAGCGCCATCAGCGCCAGTGGCTGGAACAAACGATCTCCCGTCAGCCGGGCCTGTGCGGGTAGCCTCGCGGCTACCCGTTAACGCCTACAGCACCGTGCGTTTAATCTCCTCAAGCCAGCTCGCCAGACGCGCTTCGGTCTGGTCGAACTGGTTATCCTGATCCAGTACCAGCCCAATAAAGCGTTCGCCCTCCAGCGCCGCAGAGGCGCTGAATTCATAGCCCTCATTTGGCCAGCTGCCGATTATCTGCGCGCCGCGCGCGCGCAGAGCGTCGTACAGCGGACGCATCCCGCTCACGAAGTTGTCCGGGTAGCCTTTCTGGTCGCCGAGGCCGAACAGCGCCACGGTTTTCCCGCTCAGGCTGGCGTCGTCGAGGCCGCGGATGAATTCGCTCCATGATTCGCCTTCGCATCCGGCCTCAAGCCCCGGCAGCTGGCCGTCGCCGAGCGTCGGCGTGCCCAGCAGCAGCACCGGATAGGCCATAAAGTCGTCCAGCGTCGTGCGGTTAATGTTGACCGGGGCATCCGCCAGCTCGCCCAGCTGTTTGTGGATCATTTTCGCGATTTTGCGGGTTTTACCGGTATCGGTGCCAAAGAAAATACCAATGTTCGCCATATTGCGCTCCTGTCGGAAAGGGGGGGTTGAAAACACGCGTTCTCGCAGAGGTATTGCGAAGGCTGTGCCAGGTTTCTTTGCACTATCGCGGCTCACCCCTGCCCCAAAACGATCGCTTCCGCGCCCGCCCGCCGCCCGCAGCGGGGCCGGCGGGCCGCTTAAAATGAAAAAAGCGCTGGGTTTTCCCCTACCGGATCAATGTTTCTGCTTATCTCGCCGATAAGGGCGCACGCTTTGCATGGTTATCGAAATTCGACAAACGCCGCGGCGTTCTCGTCACGGTGTCGGACAAATTGTCATAACTGCGACACAGGAGTTTGCGATGACCCTGAATATGATGCTCGATAACGCCGTACCCGAGGCGATTGCCGGTGCGCTGACTCAACAACATCCGGGGCTATTTTTTACGATGGTCGAACAGGCATCGGTAGCCATTTCCCTCACCGACGCCCGGGCGAATATTATCTACGCCAACCCGGCGTTTTGCCGCCAGAGCGGATATTCGCTGGCGCAACTGCTCAATCAAAACCCGCGCCTGCTGGCCAGCAGCCAGACGCCGCGCGAAATCTACCAGCAGATGTGGCAAACCCTGCTTCAGCGCCAGCCGTGGCGCGGCCAGCTGATTAATCAGCGCCGCGACGGCGGCCTGTATCTGGTGGATATCGACATCACGCCGGTGCTGAATCCCCAGGGCGAGCTGGAGCATTATCTGGCGATGCAGCGGGACATCAGCGTCAGCTATACCCTGGAACAGCGGCTGCGCAATCATATGACGCTGATGGAGGCGGTGCTCAACAACATCCCCGCCGCCGTGGTCGTGGTGGATGAGCAGGATCGGGTGGTGATGGATAATCTCGCCTACAAAACGTACTGCGCGGACTGCGGCGGAAAAGAGCTGCTGGTCGAGCTCCAGATTTCACCGCGCAAAATGGGGCCCGGCGCGGAGCAAATCCTGCCGGTGGTGGTTCGCGGCGCGGTCCGCTGGCTGTCGGTGACCTGCTGGGGGCTGCCCGGCGTAAGCGAAGAGGCCAGCCGCTATTTTGTCGACAGCGCCCCGGCGCGCACGCTGGTGGTGATCGCCGACTGCACCCAGCAGCGCCAGCAGCAGGAGCAGGGCCGTCTCGACCGTCTGAAGCAGCAGATGACCGCCGGAAAGCTGCTGGCCGCCATTCGCGAGTCGCTGGACGCGGCGCTGATTCAGCTTAATTGCCCGATCAATATGCTAGCGGCGGCCCGTCGGCTGAACGGCGAAGGCAGCGGCAACGTGGCGCTGGACGCGGCGTGGCGCGAAGGCGAAGAGGCCATGGCGCGACTGCAGCGCTGCCGCCCTTCTCTCGAGCTGGAAAGCAGCGCCGTCTGGCCGCTTCAGCCCTTCTTTGACGACCTGTACGCCCTCTACCGCACCCGCTTTGACGACCGCGCGCGGCTGCGGGTTGACATGGCATCGCCGCATCTGGTCGGCTTCGGCCAGCGTACCCAGATGCTGGCCTGCTTAAGTTTATGGCTCGATCGGACGCTAGCCCTCGCCGCTGAACTGCCCTCCGTACCGCTGGAGATCGAGCTTTATGCCGAAGAGGACGAGGGCTGGCTCTCGCTGTATCTCAACGACAATGTACCGCTGCTGCAGGTGCGCTACGCCCACTCCCCCGATGCCCTAAACTCTCCCGGCAAAGGGATGGAGCTGCGGCTGATCCAAACGCTGGTCGCCTACCACCGCGGCGCGATTGAACTGGCTTCTCGACCCCAGGGAGGCACCAGCCTCGTTCTGCGATTCCCGCTCTTTGATACCCTGACCGGAGGTGAGCAATGATCCATAAATCCGATTCGGACACCACCGTCAGGCGCTTCGATCTCTCCCAGCAGTTTACCGCCATGCAGCGGATAAGCGTGGTGCTGAGCCGCGCTACCGAAGCGAGCAAAACCCTGCAGGAGGTGCTGAGCGTTTTACATAACGATGCGTTTATGCAGCACGGGATGATTTGCCTGTACGACAGCCAGCAGGAGATCCTGAGCATTGAAGCGCTGCAGCAAACGGAAAACCAGACGCTGCCCGGCAGTACGCAAATTCGCTACCGGCCGGGGGAAGGATTGGTCGGTACCGTGCTGGCGCAGGGCCAGTCGCTGGTGCTGCCGCGCGTCGCCGATGACCAGCGCTTTCTCGATCGTCTGAGCCTGTACGACTACGACCTGCCGTTTATCGCCGTTCCGCTGATGGGCCCCCATTCCCGGCCCATCGGCGTACTGGCGGCGCAGCCGATGGCGCGTCAGGAAGAGCGGCTACCCGCCTGCACGCGCTTTCTCGAAACCGTCGCCAATCTGGTGGCCCAGACGATTCGCCTGATGATTCTGCCGACCTCCGCCCCGCAGCCGCCGCAGCAGAGCTCCCGAGTTGAGCGCCCGCGCGCCTGTACCCCTTCACGCGGTTTCGGCCTGGAGAATATGGTCGGCAAAAGCCCGGCGATGCGGCAGATTATGGACATTATCCGTCAGGTCTCCCGCTGGGATACTACGGTGCTGGTGCGCGGCGAGAGCGGCACCGGGAAAGAGCTGATCGCCAACGCCATTCATCATAATTCCCCGCGCGCCGCCGCCGCATTCGTCAAATTTAACTGCGCGGCGCTGCCGGACAATCTGCTGGAGAGCGAGCTGTTCGGCCATGAGAAAGGCGCGTTTACCGGCGCGGTGCGCCAGCGGAAAGGCCGCTTTGAGCTGGCGGACGGCGGCACCCTATTCCTGGATGAAATCGGTGAAAGCAGCGCCTCGTTTCAGGCCAAGCTGCTGCGAATTCTGCAAGAAGGAGAGATGGAGCGCGTCGGCGGCGATGAAACCCTGCGCGTCAACGTACGCATCATCGCGGCGACCAACCGCCATCTGGAAGAGGAGGTGCGGCTGGGGCATTTCCGCGAAGACCTTTACTACCGCCTGAACGTAATGCCTATCGCGCTGCCGCCGCTGCGCGAGCGCCAGGAGGATATCGCCGAACTGGCGCATTTTCTGGTACGTAAAATCGCCCACAGCCAGGGGCGAACGCTGCGCATCAGCGATGGGGCAATTCGCCTGCTGATGGAGTACAGCTGGCCGGGAAACGTCCGCGAACTGGAAAACTGTCTCGAACGTTCGGCGGTGATGTCGGAAAGCGGCCTGATCGACCGGGACGTGATTCTGTTCAACCATCGCGATAACCCGCCGAAAGCGCTACCCAACGGCGGCCAGACTGAAGACGGCTGGCTCGACAACAGCCTCGACGAGCGCCAGCGGCTGATTGCCGCCCTGGAGAAGGCGGGCTGGGTGCAGGCCAAAGCGGCGCGGCTGCTCGGGATGACGCCGCGTCAGGTGGCGTATCGCATTCAGATCATGGATATCACCATGCCGCGGCTGTGAAGCGTTATGTGAGATTCAGGACATTGTCGCCAGCGCGGCGGAATTACGACAATTTTACCTGGCCGGCAGTCAGTTAAAGCGTTTATTTTTCATAGCGTTGTAAAAATCCCCTCTGGTATAGCATTTGCAGCAGGAAGGTATCGCCCAACCACGAAGGTATGACCATGACTTCCTGCTCCTCTTTTTCTGGCGGCCCAGCCTGCCGCCCGGCGGATGACAGCGCCCTGACGCCGCTTGTGGCCGATAAAGCTGCCGCGCACCCCTGCTACTCTCGTAATGGGCATCACCGTTTTGCGCGGATGCATCTGCCCGTCGCGCCCGCCTGCAATTTGCAGTGCAATTACTGTAATCGCAAATTCGATTGCAGCAATGAGTCCCGCCCCGGCGTATCGTCAACGCTGCTCACGCCTGAACAGGCGGTCGTCAAAGTGCGTCAGGTCGCACAGGCGATCCCGCAGCTTTCGGTGGTCGGCATCGCCGGCCCCGGCGATCCGCTCGCCAATATCGCCCGCACCTTCCGCACCCTGGAGCTGATCCGTGAACAGCTGCCGGACCTGAAGTTATGCCTGTCGACCAACGGGCTGATGCTGCCCGACGCGGTGGACCGCCTGCTGGACGTCGGGGTTGACCACGTCACGGTCACCATTAATACCCTCGACGCGGAGATTGCCGCGCAAATCTACGCCTGGCTATGGCTGGACGGCGAGCGCTACAGCGGACGCGAAGCGGGAGAGATTCTGATTGCTCGTCAGCTGGAGGGCGTGCACAGGCTGACCGCCCAGGGCGTGCTGGTGAAAATAAATTCGGTGCTGATCCCCGGCATCAACGATAGCGGTATGGCCGACGTGAGCCGCGCGCTGCGGGCCAGCGGCGCGTTTATCCATAATATTATGCCGCTAATCGCCAGGCCGGAGCACGGCACGGTGTTTGGCCTGAACGGCCAGCCGGAGCCGGACGCAGAGACGCTCGCCGCCACCCGCAGCCGGTGCGGAGAAGTGATGCCGCAGATGACCCACTGCCACCAGTGCCGCGCCGACGCCATCGGGATGCTTGGCGAAGACCGCAGCCAGCAGTTTACCCAGCTTCCGGCCCCGGAGAGCCTCCCGGCCTGGCTGCCAATCCTCCACCAGCGCGCGCAGCTGCACGCCAGCATTGCCACCCGCGGCGAATCTGAAGCCGATGACGCCTGCCTGGTCGCCGTGGCGTCAAGCCGCGGGGACGTGATTGATTGCCACTTTGGCCACACCGACCGGTTCTCTATCTACAGCCTCTCGGCCGCCGGCATGGTGCTGGTCAACGAACGGTTTACGCCTAAATATTGTCAGGGGCGCGAAGAGTGCGAGCCGCAGGATAACGCGGCCCGGTTCGCGGCGATCCTCGAACTGCTGGCGGACGTTAAAGCCGTATTCTGCGTGCGTATCGGCCATACGCCGTGGCAAATGCTGGAACAGGAAGGCATTGAACCGTGCGTTGACGGCGCGTGGCGGCCGGTCTCCGAAGTGCTGCCCGCGTGGTGGCAGCAGCGCCGGGGGAGCTGGCCTGCCGCGCTGCCGCATAAGGGGGTCGCCTGATGCCGCCGCTCGACTGGCTGCGGCGCTTATGGCTGCTGTACCACGCGGGGAAAGGCAGCTTTCCGCTGCGCATGGGGCTTAGCCCGCGCGACTGGCAGGCGCTGCGGCGACGCCTGGGCGAGGCGGAGATGCCGCTGGACGGCGAGGCGCTAACCCGCCGCCGCCTGATGAGCGAACTTAACGCTACCCGCGAAGAGGAGCGCCAGCAGCTGGGCGCGTGGCTGGCGGGCTGGATGCAGCAGGAGGCCGGGCCGATGGCGCAGATTATCGCCGAGGTTTCGCTGGCGTTTAACCATCTCTGGCAGGATCTTGGTCTGGCGTCGCGCGCCGAACTGCGCCTGCTGATGATCGACTGCTTTCCGCAGCTGGTAGCGATGAACGAACACAATATGCGCTGGAAAAAGTTCTTTTACCGTCAGCGCTGTTTGCTCCAGCAGGGGGAAGTTATCTGCCGGTCGCCAAGCTGCGACGAGTGCCGGGAGCGCAGCGCCTGCTTTGAGTAGCGGTTACCCGGGCTCCTGCCCGGCCTGCGGAACGCCAGAAACAAAAAAGCCGGAGGTCTCCCTCCGGCTTTTCACATCACCAAACGCGTTCAGGCAACGTCTTCGTACTGCGGTACCGGGTTGCGGAAGCTTTTGGTCACGCAGGCCAGGTAGACCAGACCAATACCGCCCCAGATCAGGCCGAGAACCATGGAGCTCTCTTCCAGATTGATCCACAGTGCGCCAACGGTCAGCGCGCCGCACACCGGCAGAACCAGATAGTTGAAGTGGTCTTTCAGCGTTTTGTTACGCTTTTCACGGATCCAGAACTGGGAGATCACCGACAGGTTAACGAAGGTGAACGCCACCAGCGCGCCGAAGTTAATCAGCGCCGTCGCCGTGACGAGGTCGAATTTAATCGCCAGCAGCGCAATCGCGCCAACCAGCAGTACGTTCCACGCCGGAGTCCGCCATTTCGGATGCACGTAGCCGAAGAAGCGCGTCGGGAACACGCCGTCGCGGCCCATCACGTACATCAGACGGGAAACGCCCGCGTGCGCGGCCATGCCGGACGCCAGTACGGTGACGCTGGAGAAAATCAGTACGCCCCACTGGAAGGTTTTGCCCGCCACGTACAGCATGATTTCAGGCTGCGATGCGTCCGGATCCTTAAAGCGCGAGATATCCGGGAAGTACAGCTGCAGGAAGTAGGAAGCGCCGATAAAGATCAGGCCGCCAATCAGCGCGGTCAGGAAGATAGCCTTCGGGATCACGCGCTCTGCGTCTTTGGTCTCTTCAGACAGCGAAGAGATACCGTCGAAGCCGAGGAACGAGAAGCACAGGATGGTCGCGCCGGTAATCATCGGCACCACGTGCGCGCCTTCAGACCAGAACGGACGGGTGCTGGTCAGCGTGCCCGCGCCTTCGCCGTGCATAACGCCGTAGATAATCAGGCCAACAATCACCGCCACGATGCCCATCTGCAGGATAACGATCAGGGTGTTGAAGTTCGCCACGGTTTTGATGCTGCGCAGGTTGGAGATGGTCATAAAGGCCACCAGCGCGACAACGAAGATCCACGATGGAATAGAAGGCACCAGCGCTTCAAAGTAAATTTTCGCCAGCAGAATGTTGATCATCGGCATGAACAGGTAGTCCAGCAGCGATGACCAGCCAACCATAAAGCCAACGGCCGGGCTAATGGATTTCTGCGCGTAGGTATAAGCGGAACCCGCCGACGGGAAACGGCGAACCAGTTTACCGTAGCTCAGCGCCGTGAAAAGAATGGCGATCAGCGCGAAGGCGTAAGCCGTCGCAACGTGACCATCAGTCAATCCAGAGACGATACCAAACGTATCGAACAGCGTCATCGGCTGCATATAGGCCAGGCCCATCATGACAACCGGAATCAACGTAAGCGTTTTACGTAATTCCACGCGAGAGGTTTTTGGAGTAGCGTTATGCGACATAGTTATCCCCTTTTACGGTGAACGCCAGCGCGTAAGCAAAAAATTGCCCCATTTCTTTGTATTCCTCAGCGACAACCACTGTCGGTTTTTAGTAAATATCTATCCGGTACGAAGCCCGGCCTCTTGGTATTGAATGATGTGTCTTTCAACCAAAAAAATAACCGACACTTTAAAAAAGCGTCGGCCAGTTTCTGATTTTCAGGACGCGTATTTTGCAACAACTACTGGCACGATGACAAGATGTTACAAGGCTTAATAATTACGGCGATTCTCTAACAGATTAATATTCATACGATTTTAGTATTATAGACCTGATGGATAGCACTATTTGCTAATATCTCCTTTCGCCACCACTCGCCCGCCTGGCCGCAAATATCTTCATTCCAGCCTATCCACGCGCGATTGACCGGTTCAGGCACCGTCGTTTTTAATATTTGTAGCTCGCCGCGGGCGATGAAAGGCTGTACCTGAAATAGCGGCAAATAGCCCCATCCCAGTCCGGCGCACAGCAGCGTCAGCCGGGCGGAAAGATCGAATACCGCCAGGCTATCCTGAGCGTCAATCTGCGGCCACGCGCCGTCGGCCACAATCGCCCGATGACGGCGCAACGTCCGCCAGCCCAGCGGGCCGGCAATCTGCGCAAGCGGATGCCGGGGCGCAACAACAAACGCCTGCGCAACCTCTCCCAGCAGAACAGAGCCGCAGCCGCTGAGCGCCGGCGGGTCGCCCAGCACGCCGAGCAGAAGATCCGCCCGCCCTTCCATCAGCATCTGCCAGTTTGCGCCAGGGGTATCGCGGCGGAATTCAAGGCGGGTGGCGTGATGCTGGTGATAAAACGCCGCAATCGCGGGAGCCAGCAGCGGGAACGGAAAGGTGGCGTCGACGTTGAGTATCAGCGCATTTTCCCAGCCCTGCTGCAGCCTGACGGCCTGCTTTTCCAGTTCGCGGGCGGTGTGCAGCACGTCGCGCCCCTTTTCCAGCAGCATCTGCCCGGTACGGGTAAAGCGCGCCCGGTGGCCGCTGCGGTCAAGCAGTTGAATATTGAGATCGCTTTCCAGCTTATGAATGGTGTAGCTCAGCGCCGACGGCGTTTTATAGAGCTTCGCCGAGGCGGCGGCAAAACTGCCCTCTTTGTCGAGGGCATCAAGAATGACGAGCACATCCAGCAGTGGTTTCATCGCTACCCCCTTACGGTACGCGATTCACCGCTGGCGCATTACTCCATCGGCATGACCAGCGGATCGGGGTACTGGTACTCAAACCCCAGTTCGTTGCAAATACGGCTGCCATCTACGATCTTACCGCTACCGTTCTCCGGGTTATCAGAGAATACGGGGACGGGAAGCCCAAGCTCGCGGGCCATCTGCGGATAAAAGACGCCGCGCGCGGGATGCTTAGGCGCACATATATTATAGATGCGCCCGCCTTTCGGAGCCTGCAGTAACAGTTCGATCGCGGCAATCACATCCTGAAGATGCACCAGATTGACGCCGTGCTGGCCGTCCGGCGCGGATTTTCCGGCAAAAAAGCGCCCCGGATGACGGGACGGCCCCACCAGCCCGGCGAGGCGCAGAATGTCCACCGAGGTACCGGGAAGGTTATGCAGCCAGTCCTCCAGCTCTTTCAGCACCCGCCCGCTGGCGGTTTGCGGGTTGCGGGGCGAGTTCTCTTTCAGCGTGCCGCTGGCGTTGCCGTAAACCGACGTTGAGCTGGTGAATATGATGCGCGGCACGCGATGCGCCAGCGCGGTATCGACGATCTCCTGTACCGCCTGAAGATAAAAGTCCTCTCCCGGTCCGGTTCGCCGCGCCGGTAAGGTAATGACCAGCGCGTCAACGTTCATTAAGGCATCCAGATCTTCGGTGTCGCAGACCAGCTGCGGCTCCAGACGCAGCGGATAGCCGTCGATGCCGCACATCCGCGCCGCCTCGACGCCATCCTGCGTGGTCTTACTGCCGGTCACCTGCCATCCCCGCGACATCAACGACAGCGCAAGCGGCATACCCAGCCATCCTAAACCTACAATTGCGACCTTTTTCATCCCCTTGCTCCTGAATTTTCGCTGTGCTGACTTAAGGCTACGCCAGCCGGCGGCAGCTGACAATTTCTTAGGTCAATATGAAATCAATTAATGATAGAAAAAAGCCCTTGCTTTATGCGAGTGAAGTGGTTTAGGTTAAAAGGCATCAAATGCATAGTCATTCACAGAGAATTTTATGAACAGCGTTCAATTTAAAAACCACCATCATCACCATCATCCTGACTAGTCTTTCAGGCGATGTGTGCTGGAAGACGTTTGGATCTTCCAGTGGTGCATGAACGCAAAGAGAGCCCCCGGAAGATTCACTTCCGGGGGCTTTTTTTTGGACCGAATTCGGACAGATTCAGACAGGGTTACAGAGGAAAATAAGAATGTTAGACAACAGCCGTTTACGCATAGCTATTCAGAAATCAGGGCGTTTAAGCGAAGATTCACGCGAATTACTCAGCCGCTGCGGCATCAAAGTGAATCTGCACACCCAGCGCCTGATCGCGCTGGCGGAAAATATGCCCATCGATATTCTGCGCGTGCGTGATGACGATATTCCGGGCCTTATCATGGACGGCGTGGTCGATTTGGGGATTATCGGCGAAAACGTGCTGGAGGAAGAGCTGCTGAGCCGCCGCGCTCAGGGCGAAGACCCGCGCTACTTCACCCTGCGCCGTCTCGACTTCGGCGGCTGCCGCCTGTCGCTGGCGACCCCGGCGGATGAACCCTGGGATGGCCCGGCAGCGCTGGACGGCAAACGCATCGCCACCTCCTACCCGCACCTGCTGAAGCGCTACCTTGACCAGAAAGGGATCTCGTTCAAATCCTGCCTGCTGAACGGCTCGGTTGAAGTGGCCCCGCGCGCCGGTCTGGCCGACGCGATTTGCGACCTGGTATCAACCGGCGCGACTCTCGAAGCAAACGGCCTGCGCGAAGTGGAAGTGATGTTCCGCTCCAAAGCCTGCCTGATCCAGCGCGACGGCGAGATGGCCGATAGCAAACAGCAGCTGATCGACCGCCTGCTGACCCGTATTCAGGGGGTGATTCAGGCCCGCGAATCAAAATACATCATGATGCACGCGCCGACCGAGCGCCTGGAAGAAGTGGTCGCCCTGCTGCCCGGCGCCGAGCGCCCGACTATTCTGCCGCTGGCGGGTGACAAGCAGCGCGTGGCGATGCACATGGTGAGCAGCGAAACCCTGTTCTGGGAAACCATGGAAAAACTGAAAGCGCTGGGCGCCAGCTCCATTCTGGTCCTGCCGATTGAGAAGATGATGGAGTAAACCGGCGGGTCGGTCACGGGATAAACAGGGGAAACAACCATGAGCTTCAACACAATTATCGACTGGAACGGCTGTAGCGCAGAACAACAGCAACAGCTCTTAACGCGCCCGGCTATTTCCGCCTCCGAGAGCATCAGCAAGACGGTGTCGGAGATCCTGAATAACGTTAAAGACAACGGCGATGCGGCCCTGCGCGAATACGGCGCGAAGTTCGATAAAACCGACGTCAAGGCGCTGAAGGTCAGCAATGAAGAGATTGCCGCCGCCGGCGCGCGCCTGAGCGACGAGCTCAAGCAGGCGATGGCCGTGGCGGTCAAAAATATCGAAACCTTCCACAACGCGCAGCGGCTGCAGGCCGTCGATGTGGAAACCCTGCCGGGCGTACGCTGCCAGCAGGTGACCCGCCCTATCGCCTCCGTCGGCTTATATATTCCCGGCGGCTCGGCGCCGCTGTTCTCCACGGTGCTGATGCTCGCCACGCCGGCGCGCATCGCGGGCTGCCAGCAGGTGGTGCTATGCTCGCCGCCGCCGATTGCCGATGAAATCCTCTATGCCGCCCAGCTGTGCGGCGTGCGCAATATCTTTAACGTCGGCGGCGCGCAGGCGATTGCCGCCCTGGCGTTCGGCACAGAATCGGTGGCGAAGGTCGATAAAATCTTTGGCCCGGGCAACGCCTTCGTGACCGAAGCCAAGCGCCAGGTCAGCCAGCGTCTTGACGGCGCGGCTATCGATATGCCCGCCGGGCCGTCGGAAGTGCTGGTGATCGCCGACAGCGGTGCCACCCCGGATTTCGTCGCCTCTGACCTGCTTTCCCAGGCGGAGCACGGCCCGGATTCGCAGGTGATTCTGCTGACGCCGGATAGCGAGATGGCCACCCGCGTCGCGCAAGCCGTTGAGCGCCAGCTGGCCGCGCTGTCCCGTGCGGAAACGGCCCGCGGGGCGCTCTCCGCCAGCCGCATCATCGTGGCGCGCGATATCGCCCAATGCGTGGAGATTTCCAACCAGTACGGTCCGGAGCACCTGATTATTCAGACCCGCAACGCCCGCGAACTGGTCGACGGCATTACCAGCGCCGGTTCGGTATTTCTCGGCGACTGGTCGCCGGAGTCCGCCGGCGATTACGCCTCCGGCACCAACCACGTGCTGCCGACCTACGGCTACACCGCCACCTGCTCCAGCCTCGGCCTGGCGGATTTTCAGAAACGCATGACCGTGCAGGAGCTGTCGCGCGACGGGTTTGCCGCCCTCGCCTCAACGATTGAGATTCTGGCCGCCGCCGAGCGTCTGGACGCCCACAAAAACGCCGTTACGCTGCGCGTCGCAGCCCTTAAGGAGCAAGCATGAGCATCGAAGATTTAGCCCGCGCCAACGTCCGCGCGCTGACGCCGTATCAATCTGCTCGCCGTCTGGGCGGTAAAGGCGACGTCTGGCTGAACGCCAACGAATTCCCGACCGCGGTCGCGTTTCAGCTGACCGAGCAGACGATGAACCGCTATCCGGAACCGCAGCCGAAAGCGGTCATTGAACGCTACGCGCAGTATGCGGGCGTCAAGCCGGAGCAGGTGTTGGTCAGCCGCGGCGCCGATGAAGGCATTGAACTGCTGATCCGCGCCTTCTGCGAGCCGGGCCAGGATGCGGTGCTCTACTGCCCGCCGACCTACGGCATGTACAGCGTCAGCGCCGAAACCATCGGCGTGACCTGCCGTACGGTGCCCACCCTCGCCGACTGGCAGCTGGATCTGCCGGGCATCGCGGCCAATCTTGACGGCGTGAAAGTGGTGTTCGTCTGCAGCCCGAATAACCCGACCGGGCAGATTATCAACCCGAAAGATTTTCGCACCCTGCTGGAGATGGCGCGCGGTAAAGCCATCGTGGTCGCGGATGAGGCCTATATTGAGTTCTGCCCGCAGGCCACGCTGGCGACCTGGCTCAACGAGTATCCGCACCTGGTGATTCTGCGTACCCTCTCCAAGGCCTTCGCCCTGGCCGGACTGCGCTGCGGCTTTACCCTCGCCAACGCCGAGGTGATTAACGTGCTGATGAAGGTTATCGCACCTTATCCGCTCTCGACGCCGGTCGCCGACATCGCCGCCCAGGCGCTCAGCGCGGAAGGCATTGCCGCCATGCGGGCGCGCGTGGCGCAGATCCTCGCCGAACGCGATTATCTGGTCAGCCAGCTGCGCAGCATTGCCTGCGTTGAAGAGGTGTTCGATTCCGAGAGCAACTACGTTCTGGCGCGGATCACCGCCTCCAGCGCGGTATTTAAATCTTTGTGGGATCAGGGCATTATCTTACGTGACCAGAATAAACAACCTTCATTAAGCGGCTGTTTGCGTATCACTATCGGTACCCGTGCAGAGAGCCAGCGCGTCATTGACGCTTTGACTGCGGAGAATGTATGACCCAGAAGTTTCTCTTTATTGACCGTGACGGTACGCTGATTTCCGAGCCACCGGTTGATTTTCAGGTAGACCGCTTCGATAAGCTGGCGTTTGAGCCGCAGGTGATCCCGGCCCTGCTGAAGCTGCAGCAGGAAGGGTACAGGCTGGTGATGATCACCAATCAGGACGGGCTGGGAACCGCCAGCCTGCCGCAGGACGAGTTCGACGGCCCGCACAACCTGATGATGCAGATTTTCGCCTCGCAGGGCGTCAACTTTGACGAGGTGCTGATTTGTCCGCATCTCCCGGCGGATAACTGCGACTGCCGCAAGCCGAAAACCAAACTGGTGCTGCCGTGGCTGGAGCAAGGGGTGATGGACACCGCCAACAGCTACGTGATTGGCGACCGCGCGACCGATATCCAGCTGGCGGATAACATGGGCATTACCGGCCTGCGCTATGACCGCGAAAAGCTGGACTGGCCAACCATTTGTGAACAGCTAACCCGCCGCGACCGCTACGCCCACGTTGAGCGCATCACCAAAGAGACCCAGGTGGATGTGAAAGTGTGGCTGGACCGCGAAGGCGGCAGCAAAATCTCCACCGGCGTCGGCTT
This sequence comes from Klebsiella michiganensis, assembly GCF_015139575.1. Classification (GTDB taxonomy): domain Bacteria; phylum Pseudomonadota; class Gammaproteobacteria; order Enterobacterales; family Enterobacteriaceae; genus Klebsiella; species Klebsiella michiganensis. Next base: position 1,946,881 of record NZ_AP022547.1, on the reverse strand, counting down.
TTTCGATCATATGCTTGACCAAATCGCCACCCACGGCGGCTTCCGCCTGGAGATTAACGTCGGCGGCGATCTTTATATCGACGATCACCACACCGTGGAAGATACCGGGCTCGCGCTGGGCGAAGCGCTGAAGCTGGCCCTCGGCGACAAGCGCGGTATCGGCCGTTTCGGCTTTGTGCTGCCGATGGACGAATGCCTGGCCCGCTGCGCGCTGGATATCTCCGGCCGTCCGCACCTCGAATACAAAGCCGACTTTACCTATCAGCGCGTTGGCGATCTGAGCACCGAGATGGTGGAACACTTCTTCCGCTCGCTCTCCTATACCATGGCGGTCACTCTGCACCTGAAAACCAAAGGCAAAAACGACCACCACCGCGTTGAGAGCCTGTTTAAGGCCTTCGGCCGCACGCTACGCCAGGCGATTCGCGTCCAGGGCGACACGCTGCCGTCTTCGAAAGGGGTACTCTGATGAACGTGGTGATCCTCGATACCGGCTGCGCCAACCTCAATTCGGTGAAATCCGCGGTGAGCCGCCACGGCTACGAGCCGCAGGTCAGCCGCGACCCGGATGTGGTGCTGCGCGCCGATAAACTGTTTCTGCCGGGGGTGGGCACGGCTCAGGCGGCGATGGACCAGCTGCGCGAGCGCGATTTGATCGAGCTGATTAAAGCCTGTACCCAGCCGGTGCTGGGCATTTGCCTCGGCATGCAGCTGCTGGGAAAACGCAGCGAGGAGAATAACGGCGTTGACCTGTTGGGCATTATCGACCAGGAGGTGCCGAAAATGACCGACCACGGCCTGCCGCTGCCGCATATGGGCTGGAACCGGGTATACGCCAAAGCGGGCGATCGTCTGTTTCGCGGCATTGAAGACGGGGCGTATTTTTACTTCGTCCACAGCTACGCGATGCCGGTCAACGTCAATACCATCGCCCAGTGCAGCTACGGCGAGGCCTTCACCGCGGCGGTACAGAAAGATAACTTCTTTGGCGTCCAGTTCCACCCAGAACGCTCCGGCAGCGCCGGGGCGCAGCTGCTGAAAAACTTCCTGGAGATGTGATGATCATTCCTGCTTTAGATTTAATTGACGGCACGGTCGTCCGTCTCCATCAGGGCGATTACGCTCAGCAGCGCGACTACGGTAACGACCCGCTGCCGCGCCTGCAATCCTATGCCGCCCAGGGGGCCGAAGTGCTGCACCTGGTCGACCTGACCGGGGCGAAAGATCCGGCGAAGCGCCAGATCCCGCTGCTGAAAACTCTGGTTGCCGGCGTGGATGTGCCGGTGCAGGTTGGCGGCGGCGTGCGGACGGAAGAAGACGTGGCCGCCCTGCTTGATGCAGGCGTGGCGCGCGTGGTTGTGGGTTCGACGGCGGTGAAGTCGCCGGAAGTGGTGAAAGGCTGGTTTACGCGTTTTGGCCCGCAGCATCTGGTGCTGGCGCTTGACGTGCGGATCGATGCGCAAGGCAACAAGCAGGTGGCGGTCAGCGGCTGGCAGGAGAACTCCGGCGTAACCCTGGAGGAGCTGGTGGAGAGCTATCAGTCCGTCGGCCTGCAGCACGTGCTGTGCACCGATATTTCCCGCGACGGGACGCTGGCCGGGTCTAACGTCTCGCTGTATGAAGAAGTCTGCGCCCGCTATCCGCAGGTCGCGTTTCAGTCTTCCGGCGGCATTGGCGATCTGCATGATATCGCCGCGCTGCGCGGAACCGGAGTGCGCGGGGTGATTGTCGGCCGGGCGCTGCTGGAAGGTAAATTTAACGTAACGGAGGCCATTCAATGCTGGCAAAACGGATAATCCCCTGTCTCGACGTTCGCGACGGCCAGGTAGTGAAAGGCGTGCAGTTCCGTAATCACGAAATCATCGGTGATATCGTCCCGCTGGCAAAACGCTATGCCGACGAAGGCGCGGATGAGCTGGTGTTCTACGATATCACCGCCTCCAGCGACGGCCGCGTGGTGGACAAAAGCTGGGTGTCGCGGGTCGCGGAAGTGATCGACATTCCGTTCTGCGTCGCCGGCGGCATTAAGTCGCTGGACGATGCGGCGCAAATCCTCTCCTTCGGCGCGGATAAAATCTCCATCAACTCCCCAGCCCTGGCGGATCCGACGCTGATTACCCGCCTGGCCGACCGTTTCGGCGTGCAGTGTATTGTGGTGGGCATCGATACCTGGTTTGACGCCGCGAGCGGTAAGTATCACGTCAACCAGTATACCGGCGATGAGAGCCGGACTCGGGTGACGCAGTGGGAAACCCTGGACTGGGTGCAGGAAGTGCAAAAGCGCGGGGCCGGCGAGATCGTCCTCAATATGATGAACCAGGACGGCGTGCGTAACGGCTACGATCTGGCGCAGTTAAGCAAGGTCCGCGCCGTGTGCCACGTGCCGCTGATTGCATCCGGCGGCGCGGGCACCATGGAGCACTTCCTGGAAGCCTTCCGCGACGCCAACGTCGACGGCGCGCTGGCCGCCTCGGTGTTCCACAAGCAAATTATCAACATTGGTGAACTGAAAACGTACCTGGCAGCACAGGGCGTGGAGATTAGGGTATGTTAAGTGAACAGCTGGATTGGCAAAAAACCGACGGTCTGATGCCGGTCATCGTGCAGCACGCCGTTTCTGGTGAAGTGCTGATGCTGGGCTATATGAATCAGGATGCGCTGGCGAAAACCGAAGAGACCGGCAAGGTGACCTTTTATTCGCGGACCAAACAGCGTCTGTGGACCAAGGGGGAAACGTCGGGCAATTTCCTCAACGTGGTGAGCATCACCCCGGATTGCGATAACGATACCCTGCTGGCGCTGGTTAATCCGATTGGCCCAACCTGCCATAAAGGCACCTCAAGCTGCTTTGGCGAAACCGGCCATCAGTGGCTGTTCTTATATCAGCTGGAGCAGCTGCTGGCGGAACGCAAACACGCCGATCCGGAGAGCTCCTATACCGCGAAGCTGTACGCCAGCGGCACCAAACGTATTGCGCAGAAGGTGGGAGAAGAAGGCGTGGAGACCGCGCTGGCCGCGACGGTGCATGACCAGTTCGAACTGAAGAATGAAGCGTCGGATTTGATGTATCACCTGCTGGTGCTGCTGCAGGATCAGGGGCTGAATTTAACGGATGTGGTGGAAAACCTGCGGAGCAGGCATAAGTAAGTCATCAAAGGGAGGCGGCATGACGCCTCCCTTGCAATATCAACATCGCCAGCGCGCTGGTTGATATCACCGGTTTATCATCGTCATGACTTTTTTCGCGCGGTTATTTCTTTAACTATCCTCAATGGTTTCGTCATTTTCCATGATAAAGATGAAACCAAATCTGTATAGCGCTGAGTCAGCTCATGGTACGCATTTTCAATGCTGAGCAATTTCTGTTGTTGAATTTGATACTCTTCCTCTAAACGCGTATTCCGCTGTTCAAGCTCGTGGATAATGGTGGTTTTATCGTTAACCTGCGCCTTCAGAACATCAATTTCACTTCGCTGAGATACCGTCGACTGTTTAAGAGAAGTCATTTCTTCCTGCAGCGTTGAGTTCATCATTTGTGCATGTTCAAGCTCGCGTAACACTCTGTCTTTCAGAGAAAAAATATACTCTTCCGCTGTCTGATTAACGATCCGGCCATACGCAGCTTTGATAAAGTCATCATAAAAGTCATCACGATCGATTTCTAAAGATAAGATGAACGACTTTACTTCGTTAAACAACGGGTTAAACGTACCGCCAGAAATCGTATTGAGATGCCACTCAAGAAAAACAACGGCGTAATTATTAAAATCACGACTTCTGGACGCCAGTAAATCACGATCTTGCATAAACAAACGTAGCGAAGTTAATGCCTGCAGCGCGCAGTGCCACGAATTTTCTCTGGTGGAGGAAAGCGACTCAGCGCGGTGGATAGTATGAGAGATTAAGATCTCATCAACCAGAGAGATGCGATTTGCTAACAGCATGAAACAACTCACAAAGTACAGGTCGTTTGTAGTTCTCAGCGGTTGAAACTCCAGGCCCATTGCCAGGATAGCCTCGCGTCTGAAAAGCTTATCCCATGGCCACCATATAAAGGCTCTGAAAAAATCGTCAGCAATTTCCCGTGAAGAGAAGACCTCTTTTTCAGGCAGTAAATCCTCACGCGCCGACAAAGGCATGGGAGAACGGGTATTGGTTTGCAGATCAACTGACTGGCACCGGCAGATAACAACATCCGTTTGCAGGGCCGTAGCCCGGTCGGACATTCTCTTTAACATCTCTTTATCGGCGTAATCGTCATCGTCGAGGAAAATAATATATTCGCCGGTCGCTACACGTAGGCCGATATTTCGCGATTCGCCGCCACCAACGTTGCTCGGGTTGGTGATAACCCGGACTCGCGAATCTTCACTGGCTATTTTAGTGACAATATCCAGCGTATTATCCGTTGAGCTATCGTTAACAAGGATAATCTCAATCTCTTTTAAAGACTGGGCTAACACCGTAGTAAGCGTCTCAGCAATATACTCCGCGGCGTTATGGACAGGGATAATAACGGATACAATAACGTTACTTGATTCATCAGACATTCAATCACCTTCAAAATAAGAGACACGCAATCATTAAACTCATCATGCGTTTGCTGAGCAGTTACATAGCTTAAAATGTAACCGCTTCGGAGGTGTTTGATTTACATGAAGCTGTAATCTCTTGCGTTACATCATCCCTGAACCACATCATGATAAGTCTTTAAGGTCTTGCTAATGATCATACCGCTAGAAAACTTATCCTGAACGCGTTGCCGTCCTTTGATACCCATCTCTACTCGTGCTTTGGGATTGGCTAACAAGAATTCAAGCTTATCGGCCAGCTCCTGCGGAGAGTTACTTTTCACGATAATGCCGTTATCGTTATTAATGATCAGGCTATCGCAGCCGCCAACATCGTAGGCAATGCAGGCCCGGCCAACCGAGGAAGCCTCAAGCAGAATACGCGGCACGCCTTCGGAATAGATCGAAGGTAATGCCACGATGTTCGACTCCTCGATCAAGTCGCAGACGTTAGAGCTGTGACCCAACCAGTTAATCAGACCTTCTTTATGCCATTGCTGGATCACCGCAAGGGATATAGCATCCTTATCGTTTTCAACGAGTATCCCGGCGACGTTTAGCGTAAAATGAATATTTCTTGCTTCGAGGATTTTCTTGGCTTCAATTAAATCCCCGAGACCTTTACTCCAGAGCATTCTGCTGGCAAACAGCACAACCGGAACGTCACGCTCCTGCTCCAGAGAATATTTATAGATCTCCGGATTGATACCCGCGCCATCGATGACAATAGTCTGCTGATAGTCAATCCCGACAAAACCCGCCAGTTTTTTACGATCTTTATCGTGCTCAAACATAAATATACTGCGCTTATTACTGGCAATATATTTGTAGGCCATGATGGTGATATTGCGCAATAGCTTAAGCAAACCCGTATCACCTGAAAATACACGACCCAGACCGACAAAACTCACGATGACGGGACGGTTGTTTGTCCTGGACAGGAGCCCACCGATCAGACAGGGTTTAATAGTAATACAGTGTAAAAGGTCGGGATTAATTTCTTTAATGAGCTTTCGGGAGGCAAAAAAGGCCCGAAAGAAAGTTAATGCATTAAATGATTGAGCATCAAGTGGGACATTATGACACTTAAAACCGAATGTTTTAAATTTATTCAGCACTTTACCGTCGACAAAATGACTGATGATGTGAATCTCATAACCAGCATCTCGGGCGGCGATCGCACGATCAATCCAGTGCAAATCAAAATACCAATCCGAGTTTATGAAATAACACAGTTTTTTCATTGCTATATCCACTTAATGATTCTTACCGCTGATTCCTTTTACACCATGGATAATTCCACGACGCAAGTATTTAAAATATAACAATTTATTGCGTTGCCATGGCAATATTGATACATATTTAATCAACCGTAAAAGGATTGAGAGACGGCTAAAAATGGCAACTCGCGGAAAAATTCTCTTCGCCAAAATAAGATTTCGACAAAGATAATAAACCTTCCATTCGGGAACAATACATTTCCCCTGGATACTCACATCGTGGGTAAAGATGACCTCGGGAGAATAGCGAATAGCTTCGCCATCTAATGTCAGCTGATAGCCAAAATAGAGATCGTCAAAATATAAAAATAACTCGTCGTGAATACTGTGGAGATGCTTTTGCAGCACATCTCGCTGAATAATCATACCGACAAAGGAAACCGTCTGTACCGCACACGCCCGGGAAACCGACGGAAGAAACTCCGCAGGATTTCTGATGTAGCGTAAGGTGTCCATAAACGACGACGGAACTTTGGCAAAAGGCATGTTCATCGGACAGGGTTGCCCCTGAAGATCCTTGACCAAAGCGGTGAACACCCGACAGTTAGCCTTTTCTAGCTGGGCAAATTTTTCCAGCGCATCGCTCTCGGGCCAGGCGTCATCATCGTAAAAGAAAACCCAGTCGCTATCGACGTTGTCGCATAAATATTGACTCCCGGCCTTAAAGCCACCCGCGCCACCGCTGTTGGATGGCAGATTAAGAACAATCACTCGCGGGTCGCTAAAGGTGGCTAACCAGGCCTGGGTTCCATCCGTGGACCCGTTATTGACAACAACGATCGCGGTAAAATTTAATTTCACCGTGTTGGCAATAGTCAGCTTTAACTTCTCTAAACGATTATACGTGACTATTAATGCGGAACAATTCATCGCACAGAAACCGTAAATACTGGCATAGACTCATTACTGCTAAGGGAGGACAAGTACTTATCGGCTGTATTTAATGCTTCAGCGATAGTGACATCCATATCCAGATATCGATAGGTTCCAAGGCGGCCAACAAACGTCATATTCTTTTCATTTTCCGCGAGGGACAAATATTTATCGAGTAAAGCCATCTCCCCCATCTGACGAATCGGATAATAAGGGATATCCTTTTCACCACATTCGCGGCTGTATTCCTTGTAACAGACCGATCCCTCATGGGATTCCCAGGGCGAAAAGTACTTATGTTCAGTGATACGGGTATAAGGAACATCCAGCGAGCAGTAATTCATTACCGCGCAGCCCTGATAATCGCCCTGCCAGGTGAATTTTTCAAAATCCAGAGTACGATAGCCCAGGCGACCATATTGATAGGAATAAAAAGCATCCAGCGGCCCGCTATAGAACACGTGATCGTACTGTTCTCTCTCTTCAGCGTTAAACGATTGCTGAAGTTCGATGGTAATATTTTCATGATTGGCGATTGACTCAATCATTTTCGTATAACCCAGTTTCGGCATGCCCTGAAACCTGTGGTTAAAGTAATTATCATCGTAGTTAAAACGAACCGGCAGACGCTTAAGAATCGACGCAGGAAGCTGCGAAGGCTCCATGCCCCACTGCTTGATGGTATAGCCCTTGAAGAACGCCTCATAGAGCTCTTTGCCGATAAAACGCAGAGCCTGTTCTTCAAAGGTCTTCGGTTCCAGGATCGAACTGTCCCCTTTTTCGGCAATCAGCGCCCGGGCCTCATCTGGCGAACAGGTCTTCGCAAAAAACTGGTTGATGGTATGCAGGTTGATCGGCAGAGAGAACACCTGGCCATTAACCGTTGCTTTGACACGGTTCACATACGGCATCATTTCAGCGTGCTGAGTCACATAGTTCCACACTGTTTCATTATCGGTGTGAAAGATATGCGGGCCATAAACGTGAACCATAACGTCAGTTTGCGGATCGCGCGCATCATAGGAGTTACCGCCTATGTGGTCACGCTGGTCAATAATTCTGATGTGATGACCTTGTTCAGCGAGCTGGCGTGCGATAACCACACCGGAAAAACCCGCTCCGACGATGAGAATATTTTTACTGTTCATAATATAACTCCAGCAGCCTTAACCAAGAATTGAGCGTCTAACTTTATAGTAGTATTTTGTTATCGTGTTTCGCCTCGGTGAACCGACAGGAGCATATTTATTAAGGAAAGGCATCAACGCTTTTTTGATCTTAGTCTGAAGCAGAACTGGCGTTTGCCCTGCAGTTTGCGCAGGACTTGATGAATTTACCGGAGATAACTGACGGAAATAGGTCTCTTTTTCCCATGGCGTATTGATGACGTTTTCCAGGAAATCGTCATAAAAGTCAACCTTGTCCGTATTCCACGGTTTATTCTCCCCGGCATAGTGAATCATATTCGGGTTCTTTCTGGCTTTTAAAAAGCGCATATATGTTGCGAACTGGAGATTGGGGAAAAAGTCATCCGTATTGCCATTACCGTGATAGACATTCCACTCCAGCGGTAAAAACTCAACCCGGCCATAGAAGACTTTGTTCATGATGTCCTGGTCGAGGAACCAGTACTTCTTCTCTTTGAGCGTCTTAATCAGCGCTGAGAAGGTATCTTCCTGCACCATCTGGGCAACGTTAAAAACGATAATTCCCGCCTGGAAATACTCATCCGGATTGGTCATTTTAAGCGTTTTTTGCAGATACTCGCCGGCGGGCATCACGCCATCTGCCGACTCCGACATCGCACCAAACTTGACGAAGCCTTCCATCACGATATCTTTAACGGCGGCAACAAGGTTTGTGCCGAGGTCGACATTAAGCAAAGTCGCAAGATCGGCCTTCACCACAGTATCGGAATCGATAAAAATGACCTTCTCATATTCACGGAAAAGCTGCGGAATAAACAAGCGAGCATAGGTTGATGCGCTAAAGTGCGCGCGGGTATGTACGCCATTCAATTCAGTAAAGGCATTCACATCAAAGAAACGCAGTGAAAAGTTTGTATGGGCCGAGACCAGTTTTAGTAAGCGCTGCTTGTTAAGGTTACTCACCTTATTTTCCAGCACAACAATATCATAATGGGTGTTTTTATCAGAATGACGAACAATGGAGTTGATTAAGGCTCCACCGCTGATGGCATAGTTGTCATCAAAACTGATGACTATCGGCGCAGCGTGAGGAAAAACCGGTTCCAGCTTGCCGTTGAATGTCTCATTCGTCACGAAAGTGCGCTGAAGTTCTTTAACTTTCAGGGCCCGGTCTTGCTGCTGCTTAATAATATAAATGTTAAAAAGACGCTCAGCAATATGTCCAATAACACGCTTTTCTTGCGCGTTATAATTATTCATAGAGATGCGGCTTTCAAGATTAGTCAAAATCGCGAAGAGCCATTCTGAATAATCCACGAACATATCTTTGTGCATCACAAACATGTTCGTGTAATAGCCATCTGTGGCATTGTTAAACTGCTGAATAGCCGCTTTATAATCCGGATAAAGCTCTTCGACAACCTCCAGGGCAGCCAGATAGTCCTTTATATGTAAAAACTCACCTTTCTCATAATGATCGAGGTTATTTTTACTGCCGGCAGAGGTCACAGACCACTTCTTTGGTAACAGCAGGTCAAACCCTGAAATACAATCCTGGATTGCCGTGTCGGTTAAACCAAACTGCTTTTCATACTCTGCATCAATAACGGGTGAATTAACGACGCCCCAATTATCTTCGGGAAAGCTCTGCTCTGAGGAAAAGTTCAGATGTCGGCGATAATGCATAAAGCCGACATAATCAGAAAGAGATTCATTTTTCCAAACCCAATAATGTGCTGTTAACTCACAGTAAAAAGGGTTTTTAAACGAAATATTATCACCTGTATCATCGCCAATACAGCCGATATCATTATAGGAGTTGGCTTTACCTACATGCAATGGTTTGATAATCGATGCATTAAGGAATGCGCTCGGCTTATGATGACAGGTATAGATCTTAATACTATTCATTTAATTACCAGATTTAGGCCATTGCTTGTTTATAAAGTTCGATGATTCTTTCAGCAGAACCGATTTCCCGCAGACGGTGATTTTCGATCCAGACAACCCGATCGCATATCTTTTCCACATCACTCATGTTGTGGCTAACAAACAATATTGTCACGCCACGATTTTTGAACTCTTTAATCGTCTTGATACATTTGGCCTGAAAAGAAATATCGCCGACGGCAAGCACTTCATCGATAATCAAAATATCAGGCTCAACTTGACTGATAACAGAAAAACCAAGCTTCGCTAGCATACCGCTAGAATAGACGCGGATCGGCTCATCGATAAATTCTCCTAATTCGGAAAATTCAATGATGCGCTCCATTCGCTGCTGCACCTCTTTACGGCGTAACCCAAGAAGTGTGGCATTAAGAAAAATGTTCTCGCGCCCCGTCAATTCTGGATGAAAGCCGCCGCCCAGCTCAAGCATTGAAGCGACTCGCCCACGCGTGGTGACCGATCCTTTTGTGGGTTTTATCACGCCGGCAACCAGCCCCAAAGATGTGCTTTTACCTGCGCCATTTCGCCCGATGAGCGCAACGGCCTCTCCTTTACCGACCGTAAAAGAAACATCCTGAATAGCAAGATATTTGCGGCCCTTCAGTAATTGAAATGCTCTTTTGGGATGAAATATTAAATCTTTAATACCTGAGCCAATATGATGGTAAAGTGGATACTCTTTTGTCACATTATTAAAATCAATTACTGGTTCCATCACAAGATCTCTGCAAAGCGATATTTTAATTTATTAAAAATACTCAGACCGATAACCGTCAGCACTATACCCGTCAAATATAATACTGAAATATGCTCATAGTTTAAAACCCCATCCATAAATAAGTTGCGCCAGCTTAAAATCATACTCGCCAGAGGGTTATAGTCAATAACCCAGCTATATTTTGCCGGAATCATATCGGATGCGTATAAAATGGGCGTACAGTAGAACATTAACATAATACCGAGAGTCACAAATCTTTCCAGATCTCTAAAAAATAGATTCAACGTTGAAAAGATTATGGATATGCCAAAGGTGAATATCACCTGCCCGATAGCAATGAGCGGTATTCCCCACAGCCACGAAAGCGAAGGACGCATACCGTATACAAAAAGAAAAGCGACGATGACAGGAATGGTACACAAGAAGTGTAACCCTTCCATCATGACATTACTGAGCGGGATAACTGAGCGCGGAAATACAGTTTTTTTAATAATTTGCGCATTAGCAATAAATGAAAAAAGTGAATTTGTTGCTGAGCTTGCAAACCACTGCCAGGGAAACAGCCCCGTTATTAGAAAAAGGGTATAATTAGGTATCTGAACACGCATGATCAGTTTGAAAATAAAATAGTAGATCATCGCAAAAAGCAAAGGATTGGCAATTGACCATAAATAACCAAACACGCTACTTTTATACCGTACCTTTAGATCTTTATTAGTGATAACAACAAGCAGGTCAAATAAATACCCTAGATTATACTTCATTTTTATACTCATAAATTATTCTACGAAATTTTAAGCATTTTGTTATGCACTTTAGATTTCGCGTTGTAGCTGACTAAACCCCCGTCAGCTGCGATAGCTCTAACGCCCGAACTTATAGATTGCCGGTAGATACCGTGACTTGAGCATACGAGCTGAAAACCTAAGCACATAGATTAAAGCAAGATTTTCCCGAGTTTTGTCTCCGCTTTAATACATTGGCAGCAGCCGACCATTGTAGATCTTGCATACCGAACTGGGACAAGTGAGATGCTGACCTGGAGATGACCAGTTAATGTGCTGTTTCATGGCAAACAGTAAAAACTGCTATTTTACAGTCAGATACCCCCTCCCCTTAATGTTATGAGATAGCTTTAAATCACGCTACCGCCCTTGGCTGTCGCAACCAAACTGCGTAATGATTCATCTATCTTGTCTGTCAACATCTCCAGCGCCGGTTATCACAACCACAGTGCACTGGCTCAACGCCGTCCTGACGTTAAACAGCGGCTGTCGAAAAAGTGGCCGCCCGTGACACCGGGTGTTGCTCGCTTGAAAACGATAAAGATTCAAGCAGGGGCACACTCTCGCTGTTTGCTTTCGCCTCATCCATCAGGAATTTCTCAATTCGCTCTTCCGACAAGCCTGTTTTTCATGCATCACAGGGCTCTGTCTCCGTTATCTACCCATTCATCTTCTGATGAATCAGCGCAAACTGTGCTCCAATATTGATTGAAATGACGCCAACAATCAGTTTAGTGTCATATTTAATGCTGCGCACAGGATAGCTGATTAAGCTGACAACACAATGGTCATGCAAATGAGCAGCAGCATTATAGCGCTGGTCTATAGGAATAAAAATGAAAATACGTTGCCAATCAATTCATATTGCAAATGATTCAGGGGGTAAGCATAATTTAAACAAAATACAGCAATGAAAATAACCGATTGATTTAAAAAGGAAAACCTTAAAAAGTCGCCTTCAATGTGAAATAATTGTAAACTCAAACATAAAATCAATTTTAATCTGCGTTAATTCTCCGGGGCATAAACCGCTCAGGCAGAACAGGAAATCCTGAGTACGCGATCAAACCATACGCAATCATTATCTTGCTAATCATAAAGCACGGATAATGAATTTCATTCAAACTACAGAACGCCAGTACATTCTCGGTACTATCCGGACGCCAGCGCTTCCCCAGCGAACACATGAACATAATCAGCAACGGTAAAGCAGGTGATCCACGCGGCAAGCCAGTGTAAAATCAACGAATAGATAGCGGGACACAGTCACCCCAGAGGATGAATATGAAATTTTTAGTAACTGGAGCCGCAGGATTCATCGGCTTTCATACCTGCAAGCGCCTTCTGGAGGCGGGTCATGAGGTTGTCGGCCTCGACAACATGAACGACTATTATGACGTCAATCTTAAGCAGGCCCGTCTGGATTTACTGCAATCTCCCCTGTTCAGTTTTCACAAAATCGATCTCGCGGATCGTGAAGGTATTGCCCGGCTTTTTGCTAACGAGAAATTTAACCGAGTGATCCATCTCGCCGCGCAGGCAGGAGTTCGCTACTCCCTGGAAAACCCGTTCGCTTACGCTGATGCTAACCTGATTGGTTATCTGAACATTCTTGAAGGCTGCAGACACAACAACGTTGAGCATTTGCTCTATGCCTCATCCAGTTCGGTCTATGGCCTGAACCGTAAAATGCCGTTCTCTACGGAGGATTCGGTTGATCATCCGGTTTCGCTGTATGCCGCCACCAAGAAAGCGAATGAACTGATGGCGCATACCTACTCGCATCTTTATGGCATTCCAACCACCGGACTGAGATTCTTCACCGTCTACGGCCCGTGGGGGCGTCCGGATATGGCGCTGTTCAAATTTACGAAAGCCATGCTGGAAGGCAAGAGTATTGATGTCTACAACTACGGCAAGATGAAGCGCGACTTCACCTACATTGACGATATCGTTGAGGCGGTTGTAAGGATGCAGGACATTATCCCGCAGCCTAATCCGGAATGGACCGTTGAAACGGGTTCACCAGCGGATAGCTCGGCGCCATACCGGGTGTATAACATCGGGAATAGCTCACCGGTTGAGCTCATGGATTACATCACTGCTCTGGAAGAGGCTCTGGGGATGGTGGCGGAGAAAAATATGATGCCAATACAGCCCGGCGATGTGCTGGAAACCAGCGCAGATACCAGGCCGCTGTATGATGTGGTGGGATTCAGGCCACAAACGACGGTTAGCCAGGGGGTGAAGAACTTCGTTGACTGGTATAAAGCCTATTACAAGGCGTAGTCATATCAGGCATTGTGGATTTAGCCGCAGCAGAACGCTACTGCGGCTTTTTTATATCGGAAATGGTCATTGGATAAACTTATCCATCCAGCTGCGAGTTGAGAGACGCCATTTATTCATGGCCTGCCGCTGAAACCACACAATACCTAAACGCAGATTTAACACGAAGCAAACAAAACCTTCAACAAACTCTCATCTAAGCCACTTCCATTACCCTCACTGAAGAGCATTACCTTATAAAGCAAACAATCCCCAGCTCATCAGTCTGCCAGCAAAGTCGGCCACAGCGCTATTGTTCAACGTAACGGCAATGAAAAAGTTTTTTCCACTTTTCTCAAAAAAAAACCACAAATACCATATAGGAATTTTCTTAAATTCAGGCTATGTTAAGCAGGCAAAGGCATGCTTTTGCAGAGATATTAGTTCGCAGGCAAATGGATTTATAACATTCCTTTCATTCTGGTACGCATTATGGCAAACATAATTTTCTTAGCAGTTGCTGCCATCCTGTTGATTGTTTCAGTCTATTTTCTGATTTCTTATATCAAAGATCAGAAAAAGACCAAGCTGACTTTTAACAAAAGAAAGTGGTGAAAAGAAAACTTAATATAATTATAATACAGGCATAGGAAATAATAATATAAGAATAAAACACTGCCAGCGGTGGGGATACGCATAGTCTTTACAGCTGGCATTGGATATCTTTTTAAAATAAAAATGTCATATTAAACTGATACTATATCCTTAGCATCAGCACGCTCTTCTCATGGCCAGGAATGGCTTGCGTTTGCTATGCCTGCGCCCTTCCCTTGAAAGATCCCGCAACTTCCCGTGTCAATATCAATCAGCGCCGCAACGCAGTACGGCTGAGAACCCGGGATCCAGAAACAACAAAAGCCTGCAAGCAGGCTCTGTTTTACCTTCCGGCGCTTATCTCCAGCGTCTACATCACAGTGACGGTAGCTCTTCACAAGGTGAATTTAACATATCCGACCTCAATGGTTGGGACAAGATGATCGATTGAAGAATTTAAGCGAGGTCACGTTTTTTAGGGAGTTGGGCCGGGGAAGAGGGGCAATACGATTCGTCAGGCGAATAGTTGCCCCCTTCAGAAGAGAGGAAAATTCTGGCCGACAGCGCATCTGCCGGCCAGAGGGGGGATTTAGTCACTACCGAACAAATCGCGGGTATACACTTTGTCAGCGACATCCGACAGCTCTTCAGCCATTCGGTTTGAGACAATCACGTCAGCTTCTTGTTTGAACGCGTCGAAATCGCGAACCACGCGGGAATTAAAGAACTCATCTTCCTGCATAACCGGTTCGTAGATAATGACCGGGATACCTTTGGCCTTGATACGCTTCATGATGCCCTGAATTGAGGAAGCGCGGAAGTTATCGGAGCCACTCTTCATGATCAGGCGATAGATACCAACGACTTTAGGCTTGCGCGCCAGGATAGAGTCAGCGATAAAATCTTTACGCGTGCGGTTAGCATCGACGATGGCACCGATGATGTTATTCGGTACAGATTCGTAGTTTGCCAGCAGTTGCTTGGTATCTTTCGGCAGGCAGTAGCCGCCATAGCCAAAGGATGGATTGTTATAGTGATTACCGATTTGATTGTTGTATCCAATGCCGGGAGGAGGTCAAACCCACGTTTTTAGGAGATACCAGGCTTGAAAGAAGCTAGAAAAATATTTATTTCATGAAACATGAATAAGTAGAAGATTTAGGAGTGGAGATATCAGGAGAGAAACTCTGGCCGATAGCTAAGGCCACCGACCAGAAAGTGTTAGTCGTTACCAAACAACCCGCGGGTATAGACTTTATTAGCAATGTCTGAAAGTTACTCAGCCATACAGTTTGAAGCAATCACGACTCCTTCTTACCCGAAGGCATCGAAGTCACAAACCTCGCGAGAATTGAAAAATCATTACTGTTTATTCTTTTCCAAACGACAGATATAGATAACATTAAGTCATGATAAAAACAGTTCAAATTATTTCAATTTTCATATGTGCAACAAGATAATTGAATTGCAGTATATTAGTTCCATTTGTAATACTCTTTATACCAGTCAACAAAATTTTTGACACCCTCCTGGACAGGAGTTTCCGGTCTAAAGCCTATTGTTTCATACAATGCTTTTGTTTCCGCACTAGTATTCAGAACATCTCCAGGTTGGATCGGCATCATATTCTTTTCAGCTTTAATCCCCAACGCATCCTCCAAAGCAGTGATATAATCCATCAACTCCACTGGTGAGCTGTTGCCGATGTTATACACCCGGTATGGTGCAGAGCTATCTGCTGGTGAACCCGCTTCAACGGTCCACTCCGGATTAGCCTGCGGGATAACATCCTGCACGCGAATAATCGCTTCCACGATATCGTCAATGTAGGTGAAGTCGCGCTTCATCTTGCCGTAGTTATAGACATCAATACTCTTGCCTTCCAGCATGGCTTTCGTAAATTTGAACAGCGCCATATCCGGACGGCCCCACGGGCCGTAGACGGTGAAGAATCTCAGTCCGGTGGTTGGAATGCCATAAAGATGTGAGTAGGTATGTGCCATCAGTTCATTCGCTTTTTTGGTGGCGGCATACAGCGAAACCGGATGATCAACCGAATCCTCCGTAGAGAACGGCATTTTACGGTTCAGGCCATAGACCGAACTGGATGAGGCATAGAGTAAATGCTCAACATTATTGTGTCTGCAGCCTTCAAGAATGTTCAGATAACCGATCAGGTTAGCGTCAGCATAAGCGAACGGGTTTTCCAGGGAGTAGCGAACTCCTGCCTGCGCGGCAAGATGAATGACCCGTGCAAATTTTTCTTCCGCAAAAAGCCGGGCAATAGCTTCCCTGTCTGCCAAATCTATTTTGTGAAAAATGAAATTCGGGGCTTCTAATTTTTTCAGACGGGATACTTTTAAATTCACATCATAATAATCATTAATATTATCGATCCCAACGACCTGATGCCCATCGTTCAGCAGCCGTTTACTTACATGAAACCCAATAAAACCTGCCGCACCGGTAACCAAATATTTCATACCGTCAACTCCTAATAAAAACTCAATTATTGCCTATAATATCCTTCACCATCCAACATAACCACCCAGAATAGCAAAGCAATTTTACAAATACACTAAACACAGCTTCATCAAAGCCAATCAATATAGCTCAATCGTATAAACATAATATAAATTTGGCTGAAAAAATATACAGCCAAATTATAAAATATTAATCGTTACCAAACAGATCTCGGGTATAAACTTTTCCTTCTACATCTGCCAGTTCCTCATCCATTCGGTTCGAGACAATCACGTCTGCTTCCTGCTTGAAAGCATCGAGGTCACGAACCACGCGGGAATTAAAGAACTCATCTTCCTGCATAACCGGTTCGTAGATAATGACCGGAATACCTTTGGCTTTGATACGCTTCATGATGCCCTGAATTGAGGAAGCGCGGAAGTTATCGGAGCCACTCTTCATGATCAGGCGATAGATACCAACGACTTTAGGCTTGCGCGCCAGGATAGAGTCAGCGACAAAATCTTTACGTGTGCGGTTAGCATCGACGATGGCACCGATGATGTTATTCGGCACAGATTCGTAGTTTGCCAGCAGCTGCTTGGTATCTTTCGGCAGGCAGTAGCCGCCATAGCCAAAGGATGGATTGTTATAGTGATTACCGATTCGCGGATCGAGACACACGCCTTCGATGATCTGTTTACTGTTCAGACCCTGGCTTTCAGCATAGCTGTCCAGTTCATTAAAGTAGGCTACGCGCAGCGCCAGGTAGGTATTGGCGAATAACTTAATCGCCTCAGCTTCGGTAGAGTCAGTAAACAGCGTCGGGATATCCTGCTTAATCGCACCTTCTTTCAGCAGATTAGCAAAACGCTCCGCGCGTTCTGAACGTTCGCCAATGACGATACGAGACGGGTGCAGGTTGTCGTAAAGCGCGCGGCCTTCACGCAGAAACTCAGGAGAGAAAATGACGTTATCAATGCCCAGGCGCTCTTTAATATCACGCGTAAAGCCAACGGGAATGGTGGATTTAATAATCATTACCGCGTCTGGATTAATCTCGGTGACATCACGAATAACGGCTTCAACGGTCGAAGTATTGAAGTAGTTCGTTTTCGGATCGTAGTCAGTGGGCGTAGCGATAATGACATAATCTGCATCACGATAGGCATCATGCTTGTCAGTTGTCGCGCGAAAATTCAACGGTTTTTCCGCCAGATATTCCTGGATCTCCTTATCGACAATCGGAGAAATCTTTTGGTTAATCATATCAACTTTGGATTGAATGATATCCAGCGCTACCACTTCGTGGTTTTGCGCAATCAGGATGCCATTCGATAAACCAACATAACCGGTACCGGAAATAGTAATTTTCATTCGATCACACTTTAATCAGTTAACTGGACGGCGGCGGATGGCCGCAAATTAAGCAAAACTGTTGATGTTTCTACTCTCAGGAACAATGTAAGTCAAGCAAGACACCAAAGGTCTCTGAAATACTGTATAGGCCTATAAAGGGCCTATACAGTAAATGAAGCTATATTTTATGCTTATTTATATACTTCAGCTGTCTTTAAGGTATGAGCCTGCAAATCCTTATCAGATAAAGAGAGCGTACAGTCTGCAATCTCCGGCCACTGAATATTAATCTCCGGATCGTTCCAGATAATGCTCCGCTCAGACTGCGGCGCATAATAGTTCGTGGCCTTGTACACAAACTGCACCGTTTCGCTCAACGCCATGAAGCCATGGGCAAACCCTTCCGGAATCCACAGCTGACGCTTGTTTTCCGCGCTCAGTACCGCCCCCACCCATTTACCAAACGTTGGCGATGAACGGCGGATATCGACCGCCACATCAAACACCTCGCCTTCAATGCAGCGAACCAGTTTGCCCTGGGCATGCGGGTCAAGCTGATAGTGCAATCCGCGCAGCACGCCTTTCTGCGACTGAGAGTGGTTATCCTGAACAAACTCCACTTTCCGCCCTACTGCTTCATCAAATACTTTACTGCTGAAGCTCTCAAAGAAAAAACCGCGCGCATCGCCGAAAACACGAGGCTCAAAAATCAGCACTTCAGGGATATCTGTCTTAATAATATTCATAATATTTCTGCCCGTTTACTTGCCCAGAACTTCTGTTACCACGCGCGCCACGCCCTGGCGCCAGTCCGGCAGCGTCACGCCAAATACACGCTGGAATTTCTCATTCGACAGCCGTGAGTTCAGCGGACGTTTTGCCGGCGTTGGGTAGGCCGTGGTGGGGATACCGCTTACTGCTTTGATTGCCAGCTCTGCGCCGTGCGACCGCGCCACCTCAAAAACAAATTCCGCGTACTCCGCCCAGCTGGTTTCCCCGCTGGCCACCAGATGATAGGTCCCGGCTACAGCACGGTTGCGCTGTTCTTCACGAATGGCGATTGCCGTACAGTCCGCCAGCAGCTCTGCGCCGGTTGGCGCACCGTGCTGATCGTTAATAATCGACAGCGCCTCTTTCTCACCTGCCAGACGCAGCATCGTTTTAGCGAAGTTTGCCCCGCGGGTGGCATATACCCAACTGGTACGGAAAATAAGATGGCGCGGATTCGCCTGCTCCAGCGCGATTTCCCCGGCTCGTTTGGTTTCGCCGTACACGTTCAGCGGCCCGGTCGCCTCATCTTCCAGACGATAGTGGCTTCCCTGACCGTCAAACACATAGTCCGTTGAGTAGTGCACCATCAGCGCCCCCAGCTTCGCTGACTCTTCTGCCAGCACCGCCACGCCCCGATCGTTCAGCAGATCGGAAAGCTCGCGCTCGCTTTCCGCTTTGTCCACCGCAGTATGGGCAGCCGCGTTCACCACTACATCCGGTTTTACCGTACGGACCGTCTGCGCGATCCCTTCCAGGTTGGTAAGATCACCGCACAGCGTTTTATCAAAAAAGTCCACGGCAACCACTTCGCCCAGCGTGGACAACGCACGCTGCAGCTCCCAGCCCACCTGGCCATTTTTGCCAATCAGTAAAATTTTCATACGTTAATATCCCAATGATGACCGGCAGCCATTAATGCTCATTCAGCAGACGTTTCAGGTAAGCACCATACTCGGTTTTCTTCAACCGTTCGGCCTGTACCGCCACCCCTTCCACGCTCAGCCACTGCTTGCGATAAGCAATTTCTTCCAGGCAGGCTACTTTCATCCCCTGACGCTTCTCGATGGTATGGATAAACTGAGAGGCCTCAATCAGGCTGTCGTGGGTTCCCGTATCCAGCCAGGCAAAACCACGGCCCAGCAGTTCAACCTGCAGGTCACCCCGATCCAGATACATCTGGTTCAGCGTGGTAATCTCAAGCTCCCCGCGCGCGGAGGGTTTAACTTCCTTCGCCATTGCCACCACATCGGTGTCATAAAAATAGAGTCCGGTCACCGCCCAGTCAGATTTCGGCTTCAGCGGCTTCTCTTCAATCGACAGCGCTTTAAAGTTCTCATCAAACTCCACCACACCGAAACGTTCCGGATCGAGAACCTGGTAGCCGAATACCGTAGCTCCGGATGTTTTGCTGGCCGCCGCATCCAGTTTCCGGCCAAAGCTCTGACCAAAATAGATGTTATCGCCCAGGACTAATGCACAGGCATCATTACCGATAAACTTCTCGCCGATGATAAAGGCCTGCGCCAGACCGTCCGGCGACGGCTGAATCGCATAGCTGAAATTCACCCCAAACTGAGAACCGTCACCCAGCAGACGCTGAAATGCGGGCATATCCTCCGGCGTGGTGATAATCAGGATATCCTTGATTCCCGCCAGCATCAGAACAGAAACCGGGTAGTAAATCATCGGTTTGTCATAAATGGGCAGTAGCTGCTTGGAAACACCCTGGGTGATCGGATATAAACGCGTGCCGGAGCCGCCGGCCAGTACAATACCTTTCATGCTTCTTTCCTTTTTAGTTGTTCAGGCCAAGACGTTCACCGGCATAGGAGCCATCCAGCACGCGCTGCCACCAGGTCGTGTTGTTCAGGTACCAGTGGACCGTTTTTTCAATTCCGCTTTCAAATGTCTCTTCGGGCACCCAGCCCAGATCGCGCTGAATTTTCGCCGCATCAATGGCATAACGCAGATCATGACCCGGACGGTCTTTCACAAACGTAATCAGATCGGCAAACTGGCTGATATTGCCCGGCTTGTGTTCAACCACTTTATCGAGAATGGCGCAAATGGTGCGCACGACATCAATATTTTTACGCTCGTTATGACCGCCGATGTTGTACGTTTCACCACTGCGGCCTTCCGTCGCCACTTTGTATAGCGCCCGGGCGTGATCTTCCACGTACAGCCAGTCGCGGATCTGTTCTCCATTGCCGTAGACCGGCAGCGGTTTGCCGGCGAGGGCATTGAGGATGGTCAGCGGAATAAGTTTTTCCGGGAAGTGATACGGGCCGTAGTTGTTGGAGCAGTTGGTCACCACCACCGGCAGGCCATAGGTGCGGTTCCAGGCGCGGACAAGATGGTCGCTGCCGGCCTTGGAGGCAGAGTACGGGCTGCTTGGCGCGTACGGAGTCTCTTCGGTGAACAGATCATCGGTACCGTGCAGGTCGCCGTAGACTTCATCGGTCGAAATATGGTGGAAGCGGAAAGCCTGCTTCTGGGCCGTATCGAGAGCTGACCAGTACTGGCGGGCAGCTTCCAGCAGGGTGAAAGTTCCAATCAGGTTGGTCTGAATAAAAGCAGCAGGCCCATCGATAGAGCGGTCCACGTGACTCTCTGCGGCCAGGTGCATCACAATATCCGGACGGAAATCGCTGAACTGCTCTGCCACAGATTTGGCATCAGTGATATCTGTCTGAGAAAACGAGTAGCGTTCATTACCAGCAACCGGCGCCAGGGACTCAAGATTACCGGCGTAGGTGAGACAATCTATTACGCGTACTTCGTCGGAGGTGTTTTCAATGATATGACGAACGACTGCAGAACCAATAAAACCTGCACCGCCAGTGACAAGGATCTTCATATTTAACTTACCTTTTATTACCAGAACCTAAAAAAATTCGAAATATATCCATCAGGATATCAATATCATATTAAATGATTTCCTTTAGAAAAATATTTGCAAATTACGTTTTTAAAAAATTAGGATAAGTGAGTACTAATTACAGGAGAGAAATTCTATTTGTGGAAAATTTATGCCCGGGTTAATACCCCGGGCAAATGACACTACAAACTTTACTCCATCCACTCAGTGTGGAACACACCTTCTTTATCGGTACGCTTATAGGTATGCGCACCAAAATAGTCACGCTGCGCCTGAATCAGATTAGCAGGCAAGACTGCAGAACGATAGCTATCGTAGTATGCGATGGCTGCAGAGAACGTCGGAACCGGAATACCATTCTGCACTGCATATGCAACTACATCGCGCAACGCTTGCTGATAATCATCGGCGATCTGCTTGAAGTAAGGCGCCAGCAGCAGGTTGGCAATGCCAGCATTCTGCTCATAGGCATCAGTAATCTTTTGCAGGAACTGAGCACGAATGATACAGCCGGCGCGGAAGATTTTCGCGATCTCACCGTAGTTCAGATCCCAGTGGTATTCATCAGAAGCCGCGCGCAGCTGGGAGAAGCCTTGAGCGTAAGAGACGATTTTGCCCAGATACAGAGCGCGGCGAACTTTCTCGACGAACTCCGCTTTATCGCCTGCACTCTTCGCCTGCGGTCCGGTTAGAACTTTCGAAGCTGCCACACGCTGATCTTTCAGAGAAGAGATATAGCGAGCGAATACAGATTCAGTGATAAGTGACAGCGGTTCACCGAGGTCAAGAGAGCTCTGGCTGGTCCATTTACCGGTACCTTTGTTTGCCGCCTCATCGAGGATCACGTCGACCAGGTATTTGCCCTCTTCATCTTTTTTGGTGAAGATGTCTTTAGTGATGTCAATGAGATAGCTGCTAAGCTCACCTTCATTCCATTCGGTAAAGGTTTGGGCCAGCTCTTCATTAGAAAGCGCGAGACCGCCTTTCAGTAAGGCGTAGGCTTCTGCAATAAGCTGCATATCGCCGTATTCAATACCATTGTGAACCATTTTGACATAATGACCAGCGCCATCGGCGCCGATATACGTTACGCACGGCTCACCGTCTTCAGCGACAGCAGCAATCTGCTTAAGAATTGGAGCGACCAGTTCATAAGCTTCCTTCTGACCGCCAGGCATGATTGAGGGGCCTTTAAGCGCGCCTTCTTCACCGCCGGACACGCCGGTTCCGATGAAGTTAAAACCTTCAGCAGAAAGCTCACGATTACGACGAATCGTATCCTGGAAGAAGGTATTACCACCATCGATGATGATGTCACCCTTGTCCAGGTAAGGCTTCAGAGAGTCGATGGCATTATCAGTGCCTGCGCCCGCCTTCACCATTAACAGGATACGGCGTGGAGTTTCGAGCGACTCAACAAACTCTTGCACTGTATAATGTGGGACCAGCTTCTTGCCGGGATTCTCGGCAATCACTTCTTCGGTCTTTTCACGGGAGCGGTTGAAAACGGAGACGGTATAACCGCGGCTTTCGATGTTGAGCGCAAGGTTACGCCCCATCACTGCCATACCGACAACCCCGATCTGTTGCTTGGACATTACATACTCCTGTCAGGTGTGGTCACTGCGACCTTTCGCAGTTGATTGTTACAGATATGCTAACGTAAACTAGCTTATACTTATAGTTTTATATTTTAAATACAGGGACACCTTTCAAAATTAAATATAATGTTACATATTATTTTTGGAGTGTAGCAAGAAACCACTAAAATAACAATTTTGCACTCAACATCTAAAGGTTAACATGAAGCGACGTACTTTATTTAAATATTTAGGAATTGCGACATTAAGCGGTTTTATTAATCAAAATGAAGCTATTGCAAATATAAGAAAAAAAAACCCTGAAAATTTAAATGCAATACCTATCCTTAGTCTAATAAAAAATTTAAATCTTTCTAAAAATGAAGAATTAAATATTTACATTGGAGGAAAGGGAACGGATTCTTTTATAAAAGAAAATCAAATAATATATTACACTAGCAGTTTCAGTACAGATAACATTCAACCATTAAAAATAAACAGCAATAACATTAAAAATGTCCACATATCAGTTGAAGCCAAGGAAATTTCAATTGCAATTGCTAATAGTAAAAATGAAGTACTTTATCTATCTAGGTGTCTGGAATTAGAGAACATCACTCCAGAAGCAAATAAAGAATTAAAAACTTGTGACTCCTTAGGTGATTTAAGAAACACCACACCTATTTATAATAATCAAAAAATAAAAGTTAGAGCGCATTCGCCACATCTTGACAGTGGTGGCGGAGTTTTCTTTTTTGATAAATTCGATACTCAGAGTTTGGATAATGATGGAACTATAGTCGTCACTGCCTCAGGAGATAGATGGAAGAGAGTCATCGATAATTCCATTCCTCAACTGGAAGCTACATGGTTTGGAGCTTCTATAGACTTGAATTTAGACTCATCCAATGCACTTCAGAAAACTATAAATGAAGCAGAAAGATTAGTCAAAAATAAGAAAGCTAAACGAGTTTCTATAAAACTCCCTGCTAAAATAAATACGGCAAGTCCCATATACCTAAATCCTTCTTATGCCTTTCTGGAACCAAGTGCGGGAATAACAGAATGGCAAATAGATAGCTCATCTGAATTATTCGATAACAAATACGCCATATACATATCCGGAAACGTCAACAATAGAGGTAGCGAGGGAGATATCCCTTATGTTAACACCACAGTTTACATATTATCACACATATATATACATGAAAAAAATAATTCTAATAATATAAATTGTATCAAGCATTATGCAACACTAAACCATGATAAAGGAGTCTCAGAAACAGTTTCTCAGCTAGGTATACTAAAATGTCGCTTTACAGGTTTTAATGATATTTACAGTAATGGTGATAATGGTTGGGGCATTTGTTTTTGGGAATGCGGTTTCGACAGTTACAAACGTGCCGTTGTATTATATTCAGGAATTAATAATTCAGAGCGAATTAGTTTTCGAGAATGTGTATTCCAAAATGGCAAATTAGCATTCGACATTGATGGATGGACAGGCGGTTTGCTGATAGATAATTGCTCATTGAATTATAACTCTAGCGGTGAAATAAGAAATAAAGGTGGCCATATTATCGTTAGAGGTGGACACATAGAAAACAAAAAAAGAACAAGACCTGTTTGCATAAATAGTGACACTCCAAACTCAATTGGAAAGGCAAAATTCCAAGACGTTACCTTTGTTAATTTTGGAATAGATGGCAATGAAATATATTTATTTACATCTACTCGAAAACATAACTTAATACTTGAAGACAATAGATTTAGCTGGGCTGAAAATGAAGTTAAAGGCCTGGTTGCGACTAGAAACGCTAAAATAACGAACTCTACCGGTTGCATATTCGTAAGGAATTGGCATATGAGCGGAATTGAAGGAAGAGCACCTTTTGTATCCGAGGGTTTAATACAAACACCTTTACCAAAATTTCTAACAACAAAGACCACAGGAAAAATAAAAATAGAAAAAAACATTCAAAGTGACGATTTAACCATTAAACTTTTAGCACAAAATAAAAAAGCAAAACAATGTAAAATCCATACTTACTGCCCAATCACAAACTCATTTCAACATAGATTTTTAACATGGATGATTATATTTGAAAAAATAAAGATAAAGAACCCCATCCTTATCTCTGTTTATGGTTTATATGAAAATGGTGAAATATCGAACAGACTTGGTGAAACCATTGCATTCGCCGGCGACACTAATCAATTAAGCCCTATGAACTATGAAAATTATATCAACGAAAATTTCCAAAGCATTATGTTTGAATTTGATATGTCAAATGCAACGGAAGGAGATCTGCTATCTATATCTAATCTAGGTGCAATCCTGTACAATTAAGTTAAGAAAAAGCATCATGTTTGATGATATCTTCATGATGCTATTTTATTAAAACTTAAGCGACTAAAAGCAATTAGTACATTCACTTACTTAAATCTTTTTGTAAGAAAATATTTAACGCCATCACACTGACTTTTGACCCAGTACTTTATATAATGATTTTTTTGTTTTGAAGCCAGAGTAATTAAAAGTTGGTGAATATTATTTGTAATAAACTCTCGACATTTCATCAAAAATGGGACGTGCTTCATACCAAAAAGATAATACATATTTCTCATCCTATAATAACGGCGTAGTGCAGAGTGAACAGGTAATTTCCACACTAGAAATTTTATATTATTATCACCAATTGTATGTTTCATACATACATTAGTATCAGCATAAATTTCATAACCATGCCCTAATGCTCTTAAGCACCATTCCGTATCTACATAATCTATAAAAAAATCTTCATTCATTGTACCAATATCATCTAATACTGATACTGATGTGAACATGCCTGATGATATTATAAAGGATAATAATAATGGGCCTGAACCGTATTTAGGTGTTATTCTTTCACGAACCCCAAATTTATTTAATTTAATTTGCGGATACATAAAACCAAAACGGCTGTCTTCAAATATCGGCCCAATTGCTGCGATTTTTTTATCACGGCTTAACTTGGAATAGGAAGAATATAAGCCTGTTACAAAATCTGTCCCTATCGTACTATCTTGATCGAAGAAAATGAAATATTCTGCTTTCATCTCTTTTCCATGAACAATTCCTATATTTTGGGCTTTGGCAATACCAACGTTCTCCTCTAGTTTGAGATAGGTTACATTAGGACTGGAAAAAAAATATTTTGAGATATCAGTAGAACTTCCATTATCAATTATCCAAGTATGAGCAACTTGTTGATTTAATGTTGAAGAAAGTAACAGAACATTATCCTTATCAGGATTAAAAGTAATAATTATTGCATGAATAACAGGCATTGTAACACCACTGTTCAATAGGATAAGAAAACACCGACAATACTAGAATAAAATTGTCTTGCAGCGTAAAGCATCACTAAGAGATAACCAAACCAACGAGGTTTGAAGCAATCAATTACAGCTGGAAATAATAATGGAACCGTAATAAAACCAATTAGCGTATAAAATCTATTTGATATTTCCGAATTAAAGGAAAGAATAAGACCAATAAAAAGCTGGAAGGATAATATCTTAAGTAGAATTATGTTTAGCTTTACCGTTAAATCGCCTTTCCACAGAAGAAGTAGTAAGAAGCAAAAGGAGATTACTCCTCCAACGTTCATTATAATTAAATTGTTTTCTCTATACACCCCCTGAGATTGCAGGTCAATGTATGTTGTTCCTTTTCCCTCAAGGAATGAGGGTAAGTATACCAGAAGAGACTGAATGTCACCAAGGCCGGTATTTGATACAATATATATAACAAGCCCCAAAATAGGCAATATTGCATAAAATCTCTTATTTATACCCTCACCTGAAAAAAAATAAAATAATATTGAAACAATAGCTGAATAATGAAAAAAAGTAGCCAAAGCTATCTTTGATATGAATCCGATTTTATTACGATTAAGTATATCTTCAAGAGACCATAAAATTAAAACACATGCTAACCCAATTCTTATCTGGGTCATATCATGCAGAAAATAGTAAGTTGAAATGTATAGAAAAAGAGTAACTAGGGGGTATCGCGATAACCTATAGAACAATATAAGTTTAAAAGAAATTGAAAGAGTTGCATAAAATAAAAAAAATGAAGTTATATTATTACCAAAAATGAAGTTATTAATGTATAGGATTAACCAAAAACCAGGTTCTTTATCCATAAAGTCAATCGATGACCAACCGATAAAATATCGGACAAAATCAGCATACATATGGGAATCTGGATCAATTCCGATGGGCCTTAGCCCAGAACAAAGAATTAAAACGATCCCAAAAAACATAAAAAATATAATATGCATGATGTTTTTATGATTATTTGCACTCATTTTACCTATGCCCATTTTTTATTTTTCTAAGGAGTGTGATTAGTACATAACCAATTTTAAAGCCGATATTTTTATGCTTTTTCATATCAATCAATACAAATATTCGTTTTAGAAATGGCATTTTTTTGTAGTTAGAATGGAGCTCAATGTCAAAAAAATCGTTAGAAATTCTAGAGCTTTCTTTTAAAATCTGCGGCGAAAAACTATTACTCCAGAATACATAGCATAAACTTAACTGATCTCTTTTGGACCAGTTATTCAACTGCTCCCACCATGACTCCATTACTTTTCTAATAATCTCATCATTATGCTTTCTAAGTAAAATGTTATTCTCATACAAACCATTTTTTTCGGGATAACTCTGTTTATGGTAGAATGCCATTTGGCTTCTTATTATTTCCTCTCTGTCTTTTTTTTGTAAAATACATATATCCGCCTCATCATAAATACAATTCCTGTCTAAATGTTTTGGTAAGCACATTAAAAAATCTGATGTACAGTACTTCTCAAAAAAGGGGAGGATGTTATTTTTTAAAATAATATTTCCATCTATATAAAGGCTGAACTCATATTCTTTCAGAAATAGATGAGGTAAAACTTTAACCTTTCGATTGAGCATATGATCGGAAATAATTTCATCACTAATTAATCTTATATTCCATTTATGTGATGTAAGATTAGGATTATTAGTGAAGCATATAAGATCTACATTCTCATCTTGATCAATCTCAGGGTCAAGCAGGTAATCATAGTTGCCAAAAATACCGGTGTATACAGCAAATTTTTTCTTCATATTATAACTTCCGTTTAGTAATGCCTAATTTACCACGAATGCCGTCATAAACAGCCAAGAGTATTAATGACAATCTATCTGTTTTTTTCAATGCAATAGCTTTTATCGATAGTTTTAAAAGCAAAACAAACATGTTAAAAAAATATAAGGGCTTATTATTAACTCTATAAAAATATTCAAAAAAGGATCTATTACGAAATGTATAATAAATTCTAAAGCTTTCCCCTTCTTCTAACACAGGGGATGATAATTTTTTTTTGTGATTTTCTGCCTTACTTCCCCAAGACTGATCAATGTCTAGAATCTTACTATCTGGTACTATGAAAATATTCCCACCACCTGAAGTAATACGATATGAAAACTCAATATCGTCAATATAAAGAAACATATCCTCAAGCGGAAGCCCTATCTTATCAAGTAAACACCTAGGGATTAATAGTCCCCCATATGGTGCTATCGGTGTTTTAATTCTCGTAGATTCTATAATCTTTACACTCTGTATTCTTTGGCGACTAAAAAAATCATAATGCATGAAGCTATTGGATGTTCCTAATAAAACATCATCATTCTGTTCTTTTGTGAAACGAACATAATATTCCCGGTCCTCCCTTAATGCAAGTAAAGCAGAATTCATTCGCTCTTCGGGAGACAACTCTTCATTCCAATATTGTAATAGTGATAAATAAGAATTTTTCTCCATTAAATTATCATCATCTAAAAGCAGAAAATGATTAAATTCAGTACACGCTTTAGCTCTCTGCAATCCAATAGAGTAACCACCTGCAGAACCTAAATTATGATCATTTCTTATAAGCTGGATATAGTCATTATTGTTTAGTGCAAAATCATATAATTTTAATCTATTTTTCTCAGGCGAACCATTATCAACTACAAATATCGTTTGAACACCATTTTCAATGCAAGCATTAGCAACTTTTTCAATTAAACTAAATCTATTACCATAAGTTACTATAATAGCACAAACATTCATTTTAATTACCTTACACTTTTATTTTTCGCAGTCGATTGACTATCAATATTAATAAAAAAAGCTCGCTCATCACAGAAACAATTGAAGCCCCAATGTCATTGAATAATATTGAAAAAATAATCATCGATACAATACTTACTAACCCAGTTATTAACACATATTTTGAAAAATCCTTTTTATAATTTAGCGCCACAAGCCCTAATATTCCATAATAATAATTCAGGCCACCAAAGAAGATAACCAATGACATAATTCTTATATTTATGGCCACTTGGTTAAATTCTGCGCCGACGAAAATTTTGGCTCCAAAGTCGGAAAAAATAAATACCCCTAAAGCCATGCAGCCATAAGAAATAAGAACTAGCCATTTATATTTTCTTGAGAATTTATCATAAGAAAATTTATCCTCATGGAAAGATTTAACTAAATGAGGATATAGTGCATCCCCAATTACGTTTTGTAAGGTCTGTAAACTACGAATTATTTTTTCAGCTACAGAATAATATCCAGTAATTTGAGATGTAGTAAAAATACCTAATATCAAAACTGCGGAATTCTTATATAACGAGGAAAATACTCGTGACGTAAAAATATGCCAACCGTCTTTAAAATAAATCTTTATAGTTTCCATTTTTACTAATTTTAAAGAAACTTTAAAACTAAAATGTACTACGAGCATTGCAATAAAACCAGAAAGCAACATCGAAATAGAAGTTAAGGCCGGAATATAAATATAATCATTCTGAGCATTGATTACTGTAAATATCGATATCGTAAATATTAACTTTATACCAACGTTAATAAATGTTATATATCTCATTCTTTCCATTCCTTGGAAGAACCAGACAGGGAATAAAGATTGTCCAAAAACACCAAGATAAGTTAAGGCAAATATAATTTTATGTTCTTTAAATTGTGGAACTAATTCAACTAAGCCAAGTAACACTATCAAGCATAATACACACAAGGATAGTTTAATATAAATGACACAACTGTAAATCTCACTTAGCTTATTGTTATCATATCTATTTATAGATACTTGCCGGGTAGCACTGAGATTAAAACCAAAATCAGTAATTATTTGTAAATATGTGCATACCGCAGTAGCAAAAGCCAATAATCCAACATTTTCAATTCCGATGACTCTTACAAGATACGGAACAGTTAAAAGTGGAAGAACATAATTTGCTATTTGTAAAAGAAAGAGAAAAATAAAATTCGATAAAATTATTCTTTTTTCTCCATCAGTAGTGATCTTTTTAATAAATCGCCGCACGTCAAGACACCTTGTTGTTGATAGCATTTAGATAGTAAGTTTTTTTTTCTTCGTCAGAATATTTTTTTGTGTCAAACGATTTTTCTTTACAACTTAAATAATATTCGTCTAAATCTTTAATTTTACGTGCAGGGACACCCGCATAAACGGCATTTGCTTCTAAATTTTTAGTAATAACTGAATTAGCCCCTACAACCACATTATTTTCAATAACAACTCCAGGGAGGATCAAACATCCAAACCCAAGATAGACATTATCACCAATCGTAATTTTATTTATAATATCCCAGTCTGGATGTTTATCCCTAAAAACCCATAGTCCACCATCATGTGTTTCAAAATGTACTTTAGTTGCTGAAACATGATTACCTATACTCACAAGATAAGGTTCTGAGCTAAAGGAAACATCAATTAACCTACAGTCATTCCCAACAGAAACTCCTATTTTCCTTGCCCATTTCACTTGGTCATTTTTACGTAAATATCTTATGTAAATTTTCTCAATAATTTTTTTTAGTAACATAATATCGAGCCTATTCATAAGTGGAAAGTATGCAACCTAATACATACTTTCCGAATAACAAAATTTAGTTTACAATTTTGTGATTATTTTCTATAAAGCACTATTCCAATCAGAAAGACAATCAAGAACTATCACCTCGTCTTTAGTGTCATTAATAATATGACACACCACAGCAGTTCCAATAAACCCGTCAGCACCAGTGACAATAATTTTCATGTTGTCCTTTAATCTATCTTAATGTTTTCACAAATGAAATGTCCAAATCGCTTATATAACTAATTAACAATATTAATTAAAATCCCAATACCTTTTATGCATACTAAGTTTTCTAACCAACTTAGCAGGTAACTTTTGATACTGTTGACCTAATTTATAGCCGACTATTTTCATAAAATTATTTATAAATGCCAAAGGCACCCATAAAGGCGCATTTTTAAGTAAAAATTGCAACTCTGACATAATGAATTTTTTTCCTTCACCCTCTGCACCTCCGAAATCACGTCTAATCCATGGCTCATTTCTATGAAATACACCAATATCAAAATATCTTTTGAACTCTTCAACAGGTGTATAGTTATGGGAATGTTGCACCATCGCACTTGATACATATGCAACCTTATAACCAGATTGAATTGCCTTTGCGGTATAGTACATATCTTCACATAATATTGTATTCGAGGGAAAACCATCTAGCTTACTAAAAACAGATAACCTATAGGCAGAAAATGAATTCGACATAAAAACTGTTTTCAAACCCATTTTAGGTATATTTTCCAATCCGCATACATAATTTTTTTCTGGGTAATTAAAATATCGTGCATGTGTTGCTAAAGGATTAGCATTTGAATGTGGCAGTTGTCGACCATATGCGCATGCAACCTGTTCATCTTCAAAAACCTCAATTATTTTTTCAATAAAACCAGACTGAGGTATCGAATCTTGGGTTAGAAAAATCACAATATCATATTCGTTAATAAAATTATTTACTGCTAAATTCCTTGTTCCACCATGATTAAAATTACTACTAGGAATCGTAACCACATCAAATAAAGCTTTATTTGCTATTTCAGCTGTATTATCTTTGCTACTTGAGTCGATAACATGAACAAAGATATCATCAGGTGCATATTTTTTAATATTATCTACAACTGACTGCCAAATTTCCCCACCATTATAAGTTGGTATTGCGACATAGTATCTCATATAAAACTCATTATTTAAAATAACATTTAATAGGCGCCATCTTTTTTTAGTACTACACCAACCGTCTTAAACAGAATAGCGATATCATTCCACATAGACCAATTTTTAACATACCAAGCATCAAGATAGACCCGAGTTTCATAATCGACATCGCTACGACCACTAACCTGCCATAATCCAGTCATGCCTGGCTTACTTAAAAGGTAATAATCGACCTCTTCATTATATCTTTCTAACTCTGCTGTAATGATTGGACGCGGCCCCACTAAACTCATTTCACCTTTCAGCACATTAAACAATTGAGGTAACTCATCCAAACTGGTTCGGCGAAGAAATGCACCAATTTTAGTAATTCGAGGGTCTTTTTTTAATTTAAATGTTGCATTCCACTCTACTCTGGCAGAGGGATCGTTCTCTAATAATTCTGCAAGTACTTCTTTTGAATTAATAACCATAGAACGGAACTTAAGGCATTTAAATGATTGCCCTCCTTTACCAATACGTTCATGCCCATAAATAGCTGGGCCGCCATCTTTTTTTACTTTTTGGCTTATATATAACAAAAGTGGTGATAATAAAATGATTATAGCTATAGACCCTACAATATCAAATAACCGCTTTAAAATACGCGATGACCACTTTGCCAGATTTTGCTGTACCCGAAAAATCATTACTTCATGACTAAATATAAATGACATATCTGTACTATCTAGAGGCATTCCACGTAATGTAGGTATAACAGAAATATAACGGTAGCCTTTGATCATAAAATTTCTCAGCCAAGTATTACGCATTTCACTCTGATTAGATTCTACCGCAACAATGAACTGCGTTTTTTTGTCTTTAGTCGCTAACCACCGTATATCATCAGGTAAGACATCTATATTTTCAATGCTCTTACCTGCAGATATACCACCTTCGCTAGCAATAAAGCCGACGATTTTTAACCCCAAGTTACGCTCACTGCTTATAGCTTTATAGGCTTCATAAGCATTTTCTCCACTTCCAATAATCCAAGTATCACGGTGCCAATAGCCGAAAGCGTTTAAAATACGCTTTGTTACCATACGAGATATCGGTACAAGAATCAGGATAAGAAGCCAAGTGAGTCCCCATAAATACCGCGAAAATGACCAATCAGTAAAAGCAATAACGGCAATTTCGATAATTGCAAAAATAACCAATGTTCTAAGTATTTCTTTTAATTCAAACCAAAAAGTTTTTCTATAAAAATAATGACGTAAACGCATTGAATACCAGCCTACGCAGCAAAAAGCTAATAACCAATGCAGAGCCACCCAGCCATTTATTTGAGCGAGAGATAAAATTTTATGATTCTGTTCAAGAGAAATCGATAATAACCCCATAGCTAGATATATAGATATAATAAAGCTAATAAAGTCGGATATAGCAAGTGTAACACTGACTATGAAACTTCTGCCGAGAAGTGTCATTCTAACCTCTCAATATTTATTATTTATTGTATATTATTTAATAGTTAACAGCTAACTTATGGATGATTTAATTCTAATATAGAGTAAGGAACGGAATATAAGAGCTCCGCCCCTTACTCATTTAATTATTTCTCTTTGTAGGAATAACCATAGTGTGTATAACCGTAACCATAATAGCTACTCGCTTTTTTCACTATCCCATTTAATATACAACCTTTAACTTGCACACCACTTTGTTCAAAACGTTTAAAACTAACCTCAAGCTCTTTAACTGTATTTTGCTCAAAACGAGCGACAAGCAGCGTTGTACCTACATAATGTCCAATAATTGCAGCATCCGTCACAGCTAAGATAGGTGGCGTATCAAGAATAACTATATCATAATTTTGACTGGCCCACGTCATTAACTCATTAAATCGTCTGTGCATTAATAATTCGGCTGGATTAGGGGGAGCTATACCTCGAGAGATATAATCAAATCCTGCAGCAGGCACAGTTTGAATTGCCCTAGAAATATCTATCTTTCCCGAGAGAATATCGGATAAACCATTTTCATTACTACGCTCAAATAATTTATGTGTATATCCTTTACGCATATCGGTATCAATAAATAAGACCCTACTCCCCGTCTGAGAAATTATAGCTGCGAGATTGGTACTGACAAAAGTTTTACCCGCATTAGGACTAGCACCGGAGATCATTAATACATTATTCCGCGCTTCAATCATAGCGAAGTGCAGACTAGTACGTAGCCCGCGAATCGCCTCAATAGCTAAATCGGCCGGATTTTCCAAAGCAAGGAAACTTTGGTATTCTGGCACATTTTTTTTGCGTAAGCCCGGTGCCTTGCTAGCTTTTTTGGCAAAGGTCTCGGACACTGGAATACTTGCATAGACATTAATGCCTATCTCTTCCAGTTGCTCAGGGTTTTCAATACCACGTCGCAAAAATACACGCAGTAAAACTAGGCCTACTGAGACTATTCCACCTAAAACAATCCCAACTAATATTATTATTATTTTTTTGGGTTTAACAGGTTTAGGTTGGGATATTGCATTATCGATAATTCTTACATTGCCTATAGCACTAGACTTAGCAATATTAAGCTCTTGTTGACGATTCAAAAGTTGCATATACACCGCCTGTCCTGAATCAACATCACGGCTTAACTGCAATATATCTTGCTGCGTTTTTGGCATTCCTGAAACACGTTGATTTAGCTTTGCCTTCTCCTCCTGCAAAGTCTTACGCTTCTCCATTAGTGCCTTGTAGGTAGGGTGCTCTTTCGTGTATAACTGCGAAATCTCCGATTCTCTAAATGTCAGCTCATTTAACTGATTATCAACATTGACTATCTGTTCCAGAACTGACTTTGCCTCTAAAGACAAATCGACTGAGTCTTTTTGTCTACGATACTGGTTAAGCTTATCTTCAGCAATGTCTAAATCATTACGCACTTTTGGTAATTGCTCGTTAAGGAACTCCAGACTCTTAGCGTCTTGTGCTGCCTGCCTAGCGACATTTTGTGCAAGATAATTGTTACTGATACTATTCAGAATATTCTCTAGTAAAATTGGGTCTGGACCAGTTAATGATAAGCTTAACATCCCCGTATCTTTACCTTGATCGGCAACTGAAAGTACCTCTTGTAAATCTGTAATTGCTTTCAACTTACTTACATAAGATATGCCAAATACTGAACCTGATTCCGCCTCGATATTATCAACTTTAAGAGAGATACCATTAGAGTCAAGCAAAACACCGACCTCACCTATCATCGCTATATCATTAAAAACAACGCTGTAGTGATTTTTATCCTTTACAGTTAGCTTCAACTTGGGAATATCCGAATCACTGTCTGATGGCAAATAAAGTCTACTTACAGTCAATTTACCCGGCTTATCACCTGTTAAACGTGCCCACCCTTTGCCCAATAATGGAAAATGGCTTTGCTCTATTCTTGCCTGCAGATTGAGATCATCAACTGTTTTCCCTAAGATCATGCGAGACTGTAATAGAGCTATTTCTGGTGCAGACTGGGGTTGGCTATCAGGTAACATCTGGCTTAAGCTATTTAAAATTGCATTTCCTTGTTTTTGCTCAACCTGTAAAAGCGCATCGGCCTGATAAATAGGGGTTGCAAATAATGCATAAAGAAGAGCAATTAGCGTAAAAAGAGATGTAACGGATATAATTAGCTTTCTATGATCAATAAGTTCTCCGACTAACCGACCTAAATCTATTTCATCCGTCTCTTTCTCGACAGTTCTGTTTTTAACTGATGACATGCAATGATTCCTGATAATTATGCGCCCAACTTCTCGACCCAACGTAATCCAGCCTGCTCTATCAACTGATATACTGAAGCAAATGCTTCATCACTTTTTCGATAAGGATCAGGGATTTCTTTGTGATTTAACCATTGACCGAATAACATAGTTTTCCCTCTAACTTCAGGAGCGATCCGTCCGATTTGTTCAAGATGAGATTTCTCCATAACTAAGATCAGATCATATTGCCTTCCAAGCGAAGAGGTAAATTGCCGACCTTTATGCCCTGATAATGAAATCCCGTGTTTTTCTGCAATTCGAATAGCGCTATCATCCGCACTATGTTCAACTAATGCACTGGTACCCGCTGAATCAATTTTCTTATTAGGTAATGCTCGCCGCAAAAAACGTTCGCCAAGTGGTGAACGACAAATGTTTCCCGTACAAACAACAAGAATAGAATCAAACATTATTGCATATCCTTGATAAATTTTACGGTTTCAGTCATATCGTGCACTCCACTAATAGTCGGAACTAACTGCGAAATGACACGGTTCCAACGGACCAGAGGTGCAGTAGTTACATAGACAATATCATAGGGTTGTAACTGAAATTCTGTTCCTAACACCATTGCGGATGCATCTTGAGCGTTCAATTGATAGATATTAGCAATCTTACCCTGTTTATCTCCCTGCAATTGGCGAATCACAAACACACCTGTAGCATCGCTGAAGGCTTGTGACATCCCTTCCGCATTGCCTAGTGCTTCAGCCAACGTCATACCACTGCGATCCATCTTCATGGTACTCTGTTTACCCACTTCCCCCATGACAAATACTTTCAGATCGTCATTACGTGGCACAAATAAAATATCGCCAGGATAAAGCATATAGTTCTGAGTTAGATCACCTTTCTGCATCAACGCATATAAAGAGATTTTAGTATCTTTACCATTATGCGTAAGCACCACATTACGCCAATCTGCATCGGCTTCTAACCCACCAGCTGCATTTATGGCATCCATAACGGTTAGCGGTATATTCGTAATTGGTTGCTGGCCTGACTTAGCAACTTCACCAGTGACATAAGCTTTCTGCGATCGAAACGCAGCAATACTAACATCAACTTGCGGACTTTCAATATAGGTAGTGAGACGATTCGCAATCTCTTGTCTCACTTGCGTTAGCGTTTTACCCGCGACCTGAACTTTACCAATATACGGATAGAAAATTGTCCCATCTGAGTTTACCCAGTTACCTGTATCACTCGCGCTACGATATTGACCAGCAGGTGTTGTTAACTCAGGGTGATCCCAAACAGTAACCATCAACACGTCGCCAACACCAATGCGATACTCATAGCTTTTTAGCAGGCTATCTAATTGTGGATTCGAACGGGCAATGACCGGCTCGGGACGGAGTTTATCTATCAGGCCGGGCGTCATGGGATAAACATTGACCAGCTTATCCAAATCATAATCACTATCAGGTAGTTCAACTACATTCTTACGAAGGCTATTCAGACCCTGGCCCGGCAGGATTGTACAGCCCGATAAAAACCCTATCGCTAATGCCAATGCAGAAAATCTAACAATTTTTTTCTTCATAATGTCACATCATCAGTAAACTAAAAGTGGCTCATTCCCAAACTACCGCGCGTTTCTATCTCTTCACAGACAGCTGAAGCCAGCACTAACGTATAGTCATCCGGCTTCCTGAATTCGCTATAGCCAGGCTATAAATTAAATGGTATTTCAATCCCGGCACTGGCACCGACGTCGTCGCTATCACTGTTATCAGCATCGGTGTACCAGAGGGAAGTATTCAAACGCACTGATTTATACACATCCCCGCTCCAGCCCAACTGAACTCCTTTCAGAGTATCCGATTGCGGGAAGGCTTTATTAATCGACTGACTTCTTGGATTGACCTTGGCATAGGCCAGGCGAGCGCTCCAACGTTGATTATCTTCTGTCACCAATTCAACCTTACCGGCATACAATTGACCATCTCCCCCCATTGCGTCACCCAGCGGATAACCCTGCTGGTAATACCCGTCGGTATAAATATGGTGGTTATAGCTGTAGTTCAGGCGGTCCATGTTGGATCGGGTGTCATGTGCTTCCACATACCAGTTGACGGCATCTTTCCCCCAACCGTGGTGCCCCTCAACTCCTCCCAGGAACATATTTGCAGAGGGAAGATATCCGGCCTCGTCTTCACCAATAAGTTGACCATAGAAACTAATCGGCCAACCAAGCGTAGGCTCTAGCTTAAATTTAAAATCAAAACCCGCTAGCTGGTTACCCGGTTCATTCGCTGTACCGGTGTTATCTTTTCCCGTAAAACCATCCCAGAAGCTGCTAAACGATTCCGGTCTCCCCTCCCCGCCCCACTGCATAATGCGCGATGCGCCCAGTTCAAGGGACTGGAAAGGAGAAAACGTCAGACGCCCGCCGATAATTTTGGTATGCGGTACGGCGGTATATTGATTCATCTGGCTGGCGGAAATCTGATACTGCCACGGGCCAATCCAGCGCAGCCACCAGGTTTCCGGTGCGCCCTGTTCAGCACGCTGCATTAAAACGCCGGTCATTGGCCGCATCGCATCACCGCGGATCAGGCTGCCTTCATAACCCGGCCCCCACCACTGCGGCATCTGACCAAATGAGAGCCACTGGTTCCAGAACTTAACCGCGCCATAGGCGCCGTTAGCATTAAAACGTGAACCGTTGCTGATGCGCTCGTCACCTTCAACGTTACCCTGCAGGTGCACATCCCACCATTCGCCGCTGTTATTAAAGGCTAATGATAAAGAGCTATCCGCAGGCTGGTTCTGACCAAAGCCCTGCGGCGTTCCGGGCTTATCCGTTGAGGTATAGCCGCTCACCCGAAAATCCGCTTTTAAAGAGTCGAGGCGCTGGTTGATTCGCGCCAGAACAACCTGTTCGGAAGAGTAAGAGGGTTTTGCCTTCTTAAGGGCCCGGTTAATCTCTTCCTGGCTCAGCGGCCAGGTCGACAGGCTGAGATGAATAACGCCTCGATCGGAGAGCCACGCCAGATCGTTGCGCAGTTCGTTGTCATTCATCACTAACCCGGAGGCATAGGCAAGTGAGCTGGCAGAAGTAAGCAGCCCTAATGCGAGTGCGATTCGCGCAATTTTTATCATTGTACAAGATCCATTTAAAGCCCCGTTTTCGCAAGCTGGCGCGACAAGGGGAACACTGATAGATGCAGCGCCCTCTGACGCCAACCTTTGCTATGTTTGGTCTACAGGTATTGGCCCGAGAAAACGAAAGCATGCCGATCGGAACGCCGTGCTAAAGCTCGTTTTCTACTCGCAGGCTACCTGCAGTACACAATGTATGCGAAATTGTTATTGAAGGCTATTCCATCGCACCTCATACCCGCAGTTTATCTGCCCGCCTCAAGACGAATACGTCCTGATTTGATGACAACTCGCTAGTATATACAGGTTGCGAGGAGAATCACCTGCATGGAGTCCACTTTAGGAATTTCTGTCGCATAAAATGAGATGTGATATAGAGAAAAGGCCTGGTCGCAGGTACGCTACCGCCCTTGGCTTAACAGCTACCAATGCACTGTACTTCTTTCCCTGTAAATTCGATCGTAGATTCCGATAAATCGGCGATTAATCCATCAAAGCAAACAATTTCGCGGCCATAAGTTTACGAGATTCTACCCTCAATTGGGAGCGTAATCTCACATTATCAGTTACGTTGCCAGCGCCACGAACCAATTGCCGATAACGCTATTGTTTTCTGCTCTTCACGTAAAAATGGAACCAGTACAAAGCAACTGAATAATCTCAACTTTATGATTTTATTGCTTTTTTCACCACAAAAAGTGTGTTGACTTAGCTTCAAGTTAATTATAGTTAGTCAACTACAAAAATTGATAGTAAAAAGAAGTATGCCACGCTGTTGTTATCATTAATAAATTCGATATTTAGCCAGAAAACTTATTTAGGAAACATCCTGGCTGATTATCATTGCGCTAATTATTGCGCAGAATGACCCATCACAAATTTATTTCATGGATATGAAATATCGCCGCTACTGACACTTTCATCATAAATTTCATATTGCATACAATGTGAACACGACATGATTCTTTCTGAATCCTTCATCTTTTCCACGTTTGTCTGAATCAGTAAAATCGCTTATGCAGATCGGCTCGGGTAAAAGGTTTTTCCAGTGGGCCAATCTTCACCGCAATCTCGTTCAGCAAAGATTGGGTTGGCGCCTTCGCCCCCGTATTCAGCAGAAGCGCCGGGATAATCACCATGCTCGCCAGACTGCCAAAGGATAACCGCGCTGTATGAGTGGCGCGAACGCGTGACTGTAGCAGCAGAAAAATTGCGCTGCCTGCGGCTCCCAGCAGTAAGCCGGCAATGACTTCAGAAGTTGAATGTGCGTGGACCATCAGTCGGGAGTAGCCAACCAGTCCGGCCAGAGCATAACCCACTATGACAGCAGTAAAACGAAGAGCTGGTGTAGCACGCGCGCACAGCAGCCATAAGAGGATTGGCCAGAAAGCTGAAGATAATGCGGTGTGCCCGCTAAAGCCAGTGAAGTCCAGCTCGCGAATCCCAATACCCCAACCCATAAATGCCAGTTTTGATGCGCAGACAATTGCGCCGGTTATGCCAAACAGCAGCGCCCAGTGCCAGGCCAGCTGCTTTGAATCTTTTCGCAGAAAAAGCACGATAAACAATACTGCCGCACTGGGTAACAGTACGGTGCTATCGCCAAAAAAAGTGACAACCTGCCAGTTCATTTATCTTTCATCCTTTGACGATCTCTCCAGTTCGCAACGCCTTTCCCGCGACATTTGTGTGGGCATATGCAATCGTTAAGTTCACATTAATATGCACACGCTACCGTTGTTTAATGCGCAAACATGATCTCAGTCAAGTTTTATTTTCATGTTACACCTTGACTAAGGGCCGCTTACTTAAGAAAAATCTTAGTAAGTAATTATCAGCAAAGAGTAAATTTTGCTTGTCTGACCATTTCATCATGCTACGTCTTATTCGACTACCAGAAGTCTCCGAACATTTGCTGCGTTCAAAAGCGATACACTATAACAATAAAATCAGCTAACTCATTGTATTTATAGGGCTATTAACCAGTTCTACGCGCAGTATCTGATATTGTGAATTTGACGTTGTGAACGGCCTCGAATCCTCTTTTCGTCATCAGATAATTCGAACCGTTCACTCTCACGCGCTAATAAGCACTGACGCGAAAACTACGCCAGCAGCTTCTTAATACTCTCGCGGAATTTTGCCCCTTCTTTATGGTTACGCAGCCCGTAGCTTACAAAAGCCTGCATATAGCCCATTTTTTTACCGCAGTCATAGCTGTCGCCAGTCATTAACATCGCATCGACCGACTGTTTTTTCGCCAGCTCGGCGATGGCATCCGTTAACTGGATACGTCCCCAGGCGCCCGGCTCGGTACGCTCCAGTTCAGCCCATACATCGGCAGAGAGGACATAGCGCCCTACCGCCATCAGGTCGGAATCCAGGGTTTGCGGTTCATCAGGTTTTTCGATGAACTCCACGATACGGGCAACCTGCCCCGCCGATTCAAGAGCGTCCTTAGTCTGGATAACGGAATACTCGGAGAGATCGCCTTCCATCCGTTTGGCCAGTACCTGGCTACGACCCGTTTCATTGAAACGCGCCACCATCGCGGCAAGGTTATAGCGCAGAGGGTCGGCGCTGGCGTCGTCCAGAATGATATCCGGGAGCACCACCACAAACGGGTTATCGCCAATCAGCGGGCGCGCGCACAAAATGGAGTGACCTAAGCCCAGCTGCTGGCCCTGACGCACGTTCATGATCGTTACGCCAGGAGGACAGATAGCCTGCACCTCCGCCAGAAGCTGACGTTTTACGCGTTGTTCAAGCAATGCTTCCAGTTCGTAGGAGGTGTCGAAATGGTTTTCTACGGCATTCTTGGATGAATGCGTCACCAGCACGATTTCCTTGATACCCGCAGCTACAATTTCATCAACAATGTACTGCACCATTGGCTTGTCGACGATCGGCAACATCTCTTTCGGAATGGCCTTGGTGGCGGGCAACATATGCATCCCTAATCCTGCTACCGGTATAACTGCTTTCAAACTCACCATTTTCATATCCACCCGTATGGTTATAAACCTTTTGATCCTGTCAGTTTGTATGTATCACTGGCATTTATCAGTGATGATACACGCTTGATACCTGCCATTCTGTCCGTCAAATTCTGAAATTACACGCTGAATTTAAGAATACACGCAAAGTCTACATACCAATAGACAGTTTTAAGAAAATTCTTATACGCATACTTTCTAAAGAATTTCCATTTAATTACAATGAGTTACTCACCAGCAGCACCTTATTTTATTCATAAGGTAGCGTAATGACGCTCATCGCTTCTCCATCATTTCTCTTTTAATACCTTGTAATCTTTCATCATGAATTGACACAGAACAAGTGACTGCAAAAAAATAAAAATCCAGCCCAAATAATCAATTATATTGATAATAAAATTATTTAACGTACAAAAGCGCCTGAATTGCAGCCAATTACCCGTCACGCTTGACTTCACGGTCAGCAATGATATTGCTGAAAAAAACGACGGGCAGCCCGCTGACTTAAACCCTCTTCGCTGCTGTTTTTACCGCTCGCCATCACATATAACGCTCATTACATCGTCCTGCAAAAATTGATCTACGGCAAGCCACGACATTAAGTAGTATAAAAATCCAAATTCAAGAAAATCGTTGATATATACATCAAATCTATTGATTGACTCTTGCGTTATCTAAGTAACGTATCCGCCTTCTGCTGCAGAGCAGCATGGTCCTTCACCGCTCGGGTGACATCTGTCTTAACAATCGAGCGTACCGCCTCCGCCCGTATCGCTGAAATTTCGCGCGTTAATTAATAAGTACCATCCCATAAGCGCATTGTGGAAAGGTTATATCCTGCACAACTGACTCTTTTATTTGCTGGTTTATTGGGAAGCGGGTTCGGGGCTGAGCTAATTAACAGCAGAAAATATTGCATTTTATCTATAGCTTATCCATGATCGATTCATGGCACTCTTAGGTTGTAAAGGTTTTAACTGAATATGGAATGGATTGCCGACCCCTCGATTTGGGCCGGGCTCATTACGCTTGTCGTTATTGAGCTGGTACTCGGTATTGATAATCTGGTTTTTATTGCCATTCTCGCGGAAAAACTTCCCCCCGCGCAGCGAGACCGGGCCCGCGTCACCGGTCTGCTACTCGCAATGGTGATGCGCCTGCTGCTGCTGGCTTCGATCTCCTGGCTGGTCACGCTAACCAAACCGCTCATGACCTGGCACGATCTGAGCTTTAGCGCCCGCGATCTGATTATGCTGTTTGGCGGATTATTCCTCCTCTTCAAAGCCACCGTTGAACTTAACGAACGGCTGGAAGGGAAAGATAGCGATAACCCGACCCAGCGCAAAGGCGCCAGGTTCTGGGGGGTGGTAGCGCAAATCGTGGTGCTTGATGCCATCTTCTCTCTCGACTCGGTGATAACCGCGGTCGGCATGGTTGACCACCTGGCGGTCATGATGGCTGCGGTGATTATTGCCATTAGCCTGATGCTGATGGCCAGTAAAGCCCTCACCCGCTTTGTTAACAGCCATCCGACCATCGTTATTCTCTGTCTGAGCTTCCTGCTGATGATCGGCTTTAGCCTGATTGCCGAAGGCTTTGGTTTCCCTATTCCTAAAGGCTACCTGTACGCGGCTATCGGCTTCTCGGTCATGATTGAATCCTTCAACCAGCTGGCGATTTTTAACCGCCATCGCTTTCTCTCGGCCAACCTGACCCTACGCCAGCGAACCACCGAAGCG
Organism: Klebsiella michiganensis; assembly: GCF_015139575.1. GTDB lineage: Bacteria > Pseudomonadota > Gammaproteobacteria > Enterobacterales > Enterobacteriaceae > Klebsiella > Klebsiella michiganensis. The sequence goes on along the minus strand of NZ_AP022547.1, from coordinate 1,902,869 downwards.
GTGATGAATCTGTTGAGCGGGCGCAAAGACAGTAGCGAACTGGATAGCGAGACCGCCTCGCTGGTTGCCGATCGCGACGATAACCCACTCTTCAATCCGCAAGAGCGGCGGATGATTGAGCGGGTACTGAATCTCAATCAGCGTACCGTCAGCAGCATCATGACCTCGCGTCATGACATTGAACATATTGATCTCAGCGCGCCGGAAGAGGAGATTCGCGCCTTACTCGACAAAAATCAGCATACCCGCCTCGTGGTTACCGGCGGCGATGATGACGAGGATATGCTTGGCGTCGTGCACGTGATCGATCTTCTGCAGCAATCATTACGTCATGAACCGCTCAATCTGCAGGTTCTGATTCGTCAGCCGCTGGTGTTCCCGGAAACGCTGCCGCTGCTTCCTGCGCTGGAGCAGTTCCGCAGAGCCAGAACCCACTTCGCCTTTGTGGTCGATGAATTTGGCTCCGTAGAGGGGATTGTGACGCTCAGCGACGTCATGGAGACCATCGCCGGAAATCTGCCTAATGAAGCAGAAGAGATCGATGCCCGTCACGATATTCACAAAAACGGCGACGGGAGCTGGACGGTCAACGGGCATATGCCGCTGGAAGACCTGGTCCAGTCCGTTCCTCTGCCGCTGGATGAGAAACGTGAATACCATACGGTTGCCGGTCTGCTGATGGAGTACCTGCAGCATGTGCCGCAGGAAGGTGAAGAAGTGAAACTTGACGGCTACGTGCTGCGCACGCTGCAGGTGGACAGCCATCGGGTACAAAAAGTACTGATAGTGCCGCCGGCGCAGTATGAAGATGAACTGGACTATGAAGTGTGATGCTCTCTTCGATGAAGCATCAAAAGCCGGACGCAGGCGGGTTAATCGATTTTTAAGGGTCTGCTAATCTTTCTGCCGGGTAGTGGCTATCGCCTTACCCGGCCGACAAAACCTAAATTCTCAACACATCCCTCGTTAGCCGTAGGCCCGCGCAGGCGAAGCGCCGCCGGCAATTCCAGAGGAATGCGCATTGCCGGCAATCTTAGCACGATGCGCTTCTTCTGCTTTTCCTGGCTAACTTATAGTTTGTCGAGCAGCTTCTTCACATCCTTGCCGTCCTGGGTGTTTTTATTGCGTTCAGCCCATTCGCTAAGCCGTTTCCTGGCTTCATCCTGCAGCTGCTTGCGGAGTATCTGGTCAACCTGCAGGCTGTAGCTCAGCGTCTGCCAGTTACCATAAATTCGCAAAGGGATCGCCGTCTGCTTGAGCCTGTCGATGAGCTTACTTTCGCCCTTCCAGCCGCCCAGTACCCGGACGTTGAAGAGCATATCACAATCTTCTTTCAGCAGGTTGAGCTCACCCTGACCGGTCAGCGCCATCATGTCAGATTGGCCCTGCATATGCGTCAAGGTGACCAGCCCATTATTCAGCGCAAACTCGGTGCTGACAGAATCCAGTCGGGTCGCATTGTCGTAATTTTCCTGCGCCTGAACGTTAGTGCTGCGCTCGACGGCCTGCTGTACCAGCTGCTGGAAGTTGAGCCCTTCAGTGCGCGTATCAGTGAGCTGCGTTACCGCCTGCCCCTGCCAGCTGCGGCGGAACTCGTCGGCATCAATCTTGCCGCCGGAGAACTCGCCGGTCAGCGAGAGCTTGCCGGTGAGGTTTATCGAATAATTAAACGCTTTCAGAATCGAGCCGATCTCGACGTTGTCGAGTTGCGGCTGGAAAGAGGCATGTGGCGTTGCGCCCCGCGCGTCGAGCGAGCCGGGGAGCGAGAGTCGTCCACCGTCCAGGCTCCCCTGCATCTGATGAATCGTCAGCAGCCCCTGCTGGTTGCTGATTTCACTTTTCACCTGGGTAAAGTGCATTCCCCGCCACTGCAGCTGGTCAGCCGTCAGGTTCAGCCGGGCGTTAAAACCGCGCAGGGCGTTGTAATCCTGCTGAATATCGTTATCCGCAATAACCGGGCGTAGCTGTCTGTTCTGGCTTTGCCCCTGCTGGTTAACGCTATTATCGCCAGAGGCGGAGGCATGAGAAAGCAGGCTATCGAGGTTGAGCGTGCCCGCCTGAAGGTTCAGCGTCCAGTCAGGTTGGTCGCCCAGCACAACGCTGCCGTTGCCGGCAATGGTGCTGCCGTTAGCCGTTAAGTTCAGCCCATCGAAGCTGAGCTTTTTCGCATCCTCGACCCAACTGGCCTGCATGCTGGCCTGGCCGCTAATCCCTTCGGGGGGAAGCTCCGCGCCGCGAAGCTGCCAGTTCAGTTGTGAAATATCCGCCTTCAGAGAATGAGGATAATCACCGCCCTGCACCTGGGCGGAGAAGGAAAGCGCCAGATCGCGCTGATCGCGGTTCACCCGGCCAGAGAAATCGACCGTGGCGCGATGGCTGCTGTCCTGCTCCATCTGCAAACGGATATCGCGCACCGTAACCTGCTCGCCATCTTCATGCTGAAAAAAGAGCACGCTATCGGCAATCTGTAGCTTCTGGACATCATACGACCAGCCGCGATCCTCCGGCACCTGAGGCAGCGTGTTGTCGTGCGGGACGACCGGAGCCCCCTTGCTACGCACGGCTTCGGTTTTGGAGGTCAGCTGGATCACCGCGCCCTTTAACATCACCTGCTTGACCTGCAGCTGATGGGAGATCAGCGGCAGCAGCCCGACGTCAAGGCGCATATTATCCGCGCGAATAACGGGTTCTTCAGCACCCGGCGCGGTCAGGGTCATGCGGCCTGAGAGAATGCTGAGCTGCGGCCAGACGTGCCAGCGCAGCGGCCCATTGAGCTCGAGCTGATAGCCGCTACGATCCGCCACCTCTTTAACCATATAGGCGCGAAAATCGTTGGGGTTGACCAGCAATACCAGCGCGGTAAGACCGGCGACAACTACCGCCAGTAAGATCATCAGCGTGGTCAGAATTCGTCTCATGGCATCCTCAGCAAACCGCTAAAATTATCAATCCTTGTCGATTCGACTCGCTACCGCGCCCTGCTGGTCGCGATATTTCGCATCTTCGCGGCGATTATAAGGCCGCATCGCCGGCCCGGATAACGGCTCAAAACTTAACGCGCCGATCAGCATCCCCGGACGCAGCGCCAGCGGCAGCTTACCCGAATTATAGAATTCCAGTACGATGCAGCCGGACCAGCCCGGATCGATGCGGTGCGCGGTGACGTGCACCATCAGGCCCAGACGCGCCAGCGAAGAGCGGCCATCCAGCCAGCCGACGAGATCCGGCGGCAGGGTGACCGATTCAAAGGTCACCGCCAGCGCCAGCTCGCCCGGATGCAGGAAGAACGCTTCACCATCCGGCAGAACAATCTCTTCGCTCATCACGCGATCCAGCGCCGCGCTGACTTCCGCTTTAGGCCCGCTCAGGTCAATAAAGCCCGCCGTGTGCCCGCGGAAAGTCCGAAACTTATTTCCCAGCCGAACATCGACCGTCGCGCCGTTAATGCGCTCAACGGGCGGGCGCGGATTAATGGCCAGACGCCCCTCATCCAACCAGGCTTCTATATCTCGGTCGCACAGACGCATGAACGTTCTCCTTTAAGGCATTGCGCCCCTACGCCTTCCGGGGATAAGGGCAAATTGGCTTCTCTTTGCACGTTACACAATTCGTTCGTGTTATTCAAAGAACTGACTGATTTTGGCCTTCAATATATCGATGGCGATACGGTTCTTACCGCCGCGAGGCACGATAATATCGGCATACTGTTTGGAAGGGTCGATAAACTGCAGGAACATCGGGCGCACCGTTTTCTGGTACTGCGCCATTACCGAATCCATCGAACGCCCACGCTCGTTAACGTCTCGCTTGATGCGCCGCATCAGGCAGATATCCAGCGGGGTGTCGACAAAAATGGAGAAGCTGAGTTCGTTGCGCAGGCGGGCGTCGGTCAGCAGCAGAATCCCTTCGAGAATGATGACTTTCTTCGGTTCAATATGAATGGTTTCCGGCATACGGGTATGCTCAACGTAGCTATACACCGGCAACTCTATCGGCTGGCCGCTTCTCAGCATCTGCAAATGCTGAAACAGCAGACTATGATCCATGGAGCTTGGGTGGTCATAGTTGGTTTTTACACGCTCTTCCATCGACAGATGACCTTGATCCTTGTAATAGCTGTCTTCCGGAATAACGCCGATATGTTCATCGCCGACCTGTTCACGTAATTCACGATATAGCGTACTGGCGATAAGGCTTTTGCCCGAAGCCGATGCGCCGGCGATGCCTATAATGACGCACTGATGAGACGTATCAGTCATAAATTTTTGCGACCTGATTAACCTGGGAATGTAGGAAGGGTGGCGGTTGACCGCCAAACGCCGCAATTATAGGGATTTCAGCGCGTCGATACCAGTGCTAAGCGCCTCCCGGGTCTATTCCTCCTCCGGCGACCAGCCTTGCGTATACCAGATATGCAGTAAAGCGTAGGAGCGCCAGGGGTGCCAGCGGCTGGCATAGCGCGCAATCCGCGCCGGCGTCATGCCGGGAAAACGCTGTTTAATCAGATAATCATCCGCCAGGAAGATATCCGGCGCCTGCCAGCCGCGCAGCGCGAAATAGTTCGCCGTCCAGCGGCCTATCCCGGGCAGCGTCTGCAGCTGCTTTATTCCGGCGTCGATATTCTCCGGCGCGAAGAGGGGGAGATCGCCGCGGATAGCCGCCTGCGCCAGGTGGATCAGCGCCTCCGCGCGCCGCAGGGGCATGCCCAGCGCCTTTAGCGCCAGCGGATCGGCCTGCGCCAGCCGCTGCGCGCTCGGGAAGAGATAAAAGCCCGGCGCGTCGGTCAACGGTTCCCCGAAGGCGGCCACCACTTTCCCGGTGAGCTTTGCCGCCATGGCCACGCTCACCAGCTGGCCGAGCACCGCACGTACCGCTTGTTCAAACGCATCCAGGGAGCCCGGCAGACGAAGCCCCGGCCTTGGCAGCGCAAGGCTTCCCAGCGTCAGGGCGATCTGCTGCGGGTCGCAGGACAAATCAAATAAACGCGCAACCCGCGCCAGGCACAACTCCGCGACCGGCTGCAGCCCGGCGGAAAGCGTCACCCGCATGCCCTGCGCGGCGTCATCCGGCGTCACCGTGATGAGTCCGGCGTGGCCATTCAGGGCGAAGCTGCGGCAATAGCTGTCGCCGGCAAAAGTTTCAATTCCCTGCACCGTACGCGCGCCAAGAAAATGAAACATCCATTGCCAGTCGTAGGGGGAATGCCAGGGTAGCAGCGTCATCATTTCTCCTTTTTTAGCGCTTCAATCATAGCGGCTCCGCGCCGCCTGCGCCTTGCTTTTAAATTCCAGTTGTCGCAGTGCCGTCAATCCGCTAAAGTCGCCCCCCTTCTTCACCGGCATGGGGATTTTGCAGGCTATGTTTATTGGTTTTGACTACGGTACCGCTAACTGTTCAGTGGCGGTGATGCGCGACAATACGCCGCAGCTGCTGACGCTGGAAAACGGCAGTTCACTACTGCCATCAATGCTTTGCGCGCCGACCCGCGAAGCGGTCAGCGAGTGGCTCTACCGCCACCACGACGTCCCGCCCAACGGTGATGAAAACCAGGCGCTGCTGCGTCGCGCGATAAGCTTCAACCGCGAGGAAGATATCGATGTACTCGGCAACAGCGTGCAGTTTGGTCTCGCTTCGCTGCATCAGTACGTTGAAGATCCGCAAGAAGTCTACTTTGTAAAGTCGCCGAAATCGTTTCTCGGCGCCAGCGGGCTTAAGCCGCAGCAGGTAGCGCTGTTTGAAGACTTAGTGTGCGCCATGATGCTGCATATCAAACTCCAGGCGCAAACGCAGCTAACGGATACCATCGACCAGGCGGTTATCGGCCGCCCGATTAACTTCCAGGGGCTGGGCGGCGATGATGCCAACGCCCAGGCGCAGGGCATTCTCGAACGTGCGGCAAAGCGCGCGGGCTTTCGCGACGTCGTGTTTCAGTTTGAGCCGGTCGCCGCCGGTCTGGATTTCGAAGCGACGCTGAGCGAAGAAAAACGCGTGCTGGTCGTCGATATCGGCGGCGGTACCACCGACTGTTCGCTGCTGTTGATGGGGCCGCAGTGGCGAGAAAAAGCCGATCGCCAGCAAAGCCTGCTCGGCCACAGCGGCTGCCGCGTCGGCGGTAACGACCTGGATATCGCCCTGGCCTTTAAATGCCTGATGCCGCTGCTGGGGATGGGCGGCGATACCGAAAAAGGCATCGCGCTGCCGATTCTGCCGTGGTGGAATGCGGTGGCCATTAACGACGTGCCGGCGCAGACCGACTTTTACAGCGCCGCCAACGGTCGCATGCTTAACGATTTGCTGCGCAGCGCCCGCGATAGCGAAAAAGTCGCGCTGCTGCTGAAGGTCTGGCGTCAGCGCCTGAGCTATCGCCTGGTGCGCAGCGCGGAAGAGAGCAAAATCGCCCTTTCCGCGCAGCCGAGCGTCACCGCGGGGCTGCCGTTTATTAGCGACGAGCTGGCGACAGCCATCAGCCAGCAGGGACTGGAAGCTGCGCTGGATCAGCCGCTGGCCCGGATCATGGAGCAGGTTCAGCTGGCGCTGGATAACAGTAATGAAAAACCGGACGTGATTTACCTGACCGGCGGCAGCGCTCGCTCGCCGTTGATTAAAAAAGCGCTGGCGGCACACCTGCCGGGTATTCCGGTTGCCGGAGGCGATGATTTTGGCTCGGTTACCGCCGGGCTGGCCCGCTGGGCGCAGGTGATGTTTCGTTAAACATCCGCTGCGTTCCCGCACCACAGAACGCAGTGAATTTGTAGCCCGGCGCAGCGCAGAGCGAGCCGGGCTAAATCTTCCCGATTGCCCCCTGTTGTCACCCTTCACGCCGCGAAACGTAATCCCGCCGCTTTTCGCCGGTATAAATCTGCCGGGGACGATAAATATTCAGCGGCGCTTCGTGCATTTCGTTCCAGTGCGCCACCCAGCCAAGCGTTCTGCCTACGGCGGTAATCGCCACAAACATCGATGAAGGCAGCCCCATCGCTTTAAGGATCACCGCGGTGTAGAAATCCACGCTCGGCGACAGGCCATTTTCAACAAAGTAGGGGTCGGTCAGCGCCACCTCTTCAAGAGCCATCGCCACCTGTAGCGGCATATCGGACATCCCCAGTTCCTTCAGCACCCGGTGACAGGTTTCGCGCAAAATAGCGGCGCGCGGATCAAGATGACGGTAGCGAGAGTTACCGAATCCCAGACGACGAAACGCCTGCGGATCGCGTTTCGCTTTGCTCAGGAACGCCGGAATTTGGTCGACGGTGTTGATCTCTTCCAGCATCCGCATACTGGCTTCGTTCGCCCCGCCGTGGGCCGGTCCCCATAAAGAAGCGAGCCCGGCGGCAATGCAGGCAAAAAGATTCGCCCCGGAGGAGCCCGCCGCCCGGACGGTGGTCGTCGATGCGCACTGGCCGTGGTCGGCGTGCAGCACCAGGATCTGGTTCATCGCCTGCTCAATCACCGGATTCAGCTGATACGGCTCCGCCGGGATAGCAAACAGCATATGCAGGAAATTCCCCGCGTAGGAAAGATCGTTGCGCGGATACTGCGCCGGTTGCTCAATAGAAAACTTATAGCTCATCGCCGCCAGCGTCGGCATTTTCGACAGCAGGCGGGTGGCGGCCAGCGCGCGGTGCTCGGGATTTTCAACGTCCAGCACATCGTGATAGAACGCCGCCAGCGTGCCCACCAGAGCGCACATTAAGGCCATCGGATGCGAGTCGCGCCGAAAGCTGCTGCACATGCGGCCAATCTGCTCGTGTACCAGGCTATGGCGGGTAATCGTGTTTTTGAACGCCTGATAGCTGGCTTCGTCAGGCGCATCGCCCCGCAGCAGAATCCAGGCTACCTCAAGGAAGTCGCACTGGCGAGCCAGCTGATCGACCGGATAGCCGCGGTGCAGCAAAACGCTGTTTTCGGTATCAATCCAGGAGATGGCCGACGTACAGCCTGCGGTGTTAGCAAAACCGGGGTCGAAACTGCATATACCTGCGGACGCCAGCGGACGAATATCCATGCCGGGATAGCCCTGCGTCCCTGAGACCGTACTCAACGGAATGGACTGTTGTTCATCCAAAGACAGCGTTAGCGATTTCGTCGTCATCCTGTCAGGTCTCCTTGCACAACGAGTGAATGATTTACCTGGTCATTTCTCCAGGCGGAATAACCAACATAACCACAGTCGTCCGCGGATTCTTTGATGTAAATAACCAAAACATTGATAAAGGACCGCTATTATGGGTGGGAAAGAAACAGAAAATCGCCCTTTCAACCGCATAAAATACGCTTACCCCGAAATTACCCTCGTCTAAATTCTACTATCACGCCTTAGAATACTGATTTTATTTCATCGCAGGTCAATATATAACCATTTTATTTTTTTGCCCGCATAAATCCGCTACTCGCACGTGGTGCCATGGACTGCCGGTGTCAGTTTTTTATCACACGCTCGTCGGCGGTCTTTTATGAGGGTCTGTGCGACCGGTCATCCCATCAGCCGCGGTGGATTGATCGCCAAATGCGCCTCGCTCGCCGCAGATATTGTCCGTTATCGTTATTTCAGCGTAAATTAAACTTGAATATAACCCGCTGCTTTTATATGCGCTGATTAAATAATCTAATGCCAATTTTATATAGCTATCGCATCAATTTATGGCATAACATCATAAACTCGTATGCTGTGCCTGAACTTTCAGGTTGCTTATTATGCACCTCCCTCCTACGTTAACGTTGATTGAGAATCTTCTCACAGCAGGTCTGGCCAGTTACCCGGCGTGCAGATAACGCTGGAATAATATCTTCGGCACCAGCAGAATGCTGCGTTGCCCGGCCCTGGACGTTTATTTCCCGAATGCGGAGGGGTACCTGTGCCTGCGGCAGCGTTCCTCTGCGTTTATACCGACTGATTGATTAATCCATGCCACAAGGGGGCGTGATTGAATCGTTTGTGCGCTTTTTATGATCTTATTCGCAGGAGCCGCAGCGCGCATTTCTGGGCATGGTGCGGCGTCATTATCGCCCTGCAGATAGGGGCGCCAGCCCGCGCGGAGGTCCGCCAGTTGGGTATTGATATTCCGGTCTACTGGTACGCCGACGCCAGCGACACGCTGACCCTCAACGCCTTTCTTTCGCTCCCTGAAGAGGCGCTAAAAACGGCGCCGCTTATCCCGTCGTTCGGCTACTCGACAAAAGCCTACTGGCTACGTACTTCGCTCCCGGCGGCCTTATTTGCTGGCGAACAGCGCTGGCTGCAGCTCGGTCCGTCGTTTGTCGATCGTTTGACCGTGTTTTATCGCCCCTACGGCAGCGACAGTCCATGGCGACAGAAAGAGTTTGGCGACCATGCGTCTGCCCGGGATAACGATCTCGACTACCGCGAAAGCGTACTGATTTTGCCGCCCCCGCCGACGGCGGCTGGCTACGAGATGGTATTCCGTCTCCAGAGCAGCAGCACCCTGATTCTGCTGGCGACGCTCTCCTCGCCGCAGGAGTTCGTGCGTTCGGCCACGCTCGATACCGCCTTCTGGAGCTTCTATTTTGGCCTGGCGGTAATTGCCAGCGGCATCGCCCTGTGGCTTGCCATCGCGCTGCGTCGGCGCCTGCTGTGGGGGATCTGCCTGTTCTCGCTAAACTATCCGCTCGTCGCGGCCCTGCATGGCTACCCGGAGTGGTTATTTGGCAGCGCCCTGCTGCCGGTTCAGGATTATATGATCAGCTGCCTGTCGCTGGTGAGCTACGCCACCGCGCTGTGGCTGCATAGCGAAGTTTTCGATCTCAAGAAAAATATGCCGCGGCTGCATCAACTGCTGCTGGCGGCGATCGGTTTAAACATCGTTCTGCAAATCAGTATTCCGCTGGGCTTTTACGGCCTGGCGATGCAGATAGAGGCCGGGATATTTTTTATCGCCGCCCCTATTCTGTTGATCACGTCATGGATGCTGTGGCGGCGCAAAGCGATTGATATCAATACGCTGCTGCTGGGGCTGCTGCCGCCGATATACGTCGTCTCCGCCGGGCTGGCGCTGCTCTCTATCCACGGCGTCATTCCGTTTCATAATGGGGTCTATTCCACCTGGCAGTACGCGCTGATTATTCATATCGTCACCGTCCTGATCATCGCCGTACTGCGGGTGCGGGCGGAAAACCGGACTCTGGTGCGCAAGCAGCAGCTGGCGCGAGAGCTACAGATTGAACGCGAGGCCAGCTTCCACCAGCGCCAGTTTATGGGAATGGTGGCGCATGAGTTCAGAACGCCGCTGGCGATCCTCCAGGCCGCGCTGGAAAACCTGCGCCTGTGCCCCGCAACGGTGACGCAGGGCTCGCGCCTCGACCGCATGCAGCGGGCGACAACCCGTCTGGTACAGCTTACCGATAATTGCCTGGCCGACGCCCGGCTCTCCTCGAGGGACCTGCACGCCGACAGGCAGGACGCAGCGCTGCTGCCGGTGATCTATATGGCCGCGACGGTCGTGGATCTTTCGCTTAACCATTATCTGGATGTCACCCTTGAGGGGCAAACTGTGGGTCCGGACTCCCCTTCACCGGTGCTGTTTATTGATAGCGGGCTACTGTGTATCGCCATCGCCAACCTGCTCGACAACTCGGTGAAATATGCCGCTTCCGGGGAGATAAGCATCGAGATTTATCCGCAGGAAAAACACGTGGAATTACGCATTGGCGATCGCGGTCCCGGCATCCCGTCTGAACAGGTCGAGCATATTTTCGAGCGCTATCGGCGCGGCGAAACGGATACCGCAACGCCGGCCGGGACCGGGCTTGGCCTGTATGTCGCCCGACAAATCATCCAGGCTCACGGCGGGGACCTGTGGCTGGCAGAGAACACGTCGGCCGGATGCAAATTTGCGCTCACGCTCCCGGCTAACGGACAGCAGAAGGACAAATCATGACATTACGCGTCGCAATCATCGAAGATAGCGCTGATTTACTCGACGAGCTGCTGGCTTTTCTGCGCCATCGCGGCTTCGATGCCTGGGGCGTGCGCAGCGCCGAAGCCTTCTGGCGGCAGCTGCATCGCGATCCGGTTGATATTGTGCTTATCGATATTGGCTTGCCGGGTGAGGACGGCTTTAGCGTGCTGGACTATTTGCACGAAATTGGCCAGTTCGGCCTGGTGGTGGTGACCGCCAGAGGGCATGAGCAGGATCGGCTCCAGGCCTTAAACGCCGGCGCCGATCTCTATCTCATCAAGCCGGTCAACTTTTCCGACCTCGCGGAGAGTATTCAGGCGCTTGGCTCCCGGCTTCGCCAGCAAAAACCGACGGAACGTGTCAACCCGGCGCTATCAGCAGAGCGGCCAGCGCCGTCTCACTGGGTACTCCAGAACGAGCACCTTGTGGCGCCGTCTGGGCTGGCCCTGCCGCTCACGCAGCAAGAGTATCGGCTGCTGGAAGTGTTAATGCGTAACCGCAATGAGGTGTGCAGCAAGGTTGACCTGCACACCTCTCTGTTTACCGATGAAGGCGAACCGGAACTGCACCGAATCGACGTCGTGATCAGCCGCCTGCGCCACAAGGCCCGCCTTCATGGTATCACCCTGCCGATTCGCGCAATTTTTGGCAAAGGGCTGGCGTTTCTCTCCTGACTTTTCCCCGGCCGGCAGCAGCAGCGCTGCCGGTCAGTATCCCTCCATCCGCGCGGCGTCATTGCAAAGTTGTTTTCAGTTTTGCTCCTCTTGTTAATTTTTTTCAGTTTTTGAGAGGAATGAGAGAAATGAGACTGACAGCACATTAAGAATTTTCTTACATTGACATGGCGTCGTGAGCACACCGGCCCAAAGCGTCCCTGAGCGAACCGACTATTGCTGATCCAGCAATAGCTGAATTCAGGACGCTTGCCGTGCGCTTTTCGGCCGCGTATCGCGAGCACGGTTTAAAGAAGAGTATAAAAATATTCCCGTGCCGGCGAGGTACATTTTTAACACCTAAAAATAAGTTAAAGGATATCCATCATGGCCATGCAAACATGGTTAGCCTTATTGCTGTGCATATTTTGCCTTTGCGTGTCTGTTTACAGCCTTGTTTCCTATATCAGAGACAGGAGAAAACAAAAAATTCCGTTTTCAGCTAAGAATTCTTCGCGCAGAAAATAACTAAAGCCCCGCGAATAATAACCAAATCTGTCCAGCAGCAGCCACCGCATACGCCCGGAGGATTGATCACAACATGGCGTTATGTTGATTTATCAGGGAAATAACGCCATGAAAAAAATAAACATCGCTATCAACACCAGGAATACCTTTCTCCGAGAGTCGTTGGTTGCCATAGTCAATGAGCTCATCAGCCGCAGCGGTAACCTTAAAGCCGCTTTTTCTTATAAGCATAATGATTTTTTAGATAAGGATATCATCATTGCTGAAGTTCTTCCCGGCGAGATCTATCTGTGCAATACCAGTATAAAGAACCGTAAAAAAAACAGTTCGGTGATTATATTGCACAGCTATGACAAACTTCCGGAAAAGGAGCTGATCGTCAACTGCCTTAAGGGCGTTATCTTTGTCTCAATCAAAGCCGTTAATATCGATAAGATGTTTGAAATCATTGGCCACGAGCTGAAAAGAAGTGAACTTCTTCCTCTGACGCAGGAGATGGACTCACCGCTAATTTGCACTCACTGCCCGCATAAGATGTTGTCCAAATCGCAGGTAGCCGTCGCCACCGGCATTATTCATGGCTTTGATATCGGTAAAATTTCTGCTCTCAACAAAGTCACCCCCAAAACCATCACCTGGCACAAAAGCAAAATTATGGAAAAATACAGCCTTAATAACAATTATGACTTTTTCCAGTTTATTAACTTATTAAAAGAGCGCTGGTAAACGCGCGCACGCGCCATCGACGATCGCATTATGTACCGTAAAATTAAGAATTTGCTGGCTTGCGAGGAACGGGATTCCGAAAAAGATCGGTAAAATGAAAAACATCTACTCAGGCGTTACGGGCAGCGGGTAACATGACCCGGTTCCCTGGTATGAAAATACCGGAGCGTATTTTTATACAATAAAAAATGCCTCTACCAGGGAATCTGTTACTTCGTCACATTGCCCCTGGCGTGCCTGTCAGGGGCCTCTTTTTCTGCGCAAAAAGCGACCCCGTCAGAGAGGCCGCCCGACGATCAGGCTTGCGCCTGCTGAGGCGCGACTTCAGCCTCGGGTACCTCATTCTGCGACAGACCTTCATTTTTTGACAGCATCGCCGTCGCAATCCCGTTACCCAGCACGTTAATCGCTGAACGCCCCATATCGAGGAAATGGTCAATCCCCATCAGCAGTAAAATACCCGCCACCGGAATATTGAAGCTCGGGATGGTCGCCGCCAGCACCACCAGCGCCGAACGCGGCACCCCGGCAATCCCTTTCGAAGCCAGCATCAGCGTCAGCATCATCACGGTAATCTCGCTAAAGCTCAGCTGAATATTGTAAGCCTGGGCGATAAACATGGCGGCAAAAGAGCAGTACACCATTGAACCGACCAGATTAAAGGAGTAGCCAATTGGCAGCACAAACGACGCGATATTACGCGAGCAGCCAAATTCCACCAGACGCTCCAGGGTCTTCGGATAGGCCGCCTCGGAGCTGCTGGTCGTGAACGCCACCAGCACCGGATCTTTGAGCATGTTCAGCAGGCGAAAAACCTCTTTTTTGAGCACCATATACCCCACCGCCAGCAGCACCGCGCTGGTCAGCAGAATCGCGACATAGTATCCGCCGATAAACGAGGCGTAATTAAGCAGGATCCCCAGCCCCTGCGAGGCGATAACCGAAGAGATCGCGGCGAAAATCGCCAGCGGCGCGACGTACATCACGTACCCGGTCACCTTCAGCATAATATGGGAAACCACGTTCAGCGCCGCCACCAGCGGGGCGTTGAATTTCTCCCCCAGCGATGCCCCGGCAATACCGAAGAACATCGAGAACACCACGATTTGCAGAATCTCGTTGTTGGACATCGCCTCGGTAATGCTGGTGGGGATGGTATGGGTCAGAAAGCCTTTCAGGCTCATCCCGCTCACCGCCAGCCCGGTATCCACGGACTCTTTCGGGATCGCCAGGTTCAAACCGGCGCCGGGATGCTCGAGGGTAACAATCACCAGCCCGACCAGAATGGAGAGAATGGACGAGGTAATAAACCATACCATGGCTTTACCGCCGACCCGCCCAATGGTCGCCGTTTCGCCCAGCCGCATAATGCCCACCGTCAGGGTACTGAACACCAACGGCGCAATGACCATCTTAATCAGGCGCAGAAACACGTCGGTAAGTAGCGTAATGTTTTCCGACCATGCGGTAATGGTCGTTTGCCCGGCGTAAGCGTGGATGGCCGCGCCGGAGAGGATCCCCAACAGCATGAAGATGACGATGAACAGCGTGAGTTTGTTTGCACTTGCCACAAAAATTAACCCCTGATTTATTTAACGTGTTGTTTTTTAATGTATATATGCTTTATTTATTGGAATACATTAAATATTCACCACATAAATTGAATAAAAGCAGGCGGGGTTACAACTCTTTTTTAGTTTTTATAGTAAAAGTTAATGTGCTCGTTGATGTGCATCAAACCGTGTCGCGCCGCCGGTAAGATGAAAAAGGCGCCGGCGTCAGAGGACAACCGGCGCAAAGAGGCATTAGTGTTTTACGGTATCCTCCAGGAAGAAACGTCCCAGCGGATTCTGATAAAAACCGTCGATATTTTTGCGGCTGACGTTGCGGTACGGGCTGTAATACAGATCGACCCAGTTCACGTCGGCCTTGGCCATTTTTTGCAGGTCGATATACATCTGCTCGCGCTTTTTACTGTCCATTTCAACGCGCGCGGCGGCCACCAGCGCTTTAACCTGGTCGTTATGATAGCGGGTCATATAGTTCATATTGGCATCGTGACCCAGCACGAAGGTGGTTTTCTGATCGGGGTCGAGAATATCGTTGGTCCAGTACATCACCGATATATCGTACTCCCCGGCCACCAGCATATCCCAGCTCTGGCTCGGGTCGACTTTTTGCAAATTCACCGTCACCCCGGCTTTTGCCAGCTGCTGTTGTAGCAAAATGGCAATTTGCTCATCGACTTCATCCCCGGCATTGACCACATAGTTCAGCTTCAGGTCGGCAGCGCCCGCCGCTTTCAGCATCGCTTTGGCCTTTTGCGGATCGTATGGCCGGCGAAGATTATCCTGATAGTGGTAAAGCGCTCCGGCGGGAATATAGGAATTGGCCACCTGACCGTAGCCAAAGGTCACGGTTTTCACAATCGCGTCTTTATCAATCGCGAAGTCCAGCGCCTGACGGACTTCCACCTTGCCCAGCGCGCCGTGAGAATGATTGATCAGCAGATGGTCCTCGCGAGTAGAAGGATCCAGCTCCACCTTCAGATTGGCATCCTTTTGTAACGATGCAATGCGCGAGAAAGGCACGGTCAGCGCGGCGTCAAGTTCGCCGGCCTGCACTTTCAGCATGCGGGTATTGTCGTCCGGAATGGTTAACCACTCCACGCCATCCAGGCTGACGTTTTTCGCCTGCCAGAAGTTCGGGTTCTTCACCAGCACGATCTTTTCTCCGCGCAGCCACTCTTTCACGCTAAACGCGCCGGAGCCCACGGGCTTTTCGGCAAACGCCTCTTCGCCTTCCGCCTTCATCGCCTGCTGGGAAATCACCGAAGCGTTCGGCAGCGCCAGCTGCGATAAGAACGGCGCTGAAGGCGATTTCAGCGTCACCACCAGCGTGCGCGGGTCCGTGGCTTCCGCTTTGGCAATAATGCTATAGGAATCCCGCCACAGCGAGCCTTCATCATCGCGGATACGGATCAGGCTAAACGCCGCATCGCTGGCGGTCAGCGGCGTACCGTCCGAGAACCGGGTTTCGCGAATTTTGAAGGTATAGACTTTGCCATCCGGGGAAATCGTCCAGCTCTCGGCCACGCCCGGCTCCAGCTTCGTCCCGCTTTTATCCACCCGCACCAGCGGGTCAAAGACGTTGGAAAAGACCCAGTTATCCGCATTTTGCGCCGATTTTATCGGGTCAAACGTGGTGCTGTCCTCCCGGCGGCCAATGGTCAATACGCCGGCCGCCTGAGCTATTTCACTCACCACGCTGAGCGCCAGAAAAACGCTCGCCGCCAGTAACTTAATCTGCCTGTGCTTCATCAAAAGATCCCCCAGTTAACGGAAAAACGGTCTCATCGCCCGCGAGGTTGAGCACGCAGGCATAAGCGCGATCGGCAATCTGCCGGGTTGGTGGTGGTGCGCCGGTGCGGCACTGCACCTGCGCATAAGGGCAGCGCGGATGAAATGCACAGCCTTGTGGAACGGCTACGGGACTGGGCGGCTCGCCCCCCAGCAAATTTTTCGGCAGCGGTTTATCCGGGTCGATTTCCGGGATCGCCGAGACCAGCGCGGCGGTATAGGGATGCAGCGGTCGAGTGAAGACCGCTTCTGCCGGCCCCTCTTCCACAATTCTCCCGAGATACATCACCGCAACGCGATCGCAGAGTCGCCGCACAATCGCCAGATCGTGGGCGATAAACAGAATCGCCAGCCCCATCTTTTCCCGCAGATCCATCAGCAGGTTGACGATCTGTCCCTGAATAGAGACGTCCAGCGCCGCGACGCACTCATCGGCCACGATCAGCCGCGGCTCCATGGCCAGCGCTCTGGCAATACCGACGCGCTGGCACTGGCCGCCGCTTAGCTGAGACGGTTTCGCGCTGGCCTGCTGCGGACGCAGGCCGACCAGGGTGAGCAGTTCCGCAACCCGCAGCGCTTCCTGCCCGCGCGGGACTTTCTGATGCACGCGCAGCACCTCGGAGATGCTTTCTCCTACGGTCTGCCTGGGATTCAACGAGGCATAGGGATCCTGGAAAATCATCGCGCTTTGCTGGCGCAGACGGGCAATATCGCTGGTTAAGCCATGGGTAATGCGCTGTCCGGCGAACCGCACCTCGCCATCGGCAACCCGTTCAAGCTGTAACAGCGCTCGGCCAAGCGTGCTCTTACCGCTGCCGGATTCGCCGACAAGGCCCAGCGTCTCGCCAGGAAAGATCTGCATCGTGACCCGGTTTACCGCGTGTACGACCCGCTTCGGCCGCCAAAGGCCGCCGGAAACCGGGAAGGTGACGCAAAGATTATCGGCCTCAAGCAGCGGCCAGCGAGCGTTAACCATTATCCCTCCTGCCGTGCTGGCAAAATGTGATGGCAGGCCACCGCGTGGCTATGGCAATCCTGCCCGTAACGCAGCAATGGCTGGCTCTGACACGCCTCATCGGCGCGGCGGCAGCGCGGGTGAAAGCGACACCCTGATGGGAAGTGGTCGGCGCTGGGCGGCTGGCCGTCGATGATCGTCAACCTCCCCTGCCCGCCTTCGCTGGCCGGCTGACAATCAATGAGCCCGCGGGTATAGGGATGCAGGGGCCCGCCAAGCACTTCGCGTTTGCCGCCCACTTCACACAGCCTGCCGCCGTACATCACCGCAATCCGGTCGCAGGTTTGCGCCACCACCCCGAGATCGTGGGTGATCATAATGACCGCCAGCCCCAGCTCGGCGCGCAGATCGCTGAGCAGGCGCAGAATCTGCATCTGCACGGTGACATCCAGCGCGGTGGTCGGTTCGTCGGCAATCAGCAGCCGCGGTTCCGGCGCGAGGGCAACGGCGATCATCGCCCGCTGGCGCATGCCGCCGGAAAATTCGTGCGGATAGCTATTGAGCCGATTCTGCGGGTCCGGGATACCGACCTGGCGCAGCAAGGCCAGCGCATCCTCCCGCGCCTGACGGCGGTTTGCCGCAAAGTGAAGGCGGCGACTTTCTGCAATCTGTTCTCCAATGGTCATCACCGGATTGAGATGGCTGGTCGGGTTCTGGAAAATCATACCGATTTCCCGGCCGCGCACCGCCGACATTTGCCCTTCGCTGAGGGACAAGATATCCCGGCCGTCCAGCAGAACCTCACCGCCGGTAATCCGCAGTCCGGCCCCCGGCAGCAGGCGCATCAGCGCCCGGCAGGTCACGGTTTTTCCCGACCCGCTTTCGCCAACCAGCCCAAGCATCTCCCCGGCTTCAAGCGTTAACGAGACGTTATCCACCAGCGCGACATCCTCGCCGCGCATGACCGTCAGCTGATTTACCTTCAGCAAGCTCATACGCGTTCCCCTAGCTTATCGCCCAGCCCATCGGCCAGCAGGCTGAAGCCCATCGCCAGCAGCACGATGGCAAGCCCCGGAAAGGTGGTTATCCACCATGCGGTAGTGATAAAGCTCTGCCCTTCGGCCACCATAATCCCCCATTCGGCGGTAGGAGGCTGCACGCCGAGCCCGAGATAGCTCACCGAGGCCCCGTTCAGCAGCACCAGAACGCAGTCGGACATCGAAAAAATGATGGCTCCGGTTAGCGCATTGGGCAGCAGATGGCGGAACAAAATCCGCAGATGGCCGTAGCCCAGACTGCGGGCCGCCAGAATAAAATCGCGCTGTTTCAGCGTCAGTACCTGAGCGCGTACCAGCCGGGCGTAGGAGACCCAGCCCACCATCGCCATCGCCATATAAAAGCTGCTCAGCCCCGGCCCGAGGATGGCGATAATCGCCAGCATCAGCACCAGAAACGGAAAGGCCAGCACGATATCAATAACCCGCATCACCAGCGCGTCGGCCACGCCGCCGAGATAGCCCGCCAGCGCCCCCAGGGTGGTGCCGAGCATAAAGGGGAACAGGACCCCCAGCAGGCAGATTTGCAGATCGACCCGCGCCCCCCACAGCACGCGGGAAAAAACGTCGCGGCCAAAGTTGTCGGTACCGAAGAGATGCGCGCCGCCCGGCGGCAGCAGACTGGAAGAGGCGTCCTGGGCAATCGGATCGAACGGCGCTATCCACGGCGCCAGACAGGCGACCAGTAGCCATAGTCCGACTATCGCCAGCCCGGCGAAGAGCGCCCGCTGACGCAGGCGGGAAAAGGTCGCTATCGCCTTCATAGTTTTATCCTTGGGTCGAGGGCCACGGTCAGAATATCCGCCAGCAGGCTGACCGCCACGGTGGCAAGGGCAAAGACCATTACCACGCCCTGCACCACCATATAGTCGCGGCTAAAAATCGCCTTAACCAGCAGCTGTCCGAGGCCGGGGATAGCAAACACGCTTTCAATCACCACCGTACTGCCTATAAGCCAGCCAATATTCACCGCCAGCAGATTGATGGTCGGCACCAGCGAGTTCGGCAGCACGTGCCGCCAGAAGATACGTCTTTCCTGCTGCCCGCGCGCCCGGGCCGCCACCACATAGTCGCTATTCATCTCCATCAGCAGGCTGGCGCGCAGGTTGCGAATCAATACCGCCGACAGCGCCAGCGCCACGGTCAGGCACGGCAGAACCATATGGTGCAGCTGGTCTAAAAAATCGCTGCCGTAGCCGGAGACCGGAAACCAGCCAAGCACGATACTGAACAGCAGAATCAGCATGATGCCGAGCCAGAATGCCGGGAATCCGAGCCCGGCGGTCGTAAACAGACGAATCAACCGATCGGCGAGACGCCCGCGCTGGCGTGCGGCTATCGCCGCCAGCGGCACCGTCAACGCTACCGCCAGCAGAACGCTGCCGAGCACCAGCCACAGCGTCGGTTCCAGCCGCGAGGCAATCAGCTTCAGGGTATCCACCCGGTATACAATCGACTTCCCCAGCTCGCCCTGCAGCAGGTTGCGCAGAAAATAGCCGTACTGAACCCACAGCGGTTCATCAAGGGCAAACTGCGCGCGAATGCGGGCCAGCGCCGCCGGCGTGCTGCGCACCCCCAGCAGAATACGCGCCGGATCGCCGGGGATCGCGCGCACCATCATGAAGGTGATCAGGCTGATACCCAGCAGAACCGGCAGCAGCTGTAGCGGGCGAAAAAGCAGAAAGCGGTAACGATGCATTAACAGCCTCCCGCGTCGCGCTGGCGCGCCAGAAAATCGAGCAGCACCGGGTAGTAAGCCTGCGGCTCTTCGTAAAACGGCATATGGCTGCTGTTGGCAAAAATGGCTATTTCAGCGTTCGCCAGCCCCTGCTTCATTTTCAGGGCGCAGGCGGGCGTCAGTTCATCGTGCTGGCCGCTGGTGATCAAACAGGGCACACGGATTGACGCCAGCTCAGCGCTGCGGTTCCAGTTTTTTAAATTACCGGTATAGAGGAATTCGTTCGGCCCCTGCATGGTGATATACGGGCCCATATTCCAGTCCCCAAGCGAGCGGATAACCGGCTCTGGCCAGACGTCAAGGCGGCACACGTGACGGTAATTCAGCAGCGTAATCGCCGCCTGATAGGCCGGATGGTCTAGCCAGCCGAGCGCTTCGTAGCGCTGCATCATCGCGACGGTTTCTGGCCCCAGCGCCCCGCGCAGACGGTTCAGCTCCTGCACCAGATGCGGCATATCGGCGACGGTGTTTTCCAGAATCAGCGAGCGAATTGCGCCAGGATGGTGCAATGCCACTTCAATCGCCAGCCATCCGCCCCACGAGTGACCAAGCAGATGCACCTGACCAAGGCCCAAAGTCCGGCGGACGGTCTCCACTTCACGCACATAGCGCGCCATCGTCCACAGGCTGGCGTCATCCGGCCGGTCGGACTTTCCGGTCCCCAACTGGTCAAAGGCGATCACCCGATAGCCGTGCTGTTTCAGACAAGCGTGGGCTTCACGCAGATAGTCGCAGGGCAGCCCCGGTCCGCCGTTGAGGCAGAGAATGGTTTCATCGCCGTCGCCAAACTGATAGGCCACGACGTTATAGCCTTCCACCGCAATGTTATGGCACCGGTCGGGCGCTATTTCGCTCCACATGGTCTATTCCTCATCGTCGATGGTAAGAGGGTTGGGGTCTGTCTTAACGCTAACGGCAACCCCGGACGCTGAACAGTTAGCAAAAATACTAGTTTTGCGCCGCGCCGGAACGGCATCGGAATTGCATATCTTTGGGCCAGCTACTGACGGATTTGCACAAATCGTGCCCGTCGCAGGTCTCGTTTTAGGTGAAGGGGGTTATATGCGACTGGAGTTTGACCACCCCGGCAGCGCGCGGGCGGCCAGCCTGGATGACGCATTCAGCGGGCTTTTTCAGCACACCCGGAGGTTGGGATTTGAGGCGGTGATTTACGATTACACGCCGGTTCCGCGTTCTCTGGAAGGAGAACTGATTACGCCCTCGCTGCTGAAAACGTTCAACGTGCCGGAAGATATGCGCCAGCTATGGTGCGAGCGCGGATATTACCAGGTGGATCCGGTACAGCACTGCGCGCTCGAGAGCTGCGCGCCTTTTGTCTGGTCCTATCAACGGCCGGACAGCAGCATGCTGCGCGGGAGGCTGGACAATCATCCCACCGCGGTCACCGACTATATGCGCGAACACAATATGCCCTGCGGCGCGACGGTTCCCCTGCATCTCCCCAACGGAGGGTTCGTGACCCTCACCGGCATCCATACCGGCCAGCGTCAGGAGCGGGAAATCAGCGCCACCCTGGCGCAGCTGATGCTGCTCGCCTGGCAGTTTCAGGAGTCCGCCTTCCCGCTGTTCGACAGCGCTATGCTCACCTGCCATCACGTCAAGCTGAGCAACCGCGAGCGCGAATGCCTGGCGTGGTCCGCCGAGGGGCTTACCGCCAAAGAGATCGCCCGCAAGCTGCATCGCTCGGTGGCGACGGTGACGCTGCATCTCAATACCGCGGCCAAAAAGCTGGGCGCCAGCAACCGCGTGCAGGCGGTGGTCCGCGCCCTGCACTACCGTCTGCTCGACAGCTAAGAACTAGCATTTTTGCTAGTGTTCAGCCGCGGTTGCCAGCCTTTACCCTGAAAGCCGGTCCACTTAGCAGGGTAAAGATGATTCATGTATACCATCCGCGAAGGTTACGCCCCGTTTCGGCACTATCAAACCTGGTTTCGCGTTTGCGGCGATATCGATAGCGGACTCACGCCGCTGGTCGTCGCCCACGGCGGGCCGGGGTGCACGCATGATTACGTCGATGCGTTCCGCGATATCGCCCTCAGCGGGCGAGCGGTGATCCACTACGATCAGTTAGGCAACGGGCGTTCAACCCATTTACCGCAGCAGCCCGCCGACTTCTGGCAACCGGCGCTGTTTCTTGACGAACTGGCTAACCTGCTGCTGCATCTCAATATTGCCGATAATTACGCCCTGCTCGGCCAATCTTGGGGAGGTATGCTCGGCGCGGAGCACGCCGTGACGCAGCCAAAGGGGTTAAAGGCGCTGATTATCGCCAACTCCCCGGCATCGATGGCGCTGTGGCTGCAGGGGGCGGCAAAGCTGCGGGCGCAGCTGCCCGCCGACGTCCAGCAGACGCTGCTGGACCATGAGGCGGCAGGAACGCTGGACAGCGCGGAATATAAGGCGGCAAGCGCTGTATTTTATCAACGCCACGTCTGTCGGCTCGATCCCTGGCCGGCGGAAGTGCGGCGCACCTTCGACGCCATGGATGCCGACCCGACGGTTTATCACGCCATGAATGGCCCCACCGAATTCCACGTTATCGGCAGCATGAAAGCGTGGACGATTATCGACCGCCTCGCGCGCATTACGGTTCCGGTTCTGCTGCTTTCCGGGCGCTACGATGAAGCCACGCCGGAAGTGGTACAGCCCTTTATGGACCATATCTCCGGCGCCGAGTGGGTCATTTTCGAAGCTTCGAGCCATATGCCGCACGTCGAAGAGCGCGAGCTGTGCATGAAGACGGTAAACGACTTTTTAGGCCGAGCGATATCATAAAAGCCGCTTACAGCGCCAGTCCGCCTCCGCCGCTGAAGGGCCGCTCGCCGGCGATTTTCATCACTTCAGCCCCTAAAGTGACAAACGGCGCCCGACGGCTGGCATAAATCAGGCCGCCCGATGTCGGCCGCACCGCTTTGACCATATCGGTCAGCGGATCGATGATTTCCGCGACGACATCGTCGGCGCTGACCCACTCGCCGGGATGTTTTAGCAGCACCAGGATGCCGGTCGCCGGCGCGGTGACAATCTCCCCGGCGGCAAACGGCAGCATCACCGTTTCCTGCTGCGGAACCTCGGGCCTGGCGCCCGCCAGCACGCCGCGGTACTGCAGGTAACGGTAAATACGTTCGGCGTCGTCGCAGGCGGTGGCGTGATTCACCTCCTGCTGGCCGCGCAGCTCGACGGTCACCGCCATGCAGCCGGGCTGCTGCTGGCGCCACGACGGATTCCTCGCGCAAAGACGCTGCCACGGCAGGCCGCAGGCTTCATCAAACGAGTTGCCCCCGCTCTCCTGCGACAGCAGCACGGCGCCAATACCGAGGAAAGCCGCCAGAACTTTCGCCTCGCGTTGCCAGGCCGGGTCGGCATAGAGGTGCAAAATCGCCTGGTCATCGCAGTGCAGATCGAGCACCAGATCGGCATCGCAGGCGAGGCTCAGCAGATGGTGGCGCAGGGCCTGCGCCTCGCTCGCGGAGGGAAGCGCCGCCAGCGCCTCCCGCATCGCCGCGCGCACCCGCTGCAGATACTCGGGGCGCGTACCGGGCAAATCCGCCGGTAAACCGGCCTGCGCCAGCGCCGCCAGATCGGGAAAATCGCGGTTAAAATTGCGCCCGCTCGCCAGATCGAAACGGCCAATACCGCTGCTGAGCAGCACCTGGGCCAGCCCCGGCGGGTTGGCTACCGGCACAAGAATGATTTCGCCGCGCAGTTCGCCGCGCCGTTCCGCCTGGCTGAGTAATCTTTTAAGATAATGCAGAACCAGCATGCCCGGGATTTCATCGGCGTGCAGCCCCGCCTGCAGATAGACCTTCTCTCCCGTGCCGGGCGCGCCGAAATGAAAATGGCTTAATTGCCGCTGCCCACCGAGTGCATGTTCAGGTAATGTATAGTGTTTAATTTTCATTGGACGTCCTGGTTGTGGAAAAGAAAGCCCGGCTTGACCGTATCGATCATAAGATCCTTGAAATTCTGCGCCGGGATGGCCGCATTTCTTATCAGAAGCTCTCGGAGCAGGTAAACCTCACCGCCCGTCCATGCCTGGAGCGGGTGCGCGGCCTCGAGCGCGACGGCATTATTCGCGGCTACAGCGCCATTGTAGAACTGCCCGAGCCGGAGCACGCGTTTGTGGTACAGGCGCAAATCGCGCTGGCCGACCACGGGCGCTCGCAGCCGGTGTTTGAACAGGAGATGCGCCAGACGCCCGAAGTGCTGGACTGCTGGCTGGTCAGCGGCAGCTTCGACTTTCTGGTACGCATCGGCTGCCGCAGCATGGCGCACTACTGCCAGCTGGCGGATAGCTGGCTGACCAGTAAAAAGTTTCACGTCGATAAAATCGTCACCCTGACCGAACTGCAGGCCATTAAGCGCTCCTGACTAGCCGCGCCGGATAAACGCCAGCCAGCGCCGCTCGGCGCGGGAAAAGGCGAAAATCAGCATAAAGGTGCAGAGCAGATACAGCGCCGCGGCCATCAGAAACGGAATAAACGGCGAATAGGTCATGGCGTAGAACGCGCGGGCCACGCCGGTAATATCCAGCAGGGTGACGGTGCTGGCCAGCGACGTGGCGTGCAGTAAAAAGACCATTTCATTATTCAGCGCCGGGATCCCGCGTCTGAGCGTCGCAGGCAGCACCAGACGACGAATAATCTGCCATTTCCCCATCCCGTAGGCCTCCCCGGCGACCCACTCCTGGCGCGGAAAGGTCACCATCATCCCCGCCAGCAGCTCCGCGACGTACGCGGCAGTGTTGAGGACCAGCGCCAGCGTGGCGCAGAAGGTCGCATCGCGGAACAACAGCCAGAACGGCTGGTCGTTCATCCAGCCCGTCTGCACGATATCGAACTGCGACAGGCCGTAGTAAATCAGCATCAGCTGGAGATAGAGCGGCGTGCTGCGGAAAAAATACGTAAAACCACGGATGGGCAGCGCCAGCGCGCGCGGTCCATACACCTGCCCCACCGCCATCGCTATCGCCAGCGCCATCCCGGGAACGATGGAGAGCAAAAACAGCTCCGCCGTGACCGCCAGCCCGCTGGCGGCGCCGTTGCCGTCGCTCCACAAAAAGCTCGGGATCGCATCGAGAAAGGTTTGCAGATTCATAAGGCCGTCCCCGCCGTGGAAGAGCGCAGCGCGTAACGCTTCGCCAGGCGGCTGAAAAGCCAGCTGGAGAGCGCGGTAATCACCATGTAAATCAGCGAGACCAGAAAATAGAAGAGGAACGGCTTTTGCGTGGCGCGCCCGGCCTGTTCGGCCAGCCATACCATATCCTCAAGGCCCAGGATCGACACCAGCGCCGATGCTTTCATCAGCCCCAGCCAGTTGTTGTTGATGCCCGGGATCGCGAAGCTCAGCATCTGCGGCAGCATCACCCGGCGGAACACCGTCCACGGCCGCATCCCGTAGGCCTGCGCGGCTTCGGTTTGCCCGCGATCGACGGTCAGAAAGGCGCCGCGAAAGGTCTCGGTGTAATAGGCGCCGAAAACAAAGCCGATCGCCAGCACGCCGGAGATAAAGGTATTGAAGCGCACCGGCCCGAGCCCCACCAGACCCAGCAGCAGGTTCACCAGCATCTCGCCGCCGAAAAACAGCAGCAGCATAATCACCAGCTCCGGGATACCGCGTACCAGCGTGGTGTAGGCGGTGGAAAACAGGCGCAGCCACGGCGGGCCGAAGAGCTTAATTAGCGAGTTAATCAGCCCCAGCAGCAGAGCGACCAGTAATGAAGAGAGCATCACGCACAGCGAAAGCGCCGCGCCGCGTAACAACAGGGGTAAATAGTCTGCGACCATATTCAGCCTTCCGCGGAGGTCGTAAAGGGGCGCAGGCCATCACCCGCGCCCGCATCTTCACGACTTATTTGCCATAAATATCAAAGCTAAAGTATTTTTTCTGGATCGCGTCGTAGGTGCCGTCGGCGCGGATTGCCTTAATGGCGCCGTTCAGCGCATCGCGCAGCGCCGGGTTGTCTTTATTCACCGCAATCCCCACGTCGGAGGAGATGCCGCCGTCCTGGATAACCGGACCGGCAAAGGCGAATTTCTGCCCGCGCGGGGTATCAATAAAGCCGGTCGCCGCCTGGATATTATCCTGCAACGCGGCGTCGATTCGCCCGGAGAGCAGGTCGAGGTAGACGTTATCCTGGTTAGCGTAACCGACAATTTTCACGCCATGATTGGCCCAGTTGGCCTTCGCAAACGCTTCATGTGTGGAGCCAGTCTGGACGCCTACGGTTTTGCCTTTCAGGCTGGCGACGTCAGGCAGCAGCGGGCTGCCTTTGCGCGCCACCAGCTGCGCCGCGCTGCGGTAGTAGCGGTCGGTGAAATCCACTTCCTTTTTACGCTCATCGGTAATATTGAGCGAAGCGATAATGGCATCGAACTTATGCGCGTTGAGGGCGGCGATCATGCTTTCGAACGGCTGCTTCACGAAAACGCATTTGGCTTTTAGCTGGGTGCACAGCGCATTGGCGATATCAATATCAAAGCCGGTAATTTCACCGCTGGGCGCCAGCACGTCAAACGGCGGATAGCCGCCATCGACGCCAAAGCTGATGGTGTCAAACTGCTGGGCGGCCAGCGGCGCGCTGAGCGCCATGCAGGCCAGTAGTGCGGCAAGGCGTATTTTCATTTCGATCTCCCCGGTGTTGGCGCGGTGATTAAAAACGCAGTGAGAGGCAGGTCAGGCCGCCATCCATTTTCTTAAATTCGCTGGTGTCGAGCTGCACGATAGGCATTCCCAGCTTGCTGATTTCGCCCAGGGTATAGGGGTAGCCCTGCGGCGTAATTAAGGTATCGTTGATCCACAGCGTATTTCCGGCGTAGGCCTCCTCTTCCGGGATCACGATGCTGTTGAAGCCGCTAAACGCCGGATGGTTAACGTAGCCTTCCGTCAGCAGCAGCGTATTGCGGCCCACATAGTTGACGATCGATTTCAGATGCAGACCGGCGCTCACTTCAATCGCCGCGACCTGATAGCCGTGCGGCTCAACGGCGGCGGCAAACTCGCGGATCCCCTGCTCATCGGTGCGCGCCGTCAGGCCGATAAAAAACTGCTTATCCACTAACAGCACGTCGCCGCCGTCCATATGCCCGCGCTCGCTCATCCGCGCCAGCGGACGGAACCCCGCCAGCACCGGCGCAATGGTATCGACCTCGCCCTGACGGCTCGGCGCGCCCGGATGGGTGATCACCGCCAGTTCCGGCATCACCACCGCGGTATCTTCAACAAAGTGCGCATCAGGATAATCCGCAGCCGCGGGCAGTACGGTGACCTTCAGGCCAAGCTGCAGCAGGGTTTCCACATAGGCGAGAAACTGGCGGGTGGTGGCGGCGATATCCGGCGCGCCCAGCCGGGCGGTAGTTTGTCCTGCGCCGCAGGTGGCGGCCGGGAGACGGGCGATAGCTTGGGTAAAATGCATAAAGAACCCTCTGGTAGTGGTCGCATTGCTTAAGGCAAAATCGTGAGTGAATTTGATTATCAAACAGATGCCGCCGCCAATCAGGCTGAATCACTTTCCGGGGCCGCTTATTCACGCTGTATATCAGTTCAGATTCGACGTATTCCGCTGTGACCCTTAAGAAACAGCGGATGACGGGCAATAACTAACCTGATTCATCGCCCGGCTAAGCAAAATCATTAAGCGAATTTTACGCCTAACTATTCACCGTAACCGGCTCTGCGAAAAGCGTTTTTTACAGACATATCTGGACAGTCTTTTCATAATTCCTCCATTTTTAAGCAGCGTTCGCTGGCTAAACTAGTATCATTCCGTGAAACGTTTCAGGATGAGATAGCAAATTAATGAAAGGTAGCAATAAAAGCCGTTGGGCTGCGGTGCTGGTGGTCGCGATCGTCGCGGGCGCCGCGTACTGGTTCTGGCAGGGTCGCGAAGCGGCAAACAGCGGCGCGCCGACGGCATCAGGCGCGCGTCAGCAGGGGCCCGGAGGCGGACGCCCCGGTCGTTTTGGCGCCGCCCTCGCGCCGGTACAGGCGGCCACCGCCACCAGCGAAGCGGTACCCCGCTACCTTTCCGGCCTCGGCACCGTGACGGCGGCGAATACCGTCACCGTCCGCAGCCGCGTCGACGGCCAGCTGCTGGCCATCCACTTTACCGAAGGCCAGCAGGTCAAAGCGGGCGATCTGCTCGCGGAAATCGACCCCAGCCAGTTTAAAGTCGCCCTCGCCCAGGCCGAAGGCCAGCTGGCGAAAGATCGGGCCACCCTGGCCAACGCCCGTCGCGATCTGGCGCGCTACCAGCAGCTGGTCAAAACCAATCTGGTTTCCCGGCAGGAGCTGGACACCCAGCAGTCGCTGGTCAGCGAAACCCAGGGTACGATCAAAGCGGACGAAGCCGCCGTCGCCAGCGCCCAGCTGCAGCTGGACTGGAGCCGCATCACCGCGCCAATCGACGGCCGGGTCGGCTTAAAACAGGTGGATATCGGCAACCAGATCGCCAGCGGCGACACCACCGGGATTGTGGTGCTGACGCAAACCCACCCGATCGACGTGGTCTTTACGCTGCCGGAAAACCAAATCGCCACGGTGGTACAGGCGCAAAAGGCGGGGAAAAAGCTGGCTGTCGAAGCCTGGGACCGCACCAATAAACAGAAAATCAGCGAAGGCTCACTGCTGAGCCTCGATAACCAGATTGACGCCACCACCGGCACCATCAAGCTGAAAGCGCGCTTTACTAACCTGGACGATGCCCTGTTCCCGAATCAGTTCGTCAACGCCCGTATGCTGGTCGATACCGAGCAGAACGCGGTGGTGATCCCAACCGCCGCGCTGCAAATGGGTAACGAAGGCCATTTCGTCTGGGTACTGAACGATGAGAACAAGGTCAGCAAGCACACCGTCACGCCGGGTATTCAGGACAGCCTGAAAGTGGTGATCAACGCCGGGCTTTCCGCCGGCGATCGCGTCGTAACCGACGGTATCGACCGTCTGACCGAAGGCGCAAAAGTTGAGGTCGTCGAAGCCCACGATGCGGCAACCGCCGCCGAGCCGGAAAAAGCCACCAGCCGCGAGTACGGTAAAAAAGGAGCGCGCTCCTGATGCAAGTGTTACCGCCGAGCAGCACGGGTGGCCCTTCCCGTCTGTTTATCATGCGCCCGGTCGCCACGACGCTGTTAATGGTGGCCATTATGCTGGCCGGGATTATCGGCTATCGTTTCCTGCCGGTTTCGGCGCTGCCGGAAGTGGACTACCCGACGATTCAGGTGGTAACCCTCTATCCCGGCGCCAGCCCGGACGTGATGACCTCGTCGGTGACCGCCCCGCTGGAGCGCCAGTTTGGCCAGATGTCCGGCCTCAAGCAGATGTCTTCCCAGAGCTCCGGCGGCGCGTCGGTGGTCACGCTCCAGTTCCAGCTCACGCTGCCGCTGGACGTCGCGGAACAGGAAGTACAGGCAGCCATCAACGCCGCCACCAACCTGCTGCCTTCTGACCTGCCTAACCCGCCGGTCTACAGCAAAGTTAACCCCGCCGATCCGCCGATTATGACCCTCGCGGTCACCTCTTCCGCCGTGCCGATGACCCAGGTCGAGGATATGGTGGAGACCCGCGTGGCGCAGAAAATCTCCCAGGTTTCCGGCGTCGGGCTGGTCACCCTCGCGGGCGGCCAGCGC
Organism: Klebsiella michiganensis; assembly: GCF_015139575.1. GTDB lineage: Bacteria > Pseudomonadota > Gammaproteobacteria > Enterobacterales > Enterobacteriaceae > Klebsiella > Klebsiella michiganensis. The sequence goes on along the minus strand of NZ_AP022547.1, from coordinate 1,873,295 downwards.
CCGGCGGTACGCGTCAAGCTCAACGCCCAGGCCATTGCCGCCCTCGGGCTGACCAGCGAAACGGTGCGCACCGCGATAACCAGCGCCAACGTCAACTCGGCGAAGGGGAGTCTTGACGGCCCGTCGCGGGCGGTGACCCTCTCCGCCAACGATCAGATGCAGTCGGCGGAAGATTACCGCCGGCTGATTATCGCTTATCAGAACGGCGCGCCGATTCGCCTCGGCGACGTCGCCACCGTGGAACAGGGCGCGGAAAACAGCTGGCTCGGGGCATGGGCGAACAATCAGCGGGCGATCGTCATGAACGTTCAGCGCCAGCCGGGGGCCAACATTATCTCGACCGCCGACAGCATCCGCCAGATGCTGCCGCAGCTCACCGAAAGCCTGCCGAAATCGGTTAAAGTACAGGTGCTTTCCGACCGCACCACCAATATCCGCGCCTCGGTCAGCGATACCCAGTTCGAGCTGATGCTGGCCATCGCCCTGGTGGTGATGATTATCTACGTCTTTCTGCGCAACGTCCCGGCGACGATTATTCCCGGCATCGCCGTACCGCTATCGCTGGTCGGCACCTTTGCGGTGATGGTATTTCTCGATTTTTCGATTAACAACCTGACGCTGATGGCCCTGACCATCGCCACCGGCTTTGTGGTCGATGACGCCATCGTGGTGATTGAAAACATCTCGCGCTATATCGAGAAAGGCGAAAAGCCGCTGGCCGCCGCCCTGAAAGGGGCCGGAGAGATTGGCTTTACCATTATCTCGCTGACCTTCTCGCTGATTGCGGTGCTGATCCCGCTGCTGTTTATGGGCGATATCGTGGGCCGTCTGTTCCGCGAGTTCGCCATTACCCTGGCGGTGGCGATCCTGATTTCCGCGGTGGTGTCGCTGACCCTGACGCCGATGATGTGCGCCCGCATGCTGAGCCACGAGTCGCTGCGCAAGCAGAACCGCTTCTCGCGCGCCAGCGAGCGTTTCTTTGAGCGGGTGATTGCCGTCTATGGCCGCTGGCTGAGCCGGGTGCTGAATCATCCGTGGCTGACCCTGAGCGTGGCCCTCGGTACCCTGGTGCTGTCGATTATGCTGTGGGTGTTTATTCCGAAGGGCTTCTTCCCGATTCAGGACAACGGCATTATCCAGGGGACGCTGCAGGCGCCGCAGTCGGCGTCGTTCGCCAACATGGCCGAGCGCCAGCAGCAGGTGTCGGCGGCGATACTCAACGATCCGGCGGTGGAAAGCCTTACCTCCTACGTCGGCGTCGACGGTACCAACCCGGCGCTCAACAGCGCCCGCCTGCAAATCAACCTTAAGCCGCTGGACGAGCGCGACGATCGCGTGCAGACGGTGATCGGCCGCCTGCAGAACGCGGTGAGCGGCATTCCCGGCATTGAGCTTTACCTCCAGCCGACGCAGGATCTGACCATTGACACCACCGTCAGCCGCACCCAGTACCAGTTCACCCTGCAGGCCAACTCGCTGGACGCGCTCAGCAACTGGGTCCCGCAGCTGCTGGCCCGGCTGCAGGCGCTGCCGCAGCTCTCCGACGTCAGCAGCGACTGGCAGGATAAGGGCCTGGCGGCGTATATCAACGTTGATCGCGATAGCGCCAGCCGTCTCGGCATCAGCATGGCGGACGTCGATAACGCGTTGTATAACGCCTTCGGTCAGCGCTTAATCTCCACCATTTATACCCAGGCGAATCAGTACCGCGTGGTGCTGGAGCATGATACCCAGGCCACGCCGGGGCTGGCGGCGCTGGATAATATTCGTCTGACCAGCAGCGACGGCGGGATTGTGCCGCTGAAATCCATCGCCAGCGTCGAGGAGCGCTTTGCCCCGCTATCCATAAACCATCTCGATCAGTTCCCGGTTACCACCATCTCGTTTAACGTGCCGGACAACTATTCGCTGGGCGATGCGGTCGAAGCGATTCTTGGCGCCGAACAGGCGCTGGCGTTCCCGAGCGATATCCGTACCCAGTTCCAGGGCAGCTCGCTGGCCTTCCAGTCGGCGCTTGGCAGCACCGTCTGGCTGGTGGTTGCTGCGGTGGTGGCGATGTATATCGTCCTCGGGGTACTGTATGAAAGCTTTATTCATCCGATAACGATTCTCTCCACCCTGCCGACGGCGGGCGTCGGCGCGCTGCTGGCGCTATGGCTGGCGGGGAGCGAACTGGACGTTATCGCGATTATCGGCATCATTCTGCTGATCGGCATCGTCAAGAAAAACGCCATCATGATGATCGACTTCGCGCTGGCCGCCGAACGCGAGCAGGGCATGCCGCCGCGCGAGGCGATCTACCAGGCCTGCCTGCTGCGCTTCCGCCCGATCCTGATGACCACCCTCGCCGCCCTGCTGGGCGCACTGCCGCTGATGCTCAGTACCGGCGTCGGCGCGGAGCTGCGGCGTCCGCTGGGGATTGGCATGGTCGGCGGTCTGATGCTCAGCCAGGTGCTGACGCTGTTCACGACTCCGGTTATCTACCTGCTGTTCGACCGGCTGTCGCTGTATATGAAGAGCCGGTTCCCGCGGCGTGAGGAGGAGGCGTAGGTGAAGTTTTTCGCCCTCTTCATTTACCGTCCGGTGGCGACGATTCTGATTTCGCTCGCCATTACCCTGTGCGGCATCCTCGGTTTCCGCCTGCTGCCGGTGGCGCCGCTGCCGCAGGTGGATTTCCCGGTCATCATGATCAGCGCCTCGCTGCCCGGCGCGTCGCCGGAGACCATGGCCTCTTCGGTGGCGACGCCGCTGGAGCGCTCTTTGGGGCGGATTGCCGGGGTCAATGAGATGACCTCCTCCAGCTCGCTCGGCAGTACGCGCATCATTCTTGAGTTCAACTTTGACCGCGATATCAACGGCGCGGCCCGCGACGTGCAGGCGGCGATTAACGCCGCGCAAAGCCTGCTGCCGAGCGGCATGCCGAGCCGTCCGACCTACCGCAAAGCCAACCCGTCAGACGCGCCGATCATGATCCTCACCCTCACCTCGGATACCTGGTCCCAGGGTGAACTGTACGACTTCGCCTCTACCCAGCTGGCGCAGACCCTTGCCCAGATTGACGGCGTCGGCGACGTCGACGTCGGCGGCAGTTCGCTGCCCGCGGTGCGCGTCGACCTCAACCCGCAGGCGCTGTTTAACCAGGGCGTATCGCTGGACGCGGTGCGCACCGCCATCAGCAACGCCAACGTACGTAAACCGCAGGGGGCGCTGGAAGATGCCACCCACCGCTGGCAGGTGGCGACCAACGACGAGCTGAAGACCGCCGCCGAATACCAGCCGCTGATCGTGCACTATAACAACGGCGCGGCGGTGCGCCTCGGCGACGTCGCCAACGTCACCGATTCGGTGCAGGACGTGCGCAACGCCGGGATGACTAACGCCAAACCGGCGATTTTGCTGATGATCCGCAAGCTGCCGGAAGCCAATATCATCGAGACGGTGGACAGCATTCGCGCCCGCCTGCCGGAGCTGCAGCGCACCATCCCGGCCTCTGTCGATCTGCAAATCGCCCAGGACCGCTCGCCGACCATCCGCGCCTCGCTGGAGGAAGTGGAGCAAACGCTGGTCATCTCGGTGGCGCTGGTGATCCTCGTGGTCTTCCTCTTCCTCCGCTCGGGGCGCGCGACGCTGATCCCGGCGGTGGCGGTTCCGGTTTCGCTGATCGGCACCTTTGCCGCCATGTACCTGTGCGGCTTTAGCCTTAACAACCTGTCGCTGATGGCGCTGACTATCGCTACCGGCTTCGTGGTCGATGACGCCATCGTGGTGCTGGAAAATATTTCCCGCCATCTGGAAGCCGGCATGAAGCCGCTGCAGGCGGCGCTGCAGGGGAGCCGGGAAGTCGGTTTTACCGTGCTGTCGATGAGCCTGTCGCTGGTGGCGGTGTTCCTGCCGCTGCTGCTGATGGGCGGCCTGCCGGGAAGGCTGCTGCGCGAATTCGCCGTTACCCTGTCGGTGGCGATTGGCATTTCGCTGGCGGTCTCTCTGACCCTGACGCCGATGATGTGCGGCTGGCTGCTGAAAAGCGGCAAGCCCCACGAGCCGACGCGCAAGCGCGGGGTTGGCCGCCTGCTGGTGGCGATTCAGGGCGGATACGGCAAATCGCTGAAGTGGGTGCTGAAGCACAGCCGCTTAACCGGACTGGTGCTGCTTGGCACCATCGCGCTGAGCGTCTGGCTCTATATCTCAATTCCCAAAACCTTCTTCCCGGAGCAGGACACCGGGGTGCTGATGGGCGGTATCCAGGCGGACCAGAGCATCTCGTTCCAGGCGATGCGCGGCAAGCTGGAGGACTTTATGAAGATCATTCGTGAAGATCCGGCGGTGGACAACGTCACCGGTTTTACCGGCGGCTCGCGGGTCAACAGCGGAATGATGTTTATCACCCTCAAGTCGCGCGATGAGCGCCATGAAACGGCGCAGCAGATTATCGATCGGCTGCGGAAGAAGCTGGCCAAAGAGCCGGGGGCCAACCTGTTCCTGATGGCGGTACAGGATATCCGCGTCGGCGGCCGTCAGGCCAACGCCAGCTACCAGTATACGCTGCTGTCGGACGACCTTGCGGCGCTGCGGGAATGGGAGCCGAAAATCCGCAAAACGCTGGCGGCGCTGCCGGAGCTGGCGGACGTCAACTCCGACAGCCAGAATAACGGCGCGGAGATGGATCTGATCTACGATCGCGATACCATGTCGCGGCTCGGCATCAGCGTGCAGGACGCCAACAATCTGCTGAACAACGCCTTCGGTCAGCGGCAGATCTCAACCATCTACCAGCCGCTGAACCAGTATAAAGTGGTGATGCAGGTCGACCCGGTCTACACCCAGGACGTCAGCGCCCTCGATAAGATGTTTGTGATCAACAGCGAAGACAAGCCGATTCCGCTCTCCTATTTCGCCAAATGGCAGCCGGCTAACGCGCCGCTGTCGGTGAACCACCAGGGGCTGTCGGCGGCGTCGACCATCTCCTTTAACCTGCCTACCGGCAAGTCTCTGTCGGAAGCCAGCGACGCCATCAACCGGGCGATGACCCAGATTGGCGTGCCGTCCAGCGTCCGCGGGTCCTTCGCCGGGACCGCGCAGGTGTTCCAGGAGACCATGAACTCGCAGGTGATCCTGATTCTGGCAGCCATCGCCACGGTCTACATCGTGCTGGGGATCCTCTATGAGAGCTACGTTCATCCGCTGACCATTCTGTCGACCATTCCGTCCGCGGGCGTCGGCGCGCTGCTGGCGCTGGAGCTTTTCGATGCCCCGTTCAGCCTAATCGCGCTTATCGGGATTATGCTATTAATTGGCATCGTGAAGAAAAACGCCATCATGATGGTCGATTTCGCCCTTGAGGCGCAGCGCAACGGCAACCTGCCGCCGGAAGAGGCGATCTTCCAGGCCTGTCTGCTGCGCTTCCGGCCGATAATGATGACCACCCTGGCGGCGCTGTTCGGCGCGCTGCCGCTGGTTATCTCCGGCGGCGATGGCTCCGAGCTGCGCCAGCCGCTGGGGATTACCATTGTCGGCGGCCTGGTGATGAGTCAGCTGTTGACCCTGTACACCACGCCGGTGGTCTATCTGTTCTTCGACCGTCTGCGGCTGCGTTTTTCGCGAAAAGTCCCTCAACCGGTAAGCGAATAACATGACAGATCTTCCCTCCAGCGTGCGCTGGCAGCTGTGGATAGTGGCCTTCGGCTTTTTTATGCAGGCGCTGGATACCACTATCGTTAACACCGCCCTCCCCTCCATGGCGCAGAGCCTCGGGGAGAGCCCGCTGCATATGCATATGGTTATTGTCTCCTATGTGCTGACGGTGGCGGTGATGCTGCCCGCCAGCGGCTGGCTGGCGGATCGGGTCGGGGTGCGGAATATCTTTTTTAGCGCCATCGTGCTGTTTACCGCCGGCTCCCTGTTCTGCGCGCAGGCCGCCACGCTCGATCAGCTGATACTCGCCCGCGTGCTGCAGGGCGTCGGCGGCGCGATGATGGTGCCGGTTGGCCGCCTGACGGTGATGAAAATCGTCCCGCGCAGTCAATATATGGCGGCGATGACCTTCGTCACCCTGCCCGGCCAGGTGGGTCCGCTGCTCGGCCCGGCGCTCGGCGGGATGCTGGTGGAGTACGCCTCCTGGCACTGGATCTTCCTGATCAACATTCCGGTCGGCATCGTCGGCGCCATCGCCACGCTGTGCCTGATGCCCAACTACACCCTGCAAACCCGGCGCTTTGATATCTTCGGCTTTATTCTGCTGGCCGCCGGTATGGCGACGCTGACCCTGGCGCTCGACGGTAAAAAAGGGCTCGGGCTCTCCCCCCTGTGGCTGACGGCGCTGGTGGCCATCGGCGCGGCGTCAATGCTGTGCTATCTGTGGCACGCGCGCGGCAACCGCAACGCGCTGTTTAGCCTGAAGCTGTTTACCAACCGCACCTTTTCTCTTGGCCTTGGCGGCAGCTTCGCCGGGCGTATCGGCAGCGGCATGCTGCCGTTTATGACGCCGGTGTTTTTACAGATCGGCCTCGGCTTTACGCCGTTCCACGCCGGGCTGATGATGATCCCGATGGTGCTCGGCAGCATGGGGATGAAGCGCATTGTGGTCCAGGTGGTCAACCGCTTCGGCTATCGCCGGGTACTGGTGACCTCGACGATTGGCCTCGCGCTGGTCAGCCTGCTGTTTATGGCCGTTGCGCTCGCCGGCTGGTACTGGCTGCTGCCGGTGGTGCTGTTCCTGCAGGGGATGATTAACTCCAGCCGCTTTTCTTCAATGAATACGCTGACCCTGAAAGACCTGCCCGACGATCTGGCCAGCAGCGGCAACAGCTTGCTGTCGATGGTCATGCAGCTGTCGATGAGTATCGGCGTCACTATCGCCGGGATGCTGCTCGGTCTCTACGGCCAGCAGCATATCAGCGCCGATGCGGCGATCGCTCATCAGGTCTTTCTCTATACCTACTTAAGCATGGCGGTGATTATCGCGCTGCCGGCGCTGCTTTTTTCCCGCGTACCGGATGACACCACGACCAATACCGTGATTCGTCGCCGTAAAAGGAGTGAGTCTTGAAGTTCTGGCGTCCCGGCATTACCGGCAAGCTGTTTATCGCGATCCTCGCCACCTGCATCGTGCTGCTGATCAGTATGCACTGGGCGGTGCGTATCAGCTTTGAACGCGGCTTTATTGACTATATCAAGCGCGGCAACGAACAGCGCCTGACCATGCTCGGCGATGCCCTGAGCGAGCAGTATGCCCAGCACGGCAGCTGGACGTTCCTGCGCAACAACGACCGCTTTATTTTCCAGCTGCTGAAAACCTTTGAGCGCGACAACGATGACCGCTCGCCGCCGGGCCGCGGTATGGGCCACGGTCCGATGGATGAGCCGCACGGTGGCCCCGGCCCGGAAGAGATGCCGCCGGACGCCGCGCCGGACCGGCCGCTCGACGGTCCACGCGGCGATCGTGGCGACCGCGGTCCCGGCCCCGATATGCCTCCGCACGGCTGGCGCACCATGTTCTGGGTGGTCGATCAAAAAGGACGCGTACTGGTGGGCCCGCGCGAACGCGTGCCGAAGGACGGTACCCGGCGCAGTATTATGGTCGACGGCGTTGAGGTTGGCGCGGTCATCGCCTCGCCGGTTGAACGCCTGACGCGCAACACCGATATCAACTTTGACCGCCAGCAGAAACGTACCAGCTGGCTGATTGTCGCCCTCGCCACGCTGCTGGCGGCGCTGGCCACCTTCCCGCTGGCGCGCGGCCTGCTCGCGCCGGTTAAACGCCTGGTTGAGGGGACCCACCGTCTGGCGGCCGGAGATTTCTCCACCCGCGTCGCCGCCACCAGCAGCGATGAGCTGGGGCGTCTGGCCAAAGATTTTAACCAGCTGGCCAGCACTCTGGAACGCAACCAGCAGATGCGCCGGGACCTGATGGCCGATATTTCCCACGAGCTGCGCACGCCGCTGGCGGTGCTGCGCGGCGAGCTGGAGGCGATTCAGGATGGGATCCGCAAATTTACCCCGGACTCCATCGCCTCCCTGCAGGCGGAAGTCGCCACCCTCACCAAACTGGTCGATGACTTACACCAGCTGTCGATGTCCGATGAAGGCGCCCTCTCCTACCAGAAAACCTCGGTGGATATCATCAATCTGCTGGAGGTCGCCGCCGGCGCGTTTCGCGAGCGCTTCGCCAGCCGCGGGCTGTCGATCGGCGTTTCGCTGCCGGAAAGCGCGACGATTTTCGGCGACCGGGATCGCCTGATGCAGCTGTTTAATAACCTGCTGGAAAACAGCCTGCGCTATACCGATAGCGGCGGCGGCCTGCAGATTAGCGCCAGCCAGAGCGGGGATATGCTGGTTCTCGATTTTGCCGATAGCGCCCCCGGCGTCACCGATGAACAGCTGGAGCGGTTGGTTGAGCGTTTTTATCGTACTGAGGGGTCGCGCAATCGTGCCAGCGGCGGCTCTGGTTTAGGGCTGGCGATTTGCCTTAACATTGTCGCGGCCCACGGTGGCACTTTGCGTGCCGGCCATTCGCCTTTGGGCGGGGTTAGCATTAAAGTAGAACTACCTCTGGAACGTAATTTATCGAGAGACGTATGACTGAATTACCTGTTGATGAAAACACGCCACGCATTCTTATCGTGGAAGATGAGCCCAAGCTGGGTCAGCTGCTGATCGATTACCTTCAGGCGGCGGGCTATGCGCCGACGCTGATTAATCACGGCGATCGGGTTCTCCCGTACGTTCGCCAGACGCCGCCGCATCTGATCCTGCTGGATCTGATGCTGCCCGGCACCGACGGTCTGACCCTGTGTCGGGAAATCCGCCGTTTCTCTGAGGTACCGGTGGTGATGGTCACCGCCAAAATCGAGGAGATCGACCGCCTGCTGGGGTTAGAAATCGGCGCCGATGACTATATCTGTAAGCCCTACAGCCCGCGTGAGGTGGTGGCCCGCGTGAAGACCATTCTTCGCCGCTGCAAACCGCAGCGCGATCTGCAGGCGCTGGATGCGGAAAGCCCGCTGATTGTCGACGAAGGTCGTTTTCAGGCTTCCTGGCGCGACAAGCTGCTGGACCTCACGCCCGCCGAGTTCCGCCTGCTGAAAACCCTCTCCCAGGAACCGGGTAAAGTCTTCTCGCGCGAACAACTGCTGAATCATCTATACGATGATTACCGCGTGGTGACCGACCGAACGATCGATAGCCATATCAAAAACCTGCGGCGTAAGCTGGAGTCGCTGGACGCCGAGCAGTCGTTTATCCGCGCCGTTTACGGCGTAGGGTACCGCTGGGAAGCCGACGCCTGCCGGCTGGCATAATTAGCCCCTGCCCGACTTTTCCCCGGCTCGCGCTGCGCTTAGCCGGGCTACTGGCTCACCGCCGTCTGCGGGCCGGGTCGCCCGGGCAGGCGCGTCAAGCGCCGCCTCCGGGGAAAAAGCAGCGGCTGAAACCGGCAGATAGCGGCCGCTTGATGCCTACCCGGAACTGATTTGCCGTCCGCTTATCGCCAAAGATACCCGACTGATATTTACTCCCCTCCCCGACGGCGCTACAATGCCCGCCCTTAATGTGGGGGCACTCCCCAACTCGCCGTACCGGGTGCGGCGAATCTGACCTGTCATCAGAACGAGAAAATCATGTTTAAACCGGAACTCCTTTCCCCGGCGGGAACGCTGAAAAATATGCGTTACGCTTTCGCTTATGGCGCAGATGCCGTTTACGCGGGCCAACCGCGCTACTCCCTGCGCGTGCGTAATAACGAATTCAATCACGAAAATCTGCAGCTCGGCATCAACGAAGCCCACGCGCTGGGTAAAAAATTCTATGTGGTGGTCAACATTGCCCCGCATAACGCCAAGCTAAAAACGTTTATTCGCGATCTGAAGCCGGTGGTGGAAATGGGGCCGGACGCGCTGATCATGTCCGACCCGGGGTTGATCATGCTGGTGCGCGAAAATTTCCCGCATATGGATATTCACCTGTCGGTACAGGCCAACGCCGTCAACTGGGCGACGGTCAAGTTCTGGCAGCAAATGGGACTCACCCGCGTTATTCTCTCCCGCGAGCTGTCGCTGGATGAAATCGCCGAAATTCGCAGCCAGGTGCCGGAAATGGAGATCGAAATTTTCGTCCACGGCGCGCTGTGCATGGCCTACTCCGGCCGCTGCCTGCTCTCTGGCTATATCAACAAACGCGACCCAAACCAGGGGACCTGCACCAACGCCTGCCGCTGGGAGTATAACGTGCAGGAAGGTAAAGAAGACGACGTCGGTAATATCGTGCATAAGCACGAACCGATCCCGGTGCAGAACGTCGAGCCGACGCTGGGCATCGGCGCGCCGACTGACCAGGTGTTTATGATTGAAGAGGCCAAACGTCCGGGCGAATACATGACCGCTTTCGAAGACGAACACGGCACCTACATCATGAACTCGAAAGATCTGCGCGCGATTGCCCACGTTGAGCGCCTGACCCAGATGGGCGTCCACTCGCTGAAAATCGAAGGCCGCACCAAATCACATTACTATTGCGCCCGTACCGCTCAGGTCTACCGCAAGGCCATTGACGATGCTGCCGCTGGCAAACCGTTCGACACCTCCCTGCTGGATACCCTGGAAAACCTCGCGCACCGTGGCTATACCGAAGGCTTCCTGCGTCGCCATACGCACGACGACTACCAGAACTACGAGCACGGCTACTCCGTTTCCGAACGCCAGCAGTTTGTCGGCGAATTTACCGGCGAGCGCAACGGCCAGCTGGCGGCGGTGGCGGTGAAAAACAAATTTTCCGTCGGCGACAGCCTTGAGCTGATGACCCCGCAGGGCAACGTTAACTTTACCCTCGAGCATATGGAAAACGGCAAAGGCGAACGCATGCCGGTGGCGCCGGGCGATGGCCACACAGTATGGTTGCCTGTTCCGGAAGATATGGCGCTGCAGTATGCGCTGCTGATGCGTAATTTTACTGGTCAGACGACCAGAAACCCGCACAGTAACTAGTTAATTTGGGTTATTTTTTCACGATGTAAAGATATTAGAAACGGATCACATACCGGTTCGTTCAAAGCAGATATCATCCATTTCGCTGAAAAACATAACCCATAAATGCTAGCTGTACCAGGAACCACCTCCTTAGCCTGCGTAATCTCCCTTACGCGGGCTTATTTTTTTATCTCTCTCCCGGCCTTCCCTTTCCGCATGCGGTACACTTTATGCATCATTGAGCAACAAAGGTCCCCTGATAATGTCCACGTTTCCAGCCAGCTTACTGATTCTGAATGGTAAAGGCGCCAATGAACCGTCCCTGCGAGAGGCGGTTAAACTGTTACGCGACGAAGGTATCGATATTCACGTCCGCGTCACCTGGGAAAAGGGCGATGCCGTTCGGTTTATCGATGAAGCCCTGACGCTGAATGTCGAAACGGTGATTGCCGGCGGCGGCGATGGCACCATCAATGAGGTGGCGACGGCGCTGGTGGAGCGCGAAGGCAATCTGGCGCTGGGGATTTTACCGCTGGGCACGGCGAACGACTTCGCCACCAGCGTAGGCATCCCCCAGGATCTGGCTAGCGCCCTGAAGCTGGCCATCGTTGGCCGCGATGTGGCGATAGATGTTGCACGGGTTAACGATAAGACCGGTTTTATTAATATGGCCACCGGCGGTTTCGGCACCCGAATCACGACCGAAACCCCGGAGAAGCTCAAGGCCGCGCTGGGCGGCGTCTCTTATTTAATCCACGGCCTGATGCGCATGGATACGCTTAAGCCGGACCGCTGCGAAATCCGCGGCGAGAACTTTCACTGGCATGGCGACGCGCTGGTCATCGGCATCGGCAACGGGCGCCAGGCCGGCGGCGGCCAGCAGCTGTGCCCGGAAGCGTTAATCAACGACGGCCTGCTGCATCTGCGCATTTTCACCGGCGAAGAGCTAATCCCCGCATTGTTCAGCACCCTGGCCAATCCGGAAACCTCGCCGAATATTATCGACGGCGTCTCATCGTGGTTCGAGATCACCGCACCCCACGAGATGACGTTTAATCTCGATGGTGAACCGCTAACCGGCAAAACCTTCCGTATGGAGCTGTTACCGGCCGCGCTTCGCTGCCGACTGCCGCCGGACTGCCCGCTGCTACGTTAATCAGGTTTCGCAAAGCAAAGACGGCGCCCGGCTGGTATACAGCAGCCGGGTACGTTCGTTGAGCCGCTGGATGTTAAGGTAAAACGGCACCTGCGGCTGGAGGAAAAACGCTGGCAGGATACGCTTTACATGCTCTTCCTGCTCGGTCTCGCCGATGCTGGCTGAGACGGTTTCCGAACGCAGGAAGTAGTGCTGGCCGTCGCGGGTAAAGCTAAACCAGATGTTCTGATTAATGGTAAACGCAGCGCCCTGCGGCGGCGTAATTTCCCCCCGGACCATCGCCAGCCCGCGGCTGCTATCAAATACGTAGCGTAAGGAAATATCGCCCTGGTAGCCTGCGTTAATTAGCCGCATCTCGCCGCTGCACTGGAAATGATTGCGCTGCCAGTATTGCCAGGATTTTATCATTATTCCGCTAAGCACCCCGATAAATACGATAGCGATTAACCATTTAATTTCACGCGGGCGCATTGGCTACCTCCTTAATGTAATATTTGGTGAGGCATTGATTATCACGCCATTGACTAAATGGCTGACGGCAGCGAATCACCGACACCCGCGCTTGCCCGGGATAAAGCGTCAAATAAATCCACGAGTATTCTTCACATTCAAATTTGCTGCGCTTGATAAAATTGACATGACGAACGTGATCAACCACATCATTATTGGCAAAGAAATGACATTGTTGCGAAAGTTTAGCAATTATGGGCGAATAAGTTTGCAAATAAGAGTCGAATTCTGTTTGCCACGCAACAAAACCGCCGACCAGACAGCTCAGCAGCGCCGCAAGCCCCCATAACAGAGAGCATCGCGGCCTTAACCGCTTTTTTTCAGGCACACTCGCAGCCGCGACCTCCTCGTGCACGGGCCCATCTACGGGCACCTGTGGCTCCGGTGCCTTCTCCATCTCGCACGGCTGAGACTCCGTCACCGATATTGTCGCATCCAGCCTGACGCCAACCCTCGGCAGCGTAATAATAATATCGCCCTCCATGCCCAGCTCTTTAAATGCCCGGCGCAGCAGAGAAATATTCTGGTAGAAACCGTTGCTGGTTACCTGGGAGCCATGCTTTATCCACACTTCCTCGAAAAAGGTTTCGCGGGCAACGGTTTTGCCATCCTGCTGAATAAGCAGCAATAAACAACGGCTGGCCGGCATATTTAATGAAACCGTTTTCGTCTCGTCAGCAATGAGTATTAGAGCACCACGTTGAGGAATAAATGTAATTATTCCATTAATCGTATATGTTTTTTCCATCCTGTTCCCTGAGAATAGTAATCAAGTGGATAAGCGACATGGGTACCCTACTCTAAATACGGTAATCCTTTATGACGCAGCTGATAACTTAAGATTATTCGCAGGCGAGTTTACTCTATTACTCAGCGGATCTGGAGGCGTAATGCGCAGTTTTTCCTTGCAATTAACAAGGTTTAAATGAATTTACAGCATGGAATATTTTGAAATTTGAAGAAAATTTGGTTATTTATTTCAAAATGAATAATAAACACAAGTTATGATTCCATATATTTTCATTCATACAACAGATACTTTCATTTTAGATCTAAACACCACTTTTACATTAATAGACGATATTTATAACTATTAATACATATCATTTCAAAGTTTTATCCAAAAACAGGGCGCATTGTCCGCGAGACAATGCGCCATATCGCTTAGTATGCCGCCACCTCGCGCGCCATTTCGCGCGTATATTGCCGGCTGGCGTTAACCAGCATCTGCGTATAGGCCGTTTGCGCCTCGCCGTTGACCAGCGCATCGACCGTCAGGGTTTCAAGGATTTTCCCGTACTGCATTACCGCCACCTTCTGGCATAAATGGGCAATGACGCCCAAATCGTGGGTCACCATCAGGTAAGTGAGTTTAGCCTCCTGCTGCAATTCTGCCAGCAGGTTGAGGATCTCGGCCTGCACCGACACATCCAGCGCCGACGTCGGCTCATCCAGCAGCAGCACCTGCGGCTCAAGGATCAGCGCTCTGGCAATCGCCACGCGCTGCCGCTGGCCACCGGAAAGCTGATGCGGATAGCGTTCGCGAAACGCACGATTGAGGCCCACTTTGTCCAGCAGCGCATGAATCCGCCGGTCGCGATCGTGAATGCGATGAATCTGCAGCGGCTCTTCAAGGATATCGCCAATGGTGTGACGGGGATGCAGCGATCCGTACGGGTCCTGAAATACCATCTGCACCTGACGGCAGCGCTCGCGGCTAATCTCATGCCCTAAGCGCTGCCCGTCTATGGTTAACTCCCCCTGCCAGTGGGTAAACAGCCCCGCCAGGCACTTCAGCACCGTGGTTTTGCCGGAGCCGGACTCCCCCACCAGACCGTAGATCTCGCCGGGCTTAACGTGGAAATTAACGTCGTACAGCACCTGGTTACGCTTCTCCCCTTCGCCAAACGCGAGGTTGAGACGTTGAACTTCAATCATCATCCACTCCTTATTCCGTTAACCAGCTGGCCTGGCGCTGCAGCACCGGCAGTATCGGGCGACGATGCTGCATATCCGGCAGCGAGTTAATCAGCCCCTGAGTATAGGGATGGCGGGCGTTATCGAGATCGCAGGCGGCAATAGACTCCACCACCCGTCCGGCGTACATCACCAGCACGCGGTCGCAAAAGCTGCGCACCAGGTTGATGTCGTGGCTAATAAAAATCAGCCCCAGCCCGCGCGACTGAACCAGATCATCCAGCAGGCCCAGTACCTGCAGGCGCACCGACACGTCCAGCGCGGAGGTCGGCTCATCGGCAATCACCAGCTCCGGGTCGGTAATCAGCATCATGGCAATCATGATGCGCTGCCCCTGTCCGCCGGATATCTCATGCGGATAAAGCTGATAAACGCGCTCCGGCTGGCGAATACGCACCACCTCCAGCATCTCCAGCGCCTTTGCCTTCGCCTCATCTTTGCGTCCCGGATGATGGGTCAGCCAGGCCTCGGCGATTTGCTTACCGACGCAGACCACCGGATTAAGCGAATATTTCGGGTCCTGCATAATCATGGAGATACGTTTGCCGCGCACGCCGCGCATCTGCGCTTCAGTAAGATGCAGCAGATCGAGGTTGGCAAACTGCATCCGGCTGGCGCTGACGCGGGCCTTTTTCGGATGCAGCTGCAGCAGGGCGCGCCCAACGGTGGATTTACCTGAACCGGACTCGCCGACAATGGCCAGCTTTTCGCGCCCCAGCTGGAAGGAGACGCCGCGCACGGCATGGGTCACCGCGCTGCCGTTAACAAAGTCGACGCACAGATCGCGCACATCGAGCAGCGGAGCATTATTCGCTGCGGGGATCGAGGATGTCACGTAGGCCATCTCCTAAGAAGTTAAACGCTAAGCTGTTGATCAGAATCGCCAGCCCCGGAATCGTAACCACCCACCAGCACTCCATCATGTAAGTGCGCCCGCTGGAGATCATCGCCCCCCACTCCGGCTCCGGCGGCTGCGCGCCGAGCCCGAGAAAGCCCAGACCGGCCGCGGTCAGAATGATCCCGGCCATATTCATGGTGATACGGATAATGACCGAGGGCAGACACAGCGGCACGATATGGCGCCAGAGGACGCGGGCCGATGATGCGCCCTGCAGACGTACGGCGGAGATAAAATCGGCCTGGCGCAGAGAGAGCGTTTCGGCGCGCGCCAGGCGGGCTATCGGCGGCCAGGCGGTGAGCGTGATGGCGATAACCACGTGCTCCAGCCCCGGACCTAAGGCGGCGACAAACGCCAGCGCCAGGACCAGACTCGGGAAGGAGATGAAAATATCGGTGACGCGCATCAGCACCATATCGACCTTACCGCCAAAATAGCCGGCGCTGACGCCGAGCAGCAGCCCGAGCGGACCGACGGTCACCGAGACCAGCAGCACGATATAGAGCGTGATGCGCGAGCCGTACACCAGGCGGCTAAAGATATCCCGGCCAAACTCATCGGTGCCGAACCAGTGCTGCGCGTTCGGCGCGACCAGCGCGCTGTTGAGGTCCTGCACCAGCGGGTTATACGGCGCAATCAGCGGCGCGAAAATCGCCACCACCAGCAGCAGAAAGATAATTCCGCCGCCGATGGCCGTTAGCGGGTTGCGCGCCATTTTGCCGATAAACCCGACGGCCCGCGCCGCCGCGCGTTGCAGCCGCTGACGGCCTTCGCCCGTGCCGCCCGAAAGCGGCGAATCCAGAGAAACGGTCATGATTTTGTCCTCGGGTCAAAGAATTGATACAGCATGTCGGAGAGCAGGTTGAGCATCACGAAGATCGCCCCCACCAGCAGCACGCAGCCCATTACCGCATTCATATCGCCCAGCAGCAGGCTACCGGTGAGGTAGGAGCCGAAACCCGGCCACGAGAAGACGGTTTCAATCAGCACCGCGCCTTCCAGCAGCGCGCCGTAGGCCAGCGCCACCACCGTCAGCAGCTGTACGAGGATATTGCGAAACGCATGGTTCCAGATGACCTGACGCTCGGTCAGCCCCTTCACCCGCGCGGTAATAATGAACTCCTGCGACAGCTGGGCCAGCATAAAGCTGCGGGTCATGCGGCTGATGTAGGCCAGCGAGTGAAAGCCCAGCAGCGAGGCGGGCAGAATCAGGTGATTAATTGCGTTCCAGAAGACCTGACCGTTGCCCGCCAGCAGCGCATCAACGGTCATCAGCCCCGTGCGGCGCGGCACCATACCGTCCAGGCCAAGGTCCACCCGTCCGGCGCCGCCCACCCAGCCGAGCCAGGCGTAGAAGACTAAAAGCCCCATCATCCCGACCCAGAAAATCGGCGTCGAGTAGCCCGCCAGGCTGATAATGCGCACCACATAATCGGAGACGCTATTGCGCCGCGCCGCCGCCAGCACGCCCAGCGGAATACCGAGGCCCGCGCCGACGAGAATCGCCATCGTCGCCAGCTCCATGGTGGCCGGGAAGACGCGGATAATGTCGTCCACCACCGGTTTCCCGGTCAGCAGCGCGTTGCCCAGATCGCCGTGCAGCAGGTTGACGAAATAGATGCCAAACTGGGTGGTCAGCGATTTATCAAACCCCAGCTGATGGTAAACCTGCTGGTAGGTACTCTGGTCAGCGTCCGGGCCAACAATCGCCAGCACCGGGTCGATGGGCATGACGCGGCCAATAGTGAAGGTCAACAACAGCAGGCCGAACAGCGTAATCACCACCTGCAGCAGCCGTTTTGATAAGCGCCGGCCGCGTGAGCCGGGCGCAAGGATTGCGATACTCATCCTTTCTCTCCTTTGCGGACTTTATCGACGTCACGCAGAAAAGTGGTGGCAGAGGGGTGCGGCTGATACTGCCGCACCTCGTTACGCACCACCACGGAATCGACCATCTGCGAAAGCGGAATGAGGGCCGGGACCAGCTGGTCGTAGCGCGTCTGGATGGCCTGGTAGTCGGCCACCTGTTTTTGCGGATCGCGTTCCAGCAGGGCGCGGTCAATCATCGCGTTGAGCTGTGGGTCGTAAAAGCCGGTGCGCCAGCCCTGGAAGTTGGTCAGGCGCGCCTCATCGCTGTTATCCGGGTTATAGACCAGCGCGCGCAGGCTGGAGTGCGGGTGCGGCTCCATTCCGCTGCCGCCGCGTCCTACCAGCAGGTCAAATTTACGCTCGCGCATCGCGCCGTAGATCTGGTTACCGGTGCCGGTGATAATTTTGGCGTTAATCCCCGCCTGCATCAGCGTCGACTGCACGGCGATAGCAATGTTCAGGAACGGCTGATCCGAGAGGACCCGCAGCGTGGTATCAAAGCCGTTGGGATAGCCTGCTTCCGCCAGCAGCTTTTTCGCCCGCGCCACGTCCAGCTTATAGCCCGGGTCGGGCAGCGTTGACGGCATGCCCGCCTTAGTCGGCCGCTGGTGCAGCACCCCGTAGCCCGGCATCAGCGCTTTATTGATGCCCTGGTAGTCAATCAGATAGCGCACCGCTTCACGCACTTTCGGATGGGCGAAGTGCGCCTCTTTCATGCTCATCGCCACGTAGTACATGGTGCCGCGCTGCACCGCGTCGACGGTCAGCTGGGGGTCGCTGCGCAGGGCGTTGATGTCGGAAACCGCCATATTGTTGGCAATATCGAGGTCGCCTTTTTCGATCATCAGGCGCAGGGTTTGCGACTCCTGGAAATGGCGCAGCACCACGCGGCTCATTTTCGCCTCGCCGCGCCAGTAGTCAGGATTGCGCTTCATGCGCAGCACATCTTTCGCCTGCCAGGTTTCCAGCGTGAACGGCCCGGAGCCGGCTTCATGGGTGGTCAGCCAGCGGTTACCCCAGTCGTTATCCTGCTGGTGGCTTTGCACCGTTTTGCTGTCGAGCACCCCGAGGTTGCCCAGCGCCGCCAGCGAGTAAATCACCAGCTGCGGATCGTTATCTTTGGGTAACACGATCTGCACCGTGAAGCGGTCCGGCGCGCTGACCTGGCTGTCGATGTTTTTCTGACTGAAACCGTAGGATTTCCATACCGAGGCCTGCGCCAGGTTGAGGTGCAGGATGCGCCGCATCGACCACACCACGTCGGCGGCGGTCAGCGGATTGCCGGAGTGAAATTTCACGTCGTCGCGCAGATGAAAGGTCAGGGTTTTGCCGTCGGGGCTGATATCCCAGGATTTCGCCAGCGCGGGCTTAACGTTGGTGAGTTGCTCAGGGTCAAGCTCCACCAGCGAGTCGTAGAGGTTGACCACGATCCCCACCACTTCATTACCGGTCATCGCCGCCGGGTCCAGGGTGAGCAGGTTATTCATATTCATACCGATGATGAGCTGGTCGGGCGGCGTTTTCGCCATCGCCGCCCCGCTCCCCATCGACACGGCGAGCGCGAGCAAGCACGCTGCCAGTCGGGAGGTTTTTTTCATATCTCTGTTTGCCTGTACTGTAGGGTACATGTTGCCGGATGGCGGCATTTTCGCCTTATCCGGTCTACCGGGCCGCAGACCCGATAAGCGCAGCGCCATCGGGCATTTATTTTTTTGAATCAGTCGTGGCTAACGGTATTGGCTTCGATATACGCAAAATTAATGTCTTCGCCGAGGCCCGGACGTTGTGACAAATGCACAAATCCCTGGTCATCCATGGGGTCAACAATGCTGTTGAGATAAGCCGCCGGTTCATCGTAGTCGAGGAACGGATGCAGCAGGCCGCGCTCGTACCAGCGGCAGTTGCGGATCGCCCCGACCACCGCCAGGCTTGCCGCGCCGTTGCCGTGGACTTCGCAATCCATGCCGAAGGATTCCGCCAGCGCCGCGACCTTCATGGTCGGGGTAATACCGCCCACGCCGTTAGCGCCGGCGCGCAGAATGTCGCAGGCTCCGGCTTTCACCCATTCGGCGCGCATGCGGTGCTTGCCGCCGAAGCTCTCCGGCCCGACGATGGGAATCGACAGGTTTTCCGCCAGCCACGCGTAGGAGGACATCGAATCCTCCTCCATCGGCTCTTCAAACCAGGCGAAGTTGAGTTTTTCCAGCTCTTTGCCGATCCACAGCGCCTCGGCGCGGCTGTACCAGTGATAGCCGTCAATCATCAGGTCAATATCCGGCCCCACCGCTTCGCGCACCGCCGCGCAGGCTTTAATGTCCATTTTGGGATTGGGCGCAAAAGAGATTGGCGGCATCCAGGTGTGCAGCTTGATGGCCTTGTAGCCGCGGGCGACCAGCTTTTCGGCAAAGGCGGCATACTCCTCCGGGGTCGACAGACCGCCCGGCAGATCGTCGCCGCACATCGTACTGCCGTAGGCCGGGACGGTGTCGCGATAGCCGCCGAGCAGCTTGTAAACCGGCATCTTGAGGCTGCGGCCTATCAGGTCCCACAGCGCCTGTTCAATAAACGACAGCGCGCGCTCGGTCAGCTGGTGAGCGCTGCCGCGCTGCCAGTGGTTAAGATCCTGCCAGATACGCTCGCGGTTAAACGGGTCCTGCCCCACCAGCACCTTGCGGAAAAAGGTATTCACCACGAACGGGCGCACCACTTCCGGAGGCGCAAACGAAAAGCCCTGCGCGCCATCATCGGCGGTGATGGTCAGCATCGCCATTTTGGCCATGCTTTCAGCCCCCGGATGGGAGTGCCCGGCGCTGTCGGAAACCCGACGCGTGGGATACTGGAAAACGGTGACATTTACAGATTCAATTTTCATGCTCGGTCCTTATCACGGCCAAATCCGATCGATAGAAGCAAATCGGCAAAGTGGTTTCACATTATTGAAAAGATGTTTCAATATCTAATCTAAGCACAATTACGCAGCAGTGCCTCGGACAAACACCGCTAAGCAAGGCAATAAATTTGGGCATTGGCACAATAAGGCGTGACTGTTTTCACAAAAGATAAGCGAAATGTGAGGCGGATCGGCATGGTGAAAAAGGGGGGCGTGAGCGCAGAAAAGAGAGTAACCGACCGTGTACATCCCGGGATTTTCTGCGCTCACGAAAGGGTGAGTTATTCGACCGCCTCCGCCTCGGCGGTAAGGGCTTCCAGCAGTTCAGGCAGCGCCCGATAGCGCCCAGCGGCGCCCTGAAAACGCGCGTGCTGGCTATCTTCGGCAATCACTATCGTGGCAATCCCCGCCGCCCGGGCGGCGCTAAAGCCGTTGAAGCTGTCTTCGATCACCAGGCACCGGCTGGCGTCGAGATTCAGCTTATCCAACGTCGTCAGATACACCGCCGGATGCGGTTTGCCCTGCGCTTCATCGTCCGCGCTACAAATCACATCAAAATAGTGCCAGAGCGAGAGCTTGTTCAGCACGGCGGTGATAACCTGCCGGGACGAGGAGGTGGCGAGGGCAATTTTATAACCGGTATGGCGAAAATAGCGTAACGCCTCATGCACGCCGCGCATCGGCTCGCCTTCGGCGGCGATCAGGCCGGTAATACGCTGCAATATCGCGGCCTCAAGCCGCTGCGGGGCAAGCTCAAGCTGGCAATAGCGGCACCAGGTGCGGGCAATATCGTCGAGGCGTTTGCCTTTGGTCAGGGTTTCGCACTCCTCGACGCTCGCCGTTGCTCCCCACTGCGCGAGGGCGTCGATTTGCGCCTGCCGCCACAGGGCTTCGGAATCAATAATTACGCCATCCATGTCAAAAATCACTGCCTGAATACTCATCATCCACCTCATTAAGGCCGGCATGCCTGGCATGCCAGCCGCATCACCTTAAGAGAACTCCACCTGCTCGCTGGCCGGCGCTTCCTTGTGGGTAAAACCCGGCTGCTCCACGCGAATAAACGCACAGAGGAAAAAAGCCGCCACGTACAGCGCGGTATAGGCGATCACCACCCCAATGGTGCTGAAGAACGGTAGCAAAATCACCGCAATGGCTGGCGCGAGAAAGTTCGACATCCCCGCCGACAGGTTATATACCGAAATGGCCGCGCCTTTGTGCTTCGGCTCCAGCGCCGGGAAAACGGCCGCCAGCGGTACGAACGCGGCGACAAAGATCCCCAGGGCGATAGCCGGAAGCAGCGCCATCGCGAAGTTATGTCCGAAGTGCTGCGGAATGTAATAAAACGCCAGGCTGGAGAGCGCCATGCCGATGCAGCCGAACCAGCGCACCACCTTCATCCAGCCCAGTTTTTCGCCCAGAATGCCCCATAGCACGTTCGAAAAAATGGTGGTGAAGAAGAAGACCGCCCACACCTGCAGCCATTCCGAGGTAGTAAAGCCCAGCTCATCGACGAACATCATCGGCATAATCACCGCAAAGCCGAACAGCGACAGGGTGTTGATAATTCTCACCATGCTCGACAGCAGAATATTGCGGTTGGTATAGAGCAGCGTCGCCGCGCGGCCCAGTTCGGCAAACTTCTCGCGGGTGGTCAGGTTCTGCATATGGTGCGGCGTTTTAATATGGCGCAGGGAAGCCAGCGCAATGATGCCGCCGGTGACGCAGAAAGCCAGCGCCAGCCACAAGGTCCCCAGCTCGCCGATATGCGGGATGGTAAAGCTCGGAATATAGCTGCCGAACACGCCGATGCCGATCGAGTAAACCGCCCAGAACCAGCCGATCGCCGAGCTGGCGTTATCGCTTTTCACGTTGTGGATAATGGCGACGATAAACGAGTAAAGGAACAGCGGATACGCGAAACCGCGGATGCCGTAGAAAACCAGGATCAGGGCATAGTTCGCGTGACCGAGGCCGAAAACGAGGAACAGCACGTGGAACACGCACCACAGCACGAAGCCAATCATCATGGTCTTCAGCGGCGTGATGATTTCCGCCACCACGCCGGAGATCCACGCCGACAGCGCGGCGGCCAGGCCGTAGAGGGTAAAGGCGAACGATGCCTGCGCCGGGGAGAACCCGAGCTCTTTGATGTAGTGCGACAGGAATGCCAGTTCAAAACCGTCGCCGGTCATAAATACGGCAATGGCGATGTATCCCCAGAGCAGGTTCAGGGGTAAACCGAGCCACTGTTTATTATTGATGGACATAATGACCTCGTTTTTAGGGTACAGGAGGCCACTCCGGTCAGTTCACCGGAGCGGTTATGGTGATAAAAATTAATGCTGCCGATAGTTCAGATCGTTTAAATACAGGGCCTTAAACTGCGCATAGCGCCGCATCAGGGTTTGATGGCGTACCGGGTCCGCGCGCCAGGTCTGCCAGATCTCCGGTTTTTCACAGACTTCGGTAATCGGTTTGCCCGCCGCCAGGCAGGCCAGCCGCGCCGCGCCCAGCGCGCCGCCGGTCTCACCGCCTTTGTGGGTCACCACCGGCATATCGAGGATATCGGCCAACAGCTGCGCCCAGAACGGGCTGCGGGCGCCGCCGCCAACCAGCGAACATTGTTCGATCTGCGTACCGCTCTCTTTCAGTACCTGCAGACCGTCGCTGATGCCGAAGCTCACCCCTTCCAGCACCGCGTAGCCGAGCTGGGCGCGCAGGCTGGAGTGGGTCATGCCCCAGAACATGCCGCGCGCGTCAGGATCGTTGTGTGGCGTACGTTCGCCGGAGAGATAGGGTAAGAAGAACGGCGCGTGGGACTTCTCCTCTTCGCTAAGTTCGGCAATCTCCTCCAGCAGCGCCACTTCCGTGGTGCCGGTCAGGCGGCAGAACCACTGCAAACAGCTGGCGGCGCTGAGCATCACGCTCATCTGATGCCACAGATTCGGCAGCACGTGACAAAACGCATGGACCGCCGACTGCGGAGCCGGACGATAGGCGTCGGTCACCACAAACAGCACCCCGGAGGTGCCAAGCGAAATGAACGCATCCCCGGGCGAAACCGCGCCGACGCCTATGGCGCTGACCGCGTTATCGCCGCCGCCTCCGGCTACCGCTACCGAGGCGTTCAGCCCCCAGCGTTCGGCCACCTGCGGGTCAAGGGTGGCGGAGACCTCGCAGCCTTCAACCAGGGTCGGCATCTGGCTGCGCGCCAGGCCGCATTTATCCAGCAGAGCGTCGGACCAGTCGCGCTTCGCCACGTCCAGCCACAGCGTCCCGGCGGCGTCGGACATATCGGAGACTTTTTTACCGGTCATCCGGTAGCGCAGATAATCCTTCGGCAGCAGCACCGTGGCGGTGCGCTGAAAGTTTTCCGGCTCATGGCGACGCACCCACAGCAGCTTCGGCGCGGTAAAGCCGGGCATCGCCAGGTTTCCCGCCACCTGATGCAGCTCCGGCGCCATCTCTTCCAGCTCCGCGCACTCCGCGGCGCAGCGGGTGTCGTTCCACAGGATTGCCGGGCGAATCACCTCCCCCTCGGCATCCAGCAGAACCGCGCCGTGCATCTGCCCGGAAAGGCCAATGGCCTTAATGGCCGGCCAGTGCTGGGCGCATTTTTCCCGCAGCGTGGTCATCAGATACTCCGTCGCCTCCCACCATGACTGCGGCGACTGTTCTGACCAGTGCGGATGGGGCCGCTGAATGCTCAGCGGCGCGCTATGGCTGGCGATAACCTCATTGTTCTCATCAATGACCAGCGCTTTGACTTCCGATGTGCCGAGATCGATACCCAGATACATAGCCACCTCTTAGTTAATCAGCGTATAAACGGCCGCCACTTTTTCGCGTATCAGCGCGAGGAAATCGGCGTTTTCGGCCAGTTCGCCAAACAGCGCTTTATCGCGGGCGTAAAGGGCCAGCGGATCGTTGGCTTCAAACATCTGATGCACCCCCTCGGCGTCGAGGATGCCGTCCTGGTACTCATACGGCAGGGTGCCCTTGTGCCACTGCTCCATAAAGACGAAGAACAGCGCGGGCAGCATAGCGGTGGCTTGCGGGCGAACGCCGCGCTGGTAGCACTCCTGCAGGGTTGGGGCGATCATCGCCGGAATTTTCGAGAAGCCATCGGCGGCGACGCGCTGGTTGGTGTCCTGGATATATGGGTTGGTAAAGCGTTTGAGCACCACGTCGCGATAGGCCGGCAGGTCAATGCCATTATCGCCGAGGCATGGGATCACATCTTCCGTAACGTAGCGGTCGGCAATGGCGTAGATGAAATCCGTTAGCGTGCTTTCATGAATGTACTGCTGGCCAATTAACGTTCCCGCCCACGCAATGCAGCTGTGCGAAGAGTTCAGAATGCGAATTTTCGCCTCTTCGTAAGGAATCACCGACGCCACCATCTCAACCCCGACCGCTTCCAGGTTCGGGCGTTCATCGCGGAAGTTGTTTTCCACCACCCACTGGATAAAGGTCTCGCCCATCACCGGCGCTTTATCGTCAATGCCGGTCTGCGCTTTGATGCGCGCGGGCAGGTCCGCCGCCGGGCGCGGGGTGATTCGGTCGACCATGGTGTTCGGACAGGTGGTGTTGGCGGCCATCCAGTCAATCACCGCCTGCTTGCCGGTTAGCTGCAGGAACTCAACCATACCGTCGTGGAAGCGTTCGCCGTTATGGCGCACGTTATCGCAGTTCAGCAGAGTCAGCGGCCCGGCGTTGTCCGCCATACGCTTTTCCAGAATCCGCGCGATAGTGCCGTAAATCGTTTTGCACTCCCCTGCCAGATCGGCCTGCAAATCAGGGTTGCTGGTTTCCAGCTTATGGCGGGTATTCAGGTAGTAGCCACCTTCCGTCACGGTGAAGGCGATGACTTTGGTCTGCGGGTTTGCCCCTTCGTTAATCAGCGGCTGCAGCCCGGCCTGCCACGGCAGCAGTTTCTGAATGGAGGTGATCTCTTCATATTCACGTTCCCCTTCCGGGCTGACGGTTTCCAGCACATAGCGCCCGCCCTGCGCCGCCAGCGCCTGAACCACCTGTTCGGCGTCGTTGCGGATATTCCCCGCCGCGATGTGCCAGCGTTTATCTCCGGAAGCGATCAGACGATGCAGATACCACGCCTGATGCGCGCGATGAAAAGAACCCAGACCAATGTGAAGCCATGTGAATTGATTGTTCATGTTCCGCTCTCCTTGAGTTGATGGCCTCACTGTAAATGATCAATTGACCAAAATAAGAGCCACGGATCACAAAAGAACAATTACCCAATAAAATTACAGATGACCAGAAAAGAGCAAAAGCTTGCCAGTTTTCCCGACCACGGCGAGAATGCGGGTATTCGCCGGGCGAAATTATCGCCGCGGCCCGACACTTAGGGCAGGAAAGCATGAGCAAAGAAGATGATATCCGGCTGGATCAAAAGGTCCGCGCCGCGTGGATGTACTACATCGCCGGGCAGAATCAGAGCGAGATCGCCAGCCAGCTTGGCACGTCGCGGCCAGTGGTACAGAGGCTGATCGCCGCCGCGAAAGAAGAAGGGATTGTGTCGATTAGCCTGCACCACCCGGTGGCGAACTGCCTCGACTATGCGCAGCTGCTGCAGGAGAAGTACCGGCTTATCGAGTGCAATATCGTCCCCGCCTTTAACGAAGAAAGCACCCTGGATAGCGTCTCCTTCGGCTGCTATCAGCTGATGGCCCGCTATCTGCAGGATGATAAAGAGAAAATCATCGGCCTGGGTTCCGGCCTGACCCTGAAAAAAGCGCTGCAGCGCATCGACTTCGACAGTCTGAACACCCGCTGCGTCGCCCTGATCAGCGCCATGGACGCCGACGGCCAATGTAACTATTACGATGACGTCCCGCTGCTGCTGACCAGCAAAATTAAGGCCAAGTACTATCAGTGGCCCGCGCCGCGCTACGCGCAGACCCAGGACGAGTACGACATGTGGTGTACCAGCCGGCTGTTTCGCAGCGTTTCCGCCGTCGCCCGCCGGGCGGACGTTATTTTTGTCGGCATTGGGCCATTAGGTACCCAAAGCCCCATCTTCAAAGATGGCTTTATCAATCAGGCGCAGATGGATGAGCTGACCGCACGCGGCGGCATCGGCGAGATCATGGGACGCTTTATCGATGCCGAAGGCGGCGTGGTGGAGAGCGAAATCAACAGAATGATCACCAGCTACGATATCCGCCAGAACCAGTGCCCGCGCATCGCGGTGGCGTGCGGCGAGTACAAACGCCCGGCGATTCTGGCGGCGCTTAAAGGCGGCTGGATCAACGGTCTGGTGACCGACGAGCATACCGCCCGCTGGCTGCTGACGCGCTAACGGCGGCAGCCGGATCAGCGGCTGCTCATCAACAGCGGCGGGATTTCAATCCGCTGCTGCCCGGCCTCGCCGGCGTCAATAATCGTGAACACCGCTTCCAGCATCGCCGGCACGTCCTGCTGCACCATGTCGATATCGTGCCCCAGCAGATAGACAAACGGGTCCCAGTCGAAGCAGCCCATCGGCGGCTGCTCGCTGCCGGTAAGTCCCGCCTGCGACAGCCAACGCACCACCCCTTCCAGCGATATTGTCGAGTTGACAAATAGCCCCGGCAATGGGGTCTTTGCGGTAGCAAACCGCTCCTGCAGGCAGGCCTCAACTTTGCCTTTTGAATAGCCGGGCGCCAGGATATTTTCCTGCGGCACGACCAGCCCCTGCTCCCGATGCGCATCGTGGAAGCCGCGTAAACGCTCGCGGGTGTTATGGTCGCTGCTGCGCCCGCCGATAAAGGTCAGCGGCGCCAGCGCTCCCCGGCGGCGAGCGCTGTTGGCGAGGATTTTGTGGGTCAGCGCCTTCGCGCCGCCGTAGTTATCCGATATCACCGACGGGGCGACAGAGCCCGGCAGGTCGAGATTGACCGTGGGCACGCCTGCCTGCTGGCACAGGGCGGTAATTTTGTCCGGATTGGTTGCCCCGGTGGCTACCACCCAGTCAACCTGCCAGGAGAGCATCGCTTTTACCGCTTCGATCTCCAGCTCCGGCCTCCGGCGCGTACAGGTGATAATCGGCAGCAGGCCGCGCTCGCGGGCCATCTCCTCAAAGCGCTCCGCCACCGAACCGAAATAGCGGTTATCGTATTTGGGGATAATCATACCGATGACGCGCGATTTTTTGCTGCGCAGCATGCTGGCCTGGCGGTTAATCGCATAGCCCTGCTCCTCGGCAATCCGCGTCACCTTTTCGGCAAGCTTCGCGCTGATGCGGCGCTTTTTCCAGTTGCCGTTGAGGATAGCGCTCACCGCGCTCGCCGAAACGCCGGACAGTTCCGCCAGGTCGTAAATCGTGATTTTCTTCATTTTCCCAACTTGCGTCACAAAATCATTTCGCTGTTAATTTCCCCACTTGCTCAATCGATGAAGCTAGCGCAACATGAGCTTCATCGATTGAGCTTCCATTTTACTTCCCGAAGTATTAACGCATTCAGCGTGAATACGCCAGCGAACATCAAAAAAATGACGCTCATATTCAATACCTTAACAAGTTTTCGTCTCCAGCGTCGAACGCGATGCCCTCGCGTTCGATAGTTCCAACCAGACTCTGTAAAGGATTATAAAATGAACCACTCTGTCTCCTCTATGAATACTTCCCTTAGCGGTAAAGTCGCCGCCATTACCGGCGCGGCGTCCGGTATCGGCCTCGAATGCGCCAGAACCCTGCTGGGCGCTGGCGCAAAAGTGGTGCTTATCGACCGTGAAGGCGAGAAGCTCAACAAACTTGTCGCCGAACTCGGCGAAAACGCCTTCGCCCTGCAGGTTGACCTGATGCAGGCGGATCAGGTCGATAATATTCTGCAGGGTATTTTGCAGCTTACCGGGCGTCTCGATATTTTCCACGCCAACGCCGGAGCTTACATCGGCGGGCCGGTGGCCGAGGGCGATCCGGACGTGTGGGACCGCGTGCTGCACCTCAACACCAACGCCGCCTTCCGCTGCGTGCGTAGCGTCCTGCCGCATCTTATCGCGCAAAAGTCCGGGGACATTATCTTCACCAGCTCTATCGCGGGGGTGGTGCCGGTGATCTGGGAGCCTATCTATACCGCGTCGAAATTTGCCGTCCAGGCGTTTGTTCATACTACTCGCCGCCAGGTTTCGCAGTACGGCGTGCGCGTCGGCGCCGTGCTGCCGGGCCCGGTGGTCACCGCCCTGCTGGACGACTGGCCGAAAGCCAAAATGGACGAAGCGCTGGCCAACGGCAGCCTGATGCAGCCGATTGAGGTGGCCGAGTCGGTGCTGTTTATGGTGACGCGCTCGAAAAACGTCACCGTGCGCGACATTGTGATCCTGCCGAACAGCGTGGATCTCTGACCGTTCAACCAGACTGTGTGAGAGGATGTTATGCAAATCGATACGCAACATATTATTGGCGTCGATGTCGGTTCGGGCAGCGTTCGCGCCGGGGTGTTCAATCTGCGGGGCGAGCTTCTCGCCCACGCGACCCGGGAAATTACCCTGTTTCGCAGCGCCGGAAGCGTGGTCGAACAGTCGAGCCGCGAGATCTGGCAGGCGGTGTGTTACTGCATTAAAACGGCGGTGGCCAGCGCCGGGGTCGCGCCGTCATCGATTGCCGGAATCGGCTTCGATGCCACCTGCTCGCTGGTGGTGATTGGCGATAACGACGCCCCGCTGGCGGTTGGGCCTTCGGAAGATGCGGAGCGCAACATTATCGTCTGGATGGATCACCGCGCCACCGGGCAGGCGGAAAAGATCAACGCCACGGGCCACGCGGTGCTGCAATACGTCGGCGGTAAAATCTCGCCGGAGATGGAAACGCCGAAAATTCTCTGGCTGAAGGAGAACCGCCCGCACATTTATCAGCAGGCGCGCCACTTCTTCGACCTCGCCGATTATCTCACCTGGCGCTCGACCGGCGATTTAGCCCGCTCGGTCTGTACCGTGACCTGTAAATGGACCTACCTGGCGCATGAACAACGCTGGGATGCCAGCTACTTCCGCCAGATTGGCCTCGAAGAGCTGGCGGATGAAGATTTTGTCCGCATCGGCCAGCGGATTGTCGATCCGGGAACCCCCTGCGGCGACGGCCTTTGCGCCACGGCGGCAGAGGAGATGGGCCTGCCGGTCGGTACTCCGGTGGCGGTCGGGATGATCGATGCCCACGCGGGCGGCATCGGCACCGTCGGCGTGCTTAACGGCGCGGTCAACAATATGGCCTACGTCTTCGGCACCTCCTCCTGCACCATGACCACCACGCAGGAAGCGGTGTTCGTGCCCGGCGTCTGGGGGCCATATTACTCGGCGATGGTGCCGGGGTTCTGGCTGAGCGAAGGCGGGCAGAGCGCGGCCGGAGCGGCCATCGACCAGCTGCTGAGCTTCCATCCCGCCGCCGCCGAGGCTAAGGCGCTGGCCAGGGCGCGCGGCGTCCCGCTGCCGGTTTATCTTGCCGATAGCGTGCTGGCGAAAGTGGAACGTCCTTCTGCCGCGGTCAAACTCGCCGCCGGGCTGCACGTGGTGCCTGAATTTTTAGGTAATCGGGCGCCGCTGGCCGACCCGCACGCGAAAGCGATTATCGCCGGGCTGGGGATGGAGCGGGATCTGGACAACCTGATGGCGCTCTACGTCGCCGGATTGTGCGGCATCGGCTACGGCCTGCGGCAGATTATTGACGCCCAGAAGGCGTGCGGCATCCACAGCGAGCATATCGTCATCAGCGGCGGAGCCGGGCAGCATCCGCTGGTGCGCCAGCTGCTGGCGGACGCCTGCGGAGTGAGCGTGGTGAGTACCGAATCCAGCGAACCGGTGCTGTTAGGTTCGGCGATTCTCGGCGCGGTGGCCGGCCAGATCGCCCCGTCCCTGCCGGAAGCGATGAAGCAGTTTACCCGGGTGGATAAAACCTACCGCTGCGTTGCCCAGTATAGCGCCGATCATCAGCGGCGCTATGAAGCGTATAAAACGCTACAGCACACGGCGCGGCTGATTCGCGAGTAAGCAAGATCCCGGGCTGCGGCGTAAACGCCCTACCCGGGCTACCAGACCGCACGAAACCGTAGCCCGGCCAGGCGTAGCGCCGCCACGCGAATGCTTAAGCGATGGTGACTTTGCCGTCCAGATAGACATCCTGCACGGCATTGATCAGCTTCACGCCGTCGGCCATCGATTTTTTAAACGCCTTACGGCCCAGAATCAGCCCCATGCCGCCCGCGCGCTTGTTGATAACCGCGGTGCGCACGGCGTCGGAGAGATCGGTTTCCCCGCCCGCGGCGCCGCCGGAGTTAATCAGCCCGGCGCGGCCCATATAGCAGTTCGCCAGCTGGTAACGCACCAGGTCGATCGGATTATCGCTGGTGAGCTTGCTGTAAACCCGGTCATCGGTATAGCCGAAGTTCACCGCTTTATAGCCGCCGTTATTTTCCGCCATTTTCTGCTTCACGATATCCGCGCCGATGGTCGCCGCCAGATGGTTAGCCTGGCCGGTTAAGTCAGCGGAAACGTGGTAGTCGACGCCATCTTTCTTAAACGCCGAATTACGCAGATAGGCCCACAGCACGGTCACCAGGCCCAGTTCGTGCGCGCGCTCAAACGCAGCGGAGATTTCTTCGATTTGCCGACGGGACTGTTCGGAACCGAAATAGATCGTCGCCCCGACCGCCACGGCCCCCATATTGAACGCCTGCTCAACGCTGGCGTACAGCGTCTGATCGTATTCGGTCGGGTAGCTCAGCGTTTCGTTATGGTTCAGCTTGACCAGGAAGGGGATACGGTGCGCATAGCGGCGCGACACCGAGGCCAGCACGCCATAGGTGGAGGCCACGCAGTTACAACCGGCCTCAATGGCCAGTTCGACGATATTTTTCGGATCAAAGTACAGCGGGTTGGCGGCAAAAGAGGCGCCAGCAGAATGCTCTACGCCCTGGTCGACCGGCAGGATCGACAGATAGCCGGTTCCCGCCAGGCGGCCAGTGTTATACAGGGTTTGCATATTACGCAGCACCGCCGGCGGACGGTTGTTATCAACCATCACCCGATCGACGTAATCCGCCCCCGGCAAATAGAGCTGGTCGGCTGGAATCGTCATACAGCGGTGCTGTAAAAGCGTGTCGGCATCTTTGCCAAGCAACTGCGTAATATCAGTCATAGCGATCTCCCGTAAGTGCCGGTCGAAACCGGCATGCGTTTTCCCAACCCAATTATTTTGGGCAGGTTAAGCCTGGTACCGACTCAGCAGATTTTCCAGCCGGGAGCCTATTTTTTCAGCATAGTCTGCTGACACGTTGTCTTGCCGTTTACCACCAGGCGTGGAAATGGTGTACCGGGCCGATCCCGTGCCCCACTTCCAGCGAATCCGCCTGCGCCAGCGCCGCCGAGAGCCAGCCCTTGGCTTCCGCCACGGTTCGCCCCCAATCCTCATAACGCGGACGCAGGGCCGCCAGCGCCGCCGACAGCGTACAGCCGGTACCGTGGGTGTTTTTGGTCTGGACTCTCGGCGCGGTAAAGCGCTGCTCCCCATCGCGGGTAAAGAGCCAGTCCGGGCTTTCCGCATCATCGAGATGGCCGCC
Source organism: Klebsiella michiganensis (assembly GCF_015139575.1). Classification (GTDB taxonomy): domain Bacteria; phylum Pseudomonadota; class Gammaproteobacteria; order Enterobacterales; family Enterobacteriaceae; genus Klebsiella; species Klebsiella michiganensis. The sequence continues at coordinate 1,841,479 of NZ_AP022547.1, read as the reverse complement.
TTTCATTAATACCGCTCCGCAGCCCATGCCCAGCAGCGCTCTGCCCTGCTCCAGCATCTCCTGTTCCGTTCTGGCATGCGGCGCATCCAGCAGCGCCGCCGCCTCCGGCAGGTTCGGGGTGATCAGCGAGACCTGCGGCAGCAGGCGCTGGCGCAGCGTCTCTACCGCCGACGTTGAGAGCAGCGGATCGCCGCTTTTCGCCAGCATGACGGTATCCAGCACCACATTTTTAATCTGATAACGCGCCAGCCGTTCCGCCACCGCCTCGACGATATCGGTTTCCGCCAGCATCCCGATTTTGGTGGTATCGATGCGCACATCGCTGAAAACGGAATCGAGCTGTGCGGCGACAAAATCAGGCTCTATCCGGTACACCGACTGGACGCCGCGGGTGTTTTGCGCCACCAGCGCGGTGATGACCGAGCAGCCGTAAGCGCCCAGCGCCGAGAAGGTTTTGAGATCCGCCTGGATCCCCGCGCCGCCGCTCGGGTCGGTGCCGGCGATGGTTAGCGCATTAATTCGTTTCACAGATCGCCTCCCGCATAGAGCGCATCGAGGAAGGCGGGAGTAAAGCTGCCGGGGCCGCCCTGCAGCGCCGCTTTCCCCCCCGCGAGCTTCATCAGACCGCAGGCCGCGGCCACGTTCTCCAGCCGATCGCCGGGCATCGCCGCAGCGGCGGCAACCACCGCCGATAGCGCGCAGCCGGTGCCGACTACCCGGGTCATCAGCGGATCGCCGCCGGTGACCGCGCGCGTACGCTGGCCGTCGGTCACATAATCGACCTCGCCGGTTACCGCTACAACGGTATTCAGCTGGCGGGCCAGCGCCTGGGCCGCGGGCAGCGCTGCGGCGGCGGTATCGGTCGTATCGACGCCGCGCCCGCCGCCGCTCATTCCGGCCAGGGCCATAATTTCCGACGCATTACCGCGAACGGCGGCAGGCTGCAGCGCCAGCAGCTCCCGGCAAAATTCTGTCCGTAAGGTCAGCGCGCCGACCGCCACCGGGTCCAGCGCCCACGGTTTACCCGCCTGCTGCGCGCTGTGCGCCGCCGCACGCATCGCCGCCGCGCGTTCAACCGTCAGCGTACCGACATTAATCAGCAGCGCATCGGCAATGGCGGCAAACTGGCTGGCTTCGTCCGGGTCGATAACCATCGCCGGGGATGCGCCAATCGCTAACAGGACGTTGGCGGTAAAGGTCTGCACCACGTCGTTGGTCATGCAGTGAACAAGAGGAGAATGGCGGTGAAAAAGGTGCCGCAGATGGGCAATATGCGCGGGGTTCAGCAGGTCAGACATCGTTTGCTCCCGCCAGGCGATGAAGAAGCGACGACCCTGCGGTCTCTGACTTCCCTACGCTGGCATTATCCAGATCAGGTGGTACGGGTTTTTCTCAGCCTTCACAAGGAAGGGCACCCCGAGTCATTGAGAGATAAAAACGTTCTCAGTGGGCAGGTTACGGTAAGTCGCGGGACAACGCAAGCCGGCCCGGCGTAGGTATACAAGCGCAAGGCAATTCAAAATTAACAATAAGCATTCAAATAATTAACAAAATAAACACTTTTGCAGATACGTGTTTATAGTTTAGGAGGCGTTACAGGATGTAACCCGACGTCATATCGAAATTAACGAGTGAATCAGCGTAAAACCATGAGGATTCCGATGAAATTAACACCGATTATGAAAAGTCTGGCTCTGGCAGGAATTATCTCGACTCTCCCTGTGACCAGCTGGGCCGAAACGTCGCCGAAAGAAGCCGCTGCGGCGACCAAACAGGCAAACGATGCGCTGTATAAACAGCTCCCCTTCTCCGACAACACCGACTTTACCAACGCGCATAAAGGTTTTATTGCCGCGCTTCCTACGGAAGTGATTAAAGGTGAACAGGGCAACGTTATCTGGAACCCGCAGCAGTACGACTTTATTAAAGAGGGGGAAAAGGCGCCGGATACGGTCAACCCCAGCCTCTGGCGTCAATCCCAGCTCATCAATATCAGCGGCCTGTTTGAAGTGACCGAAGGCGTGTACCAGATCCGCAACCTCGATCTCTCCAATATGACCATCATTGAAGGTAAAGAGGGCATCACGGTTGTGGATCCACTGGTATCAGCGGAGACCGCAAAGGTCGGAATGGATCTGTATTACAAAAATCGCGGCAATAAGCCGGTCGTTGCGGTGATCTACACCCACAGCCACGTTGACCATTACGGCGGCGTGCGCGGCGTGGTCGATGAAGCCGATGTCAAATCCGGCAAAGTCAAAATCTACGCGCCTTCCGGTTTTATGGAAGCAGCCGTTGCTGAAAATATTATGGCCGGTAACGTGATGAGCCGTCGCGCCAGCTATATGTACGGCAACCTGCTCAAACCGGATGCCACCGGCCAGGTTGGCGCAGGTCTCGGCACCACGACCTCTGCCGGCACCGTCACGCTGATTGCTCCCACCAATATCATCGAGAAAGATGGCCAGAAAGAGACCATCGACGGCCTGACCTACGATTTTATGCTGGCGCCGGGCTCGGAAGCACCGTCGGAAATGCTGTGGTATATCGAAGAGAAGAAGCTCATTGAATCCGCCGAAGATGTCACCCATACCCTGCATAACACCTACTCGCTGCGCGGGGCGAAAATTCGTGAACCGCTACCGTGGTCGAAATATATCAACACCGCCATTGTGCGCTGGGGCGACAAGGCTGAAATCATTATGGCCCAGCACCACTGGCCGACCTGGGGTAATGAGAACGTGGTTAACCTGCTGAAAAGCCAGCGCGACCTGTATCGGTACATTAATGACCAGACTCTGCGCATGGCCAACGAGGGCCTGACCCGCGATGAGATCGCCGCCAAATTCAAGCTGCCGGACAGCCTGGCCAATACCTGGGCCAACCGCGGCTACTACGGCTCCGTCAGCCATGACGTGAAGGCTACCTACGTCCTCTATCTCGGCTGGTTCGATGGCAACCCGGCTACGCTGGACGAGCTGCCGCCGGAAGAAGCGGCGAAGAAGTTCGTTGATTATATGGGCGGCGCCGACGCTATCCTCAAGAAAGCCAAAGAAGATTACAACCAGGGCAACTATCGCTGGGTAGCTCAGGTAGTCAGCAAAATTGTCTTCGCCGATCCCGGTAATCTGGAGGCGCGCAATCTGGAAGCCGATGCCCTGGAGCAGCTGGGCTATCAGGCGGAATCAGGACCGTGGCGTAATTTCTACCTGACCGGCGCGCAGGAGCTACGCAACGGCGTCGTGAAAGGCCCGACGCCGAATACCGCCAGCCCGGATACCGTGCGGGCCATGACCCCGGAAATGTTTTTCGACTATCTTGCGGTCCACATCAACGGCGAAAAAGCCGGAACCGCCAAAGCGGTATTCAATATCGACCTTGGTAACGATGGCGGTAAATATAAGCTAGAGCTGGAAAACGGCGTGCTCAACCACACCGCCGATGCCGAAGCCAAAGACGCCGACGCTACCATCGCGCTGGATCGCGCCACGCTGAACAAAATCATCCTGAAAGAGGAAACGCTAAAACAGGCGGAGGATAAGGGTGAAGTCAAAGTGACCGGCGACGGCGCGAAGCTGGACGAGATGCTGGGCTATATGGATAAATTTGAGTTCTGGTTCAATATCGTGACGCCGTAAATAAGCTCCCGCGGCGGCCAGCTGCGGGGTTCCCCTCCCGGAGTCGACGCGCGCCGGTCAGCGCAGCGAACTTAGTAATAATGCGAAACATTCCTCAATCAGCGGCGGCAAAGGCTGCGGCCCGCGCATCAGCGCCACGGTTCGCGTCAGCGCGGGCTGCTGAAGCTGCGCCACCTTTAACGCCGGATCCTGAAGGTGGATAGTATAAAGCTCAGGCAGAATCGCCACCGCCAGCCGGGAACGCACCAGGCCGTAAAGCGTTTCAATATAGTCAACCTGATAACGCGTATTCAGCGTGAGGCGATGGCTCTCCGCCAGCGCGCCGACCAGACGCTGAATATTGCCCTTTGAGAACACCGCGATATCGCGCCCCGCGAGCAGCTTCCACGGCAGATGCGGCTGCCCGGCCAGCGGATCGTCGCAGTGCAGCACCGCCACAAACGGATCGTCGCGCAGAGGATAAACCTGCAGCTCAGGCGGTAACGAACTGTCTATTGCGCCAACGGCAAAATCTATCTTTCCCGACTGCAGCTCGCAAAACAGGGCGTCGTTGGTCTGATCGTGAAACTCCACCCTCAGGCGCGGAAACGCCTGGGCCAGCGTTTGCGGCAGCAGCGGAAACAGCAGCGAGCTCACCGAGGGCACCAGCCCGATACGCACTGTACCGTCGCCGCCGGCCTCGACTATCTGCTGCATATCCTGAAACGCCAGCTGCGCCACGCTCAGCACCCGCCGGGCGTGGGGCAAAATCGCCGCCCCCAGCTCGGTTAAGGTCACCGCCGAGGCGGTACGGTTGACCAGCTTGCCGCCGAGCACCGTCTCGATTTGCCGCAGCGCGCTGCTTAGCGCCGGCTGGCTGATAGCCAGCCGGTTAGCGGTGTCGGTGAAGTGGCGTAGCTGGGCCAGGGTCACAAAGTACTGGATCTGCTTAAGGGAGAGCGCGGGCAGACGCTGCCAGGGTTCAGTCATCATGTTTTCATCAATGGTGAGCATGCAGAATAACCCGAGGTTATCGGGCGATAAATTTATTCATCTGGGCAAACGTTTGCTCTGCCCCTAGAGTATCCCCATTATCCTTGTGCCGGAGTTGTTATGTCCAGCAGTGCTGAAACCCGCCGCCGCGCCGTGCAGGCCGCACGCGGCGAATCCCCGTTCGATCTCTTATTAACCGACGCGCAGATTGTCGATATGGCCACCGGAGAGATCCGCGAGGCCGACGTCGGGATCGTCGGCGAAACCATCGCCAGCGTGCACCCGCGCGGCAGCCGCTCCGATGCCCACGAACGCCGCTCGCTGGCGGGATATTTCCTGTCGCCGGGGCTGATGGACACGCACGTCCACCTTGAAAGCTCCCACCTGCCGCCTGAACGCTATGCCGAAATCGTCCTGGCTCAGGGTACCACGGCGGTATTCTGGGACCCGCACGAGCTGGCCAACGTGCTGGGCGTCGAAGGCGTGCGCTACGCCGTCGCCGCCAGCCGCCATCTGCCGCTGCAGGTGATGGTCGCGGCGCCGTCCAGCGTGCCGTCGACGCCGGGACTGGAGATGTCCGGCGCCGATTTTGCCGGTGCGGAGATGGAAACCATGCTGGCCTGGCCGGAAGTTTGCGGCGTCGCCGAAGTGATGGATATGCACGGCGTGCTGCACGGCAGCGAGCGGATGCAGGAGATTATCCAGGCCGGTCTCAACAGCGGCAAGCTGATCGAAGGCCACGCCCGCGGTTTGCGCGGCGCGGATCTGCAGGCCTACCTTGCCGCCGGGGTCACCTCCGATCACGAGCTCACCTCGGCGGACGATGCGCTGGAAAAACTGCGCGCCGGGCTGACTATCGAAATTCGCGGCTCGCACCCTTACCTGCTGCCGGATATCGTTAACGCGCTGAAAACGCTGCCGCATCTCTCCTCGCAAATCACCGTCTGCACCGACGATGTGCCGCCGGATATGCTGCTGGAAAAAGGCGGCATTATCGCCCTGCTCAACCTGCTGATTGAGCACGGACTGCCGGCCACCGACGTCCTGCGCTTTGCCACCTTAAACGCGGCGATCCGTCTGCAGCGTAACGATCTGGGGCTGATTGCCGCCGGACGCCGCGCCGATCTGGTGGTTTTTGATTCATTAGAAAAGCTCGACGCGCGGGAGGTGTACGTCGCCGGGAAGCTGATTGCCCGCGAGGGCGCCCTGCTTGAGTCGATTCCGCCGGCGGCGGGTATTACCCCGCCGCGCGATACCCTGCAGATGCCGCCGCTCAGCCCTGACGATTTTATCCTCCGCGTCGGCGCGATTCGCCACGGCGTCGCCCGCCTGCGGCATATTCGCGGCGCGCGCTTTACCCAGTGGGGAGAGGTTGAGGTGCAGGTCCGCGATGGCCGGGTGCAAATCCCGGACGGGTTTAGCCTGATTTGGGTTAAGCACCGCCACGGTCGTCACCAGGCGACGCCGCAAATTGCGCTGCTGGAAGGCTGGGGCGAGCTGCGCGGCGCCATCGCCACCAGCTACTCCCACGATTCCCACAACCTGGTGGTGCTCGGCCGCGATGCCGACGAAATGGCGCTGGCGGCAAACCGCCTGATCGCCTCCGGCGGCGGTATGGCGCTGTCGCAGCAGGGAAAAATCCTTGCCCACGTGGCGATGCCTATTGCCGGAATGCTTTCCGACTTGCCCGCCCCGGAGCTGGCCAGACAGTTCCGCCAGCTTCGCGACCTGAGCGCGGAGGTCGCCGACTGGGAGCCGCCCTATCGCGTATTTAAGGCTATCGAAGGCACCTGCCTTGCCTGTAACGCCGGGCCGCATTTGACCGATTTAGGTTTGACCGACGGCAGCACCCGCCAGATCGTCGAGCCGCTGATAGACTGCCGGGAAATCCCGGAACACACAGAACACAACAATAATCATCAGGGAGCCTGAGCATGGCCGACAATACCCTTCATTCATCCACGCAAGGAAGCTGGCTGGAGCGCCGTTTTGCCTTGTATTCCCGCGGCAGCACGCTGCGCACCGAATGCCTCGCGGGCATCACCGGCTTTCTCGCCGCCGCCTACCTGCTGGTGGTTATCCCCGGCCTGCTGGCGGTTGGCGGGATGGATAAAGGCGCGGCAACCACCGGCACGATTCTGGTGTTCGTCGGCGGCACGCTGCTGATGGCGTTTTATGCCAACCTGCCGTTTATCGTCGGGCCGGGCATCGGCGGCTCGGTGCTGGTCGGCGTCACGCTGGCAGGCAGCGAAGGCATTGGCTGGCAGATTGGTCTTGGGATCGCCTGCTGGTCGGGGATTCTGTTTTTCCTGCTAACCAGGTTCGGCCTGCGTGAAGTGGTGACCCGTTCGGTGCCGCAGTCGATCAAGCTCGGCCTGACGGCCTCCATTGGGCTGTTTGTCGCGGTGCTGGGTTTCCGTAACGCCGGGCTGGTGCTGGCTAATGCCAAAACCAACGCCCTGATGCTCGGCGATTTTCTCTCACCGGGGGCGCTGGTGGCGCTCTGCGGGCTGTTTCTGGCCATTGCCCTGCAGGCGAGAAAAATCCCCGGCTCAATTCTGTGGGCGATTCTCTTTGCCACCCTGGTCGGCATTCCGATGGGCGTCACCAGACTCCCGGGCAGCTTTATCGATATGCCGCATTCGCTGACGCCGGTGCTGGGGCGAATCGATATGCTGGGCGCGCTGAATATCGCCTTCCTGCCGTTCCTGTTCGTCTTTTTCGCCTCAGAGTTCTTTTCCACGATGGGCACCACGCTGGCGGTAGGCGGCGAAGCGGGCCTGCTGGATGAAGAAGGCAATATGCCGCATATCAATCGCCCGTTTATGGTTGACTCGATCGCCGCGGCCGTTGGCCCCTGGCTGGGCATTCCGGCGGCGACCGCGCTGATTGAATCCTCAGCGGCAGCGGAAGCCGGCGGTAAAACCGGGTTAACCGCGCTGTCGGCGGCGGTGATGTTCCTCCTGATGCTGCTGTTTACCCCGGTGGCGCTGATGATTCCGAAAGAGGCGACCGCGCCTGCGCTGATCCTCATTGGCCTGAATATGTTCAGCGGCCTGCGCAAAGTGGACCTGGCAAACTTCACCGACGGCCTGCCGGTGCTGATGATGGTGATGATTACGCTGATTGCCAATAGCTTCGGGACCGGGATTGCCGGCGGGCTGCTGTTTTATGTGGTGATTAAAACGATTGCCGGCAAATGGCGGGAAATCCCCATCGGGCTGTGGATCCTTGCGATTCCGCTGGTCTACTACTTTGCCACGCTGGTGAAGCATTAAGCTTCGCACCGATCGTTCTCCCGGAGGCGGCGCTGGCGCACCTGTCCGGGCTACCAATCCGTAGCCCGGCTAAGCGCAGCGCGAGCCGGGAACAAGCCACGCCGATGCATAACCCCTACACCGTCCCGGAGGCGGCGCTGGCGCACCTGTCCGGGCTACCGGCCCGCAGATTGCTGTGAACCCGTAGCCCGGCTAAGCGCAGCGCGAGCCGGGAACAAGCCACGCCGATGCATAACCCGGCACCATTCCCGAGTCGGCGCTAGCGGCCCGCAGAGGGCGCGCGGGAATGAACCGCTTCGCACGCCTCTTTCACCGCCTCATACAGCAACCGTACCGCAGGCGAAAGCTGCTTGCGGTGTGGGCAAATCATATTCAGCGGCACCACGTCGCCCTGATACTCCGGCAACAGCACCTGGAGCCGCCCTTCACGGATATCATCCCCGACGTCGAGTTCAGATTTGAACGCGATCCCCTCCCCGGCAACCGCCAGGCGGCGAATCACCTCCGCATCATCGCTCACGATAGTGCCGGCAACCTGCACGTAATGGACCTTCCCGTCCAGGCTCAGCGGCCAGCGATCGAACGCCCTGCCGCGCAGCACGTAGGTCAGCGCATTGTGCCGGGCCAAATCTTCCAGCGTCTTCGGTTCGCCGTGTTCGGCTATCCAGCCGGGCGAGGCCACCAGCATCCGGCGGTTCTCCGGCGCGACGGGTAGGGAAATAAACGAGGCATCGTCGTTATCGCCGTAGCGAAACGCCACGTCTACCGGATCTTTAAATACGTCGGTCCGATGATCGGAAAACAGTATCCGCAGGCGCAGCGCGGGATGGCGCTGGCGAAAAGCGCGAAACACGCGCAGAAGCAAGTTGCGCCCCAGGTCGGACGGCACGGCAATTTGTAACGTACCGCGTACTTCGTCATCCGGCGTGCTGATTTTTTGCAGCCCCGCGTGCAGCGTATCAAGCATCTGCGTGGCATAGGGCAGCCAGGTTTCGCCTTCCGGCGTCAGGCGTAAACTCCGCGTAGAACGGGCAAAAAGACGAATATTCAGCGTCGTTTCCAGACGCTTGATCGCCGCGCTCACCTGCGCGGGCTGCAGCCCGGCCTCTCGCGCCGCATCGCTGAAGCTGCTTAACGCCGCAGCGCGGACAAACAATGCCAGATCTTCCAGCCGGAACATACACACTCCTCACCCCGGATTATTCTCAAAACAGGCGCGCGCCGATGAAAAACGGCGCTGCATCACCGTTTGCTTACACTTTTACCCAAACCAACGCTTGCCAATCCCTTGACGTATCAGGAATCATACGAGGCTGCGATTTTGTGTCCAGGATAATAATGGGGAAATTATGCGTAAAACAAAAATGATGCTTCTGGGCGTACTGTTGGCCTGCGCCAGCGGCGCGTGGGCGGCGACCGGCGAAGGTATACAGAAATATGAGCTGGATGGGGTCACCGCGGACTTCAAACAATTTCACATCGGCGATACCGTCCCGCCGCTGTACCTGACGCCAGAATACAACATCAAGCAGTGGCAGCAGCGCAATTTGCCTGCGCCGGATGCCGGGACCCGCTGGACCTACATGGGCGGAAGCTACGTGCTGATTACCGAAACCGAGGGGAAAATCCTCAAAATTTATGATGGCGAGATTTTCTACCATCGCTAAAAGCTGAACGCCAGCGCGCTCTCCCTGCCGCTGGCGTTTTTTGTGGCAAAATGCTATTCGTTAAAGCGGTTCTGTTTGTGCATAAATTCCTCGACGGCAATATATGAAGCAACCTGCTCATAGAGCATTAAAATACTTAATATCAGATCGCCGCCGCTACGCAGTAAATCATCCGGGGCCGTACGACTCTTGTCATCCGATAAAAAAACAATCTGTTCAAAAATATCACTGTACTCACCATAAGCGCCAATCGGAATCTCAGCTATCGGGAGATGCTCCTGGCAATAACGCAACGCGTCTGCTGCTTTCTCCGGCAGCGAGCGCGTATGCATAAAAATAACCAGTAGTTCTCGTAACTTAACGATTAGAGCAATATTATTCATCATGCACTCCGGAAATGTGTACGGCTATACTTTCCTTCCATCGTTTTTATATACGTATTACTGATAACATCCACGTTTCGCCAAATAAAAAGCCAAAATTAAATCTCATCACGGCGAATTAAAATCGTTACTTCTTTGCTATTAAAGCTCGCACAACCGCCAGAGGAAAACAATGTTAGCAATATGTTTTATTGATTAATCTCAATATCGCTAAATGTGAATAAAAATAAATAATATTTAACAGCGATATTATTCGCGCGGTGATTATCTCCTCGGTAGAAAACCGGGGACGGAAAAAATAAAAAACCGCACGGCGAAAAGCGCCGGGCGGCTCAGGAGAGTGAGGAGATTAGACCGCGCGGAAGGCTATCTCTCCGGGAATGACTTTCCCCTGCCAGTACAGCTGCGCCGCGACGCGGTCGGCCAGCTGACGGTAGGTCTCGGTAAACTCGCTTTCCGGACGCGCAACCACCGTCGGCGTCCCTTTGTCGAGGTCTTCGCGCAGGGTAATATGCAGCGGCAGCTGGCCCAGCAGCTGGGTATGATATTTCTCCGCCAGCTTCTGCGCGCCGCCGGTACCGAAAATCGGCTCGTGGTGTCCGCAGTTGCTGCAGATATGCATGCTCATGTTTTCCACGATACCCAGCACCGGTACCTCGACTTTTTCAAACATCACGATGCCTTTTTTGGCGTCGATCAGGGCAATATCCTGCGGCGTGGTGACGACGACCGCGCCGGTGACCGGAATGTTTTGCGCCAGCGTCAGCTGAATATCACCGGTGCCCGGCGGCATATCCAGTACCAGATAATCGAGATCCGGCCACAGCGTTTCCTGCAGCATCTGCATCAGCGCCTTGCTGGCCATCGGGCCGCGCCACACCATGGCGTTGTCGTCGGTCACCAGATAACCGATGGAGTTGGTAGCGAGACCGAATTTCATAATCGGCGCCATATGGGTGCCGTCCGGCGAAGTCGGACGCTGATCTTCCGCGCCGAGCATGGTCGGAATCGACGGCCCGTAAATATCGGCATCCAGAATGCCGACTTTCGCACCTTCCGCCGCCAGCGCCAGCGCGAGGTTGACCGCCGTCGACGATTTACCCACCCCGCCCTTGCCGGAGCTGATGGCGATAATGTTTTTCACGCCGTTGATGCCCGGCTGATTTTTTACCCGCTGAAGCGTGGCGATGCTGTGCGTCAGCTTCCAGTCAATGGCTTTGGCGCCGGTAATGCGCAGCAGCTCGGCGCTGCACTGCTCCTTCAGCGCTTCAAACGCGCTGTTCCAGACGAACGGCATCTGAATTTCAATGTGCACGGTCTCGTCCAGCCAGGCGACGTGATGCAGCGCCTTCAGCGTAGTGAGGTTATGTTTCAGGGTTGGGTGCTGGAAATTAGCCAGGGTCCCGGCGACCATCGCGCGCAGACGCTCGGGGGATTTGGCCTGGGATTGCGAACTCATCCCGACTCCTTTGTTATTGTGAGTTGAATCTTGTGCGTTAAGTTTACCTTAAAGGGAATAATTCCCCCACCATAAGCTTTGGGCTTACCAAATTATTGCCTTTGCGGTAACATCAAAACCCCTTTTTACAATAGAAGATGTAATGCCCACTATGACTCAAGTCGCGAAGAAAATTCTGGTAACGTGCGCGCTGCCGTACGCAAACGGCTCAATCCACCTCGGCCACATGCTGGAGCACATCCAGGCTGATGTCTGGGTCCGTTACCAGCGAATGCGCGGCCACGAAGTCAACTTCATCTGCGCCGACGACGCCCACGGCACCCCGATCATGCTGAAAGCGCAGCAGCTCGGAATTACTCCGGAGCAGATGATTGGCGAAATGAGTCAGGAGCATCAGACCGATTTTGCTGGCTTCGACATCAGCTACGACAACTACCACTCCACGCACAGCGATGAAAACCGCGAGCTGTCGGAGCTCATCTACACGCGCCTGAAAGAGAACGGTTTTATCAAAAACCGTACCATCTCTCAGCTTTACGATCCGGAAAAAGGCATGTTCCTGCCGGACCGCTTTGTGAAAGGCACCTGTCCGAAGTGTAAATCACCGGATCAGTACGGCGATAACTGCGAAGTGTGCGGCGCGACCTACAGCCCGACCGAGCTTATCGAGCCGAAATCGGTGGTATCCGGCGCGACGCCGGTGATGCGCGAGTCCGAGCACTTCTTCTTCGACCTGCCGTCGTTCAGCGAAATGCTTCAGGCGTGGACCCGCAGCGGCGCGCTGCAGGAGCAGGTGGCGAATAAAATGCAGGAGTGGTTCGAGTCCGGCCTGCAGCAGTGGGATATCTCCCGCGATGCCCCGTACTTCGGCTTCGAAATCCCGAACGCGCCGGGTAAATACTTCTACGTCTGGCTGGATGCGCCGATCGGTTACATGGGCTCCTTTAAGAACCTGTGCGACAAGCGCGGCGACGCCACCAGCTTCGAAGAGTACTGGAAGAAAGACTCTACTGCCGAGCTGTACCACTTTATCGGCAAAGACATCGTTTACTTCCACAGCCTGTTCTGGCCGGCGATGCTGGAAGGCAGCAGCTTCCGCAAACCGACCAACCTGTTCGTTCACGGCTACGTGACGGTCAACGGCGCCAAGATGTCCAAGTCGCGCGGTACCTTTATTAAGGCCAGCACCTGGCTGAATCATTTTGACGCCGACAGCCTGCGCTACTACTACACCGCCAAGCTCTCGTCACGTATCGATGATATCGACCTGAACCTGGAAGACTTCGTGCAGCGCGTCAACGCCGATATCGTCAACAAGGTGGTTAACCTTGCCTCGCGTAACGCCGGTTTCATCAACAAGCGTTTCGACGGTATGCTGTCCGCCGAGCTGGCCGATCCTCAGCTGTATAAAACCTTCACCGATGCGGCAGCAAGCATTGGCGATGCGTGGGACAGCCGCGAGTTCGGGAAAGCCATCCGCGAAATCATGGCGCTGGCCGACGTGGCAAACCGCTACGTTGACGAGCAGGCGCCGTGGGTGGTCGCCAAACAGGAAGGCCGCGACGCCGATCTGCAGGCCATCTGCACCATGGGCCTGAATATGTTCCGAGTGCTGATGACCTGGCTGAAGCCGGTTCTGCCGCAGTTGGCCGCCCGCGCCGAAGCGTTCCTCAACGGCGAACTGAGCTGGGATGCTATCCAGCAGCCGCTGCTCGGTCACAAGGTTAACGCCTTTAAAGCGCTGTATAACCGCATCGAAATGAAGCAGGTTGAGGCGCTGGTCGAAGCGTCGAAAGAAGAAGTGAAGGCGCTGTCAGCGCCGGTCACCGGTCCGCTGGCGGACGATCCGATTCAGGAAACTATCACCTTTGACGATTTCGCCAAAGTGGATATGCGCATCGCGCTGATTGAAAACGCCGAGTTAGTCGACGGTTCCGATAAGCTGCTGCGCCTGACGCTGGATCTCGGCGGCGAGAAGCGTAACGTCTTCTCCGGCATCCGCTCCGCCTACCCTGATCCGCAGGCGCTGATTGGCCGCCTGACGGTGATGGTCGCTAACCTGGCGCCGCGCAAAATGCGCTTCGGCATCTCTGAAGGCATGGTGATGGCCGCAGGTCCTGGTGGGAAAGATATCTTCCTGCTCAGCCCGGACAGCGGGGCTCAGCCGGGCCAGCAGGTCAAGTAAGGCTGTATAAAGCGCTGCTCCGGCAGCGCTTTTTTTTTAGAGCGCCACGATATTGTCGACGACATCGCCCGCCGGGTGCTGGCGCAGAAAGAAGAAAACGCTGGCATAAGCGCGAAACGGCGACGTCCGAGGATACGCCCGGCACCATCGCCCAATGCTGTATACAATTAGAGATGATGATTGATTAACAAGGAATGATAATGAAATTTAACCGCAGGATGACCGCCGCTCTGGGCGCCACGCTATTGATGGCTGCGCTTGTCGGCTGCGATAATAACAAAGATGAGGTCAAAACGTTTAACAATACGATCAACGGCGTTGATCTGACCTACATCTATCACTACAAAGGCGATGTCGTCACCCGCCAGGACGCTGAGAATACTATCCCCTATCAATCACTCGGGGTAAGTAACGAAGAGCAGGCGCGCAAGGTCATCGACCCTATCGGCGCGGCCTACAGCAAAATCAAAGGCGTTACCCACAGCGTCGACTATAAAGAGAACGTCGCGCAGGAACACCTCTCCATCGACTTTAATCAGGCTAAAATCAGCGAGCTGTGTCACTTGCCGGGGGCCAGTTTTTCCGACTGTTCACAAAAGTTCATTTCGCTGAGCGAGTCGGAGAAATTGCTGAAATCGCAGGGTTTTAAAGAAGTGAAACAGCCCTGACTGGTGCGGAGTACTCCCGGCTTGCGCTGCGCTGAGCCGGGCTACGGAGCCGCGCATTTAGTAGCCCGGCTCAGCGCAGCGCAAGCCGGGGAGGCATATCAGGATTTCGCGTGTTCGCGCTCGGTCAGTCCGCGCAAAAAGTAGCGCAGGAACTGGTCGCCGCATTCGCGGAAGTTTTTATGATCCGGGGCGCGCATCATGGCGGTGATTTCCGGCATGGAGACGCGGAATTTCTGCTGGGTGAGGATAGCGAGAATATCATCCGTCTTCAGGGAGAAGGCAATACGCAGCTTTTTCAGCACGATGTTATTATTCACCCGGCGTTCGACCGCCAGCGGCGGCGCGGACGCATCTTTACCGCGTTTGTCGTAAATCAGGCCGTTGAGGAAATTCGACAGCACGATATCCGGGCAGCGCGCAAACCCCTCTTCGTCTTCTTTTTTCAGCCAGGGAACCAGCTGTTCCGCGCTGACCGGCGCATCCGCCAGGGCAAAAATACGAACCAGGCCGCTGTTATTGGTTTTCAGGGTGTAGCGCAGGCTACGGAGAATATCGTTACTGATCATATTGCCTTCATGATGAAAAAATCTGCCGCTAAGTCTATCACGATTCCGCCGTTTTACAGCCCAATCGCCTCTTTCAGGCTCTTCAGGTAGCGGCGGCTGACCGGCACCGTTTGCCCGGCGCGCATCAGCAGCTCCGCCTGGCCGTTCTCCTCAAAGCGGATCTCCTTGAGATGGGACATGTTTACCAGGTACTGACGATGGCAGCGCAGCAGCGGCGTTCGGCTCTCGAGCGTGCGCAGGGTGAGCTCGGTAAAGCCCTCCTTCCCTTCGCGGTCGGTCACGTAAATCCCGCTCATCCGGCTGCTGACGAAGGCCACGTCTTCCATCTGCAGTAGCCAGATCCGGCTGTGTCCGGTGCAGGGAATATATTTTAGCGCCTGCTGGGTATCGTCGAGCACGGTCATATCCTGCAGGCTGCGCTCCTGGCGCAGGCGAAACAGCGTTTTTTCCAGCCGGGCGGACTCAATCGGCTTGAGTAAATAATCAAACGCGTGCTCTTCAAAGGCCTTCACCGCGTACTCGTCAAACGCGGTAAGGAAGACGATATAGGGCCGATGCTGCGGATCGAGCATGCCGACCATCTCCAGACCGCTGATGCGCGGCATCTGGATATCCAGAAACAGCACGTCCGGGCGCAGCTTATGTACCGCGCCAATCGCCTCGACGGCATTCCCGCATTCGCCAACGATCTCAATATCAGGCTGGGTCTCCAGCAAAATACGCAGGTTTTCACGCGCCAGCGGCTCGTCGTCGACAATTAATACTTTTAACATGCGCTTTCCTCCAGAGGCAGTCTCAGCGTGACGCGGGTAAAACATTCCGGCTCGCAGGTTACGGTGATCCCGCAGTCGGTGCCAAAGCGCGCCCGCAGTCTGCGGTCGACCAGGTTCATGCCCAGCCCGCTGGCGCTGGGTTTGTCCTGATACAGCCCGGCATTATCTTCAATATCCAGCTGCAGCCAGCGCTCTTGCTGACTGGCGCGGATGGTGATTTCGCCCACCCCAAGGTGCTGCGAAGTCCCGTGTTTAATCGCGTTTTCGACGATTGGCTGCAGGGTAAACGCCGGTAGCTGATGCTGCCCCAGCGCCTCGGGCACCAGCATATGAATCTGCAAATTGGTCTGAAAACGCGCTTTCTCAATCTGCAAATAGGCGTTCACATGTTCAATCTCATCGGCCAGGGTCACGATCTCCGCTGGCCGCTTCAGATTTTTGCGGAAAAAGGTCGACAGATACTGCACCAGCTGCCCGGCCTGGTCGCTATCGCGGCGAATCACCGCTTTTAGCGTATTCAGCGCGTTGAACAGGAAGTGCGGGTTCACCTGGGCGTGCAGCAGCTTGATTTCCGACTGCGTCAGCAGCGCCTTTTGCCGCTCATACTGTCCGGCCAGGATCTGCGCCGACAGCAGTTGCGCAATTCCCTCCCCCAGCGTGCGGTTGATGGAGCTAAACAGGCGGTTTTTCGCTTCATAGAGTTTAATGGTACCGATGACCCGCTGATTTTCGCCGCGCAGCGGGATAACCAGCGTCGAGCCCAGCTTGCAGTTCGGATGAATCGAGCAGCGGTAAGGCACCTCGTTGCCGTCGGCGTAAACAACTTCGCCGGTATCTATCGCCTTTTGGGTATAGAGCGAAGAGATGGGTTTGCCCGGGAGGTGGTGATCGTCGCCGATTCCGGTAAACGCCAGCAGCTTGTCGCGATCGGTTATCGCCACCGCGCCGATATCCAGCTCCTGGATCAGCACCTGCGCGACCTTCATGCTGTTCTCTTCGTTGAACCCCTGGCGCAGGATCCCCTCCGTCGAAGCGGCGACCTTCAGCGCCGTAGCCGAAAAGGCCGAGGTGTATTTTTCAAACATCGCTCGCTTATCCAGCAGGATGCGCATAAATAGCGCCGCCCCGACGGTGTTGGTGACCATCATGGGCGCGGCGATGCTTTGTACCAGATGCAGGGCATCTTCGAACGGGCGAGCGATAAGCAGAATAATCAGCATCTGCACCATCTCGGCGAAAAAGGTGATCGCGCCGGCGGTGAGCGGGCTGAAGACTTTGTCCGGCCGCCCGCGTTTGACCAGAATACTGTGTACCAGCCCGCCGAGTAGCCCTTCTACGATGGTGGATACCATACAGCTCAGCGCGGTCATGCCGCCCAGCGAGTAGCGGTGAAGCCCGCCGGTCAGCCCCACCAGGCCGCCAACCACCGGCCCGCCCAGCAGGCCCCCCATCACCGCGCCGATGGCGCGCGTATTGGCGATCGAGTCTTCGATATGCAGCCCGAAGTAGGTACCGAGGATGCAGAAAATGGAGAAGGTTACGTAGCACAGGAGCTTATGCGGCAGCCGGACGGTGACCTGCATTAACGGGATGAACAGCCGCGTTTTGCTCATCAGCCACGCAATGACCAAAAACACGCACATCTGCTGAAGCAGCAGCAACACCAGATCAAACTCGTACATACCCGCAGACCACACTTCATTTGAAAGCGCGTAACATACACTGCTTGCTTATAACTTTCTTTGAAGCAATACATGAAAATGATAATTCATGTTCAGGATCACATTTCTTCGCGTCTCGCCGGCTCAAATATGTACAAAAAACAGACAAAAATTCCCGCTTCGGCAAACAGCTTCTACAGTTAATGGAGGAGAACACAGCGGGAGGAGAAAATGGCGCTTTATACAATCGGCGAAGTGGCCCAGCTTTGCGATATCAATCCCGTGACGTTACGCGCCTGGCAGCGGCGCTACGGATTACTGAAACCCCAGCGTACCGACGGCGGCCACCGCCTGTTCAACGAATATGAGATAGACCGGATTCGCGAAATTAAACGCTGGATTGACTCCGGCGTGCAGGTGGGGAAAGTGAAAACGCTGCTGATGGATAATGAGCAGGAGGTAGCCGACGGCTGGCGCAAGCAGCAGGAAATTTTGCTCGGTTATCTGCAAAACGGTAGCTATCATCGCCTGCGTATGTGGCTTAAGGAGCGCAACCACAGCGAGTCAGCGCAAATTCTGGTGAAGAATCTGATTAATCCATTACGCCAGCGCCTGCTTAGCCCGCAGCCCACGCTGCTGGCGCTGCGGGGCATCCTTGATGGTATTCTGATTAATCATATCGCCCGCACTCTTTCATCCACGGCAAAATATCCCGGCAGCCATGCGCTGATTATCGGCTGGAATGTGAATGATATCACCCGGCTATGGCTGGAGGGCTGGATAGCCAGCGAACAGGGCTGGCGGGTGGACATTCTCGCCCATTCGCTGAACCAGCTCCGACCGGAGCTTTTCCCGGAGAGTACGCTGATGGTCTGGTGTGGAGAAGCGCCCTGTAGCGCCCAGGTCAATCAAATGCGCCTCTGGGAGCAGCAGGGCCAGATTATCTGGCTGAATCACGCCACTGCCACGTCTCCCGGAGGCGGCGCCTGACGCGCCTGTCCGGGCTACGGGTTATCTGCAATCTGTGGCCGGGTAGAAACCGCAGCAATGCCACATCGCGGCACATTCCCCGGGTTGCGGCGTAAACGCCTTACCCGGGCTACCGGCCCGCAGACGGTGATGAACCGTAGCCCGGCTAAGCGCAGCGCAAGCCGGGTAGAAACCGCAGCAATGCCACATCGCGGCACATTCCCCGGGTTGCGGCGTAAACGCCTTACCCGGGCTACCGGCCCGCAGACGGTGATGAACCGTAGCCCGGCTAAGCGCAGCGCAAGCGGGTAGAAGCCGCAGCAACGCTACGTCGCGGCACATTCCCCGGGTTGCGGCGTAAACGCCTTACCCGGGCTACCGGCCCGCAGACGGTGATAAACCTGTAGCCCGGCTAAGCGCAGCGCAAGCCGGGTAGAAACCGCAGCAATGCCACGTCGCGGCACATTCCCCGGGTTGCGGCGTAAACGCCTTACCCGGGCTACCGGCCCGCAGACGGTGATGAACCTGTAGCCCGGCTAAGCGCAGCGCAAGCCGGGTAGAAGCCGCAGCAATGCCACGTCGCGGCACATTCCCCGGGTTGCGGCGTAAACGCCTTACCCGGGCTACCGGCCCGCAGACGTTGATGAACCGTAGCCCGGCTAAGCGCAGCGCAAGCCGGGGGTGGTTGTCGTAGCTAAAAAGCAATTAATGTTTTATTAACACCTGCGCTTCACCGTATAATCCCTGCGTTAACATCAGGAGCCTATTATGAAGCCAGCGAAAATTGCGGTGATTACCCTGTTCTTATTTATGGCCATCAGCGGCATCGGCGGCGTGATGCTGGCCGGTTATTCATTTATTGTTCGCGGTGGTGTCGGCTGATTCGCTGGTTCAGCCGTTCAAACCCCCGGTCGACGATAATCGCCGCCAGCGCCACCAGCAGCGCCCCCTGAATCACATAAGCGGTATTAAATCCGCTGAGGCCGATAACAATCGGCGTGCCGAGCGTATTCGCGCCGACGGTTGAAGCAATGGTCGCCGTACCGATATTGACGATGGTCGAGGTACGAATTCCGGCCAGCATCACCGGCGCCGCCAGCGGCAGCTCAACTTTTATCAGCCTCTGCCAGCCGGTCATCCCCATTCCCTGAGCGATAGCTAACACACCGGACGGTACCGCCCCAATCCCGGCCAGCGTGCCCTGCAAAACCGGTAAGATGCCGTACAGCACCAGCGCAATAAGCGCGGGCTGCCAGCCAAACCCCATCACCGGAACCGCAATCGCCAGCACCGCGACCGGCGGAAACGTCTGCCCCATTGCGGCAATCGTCTCCACCAGCGGGCGAAACTCATGCCCCGCCGGACGGGTGACCGCAATCCCGGCGACGACGCCCACCACCGTAGCCGCGAGGCTGGAGAGCGCCACCAGCCAAAAGTGCGCCAGGGTAAGAGAAACAAAACTCTCCTGCTGATAAACCGGACGCGGCAGTTCGGGAAACAGCGCGCTGAACAGCGGCGCGCTGTAGGGCAACGCCAGCAGCAGCGCGATAAACATGGCGCTGAGCCACAGCAGCGGATCACGCAGCACCTTCACGCCGGGCCTCCTCGCGCAGCAGGTCGGCAAAATGCAGCGTCCCGCAGGCCTCTCCCTGCTCATCGACCACCGGCAGCACCTCGCGGCGATGAGCAACGAACTGCGACAGCGCCTCGCGCAGGGTCATCGTCACGTTCAACACGTCCCCCGCCAGGCGCTCATCGCGGCGCAGATAATCACTCACGCCGCGTAGCGACAGCAGGCGCACGCCCAGTTCGCTACGGCCAAAGAACGTCTCCACAAACGCATTTTTTGGCTCCAGCAGCATCTGCATCGGCTCACCCTGCTGTACCACTTCGCCGCCGTCCATCAACACCAGATGGTCCGCCAGCCGCAGTGCCTCATCGATATCGTGAGTCACCAGCACAATAGTGCGTCCCAGCAGGCGATGAATGCGGATCATCTCCTGCTGCAAGGCTTCGCGCGTCACCGGATCGAGCGCGCCGAAGGGTTCATCCATCAGCAGCACTTCCGGGTTGGCGGCCAGCGCGCGCGCCACGCCGACGCGCTGCTGCTGGCCGCCGGAAAGCTGATGCGGGTAGCGTTCGCGCAGGCCCGGCTCCAGCCCCAGCAAGGCCATCAGCTCATCGACCCGCGCCTGGGTCTTCTGCCGCGACCACTTTTGCAGCTGCGGGACGGTGGCAATGTTCTGCGCCACCGTCCAGTGGGGGAACAGGCCGATGGACTGGATGGCGTAGCCCATTCTGCGGCGCAGTTCGAGCACCGGCTGCTGGCGAATATCCTGCCCGGCGAAACGGATCGTCCCGCTGTCGTGCTCCACCAGGCGATTAATCATCTTCAGCGTGGTCGACTTCCCCGAGCCGGAGGTGCCAATCAGCACCGAAAATGCCCCCTCGCGCAGATGCAGATTGAGGTTTTTCACCGCAGGCTCTCCGGCAAAGGCTTTATTGACGCCGTCGAACTCAATCACGGGCCTCTCCTTTCAGTAATGCGCCCCACAGCGCGAATAACGCATCCACCACCACCGCCAGCGCGATGGTCGGGATAACCCCCAGCAGCACCAGATCCAGCGCGCTGCTGAGCAGCCCCTGGAAAACCAGCGCGCCGAAGCCGCCCGCGCCAATCAGGGCCGCCACCACCGCCATACCCACGGTTTGTACGCTGACCACCCGCAGGCTGCGCAACAACACCGGCAACGCCAGCGGTAGCTGTACCTGACGAAAGCGCTGCACGCCGCTCATCCCCATCGCCGTCGCGCTCTCCAGCGCTTCGCGCGGCACCTGCTGAAGGCCGATCGTCACCCCGCGTACCAGCGGCAATAGCGCATACAGCACCAGCGCAATCAGCGCCGGCGTGATGCCGGTGCCGGAAACGCCGAGCTGCGCCAGCGACGGAAACTGGCGCGCCAGCCCGGCCAGCGGCGCGATAAGCAGGCCAAAAAGCGCGACGGAGGGAACGGTCTGAATCACGTTGAGAACGGCAAAAACCGGCGATTGCCAGCGGGGGTAGCGCCAGAGCCAGACGCCAACGGGTAAGCCAATCAGCAGCCCCGGCAGCAGGGTCCCCAACAGCAGCGTCACATGCTGGGACAGCGCATCGTCAAACACCTCGCGGCGATTGAAATACTCTTTCAGCAAAGAGAGGCCATCGAGCGCGCCGAGCCCCAGCAGCAGCGCGGGCAGCAGCCAGACCTGCGCGTTCAGCAGCCAGCGCCACAGGGCTCGGGTCGTCAGGCGACGAACGGCATCGCTGGCGATAAGCAGGCACAGCGCCAGCGCCAGCCACAGGCCGCTTCCCGGCGAGGTGCGGGCCAGCGGAGAACCGCTCTGAGCCAGCTGTACCGCCGCACTGCCGGCTCCCCACAGCAATAAAGGCAGCAGCAGATCCGCCAGCAGGAAGATAACCAGCAGCGGGAGACGCCCGGGACGCCAGCTCAGCAGCGCTATCAGCAGCCCTGCCGCCCCCTGTACGCCCGCCAGCCACGGCCAGACCTGCCATAGCCAGCGCCCCTCGCCGGATAACAGCCGGTTAGGCGCATAGTTAATAAACGGCAGCGCCATCGCCAGCAGCAGGAGGAATGCCAGCAGCAGCGCAACCCGGTTACAGCAACGAGTGGTCACGCGCGCCCTACTTCAGCAGCCCTTTCTGTTGCAGATAGTCGGCGGCGACTTTCTTCGCATCCAGGCCCTCAACCGCAATACTGGCGTTCAGCTTTTGCAGCGTCTTTTCATCCAGGCTGGCGAAGACCGGCTGTAGCCAGTCGGCTATCTGCGGATACGCTTTTAACACCGCTTCACGTACGACCGGCGTGGGCGCATAAATCGGCTGCACGCCCTTCGGGTCGCTCAGGGTTTGCAGACCCAGCGCGGCGACCGGGCCATCGGTACCGTAGGCCATCGCCGCATTCACGCCGGAGGTTTGCTGCGCCGCCGCTTTGATGGTGACCGCCGTATCGCCGCCCGCCAGCGACAGCAGCTGATTTTGCTTGAGCGTGAAGTCGTAGGCTTTTTCAAACGCCGGCAGCGCGTCCGGCCGTTCAATAAATTCCGCCGAGGCGGCCAGCTTAAAGTCACCGCCCTTTTTCAGATAGCCGGCAAGGTCACTTAATGAGGCGAGGTGGTTTTTCTCCGCCAGATCCTGACGGACGGCGATAGTCCAGGTGTTGTTGGCCGGAGCCGGGGTAAGCCAGACGAGCTTATTCTTTTCCGCGTCCAGCTTTTTGACTTTTTCGTATCCCTGCTGCGCGTTTTTCCACGCCGGGTCGTTCTCCTCTTTGAAGAAGAACGCGCCGTTGCCGGTATATTCCGGGTAAATGTCCAGCTCTCCGGCGGTTATCGCCCCGCGCACCACCGGGGTGGTGCCGAGCTGGATTTTATTGACGGTTTTCACCCCGTGGCTTTCCAGAACCTGCAAAATAATATTGCCGAGCAGCGCCCCTTCGGTGTCAATTTTTGAGCCGACCTTAACCGGCTCCGCCGCCTGCAGCGGCAGGCTTATCAGGGCCGCCAGCGCCAGCGTGCCGGACCACATACTTGCCTTAATCATCCTCGCGTCCCTCTTTAATTTGCGCTCCATTAACAGGAGCTTAAGCAAAAAGCGTAGTTCATTTGGGGCGGAGCGGAAAAAGAAAAGGCCGATAAATCGGCCTTTGGGGTAAGGAATGCGTGTTCCCGGATGGCGGCCGCAGCCTTACCCGGGCGACAAATCACCATTACAGCAGTTCAAACTCGCTCTGCTTCACGCGGGCGGAGTCGACGCCGATAAAGACGTTGAATTTACCCGGCTCGGCGTCGTACTTCATCTGCTGGTTCCAGAACTTCAGCGCTTCAACGTCAATCGGGAAGCTGACGGTTTGCGTCTCGCCCGGCTTGAGGGTCACCTTTTTAAAGCCGCGCAGCATTTTCACCGGACGGCTCATGGAAGCGGTAACGTCCTGCAGATAAAGCTGAATCACCGTCGCCCCTTCGCGCTTGCCGGTATTGGTTACCTGCACGCTGGCGGTCACGCTGCCGTCGCGCTGCAGGGTCGGCGCCGACATTTTCACGTCGGAAACGCTAAAGGTGGTGTAGCTCAGGCCGTAGCCAAACGGATAGAGCGGGCCGTTGGCTTCGTCAAAGTAGCGCGAGGTGTACTTGTTCGGCTTATCCGCATTGTACGGGCGACCGGTGTTGAGATGGCTGTAGTAGGTCGGGATCTGCCCGACCGAGCGCGGGAAGGACATGGGCAGCTTGCCAGACGGGTTGTAGTCGCCGAACAGCACATCGGCAATAGCGTTGCCGCCTTCGGTACCGGCAAACCAGGTTTCGAGGATCGCATCAGCCTGCTGATCCTCTTTCACCAGCGCCAGCGGACGACCGTTCATTAGCACCAGCACCAGCGGTTTACCGGTCGCTTTCAGCGCGCTAATCAGGGCGCGCTGGCTCGGCGGCAGGGTGATGTCGGTGCGGCTGGAGGCTTCGTGGGCCATGCCCTGCGCCTCGCCCACCACGGCAACCACCACGTCGGACTGCTTCGCCGCCGCCACGGCTTCGTCAATCATCTCCTGCGGCGAGCGCGAGTCAACCTGCACCGCTTTCTCGTACAGATTGAGGAAGTCGACGATGCCTTTATCGTCAGTGACATTGGCGCCTTTGGCATAGATAATCTTGCCTTTGTCGCCCAGCGCGTTCTGCAAACCGGTCAGCACGGTGACCGACTGATCGGCCACGCCCGCCGCCGACCAGCTGCCCATCATGTCGCGCTTGCTGTCGGCCAGCGCGCCGATTACCGCGATAGTGCCCGATTTTTTCAACGGCAGCGTATCGAGGCGGTTTTTCAGCAGCACCAGGCTTTCGCGCGCCACTTCGCGCGCTTCTTTGCGATGCAGGCGGCTTTCGGCGTTGGTATCCTGCGGATCGGAATCCTTCGGCCCCAGGTGGCTATACGGGTCGTTAAACAGGCCCATATCATATTTCACGTTCAGCACGTGGCGGGTCGCGTCATCCAGCTCCGCCATCGTCACCTTACCGGACTTCACCAGTCCCGGCAGATACTTGCTGTAGTACTCGTCGCTCATGCTCATATTGATGCCGGACTTCAGCGCCACGCGCACCGCGTCTTCCGGGTCCGACGCCACGCCGTGTTTGATCAGCTCTTTGATAGCGCCATGGTCGGAGACGGTGATGCCTTTAAAGCCCCACTGGTCGCGCAGCACGTCCTTAAGCAGCCAGGCGTCGGAGGTCGCCGGGGTACCGTTGAGCGAGTTGAGCGCCACCATAACCGCGCCGCTGCCCGCATCCAGCCCCGCTTTGTAGGGCGGCATATAGTCGTTGAACAGGCGCTGCGGGCTCATATCAACGGTGTTGTACTCTTTGCCGCCTTCGACCGCGCCGTAGGCGGCAAAGTGCTTGACGCTGGTCATCACCGAGTAGCGATCGGCCGGGCTTTTCCCCTGCATCGACTCCACCATCGCCCTGCCCATCTCGGTGGTCAGGTAGGTATCTTCCCCGAACCCTTCAGAAGCGCGGCCCCAGCGCGGATCGCGGGAGACGTCGACCATCGGCGCCCAGGTCATGTTCAGGCCATCATCGGCCGCTTCGTAAGCCGACACCCGCCCGACGGTGTTCACCGCGTCGAGGTTAAAAGAGGAGGCCAGGCCAAGGCTAATCGGAAAGACGGTACGCTGGCCGTGGAGCACGTCATAGGCGAAAAAGAGCGGGATTTTCAGGCGGCTGAGTTCCATCACCTGATCCTGCATAATGCGGATATCATGGCGGGTCACGGTGTTAAAAATCGCCCCCACCTGGCCTTCTTTGATCATCTCGCGGATGGCCTCTTTCGGGTTATCCGGGCCGACGCTAATTAAGCGCAGCTGACCGATTTTTTCATCCACCGTCATTTTCGTCAGCAGTTCCGTCACAAACGCATCCCGCGCCTGCGGCGTTAGGGGATGATTGCCGAACAATTCATCCGCCAGCGCCGGTTGCAGCGCCAGGCTCACAGCGACGCCTACAGTACAAAGCCATTTCATTTTTATCCCTCATTGTTCCAGTCGACCAGATCGGCGAAAAGATAGCAAAAATCGAAGTCTGCCATAAACATAAACGAGACGCCTGAATAAAGCGCGCGTTGTTCTCTGATTTTTAGAAACATTGATGCATCAAATTGTCATACAAAGCGCTATTCTTATTTTTGATAATTTTGTACCACCACAAGGAGTGGAACATGTCATCTGCAACAACCTATAACAACGCTTTTCTGGCTGAACTCGCCCGTCTGGTCGGCTCGTCCCATCTGCTCACCGACCCGGCTAAAACCCAGCGCTACCGTAAAGGCTTTCGCTCCGGCCAGGGCGACGCGCTGGCGGTGGTCTTTCCCGGTACCCTGCTGGAGCTGTGGCGCGTGCTGAACGCCTGCGTCGACGCCGATAAAATCATTCTGATGCAGGCGGCCAACACCGGCCTGACCGAAGGCTCAACGCCGAACGGTAACGATTATGACCGCGATATCGTCATTATCAGCACCCTGCGCCTGGATAAACTGCATCTGCTGGATAAAGGCGAGCAGGTGCTGGCTTATCCCGGCACGACGCTCTATTCGCTGGAAAAAGCGCTGAAGCCGCTGGGTCGCGAACCGCACTCGGTCATTGGTTCATCCTGCATCGGGGCATCGGTGGTCGGCGGGATCTGCAACAACTCCGGCGGCTCGCTGGTACAGCGCGGCCCGGCGTATACCGAAATGTCGCTGTACGCGCAAATTGATGAAAACGGCAAGCTGACGCTGGTGAACCACCTCGGCATTGACCTCGGCACCACGCCAGAGCAAATCCTCAGCCGCCTCGACGACGAACGGGTTAAAGATGAAGATGTGCGCCACGACGGCCGCCACGCCCACGATCATGATTACGTCACCCGCGTGCGCGACGTGAATGCCGATACCCCGGCGCGCTACAACGCCGACCCGGACCGCCTGTTTGAATCCTCGGGCTGCGCCGGCAAGCTGGCGGTGTTCGCCGTGCGCCTCGATACCTTCCCGGCGGAAAAACGCCAGCAGGTGTTCTACATCGGCACCAACCGCCCGGACGTGCTGACCGAAATTCGCCGCCATATTCTCGCCGAGTTCAACCATCTGCCGGTGGCGGGCGAGTACATGCACCGCGATATTTACGACATCGCCGAGCAGTACGGGAAAGACACCTTCCTGATGATCGACAAGCTCGGCACCGATAAAATGCCGTTCTTCTTTACCATGAAGGGCCGCACCGACGCGATGCTGGAGAAAGTGTCGCTGTTTAAGCCGCACTTCACCGACCGCTTTATGCAAAAGCTGGGTCACGTCTTCCCGTCGCATCTGCCGGAGCGAATGAAAACCTGGCGCGATAAATACGAACACCATCTGCTGCTGAAAATGGCGGGCGACGGCATCGAAGAGGCTCAGGCCTGGCTTGGGGAGTATTTCCAGAATGCCGAAGGGGATTTCTTCGTCTGCACCGCAGAAGAAGGCAGCAAAGCCTTCCTGCACCGCTTTGCCGCCGCGGGTGCGGCGATCCGCTACCAGGCGGTTCACGCCGATGAGGTGGAAGATATTCTGGCGCTGGACATCGCCCTGCGCCGTAACGACACCGAATGGTTTGAGCATCTTCCCGCCGATATCGATAGCCAGCTGGTGCATAAGCTCTATTACGGCCACTTTATGTGCCACGTTTTCCATCAGGATTACATCGTGAAAAAAGGCGTCGATGCCCACGAACTGAAAGAGAAAATGCTGGCGCTGCTGAAGGAGCGGGGCGCCCAATATCCGGCCGAGCATAACGTCGGCCATCTGTATGAAGCGCCGGAAAGCTTAAAACGCTTCTATCGCGAAAACGATCCCACCAACAGCATGAACCCGGGGATTGGCAAAACCAGTAAGCAAAAATACTGGGGCGAAGCGCAGGATAAACCGACGAGCGCGACCGAACCGCAATAATCCGCACGGGGGACTGTTCAGCCGCGGGGCTTCTGTATTACGCTGCACGCCGGAGAAATTTCCTCTCCGGCAAACCCGTTTAAGGAATTAACCCATCATGTCCGCAGTGGATAAGCTACACGACGCTGACTTAGAGATCCGCGAAGCGCTGCCCGATGACGCCCACGCTATCGCCGCGCTGTACGTCTGGCACGTGCTCAATGGACGCGCCTCTTTTGAAGAGATCCCGCCAACCGTGGATGAGATGCGCAAGCGAATCAAAACCGTGCGCGATAGCGGGCTGCCGTGGCTGGTTGCCCTGTGGCGCGGCACCATCGTCGGCTACTGCTACGCCACCTTTTACCGCCCGCGTCCGGCCTACCGCTACACCCTGGAAGAGTCGATTTACGTTGAGGCGGGAATGGGGGGACGCGGTATCGGCAGCGCCCTGCTCTCCCGGTTAATTGAGAAATGCGAACAGGGACCGTGGCGACAAATGCTGGCGATTATCGGCGACGGCCACAGTAACGCCGGGTCGATTGCGATTCATAAAAAGTTCGGTTTTAGCGTGGCGGGTCAGCTGCGCAGCGTCGGCTATAAGATGGGCGACTGGCGGGATACCTTGATTATGCAGCGCCCGCTCGGCGATGGCGACTGGACGCTGCCGGAGTAACCCCCCGGCTCGCGCTGCGCTTAGCCGGGCTACGGTACAGCGCGGTTCGGTAGCCCGGATAAGGCGTTTACGCCGTAATCCGGGGAAATGGGGGTTAATCGTTCTGCGCGGTCTGCGCGCCGCCTTTCAGCATCGCATCGGCCATCTGCGCTTCACGCTGCTTTTTATAGCTGAGCGCGGAAGCCGGAACCGGCATCACTTTTCCCGTTTCAATCCACGTTCTCAGGCGGCTGGCGTCGGCGAAGTGGGTATATTTGCCAAACGCATCCATCACCACCAGCGCCACCGGGCGCTGATTAATCACCGTACGCATAATCAGGCAGTGGCCCGCCGCGTTAGTAAAGCCGGTTTTGGTCAGCTGAATATTCCAGTTATCGCGGTAGACCAGATGGTTGGTATTGCGGAACGGCAGCGTATACGCCGGATGGGCGAATGTCGCCATATCTTCTTTGGTGGTGCTCAGCTGGCCAATCAGCGGATACTGCTCGCTGGCGATCAGCAGCTTAGTCAGATCGCGGGCGGTAGAGACGTTATGAATCGACAGACCGGTGGGCTCAACGTAGCGGGTGCGGGTCATCCCCAGCGCCTGCGCCTTGGCGTTCATCGCGCGGATAAAGGCGTCGTAGCCGCCCGGGTAATGGTGCGCCAGGCTGGCGGCGGCGCGGTTTTCCGACGACATCAGCGCCAGCAGCAGCATATTGCGGCGGCTGATTTGGCTGTTCAGACGCACCCGTGAATAGATCCCTTTCATTTCAGGCGTCTGGCTGATATCAACGGTCAGCATCTCATCCAGCGGCAGATGGGCATCAAGGACCACCATCGCGGTCATCACCTTGGTGATCGACGCCATCGGGCGAACCAGGTCCGGCTGGCTGGCATAGATGATTTTTTTGCTGGCAAGGTCGACGATCATCGCACTGCCGGAAGCGATATCCGGCTGGGAGGCGGTCACCGCCGTGGAGGTTTTAGCCAACGCCTGGGGCGCAAAAGGCACAGCCAGCAGCAACGTCAGGCTGAGCAAAGAAACTCGAAATTTGGTCATCGTGAACATTCTGAAAAGTATTTTTGCACGTTATGAACGTACGCCGCGGCGCTGGGGTGATGACGCCGCTGGCAAAAATCATCATACCTTGTCAGAACGCGAGCTGGCTAATAAGAATCGTGAACAAATGCTGCATTGCCGACATAAAAATCTATTTATGCCGGCAATGAGTTAAATCAGAAGAGCCGATATCCGTATCCCCAGAGAATAACGGTGATCGCCAGCAGCACTTCCAGCACCAGCACCCCTATCGCCAGAGTCGAGCTGGCGAAGCTCAACCCCTCTTCTTTATTAATCCCCAGGAACGTGGGAATACCGAGATACAGCAGATAGCCGGTGTAAAGCAGCGCGACGGTCCCGACCAGCGCGCACAGCCACACCAGCGGATAGAGCGCCACGAGCCCGCTGAGGAAAAGCGGCGTGGCGACATAGCCGGCGAAAACCATACAGCGCTTAAGGGAAGGCCGCTGCGGATAGCTTCGCGCCATCCACCAGATAACCCGCCCCATCACCGCAACCCCGGCGAGCATCACGGCGTAAAACAGCACCGCCAGGGCCAGCCCGGTCATCAGCGACAGTTTTACCACCGTGCCGTCGCCGAAGTTCCAGCCCAGCTGCGTGGTGCCAATAAAGGCGCAGATAACCGGAACCGCCGCCATGACCAGCACATGGTGCGTATAGTGATGCGAAACGGTTTCGTTTTCGCTTTTAATAACGCTCATCTCTTGATTAGGATGAGAGAAGAGCCCCCAGACATGGTTCATAGCGTCCCCCTTGTCACGGCGTGGTACAGCACTGATCCAAGTATAATTCACCTTGTAGATTATTTTGTGTACAGCGAGAAAAATGCGCTTCCCCCGCATTTTTATCATCAGGGTGTATGATTAAGGGACTGACGTTTTATGGAGTTAATCTTTATATGGATATCAATAACCTGATTTCCCAGTACGGCTACGCGGCGCTGGTCATTGGCAGCGTGGCGGAAGGCGAAACCATCACGCTGCTCGGCGGCGTGGCGGCACATCAGGGATTATTGAAGTTCTGGCTGGTGGTTATCTCGGTCGCCCTCGGGGGGATGATTGGCGATCAGCTGCTTTATTTACTCGGCAGACGCTTTGGCGGACGGATTCTGCGGCGATTCGCACGCCAGAAAAAGCGGATCCAAGAGGCCCAGCGGATGATCCAGCGTCGCCCCTACCTGTTTGTCATCGGCACCCGCTTTATGTACGGCTTTCGGGTTATCGGCCCGCTGCTGATTGGCGCCAGCCGCCTACCGCCGAAGGTGTTTCTGCCGCTGAATATTGTCGGCGCGATTATCTGGGCGTTAATTTTTACCACGCTCGGCTATCTCGGCGGGGAAGCGATTGGCCCGTGGCTGCATCATCTTGATGCGCATCTGAAGCACTGGATCTGGCTGATTCTGGCGGTGGTGCTGGTAGTTGCGGCGCACTGGTGGCTAAAGCGCCGCGAGGCAAAGAAGAAAGAGTGACGAGAGTTACCGGATGGCGGCGTAAACGCCTTATCCGGGCTACAGACTCCACGGATCGCATGGGCCTGTAGCCCGGCTAAGCGCAGCGCGAGCCGGGGAAACAGAACTACTTCGCCGCCTGATGATACCCGCCGCCCAGCGCGGAGGTCAGCTGGATGCTGGCATCAAGCCACTGGCCGCGCAGGCGCAGCGCGGTGACGCGCTCCTGCAGCGCCGGCAGCTTCGCCAGGCTGACGCGCGAGCCGGAAATAATCCCGGCGTTCATCCGCGCCTGCGCCAGCGCGACCATCCGCTGAGCATCTTTTTCAACCTGCTGCTGCTGCTGATTTTTCGCCATCAGCGTTTCCATCTGACTGGCAGTTTTCGCCACCTGATTAACCGCATCGACCACCGCTTTGTTGTACTTCGCTATCGACAGGGCATTTTGCGCGCTGGCGATATCCAGATTCGCGTTCAGGCGGCCGCTATCAAAGATCGGCAGGGTCAGCCCGGCGGTGACGCCCATCTGCTGGGCAGAGTGGCGGAACAGATCGCTGAGATGCAGGGCATCCTGCTGCAGGAAGGCCATCAGGTTGATATCCGGATAAAACGCGGCTTTCGCGGCATCAACTTCGCTTAATGAAGCCTCGATATACCAGTGGGCGACCTGCAGGTCAGGGCGTCGCGCCAGCAGCTCATAGCCCAGCTGGTTGGGCATTTGCGCGCTGACGGCGGGTAAATCCGCCGGATGAAGATTCAGCGCCTGGCTCTGGCTGTTGGTCAGCGCCATCAGCCGCGCTTCAATCTCCTTCATATTGCCCGCCACGTCGGCGAGCTGCTGATCGGTTTTACTGACGTTAATATCGTTCTCCGCCCCTTCGGCCGAGTTGGTGATCCCGCGTTGATACAGCGCAGTATCCACGGTAACGACATTATTCTGTTCGCGCTTCACCTGCGTCAGCACGTTTTTAATGGCCGCTTCGGTCTGCCACTGCCAGTAAAGGCGGGCGACGCTGCCGGCCAGCAGTTCGCGGGTCTGGGCTTCTTCGGCGACCTGGGCTTTGACTTCACCGATACGCGCTTTGAGCAGCGCGCGGTTTTTACCCCACAGGTCCAGATCCCATCCGGCGGTCAGTCCGAAGGTGCCGTTGGTGTACCACGGCCCGGTATTGCCGTCGGTATCGGTGGCAAACGGCCCCATCAGCCCCTCGGAGGACATTTTCTGCCGTTCAATATCGGCGGAAAAATCCAGGTTCGGCCCCAGGCTGGATTGCGACATCCGCGCCTGCGCTTCCGCCAGCCTGATGCGCTGTTCGGCAATCTGCATGTCCGGCGCATTGGCTAAGGCACGCTGAATCAGGCTATTGAGCTGAGGGTCATGGTAATCCTGCCACCAGTTGCTCTGCGGCCAGCCGTTTTTCACGGCGGCGGGCAGTTCCGTTGCAACGTGGGATGCCGGGGTCTGCTGCTGGAGCGGCTTGCCAGTATCGTGCGATGGCGCGCAGCCCGCCAGCGCGATAACCAGTGGCAGGCCAGCCAACGCGCGTTTGCTCAAAGTCAGGTTCATGAAATCGGTCAGATGATTAAATAAGGTCGGGTATATTAAGCTACTTGCATCCTTGCCGTTTAGTAAAGCGTGTGCCGTAACTATTAGCAGACTAAAAATAAACTTCTCATGGAGTGACAATGAGTCAGAACATCTATGACGATCCCGCTTTTTTTGCCGGATACGCCACCCTCGACCGTTCAGTCAAAGGGCTGGAAGGCGCGCCCGAGTGGCCGACCCTTCAGCAAATGCTTCCGCCGTTATCTGGTTTACGCGTCGTCGATCTTGGCTGCGGCTACGGCTGGTTTTGCCGCTGGGCCCGCGACCAGGGCGCCGCGCAGGTGGACGGGCTGGATCTCTCCAGCCGAATGCTGGAGCGCGCCCGCGAAATGACGGAGGGCGAAGGTATCCGCTATCGCTGCGAAGATCTTCAGACGCTTGCCCTGCCCGCCGATAGCTGCGAGCTGGTCTATAGCTCGCTGGCGCTGCACTATCTGCCCGACGTGGCGCCGCTGTTCGCCACCGTTTACCGGGCGCTGACGCCCGGCGGTACGCTGCTGTTCTCCGCCGAGCATCCCATCTATACCGCCCCGCCGCGTCAGGGCTGGCAGGAAGATGAGAACGGACAGAAAAGTTGGCCGGTGAGCCACTACCAGCAGGAGGGCGAGCGCATCAGCAACTGGTTTGCCGACGGGGTGAAAAAGCAGCACCGCAAGCTATCCAGCTGGATAAACCAGCTGATCGCCGCCGGTTTTATCATCGAGCATCTGGATGAGTGGGGACCGACGGCGGAGCAGATTGCCGCTCAGCCGGCGCTGGATGAAGAAAAAGAGCGGCCGATGATTTTTCTCCTGCGCGCGCGCAAGCCAGCGTAATAGGCAAAAAGGCCCGGAAGTTATCCGGGCCATAAGGCTGATGTTAGCTTCGTGCTTAGGGCATTACTCTTTTAAGCTGCCGCCGTTGGTGGCGATTACCTCTTTATACCACCAGAAGCTCTTCTTGCGGCTGCGCGCCAGGGTGCCGTTGCCTTCATCGTCGCGATCGACGTAGATAAAGCCATAGCGTTTGGACATCTCCGCCTTCGACGCGCTCACCAGGTCGATAGGCCCCCAGCTGGTGTAGCCCATCAGCTCAACGCCGTCCTCTATTGCCTCACGAGCCTGCACCAGATGGTCGTTAAGGTAGCTGATCCGGTAATCGTCGTTAATGCTACCGTCAGCTTCCACCCTATCCTTAGCGCCCAGGCCGTTCTCCACGATAAACAGCGGCTTCTGATAGCGATCCCACAGCACGTTCAGCAGCGTGCGCAGGCCAAGGGGGTCAATCTGCCAGCCCCACTCCGAGCTTGCCAGGTGCGGGTTCGGCACCATGCTGAGAATATTGCCGCGCGATTTTTTGTTCAGCTCTTCGTCGGCGGTCACGCAGCCGGTCATATAGTAGCTGAAGGAGATAAAATCAACGGTCTCTTTCAGGGCTTCGCGATCGGCATCGGCGATCTCAAGGCTAATGCCGTTGTCGCGGAAATAGCGCAGCATATAGCCCGGGTAAGCGCCGCGGCACTGGACATCGCCAAAGAACTGCCAGCTGCGGTTCTGCTGCAGGGTTTCAAAAATATCGTCCGGTTTGCAGCTCAGCGGATACATCAGGCCGCCGAGCAGCATGTTGCCGATTTTGCCCTCAGGCACGATGTCATGGCAGGCCTTAGCCGCCAGCGCGCTCGCCACCAGCTGATGGTGAATAGCCTGGTAGACTTCAGCTTTGCTGCTGTCGGCCGGCAGACCGACGCCGGTCATCGGCGCGTGCAGGGACATATTGATTTCATTAAAGGTCAGCCACAGTTTGACCTTCGCCTGGTAGCGCGCAAACACCGTACGGGCGTAGCGTTCGAAGAAGCCAATGACTTTGCGATTGCCCCAGCCGCCGTAGTTTTTCACCAGCGCCCACGGCATCTCATAGTGGGACAGGGTCACCAGCGGAGTAATATTGTGCTTCGCCATTTCATCAAACAGCTTATCGTAAAAGGCCAGCCCGGCTTCGTTTGGCTGCGCCTCATCGCCCTCAGGGAAAATACGCGCCCAGGCAATGGATACGCGCAGGCAGTTAAAGCCCATCTCGGCAAAGAGGCTGATATCCTCCGGATAACGATGGTAAAAATCGATGGCAACATCTTTTATGCCGCTATCGCCAGGCACGCGTTCTACGACGTCGCCAAATACGCCGCGCGGCTGGACGTCAGAAGTGGTTAATCCCTTCCCGTCTTCCAGATAAGCGCCTTCAACCTGGTTTGCCGCGGTCGCGCCGCCCCATAAAAACGCCTGTGGGAATGTCTTCATTCATCTCTCTCCTGTGATTAACGGCTTACGGACAACAGCGGCTGACCGGCATCCACCGCGCTGGCGGATACGATGTCGAGAGCACGAAAATCGTCGCTGTTGCTGATAATAATGGGCGTCGCCAGATCGTAACCGGCGTTCAGAATCGCCTGACGGTCAAACTCCAGCAGCAGATCGCCCGCTTTGATTTTGTCGCCCTCTTTAACGTGGGCGGTGAACGGTGCGCCATCGAGCTTGACGGTGTCGATGCCCACGTGGATGAGCAGCTCGATTCCGCTATCGCTCAGCAGACCGATGGCATGTTTCGTCTGAAAAATCGAGGCGACCTCGCCCGAGAACGGCGCAATAACTTTGCCCACTGAGGGGATAATCGCTACGCCCTGGCCAAGTAAACCGCTGGCGAAGGTACTATCGGGAACCTGATCCAACGCCAGTACGCTGCCGGTCATCGGCGCCAGGATGTCGTTTTCCGAGGCCGGAGCCACCACAACGGCCGCCTGTTCAGCGGTGCTGCGCGGCAGCCCGGCGACTAACGTGAGCGCGCAGGCGATAATTAAAGCGGCAACCGTCCCCAGCGCGCCGCCCCACACCGTGGCGTCAATGCCCTGCGGCGGGATCATCTGCGCCAGGGTGAAAATATTACCGAAACCGAAAGAATAGACGTGGCTGTCGCTAAAGCCGACAATCGCGCCGCCGATGGCGCCAGCGACGCAGCCGAAGATAAACGGACGGCGGAGCGGCAGATTCAGCCCATAAATCGCCGGCTCGGTCACGCCGAAGATCCCCGCGGATACCGCCGAGCCCGCCAGCACTTTTTGCCGCGCATCGCGGGTGCGCAGGAAAATCCCCAGCGCGGCGCCAACCTGCCCCATCACCGCCGGCAGCAGCATCGGCATCATTGAATCATGGCCAAGCACGGCAAGGTTGTTAATCATTAACGGTATCAGGCCCCAGTGCAGCCCAAAGATGACGCACACCTGCCACAGCGCCCCCATCGCCGCGCCGGCAAGCCAGGGCGCAACCTGATAGATAAGCTGATAGCCGTTGGCCAGCTGCTGGCTCAGCCAGGTGGCCACGGGGCCGATAATCAGAAACGTAAGCGGGACGACCACGGCCAGGCAAATCGCCGGGGTGAAGAAGTTCTTCATCGACGAGGGCAGTATCGCGTTGCTGCGCCGCTCAATCCAGCAGCTCACCCATGAGGCGAGGATAATCGGGATGACCGATGAACTGTAATTGATAAAGGTCACCGGAATCCCAAGGAAATACTCCGTCGCGGCGTCAGGCACCATACTGGCTTCAAAAGATTGAATCATCAGCGGGTGGGTTAACGCGCCGCCGATCACCATGGTAATAAAGGCGTTGCCGCCAAATTTCTTACCGGCGGTATAGCCGAGAAACAGCGGGAAAAAGAAGAACAGCGCATCGCTGGCGGCAAACCAGATTTTGTAGGTTGCCTGCTGCGTCGTTAACCAGCCGCAAACCACCGCCAGCGCCAGCAGCCCTTTGAGGATCCCCGAGGCCGCCAGGACGCCGATAAACGGGGTGA
Organism: Klebsiella michiganensis; assembly: GCF_015139575.1. Classification (GTDB taxonomy): domain Bacteria; phylum Pseudomonadota; class Gammaproteobacteria; order Enterobacterales; family Enterobacteriaceae; genus Klebsiella; species Klebsiella michiganensis. Next base: position 1,805,669 of record NZ_AP022547.1, on the reverse strand, counting down.
AGATACCGGAAACCACGTCGATAAGCTGGCCGATAATCGACACTTTTTCGCCTTTCACCGCCACCGGCTCGCTGTCATCCGTCAGCCCAGCTTCGCTGCGCACTGCCAGCCAGACATCGTGCACGTGGTTACCGATGACCACCTGAAACTGGCCGCCGCTTTCCACCACCATGATGACGCCAGGATTCGCCTTCAGTCCTTCGGCATCCGCCTTCTTGCTATCTTTGAGCTTAAAACGCAGCCGCGTTGCGCAGTGAACCAGACTCACAATATTCTCTTTGCCACCAACCCGGCTGAGAATATCCTGCGCGAGTGCTTTATATTCCATGCTGTTTTTCCTTACTTCCGCTGCCCGCAGGCATCGTTAACTGAGTATTAAAAATAAAAAAACCCGAGAACAACGCCGTGTAGGCGTTGCGCTCAGGTTTTGCCTGCGTAATGCAGTAACAATCCAGTTGTAGCGCGGGAGCTATGCGCCAGGCCCGATCGGCGCTTAGCGTCCCTCTTTTCTCACCCGCTCAATATGAATGGCGAGAAACATAATTTCTTCCGTCGTCAGCGGCCGCTGGTAGCTCTTTTGCAGGTGCCGGGCGACGGTTTCCGCACACTTCCACGCTTTAGGGTAGTTATCCTTTACCGCGCTGTGCAGCGTCACATCATCATCTTCGACCACCGTTCGCGTCAGCATACGCTGGGCGAAAAACTTGAGATGGGTGACAAAGCGCTGGTAGCTCAGCGACTCTTCGTCGTAGTTCAGCGTCAGCTGATACTTCACCAGCTGTAGGATCTCCTGCATGACCCGGGTGACGTGCATCACTTCCGGCATTTCGCTGTTGAGCTGCGCCGTGACCAGATGCAGGGCGATAAAACCCGCTTCATCTTCGGCCAGTTCAACCCCGAGCCGTTTGGCGATAATCGCCCGCGCTTCCTGCCCTAACTCAAATTCCTTCGGATACAGCCGCTTTATTTCCCACAGCAGCACATTACGAATGGCGATGCCCTTCTTCTGCCGCTCAATCGCAAAGTGGCAGTGGTCGGTCAGGGTAATGTACAAACTATCCTGTAACTTACCGAGACGACCGCGCGCCAGATCGATGATCCGATCGCAGGTCGTCATCACTTCTAATGGTATCTGACTGAGTAATTCACCTAAACGGCCAACCAGTTCATCGCTCTGCAGCGCGAAGACCTTTTCAATTTTACTTTCATCAAGAGAGTCACCAACGCGTTTCTGAAAGGCAAGTCCTCGGCCCATGACCACCTGTTCGCGCTGCTGCTCATCAACAACCACCACTACATTATTATTAAGTACTTTGGCGATTTGCATATGAACCCCAAAAACAAAAAAACCTGACCCCGACGGATGCCAGGAAATCAGGTTTTGCCTGCCGGAGCAGTAACAATCGGTAGTGAGTATTTCACTGTCCGCCGGGTAATCTCAATGGGACAAGCTAAAAAATGTGATGCCGGTCAGATAGTTTAGCTACGCCAGTCGTTAATCGTGCGCGCTATGCTGGTTGAATCCTGTAGGGTGCGTACCGCGCTGAACAGGTCAGCCGCTTCCAGATACTCTTTACGCAAATAGCTCAGCCACTGTTTTATCCGCGCGACGTGATAAAGGCCGGTGTCGCCCTGCTTTTCCAGACGGGTGTATTTTTGCAGCAGTTCGACCACCTGCGGCCAGGGCATACGCGGTTCGTTATATTTTATCACCCGGCTCAGGTTTGGAACGTTCAGCGCGCCGCGGCCAATCATCACCGCATCGCAGCCGGTCGCGGCCAGGCAATCCTGGGCGCTTTGCCAGTCCCAGATTTCACCGTTGGCCACCACCGGGATAGTCAGGCGCTGACGGATTTCGCCGATAGCCTGCCAGTCAATGCGTTCCGCTTTATAGCCATCCTCTTTGGTGCGGCCGTGAACCACCAGCTCGCTGGCGCCCGCCTGCTGGACCGCATCGGCAATTTCAAACCGCCGCTCGCCGCTGTCCCAGCCAAGCCGAACTTTTACCGTGACCGGCAGATGGCCGGGAACCGCCTCGCGCATCGCTTTGGCGCCGCGATAGATAAGCTCGGGATCTTTGAGCAGAGTCGCCCCGCCGCCGCTGCCGTTCACCAGTTTTGACGGGCAGCCGCAGTTAAGGTCAACGCCCCAGGAACCGAGTTCGACCGCGCGAGCGGCGTTTTCCGCCAGCCACTGCGGATACTGCCCGAGCAGCTGTACGCGCACGCAGGTGCCGGACGGCGTCAGGCTGTTGTTATGCAGTTCCGGACACAATCTGTAGAACGATTTTACCGGCAGGAGCTGATCCACCACGCGCAAGAATTCGGTGATGCAGAGATCGTAATCATTCACTTCGGTCAGCAGCTCGCGCACCAGCGAATCGAGCACGCCTTCCATCGGCGCCAGTAATACACGCATATTGTTTTTTCATTGCCCGGAAAAAAGAGGCGCTATGTTAGCGCCTCTGGATGCGGGTTGAAAGGGGCCAAGATCGGTTTTCCCGGCGGCGGCGCTGCTGCTTCCCGGCTTGCGCTGCGCTTAGCCGGGCTACAAGGTCACCTCTGTCTGCGCCCCGGGAAATGCACAACCGCTTAACGTGGTTCCAGGCAGTTATCCTCTTTCCAGCCGTACAGCCACTCGATGCCGCGATAAAACTCGCTCTGGGTCTTGCCTTTCCACAGCAGGTTGCGTACCTGGCGCTCAACGCCGGCGGCGTGATAGACCCGCCCCATTTCACGCGTCGACCAGACGATCCGCGCGGTACGCGGAATACGTACCGACTCATACAGCGCAAAAGCGCGGGCAGCGTCGCCGTCGCACTGCGCCAGGGCTTTACCCAGCGTCACCGCGTCTTCCAGCGCCATACAGGCCCCCTGGGCCATATACTGCGCCACCGGGTGAGCGGCATCGCCAACCAGCGTGATGCGGTCGTTGCCCCATTTCTCTACCGGCTCGCGGTCGGCGGTGGACCAGCGCCGCCAGGAGGTCGGCTTATCCAGCATCTGCCGGGGACGCGGGTGAATGCCTTTAAAGTAGGAGAGCACCTCTTCTTTACTGCCGTCGCGCACGCCCCACTCTTCTTTCTCCCGGCTGTGGAAGGTAACCACCAGATTGTACTGCTTGCCGCCGCGCAGCGGATAATGCACCAGGTGGCAGTGCGGACCCGCCCACAGCACCGGCGCGTTAATGCGCAAATCGTCCGGCATATCGGCGGCGTCGACCACCGCGCGATAGACCACATGGCCGGTCACCCGCGGCGAATCGCCCAGCAGGCTCTGGCGTACAACCGACTTACCGCCGTCGCAGCCGATCAGGATATCCGCCGTCCAGCTGTTGCCTTTGTCATCGAAAACCGTCACGTCATCGGCGGTCTGGCGGATATCCACCACCTGGGTCGAGGTGCGATACTCCACGGCCGGATGGGTCAGCGCCGCTTCCCAAACGGTGGCGTGGATGTCTACCCGGTGGATCACCGCATACGGCCCGCCAAAATGGTCGCGGAACGCCTGTCCGGTCTCAATATGCACCACCTCTTCGCCGCTTACCGCATCCATCATGGTGATATGGTCGGTAAATACCGCCCGCTGGCGGGCGACTTCGCCGACGCCGAGGCTGTCCAGCGCCGAGAACGCGTTAGGGCCAAGCTGGATCCCGGCGCCGATTTCGCCGATTTCATGCGCCTTTTCCAGCAGCATCACTTTGATGCCCTGGCGCGCCAGAGAGAGCGCCGTGGCCGCTCCGCCAATACCACCGCCGACAATAATTGCTCGCATCACTTTTGCCATGTTGCCTCCTAAGCCGGGATCTTATCTTGTTGGTTTTCCGGCGCGGCGGCGATAAACGCCGGTAGCCGGGTGCAGGCGTCATAGACCGCCTGGCAGCGCGGATAGTGGCTGAGATCGCAGCCCATTCTCAGCGCGTTGGCCCACTGCGGTACCAGACAGCAGTCTGCCAGGGTGGGCGCATCGCCCACGCAAAAAGCGCCGGATTTCGCGTGGCGCAATAGCTGCTCGACGGCGCTGAATCCCTGCTGGATCCAGTGCGCATACCAGCGCTTTTTCTCCTCTTCGCTTACCTTCAGTTCGTCGCTGAGGTAGCGTAAAACGCGCATGTTGTTTATTGGATGAATATCGCAGGCGATGGCGTAAACAATCTCCAGGACCCGCATCCGCGCGCTGTCCTCCTGGGGCAGCAGCAGCGGTTGCGGATAGTGCCGATCCAGCCAGTCGGCAATCGCCAGCGACTGGCCGAGAGATTCACCATCATCAGTAATCAACGTTGGCACCAGGCCAACCGGATTCAGCCGCCGGTACTCCAGCGCGTTCTGCTGACCGATGCGGATATTGACGCCCACGCTCTGGTAGTCGATGCCTTTCAGCGCCAGCGCGATGCGCACGCGGTAGGAGGCTGAGCTATTGAAAAAACTGTACAGCTTCATCATTCACCTCACACCACGCGCACGGCGATTGGCGTCAGTCCATCTACGTTGCCGGTGATGACATCGCCTTTCACCACCGCGCCGACGCCTTCCGGCGTGCCGGTGAAAATCAGATCGCCGGGCTGCAGCTCAAAGAAGCCGGAAAGATAGCTGATGGTTTCATTGACCGACCAGATCAGGTGACGAATATCGCTGCGCTGATGATCTTCCCCGTTTACCTGCAGCCAAATTCCGGCCTGGTTCACGTCCGCCGTATCCGCTTTATGCAGCGGCGCAATCGGCGCGGAAAGGTCAAAAGCTTTGCCAATCTCCCACGGACGGCCCATCTGGCGCATCTCCATCTGGCGATCGCGGCGGGTCATATCCAGCCCCGTGGCATAGCCCCAGATATACTCATGGGCCTGCTCCAGCGGGATATCGCTTCCCCGCTTGCCAATCGCCACCACCAGTTCAATTTCGTAGTGATAGTTGTCGGTTTGCGTCGGATACGGTAACTCCAGCGTCTCTCCCGCAGCGACGGGCACCACCGCATCGGCTGGCTTACAGAAGAAAAACGGCGGTTCGCGATCCGGGTCAAAGCCCATTTCACGCGCGTGAGCGGCGTAGTTGCGGCCCACGCAGTAAACGCGGCGCACCGGGAACTGCTCATCGCTGCCGACAACCGGAACGCTAATCGGGGCCTGGGGTGCAAAAACGTATTGAGTCATGATGGATTCCTTATTCTTCATTTTTAATAACGCGCTTCGCGGAACAGGCCGAGCGCTTCCTGCACGGGACGGTCCGAAAAGCTGAATAACACGGTATCTTCGGCAGAGTTAAAAGAGACGGCGTGCCAGGTCGGCACCACGAAGATATCTTTTGCCTGGAAGGCGAAGGTCTGTTCGCCAATGGTGACCTGGCCGCTACCTTCCACCACGTGATAGATAGTGCTGTCGGTGGTTTTCGCCGCGCGTGAGGTAAACCCTTTCGGTAACAGCTGCAGGAAGGCGCCCATCGACGGCATCGGATAGCCGCCGGTAACCGGGTTGACGTAGCGCATTTTATAGCCGTCCCACTCGTCGGCATCGCCCATACGCGTCAGGTCGTGCAGCGCTTCGCGGCTGCGGTCGTAGCGATAGTTAAAGATGGGCGAAGAGTTACCGACCTGATGGCGCAGCGGCAGCATATTGGCGGCGTAGCGCGGCAGGTAGTCTCCCTCTTTGCGGGTCACCGGCTGCTGATCTTCCGGGTAATCCTCAGCGAAGCCGCAGCCCAGATAGTTCACCAGCGGCAGGTCGAGGCCGTCGAGCCAGACCACCGGCTCATTGCCGGGATTGCCGTGATCGTGCCAGCGCCACTGCGGCGTCAGAATAAAGTCGCCGGCGCGCATGGCGGTGCGTTCGCCATCGACGGCGGTAAATGCCCCTTCACCTTCAACCACAAAGCGCAGCGCCGACTGGTTATGACGATGGCTTGGCGCCACCTCACCGGGCATAATCAGCTGTAATCCGGCATACAGCGAGGAGGTAATCGATGACTGTCCGCGCAGCGCCGGGTTCTCCAGCACCAGCACGCGGCGTATCGCCTCTTTCGCGCCAATCAGCTCGCCGCTTTTCATCAGCAGCGGACGAATCTCCTGATAATTCCAGTAGGCCGGGGCGCAGGTGGCATTCGGCGTTTTCGGCACCAGGTGGTGCAGGGATTCCCAAAGCGGCGTCAGGTTTTGGCCGGAAATATGCTGATAGTACTGCTGACGGTCTTTATTGATTTCCATTGAAGATTGAGTCATGAGCGTTCTCCTTATTTATTCACGATGCCCGCAGAAGGCAACGCGGCAGGTACAGATGTTGGGTTGCGGACGGCAAGCGTCAGCAGGACAAGCATCACGGCGCTAACGACGGCCGGTACTGCGATAACAAAAAACAGGGTGTCAAAAGAGAAATTCATCGCCATCATCACGCCGCCGGAGAGCGAGCCGACGATGGCGCCGCAGCGGCCGACCGCGTTTGACCAGCTCACCCCGGTCGCGCGGCTTTGGGTGGGATACAGCGTAGCGGTTAGCGCATTCAGCCCTACCTGCGAGCCGCTGATGCCAATCCCGGTGCCGAAAATCGCCAGCGCCATCAGCCACAGGCCGTTCTCGCTCAGGCCAATCATGACGATACAGACCGCCCCCAGGCCGTAGCTCAGCGCCAGCACCCGATACGGGTTGTAGCGATCCATCAGCGCGCCGAGCAGCAGCGCGCCAAAGGTGCCGCCAATCTGGAAGGCGGCGGTGACCCACGAAGCGTGCTGTAAATCAATCCCGCGGTGGTTAAGCAGCGTGGGCATCCAGCTGGAGAGCAGATAGATAATCAGCAGGCTCATAAAGAACACCACCCATAGCATTAAGGTGATGGCCAGCTGGCGCCCGGCGAACAGCTGGCTGATGCTGCCCTTCGCCCCTGCGGCAGGCTCATCAAGCCAGAAATAGGTATCGGTATAGCGTTCGCCGGTTATGGCACTAACGTTTTTGGCAATCACCGCCTGCGGGAGCTGGCGACGGATCTGCCAGCGCGGAGATTCGGGAAGCAGCGGTATCAGCGCCACCGCCAGCAGCAGCGGCAAAACGCCGCCCAGCACCAGAATACCGTGCCAGCCAATCAGCGGGACCAGCTGCGCGCTGACCACGCCGCCGAAGGCCGAGCCGAGGGTGAATCCACAAAACATCAGGGTCACCAGCGCCCCGCGCCGCCGGGCGGGCAGATATTCCGAGGTCATGGTAATGGTATTAGGCATCGCGCCACCGAGGCCGAGACCGGTCAGAAAACGCAGGAACACCAGCATCTGTAGATCGGGGGCAAACGCGGAAAGCAGGCTGAACAGGCCGAACAGCGCGACGCAGAACTCAATCACCCGTTTGCGGCCAAAGCGGTCGGAGAGCGGACCGCAGAGCAGCGCCCCGGCGGTCAGGCCCAGCAAGCCTGCGCCAAATAGCGGCGCGAGGTCACCGGCGGTTAATTGCCAGTGGCTGCGGATATCCGGCGCAATAAAACCAATCGCGGCGGTATCGAAGCCATCAAGCATCACCACCAGGAAACAGCAGATAATCACGCGCCACTGTCGGGCGCCGACCGGCGCAGCGTTGAGTAGTTTTTGTAGTTCAAGTCGTTGAGTCATGATTATGCCTCAGAGCAGGTAGGGGTAGATGTTGTATTTATTTCTTTTATGTTGCGAGTTTGTAACTCTGGCAATGAAATGTACAATGGTATTTCGGGCATAGACATAACCTGGAGGTTATCGCTGATGGCAGACTGGACGCAGAAACTGAAGCTGCACCATTTACAGATGCTGGTGGCGCTGGGGGAGCAAGGCAATCTCACGCAGGTGGCGAAAATGATGAACATTACTCAGCCCGCGCTCTCCAAATGGCTCAGCCAGTTTGAAGACGAAGTCGGCATGGTTTTGTTCGAACGCCACAGCAAAGGTCTGCGCCCGACCGAAGGCGGAAAGCTGCTGCTTCAGCACGCCCAGCGGCTGATTAACGATATGTCGCGTTCGCAGTATGAAATCGAGCGTTTTAAACAGGGCGGACAGGTGGGCAGCCTGATGATCGGCTGTTCGCCGGTGGCGACCGACTGCGTCTCACAGGCGATCCTCGAACTGCTGAAAGAGATGCCGACCCTGCACCTGAATATCGAAGAGAAAGTGATGACGCCGCTGCTTAACGACCTGCTCGCCGGCGTGGTGGATGTCGTCGTCGGGCGCGTCGGCGGGCGGGCGCTGGAGCTGCCGCTGAGCTACCGGGTGCTCTACACCGAACCGGTCTGCTTTGTCGCCCGCCCCGATCACCCGCTGGCCGAGAAATCGCGATTAAGCTGGGCCGACCTCTCTCCGTGGCGCTGGATCGTCTGGCCCACCGGCACGCCAATTCGCCTGAGCATCGACAACGCGCTGGTGGATAACGGCGTGATGCTGCCGGAAAACACCATTGAGTCCGCCTCGATGAACGTCACCAGCAATCTGCTGCAGAGCAGCGATATGGTCTCGATTCTCTCACTGCGCCTGGCGCAGCGCTACGCGGCCCAGCGCCAGCTGGCGATTCTTAATTTGCCGCGCATTGAACAAAAAGGTAGCGTTGGGGTGTTCTGGCGAAAAAGTGAAGCGCCGTCGCTGGCGCTGAGCCGATTTCTCCATTGCCTGTCCCTGCAATCTTCACTCTGACCGTCGCCCGGTCCGGTGTTCACGGTCTCTATCGCAGGTATGCGCAGAATTCATGATGTGATCGGTAGCACATTTTTGGCTTTAATTGTATGATGAATGCGGTTCATCAAGGGTTATTACCATGAGTAAATCACTGATTATTATCTGGCAGTATCTGCGCGCTTTCGTGCTCATCTACGCCTGCCTGTATGCGGGCATTTTTCTCTCTTCGCTCCTGCCGATCGCGATTCCCGGCAGTATTATTGGCATGTTGATTCTGTTTTTTCTGCTGGCGCTGCAAATCTTGCCTGCACAGTGGGTCAACCCCGGCTGCAACATCCTGATTCGCTATATGGCGCTGCTGTTTGTACCTATTGGCGTCGGCGTCATGCAGTACTGGGATTTACTGCGCGCGCAGTTTGGCCCGGTGGTGGTCTCCTGCGCGATAAGCACGCTGGTGGTCTTTTTAGTGGTCAGCTGGAGTTCACACCTGGTTCACGGTGAGCGCAAAGTGGTTGGGCAAAAAGGAAGTGAAAAATGATCCATGAAATCTGGTGGTCACTGCCGTTAACCCTGGCCGTCTTTTTCCTTGCCCGCAGGCTGGCGGCGCGGTTTAAATTTCCGCTTCTCAACCCGCTGCTGGTCGCGATGGTGGTGCTGATACCTTTTCTGCTGATTACCGGCATCTCCTACGAGCGCTATTTCCAGGGCAGCAAAATTCTTAACGACCTGCTGCAGCCGGCGGTGGTGGCGTTGGCCTTTCCTTTGTATGAGCAGCTGCACCAAATCCGCGCCCGCTGGAAGTCAATCATCACCATCTGCTTTATCGGCAGCGTGGTGGCGATGGTCACCGGCACTACCGTTGCCCTGATGATGGGCGCAACCCCGCAGATTGCCGCCTCTATTTTGCCGAAATCGGTGACGACGCCGATTGCCATGGCGGTGAGCAGCAGCATTGGCGGGATCCCGGCGATCAGCGCGGTCTGCGTTATTTTCGTCGGCATTCTCGGCGCGGTCTTTGGCCACACCCTGCTGAATGTGATGCGCATCCGCACCAAGGCCTCGCGCGGGCTGTCGATGGGTACCGCATCCCACGCCCTGGGGACCGCCCGCTGCGCTGAGCTCGACTATCAGGAAGGGGCGTTCAGCTCGCTGGCGCTGGTGCTTTGCGGGATTATTACCTCGCTGGTCGCGCCGTTTTTGTTTCCGCTCATTTTAGCAGTGGTTGGTTAAATGTGATTTGAATCACATTTTTAAATGCAACACAGATTAGTTGCAATGACAATGAGATGTTTATCACATATACAGGTTGTAACCACCCGTACACTAGATTTCCATTACATTGTTATGAGGCAACGCCATGCACCCACGTTTTCAAGCTGTTCTTCCCCAACTGGCGGCGGACCTGCAAGCGGCCATCGCCCCGATGCTGGCCGACCCGCATTTCCCGGCCCTGCTGAATGCAGACCAGGTGGCAGCGCTGCAAAGCGCGACGGGGCTGGATGAAGACGCGCTGGCCTTTGCTTTATTGCCGCTGGCGGCGGCCTGCGCGCGGGCCGATCTGTCGCATTTTAACGTCGGCGCGATTGCCCGCGGCATCAGCGGTACCTGGTACTTCGGCGGCAATATGGAATTTCTCGGCGCCACCATGCAGCAAACCGTGCACGCCGAACAAAGCGCCATCAGCCACGCCTGGCTGCGCGGCGAAAAATCCCTGCGGGCGATTACCGTGAACTACACCCCCTGCGGCCACTGTCGTCAGTTTATGAACGAACTGAACAGCGGCCTGTCGCTGCGCATCCACCTTCCCGGGCGCGAAGCGCATTCGCTGCAGTACTATTTGCCGGACGCTTTCGGCCCGAAAGATCTGGACATAAAAACCCTGCTGATGGATGAGCAGGACCACGGCTTCCCGCTCAGCGGCGACGCGCTGGCTCAGGCGGCGATTCAGGCGGCCAACCGTTGCCATATGCCTTACAGCAACTCACCATCCGGCGTTGCGCTGGAGCTGAAAGACGGTACTCTTTTCACCGGTAGCTATGCCGAAAACGCCGCCTTTAACCCGACGCTGCCCCCGCTGCAGGGTGCGCTGAATCTGCTGAGCCTCAACGGATACGATTACCCGGATATCCAGCGCGCGATCCTGGCCGAGAAGGCCGATGCGGCGCTTATCCAGTGGGACGCCACCGCGGCGACGCTGAAGGCGCTGGGCTGCCATAATATCGATCGCGTACTGTTAGGTTAGTCACATTCTGCGGGCCAAACGGCCCGCGCTGTTGAAAATCCCCGCAATTAAACGACGGTTTCTTGCGCTTGCCCGACGGGTAAAGTAGCCTGAAGCTTCCTTCGTCCACTATTGAGCCAGGTCCATGTTAAAGCGTGTGTTATACAGCCTGTTAGTCCTGTTCGGCTTGCTGCTGTTAACCGTGTTGGGACTCGACCGCTGGATGAGCTGGAAAACCTCTCCCTATATTTACGATGAGCTACAGGACCTGCCCTACCGCCAGGTCGGCGTCGTGCTCGGTACCGCCAAGTACTACCGTACCGGGGTTATCAACCAATATTATCGTTACCGGATTCAGGGTGCGCTGAACGCCTACAACAGCGGCAAGGTGAACTATCTGCTGCTCAGCGGCGATAACGCGCTGCAAAGCTATAACGAGCCGATGACCATGCGCCGCGATTTGATTAAAGCCGGCGTCGATCCGGCGGATATTGTGCTGGACTATGCGGGTTTCCGTACGCTCGATTCGATTGTCCGCACCCGTAAAGTCTTCGATACTAACGACTTTATTATTATTACCCAACGCTTCCACTGCGAGCGCGCGCTGTTTATTGCCCTGCATATGGGGATTCAGGCGCAGTGCTACGCGGTGCCGTCGCCGAAGGATATGTGGAGCGTTCGCCTGCGCGAGTTCGGCGCCCGCTTCGGCGCGCTGGCGGATCTCTATATTTTTAAACGCGAACCGCGCTTTTTAGGCCCGCTGATCCCGATTCCCGCGCTGCAGGAAGTTCCCGACGGCGCACAGTCCTATCCGGCGGTCACGCCGCAGCAGCTGCTGGAGCTGCAGAAAAAAGAGAAGTAAAGCCTCCATAAAGTGAGCGTGATAACTGGCGTCTTATCGAGCGGGAATACTTTTCTGATTACGCGAGTGAGTATCGGGATACTGAGGATAGATACCCTGAATAATTCGAGTGGCAGGAAGGCGGCAAATTATCATCCAGAAAATGCAAAAGGCAGACGCCTGAACTGACGCCTGCCTTCATTCACTAATCGTTACTTCTTCCGCGCATACTTAAGCGAATCCAGCGCCACGGCGAAGATGATAATCGCCCCTTTAATGATGTACTGCCAGTACGGGTTCACGCCGATATAGGTCAGACCGTAGTTGATGACGGTGAAGATTATCACCCCGGTCACCACGCCAAATACGGTACCGACGCCGCCGCTGAACGATACGCCGCCGACCACGCAGGCGGCAATCGCATCCAGTTCATACATAAAGCCAAGGTTGTTGGTCGCCGAACCGATACGTCCGGCTTCCAGCAGCCCGCCGAACGCGTAGAACACGCCGGAGAGCGCATAAATCATCAGCAGGTTCAGGGCGACGTTGACGCCGGAGACCTTCGCCGCTTCCGGGTTACCGCCGATAGCAAAAATATTTTTACCAAAGCGGGTCTTGTTCCACAGGATCCATACGAAGAACACGGCAATCAGCGCATAGAAGGTGATATACGACAGGCGGAATGAGCCCAGCGCGATAAACCCCTGGGCAAACTGCGAGAAGTGGCTATCGAAGCCGGAAATCGGCGACGCGCCAACAAAGTCGTAATACAGGGAGTTGATACCGTAAACGATGATCATCGTGCCGAGGGTGGTGATAAACGGCGTCACGTTCAGGTAAGCGATGATAATACCGTTGATAAGACCAATGACCGCGCCGATCGCACACACCAGCAGGATAACCAGCGGGATCGGCATCGTAGCCATCTCCGGGAACACCTTATTGGCATTGTCCACCGCCTGCAGCATCGTGGCGGCGATAACCGCCGCCAGGCCGACCTGGCGTCCGGCTGATAGGTCGGTTCCCTGGGTGACAATAAGTCCGGCCACGCCGAGAGCGATAATAATACGCACCGAAGACTGGGTCAGAATATTACTTAAGTTCAGCAAACTTAAGAAAGTCGGATCCTGGAAAATAATAATGGCCAGCAATACTAAAAGAACCACGTAAATCCCACCTTCTTTCAAATAGGTGAGAAAACTCTTTTTATTTAACGCACTCATGAGGAGCCCCTGATCTTAAAGGTGCAACGACGCAAGACGGAGAATTTCGTTTTGCGTGGTGGTTTTAGTCTCAACAATTCCGGCAACAAGACCATTGCTCATTACCAGAATACGGTCAGTAATACCCAGCAGCTCCGGCATCTCGGAGGAAATAATAATGATTCCTTTGTCTTTTTTTGCCAGCTCGGCGATCAGCTGGTAAATTTCGAACTTCGCCCCAACGTCAATGCCGCGCGTGGGTTCATCGAGCATCAGAATTTCCGGCTGGGTCAATAGCCAGCGACCGATAATCACTTTTTGTTGGTTACCACCGGACAACGAACCAATTTGCGTGTGCTGCCCCGGGGTTTTCACGCGCATCGAATCAATCACCCATTGGGTATCGCTTTTCATGCGTGAATTATCCAGCAATCCAACCTTATTCTTGTATTTCTTAATATTGGAGATCAGCGAGTTAAAACCGATATCCAGGTAGGCATAAATTCCCGTCGAACGGCGCTCTTCGGTCACCAGCGCAAAGCCGTGGTTGATGGCTTCATTGGCGCTATGGTTATTAATCTTCTTACCGTGCAGCTTGATCGTCCCGCCGGCCTTCTCGCGAATACCAAATAACGTCTCGACGATATCGGTACGTTTCGCGCCAACCAGTCCGGCAATCCCCAGGATTTCGCCTTTGTGCAGATCGAAAGAGACATCGCGAATCGATGGCTGGCGCAGTGAGGTTAAATTGCGCACCTCAAGAATTACCTCACCCGGCTTATTCTCCTTGTTCGGGAAGCGCTGATTGAGGGAGCGGCCCACCATCATCGCGATGATCTTATCCATATCCAGCCCTTCCAGCGGCTGGGTGGCAATCCACTGGCCGTCGCGCAGGATGGTAATTTCATCGCACAGCTGGAAGATCTCTTCCATTTTGTGAGAAATATAGACTATGCCGCAGCCGCGCTCTTTCAGCTTGCGGATAATTTTAAACAGATGGTTGACCTCTTTTTCGGTTAACGAAGAAGTCGGCTCATCCATAATCACAATTTTGGCGTTATAGGAAAATGCCTTCGCAATTTCAATCATCTGCATTTGCGATACCGATAACGTTCCGACGCGAGCGCGCGGGTCGATATCAATATCCAGCTCATCGAAAATCGCTTTGGTATCACGATACATTTTGTCCTGATCGACAAACACGCCTTTGGTGGGATAACGTCCCAACCACATGTTGTCCATTACCGAACGTTGTAAGACCAGGTTTAATTCCTGATGAACCATTGAAATACCGTTTTCCAGGGCTTCTTTAGCCGAATGGAAATCGATCTCTTGTCCCTGAAAAAGAATACTGCCGGAATCTTTTTGATAGATTCCAAATAGGCATTTTAATAATGTAGATTTGCCCGCGCCGTTCTCCCCCATTAACGCGTGAATAGAGTGGGGACGAACCTTGAGGTTCACATTATCGAGAGCCTTGACGCCAGGAAACGATTTGTTGATGTTGCTCATTTCCAACAAATATTCGCCTGACCGTTCGCTATTATTGCTGACCATAGTTATACCTGGCTGCGTGCGTGCATACCCCAGCCGACGCATTAACGACGAGCCGGGACGGGTTCTGTATCAGGAATAATCGGGCGTACAAGCGCGTACGCCCGCAGCTTATTAAGCGATTACTTACCGATAAATTCGCTCAGATTATCTTTATCAACGCCAACGTACGGTACGCGGACAATCTTATTATCAATTTTCCATTGAGTACCGGCAGCCGGTTCTTTTCCATCGGCCAGGTTTTTCGCCAGATCGAAGGTGGCTTTCGCCTGATTGTTGGCATCGTTCAGTACGGTACCCGCCATGGCGCCGGATTTCACCAGCGCCAGCGCTTCAGGCAGCGCATCGACGCCGAATACCGGAATGCTGCTCTTATTGTGGGCCTTCAGCGCTTCTACCGCGCCCATGGCCATCGCATCGTTGTTAGCGATGACGACTTCAATTTTGTTGGCATTCGGGCCAGACAGCCAGGCATCCATCTTATCTTTCGCCTGAGCGGTATCCCACATGGCGGTATCTAACGCCAGCTGCTGAGTTTTGAAGCCTTTATCGTTCAGCTCTTTAATAACGTAGGTGGTACGCGCTTCCGCATCCGGATGGCCCGGCTCGCCCTTCAGCAGGACAAACTGAATCTGGCCGTCTTTATTCAGATCCCAGTTCGGGTTCGCTTTCCAGTGCTTGGCAATCAGGTCACCCTGAATCACGCCGGACTCTTTTGAGTCGGTACCGACGTAGTACGCTTTATCGTAGCTATCCAGCGCCTTGCGGGAAGGTTCTTTGTTAAAGAACACCACCGGCACGTTCTGGCCACGCGCTTTGTCGATGACCGTCCCCGCCGCCGCCGGGTCAACCAGGTTAATCGCCAGCGCCTTCACCCCTTTTGCCAGCAGGACGTCAATCTGATCGTTCTGCTTGGACTGGTCGTTTTGCGAGTCATTCATCAGCAGCTGAACATCCGGCGCTGATTTGCCATCTTTTTCAATTGCCTTACGCACCACCGACATAAAGTTGTCGTCGTATTTATAAATCGTCACGCCGATACGGGTATCTGCTGCGTGAGCCGCGGCGCCAAATAACATGCTAGCCATTACAGCAGACAGGGTTAACACCTTCTTATTCATGGAATCTCCGGTTTTATTATGCAGGGTCTTTGGTGTGAAAATGGCTGGCGAGAGTTACATTTATGTTACTGCACAGCGACATTCACGACTGTAATTCTGTCTTCCGTGTAGGGTAACGCTCCTGAAAAACGGCTTTATTAATCGTTTAACCGCCGATTACTGCTGTAAAAGTGATTAATCACCGTGACATAGTATGTTCAGACTTGTAAACGCAGCAATCATAGTCAGCTTAATGTTAACAAACTGTGAAATCACTCACATATTGAAAGCGGTTACATCAGGCAGATAATTAGTTAGTGATCGGCCCCACAATTTGCCTCTGCGCCACCGAATGTCGGCGCACCAGCGTCGGCATAAAGCAGTGGCTGGCGTCACGATCCAGCTTTCCCGCCGCGCCCTGTAGCGCCAGCTCTGTCGCCAGTTTCGCCATCGACATAATCGGATAACGGACCGTCGTCAGCTGCGGGTCGGTGTAACGGGAAATGGGGATATCATCAAAACCGATCAGCGAAAGATGCTGCGGTACGGCAATGCCGTTATCTTTAAGCGTCGTGAGCGCGCCGGCCGCCATACTGTCGTTGTAGGCGAAAACCGCGCTCAGACCAAGGTTGCGCCCCAGCAGTTCGACCATCGCCGCCTCACCGCCCTGCATATCCGGCGACCCGGATCCCACCCAGCTTTCGGGAGCGACAATGCCGTGTTCATGTAACGCCCTTAACCACCCTTCTCGCCGTAAATCATCATCTTCAATGCCGTGATTGGAAGAGAGGTAGCCGATGCGCTGGTGACCATGATTGAGCAGCATGCGGGTCGCCATCAGCGCACCGCTGACGTTATCCAGCCCAACGCAGCGGTGGGCGTATCCCGGCACGATGCGGTTAATCAGCACCATTCCCGGCATATGCTCCATAAAATCCCCCAGCTCCGCGTCGCTCAGCGCTTTAGAGTGGACGATCAGCGCTGAACAGCGCTGGCGAATCAGCACCTCAATGGCGTTACGCTCTTTTTCCGCTTCATGATAGCTGTTGCCGATTAGCACATATTTCTGATGCTGCTGGGCGACGGTATCAACCGCTTTGACCAGCGCGCCAAAAAAGGCGTCCGACACGTCCATCACGACCACGCCGATGGTATCGCTGACCTGCGTCGCCAGCGCCTGCGCGTTGGCGTTCGGCCGATAGCCCAACAGCGTTACCGCCTTCATTACCGCTTCTCGCGTATCCGGGCTCACCAGCGCGCTGTTATTCAGCACGCGCGAAACCGTCGCGACGGAAACACCCGCCTGGCGGGCGACATCACGAATGGTGATCATACTCACCGACCTGTAGAGCATTGCAGTACGTCACACTCACCTCCTGTGTTCAGCAAGGAGGCTATTCTGGCAGCGACGTGCCGTACGCTACGTGAGTGAGGTCACAGGGATGGAAACGGTTACATCCATTTTGTTAATGATTGTGATCCAGATCGTTATCTGGATGTATCTTTTAATGATGTCCCCGACGCACGCAGGGTGAATTGACGCCATAGCCACTCAACGGGCCCTTGACGGAAATGACGTAGCCAAAACCACGAGAAGAGAAGATTAACCGCCCATACGGCCGGTACGAAGGCTAACAGCTGTAAGCGGTCATACTTCATAAACAGGCCGAAGCGGTAGAACAGGGTGGTGCAAATCAGGGTCTGCAGCAGATAGTTGGTTAGCGCCATGCGCCCGACGCAGGCAATCGCCCCCACCAGACGACTCTGACACAGCTGCGGCCAGAAGCCCCAGGCCAGCGCCGCGTAGCCGATGGTTTGCAGCGGCGCGCCCAGCTCCCGCGGCGCCTGTAGCAAAAATGCGCACCAGCGGTAGTCCCAGCCAAGATGCCACTGGGCAATAATCGAGGGCAAGTTGACCGCCATTCCGGCCGCAATCAGCAGCCCGCCGGTACGCCGATAGTGGTGAAGGCTGAACTGCCCTTTGAGCCAGCCGCTGCGCATCAGCGCGGCGCCCATCAGCATCATACCGGCCAGCTGCCAGCCGTACTGCGCGCCCAGCGCCAGCAGGTTATCCGACAGCATATCCGCACGATTGCTCACCGCTTCAAAGCCGCCTTTTAGCTTCCAGTACTGCTCGTACTGCAAATTTGCCGCGTCCGGCAGCCACGAACGATTGGGCGTATTGCCGGAAATCAATCCCAGCAACAGCAGTACCGCCACGCCGATAACGTACAGCACCACGCCGGTATTAAACAGCGATTTGACATCGTGCGCGTCGCGCACCATTCGCCAGCCCACCAGCCCGACCAGCGCATAGGCCAGCAGAATATCGCCGTCCCAGAAAAACAGTCCGTGAATAAAGCCAAGCAGCGCCAGCAGCGTCAGGCGCGACTGGATCCAGCGCTTGCCGCGCGGCAGCAGAAGCTGAAGTCCGGCGCCAAACAGCAGGGCGAATAGGGTCAGGAATTTGACCTGCGCCAGCAGATCGAGAATCGCCCAGGTCCAGGCGTCGCTGGCGGAAATGTTCCCGGACCACGCCGGGTTGAGGTAAGCGGCCTTCGGTAAACCGAAGGCGCTGATATTCAGTAGCAGGATACCGAGGATGGCGACGCCGCGGACAAAGTCCAGCGTGACATTTCTCTCCATGTACCCTGCTCCGTTTTAGTTGTGGTGACGTACGGCGCGCAGGAACTCCTGGCGGGTATTCTGGCTGGATTTAAACAGGCCGCCCAGCGACGTGGTGGTGGTGGCGCTGGTGGCATCGCGAATGCCGCGCGCTTTCACGCAGTAGTGCACCGCATCGATGGAAACCGCGACGTTGCTGGTCCCCAGCAGCGTTTGCAGCGCGGTGAGGATCTGCTGCGTCAGCCGCTCCTGCACCTGCGGACGCTGGGAGAAGAACTGCACGATACGGTTAATTTTCGACAGGCCAATCACCGAATCTTTCGGGATATAGGCCACCGTGGCTTTGCCGTCAATGGTCACAAAATGGTGTTCACAGGTGCTGGTCAGGGTGATATCGCGCACGGTCACCATTTCATCAACCTGCATCTTATTTTCGATGACGGTGATTTTGGGGAACCGGGCGTAGTCCAGTCCGGAGAAGATCTCATCGACGTACATTTTGGCGATGCGATGCGGGGTCTCCATCAGGCTGTCATCACTTAGATCAAGGTTTAACAGCTGCATAATCTCGGTCATGTGTCCGGCGATCAGACGCTTGCGAGTTTCATTATCAATTTCTTGTACTGGCGGACGCAGCGGCGTCTCCAGCCCACGAGCGACCAGCGCTTCATGAACGAGTATGGCTTCTTTACTCAGTGATGACATTTTTGTTCTCCTGCAGGTGTGGCGCTCTTTGCTCTTCTGAGGGCAAAGTTTGTATTCATTGTGCGTGAGGTGACGCACAGAATCCAGTAGCCGCATCGATAATTGTTGAAATTGGCGTCACCTCTCGTTCCACGCCGCCAGACCAGCGCACTACGATGCGTCACGCAACGCCCTGCTCACCTTGCCGCAACCAAGCCAATCGCCGACCCATAGCGCGACGCCTGCCGCTGCGGCAAGGTCAGCATGTTGGTTAAAAGTTGCATTAATGATGCAATACGTTCCGAAAAGGAGGAAGTGAAAGTTACTCACGAGGGCATGAAATATCTGTATTATGGAAAATTACGCCTGAGACACTTAAGGAGCCCTGCATGGAACTGCTCGAAGAGCACCGCTGTTTTGAAGGTCGGCAGCAACGCTGGCGGCACGACTCCGCAACGCTGAACTGCGCAATGACCTTCAGCATCTTTTTACCTCCCGCCGCCGCTGACGCGCCGCCGCCGGTTCTCTACTGGCTCTCCGGCCTGACCTGCAACGATGAAAACTTCACCACCAAAGCGGGCGCTCAGCGCGTCGCCGCCGAACTGGGCATTGCGCTGGTGATGCCGGACACCAGTCCGCGCGGTGATAACGTTGCCGACGATAGCGCTTACGATCTGGGGAAAGGCGCTGGCTTTTATCTCAATGCCACCCAGGCGCCGTGGTCCGCGCATTTCCGCATGTACGATTACCTTCGCGACGAGCTGCCGCAGCTGATTGCCCGCGAGTTTAATCTCAGCGACCGCTGCGCCATCAGCGGGCATTCCATGGGCGGCCACGGCGCGCTGGTGATGGCGCTGAAGAATCCGGGCCGCTTCGTCAGCGTTTCCGCGTTCGCGCCTATCGTTAACCCGACCCAGGTTCCCTGGGGCAAAAAAGCGTTTACCGCCTATCTGGGAGCGGATGAAGCGGCCTGGCAGGCCTGGGACAGCTGCGCGTTAATGCAGGCCAGCAGCGAGTCAGATGCGATTCCAACCCTGATTGACCAGGGCGATAGCGATACATTCCTCGCCGAACAGCTGCAGCCGGCGGTGCTGGCGGAAACCGCGCGTCAGAAAAGCTGGCCGTTAACCCTGCGTATTCAGCCCGGGTACGATCACAGCTACTACTTTATCGCCTCATTTATTGAGGACCACCTGCGCTTCCATGCCCGGCACCTCTTCTCCTGATCCTTTCAATGCGTCGTGAAGCACCTTCCCGGCGCATTGATACGCAAAATGCCTCATCATCCAATAGTCATAAAAACTAATATATACAGAGAGATAGTGTATTTTCCGTCGTCGGGGGTATGATTTTTGGCGGCGCTTGAGGCTTTCGCCTCAGAGCAGGATTGAGTTTTACCGTTGTGCTGAGGCAGAAAGAAGAAAGCCCCGAAGGTAATGTAATCACCCACGAGGCTGTCCCGATGCCTAGACAACATCAGGTTAGTCTCTTACCCGCCGTAAGGCAAGGAGAACAAACCATGAAGGTACCGCCCAACGTCCCGATCTGGTGTCTGCTCATCGTGTGTATCACGCTATTAGCGTTCACCCTGATGGTAAGAAAATCGCTTTGCGAAATTCGCTACCGCGATACGAACAGGGAGGTAGCTGCTTTTATGGCTTACGAATCCGGTAAGTAGCCACCTGGAGCGGTGGGTTCGCCCACCGCTTTTCCGTCTGGCTTCACCCTGAGCGCCTTTAGCGAGGGCTGGCAGGGAAATCTGCCAGCCCTCTTTTATCGCCCGGTCAGAAGCGGTAATCGACGGCCATAAAGTAGCGGCGCCCTTCTTCCGTATAGCTATAGTCGTCGCGGCTCAGATCCTTATCGCCCACGTTGAGTACCCCGGAGCGCAGCTTGACGTTTTTGGTGACGTTCCAGGCCGCGCCGATATCAAACATGGTGTAGCCGCCGGGCGTTTTGCCCGTCGCGCTGACCGAACGCTGTTCGCCGGTATAGTTGGCGGTGACGTAGAAGGACCAGTCGTCCAGCGGTTTCCAGTCGAGGGTACCGTTAGCGGTATGGAACGGCAGCGTTTGTAGCGGTTTATCGCCGCCGTTACTCAGGTCGCGACCATCGTTGTAGGTGTAGTTTACCGTCAGCTTCCATTCGTCGCCGAACGGCACCTTCAATTCAGTTTCTACCCCTTTGATACGCGCCTTATTGACGTTGAAGTAGCGGAATACCGGCACGCGCTTACCGTTCACCGTTTTCCAGCCGACAAAATTCGGGTAGCCCGGCGCTTCGCTGGCGCTGGAAGTACGCAGGATATCGATCATATCGTCAACGTTATTCTGGAAGGTGGTGACGCTTCCTTCCACGCCTTCAAGCCAGCCCTCTTCGCCGCGATAGTAAAGACCCAGTTCGAAGCTTTCGCTGGTTTCCGGTTTCAGATCCGGGTTACCGATAATGCTGCACGAGCCGCGGCAGGAGTTGGTGGTCCAGTCCGGGTTCAGCTGCAGCAGGGATGGCGCTTTAAATGCCGTCGCCCAGCCGCCCTTCACGGTCACGGTATCGGTGGCGTTATACACCAGATAAGCACGCGGGCTCCAGTGATCGCCATAGGTCTGGTGATCGTCCATACGGATGCCGGTGGTTAAGGCCAGAGGTTCGATTATCCGCCATTCATCTTCCAGGAACAGCGCGTACTGGCTGGCGGAAGTGGATTTACCGCCGCTGCTCAGGTTGACCGGATCTTTCAGCTTATCGTGACGCCATTCGCCGCCGAAGGTCAGCAGCTGGTTGATCATGCCCAGCGGCAGAACGTATTTGCCATCCACCGAGTTACTCTCAGATGTGATCGTTCCGGCCTGGCCCGGATTTTTATTATCCACTTTCTCGCCGTAGAATTTCAGCTCGCTATTGCCGACATCCCAGCGGCCGTTGTGGCTCAGGGAGTAGTTCTGGCGCTCAAGGCGGTTGCGGTCAAGAGAGTCGGAATCCCGATCCTGGCGGTCAAAACCGTAGCCTGCGGTGATGTCCTGATTATCATTGGGCGTCCAGGCGAATTCGACGTTGCCGTCGCGGCTGGTGAAGCCTTCAATACGCGGCGTTTCGCCAGCTGCGTTGCTGGAAGCCTGCTGATCGTCCTTGGCGCGCTTTGCAAGGCTGCCGTAGGCTTTCATCCCCAGCACGCCGTCAATCAGCGGGCCGCTGGTAAAGAACTGACCGTTGTACGTATCGCCGCGATCGCGGTGTTCCTGAATGGTGGTATCCGCGCTGAGGGTGCCCGTCCACTGCTGACCGACTTTTTTGGTGATGATATTGACCACGCCGCCGAGGGCGTCGGAACCATAGAGGGAAGACATCGGCCCGCGCACCACTTCGATACGCTCAATGGCATCAACCGGGATCCAGTTGAGGTCAAAATCGTTGTGGCGGAAAACGGCGTTGCGCGAGTTAACGCGTTTGCCGTCAACGAGGATCAGCGTATAGCCGCTGCTGAGGCCGCGAATGCTCACCCCTTTGCGGTTATCCCCTTCGTTGGTGAGCTGCACGCCCGGCACTTCCCGCAGTACATCCTTCAGGTTTTGTACCGGTCTACGCTGCAGATCCTGTTGGGTGATAACGCTAATACTGGCGGGCGCATCTTTGACGCTCTGTTCAGTTGCCGCAGCGGTGACGACCAGCGTTTCTTCGTTAACGTCGGCGAGCGCCGGAAACGCCAGGGATACGACGGACGCGCATAATCCGGCCCGGACAAAAGGGTTTAGCCTGAACATTCCATATCTCCATGAGGTGTACAACAAAACAAACAAAAAAGGTCCTGCTCACAGGTACTGTCGGCATAGCGCTCTAACGGCGTATGCGCGCAATTTTTTACAGTAGATGTGGCTGGTCGCCCCTTGTCAGTCTGACCCTCTGCAAGATACGGGGATTGGCTTCATCCTGAATTTGGCGGAAATGATAAAGATAATGATTACAATTATCAATAAAATTATGAATAACTGTATCAACATGTAAGAATCGCAGACATAAAAAAACCCTCTCGATGAGAGGGTTTTATCTTACGGCGTCAGCTGACCTTAGCTTTTAAAACGCTCCGGGAACTTCATTTCGCTGTAGCGCACAAAACGCGTTCCTTTCGCCAGCTTGTAACCGAACCAGATCACCAGGAACAGCGGAATGCCGATATAGGTTGCCGCCACGCCGCCCCAGTCGATGGTATCTTTGAGGAACGCTTCGTAATTCTGGCCCAGGGTAATGATCAGGCACAGCACGAAAGCGAAGATCGGCCCCAGCGGGAAAAAGCCGGAACGATACGGCAGATCGTTGAGATCGTTCCCCTGCAGCACGTAGCCGCGACGGAAGCGATAGTGGCTAATGGCAATCCCCAGCCAGGCGATAAAGCCGGTCATGCCGGAGGTATTCAGCAGCCACAGGTAAACGGTCTGATTACCGAACATCGAGCTCAGGAAGCACAGCCCTGCAATCACCGTGGTGGCATACAGCGCATTACGCGGCACGCCGCCTTTGGACAGCTTAGAGAAAATACGCGGCGCTTTGCCATCGCAGGCCAGGGTGTAGAGCATGCGGGTGGACGCGTACATCCCGGAGTTACCCGCCGACAGTACCGCCGTCAGAATAACCGCGTTCATAATCGCCGCCGCCGACAGCAGCCCCGCGTGCTGGAAGACCAGCGTGAACGGGCTGACGGAAATATCTTTCACGTCGTTACGCAGCAGACTCGGGTCGGTATACGGAATAATCAGGCTGATGATCAGGATGGCGAACACATAGAACAGCAGGATACGCCAGAACACCTGCCGCACGGCGCGCGGAATGTTCTTCTCCGGGTTTTCCGACTCGCCGGCCGCGATGCCGATAAGCTCGGTTCCCTGGAACGAGAAGCCGACAATCATCGCCACGCCAATCATCGCCGCAAAGCCGCCGGCAAATGGCGCATCGTCGACAACCCAGTTGCTCCAGCCCGCAGGCTGTGCGCCTTTAAAGATGCCAAAGATCATCATCACGCCGACAATAATAAAGATGATGACGGTGGCCACTTTGATCAGCGAGAACCAGTATTCCGCTTCACCAAAGCCTTTTACCGAGATCCAGTTCAGCAGGAACATGATGCCGAGGAACAGCGCGCTCCAGACCCAGCCGGGTGCATCGGGGAACCAGTAGGTCATCACCAGCTGAGCGGCAACGAGGTCAACGGCGATGGTCACCGCCCAGTTGTACCAGTAGTTCCAGCCCAGCGCGAAGCCAAAGCCTTCCTCAACGTAATTCTGCCCGTAGGTGGCAAAAGAGCCGGACACCGGCATAAACGCCGCCAGCTCGCCGAGGCTGGTCATCAGGAAATAAACCATCAGGCCGATGAGAATATAAGAGAGCAGCGCCCCACCCGGGCCCGCCTGAGAAATCGTTGCGCCAGAGGCAACAAAAAGACCTGTACCTATGGAACCGCCAATCGCGATCATGGTCAAGTGGCGCGCCTTCAGTTCACGACGTAAACCGGGCGCTTCTGTGGTTTTAGTATCCGAAACCATGTGAAAATGCTATCCATCCAAAAAACGAGGCGAGATTGTAGCAGAGTGTCTGTGATCCATCCGATACAATTGCAAAGTTATAAGAGAGCTTCATGATCGAGCATGGATTATTAGTAAAGCATGAAATCCCGAAAACGCCAGCGCGCGTGGCGTCCGCTTTTACACGTCGCAATAATGCAGAAATCGCTGTAATGCCTTGGAAATATGCTTCTGCCTGTGATGAATGCGCCACAAGGTGCGGGTTAAGCGCGGCAGCGGAATCGTCAGCTCCACCAGCGATCCGACTTCAAGCTGCTCCGCCACCACGCGTCGCGACAGGCAGCTAATGCCCAGACCGTGGCGTACCGCGTGCTTGATGGCTTCCGAGTTGCCCAGCTCCATCCCAAGATGAAACGCCGGTAAATGCGAGAGTAATAAATAGTCGACGATTTCCCGGGTCCCGGAGCCGTGCTCGCGTAAAATCCACGGCGCTTCCGCCAGCCGTTGCAGCGTCACCTCCCCTGCCAGCAGCGGCGAATCCGGCGCGGCAAAGACCACCAGCTCATCTTCCAGCCAGGGTTCGGCGATAATATCCGCGGCGTGACAGGGACCTTCAATCAGCCCGATATCCACGCGCAGATCGGCCACCGCATTGATCACGTCCTGGCTATTGCCCACGCTCAGCTCCAGCGGTAAATCCGGCAGATCCCGTCGATAGCGCGCAATGATTTCCGGCAGAATATAGTTGCCGATGGTGCTGCTGGCGTAGACGCGGATCGCGCCGTTGTCGCCGCGAAACAGCTGCTCTATCTCCAGCGCCCGCTCCAGCAGCGCCAGCGCCCGCGGATAAAGCAGCCTGCCGTGCTCGTTGACCACCAGCCTTTTCCCTACGCGGTCAAAGAGCTGCACCCCCAGCTGCCCTTCCAGTTCGGTCAGCGCCGCGCTAACCGCCGACTGGGAAAGCGCCAGCATTTGCGACGCCTGAGTGGTCGATCCGCTTTTTAAAACTTCAGCAAAAACTTCCAGCTGACGTAGCGTGATATGCATATTTTTTCCTGCCTTTATAGACGACTCGCGATCCGCGGCGTGAGGCTGAGGCCCATCGTTCTCAAACCGCGAAACCGCGTTTTTACCACTTATTTCGATTAATTATAAATATATAATCAATTTTATATTTAAACCAGCGAGTCGTATGCTTTTCCCAGACAAAGGAGAAGGTTATGACAGCACTCACTTTACCGACTAAACATCGCCCATTGCGGCACTTTGCACCTGGACTGGCGCTCACCGCCCTGCTCACCGGCGCAGCGCTGTGGGCCGGTAGCTTTCCGGCTATCGCCGGCGCGGGCTTCAGCGCCCTCACGCTGGCCATTTTATTCGGCATGGTCATCGGTAACACGGTTTACCCGAAAATCTGGCAGCCCTGCGACGGCGGCGTGATTTTTGCCAAGCAGCACCTGCTGCGCCTCGGCATCATCTTATACGGCTTTCGCCTGACGTTCGCCCAGATTGCCGACGTCGGCGTCGGCGGTATCGTGATTGACGTTCTGACGCTTTCCAGCACCTTTTTGATCGCCTGTTTTCTTGGGCAAAAGGTTTTCGGCCTCGATAAACATACCAGCTGGCTGATTGGCGCCGGCAGCAGCATCTGCGGCGCGGCAGCGGTACTGGCAACGGAACCGGTCGTCAAAGCGGAGGCCAGCAAAGTCACGGTCGCCGTCGCCACGGTGGTGATTTTCGGTACCATTGCCATCTTCCTGTACCCGGCGATTTATCCCTTCCTGGCGCACTGGTTCACGCCGGAAGCCTACGGCATTTATATGGGTTCGACGATGCATGAGGTTGCTCAGGTTGTCGCGGCAGGCCACGCGGTGGGTCCGGACGCGGAAAACGCGGCGGTGATTGCAAAAATGCTGCGCGTGATGATGCTGGCTCCGTTCCTGCTGTTCCTCGCCGCGCGCGTGAAGCAATTAGCCCCGGCAAACGGCGGTGAGAAAAGTAAAATCACCATTCCGTGGTTTGCGATCCTGTTTATTCTGGTGGCGGTGTTTAACTCCTTCCACCTGCTGCCGAAAGCGGTTGTCGATATGCTGGTCACGCTGGATACCGTACTGCTGGCGATGGCGATGGCCGCCCTCGGCCTGACCACCCACGTCAGCGCGCTGAAAAAAGCCGGCGCCAAACCGCTGCTGATGGCGCTGATGCTCTTCGTCTGGCTGATTGTCGGCGGCGGCGCGATTAACCTGGCCATTCATAGCCTGATGGCCTGAAGCCCCTCGCTACTCAGGTTGTATTAAGGATGATGTAACTCTCCGGCTAAGCCGCTATCATTACCCTCCCCCCAGCGGCTTAACTGGAGTTTTTTTATGAAATATATTGGAGCGCACGTCAGCGCCTCCGGCGGTGTAGCCAACGCCGCCATTCGCGCAGCCGAAATCGGCGCGACCGCATTTGCCCTCTTTACCAAAAACCAGCGCCAGTGGCGCGCCGCCCCTCTGAGCGACGAAACCATTGCTGAATTTAAAGCCGCCTGCGAAAAGTACCAGTTCGGCCCGGGGCAAATTCTGCCGCACGACAGCTATCTGATAAACCTCGGTCATCCGGTTGAGGACGCGCTGGAAAAATCCCGCGATGCCTTTATTGATGAACTCTCCCGCTGCCAGCAGCTCGGCCTGACGCTGCTGAATTTCCATCCGGGTAGCCATCTGCAGCAAATCCCGGAAGACGAATGTCTGGCGCGTATCGCCGAATCGATCAATATCGCGCTGGCAAAAACCGAAGGCGTCACGGCGGTCATTGAAAACACCGCCGGCCAGGGCAGTAACCTGGGCTTTAAGTTTGAGCATCTGGCGGCCATCATCGACGGTGTGGAAGATAAATCACGCGTCGGCGTGTGCATTGATACCTGTCACGCCTTCGCCGCCGGCTACGACCTGCGCAGCGCCGAAGAGTGCGAAAAAACCTTCGCTGATTTCGACCGAATTGTGGGTTTCCAGTATCTGCGCGGTATGCACCTGAACGATGCGAAAAGCGCGTTCGCCAGCCGCGTTGACCGTCACCACAGCCTGGGTGAAGGCAATATTGGCCATGATGCTTTCCGCTGGATTATGCAGGACCGCCGCTTTGACGGTATCCCGCTGATTCTGGAAACGATCAATCCTGATATCTGGGCGGAAGAGATCGCCTGGCTGCGGGCGCAGCAAACGGAAGAGGCCACGGTCTGATATGAACGACAGGGAAAAGCAGATCCTCAAAATTTTGCGGCGCAATCCGCTAATTCAGCAGCATGAGATTGCCGATATTCTGCAGATTAGCCGCTCCCGCGTGGCCGCGCATATTATGGACCTCACGCGTAAGGGGGCCATCAAGGGCAAAGGCTACATCCTTACCGAGCAGGAGTACTGCGTCTCGCTGGGCGCGGTGAATATGGATATCCGCGGAATTGCCGATATTCATTATCCTCAACCGGTCTCCAACCCGGGGAATATCCAGTGCTCTGCCGGCGGCGTGGCGCGGAACATCGCGCATAACCTGGCGCTGCTGGGCCGCGATGTGCATTTGATTTCCGCCGTCGGCAGCGACTTTTACGGCGAAACGCTGCTGGAGCAAACCCGCCAGGCGGGCGTTAACGTGCAAAGCTGTATCCGCCTGCACGGCCATAACACCGCCACCTACCTCTCCATCGCTAACCCGCAGGAAGAGACGGTGCTGGCGATTAACGATACGCATATTTTACAGTCGCTCACGCCCCAGCTGCTGAATCAGTATCGGGATCTGCTGACGCATGCCGGCGTCGTTCTGGTCGATTGTAATTTGACGGAGCAGTCGCTGGAGTGGGTATTTACCCTGGCTAACGGCATTCCGGTATTTGTTGATACCGTGTCCGAGTTTAAAGCGCACCGCATTCGCCCATGGCTGGGGAAGATCCACACCCTCAAACCCACGCTGCGCGAACTCCAGATCCTCTGGGGACAGGCTATCGAAAACGACGCGGATCGCGATCGGGCGCTAGCATGGCTGCACGAAAGGGGAACTCAGCGGGTGGTGATTTGCTCGGAAGACGACGCTGTTTTCTGTAGCGAAGCAGGGGGTGAACGCTTCCGGATGAGTCTGCCGGACCATACGACGATAGACAGCTTCGGCGCCGACGATGCGCTAATGGCAGGGCTACTTTATAGCTATCTCGACGGTAGCGACTTTAAAGAAAGCGTCGCTTTCGCCATGGCCTGCACCGCCATCACCCGCGCCAGCGACGGTATCAACAACCCCTCGTTGTCCGTTGATAACGCGCTCAATTTACTTCCCGGCGTGGCGTAGCGCGCACCGCAGGCGCGGTGCGCGCAGCCTGTTATGCCAGGCCAATAAAGAACCCGGCAATGGTGGCGCTCATCAGGTTAGAGAGCGTGGCCGCCGCCAGGGCGCGCAGCCCAAGCTGGGCAATCTCCGGCGCGCGCTGCGGTGAAATGGCCGAAAACGCCCCGACAACCACGCCGATCGAGCCAAAGTTGGCGAAACCGCACAGCGCGAACGAGATGATCGCAACGGTTTTCACGTCCAGATTGCCGCCGGCTTGCAGATAGGGAGAAAAGTTGAGGTAGGCGACGAATTCGTTTATCGCCAGCTTTTGGCCAATCAGGCTGCCCGCCAGCGTCGCATCACTCCAGTCAACGCCCATAATCCATGCCAGCGGCGCGAGCAGGAAGCCGAAAATTCCCTCCAGCGTGGCGTGACCGTAGCCAAACCAGCCGCCAATGCCGCCGATAATACCGTTCAGCAGAGCAATAATCGCCACAAACGCCATCACTACCGTTGCCACCCCGGCGGCAATTTTCAGGCCGGTCATCGCCCCTGACGCCGCCGCCTCGATAACGCTTTTCGGCGGCGTCTCGGTGAAGGAGAGATTGTCGAAAGTGACCTGGGATGCTTCGGTTGCCGGACTCAGCATACGGGCAAACAGAATCCCGCCGGGGATAGCCATAAGCGAAGCGGCCAGCAGATAATCAATCGGCACGCCCATACCGGCATAGCCGATCATCATCGACCCGGCGATCGACGCCATCCCGCTGCAAATCGCGGTAAAAAGCTCATTGCGGTTGAGCTTGTTGATAAACGGTTTGACGATCGCCGGGATCTCATTTTGCCCAAGAAAAATGGTGGTCACGGCGACAAAAGACTCAATTTTGCTGATATTCAGCGCCTTCTGGAAGATGCCGCCGAGAATCCGGATCAGCAGCCCCATCACGCCGAGGTAGTAAAGCAGGCTTATCAGCGCGGTGACAAAAATGATGGCGGGCAGCACGCGGAAGGCGAAGATAAAGCCGGCGCCGTCAAACAGCACGTCCATCTTCGGGCCGACCAGTGAACCAAAAATAAACGCGCTTCCGGCGTCGCTATAGGACATGACTTTATGTACCCCAAGCGCGGCCTGCTCGACCAGCCACTTGCCCGGCGGAAAGTAGAGCATCACCCCGCCAATGACGATTTGCAGCAGCAGCGCCGCCCCTACCGTTCTGACGCTGATGCGTTTTTTATTGACTGACAGCACAAAGGCAATGGCCAGCAACACCACCATCCCCAGAAGACTTCTCATGATGTCCATAATGATATCCTTACCTGGTGGAAAACCCGGCGTGGGCCAGGCTTTCGGTATCGTTGATATCGGGGCGGGCAACCGCAAACGGCCCGCAACTGTCGTCAGGCTACCTGCTGATACTCTTTGGCAATCTCGCAGGCCAGAATGGCGTTGTTGAAGACCAGCTGAATATTGGATTTCAGGCTGTCTCCGCCGGTCAGCTCCGCTACGCGGGCCAGCAGGAACGGCGTACTCGCTTTCCCCACCACGCCCTGCTCTTCCGCCTCCTTCACCGCCCGGTTGATGGCGGCGTTGATTTTCTCTTCCGGCATCGCGAACGCTTCAGGAATGGGGTTCGCCACCACCATGCCGCCATTCAGACCCGACTGCCATTTCACCGCCATCGCTTTGGCGATCTCTTTGGCGCTATTGAGGCGAATGCTGACGTCAAACGGGCTGGTTCGGCAGAAGAATGCCGGCAGCGCAGAGGTTTGATAACCAATAAGCGGAACGCCAAACGTTTCTAAATATTCGGTCGTTAAACCGAGATCGAGAATAGATTTTGCACCGGCGCAGACGACGGTGACGTTGGTATTTGCCAGCTCCTGCAAATCGGCGGAAATATCAAACGTGTGCTCGGCTCCGCGATGTACACCGCCAATACCGCCGGTAGCGAAGACTTTAATCCCGGCCATTGCGGCAATAATCATGGTGGACGCCACGGTGGTCGCGCCATTTAATCCCGCGGCGACAACAAAGGGTAAATCACGACGACTAACTTTGGCGACGTTATGCCCTTCGCGACCCAGCAGTTCAATTTCTTCACGGCTTAAGCCAACTTTCATGACGCCATGAATAATCGCAATGGTTGCCGGCACCGCCCCCTGGCGACGAATGGTTTCTTCTACTTCCAGCGCCGTTTGCGCATTTTCCGGAAATGGCATGCCGTGAGAAATAATGGTCGATTCCAGCGCCACTACTGGCTGATTATTTTTCAACGCCTGCTGAACTTCCGCAGAAACCTGTAATAATTCAGAGGAAATATTTAATTCAGACATATTCTTTCTCCACTACCTTTTTTACGTTGGCGTAAGATAATTCAGGGTTATTGGTGAATTCCGATGAGAGCGCCAGAGAAGAGCATCCCTGAGCAAACTTCACCGCTTGCGAAAATGAACAGCCGTCGAGCCAGCAGCAGGCAAGGCCGGCCATCATGGCGTCACCGGCGCCGGTGACGTTAACGACCTGAGTTTTCAGCGGCGCTGACCAGCCGCGTTCGCCCTCTTTCTCGCTGTAGTAAACCCCGTCGCCGCCCATGCTCAGCACCAGGCGCTTCAGGCCACGCTGATGAAACCAGTCGGCAACGCGCGCGACGTCATCCGTGCCGGACAGGGCGATGCCGCTCAGCGTTTCAGCTTCAATTCGGTTCGGTTTCAGGGTGTGAATACGCCCCAGATGCTGGCTGATTTTCACGCACTTCCAGGCTGAAACCGGATCGACAAAAACGGGCGTTGCGCCGCAATTTTCCATCAGCCAGGCGAGAGCGGCCTCGCTGATATTGCAATCAACGACAATCACCGCGGCATTGCGGATAAAATCTTGATGCTGTCTTAAAAACGCTGGCGTAATATGTTCTGTGATGCTCATATCATTAATCGCCACCAGCATTTCACCGGTATTATCAAGCAGCGATAAATAGCTTGAAGTACCTTCTCCATGGATAACCTGACATTTATCGACGTGAACCCCGGACTGGGCCGTTTGTTTTAATAGAGAGTGGCCATAAAAATCGTCACCGACAACCGATAATAGCCACGCTGTTTTATTTAACAAGGCAATGTTTTGCGCAATGTTTCGCCCTACGCCGCCGGGAGTATATTTTATTTTCCCGGGGTTAGAATCCGCATAGTTCAACGATACATTGGAATAACCAGCAACATCCATATTTGCCGATCCAATAATTACAACGTAATCATTTTCAGGCATAAAAATACCCTCCAGCATAAAAAATGCTATGGCAGTGGAATTATTGAATATCAATAAATAATCATACGCCCATTCATCACCCCTTAATAAACACATGTTTGAATGTGAACATGTGTTTATGTTAAGCGCAATGTTTTTAAAGTAAAGAGGTCAGCAAGAGGGATTTCATATGAACATGAACAAAATCACAAAAAATGACCCGTATGGTTTTTAAACAGTTTAAAAATGCGAAGGAGAGCACATACGGCAGGATGAGCGGGAGGAGATGAGGCATAAAAAAAGGGCAGAGAAGACTCTGCCCTTGAGAACGATTTATTGGGTCGATCAGGCTGCTTTTTCTGCTACCTGAACTTCAGGACGTTTCAGCACCGCGTAGGAGAGCCCTGCGACCAGCGTACCGACAACAATCGCCATCAGATAACCGAGTACCGGCGTAATCGCGCCAGGAATCAGCAGGACGAACAGACCGCCGTGCGGCGCCATCAGCTTAGCACCGACCGCCATGGACATCGCGCCGGTGACCGCGCCGCCAACGATACAGCAAGGCAGGACGCGCATCGGGTCGCGAGCAGCGAACGGAATCGCGCCTTCGGTGATAAAGCACAGGCCGAGAACCAGTGCGGCTTTACCGCCTTCCTGCTGCGCTTTGTCGAACTTTTTACGCGCAATCAGGGTCGCCAGACCCAGCGCCAGCGGTGGAACCATACCCGCCGCCATAATGGCCGCCATAGGCGCATAGGTTTGGGTACTCAGAAGACCAACACCAAAGGCGTAGGCCGCTTTGTTCACCGGGCCGCCCATGTCGGTACACATCATACCGCCGAGGATTGCACCGAGCAGAACCGCGTTCGCCGTGCCCATGGTTTGCAGCCAGTGGGTCAACGCTTCGAGGATCCCGGCAACGGGCTTACCAATCAGGTAAATCATCGCCAGACCTACGATCAGGCTGGAAACCAGTGGAATGATCAGGATTGGCTTCAGCGCCTCCATACTTTGCGGCAGTTTCAGCTTCGTACTGATCGCTTTCGCCACGTAACCGGCAAGGAAACCAGCGATGATACCGCCGATAAAGCCGGACCCGGTGCTTACCGCCAGCATACCGCCGATAAGACCCGGCGTCAGGCCCGGACGGTCAGCGATGGAGAAGGCGATAAAGCCCGCCAGTACCGGCACCATCAGCGCGAAGGCTGAGCCCCCACCGATTTGCATCAGCGCGGCGGCCAGGGTGTCTTTCACTTCAAAGGCTTTAATACCAAAAGCGAAGGAGAGCGCGATACACAGACCGCCCGCCACCACCATCGGCAGCATGTACGACACGCCGGTCAGCAGGTGGCGATAGGCGCCAGCGGACTCTTTTTTGCCTTCCGCCGCGGCCTGGGATTTACCCGCAGGCTGATACGGTTTCGCTTCAACAACGGCTTTATCCAGCTCCTGAGCGGTTTTCTTCAGCGCCAGACCGGTGGTGGTGCGATACATCGGCTTACCGGCGAATTTCGCCAGATCCACTTCGATATCGGCAGCCACCACCACCAGATCCGCCTGTTCAACTTCTTCCGGGGTGATTGCATTGCCCGCGCCCACGGAGCCGCGCGTTTCAACTTTCACCCACCAGCCGCGTTTTTTGGCTTCGGTTTCAATCGCTTCCGCCGCCATAAAGGTGTGCGCCACCCCGGTCGGACAGGCGGTGACCGCCACGATGCGTTTCGGACCGTTGGTCGCTGCGGGTACAGCGGCAGCGGCCGGGGCGCTGTAAGGCGTTGCATGGCTTTTGGCCTCACCGAGGAACAGCTCCGGGTGCGCTACGGCGCGGTTAATATCGCCGAGATAGACCTTTTTGCCGTTCAGCGCGCTGTCGGCCGGCAGCGCCGTGCCCAGCACAATCGCCAGCTCAGCGTCGTTCGGGTTATCAATCAGTTCGAGTTGCGCTTTTTGCGCCGCGGTGCTTAACAGGGTCTTCGCCATATAGGCGCGAGCCTGTCCAAGCCCGGCATCAATAATCAGCAGCGTTTTCATTATGCCTCTCCTGCTGTTAATTAAAGGGTTGTAAGTCGACGCGCGCCATCATTGCGGCCAACTGGGTACGATCGGTAATACCGACATTGCTCTGACTCACCGCCAGCGCGGCAACTGCCGTTGCCAGGCGCAGCGTATGTTCGCTGGACTCACGCATCAGCAGGCCATAAATCAGGCCGCCAACCATAGAGTCACCGGCGCCAACGGTGCTTACCACTTCAACGGAAGGCGGCTTGGCAATCCACTCTCCGGATGCGTTAACCCACAGAGCGCCTTCTTCGCCAAGGGAGATAACCACGTGGGCAATTCCCTGCTCACGCAGCGCATGAGCGGCTTCAATCACATCTTTCATTTCAGGCAGCTTGCGGCCCGCCCAGATTTCCAGCTCGCGGCGGTTAGGTTTAACCAGCCACGGCGCCGCTTTCAGACCGGCAACCAGCGCTTCGCGGCTGCTGTCAAAAATGATGCACGGGCACTGGCTACGCAGACGGGTCATCCAGTCAGTGAACGCTTCCGGGCTGACGCCAGACGGCAGGCTACCGCTCACGCAAACCATATCGAACTGGCCCAGCCAGCTCAGGGAATCGTTAACAAAACGCTCCCAGTCGCCCGGCGTGACTTCAAAGCCGGAGAAGTTGAAATCGGTGACTTCGCCGTCTTTCTCCGTCAGCTTGACGTTGATACGGGTACGGCCCTGAACAACCTGAAAACGGTTAGCAATGCCCAGCTCGCTGAACAGCTGCTGAAAACCATCCTGATTGTCTTTACCGAGGAAACCGCCAACGGTGACGTCGATACCGAGATCTTTCAGCACTTTTGCAACGTTGATCCCCTTCCCTGCGGCGTGCAAACCGGTGGTGCGAACAAGGTTAACCTCACCGCGTTCAATTTCCGGGGTAAAACCCACCAGGTCGTAGGCCGGGTTTAAAGTAATCGTTGCGACACGTCTGCTCATTTATGCGCCCTCCCCAAGGCCTGCGGCGATCGCTTCGCCAATCGCATCCAGCGCCTGCTGCGCATCTTCACCCTGCGCGGTAAAGCGCAAGCGGTGACCTTTTTTCACGCCCAGCGCCACGACCTTCATCAGGCTGCGGCCGTTGGCCGGCTTGCCCGAACCATCAAGGTTGGTGACGGTAATGTCGCTGGAGAATTGTTTAATAGTATTAACCAGCATCGTGCCGGGACGCGCGTGCAGCCCGTGCTCGTTGCGGATAACGTATTCCGCGCTGAGAACATCTTCCGCAATCGCGTCGTCGCTGGTCAGCAGCGCCAGCAGCGTGGCGCCATCAGCCTTCAGCAAACGGTCAGCTTTTTTGTCGAGCAGCAAATTGCTCAGGCGATTAAGCACGGCGGTCGGCTGGTCATCGGCCATCGCGACGGTGATCAGCAGAGAAACCGGCTGCTCATCGCTGGTAAAGGCGCTGGCCGCGCGGCTGACGGCAACGGCGCTGCGCAGGTTGCCTTCGGTGCTGTCGTTCAGCCAGATGCCCTGACCGAGGTTCAGCGGTTTATCATTAATCGTACGGCTAACAAAGGAAGCATCGACGGCGCCGGCTTCTTTCAGCCGAGCGGCGTTCAGCGCCTGCAGGGTCAGCAGGTCGCTGGCGACAACGTCCAGGGTCAGCGTCTCGTTATCCAGCTTCAGCGCTTCGCTCTGCTTTTCACCCATCAACAGGGCGCGCAGCTCTTCAGCGGTCGTCGCGGACTTAAGTTGTTCAGCAACGGAGTCGTCGCTCAGCACGTGGGTCAGCTGACGCAGCAGCCCCAGGTGTTCATCCGAGCTGGCGGCAATACCGATAGCGACGTAGGCGGTTTGCCCTTCGCCCCAGGTCACGCCCTGCGGAAACTGATACACCTGAACGCCGGTTTTCAGTACCTGATCGCGGGTGTCGGTGGTACCGTGCGGAATCGCAATACCGTTGCCAAGGAAAGTGGAGGTTTGCTGCTCGCGAGCCAGCATCCCGTTGATGTAGCCGTCTGCCACGTTGCCCGCGCTGACCAGCGCGGAGGCAACCTGACGAATAGCCTCTTCTTTATTACCGGCCTGCTGACCGGGATGAATATCCTGCACAGATAACTGGAACATGGTTCTCCTCCCCTGCTGAATTGAATCGTTTCAGCTACTTTGAGAAAAAATGCGTCATCT
This sequence comes from Klebsiella michiganensis, assembly GCF_015139575.1. Taxonomy (GTDB): domain Bacteria; phylum Pseudomonadota; class Gammaproteobacteria; order Enterobacterales; family Enterobacteriaceae; genus Klebsiella; species Klebsiella michiganensis. Next base: position 1,769,613 of record NZ_AP022547.1, on the reverse strand, counting down.
ACCTGCCGGAGAATCTCCCGATGACGCTGAAACGTTTCAAGAAGTCTGTACCTTTATTAGCCGCCAGGCAAGAAAAGTTCGTTTTCTGATAACAGAAGTTAGAGATACAGCACACTTTTGCTGAAGCGGGAGCGTCGAGGCCGGGAAAACTTCAGCTTTCTGCTGAAGTTTGATTTTGAAACGTCTTTTTGATTTATTCGTGCCCTGGTACTGTTCATTTTCTGAGTGACGGCGTAAACTCCGCGACTCCTGAAAACCGATGAACGCCGACATGCAAAACAGTAGCGCCGCCCTGCCACGACGCGGGTTTGATTTCACCTCTTCCGCCTTTCTGATCGTCGCCTTCCTGACGGGTATCGCCGGGGCACTCCAGACGCCAACGCTGAGCCTGTTTCTGACGAACGAGGTTCACGTGCGACCGGCGATGGTCGGCTTCTTTTTTACCGGTAGCGCGGTGATCGGCATTCTGGTGAGCCAGTTCCTCGCCGGGCGTTCGGATCGCAAAGGCGACCGCAAGCGGCTGATCGTCTTCTGCTGCCTGATGGGCGTGCTGGCCTGCGTGCTCTTCGCCTGGAACCGTAACTACTTTATTTTGCTGTTCATCGGGGTATTTCTCAGCAGCTTCGGCTCCACCGCCAACCCGCAGATGTTTGCCCTCGCCCGCGAGCATGCGGACAAAACGGGCCGCGAGGCGGTCATGTTTAGCTCGATTCTGCGCGCTCAGGTATCGCTGGCATGGGTTATCGGACCGCCGCTGGCCTACGCGCTGGCCATGGGTTTTGGCTTTACGGTGATGTATCTCAGCGCGGCAGTTGCCTTTGTGGTCTGCGGCGCGATGGTCTGGTTTTTTCTTCCCAGCATGCGTAAAGAGCCGAAGATCGCTACGGGCCATCTTGAAGCGCCGCGCACCAACCGCCGCGACGCGCTGCTGCTGTTTATCATCTGTACGCTGATGTGGGGAATCAACAGCCTGTACATCATTAATATGCCGCTGTTTATCATCAATGAACTGCATTTACCGGAGAAGCTGGCCGGCGTCATGATGGGCACCGCCGCCGGGCTGGAAATCCCGACCATGCTGATTGCGGGCTACTACGCCAAACGTTTCGGCAAACGTTTCCTGATGCGCATCTCAGCGGTGGCCGGGGTGCTGTTTTACGTTGGCATGCTAACCGTCCATACCCCCGGACTGCTGCTGGCCCTGCAGGCGCTGAACGCCATTTTCATCGGCATTCTCGCCGGTATCGGCATGCTCTATTTTCAGGATCTGATGCCCGGACAGGCGGGTGCGGCCACCACGCTTTATACCAATACCACACGCGTTGGCTGGATTATCGCCGGTTCGCTGGCGGGGGTCGTTGCGGAAGTCTGGAGCTATCACGCCGTCTTCTGGATTGCGCTGGTGATGGGGGTCATTACTCAGGCCTGCCTGTGGCGTATTAAAGACGTTTAAGGGTATCCCGCGCGGGCTTGCACCGTCACGAAGTGCTCAGCTCAAGATGAAGCAGCCAGGTCATGGCGTCTTCGCGATTGGTGGCGCACATTTCCGCTTCCGGCTTCAGGCTGGCGCACACTTTCGGCCTTAACGGCGAGCCAAAAATAGCGCAGAGATTATTTTGCGATAGCTGCACGCAGCGGGTGTTTGCCGGCTTGCCTTGCGGCATGCCCGGGATAGGGCTGGAGATAGAAGGAGCGATACAGCAAGCTCCGCATTCAGGGCGGCATTCCATAATCGACTCTTCCGATAACGCTTTTAGCAGCCCAGCCTAAACGTTTTACCTGAAGATAGCAAAACCGACGAATTCCACTTGCCTGAAAGGCCCGGCGCGAGTAGTTTTACGCGATATTTTCGACCCTTTAAGTGACAGGATTACTGCAATGCCAAGAGCGAATGAAATTAAAAAAGGTATGGTGCTGAATTACAACGGCAAACTGCTGATTGTTAAAAATATTGATATTCAGTCACCCAGCGCCCGCGGCGCAGCGACGCTGTACAAAATGCGTTTCTCCGATGTACGCACCGGCCTGAAAGTGGAAGAACGCTTCAAAGGCGACGACATCGTCGATACCGTCACCCTGACCCGCCGCTTCGTTGACTTCTCCTATATCGATGGCAACGAATACGTCTTTATGGATAAAGAAGATTACACCCCGTATATCTTCACCAAAGAGCAGATCGAAGAAGAGCTGCTGTTTATGCCGGAAGGCGGCATGCCGGATATGCAGGTTCTGACCTGGGACGGCCAGCTGCTGGCCCTGGAACTGCCGCAGACCGTGGATCTCGAAATCGTTGAGACGGCGCCGGGTATCAAAGGCGCATCCGCAAGCGCGCGTAACAAACCGGCGACGCTGAGCACCGGCCTTGTTGTTCAGGTGCCTGAATACCTGAGCGCGGGAGAGCGTATCCGCATCCATATCGAAGAGAGCCGCTACATGGGCCGCGCGGACTAAACTCCGCGTTTGCAATATCCAGGAGGGCAGCCAGCGGCTGTCCTTTTTATTAGCCCCTTATCCGCAATCTCCCCTCCGCCAAAAGCTGTTATACCAAAAATAGCGAAGTTACCGCTAATCTCACCGGCTCTCTCCGCATACTTTGCGGCCTGACCGTTTACCGCGACAGAATTGCATGATCAAGCTCACATTAAGCGGATAAATAAGGCTCACCAATTTAATTTGTTGTCATATATCTTTACACTGGCCATGTTAATTATTGGTTAATCAGGTGTGTTAAGAATGACAACCATTGCGACAGCCACGCTGCCGGAAGGCGTACAGCTTCCTCGATACGATCGCAGTCAGCTGCGTTCGCGTATTGTGCATTTCGGTTTTGGCGCGTTTCATCGCGCGCACCAGGCCCTTCTCACCGATCGGGTGCTCAACGCCAGCGGCGGAGACTGGGGGATTTGTGAGATTAGCCTGTTCAGCGGCGATCGGCTGATGAGCCAGCTTCGCCAGCAGGACCACCTGTTTACCGTGCTGGAAAAAGGCGCCGAGGGCAATCAGCCGATTATTGTCGGCGCCGTTCATGAGTGTCTGAATGCGAAACTGGATTCGCTGGCCGCCATTATTGAGAAATTTTGCGAACCGCAGGTCGCCATTGTCTCTCTGACCATCACCGAGAAGGGCTACTGCATCGATCCGGCCAGCGGCCAGCTGGATATGACGCAGCCGCGCATTATTCACGATCTGCAAAATCCGACGCTGCCGCAATCGGTTCCCGGCATTCTGGTAGAAGCGCTGGCGCGCCGCCGACAGCGGGGGCTACCGCCGTTTACCGTCCTCTCCTGCGATAATATTCCCGATAATGGACATGTGGTAAAAAACGCCGTGCTGGGAATGGCCGAAAAACGGGACTCCGGGCTGGCGCAGTGGATCGCCGAACACGTCAGCTTTCCCGGTACCATGGTTGACCGCATCGTGCCCGCCGCCACCGATGAGTCGCTGGCAGAAATTAGCGCGACGCTAGGCGTGGAAGACCCCTGCGCAATCAGCTGCGAACCCTTTATCCAGTGGGTTATTGAAGATAACTTTGTTGCCGGTCGCCCGGACTGGGAAACCGCGGGCGTCCAGATGACCGATGACGTTTTACCGTGGGAACAAATGAAGCTACGGATGCTCAACGGTAGCCACTCGTTTCTCGCCTGGCTTGGCTATCTGGCTGGCCATGCGCACATTAGCGACTGCATGCAGGATCCGATTTTCCGCAGCGCCGCCTACCGCCTGATGCTTGACGAACAGGCGCCGACCTTATCCATTCAGGGCGTTGACCTGACGGCGTACGCTGACAGCCTGATCGAGCGCTTCAGCAACCCGGCGCTAAAGCATCGCACCTGGCAAATCGCCATGGACGGTAGCCAGAAGCTGCCGCAACGTATGCTTGAGGGTATTCGCGTCCATCTCGCTCGGGGCAGCCGCTGGCCGCTGCTGGCGCTCGGCGTGGCCGGCTGGATGCGCTACGTCAGCGGTATTGACGATGCCGGAAATGCGATTGATATTCGCGATCCGCTGGCCGATAAGATGCAGAAACGGGTTTCTGCCAGCGATGAACACCAGCGCGTGGCGGCCCTGCTTACGCTTGAAGAGATCTTCGGCCGCGACCTGCCGCAGAACCCGCAGTTTGTCGCTCATATCACCGCCGCATGGCATCAGCTCGCCGCTTTTGGCGCGCGTCAGGCGATTGCCGGCACGCTGAACGCTTAACAATTTCTGCCTTTTAGCGGACAGATCCCCCTTCTGTCCGCGGTAAGACTTCTCTTTTCCCCTTTTTTTCGTCAGGATAGCGTAACTGTTACAACATTACATTTATCCTGGAGAAAAAGTGACCAAAACCAATTTGATCACGGGGTTTCTCGGCAGCGGCAAGACGACGTCGATTCTGCATCTGCTGGCCCATAAGCCCGCGGATGAAAAATGGGCCGTGCTGGTCAACGAGTTTGGTGAAGTGGGCATTGACGGCGCGCTGCTGGCGGAAAGCGGCGCGCTGCTCAAAGAGATCCCCGGCGGCTGCATGTGCTGCGTGAACGGTCTGCCGATGCAGGTCGGGCTCAACACCCTGCTGCGCCAGGGCAAACCCGATCGCCTGCTGATAGAACCCACCGGGCTTGGCCATCCTAAACAGATCCTCGATATGCTGACCGCCGCAATATACGAGCCGTGGATCGACCTGCGCGCCACCTTATGCGTGCTGGATCCGCGCCAGCTGCTGGACGAAAAAATTGTGATCAACGACAACTTTCGCGACCAGCTGGCCGCCGCTGACGTCATTATCAGTAATAAAGCCGACCGCGCAACGGAGGAAAGCCAACGCGCATTCGCCGCCTGGTGGCAGACCTATGCCGGCGATCGGCGGTTCGTCAGCGCCACGCGGGGGAATATCGACCCGGCACTGCTTGATTTGCCGCGCCGCAATCTTGCGCCGCTTCCCGCCAGCCCCGAACACGCGCACGGCCACGGGCAGAAACAGGGCCTTGCGGCACTGAGCCTCCCTGCCCATCAGCGCTGGCGTCGCAGCCTCAATAGCGGCCAGGGCTATCACGCCTGCGGCTGGATTTTTGACGCCGAAACCGTTTTCGACACCGTGGCCCTGCTCGAATGGGCGCGCCTGGCGCCGGTCGGGCGCGTAAAAGGCGTGATGCGCATCGCGGAAGGAGTGGTACGCATCAACCGCCAGCAGCGCGATCTGCATATTGAGACGCAGAACGTTTCCCCTCCCGATAGCCGTATCGAGCTGATTGCCGATACCGAGACGGACTGGAACGCACTGCAGGCCTCCTTGTTGAGGATTCGTTTAAGTTAAGACGGCTATGGTTGCCGTCGTTTACCCAACACACGATAGTTATGATTAAAAATCGAATTCCCCTAATCCTGCTGCTGAACGCGGCGGGTGTTGCGCTTTTTTGTTCATGGTACCTTCCCGTTAACCATGGTTTCTGGAATCCGCTGGACTCAGCGATCTTCTATTTCTTTAACCACCTGGTTGGCGTGAGCACCGCTTACACCTGGCTGCTGGCGATTATCAACAACCGCGCATTTGATGCCTGCTCGCTACTGGCGATGGGCAGCCTGATGCTAAGCTTCTGGTTTAAAGAGCAGAGCGCCGGACGCCGCCGGGTGATTATCATCGGCCTGGCGATGCTGCTGGCCGCCGTCATCATCAATCAGCTTGCCCAGCACCTGATGCCGGTTAAGCGCGCCAGCCCTTCGCTCTCTTTTACCGATATCACCAAAGTGAGCGATGTGATCTCCTTCCCCACTAAAGATGCGTCTAAAGATAGCTTTCCAGGCGATCACGGTATGATGCTGCTGATTTTTGCATCATTTATGTGGCGCTATTTTGGTCGCCGGGCGTTTGCCATCGCGCTGGTCATATTCGTAGTGTTCGCTTTTCCACGCGTAATGATTGGCGCTCACTGGTTTACCGATATTGCCGTCGGCTCATTAACGGCGGTACTCATTGGCGCCCCCTGGGTATTGATGACCCCGCTGAGTGATAATGTCATTGCGTTATTTGAGCGTTATCTTCCGGGTAGAAAAACTAAAATTTAAATCCATCTTTACAATTAATTAATATCATTCATAAGGGATCGTTCTGGGTCCCTTTTTTTGTCCGCGCGTTTTTTCTCATCCGGCATCATCTTCCCGTCATAGTAATCATGTTAGAAATGAGTAAATTGCGTATTTTTTACCCATTGCTGCCGCTATTTTGCCCTTTGCCGATGATTCACTTTTTGTCGCAAAAATACTTATAAGAAAATGCGTAAAACCGCTCGCCATCCCCCGGTTGATCGGGTAACCTCAATCTCGTTTTGCCTCGTCAGCGACATCAATTCAGAGAATGAATAAATTTGTGCGTCAGTCCACAGTTTTATGCTTACGGAATTGTCTCATTGCGACCAGGTAATTAGGCTCTAACACGTTTGGCATTTTTTATAACGACATTGTCGTTAAGGACAACAAGGGATAACACACAGCATGGTCAAATCTCAGCCGATTTTGAGATATATCTTGCGGGTCGCCCCCGCGATTGCAGTTGCGGTTCTGCTTTCCGCGTGTAGTTCAAATAGTACCGCCAGGAATATGCATTCTGAGACGCTTGCTGTGGGTAGTGGCGATTTATCATCACTGCAAGCCTCTCAGGATGAATTTGAAACGATGGTCCGCAACCTGGACGTTAAGTCCCGCTTGATGGATCAATATGCCAGCTGGAAGGGCGTGCGTTACCGCCTCGGCGGCAGCACCCGTAAAGGCATCGATTGTTCCGCCTTTGTGCAACGGACTTTCCGTGAACAGTTTGGCCTGGAACTGCCGCGCTCGACTTCAGAGCAGCAGGATTCCGGAAAATCGATCAGCCGCGCGCAGCTGCGCACCGGTGATTTAGTTCTGTTCCGTGCAGGTTCCACGGGCCGCCATGTAGGGATCTACATCGGCAACAATCAGTTTGTTCATGCTTCCACCAGCAGCGGTGTGACGATTTCAAGCATGGATGAGCCGTACTGGAAAAAGCGCTATAACGAAGCGCGACGCGTTCTGAGCCGTTCGTAATCGTCTTCTGCCGTTGGTTAATCCCTTGGCCAACGAAAGAAATAAAAAAACACTGCCGAGGCGGTGTTTTTTTTTGCTCGCCAGCCAGGAAACTTCGTAAAATAAGCGATGTCTTTAAGCAGGGATAGAAAAAGCGATTTCTATCAGCCCCCTGGCGCAAATCAACAATACGGACTGACTATATAGCCTATGCCTACCCGTCATCTCGCTCCCCGGCGAAAAATCTGGCTGACCAGCATATGTGTTGGAATAGCCGTCGCCCTGCTGGCCGGTAGCATCCAGTTTATGGTGATTTATCACAACCGCGCGGAGCGTTTCGACGCCATTATTCACAACGTTCATACGTATCTGCAGGACTACTTTCACGATTTGAATCAGACGATTCAGGGCATGCAGCCGTTGGTCGATCAACCCTGTGAAAACGTTGCCTCAGGCTTAACCGCCCATGCAGCATTCAGCCCGAACGTCCGCGCCATCCTGCTGGTCAAAAATGGCCTTGCGTTTTGCTCCTCCGCCACAGGCGCTATGAACACGCCCTTAGCCCAGCTCATTCCGCAGCTTAATCTTACTCAAGCGGTCGATATGGCGATTCTGCCCGGGACGCCAATGATGCCGAAAAGCGCCGCGCTGGCGCTGTGGGTCCGCAGCCCACACGGCGGGAAAGACGGTATTTTTGTCTCGATTAATGCCAACCTGACGCCCTATATTCTCTACTCAGCCCGACAGAATGATTTCAGCGGCCTGGCGCTGGCCATTAACGACACCGCCATTTCCACCTTCAGCAACCAACTTATCGACCCGCAGACGCTGCTCTCGCCGCCCATTCGCCAGACGCAAATCGACGGCCTGCCGCTGAAGGTTTATCTCTACGCGAACAGCTGGCTGGCGGAGAATACGCAGTTTGCTCTGCTGCTGGGCGTCGTGTGCGGGCTGCTGGCCGGGCTTTTAAGCTACTACATCCTGACGATTAAATCGGACCCGCGCAAAGAGCTGCTGCTGGCGATCAAAAACGATCAGTTCTATGTGGTTTATCAACCGGTGGTGAGGTCAGAGACGCTGCGCATCAGCGGCGTTGAGGTGCTGATGCGCTGGCGACATCCCGTGGCCGGCGAGATCCCTCCCGATGTGTTTATCAACCTTGCTGAAACCCAGCAGATCATTATTCCGCTCACCCGCCATCTGTTAAAACTGATTGCGCAGGATGCGCCTGTTCTGCAAACGCTCCTGCCCGCAGGGAGCAAGCTGGGAATAAATATCTCCCCCCTTCATCTGCACGCAGGCAGCTTTCAGCAGGACCTTCAGCACTTCGCCGCCGCCATGCCGGCCGACCATTTTAGCGTGGTGCTGGAGATCACCGAGCGCGCGATGATCGATAAGAATCGCTCCTTAGGGAACTTCGACTGGCTGCACGAACAGGGCTTTGAAATTGCGATTGATGATTTTGGTACCGGCCATAGCGCGCTAATCTATCTGGAGCGCTATAACTTTGATTACCTGAAGATAGACCGCGGCTTCGTGCAGGCTATCGGCACTGAGACCGTCACCTCGCCGGTGCTTGATGCCGTTATCACCCTGAGCCGCCGCCTGAAGCTCACCACGGTCGCTGAAGGGGTGGAAACGCAGGAACAAGCGGAATGGCTGCGCGACCACGGGGTAAACTATTTACAGGGCTACTGGTTAAGCCGGCCGCTGACGCTGGACGCGCTGATCGCCGCCCATGATGAACCGGCGAAATATTTCACAAGCCGCTAAGGGTCCTTTATTATTTGCTATCAAAGGTCAGGCCGCTTCAGGTCTGACATTGGAGGGCGTCATCCTGGTTATTTTTGCACGCATCAGCCTGATCCTGCTGACCTTATTTAGCCTGCAGAGCCAGGCGCAAACGATTAAAGAGAGCGACAGGTTCGCTATTATCGGCGAACCGAAATACGCCGCGGGCTTTGACCATTACGATTATGCCAACCCCGCCGCGCCTAAAGGCGGGGCGATTACCCTCGCGGCCATCGGTACTTTTGATAATTTCAACCGCTACGCCATGCGCGGCAACCCCGGTATTCGTACCGAAAGCTTATACGACACGCTGTTCACCACCTCTGATGATGAACCCGGCAGCTACTATCCGCTGATCGCCGAGCATACGCGCTATGCCGATGATTTTTCATGGATGGAGATCGCGCTCAATCCCCGCGCCCGCTATCACGATGGCAGCCCCGTCACCGCCAGCGATGTCGCCTTTACCTTCCAGAAGTTTATGACTGAAGGGGTGCCGCAGTTTCGCCTCTATTATAAAGGCACCACCGTAAAAGCCATCGCTCCGCTCACCGTACGCATTGATTTAGCCAAACCGGGCAAAGAGAACATGCTTAGCCTGATGACGCTACCGGTGATGCCGGAAAAATTCTGGAAAAACCATAAACTCAGCGACCCGCTATCCGCCCCACCGCTGGCCAGCGGCCCGTATCGCATCACCGCCTGGCGCATGGGCCAGTACATTACCTACTCGCGGGTTAAGGACTACTGGGCCGCCGACTTACCGGTCAACCGCGGGCGCTGGAATTTCGATACGCTGCGCTACGACTATTACCTGGACGACAACGTCGCTTTCGAAGCCTTTAAGGCCGGCGCCGTCGACCGTCGCGAAGAGAACGTTGCCAAGAACTGGGCTACCCGCTACGTCGGGCGCAATTTTACCCACGGCTATATCGTTAAAGATGAATACACCAACACCTCGGCGCAGAATACGCAGTGGCTGGCCTTTAACATTCAGCGCCCGGTATTTTCCGACCGCCGGGTACGCGAAGCCATTACCCTCGCCTTTGATTTTGAATGGATGAATAAGGCGCTGTTTTATCACTCCTACAGCCGCGCCAACAGCTTCTTTCAGAATACCGAATACGCGGCGCGCGATTATCCGGATGCCGACGAGCTGGCGCTGTTAACGCCGCTGAAAAAAGAGATCCCGGCCGAAGTTTTCACGCAGATATACCGCCCCCCGGTTTCCAGCGGCGATGGTTTCGAACGCGCAAACTTGCTGAAGGCGGATGCCATCCTTAACCAGGCGGGATGGATAGTGAAAAACCAGCGGCGGGTTAATGCGAAGAGCGGCAAACCGTTACGCTTTGAGCTGCTGCTTCCTTCCGGCAGCAGCGATCGCTGGGTCCTGCCCTTCCAGCACAACCTCCAGCGGCTCGGCATCGTCATGGATATTCGCCAGGTCGACAACTCCCAGTATAGTAACCGCAAGCGCAGCCGGGATTACGACATGATGCCCAACGTCTGGCGCGCCACGCCCTGGCCCGGCACCGACCTGCAAGTCTCCTGGGACTCCGAATATATTAACTCCAGCTATAACGCCTCAGGGGTACAAAGCCCGGCCGTCGACCGGCTCATCGCGCAGATTATTCGCTGGCAGGGTAATAAAGAAAAGCTGCTGCCGCTGGGCCGGGCTCTCGACCGCGTGCTGACCTGGAACTATTACATGCTGCCGATGTGGTATATGGCGCAGGACCGAACCGCATACTGGGACAAATTCTCCTTCCCGCAGACCCGCGCGGTCTACTCCTCCGGTTTCGAAAACTGGTGGTACGACGCAAGCAAAGCGGCCAGACTCCCCGCGGATAGACGCTAAGGAATTAAGATGGGTGCATATCTGCTCCGCCGACTACTGCTCATCATCCCCACCCTGTGGGCGATTATCACCATTAACTTTTTTATTGTGCAGATCGCGCCCGGCGGTCCGGTCGATCAGGCGATCGCGGCGATTGAGTTCGGCGATCGCGGCGGCTTGCCCGGCGCCGGAGATGGCGGCATGGCCGCCAGCCATGCGCGTACCGGGGTCAGCAACATCAGCGATGGGCACTATCGCGGCGGGCGCGGGCTGGACCCGGAGGTGATTGCCGAGATAACCCACCGCTACGGCTTTGATAAGCCGCTGCACGAGCGTTATTTTAAAATGCTCGGTGATTATCTGCGCTTTGATTTTGGCGATAGCCTGTTTCGCAGCTCATCGGTACTGCAGCTGATTAAAGACAGCCTGCCGGTCTCAATCACCCTGGGCCTGTGGAGTACGCTCATCATCTACCTGGTGTCGATTCCGTTGGGGATCCGTAAAGCGGTCAGCAACGGCAGCCATTTTGACGTCTGGAGCAGTACGCTGATTATTATCGGCTATGCCATCCCGGCGTTCCTGTTTGCCATTTTGCTGATCGTTATCTTTGCCGGCGGCAGCTATTTCGATCTCTTTCCGCTGCGCGGGCTGGTGTCAGCCAACTTCGACAGCCTGCCCTGGTACCAAAAAATCCTCGACTATCTCTGGCATATCACCCTACCGGTGCTGGCAACGGTGATCGGCGGTTTTGCCGCCCTCACGATGCTGACCAAAAACAGCTTTCTTGATGAAATCCGCAAGCAGTACGTGGTTACCGCACGCGCCAAGGGCGTCAGCGAAAAGCAGATCCTTTGGGGCCACGTGTTTCGCAACGCGATGCTGCTGGTGATTGCCGGTTTCCCGGCCACCTTTATCAGTATGTTTTTTACCGGCTCGCTGCTGATTGAGGTGATGTTCTCGCTAAACGGACTGGGGCTGCTGGGCTATGAGGCCACCGTATCTCGCGATTACCCGGTCATGTTCGGCACGCTGTATATTTTTACCCTGATTGGCCTGCTGCTGAATATCATCAGCGATATCAGCTATACGCTGGTCGATCCGCGAATCGATTTTGAGGGCCGCTAATGTCATTTTTTAGTCCCGTCAATCAGGCCCGCTGGGCGCGTTTTCGCCACAACCGCCGCGGCTACTGGTCGCTATGGCTCTTTTTAGCGCTTTTCGCCTGTAGCCTGTGCGCAGAGCTTATTGCTAACGATAAGCCGCTGCTGGTCCAGTACCGCGGCAGCTTCTACGTTCCGCTCCTGAAAAACTACAGTGAGACCACCTTCGGCGGCAGCTTTGCCACCGCCGCCGACTATCAGGACCCGTGGCTGCAAAAACGGCTGGCGGATAACGGCTGGGCCCTGTGGGCGCCGGTTCGTTTCGGCGCGACGACCATTAATTTCGCCACCGACGCGCCCTTCCCTTCGCCGCCGTCAGGACAGAACTGGCTGGGCACCGATGCCAACGGCGGGGACGTGCTGGCGCGTATTCTGTACGGCACGCGCATTTCCATTCTCTTTGGACTGCTGCTGACCTTCTTCTCCAGCGTACTGGGGGTGATGGCCGGTGCCGTTCAGGGGTATTACGGCGGGAAGATTGACCTCTGGGGGCAGCGGTTTATCGAAGTCTGGTCGGGAATGCCGACGCTGTTTCTGATTATCCTGCTCTCAAGCGTTGTACAGGCCAACTTCTGGTGGCTGCTGGCCATTACCGTGCTGTTCGGCTGGATGACGCTGGTCGGCGTGGTCCGGGCTGAGTTCCTGCGCACCCGTAACTATGATTATATCCGCGCCGCGCAGGCGCTCGGCGTCAGCGATCGCGCCATTATTCTGCGCCATATGCTGCCTAACGCCATGGTCGCCACCCTGACCTTCCTGCCGTTCATTCTGTGCAGTTCGATAACCACCCTGACCTCGCTCGATTTCCTCGGTTTTGGCCTGCCGCTGGGCTCCCCTTCGCTGGGCGAACTGCTGTTGCAGGGTAAAAACAACCTGCAGGCGCCCTGGCTGGGCATCGCCGCTTTTCTGTCGGTGGCGGTCCTGCTGACGTTATTGATTTTTATTGGTGAAGCGGTTCGCGACGCCTTTGACCCAAGCAAGGCGGTGTAGCATGACGCAACCTTTGTTAGATATCGATAACCTCTCCATCGCCTTTCGCCAGCAGGGTGAAACTACCCCCGTCGTCAGCGAACTGTCGCTGCAGATTGCCGTCGGCGAGACCCTGGCGCTGGTCGGCGAGTCCGGCTCCGGGAAGAGCGTGACCGCGCTATCGGTGCTGCGGCTACTCCCGTCGCCGCCGGTCAGCTATCCTGCCGGCGACATCCGTTTTCACGGCCAGTCGCTGCTGCACGCGGATGAACGCACCCTGCGCGGCGTGCGCGGTAACCGCATTGCGATGATCTTTCAGGAGCCGATGGTTTCGCTTAATCCACTGCATACTCTGGAAAAACAGCTGTACGAAGTGCTCTCTTTGCATCGAGGGATGCGCAAAGAAGCGGCGCGCGGGGAAATCCTCGACTGCCTCGATCGCGTCGGCATCCGCAACGCGCCCCGGCGGCTGGCCGACTATCCCCATCAGCTTTCCGGCGGCGAGCGCCAGCGGGTGATGATCGCCATGGCGCTGTTAACCCGCCCGGAGCTGCTTATCGCCGACGAACCCACCACCGCGCTGGACGTGTCGGTGCAGGCGCAAATCCTCACGCTGCTGCGGGAGCTGAAGCAAGAGTTGAATATGGGGCTGCTGTTTATCACCCATAATCTGAGCATCGTTCGTCAGCTCGCCGACCGCGTCGCGGTGATGCAGAACGGCCGCTGCGTGGAACAAAACGGCTGCCGGGCGCTGTTTTCCGCCCCCGAACACCCTTATACCCGCCGCCTGCTGGATAGCGAGCCGTCGGGCGATCCCGTCCCGCTCGCACCCGATGCCCCGGTGTTGCTGCGGGCGGAAAATTTGACTATCGCTTTCCCGATACGTAAAGGTCTGCTGCGGCGAGTTGTCGATCATAACCGGGTCGTTAACGCCCTCAGCTTTCATTTGCGCGCGGGAGAAACGCTGGGGCTGGTCGGCGAGTCCGGATCGGGCAAAAGCACCACCGGGCTGGCGCTTCTGCGTCTGATTCATTCCGATGGCGCGATCGCCTTTGACGGTGAGGCGCTTCAGGGACGTAATCGCCGGCAGATGCTGCCGCTGCGTCGTCGCATGCAGGTGGTCTTTCAGGATCCTAACTCATCGCTAAACCCGCGGCTCAACGTGCTGCAAATTATCGAAGAGGGATTGCGCGTCCATCAACCGACGCTCACGCCGGCCGAACGGGAGCAGGCGGTGATTCAGGTGATGCAGGAGGTCGGCCTCGATCCACACTCGCGGCATCGCTACCCTGCCGCCTTCTCCGGCGGCCAGCGTCAGCGCATCGCGATCGCCAGGGCGCTGGTCGTCAAACCACAGCTTATCGTGCTGGATGAGCCCACCTCATCGCTGGATAAAACCGTACAGGCGCAAATCCTCGCGCTGCTGAAGGCGTTACAGCAAAAGCATCAGCTGGCCTATATTTTTATCAGCCATGATTTACGCGTCGTGCGGGCGTTGTGTCATCAGGTGATGGTGCTGCGGCAGGGAGAAGTCGTCGAGCAGGGTGAGTGCGAGCGCGTATTTACCGCTCCGCAGCAGGAGTATACCCGTCAGCTGCTGGCGTTAAGCTGACGGTCAGAAGGGATTGTTGCCGGAGAAAGGTTCCGCAATTGCCACGCCGAAATTTTTCAGGCGGCAGGTTGCAGCGAATTCGTCCTGACGGTTAACAAACAGGCACGGTTCCCCTTCGCATTCAACGACAGAGCTGTCGACCTCGATGTCGCTAAGCGCCTGGCTGAGCTTATGCATGACCGGCCACGCGCTTTCGCCATCGGGGCTGAGTAATTTCAACGCCACGAGGCTGTTTTCGCTCTGGGCGCCGTTTTGCGGAATCGGTTCAACTCTTGAACCTGCAAAACCGGCCAGCCAGCGATAGCTCTGCGGCAGACGGTGTACGATAGAGAGTTGCAGTGTATTCACGTGTTTACCCCGGAAGCAAAATACTTCACAATAATTTTACATCAATACTAACACATTATTGACAACCAGTCCTCTTCCTGCACAGAAAACGCTTACACCAGTGGCATAGCCGTGTTATTGGTTTGTAATGTAAAAGTTTATAATTGTGCAGATGGAACATCTTCGGGCTATATGTACCCGTTTCTGTGATCTAAAACAACTTTTTTATCGCAATCATGCGACTTTTTGAACGATTTGATTTTACATAAAATAAACAAATCGCTGAACAGAGAAGCCAGATTTGGTTGACATGCATCAAAAAAAGGGGCGATATCGCCCCCTGAAAGTCGCTTAGCGCGCGGCTTTGCGCCGTCGGCTGGCGTAGAGGTAAAAGAGGATGGAGCTGCTGGCGCAGAAGGCGATAGAAATCAGCATTGGCCAGGCGGTGGTAAACGTCGCCATCGACAGCAGCGCGCCGACAATGGCGCCAATCCCGAAACGGAACGTCCCTGCCAGCGAGGAAGCGGTCCCGGCCATATGCGGAAACTCATCGAGAATCACCGCCATCGCGTTAGAGGAGACCATCGAAACGCAGCCGATGAACGCCGCCACGCCAAACACCAGCGCCCAGAACCCCACGCCAAACAGCGCGCACACGACCATCCACGCCGCCATCGCAAACTGGATCCATAGCCCGGCGCGGAACATGTTCAGCGCCCCAACCCGCCGCACAAAACGGCTGTTGATCATGGTCATGACAAACAGGAAGACGACGTTCAGCGCAAAATAGTAGCCAAAGTGCTGCGGTGAAACGTGGTTGATATTGATATAGACAAACGGGCCGGCGCTCAGAAACGAGAACATCCCGGCGAAGCTGAAACCGCTTGCCAGCATATAGCTCAGCACCCGCTTGTGGCGAAACAGCGTCGCGAAGTTGCCGAGCGTAGTGCGAATATGAAATTTCTGCCGGCGTTCCGGCGGCAGGGTCTCGCTAATAAAGAAGGCGATCATCGCCGAGGCTAATAGCGCCGCCACCGCGAGGATCCAGAAGATCGCATGCCAGCTAAACCACACCAGCACCGCTCCGCCGACCATCGGCGCCACCAGCGGCGCGACGGTGGTCACCAGCATGACGAACGACATCATCCGCGAGAACTCTTCCTTGGGATAGATATCGCGCATCAGGGCGTTAATCACCACGCTCGCCGCCGCGGCCGCCAGGCCGTGGAAAAAGCGCATGGTGATCAGCATATCGATAGTCTGCGACAGCGCGCAGGCCACCGCCGCCGCGGCAAAGACCAGCGTCCCCCCCAGTATCACCGGTTTACGCCCCATGCTGTCCGCCATTGGGCCATATAAAAGCTGGCCCAGGGCAAAGCCCAGAATATAGGTACTGAGCGTCATCTGCGCGCTGCCGTCCGGCACGTTAAACTGCGCCGCAATCACCGGCAGCGCCGGAAGATACATATCGATCGACAGCGGCATTAACATGGCCAGCAGGCCAAGAATAAACACAATCCCTAATGAAGAATTCTGCTTTGCCGTCACGTTTTACTCCGCGCATGTTGGCCGCCAACGCTGGCAATTTCTTCTGCCGTCAGAGGACGATATTCACCCGGCGCCAGCGACGCATCAAGCGCGATATCGCCAATACGTTCACGATGCAGGCCAACCACATGATTCCCCACCGCGGCAAACATCCGCTTCACCTGATGGTAGCGCCCTTCGCTAATGGTCAGGCGCACTTCGGTCGGCGTCACCACTTCCAGCACCGCCGGTTTGGTCAGGTCTTTCTCATTATGCAGCTGAACGCCTTTGGCAAACTGCTCGGCGGTGGACTCATCCAGCGGATTTTCCAGCGTCACCAGATAGGTTTTTTCGCAATGGTGGCGTGGGGAAGTAATGCGGTGCGACCACTGGCCATCGTCGGTCATCAATACCAGTCCGGTGGTGTCGATATCCAGACGCCCCGCGGCATGCAGCTTATGCGCCACCGGCTCGTCGAGGAAATAAAGGACCGTTGGATGATCCGGATCGTCGGTGGAACAAACGTAACCCTGCGGCTTGTTGAGCATAAAGTAGCGCGGGCCGGTCTGCTGAACCAGCGTATTGCCGTCATACTCGACGTCATGCTCCGGCAGAAGCTTGAAGGAGGAGTCTTTTACAATGTCGCCGTCCACGGTAACGCGGCTGCCGCGGATTTCACGCCCGGCAATAGCCCGGCTAACGCCAAGTTGCTGAGCGATAAACTTATCAAGTCGCATGAGATTTTTTTAGCCTGTACAAGTGCTGGAGCGGGCAACGCGCCCGAAAAAGAAGAATTTCATGGGGTAGTATAACGGGCTATTAACACCACTCAAGGGAAAAGATTCGTGGCATACTATTCGCGAGTTAATTAACCGCCATAAATTCATGACATTTACATTACGTCCCTACCAAAAAGAGGCGGTCGACGCGACGCTCGCCTGGTTTCGCCGCCATCATGAACCTGCCGCGATTGTGCTGCCGACAGGCGCAGGTAAAAGCCTGGTTATCGCCGAACTTGCGCGCCTGGCGCGCGGTCGCGTGCTGGTGCTGGCGCACGTTAAAGAGCTGGTGGCGCAGAACCACGCCAAGTATTGCGCGCTCGGCCTGGAAGCGGATATTTTCGCCGCGGGCCTTAAGCGTAAAGAGAGCCACGGTAAAGTGGTCTTTGGCAGCGTGCAGTCGGTCGCCCGCAACCTCGACCAGTTTCAGGGCGAGTTTTCGCTGCTGATCGTCGACGAGTGCCACCGCATCAGCGACGATGATGACAGCCAGTATCAGCAGATTATCAGCCACCTTCAGCAGGTCAATCCGCACCTGCGCCTGCTGGGGCTGACCGCGACGCCTTTTCGCCTCGGTAAGGGGTGGATTTACCAGTTCCACTACCACGGCATGGTGCGCGGTGATGAAAACGCGCTATTTCGCGACTGCATCTACGAGCTGCCGCTGCGCTATATGATTAAGAACGGCTACCTGACGCCGCCGGAGCGGCTGGATATGCCGGTGGTTCAATATGACTTCAGCCGCCTGCAGGCGCAAAATAACGGCCTGTTCAGCGAGGCTGATTTAAACCACGAACTGAAAAAACAGCAGCGCGTCACGCCGCATATCGTCAGCCAAATCGTTGAATTCGCCCAAACGCGCAAAGGGGTGATGATTTTCGCCGCCACCGTTGAACACGCCCGCGAAGTGACCGGGTTGCTTCCGCAGGGCGAAGCGGCCTTAATCACCGGTGAAACGCCGGGGCCGGAGCGCGATCGCATCATCGACGCGTTTAAAGCTCAGCAGTACCGCTATCTGGTTAACGTCGCGGTACTGACGACCGGCTTTGATGCCCCGCATGTCGATCTGATCGCCATCCTGCGCCCGACCGAGTCGGTGAGCCTTTACCAACAGATCGTCGGCCGCGGCCTGCGCCTGGCGCCGGGTAAAACGGACTGCCTGATCCTCGATTACGCCGGTAATCCGCACGACCTTTACGCGCCTGAAGTGGGAACGCCGAAGGGGAAAAGCGACAACGTGCCGGTCCAGGTTTTTTGCCCGGCATGCGGTTTCGCCAATACGTTCTGGGGGAAAACCACCGCCGACGGCACGCTGATTGAACACTTTGGCCGCCGCTGCCAGGGCTGGTTTGAGGATGACGAAGGCCATCGCGAGCAGTGTGATTTTCGTTTTCGCTTTAAAAACTGCCCGCAGTGTAACGCGGAAAACGACATCGCCGCCCGCCGCTGCCGCGAGTGCGATACCATCCTGGTCGACCCCGACGACATGCTGAAAGCCGCGCTGAAGCTTAAAGATGCGCTGGTGCTGCGCTGTAGCGGTATGGATCTGCAGCACGGCGCGGATGACAAAGGCGCCTGGCTAAAAATCACCTATTACGACGAAGATGGCGCGGACGTTAGTGAGCGCTTCCGCCTGCATACGCCCGCCCAGCGCACCGCCTTTGAGCAGCTCTTTATCCGCCCGCATACCCGAACGCCGGGCGTACCGCTGCGCTGGATAACGCCCGCCGATATCCTCGCCCAGCAGGCGCTTCTGCGCCATCCGGACTTTGTCGTGGCGCGCATGAAGGGGCAATACTGGCAGGTGCGGGAGAAAGTATTTGATTATCAGGGGCGATTCCGCCGGGCCAACGAACTGCGCTAATCGTCCTCACGTCTGAGGTTTTGGTTGCTGCAAACACCTATGGCGGCTATAATGCCGCCCGCTTTTGCATTCGCAAAGCAGATAATCTGCCTGCTGCTGGGTCGCCTGTAGCAGGATTTATATATAGAGAGACATCAATGTTTACTATCAACGCAGAAGTACGTAAAGAGCAGGGTAAGGGTGCGAGCCGCCGCCTGCGTGCAGCTAACAAATTCCCGGCCATCATCTATGGCGGCGAAGCTGCGCCAGTAGCAATCGAACTGGATCACGACAAAGTGTGGAACATGCAGACCAACGCTGAGTTCTACAACGAAGTTCTGACCATCGTTGTTGATGGCAAAGAAGAGAAAGTTAAAGCTCAGGCTGTTCAGCGTCACCCGTTCAAGCCGAAGCTGTCCCACATCGACTTCGTTCGCGCTTAATCGCTCGCTGAAAGTTGTATGGCAAGCGCCCCGCTCCGCAAGGTTCGGGGCGTTTTGTTTATCAGCCGAGTAGCGTTGACCTGTTCAGCGCCAGATGCTGCAACAGCATAATCGTTTTCGCATCGACGATTTCCCCTTCGCGAATAGCCTGCAACGCTTTTTCCAGCGGCCACTCCAGCACCTCGATATCTTCCCCTTCCGTCGCCAGGCCGCCACCGTCGCCGCGCCGATCGTCGGCAGAGTATTCGGCAATGAAAAAGTAAAGCTTCTCCGTCACCGAACCGGGGCTCATGTAAGCGGTGAATACCGGCTCTATGCGCGTGACGCGAAAACCGGTCTCCTCTTCGGCTTCGGCAACGATGCGCGCCTCCGGAGAAGCGTTATCCAGCAGTCCGGCGGCAGCTTCGATCAAAAAGCCATCATGGCCGTTAATCCACACCGGAAAGCGAAACTGGCGAACCAGCACTACCGTTTGCTTTTCACGATTGTAGAGCAGGATCACCGCGCCGTTGCCGCGGTCGTAAGCTTCCCGGCTCTGCTCCTGCCAGCGTCCGTCCCGGCGCAATAGTTCAAAAGTATATTTCTTGAGCGTGTACCAGTTATCCGATAAAAGCGTTTCGCGGATATGGCGAACGCGCGGTGCGTCAGCGTGCATGTTTTTCCCCTTTTAGGTGACAGCGAGCAACATAACATGCATAATCGTGCACAAACAAGATCACTCATGAAGGTATTTTGATGCTCGCCAGCCAGAGAAAACAGCAGATTTTGCAGATCCTCGCCGAGGAAAAACAGGTGATGTCCGGGGATCTCAGCCAGCGCTTTAGCGTATCAGAGGACTCCATTCGCCGGGATCTGCGGGAGCTGGCCGCGGAAGGCAAGCTGCAGCGCGTCCACGGCGGCGCGCTGCCGGTTTCCGAAGCCATCGCGCCTATTGAAACAAGAAAGAACGTGCAAATCGCCTCAAAGCAGAGCATTGCCCAGCGCGCGGTTGAGCTCATTCAGCCCGGTCAGGTGGTGATTGTCGACGGCGGCACCACCACCGGGGAGATGATGCACCTGCTGCCGGATAACCTCGCGTGTACCGTGGTCACCCATAGCCCGGGGATTGCCGTCGCGCTGGTGGAAAAACCGCTCATCGAGGTGATTTTGATCGGCGGCCGGTTGTTTAAACATTCCGTCGTCAGCGTCGGGTCTGCGGCCCTCGAGAGTATTTCCCGTATCAACGCCGATCTGTTTTTTATGGGCGTCACCGGCGTTCACCCCCGGGCGGGATTCACCACCGGTGACTATGAAGAAGCGGGCATTAAACGCGCGCTGGCGGCGCGGGCTGCCGAAACGGTGGTGATGGCGTCACAAGAAAAGCTTAACTCCGCGTCGGCCTTTGCCATCGGCGAGCTGGGGGCAGCCAGTACGCTGATCGTGGATACGACCCTGGACGAGGCGCTGCGACAGCAGCTAACCCTGGCGGGTGTAGAAATCCTCTACGCCCTGTAATACGGGTTCAGGCAAAAAAATCCCGACTCGACGTCGGGATTTTGCGCATTAATTTCCGCCAGAAGTACGGCGCTGTAGCTGGTCGCGCAGGTTCGGCGGCGTGCCTTTAATGGTTAAGGTATCCGTAGCCGGATCCCAGAACACCCGCTCGCCCAGCAGCATAGCGTCAAAATTAATGGTTAACCCGCCGCCGCTGCCGGCAAACTTGGTTAACTGACGCAGCGTGCTGCGATCCGCCGGGAAGCTCTCTTCCAGCTCGTAGCCTTGTTCGGCGGTAAATTCCTGAAAGGTTTTCTCGCTGACGCCCGCCAGCTCTTTCGACAGCGACTCCAGCTCGATTTCCTCACCGGCCTGCAGCTGCTCGTTGCAGTAGCTGTATACCTGCTGGCGCACGTTTTGACGTTCAGATTTATCCAGCTGCGCATCGGCGGCGAAATCATCAAGCGCCTGCAGCAGGCCGCGGTTCTGCGCTTTGGCGTTCAGCCCTTCGCTGGCGCCGAGGAAATCCATAAAGAAATCCGCCACCTTGCGCCCTACCCGCCCCTTCAGGAAGGTCAGATAGCGCGTTGACTCCGGGTTGGTTTCCCACTCGGTTAAATCAATACGCGCGACGATATCCGCGTGATTGATGTCCAGATAATGGGTGGAGCTGATATCCAGCTCTTCGTTGACGCGCATGCTGCTTAGGTTGTTCAGCACCGCCACCATCAGATATTCCACCGCCAGATAACGATACTGGCAAAACAGCACAATACCGCCTTCTGCAAAGGGATATTTTGCCAGTTCGTCGCGCAGGCGCCCGGTAGCGGCGCGGCTAAACGGCAGGAACGCTTCTTCGCCCTTACGCTGCCCGCGCAGCGCCTGCGCCAGCTCGCTCTCTTCATTAAACAGGCCGTAGGCTTTATTTTTCGCGCTATAGACACGATGCAGTTCGGCCATCATCTCGACAACCGTCGCCGTCGGCTCCAGCAGTGACTCGCGCAGCACCAGCTCCAGATTTTGTTCATCACGTTTGATTAACTGATGCAGGGCAATCTGGTCGATATCCAGACTCATGTTAAACTCTCCTTTTAGACCGGGCGGTATTCAACCACCGGCGGGGCGACGACGCAACCGCCGCGTGACTCTTTGCGAGCGAAGCCGCGCGCTTTTGCGTCGCGGCGAAAAAATGCGGAAAAAAAGCTGCTGCTACGGTAATATGTTGCCCTTTCACGAACAAACAGATTTTGAGTTTATGCCGCAATTATCCCGCTATAGCGATGAACACGTCGAACAGCTGCTCAGCGAGCTGACGAGCGTTCTGGAAACACATAAAGCGCCCGTTGACCTTTCACTGATGGTTCTGGGCAATATGGTGACTAACCTGATCAACAGTAGCGTCGCGCCGGCGCAGCGTCAGGCCATCGCCCGTTCTTTTGCCCAGGCGCTGCAGTCATCTATCAACGACGATCCAGCGCACTAAGGATAACGAACAACAGTATATGGTGACTCTTCGTCAGCCCTACCGAGAAAAAGTCTCCCAGATGGTCAGCTGGGGGCACTGGTTCGCCCTTTTCAACATGTTGTTGGCTATGGTGCTCGGCAGTCGCTATCTGTTTGTCGCCGACTGGCCAACGACGCTTGCCGGACGCCTCTTTTCGTACGTCAGCCTCGTTGGTCACTTCAGCTTCCTGGTCTTTACCAGCTACGTGCTGATTCTTTTCCCGCTGACTTTTATCGTCGTCTCTCAGCGCTTAATGCGCTTTATCTCGGTTATTCTGGCGACCGTGGGCATGACGCTGCTGCTAATCGACAGCGAAGTTTTCACCCGTTTCCACCTGCATCTTAATCCCTTTGTCTGGGAACTGGTTATCAACCCCGACCAGAACGAGATGGCGCGCGACTGGCAGCTGATGTTTATCAGCGTACCGATCATTTTCCTGCTGGAAATGCTCTTCGCGACCTGGAGCTGGCAGAAGCTGCGCAGCCTGACGCGTCGCCGCCACTACGCCCGACCCGTTGCCTGGTTCTTCTTTATCTCCTTTATCAGTAGCCATCTGGTCTATATCTGGGCGGATGCCAACTTCTATCGTCCGATCACCATGCAGCGGGCCAACCTGCCGCTCTCCTATCCGATGACGGCGCGCCGTTTCCTGGAAAAACATGGCCTGCTCGACGCGCAGGACTACCAGCGCCGTCTGGTGGAACAAGGCGCGCCGGAAGCCGTCTCGGTGCAATATCCGCTGAGCGATCTGCGTTATCGCGATCTCGGTACCGGTTATAACGTGCTGCTGATTACCGTTGATAACCTTAATTATTCGCGCTTTGAGAAAAACATGCCGGCGCTGGCCGGGTTCGCGAAAGACAACGTGAACTTTACCCAGCACATGAGCTCCGGCAACACCGCTGACAGCGGCATGTTTGGCCTGTTCTACGGTATTTCACCGAGCTATATGGACGGCGTTCTGTCTGCGCGTATCCCCGCGGCGCTGATTACGTCGCTGAATCAGCAGGGCTATCAGCTGGGCCTGTTCTCATCAGATGGCTTTAGCAGCCCGCTCTACCGTCAGGCGCTGCTGTCCGATTTCTCACTGCCCGTCGCGAAAGCGCAAAGCGACGAGCAGACGGCAAACCAGTGGATTAACTGGCTGGACCGCTACGCCCAGGATGAAAACCGCTGGTTCTCGTGGGTTTCTCTCAACGGCACTACCTTTGACGACGGGCAGCAGCAAAACTTCGTCCGCCGCTACGGTAACGCCGCGGGCGCGGTCGATACGCAAATTGGCCGCGTGCTGAACGCGCTGCGCGAAGCAGGCAAGCTGGACAACACGGTGGTTATCGTGACCGCGGGCCGTGGAATGCCGCTGAACCCGCAGCATGAGCAGTTTGGCTGGTCGCGCGAGCAGCTGCAGGTTCCCTTAGTGATCCATTGGCCGGGCACGCCGGCTCAGGAGATCGCGACGCTGACCGATAATAAAGACGTGATGACGACGCTGATGCAGCGTTTGCTCCACGTCTCTACCCCGGCCAACGAGTATTCGCAAGGTGAGGATCTGTTTAGCGCCGCCCGCCGTCGTGCCTGGGTCACCGCGGCCAATAGCGATACGCTGGCCATTACCACGCCGAAATTCACGGTTGTGCTTAATCACAACGGCACTTACAGAACGTGGAACAGCGACGGCGAGAAAATTAACGATCAAAAACCGCAGCTCAGCTTGCTGCTGCAGGTGCTGACCGATGAAAAACGCTTTATCGCTAACTGATTGATTATTTATAAATCAATCAGTCATTTCCCGGCTTGCATTCGCTTGGGGAACGGGTAATATTGTTCCCCACGAATCGGCACGTAGCGCAGCCTGGTAGCGCACCGTCATGGGGTGTCGGGGGTCGGAGGTTCAAATCCTCTCGTGCCGACCAAATTATTCACCGATTAAATCGGTAACCCCTTAAGAACCCGCACTCTCACAGAGTTTGCGGGTTTTTTAATGTCATATTTCCACCCTGTTCTAAGCGAAACGCTACCGCGACTCTGATTGTAAATCCCGGAAAAACTTCTATTATTTGACTGTACACGTCATTTTTCTGAAGGATTTACATGAGAGTTAATGGACTTACGAAAGGATTTTTCATCCTGATCGTGCTGATCGTCACCCTTGCTTTTTTCGACGTTCTCTCCCCCTATTATTCAGCCATTTTATGGGCGGCAATTCTGGCGGTGATCTTCCACCCGGTGAAGAACAAACTGCGCGATCGGCTCGGCGAGCGTAACGGCCTGGCGGCGTTTCTGACGATAGTGATTATCTGTCTGATCGTGTTTACCCCGCTGGCGATCATCCTCTCGTCGCTGGCCTTCGAGCTCAACGTGGTTTACACCAAACTACAGCATAACGATACCCAGTTCCCGACCGTGGTAGCCAGCCTGTTTGCTCACCTGCCGGAATGGGCAAGGAGCTTCCTCTCAGAGCATAATCTTGATAGCGCGGAACAGATTCAGCGGCAGCTTTCGGACGTTGCGCTTAAAGGAGGCCAGTACCTTGCCGGTAGCGCATTCCTGATTGGTAAAGGCACTTTCGGTTTTACCATCAGCTTCGGCATCATGCTTTATCTGCTGTTTTTCCTGCTAAAAGATGGTCCATACCTGGTCAGGCTGATTCTGGAATCCCTGCCGCTATCAAATCACGTGAAGCAGCATCTTTTCGCCAAATTTGCCGCCGTCGCCAGGGCGACGGTCAAAGGCACCGTGGCGGTCGCGCTCGCCCAGGGCGCGCTTGGGGGACTGGCGTTCTGGATCGTGGGCATTGATGGCAGCATCCTGTGGGGCGCGCTGATGGCGTTTCTGTCGCTGATCCCGGCGGTGGGTTCGGCGATTATCTGGGTGCCTGCGGCGATCTATCTCTTCGCGACCGGTCAGCTCTGGCAGGGCGCGTTTATCGTCGGTTTCTTTGTAATCATCGTAGGCCTGGTTGATAACATTCTGCGACCTTTACTGGTGGGTAAAGATACCAAAATGCCGGACTACCTGATCCTGATCACCACGATCGGCGGAATGGAAATCTACGGCATCAACGGCTTTGTTATCGGCCCGCTGATCGCCGCCCTGTTTATCGCCTGCTGGAACCTGCTGTCCGGACGCGATCACGCCGGAAACATCGATGAGCTTGATGAGGATTTCTTAGAAGAGGGTAAAAATCACGAGGAGTAGCGGGCGGTATTGCACAACTTTACAGGCATAGAGCGGCATTCCTGTCAGGTAATGACCGGCACCTTAGCGGCTCTGTAATTAATAAAACATCGCGGGGGCAGCGAGGTCAGGGGGGATACCCCTTGCTCAACCGCGATGAAATCCCCTACCCCTGCACCAATAAGCAGAATTTATAACTGGTATCTGTGAAAATTTTGGTAAACGCCACTGCCCATCAACGTAACAAATGCTAACATTATGCTGTTTATGATTGATAACAAAGGATTACCCACGTGAAAAAAATCACTACGTTTGCTGCCTCCCTGCTGGCCGTTGCCTGCATGTCCACCAGCGCCGCTGCAGCTGAGCAGCCGCTGGAGAAGATCGCCCCGTTTCCAAAGGCGGAACAAGGGATGAAGCGTCAGGTGATTCAGCTGCCGCAGCAGCAGGATGAATCCGCATTGAAAGTCGAGCTGATGATTGGCCAGACGCTGGAAGTCGACTGCAATCGCCACCGCCTTGGCGGCCAGCTGGAAAGCAAAACCCTGGAAGGCTGGGGCTACGACTACTACGTATTTGATAAAGTGACGTCACCCGTCTCAACCATGATGGCCTGCCCGGATGGTAAAAAAGAGAAGCAGTTTGTGATGGCAGGCCTGGGCGATGCGGGCATGCTGCGCTATAACAGCAAGCTGCCCATCGTGGTTTATACCCCGGCGAATATCGACGTGAAATATCGTATCTGGAGAGCGGACGAAACCATCGGCGTAGCCGTTGAGCGTTAATGCCTGAAGAGTGAATCCGGCGGCCTGCGCCGCCGGAGAAGCGCTTACAGCGCGATGTCAGCGATAGGTTTCCCTTCCGGCAGAGGCTTCAGCGTCGCCTGCGGAACGTTATCAGCCTCGGTAAGCGGCTCATAGCGCAGTTCCAGCACTTCGCTGGTCCACGCCAGCGCCTTTTCAATTTCCGCTGCGTTGCCATCCAGACGCGTACCGTAGCTCGGGATAATCGCTTTCAGTTTCGCCTGCCACTCCGCTGAGTTGATCTTCTCTTTGAACACTTTCTCCATCAGCTGCAGCATGATTGGCGCCGCGGTGGAAGCACCCGGCGAGGCGCCCAACAGCGCGGCTACCGTGCCTTCATCATCGCTGACAACTTCGGTTCCCAGGCGCAGAACGCCGCCTTTCTTCGCGTCGCGCTTGATAATCTGCACGCGCTGGCCGGCCTGCCATAAGCGCCAGTCTTCTTTGCGCGCTTCCGGATAGTACTCGCACAGCGCCGCGTGACGATCTTTGTCCTTTTGCAGCACCTGGCTAATCAGGTATTTTACCAGATCGAAGTTATCCAGCCCGACGTTGAGCATCGGCATGATATTCGACGTGTTGGTGGAGGCCAGCAGATCCCAAAGCGAACCGTTTTTCAGGAAGCGGGTTGAGAAGGTCGCGAACGGCCCAAACAGCACCACGCGTTTGCCGTCGATAATACGGGTGTCGATGTGCGGAACCGACATCGGCGGCGCGCCCACTTCCGCCTGGCCGTAGACTTTAGCCAGATGGTGAGTCACCACTTCCGGGTTCTCACAAACCAGGAACTGACCGCCGACCGGAAAGCCCGCGTACTCCTTCGCCTGCGGAATACCGGTTTCCTGCAGCAGGGTCAGCGCGGCGCCGCCGGCGCCAATAAAGATAAATTTAGCCCTGATAACCCGTTTCTGGTGGCGATTGTTCGCATCCGCCAGCGTTACGCTCCAGCTTTTGTCGGCGTTGCGCTTAAAGCGACGGACCACGGTACCCAGCTGAAGCGAGAAATTATCATGGGTTTGCAGTCCGGCGATCAGCTGACGGGTAATTTCACCGTAGTTCACGTCGGTGCCGACTTCCGAGCGGGTCGCGGCCACCTTCTGCTGCGGATCGCGCCCTTCCATCACCAGCGGAGCCCACTCTTTAATTTGTTGATGATCTTCAGAGTAGCGGATACCGCGGAACAGCTCGCTTTGTTGTAACGCCGCATAGCGGGCGCGCAGGAAGTTCACGTTGTCTTCGCCCCACACGAAGCTCATGTGCGGCACGCTGTTAATAAAGGATTTAGGCTTTTTCAGTATGCCCCGGGTCACCTGGTGGGCCCAAAACTGACGAGAAATCTGGAAAGATTCGTTGATATCAACCGCTTTATCGATATTGATACCGTTAGCGGTTTGCGGCGTATAGTTCAATTCCATCAGCGCCGCGTGGCCGGTGCCCGCGTTGTTCCATCCGTTCGAGCTCTCTTCCGCGACGCTGGACATCTGCTCGACCATGGTAATAGACCAGTCCGGCTCCAGTTCCTGCAGCCAGGTTCCCAACGTGGCGCTCATGATGCCGCCGCCAATCAACAATACATCCGTCTCTTGCTCATGGCGGGTGTTGGTCCGAGTGTTATTGGAACCAACCGCCTGTGAGCTGGGTACGGCCATCTTTTTCTTCATCGGATTTGAGCCTTACTTTACTCGCTTTTTTATTTAGCGCAGGTGAAACGATTCTCGGCTTCAAAGGTAACACTGAAGAAAAAAAATTTAAATATTGTTTAAATTTTAAGTTGAGTTTTGAGATCTGTTATAAAAATGTTTAATAAATGTGTATCACAAATCACATTTTGTACTGGTGTCAGCGATGCATCCGCGCTATTATCCTCGGTTTTGTGACCGACCGCACGTAAGCAGCGACCGTTCCTGGCCAAAATTTTTTAAATTCTGCGAACTTTTTTTATGCCCCCAGTTTCCGATTCCGCTACCTCTGGTCACGCTGGCGCATTAGGCCAGATACTGCGCTCGCCCGCGCTGCTGACGCGTGAAACGCTGGCAGGCGTGCTCACCGCGCTGGCCCTGATCCCCGAAGTCATCTCCTTCTCCGTCATCGCTGGCGTTGACCCGAAAGTTAGCCTGATTGCCTCCGTGGTATTGTGCCTGGCGATGTCGGTCCTCGGCGGTCGGCCGGCGATGGTCACCGCGGCCGCCGGCTCGGTGGCGCTGGTTATCGGGCCCATGGTGCACCAATACGGCGTCGGCTACATTCTGCCGGCGGTCGTTCTGGCAGGCGTTATTCAAATTTTGTTTGGCCTATGCGGCATGGCGCGCCTGATGCGCTTTATCCCACAGCCGGTGATGACCGGTTTTGTTAACGCGCTGGGTATTCTCATCTTTTTTGCTCAGGTACCGCATTTCTGGAGCAAGCAGCCGCTGATTATCGGCCTGTTCGTGTTGACGCTGCTGATTGTCCTGTGGGCGCCGCGCTTTATTAAAGCGATCCCTTCTCCGCTGATTGCTATCGTTCTGCTGACGCTGTTTACCGTTTTCAGCGGCCAGCTGCTGCCGACCGTCGGCGACGAAGGCTCCATGAGCGGCGGACTGCCGGGGTTAACCAGCCTGATGGTGCCCCTCGACTTAACCACGCTGCGCATCATCTGGCCCTGCGCGCTGAGCATCGCTTTTGTCGGCCTGATGGAGTCGCTTTTGACGGCGAAGCTGGTCGATGATTTGACCCATACCCCTTCCAGTAAGGCGCGCGAGAGCGCCGGTCTGGGCGTCGCCAACATTCTCGCCGGGTTTTACGGCGGCATCGCCGGGTGTGCGATGATCGGTCAGACCATCGTTAACGTTGAAATGGGCAAAGCGCGCAGCCGCGTCTCGACCGTTGCCGCAGGCCTGGTACTGCTATTGCTGGTAACCGCGTTAAGCGAAGTGATGGCGAGAATCCCGATGGCCGTGCTCGCCGGCGTGATGGTGATAGTGGCGGTAAAAACCTTTAGCTGGCACAGCATTCGTCCTGCGGAGCTGGCGCGCAATCCGTGGCCGGAAACGCTGGTGATGCTGGTGACCGTCGGCGCGACCGTCGGCACCAGCAATCTGGCAATCGGCGTTCTGGCAGGCCTGCTCTCAATGGCCCTGATCCCTCGCCGTCTGCGCACTCAAGCGCAGGCTACATCAGAAAAAGCGTCGCCAGCCCAAGAAAAATAAAGAATCCCCCGGTGTCGGTAATAGCGGTAATCATCACGCTGGAGCCGACCGCCGGGTCGCGTCCCAGCTTGACCATCACCATCGGGATAATCACCCCCATCATCGCCGCCATCAGCAGGTTGAGCATCATCGCCAGCGTCATTACGCCGCCCAGCTGCGGATCGTCGTACAGCCACCAGGTGATCGCCCCCATAATCCCGCCCCAGACGATCCCATTGATCAGCGCGACGCCCATCTCACGCAGGATCAGGAACGAAAAGCTTCCCGGCTGAATATGCTGTAACGCCATCGCCCGCACGATCATGGTGATCGTCTGGTTGCCGGTGTTACCGCCGATTCCGGCGACAATCGGCATCAGCGAGGCCAGCGCCACCAGTTGCGAAATGGTGTGCTCGAAACCATCGATAACGCGGGAGGCGATAAAGGCGGTGCACAGATTGACCGCCAGCCAGGCCCAGCGGGTCTTCACCGCTTTGCTCACCGGGGCAAACACATCGTCATCGTTGCTCAGGCCGCCCATCCGGCGTAGATCGTTATCCGTCTCCTCATAGACCACGTCAACGATCTCATCGATGGTTAAACGCCCCATCAGCTTGCCGTCGGCATCAATCACCGCCGCGCTGAGTAAGTCATCACGTTCAAAGGTACGCGCGACTTTTTCCGCGTCCTCGTGCGGCTGGAAGGTCACCGGATCGCCTTCCATCACTTCCCCCACCCGCTTCTGCGCATCGTTGAGCAGAATGGTTTGCAGCTCGAGTTCGCCGAGCAGCAGCTTATTGCGGGTGGTCACAAACAGTTTGTCGGTGTTCTCCGGCATTTTCCCTAGTCGCCGCAGATAGCGCTGTACCGCCGCGAGAGTGGCTTCCGGACGAACGGTAATGACCTCGAACTCCATGATCGCGCCGACGGTATTGTCGGCGTAGCGCATCATCTGGCGAATACGGGCGCGTTTATCCGCGGGCAGCGTGGCCAGCAAACGTCCGGTCAGATCGCGCGGCAGGTGCTGCAGCAGGTAGACCTGTTCATCAATATCGAGATTTTGCAGCGCGAACAGCAGGTCGTGATCGCTCATCTCCTCGATGAGGTCGCCCCAGACGCTTTCCGATGCCTCCAGCAGCACTTCACCGCGCTTATCGTCAGCGACCAGCCGCCAGAGCGCGTTGCGCGCATCGTAAGGCAGCGCTTCGAGCGCATCGGCAAGGTCCGGAGGCGGCAGGTGGGAAACCAGCATCTCTACTTCAGCCAGATCGTCGGCAAGCGTGCTGTCATCGTAACATTCAGCGAGGGTTAATTTACCCAGCAGCGAGGATGTGACGGCTTTATCGGTGCTCAGGAGCCAAATGAGGCGGGCGCGCTCTTCGTCACGCAATCTGGCGCTTTTTTTATGCAAAACGGACATCGGTCAGGCAATCCTTGTAAAAATATCTGTCAGACCAGCAGGCCGGAAGCCTTAAGCATAGCGCGAGGAGGCGGAAATAATAACCGCTATGAATTCAGTCGACGGAAAAAACAGCAGCCTGCGGGAAGCCCGGAGGTCGGCTGACGCCTCCGGGACGGCGTAAAGCGATCAGGCGGTACGGGCAACCGCGTCGCGGGTCGCCAGCTCGCGCTCATTTCCGGTCAGCTCAGACAGCTGGCCGCCGCGCATTTCCAGCAGCCTGTCGGCGTGCTGAAAGTAGTGATCGTCATGGCTTATAGCAAAGAGGGTTTTACCCATCTCCTTCATCAACGGCAGCAGCACCTGATAGAACTCACGGCGGAAATGGGGGTCCTGATCCGCCGCCCATTCATCCAGCATGATGATATCTCTATCTTCCGCTAACGCCAGCAGCAGCGCCACGCGCTTTTTCTGCCCTTTTGACAGCTTCAGGTCGAGGATTTTGCCATCGTCGAGCCGTAGCTTATGGTTCATCTGCAGATAACCCAGCCACTTCTCCACCAGCGCCGGGTCAGCCGCCTTCCCTTCCGGCCCCAGCAGTCTGTCAAACAGCCAGACGTCGGTAAACACCGCCGAGAACAGCTTGCGGTAATCTTCCGGCTTATCCGCCGCCATCGGCTGCCCGTCGACCAGGATCTGCCCGGAAAGGGGCTGATACAAACCGGTCAACAGCATAGCCAGCGTCGATTTCCCGCTACCGTTACCGCCGATGAGAAAGACCAGTTCGCCGCGCTTGAGGGTCATGTTGATCGGCCCGACCGCAAAGCTGTTGTCAGGATAATGGAAGGTGATGTCGCGCAGCTCGAGCGTCTGCCAGTGGGGATGCGCCTGCGGCTGCGGGAACTCAGCGCGGTACGGCGCGAGCGAAAACTTATTCAGCTTGTTGAATGCCACCTGCGCGCTGAGCAGAGTGGGCAGCGCGCCTACCGCCGAGAGCAGCGGCGTGCGCAGGAATAATAGGGTCAACGAGTAGGTCGCCGCCACCGCCGTATCGGCCCAGCCCAGGCTGTTGGCCATCCAGAAGACCAGGCCAATCGCGCCCAGCATCATAATATTCGACCAGTTGACCGCGCTCAGATGAAAGGTATCGGCGCGCACAATATGGTGCCGGTATTCACGCGCATCCGGCAGATAGAGCTGATTAAACACATATTCGGCGCGCTCGCGGTTGAGAGTGAGCTCTTTGCGACCTTCGAGCACCGTCTGGTAGTCGTGATACAGCTTATCTTCGCTTTCGCGCAGCGACGCCATATGCTTATAAACCCGAGATACCAGCATAAATCCGCCCCAGATGGTCAACGCCAGCCACAGGGCGGTAACCAGCATCATTTTTCCTGACAGCCAGGCCAGATAAGCGGCGGAGCCAAAGGTCAGAATAATCCCCTGCAC
The DNA here is from genome assembly GCF_015139575.1 of Klebsiella michiganensis. GTDB lineage: Bacteria > Pseudomonadota > Gammaproteobacteria > Enterobacterales > Enterobacteriaceae > Klebsiella > Klebsiella michiganensis. The sequence goes on along the minus strand of NZ_AP022547.1, from coordinate 1,737,333 downwards.
CAGCTCCGGCAGGCGTACGAAGGCAATGGTGATATTACGGATATCGCTGGTTAGCCCGGCCAGCAGCGACGCGCTGCCGATTTTCTCGATCTTCTCGATTTGCGTATCCAGAATGCGCTTAATAAATTCGCCGCGCAGGCGGTAAACGAAATGGTGGCCGAGCGTGGTCAGCGCCAGCTGCGAGCCGAGGGTGACCGCCATCAACAGCAATAACAGCCCGAGAAACTCCGGCAGGACCGTCAGGGAGGTATCGACAAGGGTTATCAGGCGCAGGTTAATGAAGGCGATAAGCCCAATACCCAGCGCCGCGCTCAGCAGGCTCAGGGCAATGACGGAGATAAACGGCCAGCGATACTGGCGCCAGACAAGAAGAAGAAGTTCCATAACGCGTAATCCGGGCAAGCAAAAACAGCCAGCAGTTTAAACTGCTCGACGATGACAGCAAGAATAATTCTTATTTTTATTCTTTATTACCCGCCAGGCGGAAAGTGAGATTGTAACGACAGCCGCCGGTAGCCGGATGGATGCCCTCTTTCAGCGGTTGAATACCGTGGTAAAACAGCCGCGATTCGCCGCCCCAGACCACCACGTCGCCGTGCTCCAGCAGCACCCGCTGCAGTGGATCGTTACGCCGCAGGCCGCCAAACTGAAATATCGCCGGAAGCCCCAGAGAGACGGAAACAATCGGCGCTCGCAGGTTTTGCTCGTCTTTATCCTGATGCAGCGACAGCTTCGTTCCCGGCTGATAGCGGTTGATAAGACACGCATCCGGGGTAAAGCGCGCATAGCCGCTCGCCGCCGCCGCTTCTGCGGCCAGTTCGCGGAAAAGCGGCGGCATCTGCGGCCAGCGCTTGCCCGTCAGCGGATCGTCGGCAGCATAAAGATAGCCGTGCTGGTTGGTGGTCCAGCCCAGCTCGCCGCAGTTGGTCATCGCCACCGACATCGTATAGCCGCCGGGGGTGACCATCTGGCGAAAAGGCGAACTGCAGGCAATCTCGCTGATTGCCTGCAAAAGCGCCGGCGCGCGCGCTCGGGCGTAGCGGCGCAAAATTATCGCCCCCGGAGCCAGCGGCTCCTGCCAGGGCGGCGTATCGGCAAAAAGATCGAGCATTATTTCTCCTCGGATGACGCTTCTCGCGCCAGCAGCAGCGCCTTGCGCGCCGTCCCCCAACGATAGCCGGATAGCGCCCCATCCTCGCGAACGACCCGATGACAGGGAATAACCAGCGCCAGTTTATTCGCAGCGCAGGCGCTTGCCACCGCCCTCACCGCGCGGGGGCGACCAATACTTTGCGCCACCTGGCGATAGCTGCGGGTCTCCCCCGCCGGGATCTGACGCAGCGCCTGCCAGACCTGAAGCTGAAACGCCGTGCCGCGCAGATCCAACGGCAGGGAAAACGGCTGCCGGTGGTCATCAAGATGGGAAAATACCTGCGCCACCCGCTGACGAAAAATCTCGTCGCCCGGATGCAGCCGCGCATTGGGGAACAGGCTGGCTAATTCCGCACAAAGCAAGGCGTCGTCCTCTCCGGGCAGCACGGCGCACACGCCCCGCCCACTCTCAGCCACCAGACAGCGCCCCAGCGGACCGTCGCCGCATACCCAGGTAATATCGATATCCCCCCCGCCGCGGCGAAACTGGCGGCCGGTCATTCCCAGCGCCGCATCAGCCTGCTGGTAGTAGCTGCTACTATCCGGAAAACCGGCAGAGAGCGCCGCATCGGTAATTTTCGCCCCCTGTCCCAGCGCTTCGCGTAAACGGCGAGCGCGCCACGCCTGTTGCCAGGCTTTAGGGGTCATTCCGGTGACGGATTTAAAGAGGCGGTGAAAATGAAAGGGGCTGACCGCAAGCTGGCGTGCCAGCGCTTCCAGGGTTATCGGCGTCTCCTGCTCCAGCAGACGGCACGCGGCAGCTACTTTCTCTACCTTCTGCTGCTGCGGATCGGTTTTTTCCGGCTGGCAGCGTTTGCACGGACGAAAGCCTTCCGCCTGCGCGCTTGCCACATCAGGATAAAAGCGAACATTTTCCCGCAGCGCGCGGCGCGAGCGGCAGGAGGGGCGGCAGCAGACGCCGGTGGTCAGCACGGCAAAGACAAACTGACCATCGGCGCTGGCATCGCGTTCGCATACCGCCTGCCAGCGGCGCTCATCGGTATCAATCATTATCGTTTTCATCACGGACTCCTGCTGTAAGTGTATCTTCAGTGTGGGCCGAAGTCCGTCATCAAAAACCCGAAATCTTGCGCTTTAATTTTTCTCGCCAACGAGGAAAGTGCGGAACTGCGGCGACATCCAGGTTTTAAACCCGTCCCCCTCTTTGATAATCATATAGACCGCCAGCCCCTGTTCGCGTACCACGTCCCGCGCTTTTTCCGGCCCCAGCACCATCAGCCCGGTGTCCCAGCCGTCGGCTTCCAGCGCCGTCGGGGCGATAACGGTCACCGAAACCAGTTTATGATCGATAGGCCGCCCGGTTTGCGGATCGATAACGTGCGAGATGCGCTTACCGTCCAGCTCATAGTAGTTGCGATAGCTGCCGGAGGTGCTGATGCCGTGGCCGTTGATATCAACGATCGCCTGTACCGCGTTTTCGCGATCGGTTGGCTTCTGGATCGCCACCCGCCACGGCTGCCCTTCCGCATTCATTCCCCGGCTCGCCAGCGCGCCGCCCACCGAGACCAGGTAACGCGAGATCCCCTCCTGCTCCATCAGGCGCGCCAGATGATCGGCGGCGTAGCCTTCACCTACGGTAGAGAGATCGACAAACAGATCCGGAATATCTTTTTGCAGAAACTGCTTGCCGGCCTGGTTGATCACCGTCAGATGCTGTAATCCGCTGCGCGCTTTTGCCGCGGCAATCTGCTGCGCATCCGGCGTTTTGACCGGCTGTTTATCCGGGCCAAAGCCCCATAAATTGACCAGCGGCCCGACGGTAATATCCATGGCGCCATGGGTTTTTGCGCCAATGCGCAGCGACATCGTCACGATATCCGCCATCGCCTCGCTGACCGGCCACGGCGAGGTGCCCGGCGAATGGTTAAAGCGCATCAACGCTGAATCGTTCTTCCAGGTGGAAAGCAGACGATCGTCGGCATCCAGCTGAGCCTGAACTTTCTGGCGCAGCGCCTCGGCCTTCGCCTCATCAACGTTGATGACGCTAACCCGCCAGAATGTGCCCATGGTTTTACCCTCCAGCACGGTGGCGGCGGATTTTGGCGTCTGGGGAGTGGTGGCTGAATCACAGCCTGAAAGTAATACGCAGGCGCCGAACAGGGCGGCGCGGAAAAAAGTGATATCCATAAAATTGGCTTCCTCTGGCTAAGGCGCAAAGAGTACACCAGCAAGGTTAAACCGGGCATAAAAAAAGGCGCCATCGGCGCCTTTTTTCAAACTTCAGCTTGCTTAGAACTGGTAAACCAGGCCCAGAGCAACGATGTCGTCGGTAGAAACACCGGCGTTACGAGTGAAGCTGTTGTCGTCCAGCAGGTTGATTTTGTAGTCAACGTAGGTGGACATGTTTTTGTTGAAGTAGTAGGTAGCGCCTACATCAACATATTTCAGGATATCCTGGTCGCCGTAGCCTTCCAGATCCTTACCTTTGGACTGCAGGTAAGCCACGGACGGACGCAGACCGAAGTCGAACTGGTACTGAGCAACCACTTCGAAGTTCTGCGCTTTGTTAGCAAAGCCCAGGGAACCGGCGCGAGTTGCGTTGTAGGTCTGGGTGTACTGAGTCGCCAGGTAGATGTTGTTGGCGTCATATTTCAGACCACCGGTATAGGTTTCAGCGTTGTCGCCGCGGCCCAGAGCCAGCTGGCTGTTCTGATCGCCATTACGTTTGGAGTGAGAGTACGCGAAACCAGCGCTGATACCGTCGTAGATATCATAGGTCAGGGAGGTGCCGTAACCGTCGCCGTTCTGTTTCAGAGGGCCACGACCGTTGTTGGTCGGGGAAGTACCTTCGCCGCTTACGCTGCCGTTTTTACCCTGATACTGCAGAGCAAAGTTCAGGCCGTCAACCAGACCGAAGAAGTCAGAGTTACGGTAGGTTGCCACGCCGTTAGCGCGAGACTGCAGGAAGTTGTCAGAACCGTAGGTGTCGCCGCCGAATTCCGGCAGAACGTCAGTCCAGGAAGTTACGTCGTAGACAACGCCGTAGTTACGACCGTAGTCGAAAGAACCCGCGTCGCCGAATTTCAGACCAGCAAATGCCAGACGAGTCCACGCCTGATCGCTGGAGCTCTCGGTGTTGTTTGCCTGAACGTTGTATTCCCACTGGCCGTAACCGGTCAGCTGGTCGTTGATCTGAGTTTCGCCTTTGATGCCCAGACGCATGTAGGTCTGGTCGCCATCGGAAGATTTGTCGTCAGAGAAATAGTGCAGACCGTCGATTTTACCGTACAGGTCTAATTTGTTGCCATCTTTGTTATAGACTTCAGCCGCATTCGCTGCGCCTGCTACCAGCAGTGCCGGTACCAGGAGGGACAGTACTTTAACTTTCATGTTATTAACCCTCTGTTTGTTATATGCCTTTTATTATTGCCACTGCTTACTGATTACCCTTCTAATCAGTCGGCTATTTCATTGTGCTGCAAAACGCGGAATAATCCAACAAGAATATGATACTAAAACTTCTAAGATGTTTCAAAATACCCACAAGATGTTTCAATTTGTAAATGTGAGGGAACTTTTTTTCGGCCCTAAATGGGTAGCGAAATAAGCACTAATAATCAAAAAATAAAAATTTTTAATCCCTGTCAATGAGTTACACGGTTACATATCTATAGCACTGAATGGTAAAACAAAATTCTCGTCTGCGACTAAAATTACCCTCGCTATCATCATTAACTTTATTTATTACCGTCATTCAGTTCTGAATGTCTGTTTACCCCTATTTCAACCGGATGCCTCGCATCCGGTTTTTTTTACCCTTCTTTACACATCTTTAATTATTCCATGCTACCGGCGAAAAAAATAACGGTTATTAATCAAACAACTTGCGAATAAACTCAAGGCTATTTGTATAATTTCTTGTTATTTAGTGCTATTTTCGTTAGTCAATCCGTAAATAATTGTACAAAATCACTCGGGCCGTACATCTTTGCTCGCCGCGCGGGTTTGGGATAAATCTCAAGGCAAAAAAGTCGTTGTATGGTATTCAGATGTATGGATTTTGGGCGTTAACCTTTATACTGTTCATAGCATCTGCGCTGCCCCCGGTTAACTTGGTGCAACAGTCCGTTTACACATACTGATGAGTCGTACTCTCACACGATGACCCCGAAAAAATTTTCCCTGATACCCGGTAACATTACCCGCTTCTTTATTCTCATGGTCATCGTCCTGCTGGCGACGATGGGGGTCATGATCCAAAGCGCCGTTAACACCTGGCTAAAAGATAAAAGCTACCAGGTTGTCGATGTCAGCTACGACTTACATAAACGCATTGATACCTGGCGCTACGCCACCTGGCAAATCTATGACAACATTGCCGCGACCTCGTCCAGTTCAGCCGCAGAAACAGGGTTACAAGAGACGCGTTTAAAGCAGGACGTTTACTACCTTGAGAAACCCCGGCGCAAAACTGAAGCGCTGATTTTTGGCTCTCATGACAGCTCAACGCTGGAAATGACGCAAAAAATCTCCAACTATCTCGATATCCTGTGGGGTGCCGAGACCATTCCCTGGTCGATGTATTACCTTAACGGCCTGGATAACAGCCTGATTCTGGTTTCAACGCTGCCGTTAAAAGATCTCTCCTCCAGCTTCAAAGAGTCGACCATCAGCAGCGTCGTTGAATCACGACGGGCAGAAATGCTGCTGCAGGCCAACACGTTAGATGAACGCGAGACGTTTTCGTCGCTGCGCCACCTCGCCTGGCAAAACGGCTACTACTTCACCTTACGCACCACCTTTAACCAGCCCGGCCACCTGGCGACCGTTGTGGCCTTCGATCTGCCCATTAACGATCTCATCCCTCCCAGTATGTCGCTGGAGAGTTTCCGCCTGGAGCCCGATCCGTCGCAGAACGTCAGCGCCAATCCGGATAAAGAAACCGCCGACATCGTCAGCATTAACTTTAACGGCCCGCAGATTGAAATTATCACCACAATTAATACCACCGGTATGCGCCTGGTCTGGATGGTGCCCTTTAGCGAGCTGATTCTGGAGTCCTTGCAGAGTATTTTACTGCCGCTGCTGCTGAACATCGGCCTGCTGGCGCTGGCGCTGTTCGGATTTACCACCTTCCGTCACTACAGCGGCCGCAAAAGCATCGTGGGAACGGCCGTTTCCTCGGCCGCCAATAGTGAATTACGCGCCCAGCGCGCCATTCACGAAGAGATTGTTTCTCTGCTGCCGCTGGGGCTGCTGGTGCACGATCAGGAAGCTAACCGGACGGTGATCAGCAATCCGATTGCCGATCATCTGCTGCCGCATCTGAATCTGCAAAACATCATCAACATGGCCGATCAGCACCAGGGCGTGATTCAGGCGACGGTGAACAATGAACTGTATGAAATCCGTCAGTTCCGCAGCCAGGTGTCGCCGCGCACGCAAATCTTTATTATTCGCGATCAGGACCGCGAGGTGCTGGTGAATAAGAAACTCAAGCAGGCCCAGCGCCTGTATGAGAAAAACCAGCAGGGCCGTACGGCGTTTATGCAGCATATCGGCACGGCGCTGAAACAGCCGGCGCAAACGCTGGCGGAAGAAGCCGCGGCGCTCGGCATGGCCGAAAGCCGCAGGCTGGCCCAGCATGCCGATGAACTGGTACAGCTGGTTGATGAAATAGAGCTGGCAAATCTGCTGGAGAGCGATAGCTGGAAGAGCGTTCAGGACCTGTTCTCAATTCAGGAATTGATCGATGAAGTGGTACCTGAAGTCCTGCCCATCATCAAACGCAAAGGTCTGCAGCTGCTGATTAACAACGCGCTACCGGCCAATGAGCAGCGCTACGGCGATCGCGACGCCCTGCGCCGCACCCTTTTACTGCTGATTCAGTACTCGGTGACCACCACGTCTATTGGCAAAATAACCCTGGAAGTCAGTAAAGATGAATCCGCGGACGATCGTCTGACCTTCCGTATTCTGGATACCGGCAACGGCGTTTCGGCGAACGAAATCGACAATATGCACTTTCCGTTCCTCAACGATACGCAGGCAGACCTTTACGGCAAAGCCAACGCCCTCACCTTCTGGCTCTGCGATCGCCTGACGCGCAAGCTCGGCGGACAGCTCAATATCAAAGCGCGCGAATCGCTGGGTACCCGCTACTCCCTGCATCTAAAAATGGCCGCCAGCGCGGAGGAGAGTGATTCGGGTGAACATCTGCTGGATGAAGTGGTGATTATGCTTGATGTGACCGCCAATGAAGTCCGCCGTATCGTGACCCGTCAGCTGGAGAGCTGGGGAGCTACCTGCATCACCCCGGATGACAGAATCACAAGTCAACAATATGATCTCTTTTTAACGGATAATCCGTCTAATCTTACTGCTTCGGGCTTGCTTTTAAGCGATGATGAAGCCCGGGTTCATAAGATTGGTCCTGGTCAGCTCCGCGTAAACTTTAATATCAGCGCTGCGCTGCAGGAAGCTATCCTGCAATTGATTGAGCAGCAGCTTGCTGAGGAAGAGGAGCAGCCATCCTCTCCCGGGAACGAAAGTAACGCCGAACTGCATGCCAGCGGCTATTACACGCTGTTTGCTGACACGGTACCAGATGATGTTAAGAGGCTGTATAATGAACTGGCGACGGGCGATTTCGCCGCGCTGGCGCAAACCGCCCACCGCCTCAAAGGGGCATTTGCTATGCTAAATCTGGTACCCGGCAAGCAGTTATGTGAAACGCTTGAGCATCTGATTCGTGAAAAAGATGCGCAAGGCATAGAAAAATATATCAGCGACATTGACGTTTACGTCAAGAGCTTGCTGTAGCAAGGTAGCCTAATACATGAACAATATGAACGTAATTATTGCCGATGACCATCCGATCGTACTGTTCGGTATTCGTAAGTCACTTGAACAAATTGAGTGGGTGAACGTTGTTGGCGAGTTTGAAGACTCCACCGCATTAATCAACAATCTGCCTAAACTGGACGCACACGTCCTGATTACCGATTTATCGATGCCCGGTGATAAATACGGCGATGGCATTACGCTTATTAAATACATCAAGCGTCATTTCCCGGACCTGTCAATCATTGTACTGACAATGAACAACAACCCGGCGATCCTGAGCGCGGTTCTGGATCTGGACATCGAAGGGATCGTCCTGAAACAGGGTGCGCCGACCGATCTGCCTAAGGCGCTCGCCGCGCTGCAAAAAGGCAAAAAATTCACCCCGGAAAGCGTTTCGCGCCTGCTGGAAAAAATCAGCGCCGGCGGTTACGGTGACAAACGTTTGTCGCCCAAAGAGAGTGAAGTGCTGCGTCTGTTCGCCGAAGGCTTCCTGGTCACCGAGATAGCCAAAAAGCTCAACCGCAGTATCAAAACCATCAGTAGCCAGAAAAAATCGGCGATGATGAAGCTCGGCGTGGAAAACGATATCGCCCTGCTCAACTACCTCTCTTCCGTTTCCCTGAGCTCAACGGACAAAGACTAACGTCTCTCTTCCCGGATAGCGCGGCGCTATCCGGGAAACGTCTTTTATTCCCTGCCCTTACGTACCCGCGCGGCGTAGACCGTCAGCGTCTGCTTGATAATATCCAGAGTGACCGGTTTTGAAAGGCAGCTGTCCATACCGGACTCCAGGCAGCGCTGCTTCTCCTCCGCCAGCGCGTTGGCGGTCACCCCAATAACCGGCAGCGTAAGCCCTAGCTGGCGAATGCGCTGGGTCAGGCGATAACCATCCATATTCGGCATGTTGACGTCGCTGAGCACGATATCAATATGCTGCTTGCTCAGGACATTCAGCGCATCGACCCCGTCATTTGCCGTCACGCACTGATAGCCCAGCGATCCCAGCTGATCGGCCAGCAGACGTCGGTTAATCGGATGATCGTCCACCACCAGGATCATCATGTCATCATTGCTGGCGGTTTGCGCATCCGCCGCGGATAGCGCAGGGCCGTTTTCCGTACTGGCCATGGCAATATGGAAGATGCGGGCCAGCAGCGGCAGCAGCTCGTGCGGCGTGGCCACGCTATGCAGCCACTCGCCGGGCGCCCGCTCCTGTGGAATACCGATATGCCGACGAGAGAAGATCACCATCGCGCCGCCGTCCCAGGCGTCATGCGTCTCGCTATCGGTCAACAGAATATCCTCCGCGTCCGGCGCTTGCCCGTCAAAATGACGGACCGGAATACCGTGGTATTTGAGCAACTGCTCGACGAACAGCGCCAGCGAGCTGTTATCAATCGCCAGCCAGCAGCATTTTTCCGCCAGGCCATCAATATTCGGCGACGGCATATTTTGTACGCCATAAAGCGGGATACGAATAGTGAAGCGGCTGCCCATACCTGGCTCGGTTTCAACGGCAATATCGCCATCCATCATGCTGATAAGCTTTTCACAAATCGCCAGACCGAGTCCGGTCCCCTGGAAATTACGCTGCACGCCGGTCCCCACCTGGAAGAACGGGTCAAACAGGCGTACGACCTCTTTCGCCGGGATCCCTTCCCCGGTATCGCGCACGCTGATGCGCAGATAATCCTCCGCCCGCTCTACGTGCAGGATAATGCAGCCGGTATCGGTAAACTTAATCGCGTTACTCAGCAGGTTTGAAATAACCTGCTGCAGGCGCATCGGATCGCCGGACATCAGCTGCGGTACGTCAGGTTCAATAAAGCAGTACAGCCCGAGATGTTTCCGCACCACCAGCGGCAGATAGTTGGCGGAAATATGGTTCATGACCTCGCGCGGCGAAAACTCCCGCGGCTCAATTTTGAGCTGTTCGGACTCAATTTTCGAGAAATCGAGGATGTCGCTAATAATTTTCAGCAGCAGGCTGGAAGAGTTGTTCATCGCCGTCACCAGACGATCGACGCCCTTCGGTAGCTCTTTGGTCTGCAATAAATCGAGGTTACCGATAATCCCGTACAGCGGCGTTCGCAGTTCGTGGCTGACGGTGGCAAGGAACATCGATTTCGACTGGCTGGCCTGCTCGGCGGCCTGGGCCATCTCCTGCAGCGACTCCTCCATTTTGACGCGCGCCGAGACATCCACCAGCACGCAAATCGCCACGTTCTCGTTACGGTAGCGCGAGTGGACAAAGCTGATTTGCAAATTGGTATTGTTGCTGGTCAGCACATCGACAAAGTTCACCTGCTGGCCGCAGATAATTTGCGTCAGCCGCTGCCGATCCTCATGGGTTAGCATATTGAGATAGTTATGCGCCAGCTCGTTACTCAGGATATTGGTGCCATCGATCGTACGTAAAATACAGATCCCCACCGGCGCGGAGGCAACGATTTTTCGGTTGAACTGCTCGTGCTCTTCGAGGCGCTGGGCGTCATTTTCAGCCGGAATAAAAATCCGCCGTTCATACATGCGGGCAAGCGCAAAAAGGAGCCCGCCGGTAAGCAGATTGAGCACCACGGCGTTCAGTATCAGCATCCGGATGCGTTCCAGCACCTGATCCACCGGCACCGAATAGACAATGCTTAACGATGACGGCGGCAGGCTTTTTTTCATCGCCAGCTCGCGAAAACCGGCGGTATAGCCGAACCACAGACGCTCCTGCATCCACTTCGCATCCGGTTTAATATTGCTGTCCGACCCGGCAAGCGAGATCAGCGTCTGTCCGTTATCGTCGAGAATCGTCACGTTCATCGGCAGACTGCCTGGGGTAAAGAAGCTTTCCATGCGGATGGTTTGCTCTACGCCGAGCATGGCCTGCAGGCGGTTCGCCACATAGATTGGGGTCAGCGCATAGAAATAGCCAACGCCCGGGCGCACGCCCTGGCTTATCCAGAACAGATTGTTACCGCGCTCGTTTTGCGGCGCGTCGCGATACTGCTCAATGCGCTGATGCAGCACTTTTAACGCCTGGTCCCGCTCCAGCGGAATATCGCGCAGGCCGAAGTTGGCCATACACAGATTGTCGCTGCCAATCATAAAAATACGATTGAGGTCGTAGGCCGTTGAGAAATTGTCGCGCCAGTAGCGCATAAACCACGCCAGTGACTGCAGCGAGTTACGCCAGGTCGTACTCATCAGCGCGCAGTCGGAATCCGGGTAGAGCGGTTCAAAATCAGGGATCGTAATATCGCCGCGCTGCACCGGCGTATCGCCGCCTTCGCTGCCGTCCATCGGCCGGTTGCCGGCAACGTATTTCAGCTCTTTGATCACATCGGCCGTACGCTGTATGTAGCGCTGCGCCTGATCGGCATTGAGGTTAAATTCCTGGCGAATTTCCGATTCGCGATCGTGCAACGCATTGACGATGTAAAACACCGAAACAAAAGCGACCAGCACCCACAGCAGTATCGCCAGCGCTCTGAACAGATAGCGTGAAACCTTTAACGTGTTATGGAAAGAAGCTAGATATTTCAATGTGGCGATGCTCGGCCGTCAGGGGCTCAACAGAATGGCGTTAAGGTAACGATAAAACACCGGTCCCGCAACGGGAAAACAAAAAGGGCCGGGGAGAACCCCGACCCTTTCAGACAATTACCGCAGAGGATTACTCTTCGTCTTCGGCGATGTCATCGTCAGTATCCGCTTCCGGCGCGATATCTTCGTCGCCTTCCGCCGCGCTGCCGTCGATGGCATCCAGCTCTTCGTCATCAACCGGCTCAGCCACGCGCTGCAGGCCGACTACGTTTTCATCTTCCGCAGTACGAATCAGGATCACGCCCTGAGTGTTACGACCGACAATGCTCACTTCAGATACGCGGGTTCGTACCAGCGTGCCCGCGTCGGTGATCATCATAATCTGGTCGCAGTCATCAACCTGCACCGCGCCCACAACGGAACCGTTGCGTTCGGTCACTTTGATTGAGATAACGCCCTGGGTCGCACGCGACTTAGTGGGATACTCTTCAGCTGCGGTGCGTTTACCGTAGCCATTCTGCGTGACGGTCAGGATGGCACCTTCACCGCGCGGAACGATCAGAGAAACCACTTTGTCCTCGCCGGCCAGCTTGATGCCGCGCACGCCGGTGGCGGTACGGCCCATCGCGCGGACGGCGTCCTCTTTAAAGCGCACCACTTTACCGGCGGCGGAGAACAGCATGACTTCGTCCTGACCGGAGGTCAGATCGACGCCAATCAGCTCGTCGCCTTCGTTGAGGTTAACCGCGATAATACCGGCGGAACGCGGACGGCTGAATTCAGTCAGCGCCGTTTTCTTCACGGTACCGCTGGCGGTCGCCATAAATACGTTCACGCCCTCTTCATATTCGCGGACCGGCAGGATCGCGGTAATACGCTCGTTGGCTTCCAGCGGCAGCAGGTTGACGATCGGACGGCCGCGCGCGCCGCGGCTCGCTTCCGGCAGCTGATAAACCTTCATCCAGTAGAGACGACCGCGGCTGGAGAAGCAGAGGATCGTATCGTGGGTGTTGGCCACCAGCAGGCGGTCGATAAAGTCTTCTTCTTTGATACGCGCCGCAGATTTACCTTTACCGCCACGACGCTGGGCTTCGTAGTCGGTCAGCGGCTGATACTTCACGTAGCCCTGATGCGAAAGGGTCACGACAACATCTTCCTGGTTGATCAGGTCTTCAATGTTGATATCCGCGCTGTTAGCGGTGATCTCGGTACGACGCGCGTCGCCGAACTGTTCACGGACCAGCTCCAGCTCTTCGCGGATAACTTCCATCAGGCGATCGGCGCTGCCCAGAATGTGCAGCAGTTCCGCGATCTGTTCCAGCAGCTCTTTGTATTCATCGAGCAGTTTTTCATGCTCAAGGCCGGTCAGCTTCTGCAAACGCAGATCCAGAATCGCCTGCGCCTGCTGTTCGGTCAGGTAGTACTGGCCGTCGCGTACGCCGAACTCGGGCTCCAGCCATTCCGGACGGGCGGCGTCATCGCCTGCACGTTCCAGCATCGCGGAAACGTTGCCCAGATCCCATGAACGGGCGATTAAGGCGGCCTTCGCTTCCGCCGGGGTCGGCGCGCGGCGAATCAGTTCGATAATCGGATCGATGTTGGCCAGGGCAATCGCCAGCGCTTCGAGGATGTGCGCGCGATCGCGGGCTTTACGCAGTTCAAAAATCGTACGACGGGTCACCACTTCGCGGCGATGGCGCACGAACGCGGCAATAATCTCTTTCAGGTTCATGATCTTCGGCTGACCATGGTGCAGGGCAACCATGTTGATACCGAAGGAGACCTGGAGCTGGGTCTGCGAATAGAGGTTGTTCAGCACCACCTCACCCACCGCATCGCGCTTCACTTCAATCACGATGCGCATACCGTCTTTATCGGACTCGTCGCGCAGCGCGCTGATGCCTTCGACGCGTTTGTCTTTGACCAGCTCGGCGATTTTCTCAATCAGGCGCGCTTTGTTCACCTGATACGGAATTTCATGCACGATGATGGTTTCGCGGCCGGTTTTCGCGTCAGCTTCCACTTCCGCGCGGGCGCGAATGTACACTTTACCGCGACCGGTACGATAGGCCTCTTCAATGCCGCGGCGACCGTTGATGATCGCGGCGGTCGGGAAGTCCGGACCTGGGATGTGTTCCATCAGCCCTTCAATGCTGATGTCTTCATTTTCAACGTAGGCCAGACAGCCGTTGATCACTTCGGTGAGGTTGTGCGGCGGAATATTCGTCGCCATACCTACCGCGATACCTGACGAACCGTTGACTAACAGGTTCGGGATTTTGGTCGGCATAACGTCAGGGATCTTTTCCGTGCCGTCATAGTTATCGACGAAATCCACCGTCTCTTTTTCGAGGTCGGCCATCAGCTCATGGGCGATCTTCGACATACGGATTTCCGTATAACGCATCGCTGCGGCGGAGTCGCCGTCGACCGAACCAAAGTTACCCTGGCCATCTACCAGCATATAGCGCAGGGAGAATGGCTGCGCCATACGTACAATGGTGTCGTACACGGCAGTATCACCATGAGGGTGGTATTTACCGATTACGTCACCAACGACACGGGCAGATTTTTTATAGGCTTTGTTCCAGTCATTGCCCAATACGTTCATGGCGTATAGTACGCGACGGTGTACCGGCTTCAGGCCATCTCGGACATCCGGCAGCGCACGGCCAACAATGACCGACATCGCATAATCCAGATAGGAGCTCTTCAGCTCTTCCTCAATGTTGACCGGTGTAATTTCTCTCGCAAGGTCGCTCATCTAACCGCTATCCCTCTACTGTATCCCGGATTCAAAGGTCGCAAATTATAACACAGCCGCGGTGATACGGGTAAACCTATACCCAATGATTTTCGCGCGGCGAAAGGCGACAGGGATAGACGGTTTATTCATCCCTGAGGCCTGATATACTCGCGGGTCTGAACTGAACAGGAGTAAAAGCGCCCATGAATGCCGAAAAACCGTCGGTGGCCCACAATGTTGATCATAATGAAATCGCTAAATTTGAAGCCGTCGCCTCGCGCTGGTGGGATTTAGAGGGCGAATTCAAGCCGTTACATCGCATCAATCCTCTACGCCTCGGCTATATCGCGGAGCGCTCCGGCGGCCTGTTTGGCAAAAAAGTACTTGATGTCGGCTGCGGCGGCGGCATCCTGGCGGAAAGCATGGCCCGGGAAGGTGCAGCGGTGACCGGTCTGGATATGGGCTTCGAACCGCTACAGGTGGCGAAACTGCACGCCCTGGAGAGCGGGATTCAGGTCGAATATGTCCAGGAAACCGTTGAAGAGCACGCGGCGAAGCATGCCGGAGAGTACGACGTCGTTACCTGCATGGAGATGCTGGAGCACGTCCCGGATCCGCAGTCGGTCGTCCACGCCTGCGCGCGGCTGGTCAAACCTGGCGGTCAGGTGTTCTTCTCAACCATTAACCGCAACGGTAAAGCGTGGCTGATGGCGGTCGTCGGCGCCGAATACATCATGAAAATGGTGCCGAAGGGAACCCACGACGTGAAGAAATTCATCAAGCCCGCGGAGCTGATCGGCTGGGTAGATGAGACAATTCTGAAAGAGCAGCATATTACCGGTCTTCATTACAATCCGTTGACCAATACCTTCAAGCTGGCGCCAGGGGTGGATGTTAACTATATGTTGCATACAACGGCGAAAAAAGCATAACGTCAGCTGTATTTCCTATGATGATTGCGCGGCATCAAGCCGCGTGATTTTTTCTTCCGATGAAGAAATCAGCACTCGATCAAATTTTCATTTTTTTTTCTGATTTATTGACATCTTCTCCAGGCCTTATGTGGCGTGGACTTGGCGATTATTACCCTTCCGCAACCTCAATTTAACGTCAAAATCAACTCTTGTACTCAAAAGAATCCTTACTAGAATACTCACCATATAGCGTTTCTTTTATCGACCACCCCCTACATATAGTATTTATCCACAGAGTTAGTCACAACGGCGTTCTGTGGATAAGTGGGGGATATTTTCTTTCACGGACAGGTATAATCCACATGAATCAGAGTCTGCTGGTGACAAAGCGTGACGGTAGCACCGAGCGCATCAATCTCGATAAAATCCACCGCGTGCTGGATTGGGCGGCAGAAGGGCTGAATAACGTATCCATCTCCCAGGTAGAACTGCGTTCCCACATTCAGTTCTATGACGGCATTAAAACC
The DNA here is from genome assembly GCF_015139575.1 of Klebsiella michiganensis. Lineage (GTDB taxonomy): Bacteria > Pseudomonadota > Gammaproteobacteria > Enterobacterales > Enterobacteriaceae > Klebsiella > Klebsiella michiganensis. The sequence continues at coordinate 1,721,653 of NZ_AP022547.1, read as the reverse complement.
GCCGACATTCACGAAACCATTATCAAAGCCGCCGCGGACCTTATCTCCCGCGAGGCGCCGGATTACCAGTATCTCGCCGCCCGTCTGGCGATTTTCCACCTGCGTAAAAAAGCCTACGGCCAGTTTGAGCCGCCAGCGCTGTTCGACCACGCGTCGAAAATGGTGAAAAACGGCAAATACGATACTCATCTGCTGGAAGACTACACGGAAGAAGAGTTCAAGCAGATGGACTCGTTCATCGAGCACGATCGCGATATGACCTTCTCCTACGCTGCGGTTAAGCAGCTCGAAGGCAAATATCTGGTGCAGAACCGCGTCACCGGTGAGATCTATGAAAGCGCCCAGTTCCTGTACATTCTGGTTGCCGCCTGCCTGTTCTCCAACTACCCGCGCGAGACGCGTCTGGACTACATCAAGCGTTTCTATGACGCGGTGTCGACGTTCAAAATTTCGCTGCCGACGCCGATTATGTCCGGCGTGCGTACCCCGACCCGTCAGTTCAGCTCCTGCGTGCTGATCGAGTGCGGCGACAGCCTGGATTCGATTAACGCCACCTCCAGCGCCATTGTGAAATACGTCTCTCAGCGCGCCGGTATCGGCATCAACGCCGGCCGCATCCGCGCGCTGGGTAGCCCGATTCGCGGCGGTGAAGCTTTCCATACCGGCTGTATCCCGTTCTATAAGCACTTCCAGACGGCGGTGAAATCCTGCTCCCAGGGCGGCGTCCGCGGCGGTGCGGCGACCCTCTTCTACCCGATGTGGCATCTGGAAGTCGAAAGCCTGCTGGTGCTGAAAAACAACCGCGGTACCGATGCCAACCGCGTTCGTCACATGGACTACGGCGTACAGATCAACAAGCTGATGTACACTCGTCTGCTGAAAGGCGGCGATATCACCCTGTTCAGCCCGTCCGACGTCCCGGGCCTGTACGATGCGTTCTTCGCCGACCAGGACGAGTTCGAGCGCCTGTACACCCAATACGAGCAGGACGACAGCATCCGCAAGCAGCGCATTAAAGCGGTAGAACTGTTCTCGCTGATGATGCAGGAGCGCGCCTCCACCGGCCGTATCTACATCCAGAACGTGGACCACTGCAACACCCACAGCCCGTTTGACCCGGTTGTCGCGCCGGTGCGCCAGTCCAACCTGTGCCTGGAAATCGCCCTGCCAACCAAGCCGCTGGAAGATGTGAACGACGAAAACGGTGAAATTGCGCTGTGTACCCTGTCCGCTTTCAACCTCGGCGTTATCGATAGCCTTGATGAGCTGGAAGAGCTGGCGGTGCTGGCCGTTCGCGCGCTGGATGCCCTGCTGGATTACCAGGACTACCCGATCCCGGCGGCCAAACGCGGCGCGATGGGCCGTCGTACGCTGGGTATTGGGGTGATTAACTTTGCCTACTATCTGGCGAAGCACGGTAAACGCTACTCTGACGGCAGCGCTAACAACCTGACGCATAAAACGTTCGAAGCGATTCAGTACTACCTGCTGAAAGCCTCTAACGAGCTGGCGATCGAGCAAGGCGCGTGCCCGTGGTTTAACGAAACCACCTATGCGAAAGGCATTCTGCCGATCGATACCTACAAAAAAGACCTGGACGCTATCGTCAGCGAATCCCTGCATTACGACTGGGAGCAGCTTCGCGAGTCGATCAAAACGCACGGTCTGCGTAACTCCACGCTCTCCGCGCTGATGCCGTCCGAGACCTCTTCGCAGATCTCCAACGCCACCAACGGCATTGAGCCGCCGCGCGGTCACGTCAGCATCAAAGCGTCAAAAGACGGTATCCTGCGCCAGGTGGTGCCGGATTACGAAAAACTGCAGAACGGCTACGAGCTGCTGTGGGAAATGCCGAACAACGACGGTTACTTGCAGCTGGTCGGTATTATGCAGAAGTTTATCGACCAGTCGATTTCCGCTAACACCAACTACGATCCGACGCGCTTCCCGTCTGGCAAAGTGCCGATGCAGCAGCTGCTGAAAGACTTGCTCAATGCCTATAAGTTCGGCGTCAAAACGCTGTACTATCACAACACGCGCGATGGCGCGGAAGATGCCCAGGATGACCTGGCGCCGTCCATCCAGGACGACGGCTGCGAAAGCGGCGCATGTAAGATTTGATAATATTGCCCGGCGGCGCGTTGCCTGCCGGGCCTACGGTCTAATGTAGGTCGGGCTAGCGAAGCGCCGCCCGGCGTATAATTCCAGGACAGGATCCCCACTCATGGCATACACCACCTTTTCACAGACGAAAAATGACCAGCTCAAAGAGCCGATGTTCTTCGGTCAGCCGGTGAACGTCGCCCGCTACGATCAGCAAAAATATGACATCTTCGAAAAGCTGATTGAAAAACAGCTCTCCTTCTTCTGGCGTCCGGAAGAAGTTGACGTTTCCCGCGACCGTATCGACTATCAGGCGCTGCCGGAACACGAAAAACACATTTTTATCAGTAACCTGAAATATCAGACGCTGCTGGACTCCATCCAGGGCCGCAGCCCGAACGTCGCCCTGCTGCCGCTGATTTCAATTCCGGAGCTGGAAACCTGGGTGGAAACCTGGGCGTTCTCGGAGACCATACATTCGCGCTCCTACACCCATATCATCCGCAATATCGTTAACGATCCGGCGATGGTGTTTGACGATATCGTCACCAACGAGCAGATTCAGAAACGCGCGGAAGGCATTTCCAGCTATTACGATGAATTGATTGAGCTGACCAGCTACTGGCATCTGCTGGGCGAAGGCACCCACAGCGTGAACGGTAAAACCATTACCGTGAACCTGCGCGAGCTGAAAAAGAAACTCTACCTGTGCCTGATGAGCGTGAACGCGCTGGAAGCCATCCGTTTTTACGTCAGCTTCGCCTGCTCTTTCGCCTTTGCCGAGCGCAAGCTGATGGAAGGTAACGCCAAGATTATCCGTCTGATCGCTCGCGACGAAGCGCTGCACCTGACCGGCACCCAGCACATGCTGAACCTGCTGCGTTCCGGCGTCGACGATCCGGAGATGGCTTCAATCGCCGAAGAGTGCAAACAGGCGTGCTACGACCTGTTCGTGCAGGCGGCGCAGCAGGAAAAAGAGTGGGCGGATTATCTGTTCCGCGACGGTTCGATGATCGGCCTGAACAAAGATATTCTCTGCCAGTACGTTGAGTACATTACCAACATCCGCATGCAGGCGGTGGGTCTCGATCTGCCGTTCCAGACCCGCTCCAACCCGATCCCGTGGATCAACACCTGGCTGGTGTCCGATAACGTGCAGGTCGCGCCGCAGGAAGTGGAAGTCAGTTCTTACCTCGTCGGACAGATCGATTCCGAAGTCGACGCCGACGATCTGAGCAACTTCCAGCTCTGATGAAACGCATTTTTTTGAAGATTTCTGACACTCGCCTTGAGTGTCAGGATGAACATCCCTCCCTGCTGGCGGCTCTGGAATCGCACAATATCGACGTGGAGTATCAGTGCCGCGAAGGCTACTGCGGCTCCTGCCGTCTACGGCTGGTTTCGGGCCAGGTTGACTGGCTCACCGAACCGCTGGCGTTTGTCCAGCCGGGAGAGATTCTGCCCTGCTGCTGCCGGGCAAAAGGCGATATCGAAATCGAAATGTAAGCCAGCCTGAAACGCATTCCCATTCTTTACAGGGTTCGTTTTTTACGAACCCTGGGTTCGTCTTCCTTTCCCTGTTCACCTCCCCCCACTCCGCCTACTCTACCTGTATAAGCCACCGGATAAGGCCATCAGCAATGGTCGCAGCAACGCTGGCTGATGCTCTGCGTCACGACATTCATGAGGAGAGAAAAAATGGCTTCCGTCAAACAGGAAAACTGCGCCAACGGACTGAAAAAAGCATACGACGTCATCGTGGTCGGCGGGGGTTCTGCGGGTGCAGTACTCGCCGCACGTCTGAGCGAGAACCCCGATTGCCAGGTAGCGCTGCTGGAAGGCGGCCCCGTTTTTGCCCCTGATGCCTGGCCGGACGAGCTGGCGCAAAGCCACTCTGTTGGTGGCGGCGATTACGTCTGGGAGCGCGGGGTAGCAACGGGAACCGATCACACGGCCGGTCACCTGCGGGCAAAAGTACTTGGCGGCGGGTCAACGATCAATGCCGGCGCGTTTGTTCGCGCCCCCAAATCTGATTTTGACCGTTGGGTCAAGCGCGGCCTGAGCGACTGGTCGTTCGATAAGGTCTTACCCTGGTTCAAACGACTTGAAAACGCCGACTATGGCGACGATCGCTGGCATGGTCGCCACGGCCCGGTTCCGGTGCGGTTACCGGCGCTGGAAACGCTCAGCCCGGCAAGCCAGGCGTTTTATCATGCTTGCCGCGCTCACGGCTTCGCCGCCGTTGACGATATCAACGGCGCGCAGCAGCACGGCGTCGCGGTCTACCCGGTCAATGTTGTCAACGGCATCCGGCAAAATACCGCCATGGTCTACCTGACGGCAGACGTTCGCGCGCGCAAGAATCTGTCGATTGTCGGCATGACGGTCGTGGATAAAGCGTTGATTGAAGGTTCGCGCGTGAACGGCGTACAGCTGGCGGACGGAACACAGATCGCTACCGACAACGTATTCCTGTGCGCCGGCGCGGCCGGTACGCCAGCGATTCTGTTGCGCTCCGGCATTGGCCCTGCGGACGATTTACGCCATCTCGAGATCACGGTGAAACAGGATCTCCCCGTTGGGCGCAACTTGCAGGAACAACCCGTGAACGGGATCATGCTGGCAACGTCCGCTGAGCATGCCAGTTATCCCCCTATAGGCACAACGCTCTGGACGCAATCTTCGCTGGCGGCAGCCAACGAACTGGATCTCTATATCAGCAATAACCACTTCGTAGATCCTGAACTATTTCCACATGGTGCGGGTTTCCAGCTCTTTTTCACCGTGGCGCGCCCCTTTGCCCGCGGGCGTCTGACTTTGGCGAGCCGCAACCCGCTGCTCGGCCCCCGTATCGATCTCAATTTACTGGGCGACGAGCGCGACGTCACGCGAATGGTCGAAGCGGTGAAATTATCCCGGGCGCTGGTGCAGGAAGGTCCGCTACAGGCGCTGGTGATTGGCGAAGTCCCGATGGTAAAAGGCGGTACACTGGCAGAAACTGACCAGCAGATAGCAGAAGAACAGCGTAAGACGGTGAAAAGTAACCTGCACCTCAGCGCGACCGCGCCGATGGGGAACGAAAGCGATCCCATCGCCGTCGTGGACGCCTGCGGGAAAGTTTTCGGTATTGCCGGGCTGTTTGTCGTCGATGCCTCGCTGTTCCCGGACGTTCCCTCTCAGGCGACCAATCCGGATGCGATCATGGCGGCAGAATATCTCGCCAGCCGTTTTTCTGGCGCATAGAACGAGGCATAGTCAACCGCAAGACCCGAAAAAGGAGCGCCTGTGTGAACAAGTTCGTGGAGATGAGCACGTTTGTTTCGGTTGTTGAGTCTCTGAGCTTTGTCGGCGCGGCGGCAAAATTGGGGACATCAAAATCGGTAGTCAGCCAGCGCGTCAAGATGCTGGAGAAACGGCTTGGCGCCAGCTTACTGGAGCGCGGGCCACGGCTTAGCCTCACGGAGGCGGGCCTGCTATTTTATCAGGAGTGCGTGCGGCTGCTTGACGAAGTCACGCTGGCAGAAGAGGCGGTGGCCCCGTCACGCAGCGAGCTTCGGGGCGGGCTGCGGATTGCCACCTCGCATACGTTTATGACCACTCATTTATCGACGATTCTGGCCGGTTTTATCCGCGACCATCCGGGGTTGTCTCTCGATATCGCGACGGAGGATCGGCAGATCAATATGCACCAGCCCGACTTTGATATCGCCATCCGCCTCGGTCTCGTCCCGGACTCAACGCTCATCGCCCGAACGCTGGCGCGCAACCTGACCTGGCTCTGCGCCAGCCCGGACTATCTGTCGCAACGGGGCACGCCTTTGCATCCTGTTGAACTGGAGCAGCACGACGGGCTGCTATATACCCATCGCGCGCCGGGCGGCTGCTGGCAGTTGCTGCATAACGGGCAGCGTCAGACCTGGCGGGTCAAAAATCGTCTGCGTTCGGATAACGCCTTCAGCCTGCTGGAGGCCGCCAGAATGGGGCTTGGGATTGTGGTCATGCCGCTATTTTTAGGCGCTGAAGCGATAATGCGGGGAGAGCTAAAAATTGTTTTACCCGACTGGCAGCCGGAGGGTGGCAACATTGTGGCGCTGTATCGCCAGACGCGTCGCGCCTCGCCAGTGATTCAGGCGCTGGTCAACGAGGTTGCGGAAAAGCTGGGGCCAGAGCCAGAGTGGGAAAAACAGTTACGACTGGCCGGGCTGCTGCCCCTCTGGAACAGGGGCGCAAGCGCCCCTGATTAATGGCTTAGTTTTTATTGAGGAACTTCACCGCCTTATCCGGGAAATCCGTAAACAACCCGTCCACGTCCGCCTGGTTATACAGAACGTCGTAAAGCTGATTCACGTCCGCTGCATACGCTGGCAGCTGATCCGCGCGGACCGTATATGGATGCACCTGCAGCTTGCTGGCATGGGCTTCTTTCACCATCGCCGTCAGCTTCACGTGACCCGGCGTCGAGCCTTCCGCCACCAGCATATGGTAGTCCGGGCCAATGCCGTCAGCGTACTGCGCGATCTGCGCCATCGCCCCCGGTTTGAACATCCAGTCATAGCTGTAGTTCACCCACTTGCCGTCGTCCTGCCTCTGCTGGGTCTCATTCCAGTCGGTATAGGCGATAAGCTGTACCAGATTGAGATCCATCCCCATTTTCGGCTCCAGCTCCTGTTTGATGCGCTTGAGCTCGTTGGCGTCAAAGCACTGCAGATAAACCTTATCCTGCTTGCCGGTATAGCCATATTTCTTCAGCACATTCAGCGTGCTGGCGGCAATATCCTTGCCTTCCTGATGGTGGAACCACGGCGCTTTGATCTCCGGGTAGATGCCGATGTTTTTGCCGGTCGAATGGTTCAGCCCCTGCACAAACTCAATCTCCTCTTCAAAGGTATGAATACGGAAATCAGATTTCCCCATCGGGAAACGGCCCGGATAAGTTTGCACGTTCTTGCCATCTTTCGGCTCAAACCCTTCGGTAAACTTCAGCGACTTTATCTCGGCGAGGGTAAAGTCGATGGCGTAGAAGCGGCCATCTTGACGCGCCCGCTGCGGGAAACGCTGGGCCACGTCGGTCACCCGATCCAGATAGTGGTCATGCAGCACCACCAGCCGGTCGTCTTTCGTCATCACCAGGTCTTGCTCGAGGTAGTCCGCCCCCTGCGCGTAGGCCATCGCTTTCGCCGGCAGGGTATGTTCCGGCAGATAGCCGCTGGCGCCGCGGTGGGCGATAACGATTTTCTCCCCCGCGACGGCGCTGAAAGAGAGCGCCGTCGCGGCCAGCAGCATTCCGCTCATCAAGGTGGTTAATGTGCTTTTCATCGCCGCTCCTTAAGCTTGTTTCATCTGTTGGTGATGGCGTCGTTCACCCAGCATCACGATAATCAGCAGCAGAACCGCCAGCACGCTGCCGCCGATCATCACCATAAAGCCGCCGTCCCAGCCGAAGAAATCGACGGTATAGCCAACGATGGCGCTCGCGGCCACGGAGCCGCCGAGATAGCCAAACAGGCCGGTGAAGCCCGCGGCGGTGCCGGCGGCTTTTTTCGGCGCCAGCTCCAGCGCATGCAGGCCAATCAGCATCACCGGACCGTAAATCAGGAAGCCGATGATGATCATGCAGGCCATATCCACGCCCGGGTTACCCGGCGGGTTCAGCCAGTAGACGACGGTGGCGATGGTGACCAGGGTCATAAAGAAGACGCCGGTCGCGCCGCGGTTGCCTTTAAACACTTTATCCGACATCCAGCCGCACAGCAGGGTGCCCGGGATCCCCGCGTATTCATAAAGAAAGTAGGCCCAGGACGATTTATCCAGCGCGAAGTGCTTAACCTCTTTCAGGTAGGTCGGCGACCAGTCAAGAATGCCGTAGCGCAGCAGATAAACAAACACGTTCGCGACGGCGATGTACCACAGCAGCTTGTTCGGCAGGATGTACTGCATAAAGATCTGCTTTGCGGTCAGCTCTTCTTCGTGCTTCTCGCTGTAGTCGTCAGGATAATCGTTTTTGTACTCTTCAATCGGCGGCAGGCCGCAGGACTGCGGAGTATCGCGCATCATCGTGAAGGCGAAAATCGCCAGCAGGATCGCGCCGAAAGCCGGCATATACAGCGCCGCGTGCCAGTCGTTAAACCACGCCATCCCCAGCAGAAACAGCAGCGGCGGGATCCCGCCGCCGACGTTGTGCGCGCAGTTCCATACCGAAACAATACCGCCGCGCTCTTTCTGCGACCACCAGTGCACCATCGTACGTCCGCACGGCGGCCAGCCCATTCCCTGGAACCAGCCGCACAGGAACAGCAGGACGAACATCACCATAATGCTGGAGGTCGCCCAGGGGACAAAGCCCATCACCAGCATCACCAGCGCGGCAAGGATCAGGCCTGCCGGTAAAAAAATGCGCGGATTCGAACGGTCAGAAACCGAGCCCATGATGAATTTCGAAAATCCGTAGGCGATAGAGATACCGGAAAGCGCAAAGCCGAGATCGCCGCGGGAGAACCCCTGCTCGATAAGATAGGGCATCGCCAAAGCAAAGTTCTTACGAACCAGATAGTAAGCGGCATATCCGAAGAAGATACCGATAAAGATCTGCCAGCGTAATCGACGATATAGCGGATCGATTTCCGCCGTTGGCAAACGCGCTTTATGCGCTGCGGGTTTAAATATACTTAACATATCAGCCTCCGTGGCCATTGCTGTTCTTCTGACGTCGTCGCAAAAAAACGTAATTTATTCACTGACTTCTGATTTGGTCGCGATAGTAGGCAAAGCGTAAATCTAATACTGTGAAATGTCGCACACTTTGTTACAGAAATATGACAGAACTTTCCAATATGCGCATAAAGTCACAACAAACGCTCGAATTACGCGCAAATATGCTCGAAATCAAACATTAAACGCGGTCGATATGGCTAAATGATGTAAAACGAACACAGAGGACAGGGAGATGGCCGATAGTCGTGAATATGACGTCATTATTATTGGCGGCGGCGCCACCGGAGCCGGGATCGCGCGCGACTGCGCGCTGCGCGGGCTGAAGGCGGCGCTGGTTGAGCGCTACGATATCGCCACCGGGGCAACCGGCCGTAACCACGGCCTGCTGCACAGCGGCGCGCGCTATGCGGTAACCGATAGCGAATCGGCGCGGGAGTGTATCAGCGAAAACCGCATCTTACGCCGCATCGCCCGGCACTGCATTGAGCCCACCAGCGGCCTGTTTATTACCTTGCCGGAAGACGATCCGGCGTATCAGCACACCTTTATCACCGCCTGCCAGCAGGCGGGTATTGAGGCCCAGCCTCTGACGCCCGCCGAGGCGCTGCGCAATGAGCCTGCGGTTAACCCGGCGCTGCTCGGCGCGGTGCAGGTCCCCGACGGCACCGTCGATCCTTTCCGCCTCACCGCCGCAAATATGCTCGATGCCCGCGAACATGGCGCCGCTATCCTCACCGGCTGCGAAGTCACCGGCCTGCTGCGTCAGGGCGATCGCGTCCATGGCGTCACGATCTACAACCATCAGCTCCGTGAATCGCGCACGCTGCGCGCGCAGGTGGTGGTCAACGCCGCCGGGATCTGGGGGCAGCGCATCGCAGAGTATGCCGACCTGCGCATCGCGATGTTTCCGGCAAAAGGATCGCTGTTAATCCTCGACCACCGCATTAACCGTCAGGTTATCAACCGCTGCCGCAAACCGGCTGACGCCGATATCCTGGTGCCCGGCGATACTATTTCGCTGATTGGCACTACTTCGATGCATATCCCCTATGACGAAATTGACGACAACCGGGTAACGGCCGAGGAGGTCGAAACGCTGCTGCGCGAAGGGGAAAAGCTGGCGCCGATCATGGGACGGACGCGGGTACTGCGCGCCTACTCCGGCATACGTCCGCTGGTCGCCAGCGATGACGATCCCAGCGGGCGCAGCGTCAGTCGCGGTATTGTGCTGCTCGACCACGCCCGGCGCGACGGACTGGAGGGCTTTATCACCATCACCGGCGGTAAGCTGATGACCTATCGTCTGATGGCGGAGTGGGCCACGGATGCGCTCTGCCGCAAGCTCGGAAATACCGTCCCCTGTACGACCGCCGATACGCCGCTGCCGGGCTCGCAGGAGCCGGCGGAAGCCACGCTACGCAAAATCATCTCTTTACCTGCGTCGCTGCGCGGGTCGGCCATCTATCGCCACGGCGATCGCACCCCGGCCTGGCTTGGCGATAGCCGCCAGCACCGCAGCCTGGTCTGCGAATGCGAGGCGGTGACCGCCGGCGAGGTTCAGTACGCGGTCGAAAACCTGGCGGTGAAAAACCTGCTCGACCTGCGCCGCCGCACCCGCGTCGGCATGGGAACCTGTCAGGGCGAACTGTGCGCCTGCCGCGCCGCCGGGCTGCTCGCGCGTTTTAACGTCACCACTTCCGCGCGATCCCTTACCCAGCTGTCTCAATTTTTGAACGAACGCTGGAAAGGCGTCCAGCCGGTGGCCTGGGGGGACGCGCTGCGCGAAAGCGAGTTCACCCGCTGGGTCTATCTCGGCCTGTGCGGATTACAAAAGGAGCATCAGGATGAAGTTTGATTGCGCCATCATCGGCGGCGGCCTCGCCGGACTGCTCTGCGGGCTGGCGCTCAACCAGCGCGGCCTGCGCGGCGTGATTATCAGCCGCGGCCAAAGCGCCCTGCACTTCTCTTCCGCCTCGCTGGATTTACTTACCACGCTGCCGAATGGCGACACCGTCACCGATGTCGCTCACGGCATCGGCCAACTGGCCCGCCAGCTTCCCGAACATCCCTATGCCAGGCTCGGCGCCGAACGGGTGATGGATTACGCCCGCCAGAGTCAGGCGTTGTTTGCCGACTGCGGTATCGCCATGCAAGGTGACGCCAGCCAGCCGCATCTGCGCGTGACGCCGCTGGGAACCTTACGCGCGGCCTGGCTATCGCCGCAGGAAATCGCCACCGCGCCGCTGCCCGCCAGCGGCGTCGGCGTAGTCGGCATCAGCGGATTCGGCGACTTCCAGCCGCATCTTGCCGCCGCCTCTTTGAACCAGCACGGCGTGACCGCCGAAGCCCATGAGATAGATTTACCTCTCCTCGATGTGCTGCGCGATAGCCCATCCGAATTTCGTGCCGCCAATATTGCCCGCCGGCTGGACGATGAAGCGCACTGGCCGGCCCTGCTGGCGGCGCTGCGCCCGCTGGCGCAGCAGCATAATTTACTGATTATGCCCGCCTGCTTTGGCCTCGCCGACGATCGTCTGTACCAGTGGCTGCAGCAGCGCCTGCCCTGCCCGCTGCGCCTGCTGCCTACGCTGCCGCCGTCGGTGCCGGGGATGCGCCTGCACGCCCAGCTGCAGCGGCAATTTATCCGCAGCGGCGGGACCTGGCTGACCGGGGATGAAGTCATCGATATCAGCCACCGCAACGGTAGCGTTAACGCGATCTGGACGCGCAATCACGGCGATATCCCGCTGCGCCCGCGCTTCGCGGTGCTGGCCAGCGGCAGCTTTTTCAGCAACGGGCTGGTCGCCGAGCGCAGCGGCGTGCGCGAGCCGATCCTCGGCCTTGACCTGCAGCAGACGCTGCCGCGCGAGCGCTGGTATCAGCAGGACTTTTTTGCCTCTCAGCCCTGGCAGCGTTTCGGCCTGAAAACCGATGCGGATCTGCGCCCGCAGCTTCAGGGGCAGACGCTGGAGAATCTGTTCGCCGTAGGCGCGATCCTCGGCGGTTTTGACGCCATCGCGCTGGGATGCGGCGGCGGCGTTTGCGCGGTGACCGCGCTGCATGCCGCTGGGTTAATCGGCGAGCTTGCCGGAGGTGAATCATGAACGACACGCGCTTTGAACACTGTATAAAATGCACCGTTTGCACCACCGCCTGCCCGGTTAGCCGGGTTAATCCGCGCTATCCGGGGCCAAAACAGGCCGGGCCGGACGGCGAACGCCTGCGCCTGAAAGACGGCGCGCTCTACGACGAGGCATTGAAATACTGCATCAACTGTAAACGCTGCGAAGTTGCCTGCCCTTCGGACGTCAAAATTGGCGATATTATCCAGCGAGCGCGCATGGAGTACGGTCGGCAGAAGCCCACGCTGCGCGATGCTATCCTCAGCCATACCGACCTGATGGGCGCCCTCTCCACGCCCTTTGCCCCGCTGGTGAACGCCGCCACCGGGCTGAGGCCGGTACGCCGAATCCTTGATGCCGCGCTTAAAATCGACCACCGCCGCACGCTGCCGAAATATGGCTTTGGTACCTTTCGCCGCGCATATCGTCAGCTGGCCGCCCGGCAGGGGCAGTACGCCGAACAGGTGGCGTTTTTTCACGGCTGCTATGTGAACTACAACAATCCGCAGCTGGGCAAAGATCTTATCCGGGTGCTGAACGCCATGGGCATCGGGGTGCAGTTATTGAGCAAAGAGAAATGCTGCGGCGTACCGCTGATTGCCAACGGTTTTTTTGCGAAAGCGCGCAAGCAGGCGCTGAGCAACGTCATCGCGATGCGGGAAAATAGTCTGCCCATTATTGCGACTTCATCGACCTGCACCTTTACGCTGCGCGATGAATATCCGCATCTCCTTGATATCGATAATCACGATATCCGCGACCGGATTGAGCTGGCGACTCGCTGGCTATGGCGTCAGCTGGATAATGGGCGGCCTCTGAAGCTAAAAACGCTGCCGCTGAAGGTGGTCTATCACACGCCCTGCCATATGGAAAAAATGGGCTGGTCGCTGTATACCCTTGAGCTATTGCGGCTGATCCCCGGCTTGCAGCTGGAGGTACTCGACTCGCAATGCTGCGGTATTGCCGGCACATACGGCTTCAAGGCGGAGAACTACGACTCATCGCAGGCGATGGGCGCGCCGCTGTTCCGGCAAATTGATGAGAGCGGCGCGGATCTGGTGGTGACCGACTGCGAAACCTGCAAATGGCAGATAGAGATGTCCACCAGCAAACGCTGCGAACATCCCATCACCCTGCTGGCACAGGCGCTGGCCTGACGCCAGCGCCAGCACCGGGGGGCTAGTAGCTCCCCTTTCCCTCCGCCTGTTCGGCTACCGGTTTGAACATCGCCAGCCGTTTATCCAGCGCGCTGGTGTAAAGGTTGGTATCGACGCCAACGGCAACAAAATTCGCCCCCCACGCCAGCGCTTTGTGCGCCATCTCCGGATCGACGGCAAGGAATCCGGCCGCCTTACCCGCCGCACGAATGCGGCGGATGCTCTGTTCAATAACCCGCTGCACTTCAGGATGACCGGCGTTATCCGGGTAGCCCAGCGAGGCTGACAGGTCCGCCGGGCCGATAAACACGCCGTCAATGCCCTCCACTTCAAGGATCGCATCCAGATTATCGAGGGCCGTTTTACTCTCTACCTGAATCAACAGGCACAGCTCATCGTTGGCCTGCGCCATATAGTTTTCGACCCGTCCCCAGCGCGCGGCGCGGGCCACTCCGGCCCCCACCCCGCGGGTACCCAGCGGCGGGTAGCGGGTAGCCGAGACAATCTCCCGCGCCTGTTCGGCGGTATCGACCATGGGAATCAGCAGCGTTCTGGCGCCGATATCCAGCACCTGTTTAATCAGGCTGCGATTGCCCTCTACCGGGCGAATGACCGGCTGGCTGGCGTAGGGCGCAATGGCCTGCAGCTGATGATAAAGATCCTGGATGGTATTGGGCGCATGTTCGCCGTCAATCAGCAGCCAGTCGTAACCCGAGGTGGCGGCAATCTCAGCCATATAAGAAGAGGTCGAGCTCAGCCACAGGCCAATTTGCGCTTCCCCTTGTAATAATCCCGCTTTAAATGGGTTCGATAAAATTGCGTTCATAGTTCTCCCTTACATTAATGCTGTACGCTGCCAGCCTGCGGCACGGCGCGGTTCACGCGCAGTGAAAAGATAATAACCACCCCGACAATCGCCACGCAGGCGAGCGTCACTAATCCGGCAGAATCACTGGCGAACATGGTTTCAGCCTGGACGCGGATAATGGGCGCCAGAAACCCGCCGATAGCGCCGAACAGGTTCACAAAGCCGATGCCAGCGGCCAGCGCCGTACCGGACAACAGCTGCGTCGGCATGGTCCAGAAGACCGGCTGCACGGCAATGACGCCGACGGCGGCAACGCACAGCGCGATAATCGCCAGCACCGGCGACACCAGCCCGGAGACCGCAATGCCAATTGCCGCCGCCAGCAGGGTGAATGCCGCCACATTACGCCGCTCGCCGGTGCGGTCGGAGTAGCGCGGAATCAGCCAGGTACCGAACAGCGCCGCCACCCACGGGATCGCGGTCACCACCGACGCCACGAACCCCACCTTGGTGCCGAGCAGCGCGGCAACCTGGGTTGGCAGGAAGAAGATCAGGCCGTAAACCGCCACCTGAATGGTGAGATAGATAATCGCCAGCTGCCAGACGCGGCCGTTACGCAGCGCATCGGACAAACGCGAGGTCACCTTTTTCTGCTCTTCGCTGGCCAGCTCGCTGATTAACGCCTGTTTTTCGGCAGCGCTCAGGAAGCGCGCCTTTTGCGGCGTATCGTCGAGCCAGAAGAAGGTGAAGAACCCCGCGCCGACCGCCAGCAGCCCCTCAATGATAAACATCCAGAACCAGCCGGGATGCCCCATAAAACCATGCATTTCCAGCAGCGCGCCGGAGAGCGGCGACCCGAGGGTCAGCGCCAGCGGCGCGCCCATATAAAACAGCCCCATAATGCTGGCGCGGTTCTGCTGCGGAAACCACTGGGACGTCAGGTAGATCATGCCCGGGAAAAAACCCGCTTCCGCGGCGCCCAGCAGGGTGCGCACCAGCAGAAACTTCGCTTCGGTATCCGCCCACGCCATCGCCGCGGAGAGAAGCCCCCACAGCAAGGTGGTGCAGCCGATCCACTTTCTTGCGCCGAATTTGCGCATCAGCAGGTTAGCGGGCACCCCGAGAAAGGCGTAGACCACAAAGAAAATCCCCGCCCCCAGCGCATAGGCTTCGTTGCTAAGGCCGGTATCCAGCTGATAGGTCTCTTTGGCAAAGCCGATATTCGAACGGTCAAGAAACGCCAGCACGTACAGCGCCAGCATAAAGGGGATCAAACGGGCGCGGTTTTTCTTCACCACGCTCTCAAGCAAGGCGTTGCTCATCGTAATATCCTCAACAATAGGCCGCACATCTGCGCTGTGCGGCACGACGGGATCAGTGGCTATAAGGACGTTTCAGATTACAGTCGCGGTTCAGCTCCACGCCGAAGCCCGGTTTGTCCAGCACGGTTTTATGAATGCGCCCGTCCACCGGTACCGGCTCATCAACCAGAATCGGGTCAAACTGCGGACGCATCGTTGAACAGTCCGGGCTGGTCATCAGGAACTCGCTGAACGGCGTGTTGGTAAAGGTAATGACCGCGTGGTGCGAATAGACCGACGAGCCGTGCGGCACCACCAGCTGGCCGCGCGATTTGGCGATCGCCGCAATCTCCACCAGCGTGGTCAGGCCGCCGCACCAGCCCACGTCAGGCTGCATAATATCGATGCCGGTTTCCGACAGCGTGCGGAAGGATTGCAGCGTACCGTGGTGCTCGCCGCTGGTGACCATCATGCCGGCAGGCGCATTGCGTTTAAGCTCGCGATAGCCTTCATACTGCTGCGGCGGCAGGCACTCCTCGATCCACTTAAGGTTAGAGGGTGCGCAGGCGTGGGCCAGTTTAGTGGCGTAGTTAACGTCCTGGCTCATCCAGCAGTCCAGCATCAGCCAGAAGTCCGGGCCGCACTTTCCGCGCATATCGGCCACCATAGCGGCATCTTTGCGGATCCCCGCGTCGCCATCGTGCGGCCCCCAGTGGGTCGGCATTTTGCCGCCAATAAAGCCCATCTCTTTCGCCAGGTCCGGACGCGCCCCGGTGGCGTAGAACTGAATTTCATCGCGCACCGCGCCGCCCAGCAGTTTGTAAACCGGCAGCCCAACCACTTTGCCGAACAGATCCCACAGCGCCAGGTCGACGCAGGAAATCGTATTCATCACCAGGCCGCCGGATCCGGAGTAGTACAGGGTGGCGTTGAGCATCTGGTCATGGATCAGTTTGATATCGCTGACGCACTTGCCTTCGATAAAGCGGTTGAGGTGTTTTTCCACGATAAAGCAGCCCATCTCGCCGGCGGTCGATACCGCAAAACCGGTCTGCCCGTTTTCGGCTTCGACCTCAACGATCAGCGTGCCGAGAACGTTGATGCCAAACGACTGGCGGGACTGTTCATACTGTTTATATTTGCTCATCGGCGTGGCGATATGATCGTCAATCCAGTGATTTGCCCCCTGGTCATGATAATCGCCGCCGCCAGCGCCTTTCTCTGCGGTAGCACCGCCGATAAACCAGGCGCGGACGTGTTTAATTTTCGGTAGGGTCATGATCTTCTCCTTATTATGAGGCTTGTTGTTCGAAGGGGCTTTTCCACCCCAGCAGACGGGAAATATCTTTGGCGCAGGCAATCGCCCTACCGGCGAGGTAATCGCGATTGTCTTCATTGATTTGCAGACGGGTACCCACCACGGAAATGGCGGCGGTCAGCTCGTTATTGGCATTAAAAACCGGCGCCGCCACGCAGCGAACGTCGGGATAGTCTTCGCCGTTATCGAAGCTCCAGCCGCGGGCGCGAATACGGCCCAGTTCATCACGAAGCTGTTGGGCGCTGGTGATGGTGGTTGGCGTCGCACGCTCCCACTGCAGCTCGCTGATAATCGACTCCTGAACCCGCTCGGGCTGCCAGGCCAGCAGGCATTTACCAATGCCGGAACGATATAACGACAGGCTCTTACCTTCGTGCGAACGCACGCTGATGGTGGCCGGGGATTCAATCTTCAGAATGTAGTAGGCGTTGCCGCTGTCGATGATGCCCAGGTGGCAGAGCAGCCCGCACTGATCCATCAGCTGCGTCAGGCGCGGGCGCGCCAGTTCGCGCAGGTCCATTTTGCTCAGCGCCTGCCCGGCCAGCTCAACCAGCTTGGTCCACAGGCAGTAGTTATCCTGATTATCCATGCTGAGGAAGCGCTGTTTTTTCAGCTCTCCCAGCAGCAGATAGGCGGTGCTTTTCGGAATACCCAGTTCGTCAATAATGGTCGCCGCGCTGCAGGGGCCGATGCGGGCGATCAGATTGAGAATATCAATGGCGCGGGTCAGCGCCGGGACTTTGCTTGATTCCAACATACTGGACTCCAATCCTGAATACTGGAATCAGTGTTGCGGTTGTCGGGCGTGTAAATTGTGAGCGACTTCAAATGACGACGCTATTCCAGCCGGGTGGACGTTCAGAGGGAGAAAAATGCGAGATAGTGCACAGAATATTTTAAAGCAAGTACAACAGGCTGGACTCATCGCGCGCCGGGAGGGGCTCCCGACGCGGAGGTGGATTTACGCTGAGAGAGATTCGACGACGTTAATCCAGCCGTGTTCACCGGCCACCGGCTGGCCGTTCAGCCAGCGGCGCAGCATGTTGAGGGCCATCATCACGCACACTTCCTGACGCACCTGGAGGCTGTGGCGGTTGGTGGTGAATTTCACCCGCAGCGCGTAGGTGCCGTCCGGCGTGGAAAGCGCAAAGTTCAGGTGATCGCTCTCCTGACCACTCACCGCCAGCGCCAGGCCGGCAAAGTGTTTTTCGCGCCGTTCCGCCGCCCAGCGCGCAGACTGCGCCAGGGTCTCCTCCTGCGCCGGAATGACTTCGCTGGCCAACAGCGGAGCGTTGACGCGAGAAAGCTGAAGCGCCAGCAGACCACCGGTAAACTGCTCGCTCAGCGTCAGGCTTAGCTGACGCTGCTGCAGGCGACGGGCGATCTGCGCAGGCAGGCCTTCGGTACCTTCGAAAATCATGCTCTCTCCGGCCACCTTCTGCACTTCCGGCCACAGCGCCAGCATCGCCTCGCGCTGTTCGGCAGGCCCGGTCAGCTTCAGTTCGATAATCGGCATTGAGGAGCG
The DNA here is from genome assembly GCF_015139575.1 of Klebsiella michiganensis. GTDB lineage: Bacteria > Pseudomonadota > Gammaproteobacteria > Enterobacterales > Enterobacteriaceae > Klebsiella > Klebsiella michiganensis. The sequence goes on along the minus strand of NZ_AP022547.1, from coordinate 1,703,608 downwards.
ATAGCCCATCACGACGCCCGGCGGCAGCTGCAGATGGTCGAGGCTCTGCGCCAGTTCGCTTTCGGAACGGCCGAAGGTGGTCAGGCGCAAACACAGCGGCGCAGCGGATAGCGGGAAACGTTCGCGCAGGCGCGGTAAGATTTCCTGTTCAACCATCACCTTAAATTCGGAAGGCACGCCGGGAGTAAAAAACATCAGGCAGCGGTTTAGCTGCACGGCAAAACCGCAGGCGGTCCCGACCGGGTTGTTGATCATTTCGGCGCTTTGCGGAATCTCCGCCTGTTTACGATTGCTGGCGGCCATGGGTCTTCCGCGCTCGGCAAAGAAACGGGTCATGGTTTCCAGCCAATCTTCGTGCAGAACTAACCCTTCGCCTTTGGCCGTCGCCGCGGCCAGCGCGCTCAAATCGTCGCTGGTCGGCCCCAGGCCGCCGTTAACGATCAGCACGTCAGCGTGTTCGCTGCGCTCGCGTAAAATCGCCACCAGGGAGTCGAGGTCGTCACCCACGGTATGGCGACGCTTTAAGGGTAATCCTTGATTAAAAAAGAAATCCGCCAGCCACGCGGCATTGGTGTCGATGATTTGCCCATGCAGCACTTCATCGCCGGTGGACAGCATTTCCACGTTTAACATTGTGAACTCCAGCCTGATAAGTAGAAATACTATATCGCAAAGCGGCTGGTGAAAAAGCCTGAAAATCAGGCGCGGCGGAATACCGCGCCGGAGAGATTAGAAGCTGGCGTTGACGCCGACGTACGGACCGTCCGCGACCGCGTTATCGCGGTTGCCGTCTTTACCGGCCAGGTTAAGGTAGCGGTAACCGGCTTCGATGCTCAGAGGACGCATAATAGTAAAGCGCGCGCCGGCATTGGCTTCCTGATAGCTGTCGATACCGCTGGAGAGTGAATCGGGAGAGTAATAGTATTCGCCGAACAGACGGAAGCTGTCGCCGATTTTCCACTGCAGACCGCCGCCAACCGCCGCCGCGTAGCCCTCATCGCCATTGTTCGGGTTGGTGTAAACGCCTTTTCCGCCCACGGTGGCCAGGAATGGCCCCAGGGGAATGTTCAGGCCCAATCCCAGCCCCGCCGCATCGCCGTCGTCATCATTGTGCAGCCAGTTGCCGGTTACCGCCAGGCCGGTCGATTCCGTACCGAATCCGACGCCAAGGTTAGTGTAGTGCTCGCCGGCCTGCCCGCTGACGCTGATCGCATTTGCCGCCGTCGAGACGAACATCATGCCGGCCAGGGCCATAAATATGCTTTTTTTCATTTTTATCTATCCAGAAAATAATAATAAGAAAATCCCAAAAAACCGCGAAATTGTACTGCTCCGTTTTAAGGAATCAATGCGTTATAGCGCGCTTTTACCGCGTGATTGTAACCAGTTGCTTCGGGAGCCTTGTTAACGGTCTCAGATATCAATTCAATAGTCAGGGTCAAATTGCTGGGTCTCAGCCTTTATTATACAAATAGGCTCCAGCTTATTTCGTCGTCGCAAAGAGATGAATAAGTTACATAAAACTTTGTCAGGAGATAAAGATGAGCAAAAAAGGATTAACCACCGCCGCCGGCGCCCCGGTTGTCGATAATAACAATGTCGTCACCGCAGGCCCGCGCGGCCCGATGCTGCTGCAGGATGTCTGGTTTCTGGAAAAACTGGCCCACTTCGACCGTGAGGTTATCCCGGAACGCCGAATGCACGCTAAAGGCTCCGGCGCTTACGGTAAACTGACCATTACCCGCGATATCACCCGCTATACCCGCGCAAAACTGTTTGCCGAAATCGGTAAAACCACCGATCTGTTCCTGCGCTTCTCAACCGTCGCCGGAGAACGCGGCGCCGCTGACGCCGAGCGCGATATTCGCGGTTTCTCGATCAAGTTTTATACCGAAGAAGGCAACTGGGATCTGGTGGGCAACAATACGCCCATTTTCTACCTTCGCGACCCGCTGAAGTTTCCCGACCTTAACCACGTCGTGAAGCGCGACCCGCGCACCAACCTGCGTAACCCCACCTGGAAATGGGACTTTTTCTCCCTGCTGCCGGAAACGCTGCATCAGTTAACGATTGATTTCAGCGACCGCGGCCTTCCGCGCTCCTATCGCCATATGCACGGTTTCGGCAGCCACGCGTTCAGCTTTATTAATGCCGATAACGAACGTTTTTGGGTGAAATTCCACTTCAAATCCCAGCAGGGGATCGCCAACCTGATGGATGATGAAGCGAAACGCCTGGTGGCAGAGGACCGCGAGAGTTCGCAGCGCGATCTCTATGAGTCGATTGAAAAAGGCGATTTCCCGCGCTGGACCTTCTACGTGCAGATCATGCCGGAAGCGGACGCCAGCCGGGTCCCTTATAACCCCTTCGATCTGACCAAAATCTGGCCGCACGCTGATTATCCGCTGATGGAAGTCGGCGTGCTGGAGCTCAACCGCAACCCGGACAACTACTTCGCAGAAGTTGAGCAGGTCGCGATGAATCCGGCCAATGTGGTGCCCGGGATCGGCTTCTCTCCGGATCGCATGCTGCAGGGACGGCTGTTCTCCTACGGCGATACCCAGCGCTATCGTCTGGGCGTCAACCATCATCAAATTCCGGTCAATGCGCCGCGCTGCCCGTTCCATAACTACCACCGCGACGGCGCGATGCGCGTTGACGGCAATAGCGGCAACGGCGTCACCTATGAACCCAACAGCTTTGGCGCGTTTCAGGAACAGCCGGACTTTAGCGAGCCGCCTTTAAGCCTTGAAGGCGCGGCGGTCCACTGGAATCATCGGGAAGATAACGACTACTTCAGCCAGCCGCGCAGGCTGTTTGAGCTATTAAGCGAAGATGAACATCAGCGTATGTTCCAGCGTATCGCCAATGATATGCGGGATGTCCCTGAGTTTATTCAGCAGCGACAAATTGGCCTGTTCAGTGAAGTCCACCCCGACTACGGCGCGGGCGTGGCTGCGGCGCTGAAAGCCTTAAAGCACGGAGAGTAATGCTGATGGCAGCCCTTGCGGCTGCCATTTTACTGTTTTTAAACGCGCTTAGTGCCGAAGCTTAGCGAGCTGCCGCAGCGACAAACCGGTTAGCTTTGCGACCTGAGAGGGCTCAAGCCCATCATCCAGCATCGCCTGAGCAATGCGCTGCGTCGCCTCCTGCTGTCCTTGATGCCGGCCTTCATTCCGGCCTTCCTGTCGACCCTTTCGTAAACCTTTTTCTATCCCCGCCTTCATTCCCTGAAGGACCCCCTCTTTACGGCCACGCTCTTCCAGAAAATGAGCAATATTCATCAGCGTCTCCTTATGCGGCTTGAGTGGCGTCTTTTGCGCGAGCTTGCGTAAAAAGGCCACCGGATCGGTGGCGTTGCCCGCCTGAAGCATATAATTCAGCAAAGTTTTAAACTGCCGACGCGTAGTGTATCCCAAGGATAATATCCTGACCAGTTGCTCAGAAATGTCCATCAAATCCCGCTGGCGGATATGTTTTTGCAGCAGTTCCAGCATAGCGACACGGCGGTGCTGCACAAGCCGATCGTCAGGAATCACCGTGACGTCTATCAGTGGAAAACGCTGGCTATACAGCCGCTCGGCCACCTCTGGCTGAGGGAAATCATCCAGCCAGCGCGTCGAGTACGGGTAAGGAGCGATCCTGCCGTGATAAAATAGCAGAGGAATAACCAGCGGCAGCTGATGATGCCCTTTATCAAGGTGGCGCTGCATGGCCGCGATGGCGTATCGCATCAGGCGAAACGCCATATGCCTGTCGGGAGAGCTTTGATGCTCTATAAGAATGTAGATGTACCCCTCTCCGTGCTGGGTTTTTAGCGAATAAAGAATATCCGAATGGCTTGCGCGTAGGTCCTCTTCAATAAAACTGCCGGATTCCAGCTGCAGCGTTCGCAGATCGCACTGTTCCCGCAAATGCTTCGGCAAATGAATAGACAAAAAATCGCGCGCCGTTGCCCGTTGGGACAAAAGGTGTTTAAACACCGCATCGTGCGGTGAGTGGCTTGCTATCTGTTCCATGATGGCCCCTGACCCGTTAACCTACGCTCACCCTACCACCGCACGCGTTCGCCGCGCGTTTTCGCTTGCGGTTTGCCGAGGCGGCTCGCAAACTGGGCCTTCCCGTTAGTTATCCCTGTCATCAGTAAGGAGAAATCATGCGTCAAAGGACTATCGTCTGCCCGCTCATTCAACATGAAGGCCACTATCTGCTGTGCAAAATGGCCGACGATCGCGGCGTATTTCCCGGCCAGTGGGCGCTCTCCGGCGGCGGCGTCGAGCCAGGCGAGCGCATTGAAGAGGCGCTGCGGCGAGAAATTCGCGAGGAGCTGGGCGAAAAACTGCAGCTGACCCAGATTACGCCGTGGACCTTTAGCGACGATATCCGGGTTAAAACCTACGCCGATGGCCGCCGGGAAGAGATTTATATGATTTACCTGATCTTCGACTGCATCAGCGCCAATCGCGAAGTGACGATCAACGAGGAGTTTCAGGACTACGCCTGGGTGAAGGCAGAAGATCTTCCCCACTATGATTTGAACGCGGCGACCCGCAGGACGCTCACCCTGAAAGGCCTACTCTGAACCCACGGTCAAAAAGCGCAGTCTGACCTTCAGCCCGCCCAGCGTTTCGCTACGCAGCAGCTGCGGATGGCTGCGGTGCAGGCGCGCAATATCGCTGACCAGCGCCAGTCCAAGCCCGACGCCGGGGTTGTCACCCACGTTTTCCAGACGATGGAACGGCATGAGCGCCTGCTGAATCTGCGCATCATCGATCCCCGGCCCGCTGTCTTCGACGTCCAGCAGCACCGCCTCTCCGTCACGATGCAGGCTGACCGTGACGATACCGCCCTGCGGCGTATAGCGAATCGCGTTATCCAGCAGATTCGCGCACAGCTCGCTCAACAACACGCCATCGCCGGCAATGGTCACCGTCGAGGGTTCCCCCTCATAGCCGAGATCGATAGCCTTGCTCCGCGCCTGCTGAAGACGCGAAAAACAGCTGTTGTGGACGATCTCATGCAGGTCCACCGGCGGGAACGCGTGTTCGCCCTGCTCTTTCCGTTTGATGGTAGCCAGCTGCAGCAGGCGTTCGGTAAGCAGAATCGTACTGTCAAGCGTGCCGCTCATCGCCTCCAGGCTCTCTCGCCACAGCCGGGGATCGCCGCTCGCCAGCGCCACTGAGGCCTGCGTTTTCAACACCGCTAACGGCGTTTTGAGCTGATGCGACGCGTCGGCGCTAAAGCGCTCCTGGCGGGAGATCATCACCCGTAACCGGTCGATATAGCGGTTAAAGGCCACGATCAGCAGACGGGTTTCCGACCACGGCAGCAGCTCCGGCAGCGGCGTCAGCAGGCCGGGTTCGCGCCGCACCATGAGCGCCGAAAGCCGGCGCATCGGCCGCAGCACGCGGCGCAGCAGCCAGCCGGTGAGCACCAGCGTCAACAGCACTAATAGCCCCTGCGAGATCCATGATGAAAACAGCAGCTGTCCCGCCAGCCAGCGCCGCGACTGCAGCGTTTCGGCGATGTAGATTTCCGCCATGCCGACAACGCCGCCTTCGTTAACCGGCTGCAGCAGGCGCGCCACGCGGATGGCCTGACCGCGATATTCAGTATGATAAAACCACGCCAGCGCCGGATAGAGCTCGGTACGAGAGGTCGATGGCGGCATCGACGGCAGGTCGTCAAAACCGGAAATCACCCGCTTCTCGGGATCGAGTACCTTATAGTACAACCGATCGTTCATATTCAGCTCGAAGCTGTCCAGCACCACCCAGGGGACATTCACCTCCAGCCTACCGCGGCGAACCACCAGGCGTTCCGCCACCGTGCGGGCGGATGAAAGCAGCGTGCGATCGTAAGCCTGGGTTGCCGCCTGCAGAGCGCTGACGTAGCTATTGAACGCCGACAGCCCCCATAGCAAAACCAGCGGCAGGCCGAGAAACAGCAACAGTTGAGCGAATAACGACTGCGGTTTACCCCAGCTCATGAGCGAGCTCCAGCACGTAGCCCAGGCCGCGCAGGGTCACGATACGCACGTTGCTCTCCTGAAGTTTCTTACGCAGACGATGGATATACAGCTCGATGCTTTCCGGGCTGACGTCATCGTTCAGGCTGAAAACCTGTTCAAACAGCTGCTGGCGCGACACCGGCCGCGTACGGCGAAACATCAGCACCGTCAGCAGCGCCTGCTCGCGCGGCGTCAACGGCAGCGTTTGTCCGCAGAGTAAAAAATAGCCTTCATCGCGATATTCCAGCGCGCCGATCTGCTGAACCTCATGCACCTGGCCTTCGCTACGCCGCAGCAGCGCGCGCAGCCTCGCATCCAGCTCTTCAAGCTCAAAAGGTTTCGGCAAATAGTCATCGGCGCCGACGTTCAGCCCTTTAACCCGATCCGCCACCGCGCTGCGGGCGGTGAGTAGCAAGACGGGAAGGGTCTGCCCGCGCTTTCGCAGGCGCTGCACCACTTCCAGACCGTCGAGTCCCGGCATGCCAATATCCAGCACCGCCAGCGCATATTTTTCGCTTTGCAGCAGATGATCGGCCGCGCGACCATCAAATACGCAATCCACGGCAAACCCGCCCTGCACCAGCGCTTTCTCCAGCCAGTGAGCCAGCTCACGGTTATCTTCTGCCAGTAAGAGACGCATATCACATCCTGAAAAGTTGCTGCCGCATTGAAAGGGAAATGAAAGGTAATTGTTTTAACAATCACGCAACCGAATAGCCACATGCCGGTTCACATAATTAAAAAAACGTCTCCTGTATCTGACTGAGGAAGCTTATGAATATGCCATTCCTGCGCCGTGCTGGCGCCATTGCATTATGCCTTTTAACCGCCTCTGCCCTGGCCGCCGAGGCGCCTTCCCGTACCGAATGTATCGCGCCCGCCAAGCCCGGCGGCGGCTTCGACCTCACCTGCAAGCTGATCCAGGTCAGCCTGATGGAAACCGGCGCCATCGAAAAACCGATGCGCGTCACCTACATGCCCGGCGGCGTAGGCGCTGTGGCCTACAACGCGATCGTCGCCCAGCGCCCCGGCGAACCCGGTACCGTAGTCGCGTTCTCCGGCGGCTCGCTGCTCAACCTGGCGCAGGGCAAGTTTGGCCGCTACGGCGTGGATGATGTGCGCTGGCTGGCCAGCGTCGGCACCGATTACGGCATGATCGCCGTCCGCGCCGACTCGCCGTGGAAAGACCTGCCGTCGTTTTTGGCGGCGATGGAAAAAAATCCCGCCAGTATCGTCATCGGCGCCGGCGCCTCCATTGGTAGCCAGGACTGGATGAAAGCGGCGCTGCTGGCGCAAAAAGCCAACGTCGATCCGCACAAAATGCGCTACGTGGCGTTTGAGGGCGGCGGCGAACCGGTCACCGCGCTGCTGGGCAATCACGTGCAGGCGGTCTCCGGCGATCTCAGCGAAATGGTGCCTTATCTCCAGGGCAATAAAATCCGCGTGCTGGCGGTGTTCGCTAACGAAAGGCTGCCGGGTGCCCTCGCCGATGTGCCGACCGCCAAAGAGCAGGGCTATGACCTGGTCTGGCCGATTATTCGCGGCTTCTTCGTGGGTCCGAAAGTCAGCGACGCCGACTATCAGTGGTGGGTGGATGAGTTCACGAAATTGCAGCAGACCGACGCGTTCAAAAAGCAGCGCGAGCTGCGCGGCCTGTTCGAATTCAATATGAACGGTAAGGAACTGGACTCCTACGTTAAACAACAGGTGGAAGCGTATCGCCTGCAGGCGAAATCCTTTGGCCTGGCCAAATAATTTACGGAGGTTGCGATGAGCGATCGTATTTTTGCCGGAGTGTGGCTGCTGCTCTGCGCGGGTGGAATGTTTATCGCCTGGCAAATTCACAGCGAATACGCCTATGAGCCCGTCGGCCCACGCCCTTTCCCGGTCGGCATTATCGGCCTGATGCTGGCGTGCTCTGTCTTGCTGCTTCTGCGTCGGCCCGACGCCATCACGTGGCCCGGGCACCGGGTTTTACAACGTCTATTAACCATGGTGGTTGCGCTGGGGATCTATGCGTGGGGTTTTGAATGGCTGGGTTTTCCTCTGGCCACCGCGCTGCTGACCGCCGTGTTTGGCCTGCTGTTTGGTGCCACCCTGCCCGCCGCCGGGATAGCCGGCGTCGCGATGGGCATCGCGCTGTGGTACGTCTTTGACGCCCTGCTTGATGTCACCCTGCCGCTCGGCGTTTGGTTGAGTTAACGGAGAAGGTTATGGATATCTGGATTTATTTATCGCAGGGCTTCGCCGTTGCCATGACGCCGGGCAACCTGACCATCGCGCTAATTGGCTGCTTTGTTGGCACTATCGTCGGTCTCCTGCCGGGTCTGGGCCCGATTAACGGTGTCGCGATCTTACTGCCGCTGGCCTTTGCTCTGCACCTGCCCGCGGAATCAGCGCTAATCCTGCTGGCTACGGTCTATATTGGTTGCGAATACGGCGGGCGCATTTCGTCTATCCTGCTTAACGTACCCGGCGATGCCGCCGCCATTATGACCGCTCTCGACGGTTATCCGATGGCGCAGCAGGGGCGCGGCGGCGTAGCGCTGTCGATCTCTGCCGTGAGCTCCTTTGTTGGTTCAACGATCGCTATCGGCGGGATCATCCTGTTCGCCCCGGTGCTGGCTCAGTGGTCGCTGGCGTTCGGCCCGGCGGAATATTTCGCCCTGATGATTTTTGCCATCGCCTGCCTTGGCAGCATGATGGCGGAAAATCCGCTGAAGTCATTTCTCGCCGCGTTAATCGGTTTAGGGCTGGCGACGGTGGGCGTTGATGCCAATACCGGCGTGTACCGCTTCACGTTCGACAGCGTTCATCTTTCCGACGGCGTGCAGTTTATCGTGGTGGTGATTGGGCTCTTTTCGGTTTCGGAGATTTTGCTGATGCTGGAGAGCACCAGCGGCGGGCAGAAGCTGGTACGGAAAACCGGACGCATGCTGTTTAACGCCAAAGAGGCGGGCCAGTGCGTGGGCGCGACCCTGCGCTCATCGGTGGTGGGTTTCTTTGTCGGCATTCTGCCGGGCGCAGGGGCGACCATTGCCAGCGCCATCACCTATATGACCGAGAAAAAGCTCAGCGGCAATAGCGCTACCTTCGGCAAGGGCGATATTCGCGGCGTCGCGGCGCCGGAAGCGGCGAACAACGCCTCCGCCTGCGGCTCGTTTATTCCGATGCTCACGCTCGGCGTCCCCGGCTCCGGGACCACCGCGGTGATGATGGGCGCCCTGACCCTCTACAACATCACGCCGGGACCGGCGATGTTTACCGAACAGCCGGATATCGTCTGGGGGTTAATTGCCGCGCTGCTCATCGCCAACGTGATGCTGCTGATTATGAACATTCCGCTGATCGGCCTGTTCACCCGCATGCTGACGATTCCGCTATGGTTTCTGGCCCCGGCCATCGCCGCCGTGTCCGCGGTCGGCGTCTACGCGGTGCACAGCACCACCTTCGACCTGCTGTTGATGGTTGGGCTGGGAGTGCTGGGCTACATTATGCGTAAGATGCACTTCCCGATGTCGCCGCTGATCTTAGGGTTTGTGCTGGGAGAGATGCTGGAGCAGAACCTGCGCCGCGCGCTGTCCATCAGCAACGGCAACGTGGCGATTCTGTGGCAAAGCGGCGTAACGAAAACGCTTCTGTTTCTGGCCATCGCGGTGATTGTTGTCCCTCCGCTGCTGCGGTACTGGCGGAAGCGCCAGCTTAATACGCAGGGCGACCTGCCCTCTTCCTGATGCTCAACGTCATTGGCGGTCGCTCAGCGCCGCCAATGACGGTATACGTTGAATTTCCACCACATCTGCCTGATAGTTATCGTTTTAACTTTCTGGTGATCCGTTATGATCGTCGCCGCATCCCGTTCGGGGTTAACATTCGCCGCGTTGGCGCTGGCCCTGATGCTTGTTTACACCGGTATCAGCGCAGGGGATAAGCTCACCTGGCTGATGGAAGTGACGCCGGTGATTATCATCGTTCCGCTTTTGCTGGCCACGCGCTCGCGCTATCCGCTGACGCCGCTGCTTTACACGCTGATTTTCTTCCATGCCATCATTTTGATGGTCGGCGGTATGTACACCTACGCGAAAGTGCCCATCGGCTTTGACGTACAGGCGTGGCTGGGACTGAGCCGTAACCCCTATGACAAGCTGGGGCACTTTTTCCAGGGGCTGGTGCCGGCGCTGGCGGCGCGGGAGATTCTGCTGCGCGGCGGCTACGTTCACGGGCGTAAAATGCTCGGTTTCGTGGTCTGCTGTATTGCGCTGGCGATTAGCGCCGTCTATGAACTGATCGAATGGTGGGCGGCGCTGGCGCTGGGACAGGGCGCGGATGAGTTTCTCGGCACCCAGGGCGATCCCTGGGATACCCAGTCGGATATGTTTTGCGCCCTGCTCGGCGCGCTGACCACCGTTTTAGCGCTGGGCCGCTGGCATACGAAGCAGCTACTGAACGTCCAGCGCGTCTGAGTCGGGCATCGCCTGCTGGTTGACCCAGTCACGTAGCGCCCGGCGGGAAATTTTAATTCCGCCGGTTTTCAGCGATTCAGGCAGCCGCAGCCAGCGCACCGGCTGCTGAAAGCGCGCCAGCTTATCGGCGCACCAGCCCGCCAGCGCGGACGGGTCGTCATGCTCGCCGCACTCCACCACCGCCACCGGCCGCTGGCCAAACTCCGCATCATCCTGCGGCACGATGAAAACTTGCGTAATCCACGGATGAGCGCCAATCACCCGCTCCACTTCTTCCGGCTGAATACCTTCTCCGCCGCTAAAAAAGAGGTTGTCCACTCGTCCGAGGATAGTCAGCCTGCCGTGCTCCAGCCGGCCCCGATCGCGAGTGGCGAACCAGCCGTCGGCATTAGCGAGGGGGACCATTTGCCCATCGCGCCAGTAGCCTGCGGCGATGCTGTCCGACCGCAGCCACACTTCGCCATCGACAATCCGCACTTCGCGCCCCGGCAGCGGCTGCCCGACATCCGCCAGGCCGTCCGCCTCCTTGGCGCATACCGTGGAGGCAAACTCGGTGAGGCCGTAGCCGCACCAGCAGCGAATACCGCGCTTACCGGCCTGCTCGGTTAGCGCCACCGGGATCGCCGCGCCGCCGAGCAGAACCGCTTTCAACGACACCTCGGCGTCGCCGCTGAGCAGGCGCCAGAGCTGGGTCGGCACCAGAGAGGCATGGGTACAGCCGCGTAACGCCTGTTCCAGCGGCTGCTTGTCGCGTACCGTCAGGCCTGCGCCAGCTAACAGCCAGCGCCAGAGAATCCCCTGGCCGGAAACGTGAAACAGCGGCAGCGACAGCAGCCAGTCGTCCTGCGGCGCAAAGGGTATCATCGCCAGCACGCCCTCTGCGCTGGCAAGATGGGCGCGAAAAGCGTGCACCGCCGCTTTCGGTAGTCCCGTCGACCCCGAGGTTAGCGTCATGGACGCGATACGATCTTCTCGCCAGGCGACCGCGTGCACGCCGTCGCCGGCGCGCAACGCTAATGGATTAAGCGCCACCGGAAGGTCGCCGCCGTTTAGCACCAGCGCGTGGCGCAGTCCCAGAGACGGCAGCAGTTCCGCCAACAGAGGAGCAGGCAGCTGCGGATTCAGCGGCAGGACGCGCGCGCCACACTGCAGGAGGGCCAGCCACGCCAGCAGAGCATCGGGCTGGTTGTAAGCGCGAAGCAGCACGCCATCGCCGTCGCGAACGCCCTGGGCGTGGAATTCCACCGCCAGCGCATCAATTTGCGCGCACAGTTCCCGCCAGCTTAGCCGCCGCTCGTTCAGGCGCAGCGCCTGAGCCTCTTCCCGCAGCCGCCTCCAGTGGCGCCAGGGCCAGTCGCTAAAGGTCACAGCAGCGGCTCCAGCTCATCAACGTTCAGACACGGCAGCTCGCTTTCCGGCCAAGGGCGCACCAGCTGGGCACGCATCAGGCTCAGCGTGTCCAGACCGGGGATCGTGTCCGGGGTCAGCCAGGCGGCGATTCGCGCCAGCTGCGTCAGGCCAAGGCTCGACTCAATGGCTGAACTGATGACCGCCGTCAGCCCCAGGGCATGCGCCTGCGCCACCTGCTGCCGCACTTTTTGCAGACTCCCGGTCAACGTCGGTTTAATCACCACCGCCCGCAGCCCCGGCTCGGCGGAAAAGGTAAAGTCCGCCTCGCGCAGGCTCTCATCCCAGGCGATAGCGATACCCGTTTGTTGGGCAAAAGCGCGCGAATCATCGCGGTTTTTACAGGGTTCTTCGAGAAAGGCGATGCGGCTGCGATAGTGCGGATCCACGTATTTGGCAAACTGCTGCGCTTTCAGCGGCGTCCAGGCGCGATTAGCGTCGAGGCGTAGCGTCAGATCGGGAATCGCCTCCAGCAGCAGGTTGACCACCATACCGTCGCGCACCGCCTCATACAGGCCGACTTTGACCTTGGCGACTTTTTCGCCGGGCATCAGCGAAAGCCTGGCGAACAGCTCGTCCGGATCGCCGGCGCAGAGCGGCGCCGCGCGATAGTCCGCCGCCTGCGGCAGCTCGCCGCACAGTTCCGCCAGTGCGCAGCTCGCCCCGAAAGCCGCCGACGGCGGCGTTGGCAACGCGCCCTCTTCGCCATCGCGCCAGGCGCTCGCCCACGCCAGCAGCGCCGCCTGCGCCTCATCCAGCGTTTCCAGGCTGAATCCGGGCAGGGGAGAAATTTCCCCCCAGCCTTCGCGCTCGCCGTCGCGCAGGCGCAGAAGCAAACCATCGCGGGTTTTTAACCGCCGTTCACGCAGCACCACTCCCGCGTCCATCGGTAGCTGCCAGCGGTAGACCTGCGCCTGCCGCATTACGGATTCCGTTTAAATTTGCTGAAGTCCGGCTGGCGCTTCTGATTGAAAGCGTTGCGCCCTTCCTGACCCTCTTCGGTCATGTAAAACAGCATGGTGGCGTTACCCGCCAGCTCCTGCAGTCCCGCCTGGCCGTCGCAGTCGGCGTTCAGCGCCGCCTTCAGGCAGCGCAGCGCCATCGGACTGTTCTGCAGCATTTCCCGGCACCAGCGCACGGTCTCTTTTTCCAGGTCCGCCAGCGGCACCACCGTATTCACCAGCCCCATATCCAGCGCCTGCTGCGCGTCGTACTGGCGGCACAGGAACCAGATCTCACGGGCTTTTTTCTGCCCGACGATGCGCGCCATATAGGAGGCGCCCCAGCCGCCGTCGAAAGAGCCGACTTTCGGGCCGGTCTGGCCGAAGATGGCGTTTTCCGCCGCGATAGTCAGATCGCACATCATATGCAGGACGTGGCCGCCGCCGATAGAGTACCCCGCCACCATCGCCACCACCGGTTTCGGGCAGGTGCGGATCTGGCGCTGAAAATCGAGAACGTTGAGGTGATGAACGCCGGAATCATCCTGGTAGCCGCCGTAGTCGCCGCGGACTTTCTGATCGCCGCCGGCGCAAAATGCTTTATCGCCTTCACCGGTCAGAACGATGACGCCAATATTGTCGTCATAGCGGGCATCCGCCAGCGCCTGAATCATCTCTTTGACGGTCAGCGGGCGGAAAGCGTTGCGTACCTGCGGGCGGTTGATGGTAATTTTGGCAATCCCGTCCGCCGATTTTTGGTAACGAATGTCGGTGTAGCCTTCGGAGCAGTCCTGCCATTCAATCGGGGCGTAAAGCATGGCTTCATCAAGAGAGATCATAAAGTGTCCTTCGGTTAACTCGCTAAAAACTGCGCCAGACAAGCCACGACAGCATCGGGGTTTTCCCGATGCGCGTTGTGTCCGGCATGATTAATCACGTGCGCGGTGGCCGATAGCTCATCGACGATGGCGCGAAACTTGCCGTCGCGTTCTCCGCAAAGGTAATGAAAAGGGAAATCGCGCGCCCGTAACGACGCGCGCAGATCGGGTTGTTCCGCCAGCGAGCTGGCCTGCAGCATCGCCGCCAACGCTCCGCCGTTATTGCGGCTGCGTAGCGCAACCAGCGACGCCCGCTGCGCTGCGTCCAGGGAAGCGAAGACCGGCTGCTGATACCAGTCGGCAAAGACCTGGGTCAGCGGCTCGCGGCGAAAGCGTTCAACCCAGGCGGCATCGCTGCGCCGGCGCAGCCTACGCTGGTTATCATCCCCCAGGCCCGGATGCCCCCCCTCGACGACAAGCCCGCAGATCCCTTCGCGCGGCTGGCTGACATAGAACATCGCCACCCGTCCGCCGAGGGAGTATCCCACCAGCCAGTACTTAAGTATGTTGTAACTATTAAGCGTATTCTTAATCAACTCGCTGACATCGGCAAAATGGTTGACGGCAATATGCGCCGAACCGCCGTGGCCCGGCAGGTCAATATAGAGACGCGGATACGCGCCAAACGCCTGCCCCACCGTGCGCCACTCATGACTATCCCCGGCAAAACCGTGCAAAAAGACCAGCCAGGGATAGCCCGGCAGGCCGCTTTCAGCCACCGCGTGCAGCGTCATAGCTGACTCGCCTGCGCCAGCAGCTGCTGAAGCGTTTGCGTACCGTCGGTTTCATTAACCGCCAGCTCAATCAACGTCGCGCCGGGTCCTCGCCAGGCAACGTCCAGCGCCTGCTCCAGCTCATTCCAGTCCGCAGGACGATGGTAAGTCAGATTGAACATCGCCGCCGCGTGCGCGAAATGGATATTCTGCGGCATCAGATAGAACTGGCTGCGCTGCTCCTGCGGCGTGGGCAGCAGAGAAAAAATCTGCCCGCCGTTATTGTTGACGACAATCAGCACCAGCGGCGCGGAGGCCTGACGCAGCAGGGCCAGCGAGTTGAGATCGTAAAGCGCCGAAAGATCGCCGACGATAGCCAGCGTCGGACGCGCGCTGGCGCGCTGCACCCCGGCCGCCGTCGCCAGCAGGCCGTCTATTCCGCTGGCCCCGCGATTGCTGTAGACCGGGTAACCTGCCGGTAGCTGCGACAGCGCGTCAATTAAGCGCACCACCAGGCTGTTGCCGACAAACAGCTGGCCCTGTTCCGGCAGATAGCGCCGGATTCGCTGCGCCAGCGGGGCTTCGCCGAAATCCTCGCTGCTGGCGACCGCCGCCTGCCATGCCTGGCGCGAAAGCTCGGGAATGACGGTGGGCCACGGCTGTCGTTTTTCCGCCGGATGCTGTTCAAGCCAGCGGTCGATGGCGCACACCAGCCGGCGACCGCGATGCTGGGCGGGATCCAGTCGCCCCGGCAAATTATCCACCAGCCAGTACTCTTCGGGTTCGCAGGTGGCCTGCCACTGCAAAACGCGTTTGCTGGTCAGGCTGCTGCCCAGTTGAACAACGATTTGCGCCTGCGCCAGTTCACTGACCGCCTTGCCGTTGCCCAGCCACAGGTCGGCGCAGGGGAGCGGCTGCCCGGTATGCGAGAGCACATCGCCAATCAGCGGCCAGCCGAGGGTTTTCGCCCACTCGGCCACCTTGACGCCCTCTTCCGCGCTCATCCGCCCGGCGACCACCACGCCGCGTTTCTGCCGCCAGAAAAACCAGTCGCGCTGCTTTTCACTTTCCAGATGCAGAGAGTGACGCAGCCAGGGCTTGTCGCTCTGCCACCAGTCGCCGAGCTGCTGCTGCCACTCGGCGCCGGTGTCGTCCATATCGCCATACAGCGGTTCGGCAAACGGGCAGTTAATATGAACGCCGCCGCAGTGTAGCGCGCCGAGCGCCTGGTCGAGGGTCGAGACCAGCCAGCGGGCGGAGATATCCTGCGACGGACGCGGCAGGGATAGCGTCTGCGACGGGTGCGAAGCAAACATGCCCGGCTGGCGAATCGCCTGATTCGCGCCGCAGTCAATCAGCTCCGGCGGCCGGTCGGCGGTCAGTAAAATGAGTTTTTCACCGGTCAGCCCGGCTTCAATCAGCGCCGGATAGAGGTTAGCCGTCGCGGTACCGGAGGTCACAATCACCGCCACCGGCTGACCGCTGGCTTTCGCCAGCCCTAACGCCAGATGGCCGAGGCCGCGTTCGTCAAAGTGGGTATGGTGAATCAATGCGCGGTTTTCCGCCGCCGCCAGGGTTAAAGGTGTCGAGCGCGATCCGGGCGCAATGCAGATATGCTGCACGCCGTGGCGCGTCAATGCTTCAAGGATCACCGCCGCCCAGCGTCGGTTAAATGCGCTTACAGACATGAATTTGTCCAGTATCAAATATTGAGGCTAAGTATAGATAAAGCAAACTGTTGCCGTTTTGATATGCATCGTTTTCTCTATACTTCTGACAGCAGTAACGAACGCAATCCCGCGGCTTTATTTTCAATTTCCTGCCACTCCTGCTCCGGGTCGGAACCGCTGACGATCCCCGCACCGGCGTAGAGTCTGAGCGTACGCTGTTCGATTTTCGCCGAACGCAGAGAAACGCAAAATTCGCTTTGCGCCAGCGACAGATAGCCGGCGGAGCCTGCATACCAGCCGCGGGTAAAAAGCTCATTACGGGTGATAAAATCCAGCGCAACCCGGCGCGGTAAACCAGCAACCGCCGCCGTGGGCTGGAGCTGATGAAGGCAGCGGGCATCGTCAGGCTTCTCCAGCTCGGCCCAAATACAGCGCCGGAGATGCTGTACTTTCCGCAAACGGACAATCTGCGGCGGCAGGACTTCCAGCGCGCGGGTCTCCCCTTGCATCCGCTGACAGATATCCTCCACCACCAGCATATTTTCGCGCTGGTTCTTATCGTCGGCCATCAGCCAGTTACCCAAACGCTGCGCCTGGCGATCGTCCGCATGACTGGCAACGGTTCCCGCCAGCGCTTCGGTACGCAGCAGCGCTCCGCGACGCCGCCACAGCCGTTCCGGCGTAGAGCCCATAAAGGCCTCTTGCGCGTTAAAGACCATCAGGAAGTGGAAGCAGTTAAGGTTGCTGCGGCGGCTGGCCGCCATAATCGCTCCGGCGTTTAACGGAGCGGCGAAGTGCAAATCGGTGGCGCGAGCCAGCACCACTTTATCCATCTCCCCCGCCGCTATCGCCTGCGTCGCCTGCGCAATCAGCTCTCTCCACTGCGGATAAGCCGGGAAATGCTGTTCGCTCAGCAGAGAGGGCATCGCGGTAGCCTGCGCCTGTTTCGCCACCAGCGAATCGAGAAATTCACGTGCCGCACGGGCATCGTCACGGAGCGAGGTCTCGCTATATAACACCAGGCGTAGCGTGGCGCTGCCGCCCAGCCGACGCCACTCCAGCCTCGGCAAGATCAACAGACCCTGCTGAGGATGAAAGGCGTTAAGGCCGCAAATTCGCAAATCTTCACGCCCCTGCTGGCGCAAAAAAGCGTGCGCCTGCTCAAGGGAAGCAAAGATTTGCACCGCCCCCAGCGCGGCCAGCTCTTCATCGCCGCTGCGCTGCTGCCAGTAGAACTGCGGCCACTGCGGCTGATGCGTGCACCACAGAAGGGGATCAAATGCGTCATTCAGCGCGAAGGGGACATCGAAAATTCGCGTGCCGGGCAAGGGCGGGAACGCTTCATCCAGGCAGCGATACAGGCTTTCCAGCGCGGTGGATACAGACAGCACGCAAACCTCCACGGAGTAAAAACCCCACATTATACGGGGTACTACTGAGGAATAGCAGTACCCACGATGAGGGAGCGGTTTTTAATTAGCGCGGCGGTTAGTGGGTGGCGATTTCGAACGCCATGCCGATATGGTCGATGCCGTCCTCGTCGTAAACCTCGGTCACCGGCACAAAACCGAAGCTGGCGTAGAATTTTTGCAGGTGCGCCTGGGCGCCAAGATAGATAGCCTTTTGCGGCCAGTGTTGCCGGCAGCTGGCCAGCGCCTGTTCCATCAGCTGATAGCCCAGCTTCTCGCCGCGTACCGCCTGGCTGACAATCACCCGGCCAATCACCACCGGTTCAAACTCATCATCGCTCTTGAGAATGCGCGCGTAGGCTACCAGCTCATCGCCGCGCCAGCCGAGAAGATGGCGATTCTCCCCCACCAGATCGTCGCCGTCGACGTCCTGATAGGCGCAGGTTTGTTCGACAACGAACACCGCACAGCGTAATTTCAGCACGGCGTAGAGCTGTGGGACGGTCAGTTCACCGTGGTGAAGATCCTGCCATGTAATCATCTGCGCTTCCTTAATTAATTTTAACCCTAAATAATTCAAGTGGCATGAAGGCGGCCAGCGAGCTAATCCCCAGGAGCTTACATGAGTAAGTGACTGGGGTGAACGAGTGCAGCCAACACACATGCAACTTGAAGTATGACGGGTATACTTTGTTTTTTGACTCACGCCCTAAGGACACTGGACGATGGAATTACTCTTTTTGGGGACATCCGCTGGCGTGCCTACCCGTACGCGTAATATGACGTCGATAGTGCTGAATTTGCAACAGCCAACAATGGCTGAGATGTGGCTGTTCGACTGCGGGGAGGGAACTCAGCATCAGTTTCTGCGCACCCCTTACCATCCCGGCAAGCTGAATAAGATTTTTATTACGCATTTACATGGCGATCATCTCTTCGGTCTCCCCGGCCTGCTGTGCAGCCGCTCGATGCAGGGTAATTCTCTGCCGCTGACGCTGTACGGACCGAAAGGACTTAAAGCGTTCGTGGAAACCGCGCTGCGCCTCAGCGGTTCCTGGACCGATTACCCGCTGACGATTATCGAAGTCGGGCCGGGACTGGTGCTCGATGAAGCCGGCTTCCGGGTCACCGCCTGGCCGCTCAACCACCCGGTCGAATGCTACGGCTATCGTATCGAACAGCATGATAAGCCGGGCACCCTTGACGCCGCGCAGCTTATCGCCGAAGGCGTGCCTCCCGGTCCGTTATTTCAGCGCTTAAAACAGGGATTAACGGTTGAGCTGGAAGATGGAAGGCGGATTGACGGCAGCCGCTACCTTGGCCCGGCAACGCCGGGTAAGAAGCTGGCTATTTTCGGCGATACCGCCCCCTGCGAGGCGGCGCGGGAGCTGGCCTGCGGCGTGGATGTCATGGTTCACGAGGTGACGCTCGAACAGGCGATGGCGGAAAAAGCGAACAGCCGCGGGCATTCAACCAGCCAGCAAACGGCGGCGCTGGCGCGCGACGCGGGCGTCGGCACGCTTATCGCCACCCACTTTAGCTCTCGCTATGACGCTGAAGGCTGCCAGCGTCTGCTGGCAGAGTGCAGAGAGATATTTCCGTCTACCGTGCTGGCGGAGGATTTCATGGCGTATAGCGTAGAATAAAAAAGCGGCGTACCGCGGCAGAGAGACGCCGCGAATACGCCAGCCATTACTCTTCAGCGTAGCTGTTATAACGCAGAATAGATTTTAAATTGCGATAGCCCAGGTAATCCTGGATCGAGTCGTCATCAATTCCTTTTTTTCCCAGCTCATAGCCGCACGCGTGGCGCAGCATCCTGGGATGAATATTTTGCTTCAGCTTCGCCAGCTCGCAGCACTCGCGAATAATTTGATAAAAACGCTGGCGCGTCATCTGATTGCCCCGGGAAGAGATAAACAGCAAATCGTTATGAGCCGGGTAACACTCTCTGGCCAGTAGCCAGCGCTGTAATGAGATAATTTCTTTGGGTTGTAAGGGATGATACCCAGAGATACCGTGACGCGCCCGGCGAATATAAACCCGTTTTCGCGACAGGTCGACATCCCGCAAGGTCAAGGCGGTAATTTCGTTAATCCGACAACCGTGCAAAAAACACATCTGGATCATGCAGCTATTTCTTTCCGGGTGCGCACAATAATGTGCAGCAAGTACCAGACGCTCAACGTCCTTGACGCTAAGATATTCCGTATCTACCTGCATACGTTATTCCTTTTCATCCATTTGACTATAAAATTACTGATAGGTAAATGTCAGCTGTACAATAGACTCAAATTTACCCACCGTTGCTCCACCCCGGGTTGAATATAAACGGGCAGCCAGCGGGAATACGCCTTTCCCGGTACTGCCGTCGATAGCAATACTCATCTGGTCCTGATTTTTATAAAGAGTAGAGTGATCGCTACTGGTGATTTGCAGTGCGATATTCTGCGCCGCATCGCTGGCGGCCATATTGGCAAAATGTCTGGCATCATCAACGTCGATAACGCCGTCAAATTTTACCGTTGCTTTTGTTGTCCCCGCCGGGCAGTTTGCGACATTCAGGTAAAAGGATTTCCACTCTGAAGCGTTGCCGGCCGTTTGAAAGTCAATATTCAGGAGCGGGCCAAAATCAACCTCTTGATACTTCGTGTCGGTACTGACGTCACAGGGGAGATAATAAATATTGCCGGTAATATTCAAAGGGATCCCGCCCGAGGATGAAAAAACAGGCAGCAATAATGCCAGCCATAGCGTCTTTTTCATTATCTACTCCTGCTATTCAATTTCTGCCTGAATGGTTGCCGTAGCGGTAAAGCCTCCGCCGCTGGGTAAATTCCCGGTGGTATTAATCGGATAAATTTTCATAGTGGTGTCCCCGGTCTGACTCGGGTAATTAAAATTGACCGGCAGCAGACCTGAAATGACCGGTATTTTGACGCCGGTAATATTTTCAATGCGCACCGCAATATCGCGATTGGTAGTCGCCAGCGCAGTGCTATCGTTAGTATCCGCCATTCCCTGGAACGACAGCGCGATTTTTACCCCGGCGGAAATATTGGTACAGGCCACCGTCATATTAACAACATGTGGAGAGAAGTCCTTCGGCATCTGGCCCGCGGTTTTAAAATGGTTGGCGGCAATATCCTCAAAATCAATATTAATCGCTTTACCGGTATTAATCTCGCAGGACTGCGGAACCGTTACCGACCCGCTCATTGAAATTTGCGTCAGGGGGATACCGCTGTAGCTGCCCGTTTTTCGCGTCCCGTAAACACTCAGGATAACCGTCGGAGGGATCGTCACCTGGCCAACAAAAGGCCGGGTAAAATAAAGCGAAATATATCCCAGTGACCCTGTGTCAAAAATGGAGCCGCCGGGATTACAGGCAAAACCTTGATTATTCTGATTACTCTTATCCTCAATCGGCGTAGGAATATACTTATTCACGCCCCCTGCAATAAATAACTCGGTGGCAATTTCCAGGTATTTATTTAGCTGGTAATAATTTAATCCATTGCGGCTTTGCGTCGCGGTAAGGCCTGGCACCGTGGCTTTAAAATACGTCACCCCGCTGGCGTTATCACAGTCACACTTTGCCTTGTAGGTTCCCCCGGTACTCCAGTGGTACAAACGGGAAAACTCCATTCCGGCCTGATTTTGTGAGGGATTAGTAAAGCTTTCAATAAATGAAAAGCTGTCCTGAAAAGGCGCCCCGCCATTACCGGTATTCTGACACCACCCGGTTGCCGCCATCGCCTGCGGCGCGATCGCCAGCGCCGTCAGGCCCGCTAATATTCCCCATGAAAATCGTTTCATTGTCTCTGCATCCTTTCGATTATCGGCATTGCGCCTGGGCCACAATAATGCCGGTAAGTTCTTTTGCTGACGGCAGCGCATAGTGGATCTGGCAGCGGTCTTGCGTCCCGGAGCCCCACTTCACGTTGAGTACGCCGTTAGATTCCAGTCCGGTCAGGTAGACCTGTCCGCCATCGCCAACGATAAACGCCTGCTCAGAGGATGCCGCCCCGGGGACGCTGACCATGGCCCCGAAAGGCAGGGGTTGCCCGTTCTCCAGGCGTACCGTCATCAGTACCCGGTTACCCACGCTGGTGGCATAATTTGCGCGAACCACCGCCCCACGGGTAGGCACGACCGTCTGCGTCGCCAACTCGAGGTCGACATCGTCCGGCATCGTTGTGGTATCGAGCGTCAGGATATTCTTACGATACGGCGAGGCGTAAGGCACGACGGTATACCCTCTCCAGTCGGTTCTGACCCCTGTCTGGCTATTCACGCCGACGCCGGCGGCGCCGGGCGCCTTGATGAGAGCGACGGTTTCGCCGAAAGGCTGCCCCAGCGTCAGGCCGTTTTCATGTACCAGCGCTCCGCCGCGCAGAGCGTAGTTCAGCCGATGGCTGTATTTATCATGGCTGTAGCCGCCGGTAAGTTCAGCATAGGTTGCGCGCCAGTCCGCATTGACGCTGCCGCTCTCCCCTCTTCCCTGGCTGGTGTAGCCTTCCTGCACGCTCCAGCTCAGGTTATTACGCTCCAGCAAGGTGCCGGAGAGGCCCAGATTGTTGCTGGTGGAGCCATTTTTGCTGCTGTTCAGGGAGTAGTTGGCATAAACCGGCTTCGGTAGCCATTCCCCCAAAGGTACGCTGATGCTCAGGGCAAAAAGGTGGTCTTCGTCATTACGCTTACCGGTGTTCTGGTCGGTCGTATTGCGGTTATAGCTGTAGTTCATGCTATAGCTGATGCCGCGCCAGCTATTGTTGTATCCGACGCCCACTGACTCCATAGTGCGGCCGGTATTCCAGTAATCTTCGCGAATATAGCTCAGCGACAGCGACCCCATTTCTTCGCCAAGGCTCTGGCTGATCGTCACCTCCCCGCGGTTGCGCCGCCGTTCAATAGAAGGCGTGTAGTTGTCATCCCGATAGGTATCCAGCACTTCCTGCATATCCCAGTAACCGCTGGTCGCATAGCGATATCCCGCCAGGCTTACGTTAGTCCCCAGGCCCGGGAGGTCTTTGCTGTAACGCAGACGTACCGACTGCCCGCTCTCTTTATCTTTATCCTGTCGGGTCGACCAGGCCTGGATGATATCGGTCGATACGGCGCCCAGTTCACCGAGGTTTTTCCCCATTCCCAGCGCCACCGACTGGTACTTACTGCTAAACTGGCCGCCGCCGTACAGGGTTAACCCCCAGGGCAAGCCGTAGATTGCCGTCGCCTGCGTGAGGGGCGTTTCGTCAATGCTGTTGTCGTAGGCGCGATACACGCCGGAGGTCATGCTATATTTCAGCCGCCCTTCGCGCTGCAGGACAGGGAGCGAAGCGTAAGGTACGATCAGGTTCTGCTCGCTGCCGTCCGCCTCTTTGATGGTGACGGCTAAATCACCAGAGCCGCCGGTCGGGTACATATCGGTGATTTCAAAAGCGCCAGGCGCGACGTAGGTCTGGTAAATCTCATAGCCGTTCTGGCGAATAATGACCTGAGCATTAGTGCGCGCAATCCCGCGAACGACGGGCGCGTAGCCGCGCAGGCTTTCCGGCAGCATATCGTCATCGGAAGCCAGCATCGCCCCGCGAAAGGGAACACCCTCAAAAACGTCGGCGTCCGTGCTGCTATCGCCCAGCGTCATCACCCCCTGTAGCGATTTGATGTTGCGCTGCGCATAAGTATAAACCGTGTCCCAACTATTACTGGACTCTCCCCCGCTGCTGCTGCGCGACCAGGTCGTGTAGTTACGTAAACGCCACGGCCCGACGTTGATACCGGGGCGCAGGTTAACGTATTGATTATCGCTGTCCGGCGTATCGTTCTGACGTGACCAGTTATTTGCCCCGCTAAAGGAGTAATTCAGCAGGATCGCCGGCACCCCCTCATCCCACTGTTTCGGATCCACCCAGCCGCGGGCGGCGCTGGTCACCGCCGCCTGCGGGAAGCTCAATAGCAGGCGCTGCTGGCTGAAGCGAAAATCGGATTTTGCCTGCGGTATCACGCTGATATCCGCGCAGCCGGGCGATCTGCGGCCCAGCTCTGGAAATTGGGAGACGCGCACGCCCCATTCGGCCAAATCGTTTACCGTCAGGCAAGGCTGTAATTCCGTTATTCCCGGCCCTTTGCTCTGCTGAAAAACCACATCGCGGGTGTCCATAAAAACGTTATTAAGATAAATATCTACCCGATAGGTCCCCGGCAGCTGTCCGCCAGCCTGCTCGTAAGCGGATAAATCCCTGACGCCCGTATGAGGGCCGTCCATTTCCAACAGGGCCGGGTTAAAAACCTCCCGCGCCAGGACATCTTCACACAGCGGTAGCAGCGCAACGGCCAGAGCGCCGGCTATCCGGTTAAGCCGCCATTTATTATGATTATTTTTCATTTTCCCTGGAACTCCCTGGCCTGAAAGCCTTTACAAATTCGCGTGGTGCAGCGCGCCGGTACCGCCATAATCGTTAATCAGTTTCCACTGCAAAGCGCCCGCGCTAACGCCCGGCAGTTGAAAGCGCGCCGTTTCCCCCGGCCCCACCCAATTGGCCTCTTTAACTTCGGCACCCCCCACTTTGACCTCGGCAAAATTCATATAAAAGGCGGTGGGATTCATGACCTGTAGCGTATTGCCGCTGCGCGTCCAGCGAAGCTGCTCCGTCACCATCTCCGGCGTTCCCTCAACGGATTTAGGTCGATAAATTAATTTGATGCGCGTTTTGATAGCGATCTGTAGGGTATTGGCGCCGGCTTTAGCCTGCGAGGAGGGAATCGCTTTGATGTTCATCCAGAACATACTTTCTTTATTTTCCGGTAAGCCGCCGCTGTAAATTACCCGCAGTCGGGTTTGCTGCTCGCCCTCAAGGCGAAATAAAGGCGGCGTTAACAGAAAAGGGGCTGCGCCCTTATTACTTTCAACCCAGCTTTGAATGAGATAAGGCGTAGCATCATTATTAGTTACGCTCAGTGAGGACTCTTTTTTACCGCCGGGATAAATCAGACGAGTACCGCCGGTCACCACGCCCGCATGCGCCGCAGCGCCGACCAACAGCCATCCAGCTATTAGCACTTTCAGGTATTTTTGCATCTCCAGCTCCCTGGAAAAGCGAGCCACATAGGGCTCGCTAACACTGTCATATAGACGGAAAATTAGTTATAGCTGATGGTAAAGTTGGCTGTACCGTCAGCTTTACCCGCAACGATAGTGCTTTCAGTCTGGATATAACGGACGCGGAACGGCAGATCGATATTGCCGGTAGCGGGGATGGTCAGGCTGGCAGAACGCGTATAGAGCGGCAGCGTCGCGTTGCTGCTGGCGTCAACCAGCTGCAGGGCTACGCCTGCGGCAACGTCAGGATCGGTACCCGCTCCGGTCAGCTGCAGTTTATCATTATCACCGTTGACGTTAGCGCCGGAGAACAGTACCGATGCTTTGGTGACGGTAGTCGGGCAGTTTTCCAGTTTAATCGCGAAATTCTGTTCAGCCGCAGTAGACCCCGTACCGCTAAACGCGGTCTTGGCAATCTGCCCCATCTGAACTTCCAGCGGGTTGGACAGGTCGTTCACCACGTCGCAGCCCGCATCGATAATATCGCCGATAAACTTCACCTGACCGTCATCCGCCAGCGCAGCACCAGAGAACGCCGCGCAACCGGCGACAACAGCAGCAAGTAATGTTTTTTTCATGATTTATCCTTTTCAATGCAGTCGATGCATTAACTTATAAGCGCAATACCCTGCGCATCCTTTTATTTACGTTTGATATTAATAACGCAACAAAACATTGACCCATAAAATGGATATAATATTTTGAAGTGGTCATTATGTATCAATATGACCACTTCAATTAATTAGAATATAAATTGCCAGGGAAGGCGTTTTTGATTTCATATTTATCAGGAAAAATCCCAATAAACACGATAAAAAGCTAAAGAATGAGAGGCGGAACAAACCATACATAAAGCCAATTAAAACAATTAAAAAATAAATGACACCTATACTTAATATAACTATATGAAAATAATAGTAAAAAATATTGTTAATCATAAATTGACATTGTTACTACCTGTGGATAGCATAGGAGTCAGTTTGATACAAAATGACTATTCCGTTTACCAAACTTCTCTAAACCTCGCATCGTTACTGGCTGTATAGATAACCGTGTGCTGAATATTCCGGTGTCCAAGAAAGTCCTGAATTAATCGCGTATCCACCCCCTTATTAGCCAGCGCGAAACCGCATGCGTGGCGCAGCATATGCGGATGCGCGTTGATTTCCAGCTGGGCGACGAGGCTCAGGTTCTTCATCATCTGGTATATTCTCTGCCGGGATAAAGGCTGGCCATTTCGTGACAGAAAGAGCCAGCCAGAATTATTTCCGGGATAATTATCACGCACGCGCAGCCATTCGTTGAGTACCTTTACCTCTTGTTTATAAATAGGATGAGTGGTTGAAAAGCCGTTCTTCAGTCGACGAATATAAATGACCCCGCTTTGAATATCGATATCAGAGAGCTTCCAGTGACGAATTTCGCTCACTCGACAACCATGATTAAAACACATCCACAGTAAACAGACATCGCGCTCCGGGTTTGCTCCCCGCCTGGCCGCTTCAACCAAACGCTGAACCTCCCCGACAGTCAAATGCTTACGTCTTGTTTTCATTCACTTTCTCCATCTACAAAACACAATAGCGTGCGTAGTAATAATAGTACGGAAAATAAGAGGATGAGTGGAAACGTAAAGTGAGATTAATATGATAAAAAGCATGAATAATACGAAAAAGAGTAAAGAAAGCGCCTGGCGCTTTTGCGTAGATAAAAAAAGGACCGCCGAAGCGATCCTTTTCTCTGGCTAAAGATAGCATTACATCAGCGGCGTAGCCAATTGTACGATGCTGATGAGCGGCTGCGGCCAAACGCCCAGCACCAGCACCAGCAGCGCGGAGATGAGCACCACGATGCCTCCGGCGCTGTACTGCCAGTTAGACGGCGCATCGCGATTCAGTTTCTCCGGCGCGCTCAGATAGAGGCTTACCGCCACGCGCAGGTAGTAGTAGAGGCCAATCGCTGAACCCACCACTACCGCGCCGACCAGCCACCACAGGTGCGCATGCACACCCACCGCCAGCACGTAGAACTTACCGATAAAGCCCAGCGTCATCGGAATACCGGCAAGAGACAGCATCATCACCGTCATTACCGCCGACAGAATCGGACGATGCCAGAACAGGCCACGGTAGGAGTAGAGCGAATCGGCATCCGGGCCGCGGTACGGGCTGGACATCAGACTCACCACGCCGAACGCGCCGAGGCTGCTGAACAGGTACCCTGCCAGATAAACGCCCACCGCTTCCATCGACATCTCACCGCTCTGCAGAGCAATCAGCGCCACCAGCAGATAGCCAAGATGAGAAATGGAAGAGTAGCCGAGCAGACGTTTAATATTGGTCTGGCTCAGGGCCATCAGGTTCCCGAAGATAATCGAAGCAAAGGCGATCAGGCCCAGCACCACGCGTACCGCCTCGCTGTCGCCCACCGGCATATAGAGGAACAGGCGCATGACCACGCCAAAGATGGCGATTTTACTGGCGGTCGCCAGGAAGGTGGAAACCGGAGCAGGCGCGCCCTGGTATACGTCCGGCGTCCACAGATGGAACGGCACCAGCGACAGCTTAAAGCCGAGACCGACAATCATCAGACCGAGACCAGCCAGCAGCAGCGGCTCGTGCAGCATGCCATCCGTCAGGCTCTTACCGAGCGCCAGGAAGGAGAGGTTACCGGAGTTGGCATACACCAGCGCCATACCGAACAGCAGAAACGAAGAGGCAACGGCGGACAGAATCGTATATTTGATACTGGCTTCCAGCGAACGTTTCTGGCGGAAGGCGTAGCCCACCAGGCCGAACAGCGGCAGCGAAATCAGCTCAATGCCGAGGAACAGCGCCGCCAGATGGTTAGCGCCCGCCAGCAGAATACCGCCCAGCGCGGCGATCAGCACCAGAAGATAGAACTCTTCTTTGTTGTCCTTGTAACCCTCAAGCCACGGGTAGGCGAAAGTACAGGTGGCGAGGCTCGCCAGCAGCACCAGCCCGGTATAGAGCATCGCGTAACCGTCAACGCGAATCAGCGGCGTGACGTCCATCGCTCCGTTCTGACCCACGAACCAGAGTGATATCAGCGCGGCGTTCAGGCCGAGAACCGACAGCGTGGCATTGAGGAAATGATTGCGTCGCCACGCAATGGAGAGCATCACAACCACCACCGTCAAGCCGACGATCAGCAGCGGTAGCAGTGCGATCAGTTGTTGTGGAGTTATTGTCATGGCGAATTACGGCCTTGTAGTAGAAACAGAATTAACAAACCACTGCTGAATGTTGCTCATCGCAGAGTGCGAGGTGTCCAGAATCGGCTGCGGGAAGAAGCCCAGCAGCACCAGCAGAACGACCAGCAGCAGGATGATCGACAGTTCACGCAGGGACATTCCCGGCAGCGCTTTCGCGGCGATTTCGCTTTTTGCTTTACCAAAGTACGCGCGATGCAGCATCGACAGCGAGTACACGGAAGCGAACACCAGACCAAAGGTCGAAATAACGGTAATCACCGGCACGGTTTTATAGCTGCCGAACAGAATCATAAATTCGCCGACGAAGTTACCGGTACCCGGCATCCCGAGGGTCGCGACCGCAAAGAACATCGACAGCGCAGGCAGCCACTTGATCTTGCTCCACAGACCGCCCATCTGACGCATATCGCGCGTATGCAGACGCTCGTAAAGCTGACCGCAAAGAATAAACAGGCCGGCAGCGGACAGACCGTGAGCAATCATCTGAATCACCGCGCCCTGATAAGCCAGCTGGCTGCCGGTGTAGATAGCAATCAGCACGAAGCCCATGTGGGAAACGGAGGTGTAAGCAATCAGACGCTTGATATCGTACTGGCTGAAGGCCATCCACGCGCCGTAGAAGATACCGATGACGCCCAGCCACATCGCGATGGGGGCAAATTCGGCGGAAGCGTTCGGGAACAGCGGCAGCGCAAAGCGCAGCAGGCCGTAGGCCGCGGTTTTCAACAGGATCCCCGCGAGGTCAACGGAACCCGCGGTCGGAGCCTGAGAGTGCGCATCCGGCAGCCAGCCGTGCAGCGGAACCACCGGCATTTTTACCGCGAAAGCGATAAAGAAGCCCAGCATCAGCAGGTATTCCACGCCGTGGGACATCGGCGTCTTCAGCAGCTCTTCATAGTTGAAGGTCCATACGCCGGTAGCGTTGAAGTGAACAAACGCCAGCGCCAGGATGGATATCAGCATCACCAGACCGCTCGCCTGGGTATAAATGAAGAACTTGGTTGCCGCCGTGATACGCGTTTTACCGTCGGAAGCCTTATGGCCCCACAGCGCGATCAGGAAGTACATCGGCACCAGCATCATTTCCCAGAAGAAGAAGAACAGGAACAGGTCGATAGCCAGGAATACGCCGATCACGCCGCCCAGGATCCACATCAGGTTAAGATGGAAAAACCCCTGATATTTCTCGATTTCGCGCCATGAACAGAGCACCGCCAGCACGCCGAGCAGCCCGGTCAGCACCACCATCAGCAGCGACAGACCGTCGATAGCCAGATGAATGCTAATCCCGAATCGCGGGATCCACGGCATCACGAATTCCGACTGCCACTGCGGAATACCGGTAGATTGCGTGAGAGAATAGCCGCCCTGCATCCACAACTGCAGGCCAAGCAGAAACGTCAATCCCATAGTGATCAGCGCGATCCAGCGCGGCATCTTCACGCCAAAGCGTTCAGTCTGCCAGCACAGGAAGCCGCCGATGAAGGGAATTAATATTAGCCAGGGTAATAACATGGCGATCTTTATTCCTTGTTAAAGTCCCGTTCAGGACCGATTTTCAACGAATTCTCACAGAAAATTCACTTCGGATTGCGGGTGTTATTGCCCGGCAGCGCTATGCTTGCCGGGCCTACTGCTTGTAAGTCGGGTTAACCGACAACGCCCACAATCCTCAAACTCAACGCAATACCATCAGCAGCGCCAGCACCACGACAGCGCCGATGCCCATAGAAGCCACATACCAGCGCAGATAGCCGTTCTCGCTCACCACCAGGCCTTTGCCTGCGAAGCGGGAAAGGATCGCCGGAATGTTCATCAGGGCATTCAGCGGATCGCTCTTCAGCAGCCACGCCACGCCGAGGAACGGCTTAACGAACACTTTGTCATACAGCCAGTCAAAGCCCCAGGCGTTGTACCACCAGGTACCGAGCAGACGACCCGGCGCGCTGTTGGCAATCGACGTCACCAGCGTGCGTTTACCCAGCCACAGCCAGGCGGCAATCAGAATACCGGCGATAGCAATCACCCCGGAGGCAATTTCCAGCGTCATGACGCGTCCGTGTTCAAGCTCGGTGGTCTGCGGCAGTACGCCTTCCAGCGGCGGCACAATCAGCGCGCCAACAAAGGTCGAGAGCACCAGCAGCACAATCAGCGGCAGATGATGGGTAATCCCCTTCCCTGCGTGAGCGTGAATTTGTTCTTTGCCGTGGAACACGATGAAAATCATACGGAAGGTGTACAGGGAGGTCATAAACGCCCCGACCAGGCCGGCAACCATCAGATTCAGATGACCGTTCGCCATCGCGCCCGCCAGAATCTCATCCTTACTGAAGAAGCCCGCCGTCACCAGCGGCAGCGCGGACAGCGCCGCGCCCCCCACCAGGAAGCAGACGTATACCAGCGGAATAGACTTACGCAGGCCGCCCATCTTGAAGATATTCTGTTCGTGGTGGCAGGCCAGAATCACCGAACCGGACGACAGGAACAGCAGCGCTTTAAAGAACGCATGGGTCATCAGATGGAAAATCGCCGCATCCCACGCCTGCACGCCGAGCGCGAGGAACATGTAGCCAATCTGGCTCATGGTGGAATACGCGAGCACGCGTTTGATATCGGTCTGCACCAGCGCGGCGAAGCCTGCCAGCACCAGCGTTACCGCTCCGACGATACCCACCAGATGCAGAATTTCCGGGGTCATCAGGAACAGGCCATGGGTACGCGCAATCAGGTAGACGCCGGCGGTCACCATGGTGGCGGCGTGGATCAGCGCGGAGACCGGGGTTGGACCGGCCATCGCGTCCGCAAGCCAGGTCTGCAACGGCAGCTGCGCAGATTTACCCACCGCGCCGCCCAGCAGCATAAGAGTTGCCCACCACAGCATGTTATTACCGGCTTCGAAGTGCGCAGGCGCCAGTTCGACCATTTCGCGGAAGTTCAGGGTGCCCAGCTCGTTGTAGAGAATGAACAGCGCGAACGCCAGGAACACGTCGCCGACGCGGGTCACCACAAAGGCTTTCATCGCCGCCGCGCCGTTCTTCGGATCGGTGTAGTAGAAGCCGATCAGCAGATAGGAGCACAGCCCCACGCCTTCCCAGCCGAGATACATCAGCAGCAGGTTATCAGCGAGCACCAGAACCACCATGCTGGCGATAAACAGGTTGGTATAGGCGAAGAAGCGAGAGTAGCCCTCTTCGCCGCGCATGTACCAAGAGGCGAACATATGGATCAGGAAGCCGACGCCGGTCACCACGGACAGCATGGTCAGAGAGAGACCGTCCAGCACCAGGTTGAAGCCGACGTTGAAGTCGCCCACCGACATCCAGGTCCACAGCGGCACGCTGACCGCCTGTTTGCCGTTGGCGAAGAAGTCAACGCCGACAAAGGCCGTGACCAGCGCCGCCAGGCCTACCGAGCCTACCCCCACGGTGGCGGATAAGTTTTCCGACCAGCGGCCGCGAGAGAAGGCCAGCAAAACAAAGCCAATCAATGGCAAAAGAATGGTTAAGGCAAGCATGTTCATCCGCGCAACTCACTTACTGAATCGATGTTCAGGTTTTGGCGACGACGATGGAGCTGCAGCAGCAGCGCCAGGCCGATACTCGCTTCCGCGGCGGCGAGGGTGATGGCGAGGATATACATTATCTGGCCATCGGTCTGGCCCCAGTAGCTCCCTGCAACCACGAAAGCCAGCGCCGCGGCATTGATCATGATCTCCAGGCTAATCAGCATAAACAGCAGATTGCGGCGGATGACCAGCCCCGTCAGGCCGAGGACAAACAGGACAGAGGCGAGGATCAGTCCATGTGTTAAGGGGATCATGCGTGTTCCTCCGTTTTTCTTTTATCGCTGTCGTTCGGACGGTTGCTCAGCACTTCCCCGACGCGCTCTTCACGGCCGATATGGAAGGCAACAACCAGGCCCGCGAGCAGCAGCATGGAGGCCAGCTCCACCGCCAGAACGTACGGACCAAACAGCGCAATACCGACCTCTTTGGCGTTAATCGCCGCGCCGTCGATACCCTGATCGTTAATACCAAGGATGGCGTAAACGATAACCACCAGCAGTACCGCTGCGAGAATGGCCGGACCGATCCAGATCCCAGGTTTCAGCCACTGGCGCTCCTGCTCGATTTCGCTGCCGCCCAGGTTGAGCATCATCACCACGAACACGAACAGCACCATGATGGCCCCGGCGTAGACGATAATTTCCAGCGCACCGGCGAAATAAGCCCCTAAGGAGAAGAACACCCCGGCGATCGCCAACAGCGAAATGATCAGGTACAGCAGCGCGTGCACCGGATTGGTGTGGGTGATCACCCGCAGGGTTGCGAGGATGGCTATCAGGCCACAGATATAAAAAGCGAATTCCATTGCCCTCTCCTTACGGTAACAGGCTCTTGACGTCGATAGGCTTAGCTTCGTTCTCTGCTTCGCCCTTATCTTTGCCGTCGATTGCCATACCCGCCATCCGGTAGAAGTTATATTCCGGGTATTTACCCGGACCGGAAATCAGCAGATCCTCTTTTTCGTACACCAGATCCTGACGTTTGTATTCGCCCAGCTCAAAGTCCGGGGTCAACTGAATCGCCGTGGTCGGGCACGCTTCTTCGCACAGGCCGCAGAAAATGCAGCGCGAGAAGTTGATGCGGAAAAACTCCGGGTACCAGCGGCCGTCTTTGGTCTCCGCTTTTTGCAGAGAGATACAGCCTACCGGACAGGCTACCGCACACAGGTTACAGGCAACGCAGCGCTCTTCGCCGTCCGGATCGCGCGTCAGCACGATGCGGCCACGGTAGCGCGGCGGCAGATATACCGGCTCTTCCGGGTACATCCGAGTTTCACGTTTGGCAAAGGCGTGCATCCCGATCATGCAGATACTGCGGACCTGGGTGCCAAACCCTACCAATAATTCTTTTAAGGTCATGGTCAATTCACCCCTTATTGCGCCTGCCAGAGAATGACAGCCGCCGTTACCAACAAGTTGATCAGCGTTAACGGCAGGCATACCTTCCAGCCAAAGGACATTACCTGGTCATAGCGCGGACGCGGTAATGATGCGCGGATCAAAATGAACATCATCATAAAGAACGCGGTTTTCAGCGCGAACCAGATGAAAGGAGGTAACCATGGGCCATTCCAGCCGCCGAAGAACAGCGTCACAATCAGCGCCGATACGGTAACAATCCCGATATATTCACCGACGAAGAACAGACCGAACTTCATGCCGGAGTATTCGATGTGATAACCGTCAGCCAGCTCCTGTTCCGCTTCCGGTTGGTCAAACGGGTGACGGTGACATACCGCTACGCCCGCAATCGCAAAGGTCACGAAGCCAAAGAACTGAGGGATGACGTTCCACAGATGCGCCTGGTTGTTGACGATATCGGTCATGTTGAATGAACCGGCCTGCGCCACCACGCCCATCAGGGAAAGCCCGAGGAACACTTCGTAGCTCAGGGTCTGGGCAGAAGCACGCATCGCGCCAAGCAGCGAGTATTTGTTGTTGCTCGACCAGCCGGCGAACAGCACCGCATAGACCGCCAGACCTGCCATCATCAGGAAGAACAGGATCCCGATGTTCAGATCGGCCACCACCCACGTCGGGCTGACCGGCACAATGGCGAAGGCCAGCAGCAGCGAAGTAAAGGCAATCACCGGCGCCAGAGTAAAGATCACGCGATCCGAGAAGCGCGGAACCCAGTCCTCTTTAAAGAACATTTTGATCATGTCGGCGACGAGCTGCAGCGAACCGCCCCAGCCCACGCGGTTAGGCCCGTAACGGTTCTGGAACAGGCCCAGCAGACGACGTTCGCCAAAGCTCATAAACGCGCCGCAGGTCACCACCACCAGCAGAATCACCACCGCTTTAAGGATGCCTAACAGAATGTCGATGAGATCGGGAGTTAACCAACTCATGCTTTCGCCTCCTGCAGAGTATCAATACGCGCTCCGGTCAGCACCGGCGCAATCCCTGGCATGCCCATCGGTAAGCCAACCTGCCCTGCCGTCAGCCCCGCCGAGATTACCAGCGGCAGGCTAAGCGCCTGGCCATCAACGCTGAAGGAAACCATCGCCCCTTCGTTCACGCCAAGCTTCGCGGCATCTGCCGGGTTCAGCTTAACGTATGGCTGCGGCATGCGGCTCTGGAATACCGGAGCACGCTGCGACAGCTCGTCGCTGCCGAACAGATGGTAGTAAGGCGCGATACGCCATTTCCCTTCTTCAGCCTGGAAGCTTGCCGGTACCGCGGTAAAGTACTCAAGACCGCTGGCGGAGGCTTCAATCAGACGCACGCCCGGATCGCCGTGGCGCAGTTTACCGCCCACTTCATCCTGGAACTTGTTCCACGCCTGCGGGGAGTTCCAGCCCGGAGCCCATGCAAAGGGAATTTGCGAGCGCGGCGCGGACGGCTGGTTGTTCCCTTCCATGGAGAAGGCAAACATGGTGTCTTTATCCTGCGGTTGACGGGGTTCATGCACGCTGATGTTGGCGCGCATCGCCGTACGACCGCTATAGCGGTGCGGTTCACGGGCCAGCTTCTGACCGCGAATGCGGAAGGTCGCATCCGGCGCGGCGTCTTTGATACCGGCCAGCTGCGGTAGCGCGGCAATGGCGGCGTCAATCACGTGGTCCAGCTGCGTCCAGTCAACCTGGCGATTGTTAACGGTGCTGTGCAATGAGTGCAGCCAGCGCCAGCTTTCCAGCATCACGGTTTTCGCGTCGTAGTAGGCCGGGTCGTAAACCTGGAAGAAGCGCTGGGCGCGACCTTCGTTGTTGACCACGGTACCGTCGCTTTCCGCGAAGCTTGCCGCGGAGAGCACCAGATGCGCTTTTTCCATAATCGCCGTACGCTGATGGTCAACCACCATGACCAGCGGCGCTTTCGCCAGCGCCGCGTCAACGCGGGCGGCTGAAGCGTGGCGGTGCAGGTCGTTTTCCAGCACGATAACCGCATCGGCGTTACCGGTCTCCAGTTCGCTCAGCGCCTCTTCAAGCGAGCCACCGCCGATCATCCCGAGTCCTACGCTGTTCACTGCCCGGGCGACCATGGTCACGCCAACGTCAGCGCCGCGGCCTTTCAGGGCTTTCGCCACGTTCGCGGCGGCCTGAATCACCTCGATGCTGCCGGCGTTGGTTCCGGAAACAATCAGCGGTTTTTTCGCTCCGGCTAACGCCTGAACGATCACGTCGATTTTGCCTTTCAGCTCGCTGCTCAGCCCTTCGACCGCCGGCGCGCTATCGTCCAGCGCGTGGGCGATGGCGAAGCCAAGACGCGCCTGATCTTCCACCGGCGCGCGGTAGGTCCATGCGGCGATATCATCAAGACGCGTGTCGTCGATATTGGTCACGAACAGCGGATGCTTCGCGCGCTGGCCGATGTTAAGGATCGCGGCGATCTGCCAGTCGGCGACTTTCTGCGCCGCCGCCATTTCACGCGCTTTGCCTTTCACCGCCTGACGCACCGCCAGCGCGATACGCGCGCCGGTCTGGGTGATGTCCTCACCGAGGATCAGCACCGCATCGTAGGATTCGATCTCGCGCAGCGCCGGGGTATGAATACCGCCTTCGCGCAGCACTTTCAGCATCATCTGCAGGCGCGCTTGTTCGCCCTTCGCGATGCCGGTATAGAAGTTTTCGGCGCCGACCAGCTCGCGCAGCGCAAAGTTGCTTTCAATGCTGGCGCGCGGGGAGCCGATACCAATCACCTTCTTCGACTGGCGCAGGATATCTGCCGCCCCCTGCATCGCCTGTTCGGCATTGAGGGTGATCAGATCGTCGCCGCGGCGCTGAACCGGCTGACGCGGACGATCTTTCAGATTGACATAGCCATAGCCGAAACGACCGCGGTCGCAGAGGAAGTAGCGGTTAACGGTACCGTTATAACGGTTTTCGATACGACGCAGTTCGCCGTAGCGCTCGCCGGGGCTGATGTTACAGCCGATGGAACACTGCTGGCAGATGCTTGGCGCAAACTGCATGTCCCACTTACGGTTATAGCGCTCGGAGTGCGTTTTATCGGTAAAGACGCCGGTCGGACAGACTTCCACCAGGTTACCGGAGAACTCGCTTTCCAGCGTACCGTCTTCCGGACGGCCAAAGTAGACGTTGTCGTGAGCGCCGTAGACGCCCAGGTCGGTACCGTCAGCATAGTCTTTGTAGTAGCGAACGCAGCGGTAGCAGGCGATGCAGCGGTTCATTTCGTGAGAGATGAACGGCCCCAGATCCTGGTTGCGGTGGGTACGCTTGGTAAAGCGGTAGCGACGGAAGCTATGACCGGTCATTACGGTCATATCCTGTAAGTGGCAGTTGCCGCCCTCTTCGCACACCGGACAGTCGTGCGGGTGGTTGGTCATCAGCCACTCAACTACGCTTTCGCGGAACTGCTTCGCTTCTGCGTCGTCGATGGAAATAAAAGTGCCGTCGGATGCCGGTGTCATACAGGACATCACCAGGCGGCCACGCGTGTCTTCCGCGTTCTGATATTGCTTCACCGCACACTGGCGGCAAGCACCAACGCTTCCCAGCGCCGGATGCCAGCAAAAGTAAGGAATATCAAGACCCAGAGAGAGACAAGCTTCTAACAGGTTGTCCGCTCCGTTGACCTCGTACTCTTTGCCGTCTACATGAATCGTAGCCATTAGCGTGCTTCCAAAATAAAAAAACCTTTAGATTACCAGCGCGTCTTAAGCAGGTTCGGCTGAATCCCGTTGATTGCATGGGTATTGCTGAACTGCTGTTTAATGCCAGCTTCGAATTCTTCGCGGAAATATTTAATTGCGCTCTGTAGCGGCTCAACCGCACCCGGCGCGTGCGCGCAGAAGGTTTTACCCGGACCGAGGAATCGACACAGTTGCTCAAGCGTCTCGATATCACCCGGCTGGCCTTCGCCGCGCTCGAGAGCGCGCAGAATTTTCACGCTCCACGGCAGACCGTCACGGCAAGGCGTACACCAGCCGCAGGACTCACGGGCAAAGAACTCTTCCAGGTTGCGTACCAGCGGCACCATGCCAATCTCATGGTCAACCGCCATCGCCAGCGCGGTGCCCAGACGGCTGCCCGCTTTACCAATGCTTTCGAACTCCATCGGCAGGTCGAGATGCGCTTCGGTCAGGAAGTCGGTGCCCGCGCCGCCCGGCTGCCAGGCTTTGAACTTCAGGCCATCGCGCATGCCGCCCGCGTACTCTTCGAGGATCTCGCGCGCGGTGGTGCCGAACGGCAGCTCCCAGACGCCCGGATTCTTCACGCGGCCGGAGAAACCCATCAGCTTGGTGCCGGCGTCTTTACTGGTCGAAATGTTCTGATACCACTCGACGCCGTTGGCCAGAATCGCCGGGACGTTGCACAGGGTTTCAACGTTGTTTACGCAGGTCGGTTTGCCCCAGACGCCCGAGCTGGCCGGGAACGGCGGCTTCGAACGTGGGTTGGCGCGGCGGCCTTCGAGGGAGTTAATCAGTGCGGTTTCTTCGCCGCAGATATAGCGCCCTGCCCCGGTGTGCACAAACAGTTCGAAGTCAAAACCGGTGCCAAGGATATTTTTACCCAACAGGCCCGCTTCGGTCGCTTCGGCAATGGCCCGGCGCAGATGCTGCGCCGCTTCGATATATTCGCCGCGCAGGAAGATATAGCCGCGCCAGGCTTTCAGCGCGAACGCGGAGATCAGCATGCCTTCCACCAGCAGGTGCGGCAGCTGTTCCATCAGCAGGCGGTCTTTATAGGTGCCCGGCTCCATTTCATCGGCGTTACACAGCAGGTAACGGATGTTCATGGACTCGTCTTTCGGCATCAGGCTCCACTTCAGACCGGTGGAAAAGCCCGCGCCGCCGCGCCCTTTCAGGCCAGCGTCTTTTACCGCAGTGACGATTTCATCCGGCGCCATGCCGGAGAGCGCTTTACGCGCCCCGGCGTAGCCGTTTTTACTCTGGTATTCATCCAGCCATACCGGCTGTTTGTCGTCGCGCAGACGCCAGGTTAACGGATGGGTTTCGGCAGTACGAATAATGGTTTTCATTTATACCGCTCCAGGAGGTCAGGAATCGCTTCCGGCGTCAGATAACTGTGAGTGTCCTCATCAATCATCATGGTCGGCCCCTTGTCGCAGTTGCCCAGGCAGCAGGTCGGCAGCAGGGTGAAGCGGCCATCAAAGGTGGTTTGACCCGGTTTGATATCCAGCTTCTTCTCAATCGCCGACTGAATGCCCTGGAACCCGGTGATGTGGCACACCACGCTGTCGCAGTAGCGAATCACGTGACGGCCCACCGGCTGGCGGAAAATCTGGCTGTAGAAGGTCGCAACGCCTTCTACGTCGCTGGCCGGGATCCCCAGCACATCGGCGATAGCGTAGATTGCGCCGTCCGGCACCCAGCCGCGCTGCTTCTGAACGATCTTCAGCGCTTCAATGGACGCCGCACGCGGGTCTTCGTAGTGGTGCTTCTCGTGCTCAATCGCCTCACGCTCTGCCGCACTCAGCTCAAAAGCCTCGGTTTGTGGTTGTTGATTCTCGTGCATAATTAGCGGTCCACGTCTGACATAACAAAATCGATACTACCCAGATAGACAATCAGGTCGGAGACCAGACTGCCGCGAATAGCGGCCGGGATCTGCTGCAGGTGCGCGAAGCTTGGCGTGCGCACGCGGGTGCGGTAGCTCATGGTGCTGCCGTCGCTGGTCAGGTAGTAACTGTTAATACCCTTGGTCGCTTCAATCATCTGGAAGGATTCTTGCGCCGGCATGACCGGGCCCCAGGAAACCTGCAGGAAGTGCGTAATCAGGGTTTCGATATGCTGCAGCGTGCGCTCTTTTGGCGGCGGCGTCGTCAGCGGATGATCCGCCTTGAACGGGCCTTCCGGCATGTTATCGAGGCACTGCTGAAGAATGCGCAGGCTCTGGCGCAGCTCTTCCACTTTCAGCATCACGCGGGTGTAGCAGTCGGAGACGCCACCGCCGGTCGGGATTTCAAAGTCGAAGTTTTCATAGCCAGAATAAGGACGCCATTTACGTACGTCGAAGCCGATGCCGGTCGCGCGCAGGCCCGCGCCGGTGGTGCCCCACTCCAGCGCCTCTTTCGCGTTGTAGGCGGCAACCCCTTTCGAACGACCGATGAGGATGGTGTTGCGCAGCGCGGCTTTCTCATAGGAATCCAGACGCTTCGGCATCCACTCGAGGAATTCGCGCAGCAGGCGATCCCAGCCGCGGGGCAGGTCGTGCGCGACGCCGCCGATACGGAACCAGGCCGGGTGCATACGGAAACCGGTAATCGCTTCCACCAGATCGTAGATCTTTTGACGGTCGGTAAAGGCAAAGAACACCGGCGTCATCGCCCCGACGTCCTGAATAAAGGTGGAGATGTACAGCAGATGGCTGTTGATACGGAACAGCTCGGAGAGCATCACGCGGATCACATTGACGCGATCCGGCACGGTTATCCCCGCCAGTTTCTCAACCGCCAGCACGTAAGGCATTTCGTTAACGCAGCCGCCGAGATATTCAATACGGTCGGTATACGGAATGTAGCTGTGCCAGGACTGGCGCTCGCCCATTTTCTCGGCGCCGCGGTGGTGGTAGCCGATATCTGGCACGCAGTCGATGATCTCTTCGCCATCAAGCTGCAGAATAATACGGAACGCACCGTGAGCGGAGGGGTGGTTCGGGCCGAGGTTAAGGAACATGAAGTCCTCGTTTTCGGTCCCGCGCTTCATGCCCCACTCTTCCGGTTTGAAGGTCAGCGCTTCCATTTCCAGATCCTGTTTGGCTTTGGTCAGCTCAAACGGGTCAAATTCGGTGGCGCGCGCCGGGTAGTCTTTACGCAGCGGGTGACCTTCCCAGGTCGGCGGCATCATGATGCGGCGCAGGTTCGGGTGACCATCGAAGGTCACGCCAAACATCTCCCAGGTTTCACGCTCATACCAGTTGGCGTTAGGGAACAGTTTGGTGAAGGTCGGCAGATGCAGATCGTTTTCAGACAAGGCAACCTTGAGCATGATGTCGCGGTTGCGGTCTATGGAAATCAGATGATAGAAAACGGAAAAATCCGCGGCGGGTAAACCGTCGCGGTGCGTGCGCAGACGTTCATCCATGCCGTGCAGGTCAAACAGCATCACGTAAGGCTTCGGCAATTTCTTCAGGAAATCACCCACCTCAAGCAGCTGTTCACGCTTCACCCAAACCACCGGAACGCCGGTGCGGGTTGGCTGAACGGTAAAGGCATCCGGCCCAAAACGGTTGCGCAGTTCGCCGATCACCGGGTCATCAAGGTGATCGCGGGTTTGCCAGGCTGGTGCGGCGTCATGCGCGGTTAAATCGGTCATATTGTTCACCATTGCAAAAGGTCCGTGGTGACTGCCGGCGAGGCTTCGCGCTGTAGTAGATTGATTTGCGAAGTTTTTATCCCGCCCGCAGGCGCAAGTTAAATCTCGTCCGGAGTCCGCAGATTGGTCACTGCAATACGTTCGCCGCGTTTACGCTCGCGTTCCGACTGCATATTGGCGCGGTACACGCCCTGATCGCCAACCACCCACGAGAGGGGACGGCGTTCTTTACCAATGGATTCCTGCAGCAGCATCAGCGCCTGCATATAAGCTTCCGGACGCGGCGGGCAGCCCGGGATGTAAACATCGACCGGAATAAACTTATCCACGCCCTGGACGACAGAGTAAATATCGTACATTCCGCCGGAGTTGGCGCATGCGCCCATCGAGATAACCCACTTCGGCTCCAGCATCTGGTCATAAAGACGCTGAATGACCGGCGCCATTTTGGTAAAGCAGGTGCCGGCAACCACCATCAGGTCAGCCTGACGCGGGGAGGCACGTAATACTTCTGCACCAAAGCGCGCAACGTCATGCACCGCGGTGAATGACGTCACCATTTCCACGTAGCAGCAAGAAAGGCCGAAGTTGTAAGGCCAGATTGAGTTCTTACGGCCCCAGTTCAC
This sequence comes from Klebsiella michiganensis, assembly GCF_015139575.1. Lineage (GTDB taxonomy): Bacteria > Pseudomonadota > Gammaproteobacteria > Enterobacterales > Enterobacteriaceae > Klebsiella > Klebsiella michiganensis. The sequence goes on along the minus strand of NZ_AP022547.1, from coordinate 1,662,850 downwards.
CATGTCATGCAAGGCGTGTTCGAGTTTCCCCATATACACGCTTTTATTGACTTCTTGCTCCAGGGGGTCGGTTACGATCTCCTGTTTTTGCAGGGGGTAACGGTCGTTCTCACCGTTAGGATCGATGCGGGTGAGCGTATAATCCATCTTATTGCCTCGCTTTTACTGCGTATGACGGTTAGTGGGACTGTCTGTTTCCGGGTTAACCAGCGTGCGACGGGAGCGCGCAGGCGTCCAGTCCAGTGCGCCGATACGAACGAGGTAAACCAGACCAGCCAGTAGCACTAAAATGAAAATTGCGGCTTCCACAAAGCCGACCCAGCCGCTTTCACGGATAGAAGTCGACCATGCGTAGAGATACAGGGCTTCCACGTCGAAGATAACGAAGAACATGGCAACCAGATAAAACTTCGCAGAAAGACGTAAGCGAGCCGAACCGACGGAGTCGATCCCGGATTCAAACGGCGTGTTCTTGCTTCGCGCGCGCGCGCGTCCGCCAAGGTACCAGCCGCCGACGAGCATCAGGCAGCACAGGCCGATAGCGATGATGAGAAATATAGCGAATGCCCAATGATGAGCGATGACTTCAGTGGATGTTGACATACGCATTGCTTAACCAAAAAAGTGTAGCGCTAAAACCCTCTGCTCTTACTGGCAGATGAACGCCACAGCGTTTCACGGGGAGGAATAAAAAAATAGCCGTGCAAAAAAGCGTCCCTGGGTGATGTGGAAGGCCAGTTGCGGTGGCTTTTTACTCCTTTCATTAACCTTTTGTCAACTTTAACAAAAGTTTTCACAACATTAATTTACATTGGATTTTTTTCATTAACATTAAATGCCCTTTCATGCGGAATAACCTTGCATACTGTTCGGCTTTAGTGTTGTTGAATCGTGTCCGTTTCCGCCGTAAATCAAAATGGCCCGCCTATTTTGACAGGATTCAGACACGATTCCTCCCCCTAAGGAGGGGTATTTTCTTGATCTGCGACACGCTTTTGTTAATTCAACCAAGAAAACAGCAACAAACCAGATGGTTTTTTAACATTAGCAGGAAGTATTGAAAGTGCAGAGAAAAGTCGAGAAATGAGAGGAGGAGCGGATCTAACCTACTGATTTAGCTCAAAAGAAATCAACAAAAGTTTCTATTAATCAATAAAATTTGAAAAAAACGAACCGCAGCGGGAATTTCACACGTCTGGGGTTCGTTTTTACACTTACATTTTGTTACCAGTTTTTGTGATGTTTGTTAGCTTTTCCCGCTCAGGAAATAAGGGAATTATCTCCCCCTTCGGGAGTATAAACGCGTTGCGTTGACCACGGCTGGTACTCTGCGCTCAGCGACTGAAAAATGGCCTGCGTCAGCTCGCTTGCCTTCTGCGGATTGCAGTTCAGCATGTAGCGGGTATCCGGCAGTACGGGTAAACCGTCACTCCGGCCCGGTACGCGAAATTCGGGGCTCATCATCTCTACCGGCTGCGCGGTCACGCCAAGCCCGGCTTTCACCGCCGCCTTCACCCCCGCCATTGAGCTTGCCGCATGGGAAAGATGCCACGCAACGCCGGCGGCGTTGAGTACCTCAACGATCTCTTCCCGAAACGGATCCGGGGCATCCAGCAAAACAAGCGGGACAGACTCGCCCTGAGGGAGGACATAATCCGCTGCGCAGTACCACAGCGTTGGCGACGTGCGCAGCGTCAGCATGTCAGAACCCTTGGTTTGTCGGGTCGTCAGCGCAAGATCGATTGCCCCGCTCTTCAGCATATCGACGATATCAAGGTGTTTGAGAACTTTGATTTCCAGCGTCAGCCTGGGATAAAAACTACCAATCCGGTTTAACAGGCACGGTAAAATGGTATCCGCCGTCTCATCAGAGGCTCCCACGGTCAGCGTTCCCTGCAGGCTGCCAAACATGAGCGACATACAGGCTTCATCATTAAAGCGCAGAATTTTCCGCGCATAGCCCAGCAGCTGAATGCCCTGCTCGGTCAGAAGCTTATTGCGCCCGTGGCGAGCAAAAAGTTCTTTGCCAACCAGCTGCTCCAGCCGCTGCATCTGCTGGCTCACCGCTGACTGGGTCCGGCGCACCGCGACGGCGGCAGCGGCAAAGGTACTGAGATCGGCGACGGCAACAAAGGTTCTCAAGAGATCGAGGTCTAAATTTAGTATCGAACGATTTTCATTTATCATATTTGCTTCACATTCAGGCGGCTAATGCTTACCTGCCTTGTTGATGCTGTGCTCCAGGCTTCCGGCTAATCCTTAAGCTTCGCGTTACCCGCCAGAGACGGACGGATGAACAACTGGACGAACGTTATTGCATTAGAAAGCACTCATCCGCAGCAAATGCGCGGAATTTCAGAGTAATATTTTGCTCGTACGCCTAAGCGTTTTTAATTACGACGCATTTGTTTTTGTGATGTGACGCAAAAAATAGCCGTCAATGACCATTGTCTGCATCCTCACCGGCGACAAACCTTGCCATCGGGCTCAGGCAGAACAAAAACCTGCAATAACAATGTATTAATAAAGAAATAAGCTACCTGGCATAGCCATATGTCGGTATTAACGGCGATATTCTAACCGAAAACCACAATATTTATAAGCGTTAATCAGTATTATCTCAGGCCACTTTAAATGCTGGTCAGCACTTTAATTAAATTAACAGATCTAAGAATATTCCTTGCATAAAATAAAACTCATTTAGCTATTAAATACTTTCATTAAAAATATCTAGCAAAGTTGTTACAACCTTCAGCGTATTGTGAATTAAACGTTCACCAGACGATGATTCGTTTTACGCGCAAAAAACAAGCGCCGGTCCTCTTTAAATCAACAAACCAGATAAACGTTCGCCAAAACACCACCAGGCACAATATAAGACCATCAATAAAAGTATTAAAGGTGTAATGTATAAACAAAAGCGCAGCTCACCAGACAAATTGATTAAACCAAAAAGCGATGAATAGCAAAATCTTCTCCTGTTAACCCTTCAAAACAGCGGGGAGGCGGAGTACATTATTCCGTGCTGACTTCCACGGCAGGGAGTGGCGATAACAGCTAAAAGGTCAAGGTTCATGTCCCCCATCGAAAAATCCAGCAAGTTAGATAACGTCTGTTACGACATCCGCGGCCCGGTTCTGAAAGAGGCGAAACGCCTTGAAGAAGAAGGCAATAAAGTCCTGAAGCTGAACATCGGCAACCCAGCGCCGTTTGGCTTTGACGCGCCTGACGAAATCCTCGTTGACGTTATCCGCAACCTCCCTACCTCGCAGGGCTACAGTGATTCAAAGGGCCTCTATTCCGCCCGTAAGGCCATCATGCAGCATTACCAGGCCCGCGGTATGCGTGATGTGACGGTCGAAGATATCTATATTGGTAACGGCGTTTCGGAGCTTATCGTCCAGGCCATGCAGGCGCTGCTGAACAGCGGCGATGAAATGCTGGTCCCGGCGCCGGATTATCCGCTGTGGACCGCCGCGGTCGCGCTTTCCAGCGGTAAAGCGGTGCATTATCTTTGCGATGAGTCTTCCGACTGGTTCCCGGACCTCGACGATATCCGCGCGAAAATCACCCCGCGTACCCGCGGCATCGTGATTATCAACCCGAATAACCCAACCGGCGCGGTGTACTCAAAAGAGCTGCTGATGGAGATCGTCGAGATCGCCCGCCAGCATAATCTGATTATTTTCGCCGATGAGATCTACGATAAGATCCTCTACGATGAAGCGCAGCACCACTCAATTGCGCCGCTGGCCCCGGATCTGCTCACCGTTACCTTTAACGGCCTGTCAAAAACCTACCGCGTTGCCGGCTTCCGCCAGGGCTGGATGGTGCTGAACGGGCCGAAGAAACACGCAAAAGGCTATATCGAAGGCCTGGAGATGCTGGCTTCTATGCGCCTGTGCGCCAACGTCCCGGCCCAGCATGCGATCCAAACCGCTCTCGGCGGCTATCAGAGCATCAGCGAATTTATTGTTCCCGGCGGACGCTTGTATGAACAGCGTAATCGCGCCTGGGAGCTGATTAACGACATTCCGGGCGTCTCGTGCACTAAGCCGAAAGGCGCGCTGTATATGTTCCCGAAAATCGACGCTAAACGCTTTAATATTCACGATGACCAGAAGATGGTGCTCGATTTTCTGCTGCAGGAGAAAGTCCTGCTGGTTCAGGGTACCGCCTTTAACTGGCCGTGGCCGGACCACGTGCGTATTGTGACCCTTCCGCGCGAAGACGATCTTGAAATGGCAATTACCCGTTTCGGGCGTTTCCTTTCCGGCTACCACCAGCTCTGATTTTATCTGTCCAGCCGCCGGGATTTGCATCCGGCGGCAATCCCTGCGCACAATGGCACCCGACGTCGTAACTGATTAAGGGTTCCTATGAGTCAGAGTCATTTCTTTGCCCACCTCTCCCGCCTGAAACTGATCAACCGCTGGCCGCTGATGCGTAATGTGCGCACCGAAAACGTCTCCGAACACAGCTTACAGGTCGCGATGGTGGCCCATGCGCTGGCGGCGATCAAAAATCGTAAATTCGGCGGGCGGGTTAACGCCGAACGCATCGCGCTGCTGGCGATGTATCACGATGCCTCGGAAGTCCTGACCGGCGACCTGCCGACGCCGGTAAAATATTTCAATTCGCAGATCGCGCAAGAGTACAAAGCCATCGAAAAAATCGCCCAGCAGAAGCTGGTCGATATGGTTCCTGATGAACTGCGCGACATTTTTGAACCGCTGATCGATGAACATCACTACAGCGAAGAGGAAAAATCCCTTGTCAAGCAGGCGGATGCGCTTTGCGCCTACCTGAAGTGTCTGGAAGAGCTATCGGCGGGGAACAATGAATTTCTGCTGGCCAAAGGCCGCCTTGAGAAAACGCTGGAATCGCGCCGCAGCGCAGAGATGGACTACTTTATGCAGGTGTTCGTCCCGAGCTTCCATCTTTCCCTCGATGAAATCAGCCAGGATTCGCCTTTATAACCCCACACTTCCCCGGCCAGCGTCAGCCTGACCGGGGAAGGATGCCGCTGAATCAGAACGGAAACAGCGCCGGGATCAGCAGGACGCACACCACCATCACCAGGAGGGTGAACGGCACGCCGATTTTGACAAAATCGCTGAATGAATATTTCCCCGGCCCCAGCACCAGGGTGTTCACCGGCGACGATACCGGGGTCATAAACGCCGCCGAGGCCGCCATGGCGACCACCATCGCAAAGGGATAAGGCGAAACGCCCATCGACTTTGCCGCGGCCAGCGCAATGGGCGCCATCAGCACCGCGGTGGCGGTATTGGAAATAAACAGGCCGATAGCCGCGCACATTACGAACAGGCAGCCAAGCATCAGGTACGGTCCTTTGCTCCCCGCCACATCCATGAGTCCCTGAACCACCAGATCCACGCCGCCGGTTTTCTGCAGCGCCAGAGCAAAAGGCATCATTCCGACAATCAAGATAATGCTCGGCCAGTGGATAGCTTTATAGGCGCTCTCGGCGTTAATACAGCGGAATTTCCCCATCAGCAGGCAGGCAATGATGGCCGCTATAGGGTTAGGAATTTCGTCAGTCAGCATCAGTGCGACCATCAGCACCAGACAGAAAATCGCGTGCGGCGCCTGGCTGTGCGCCGGCGAGGCGTCGTTGACCTCGATGGGCATATTCAGCACCACAAAGTCACGGCCCCGCTTAGCCAGCAGCGCTATCTGCCGCCAGTTGCCCACCACCAGCATGATATCGCCAAGCTGCAAGGCTTCATCGGTCACCGCGCCGTCAAGGGCTTTGCCATCGCGTTTCAGCCCCACGATGTTCAAATCAAAACGGGTACGAAAGGCGATTTCGCGCACCGACTTGCCAATCAGTTCTGAATCCGGGATCAGAGAGACTTCCGCCATCCCCACGTCCAGCGCCTGATCGGAAAAATATTCGCCGCGCAGCACCATCGGTTCGAGCATCTGCTCGCCGCAGAACTGGCGCAAGTCCACGTCCGAGGCCGACATATCGATCAGCAAGACGTCGCGGGCGCGGAATTCCGATACGCCGTTAACGTTAACGATAACCCGCCGAAAGCGCCGCCAGCGCTCAACGCCGATAACGTTCGCCCCGTAGCGCTCGCGTAGCTTCAGGTCGTCCAGGCGCTGGCCAATCATCGGCGAGCCGGGGCGTATAGCCAGGCGGCGCGCGCGCCCCGTGAGATGATAATCTTTAATGAGATCGCGGAAGGTGCTTCTTTTTCGGCCATCTCGCGCTTGCTCGCCCTCTTCCCCTTTGAGCATAAAGCGCATCACCAGCATATAGAAAACGCCCAGAACCAGCACCACCAGACCTATCGGCGTAACGCTAAAAAAGCTGAATCCTTGCAGCCCTTCGCGTAAAAGTTCGCTGTTGACGACCAGGTTAGGCGGTGTGGCCACCAGGGTCATCATCCCGCTGATAAGTCCGGCAAAACTGAGCGGCATCATCAACCGCGAAGGGGAGGTGTTCATGCGCATCGACACGCTGAGCACCACGGGGATAAAAATGGCCACCACGCCGGTCGAGCTCATAAACGCCCCTAATCCGGCAACGGTTAACATCAAATAGACCAGCATTTTGGTTTCGCTGTTCCCGGCAACCTTCACCAGCCAGGAGCCCATTTTGGTGGCGACCCCGGTGCGCACCAGCCCATCGCCAATAATAAAAAGCGCGGCAATAAGAATAACGTTAGGATCGCTAAAGCCGGAGAAGGCCTCGCTGAGCGTTAAAGTGTCGCTGAGAACGAAAGCGACAATCACCAGCAATGCGATAGCGTCCATGCGCACTTTTCCGGTGGCAAAGAGCACGACGGCTACGGCAAGAAGAGATAACACCCAAATCAATTCACCGTTCACAACTTATCCTTGTCAGAAGATGGAGTTGGAAGTCTGGCATAAAAAAGCCCCGCCGGCGCGGGGCTAAATCATGAGATTAATCTTTAAGGATAATATTCACATTGCCGTCAGGCAGGCGTTCAACCTGCAGGCTCTCCAGCGTCGTTAATACTAAATCCGCTTCATCAAGACGCGGCGCATCGGCGGGCACATTGACCGCGATGGTGCGACAGCCGGCATTCAGCCCGGCGAGCAGACCGGCAGGCGCATCCTCCACGACGGCGCAATCCCCCGGCGCCAGCCCCAACAGTTCGGCCCCCAGCAGGTAGGCGTCCGGTGCGGGTTTCCCGTGCTTTACGCGCTCGGCGGTAACAAAAACCTTCGCCTCAGGCAGCCCCGCGGCACGATGACGAGCGTGGGCGACGGGTATTGACCCCGACGTCACGATCGCCCACGGAATCCCCGCGCGATCGAGCGTCCTGAGCAACGCTACCGCGCCCGGCAGCGCCGTTACGCCATCCGTATCCGTTGCTTCTACCGTTTCCAGCAGGGTGAACTCTGCCTGAATCTCCTCTTCGCTGCGGCCGGGGAGAAAATGACGTAACGAGGTTATCGCCTGTTTGCCATGAATGAAGTTCAGCACTTCATCATGAGGGATACTGAACCGATCCGCCCATTTGCACCACGAACGCTCCACAACCGGCAACGAATCGACCAATGTCCCGTCAAGATCAAACAGGAAACCTTTACACTGCACGGGAACCTCCATCAGGCGTTGATAATTTGGTTAATTTCGTTACTGCTTAAATGGTACTGACGCGGGCAGGAGTGCCAGGTGCTCAGCATGCGCTGGTATTTTTCCCACATCGGGGTCTGGGAGTTAAAACCGTGAGTGCCGGCGTCAAAGTGGCTGTAGCGCCCTTCAACGTTAACCATAAAGCGGACATAGCCGAGATAGCGGGCTTCGGTCGCCACGTCGAAGCCGAGGAAGGTGACCCGACGCTCGTCAATTCCGCTGGCATCCTTCAGGTTCGTCCAGGAGACATGCAGCGCGTGATACATCTCCATGATATCAATGATGGTACGACACGTTTCCTCGGTAAGCTGGCCAAACTCGCGGTCCAGCTCGCGCATCTGCAGCCCGTATCCACGCTCAATGATGGTCTGCAGGCGGCGGTAACGTTCAGCGTTGTCCGGATCGAGCATCGTCATCATTTTGTATTGATTCGACAGAATCAGACGCTGCGCATTGGTCATTTCCATTTTTGACTCCTGTGGCACTTTTACGACGTGAAAAAAGAAGGCGCATCAATTATGCGCCTTCTTTTATATGCGTTTTCCCGATGCAATTACAAATCATCAAGGAAAGTTTTATCCAGTTGTTTGAAGGCGCGCTTAAGCGTGTCAGCTAAAGCCTGATAATCCGGCTTGCCGTCAACCGGCGTCAGCGCTTGTCCCGCCTCCTGCAGTTTACCCCGTACTTCATAAAACCAGTTCAGTATCGACGGCGGCAGCGGCGTTACCGAACGCTTACCCAGCCACCATAAGCCTTGCATCGGCAGACTCAGCGCGAACAGCGCGGTAGCCACGGCAGGGCCCAGCTGGCCGCCGAGGGCGATTTGCCAGCACAGCGTGAAAATCGCCACCGGCGGCATGATGCGAATCGCATAGCGCGTGGCGCGAATAATACGGTTTTCAATAAACACCGGGGCAAGGCGCTTATCCAGAGGCCAGGTCTTTGCATAGTGCTGCCCGTGGCGAAACAAGCCAAAAAAACTCACAGGGCGATTCTCGGGACCGGACATGGCTTACCTCAACTTTACATATAAAACTTAAAAAATTTGTGCAAAACACCAACTGTGCATGACAACGTTCAAAAGATTTTGGCAATGGCGGCCTCAATCAGGTATTCTGTGCGCACCTGAGGGGCGGTTAGACCCTTTTACCAGGTTAGTCAAATTATCGCATATTCTGCCACCGGCTGAAAATTATGCAAAATGACATAAAATCAAATGTACTTCTCTCATCGTGCCCGAAAACAGTACAAGGCATGATGTTAATCATAAATGTCGATGTCATCCTGCGCTACGCTTTGTGACACACTGACGTTTTTTTAGCCACGTATCATAAAAGGTACTTCCATGTCGAGTAAGTTAGTACTGGTTCTGAACTGCGGTAGCTCCTCTCTGAAATTCGCTATCCTTGATGCCGTCAACGGTGACGAATACCTGTCTGGTTTAGCAGAATGTTTCCATCTTCCTGAAGCCCGTATCAAATGGAAAATGGACGGCAGCAAGCAAGAAGCCGAATTAGGCGCTGGCGCTGCTCACAGTGAAGCGCTGAACTTTATCGTTAACACTATTCTGGCACAAAAACCAGAACTGTCTGCTCAGCTGACCGCAATCGGCCACCGCATCGTTCACGGTGGTGAAAAATACACCAGCTCCGTCGTTATCGATGACTCCGTGATTCAGGGAATCAAAGACTCCGCTTCTTTCGCTCCGCTGCACAACCCGGCGCACCTGATCGGTATCGCTGAGGCGCTGAAATCTTTCCCTAATCTGAAAGACAAGAACGTTGCCGTGTTCGACACCGCGTTCCATCAGACCATGCCGGAAGAATCTTACCTCTATGCCCTGCCGTACAGCCTGTACAAAGAACACGGCGTACGTCGCTACGGCGCGCACGGCACCAGCCACTTCTACGTGACTCAGGAAGCCGCGAAAGTTCTGAACAAACCGGTTGAAGAGCTGAACATCATCACCTGCCATCTGGGCAACGGTGGTTCCGTTTCCGCTATCCGCAACGGTAAATGCGTTGACACTTCCATGGGTCTGACTCCGCTGGAAGGTCTGGTTATGGGTACGCGTTCTGGCGATATCGACCCGGCAATCATTTTCCATCTGCACGATGCCCTGGGCATGAGCGTAGACGCCATCAACAAAATGCTGACCAAAGAGTCCGGTCTGCTCGGTTTGACCGAAGTGACCAGCGACTGCCGCTACGTTGAAGACAACTACCAGGAAAAAGCTGACGCTAAACGTGCCATGGACGTTTACTGCCACCGCCTGGCGAAATATATCGGCTCCTACACCGCGCTGATGGACGGTCGTCTGGACGCCGTCGTATTCACCGGTGGTATCGGTGAGAACGCCGCGATGGTTCGCGAACTGTCTCTGGGCAAACTGGGCGTACTGGGCTTTGAAGTTGATCACGAGCGTAACCTGGCAGCCCGTTTCGGCAAGTCTGGCTTCATCAACAAAGAAGGCACTCGCCCGGCTATCGTCATTCCGACCAACGAAGAGCTGGTCATCGCGCAAGACGCCAACCGTCTGACCGCCTGATTCCACACCGCCAGCCATAACCCTAAATAATTCGAGTTGCAGGAAGGCGGCGACGCAGAGAATCCCCCAGGAGCGTACGAGTAGTACGTAACTGGGGTGAGCGAGTAAAGCCAACGCACATGCAACTTGAAGTATGACGGGAAGCTGGTGGTGCAGTTTTGTATCCCGCCTGATACTGGCGGTAACGAAAGAGGATATATCGTGTCCCGTACAATCATGCTGATCCCTACCGGAACCAGCGTAGGCCTGACCAGCGTCAGCCTCGGTGTTATCCGTGCTATGGAACGTAAAGGCGTTCGTCTGAGCGTCTTTAAACCTATCGCTCAACCGCGTGCCGGTGGCGATGCGCCAGACCAGACTACCACTATTATTCGCGCGAACTCCGACCTTCCGGCCGCAGAACCGCTGAAGATGAGCCACGTTGAGTCGCTGCTCTCCAGCAACCAGAAAGACGTGCTGATGGAAGAGATCATCGCCAACTACCACGCCAACGCTCAGGATGCGGAAGTGGTGCTGGTTGAAGGTCTGGTCCCGACCCGCAAACATCAGTTTGCCCAGTCTCTGAACTACGAAATCGCGAAAACGCTGAACGCTGAAATCGTTTTTGTGATGTCCCAGGGTACCGATACTCCGGAACAGCTGAAAGAGCGCATTGAGCTGACTCGCAGCAGCTTCGGCGGCGCGAAAAACACCAGCGTCACCGGCGTGATCGTCAACAAGCTGAATGCGCCGGTTGACGAACAGGGCCGCACTCGCCCTGACCTGTCGGAAATCTTCGACGACTCTTCCAAAGCGAAAGTCGTGAAGATCGATCCGGCTCAGCTGCAGAGCGGTAGCCCATTACCGGTTCTGGGCGCGGTGCCGTGGAGCTTCGATCTGATCGCCACCCGCGCGATTGATATGGCGCATCACCTGAACGCCACCATCATCAACGAAGGCGACATCAATACCCGTCGCGTGAAGTCCGTCACCTTCTGTGCGCGTAGCATTCCGCACATGCTGGAACACTTCCGCGCAGGCTCCCTGCTGGTCACTTCCGCAGACCGTCCTGACGTTCTGGTCGCCGCCTGCCTGGCCGCGATGAACGGCGTGGAAATCGGCGCTATCCTGCTGACCGGCGGCTACGAAATGGACGCCCGCATCAGCAAACTGTGCGAACGCGCGTTTGCAACCGGCCTGCCGGTATTCATGGTTAACACCAACACCTGGCAGACCTCTCTGAGCCTGCAGAGCTTCAACCTGGAAGTTCCGGTTGACGATCACGAGCGCATCGAGAAAGTTCAGGAATACGTGGCTAACTATATCAACGCCGACTGGATTGAATCGCTGACCGCAACTTCCGAGCGCAGCCGTCGCCTCTCTCCGCCAGCCTTCCGCTATCAGCTTACCGAGCTGGCGCGTAAAGCAGGCAAGCGCGTCGTGCTGCCGGAAGGCAACGAGCCGCGTACCGTTAAAGCCGCGGCTATCTGCGCCGAGCGCGGTATCGCCACCTGCGTACTGCTGGGTAACCCGGATGAAATCACCCGCGTGGCCGCCTCTCAGGGCGTAGAGCTGGGCGCCGGTATTGAAATCGTTGACCCGGAAGTGGTTCGCGAAAGCTACGTTGCTCGCCTGGTCGAGCTGCGTAAGAGCAAGGGGATGACCGAAGCGGTTGCCCGCGAGCAGCTGGAAGACAACGTGGTTCTCGGCACCCTGATGCTCGAGCAGGACGAAGTCGACGGTCTGGTATCCGGCGCGGTTCACACCACCGCCAACACCATCCGTCCGCCGCTGCAGCTGATCAAAACGGCGCCGGGCAGCTCTCTGGTCTCCTCCGTATTCTTCATGCTGCTGCCGGAACAGGTTTACGTTTACGGCGACTGCGCGATCAACCCGGATCCGACCGCTGAACAGCTGGCTGAAATCGCCATCCAGTCCGCAGACTCCGCAATTGCCTTCGGCATCGAACCGCGCGTAGCCATGCTCTCCTACTCTACCGGTACCTCTGGCGCCGGCAGCGATGTAGAGAAAGTACGCGAAGCCACGCGTCTGGCGCAGGAAAAACGTCCTGACCTGATGATCGACGGCCCGCTGCAGTACGATGCGGCGGTCATGGCTGACGTAGCGAAATCCAAAGCGCCGAACTCCCCGGTTGCCGGCCGCGCTACCGTGTTCATCTTCCCGGATCTGAACACCGGTAACACCACTTACAAAGCCGTACAGCGTTCTGCCGACCTGATCTCCATCGGGCCGATGCTGCAGGGGATGCGTAAGCCGGTGAACGACCTGTCCCGTGGCGCGCTGGTTGACGATATCGTCTATACCATCGCCCTGACCGCGATTCAGTCGTCCCAGCAGCAAGCATAATCTGCCCGCTGCATGAAAAAAGGCGACCGGATGGTCGCCTTTTTATTTACAGCAGCTCTCGCGCCGCCGAGACAATATCATGCGCCGTCAGGCCATACTCCTTCTGCAAGAAATCCTGCGTTCCCACCTGGCCGTAGCGCTCTTTCACCCCCACGCGACGCATCGGAACCGGGCAGGTCTCCACCAGCACTTCCGCCACCGCCGATCCCAGTCCGTTATGAATACTGTGGTTTTCACAGGTCACGATACGCCCGGTTTTCTCGGCATAATTTTTCACCAGCATGCGGTCGATGGGCTTCAGGGTAAACATATCAATCACCGCCGCGCTGACCCCTTCCTGCTCAAGCTGACGCGCCGCCTCAAGGGCTTCCGCCACCATGATCCCGTTGGCAATCAGGGTGATGTCGTCGCCTTCGCGCAGCACATTCCCTTTGCCGATGGTAAACGTCGAACCCGGCGCATAGACGCTCGGCGCCTGTTTGCGGATCGTGCGTACCCAGTAAAAACCGTCGAGATCGATAAGCTGCCGCAGAATATCCTCAAACATCACCGCATCGGTCACTTCCAGCACCACCGAATGCGCCAGACCGCGCACGATCCCCATATCTTCAAACGACATATGGGTTCCGCCGTTATGGCAGGCGGTCACCCCGGCATCAGAGGCGATCACCTTGACGTTATTCCGCTGATAATCGAGCGACATAAACAGCTGGTCGAAGCAGCGGCGGCTGGCGAAAGCGGTAAAGGTATGGACAAACGGCTTGCGTCCGGTCAACGATAACCCGGCGGCGGTGCCGATCACGTTGGCTTCCATAATGCCGCAGTTGATGACGTGCTGCGGATGCTCCCGCGCGACGCCATCCATCGCCATGGAGCTCATCAGATCTGCTTCCAGCGCAATAATCGGGCTCCTGGCTTCAATTTGCTGCGCGACGAATCCGGCATAGACTTTACGCATCTCTACGGCATCTTTTTGCCCTGCGGGTGCAACCTTAATCATGTTCAGCCTCCAGTTGGCGAATTGTCTCGTTTAGCGTCTCTTTCATCTCCGCCGTCAGGCGTAAATGGTGATTATTACTGAGATTCTCGAGATACGGCACGCCCTGGCCTTTCACGCTATCGAGAATAACCACGCGCGGGCGCGCATCGACGGGAGGTACGGGTTGAACCGCGGCCAGCAGCCCGGGGATGTCATCGCCTTTGACGGTGACAACATCAAAACCAAAGGCGCGGAATTTATCCTCCAGGTTGAAAGCGCAAATGATTTCATCCAGCCTGCCGTCAAGCTGTAGCTTGTTCCAGTCAACAAACACGGTCAGATTATTCAAACAGTGATGGGCAATAAACTGAAAGGCTTCCCAGCACTGGCCTTCATTCAGCTCGCCGTCGCCAACGATACAGAACACGCGATTCGCCCGCCCCGCCAGCTTATGCGACAGCGCCATGCCGCCGGCGATGGAAATCCCCTGCCCCAGCGAGCCCGTAGTGGCGTCCACCCCACGCGTTTTCAGCCGGTCCGGATGGCTTGGCAGCCGCGTACCGTTCTGGTTTAGCGTGCTCAGCTCCTCCATCGGGAAATACCCCTTAATCGCTAACGTACTGTACAGCGCGGGGCCGGCATGACCTTTTGATAACACAAAGTAGTCGCGCTCTGGCCAGTCCGGGTCCGCGGGATCAATTTTCATCACCGCGCCGTACAGTACCGCCAGCGTCTCCACGACCGACATACTGCCGCCATAGTGGCCGAAACCGAGGTCCGTCAGCGATTTCAGGGTAGCGACGCGAATGTCCCGCGCCAGGTTAGTCACTTCTTGCACATTCATGATTTCGCTCCGCTGTTCTCCTGCGCGCCGCCGCCCACAGGTTTCTTTTTCACAAAAACGTTGTACGCCACCAGCAGCACAAACAACGCCACAACAAGGCCGGTAATCGCAAACGGCGACAGGTAGCGGGCCAGGTTACCCAGCACGATACCCACGGCGCCGAAATCCGCATCCGAGAAAGTGGTGTTGGCAAAGCCAATTGCCCCCAGTACCGGCAGCAGCAGTACCGGCAGGAAAGTGATCAGCAGGCCGTTGGCAAACGCGCCAATCATCGCCCCGCGCCGCCCGCCGGTGGCGTTGCCAAAGACGCCTGCGGTCGCGCCGGTAAAGAAATGCGGCACCACGCCGGGCAGGATCAGCACCCATTTAAACTGCCCGCAGAGGAACAGCCCGACCAGACCGCCGAGGAAGCTAAACAGGAAGCCAATCAGCACCGCATTGGGCGCGTAGGGGTAAACAACCGGGCAGTCCAGCGCCGGACGGGCGTTGGGCACCAGCTTTTCTGAAAATCCGGTAAAGGCCGGCACGATTTCCGCGAGGATCAGACGTACCCCTTGCAGGATGATGAACACCCCGGCGGCGAAGGTAATCGCCATAATGATGGCGTAAACCAGGTAGTTCTGGCCTCCGCTAAAGGTGCTTTCCACGTACTCGCGCCCCGCGCTCACCGCCATAATCAGATAAATAATCATCATGGTCAGCGAAATGGAGATGGAGCTGTCGCGCAGGAAGCTCAGGTTTTTCGGCAGGTTCATCTCTTCAGTTGAACGCGATCCTTTACCGCAGACGCTACCGATCCAACCCGACAGCACATAGCCCAGGGTGCCGAAATGGCCGAAAGCGATATCATCCGTACCGGTAATACGCTTCATATAGCGCTGGGCCAGCGCCGGGAAGAACGCCATCACCAGCCCGAGGATCAGGGAGCCGGTAAAGACCAGCCCGACGCCTTCGAAACCCGCCACGGTAAGAATCACGCCGATCATACAGGCCATATAGAAAGTGTGGTGACCGGTCAGGAAGATATACTTCAGACGCGTAAACCGGGCGACCACAATATTCGCTACCATCCCGAACGCCATAATCAGCGCGGTTGAAGCACCGTATTTTTCCAGTGCAATAGAAACAATCGCCTCGTTATTAGGAATAATGCCCTGAATATTAAAAGCATGTTCAAACATGCCCCCCAGCGGATTCAGCGAACCGACTAATACCGTCGCACCGCCGCCAAGAACAATAAAACCCAGAATTGTTTTAATGGTTCCCTTGACGACATCGGAGAAAGATTTCTTTTGCGCTACCAGACCAATTAACGCAATTAAACCGACCAGCACCGAGGGTACTTTTAGAATATCAACAACAAAATTCAGCGTTTCAAGGATAAACATATCCACCTCGCTATCAATAATTATTGTCTGGCGAACCACGCGCGCAGCTGCGCTTCGAGTTCGTTAATATCGATGATGTTGGTAATCACCACCAGCTGGCTTTCCGGCACGCTGGCGCTGGCGGCAATGTCTTTTGCCATCACGAATAAATCCGCCGCGCCCGGCGTTGCCGACGACAGATCGGAGTGCTCTACCTCGGCCTCGATATAGAGTTTTTTAAGCACTTTTTTTATATTCATCTCAACCATAAAACTACTGCCCAGGCCAGAGCCGCAAATTGCCATAATTTTCATTGTTATCACCTTTTTTGGGTAGAGTACGTCCACATCACGCAGGCGCGTAATGGGTTATAAGCCGGATAATAAAATTGAATCAGTAGCGCGCGATGATCGTTTTTATCTCCTCAATATTGGTTGCCTGATGTAATTTATTCATATCTTCATCGCTGGAAAATAATTCCGCCAGGGCAGAAATCATTTCGATATGGCTATGTTTATCCGGCGCCGCAAGCATAATAATAATATCAACCGGGTCGAACTCCTCAGAGCCAAACGATACCCCTTGTTGCAGTTTCAACAGCGACAGCCCCAGGCCCTTCGCGCCCTCCTCAGGCCGCGCATGCGGCATCGCCAGTCCCGGGGCCAGCACGTAGTACGGCCCGAGCCGCTGATGCTGCTCCACGATGGCCGTCACGTAGGCAGGTTCGATAACGTCGGTCTTCAGCAGCGGCCGGGCGCAGATGTCCAGCGCCAGTGGCCAGGTCTCTACGCTTTGCCGCAGCGCGATGGTGGCATCAGAGAGCCAAGTCTTGAGCATTTTGTCCCGCCTCTTTTAGCAAAAGATGGGCAAACTTTATGCAAGCAGCCAATAGTTATCTGCGAGAACGATCACAAAGATAGCGCTACCAATGCTGAACATTCAGATTTGTGATAGCGCTATCAATTCGTAATCATCCCATCAAAACGCAGCAAAAAGGCCCGTTTAAGGCGTATACTCCCTGACACATGA
Source organism: Klebsiella michiganensis (assembly GCF_015139575.1). GTDB lineage: Bacteria > Pseudomonadota > Gammaproteobacteria > Enterobacterales > Enterobacteriaceae > Klebsiella > Klebsiella michiganensis. Next base: position 1,646,098 of record NZ_AP022547.1, on the reverse strand, counting down.
AGTAATGGATGATAATAAAAACGTCTGTTTAGCAGGAATATGTATGTCTCTAACCCGAAAACGGCGTAGTACCGGTAAAGTCACGATCGCCGATGTTGCTCAGCTGGCTGGTGTGGGAACCATGACCGTGTCCCGCGCCCTTCGCACGCCGGAACAGGTTTCCGATAAGCTACGTGAAAAAATCGAAGCGGCGGTGCAAGAGCTAGGGTACATGCCTAATCTCGCCGCCAGCGCGCTGGCGTCTGCCTCCTCAAGAACCATCGCGATGGTGGTGCCAAATCTTGCAGAGGCGGGCTGTTCGGCGATGTTTGCCGGGCTTCAGCAGGTATTACAGCCGGCAGGGTATCAAATCATGCTGGCAGAATCGCTGCACCGTCTGGAGCAGGAAGAAAAGCTGCTGGAAACGCTGCTGGCCTCTAACATCGCCGCCGCCATTCTGCTTAGCGTTGAACACAGCGATACCGTACGCCACTGGCTGAAGAACGCCTCGATTCCTGTGGTGGAGATGGGCGCAATGCGCGCCGATCCGATCGACATGAATATTGGCATTGATAACGTAGCGGCGATGTTCGAGCTGACGGAGATGCTTATCCACCGCGGCTATCAGAATATCGGTCTGCTGTGCGCCAATCAGGAACAGTGGATTTTTCAGCAGCATTTGCAGGGGTGGTATAAAGCCATGCTGCGCCATCATATGTCGCCTAACCGGGTAATTAACGCCGCGCTGCCCGCCAACTTTTCCACCGGCGCTTCACAGCTGCCGGAGTTTTTGCTGGCATGGCCGGAGCTGGATGCGCTGGTTTGCGTTTCCGATGAGCTGGCATGCGGAGCGCTGTATGAATGTCAGCGTCGGCGCATAAAGGTACCGGATGATTTAGCCGTCGTCGGTTTTGGCGACAGCGACGTGAGCCGGGTCTGCCAGCCGCCGTTAACGACCATGGCGGTACCACACCATAAGATTGGTATAGAAGCCGGGCGCGCCCTTCTGGAGCGTCTTACTGAGGGAAACTGGAGCGACAGAAAGCCCATCGCGTCCAGTTTATGCATGAGGGACAGCTGTTAGAAAACTACTCAGCCTCTTCCTGCTTTTCGCTTTTTGCTGACTCATTATTCGCATTGCGGGTCATCCACAGCGCCAGCGCTTTTAATGAGTCCGGAGTGAACTCATCGCAGCGGGCGGTGATCTCTTCCGGCGTCAGCCAGCACACTTCGCTCACTTCTTCTTCCTGCAGCGCGAACGGGCCGTGCGATACGCAGCTAAACAGGCCGCCCCAGACGCGGCAGTGTTTATCTTCGTAGTAGAACTGCCCGTGGTCAGCAAAAGGCACGCCGGCAATACCGAGCTCTTCTTCCGCCTCACGGCGCGCGGATTCCAGCATTTGCTCGTCAGCCTGCACCACGCCGCCGGCGGTGGCGTCCAGCATGCCCGGCTGGAAATCTTTTGTTTCGGTACGACGCTGCACCAGGATTTTGCCCATCCCATCATGAACAACAATGTAGGTCGCTCGATGACGCAGGCACTCCGCACGCATTTGTTCGCGACTGGACTGTGCTATCACCTCATTGTTTTCATTAACAATATCGACCCATTCTGTGCTTGCCAAATGATTCTGTTCCGCCATCAGGAAACCTTACTTTTTAAAGCGCTCTTGCGGCGCGTCTATACGGTTGAGGGGTAAATTACGGGTAAATTGCGACCTCTGCAATAACCTGATTATCATCGAGTGCTAAAACCTGCAATTGCCCCTCGTTCAGAAGACCGTAGCTGGCGGTAAATCCCCCTTTAGGGATGCTGACCGAGCCGGGATTGAAGAGAAAAATCTCGCCGCGTTTCTCGGCAACCGGAATATGAGTATGGCCATAAGCCAGCACATCGCCAGCGGCGAGAGGAGGCAAATTTTCGGGGCTATACAGATGCCCGTGGGTCAGAAACAGACGGGCTCGCGCGCTCAAAACCTGCTGCCAGGGGGCGGTAATGGGGAACCGCAGCAGCATTTGATCGACTTCGCTGTCGCAGTTGCCGCGTACGGCAATTACCCGCTCCGCCACGCTATTTAGCGCCTCCGCGACCTGGGCCGGCGCATAGCCTTCGGGAAGGGCGTTACGCGGCCCGTGATTGAGCACATCGCCGAGGATAACCAGCCACTGCGCCCCACTGCGCGCGAACAGCGCAAGCACGCGTTCAGCGGCAGGCAGAGAGCCGTGGATATCCGAGGCAAACATCAGCTTCATACATTTCATCTCCACGCATTACGATGCCGCTATGATAACGGAACCGCTGGCGCTTATCAGCCCGCGCGTTTGGCTGAGAGTGCGACGTAGCGCTGAACCGACGCCCGCTGCCACTGGAAGGTGGCGTAATCCACCAGCGCGGCGGGAACCTCATCGCCGTTCAGGACCAGGCGATTGAGCATCAGCGCCAGGTCGGTATCGGCAATGGACCATTCGCCAAATAGATTCTGCCCGCCATGGGACAGCAGAACGCCAGCCGTTGCAAACAGCTTGTCGGCGCTTTTTTTCCCGGCTTCGCTGAGCGGAGGTTTCTTTGCTGCGGCAAAGACCACGTCCGTGGAGCGCTCTTCGCGAATCGGCATTAAATCGCTACGCAGCCAGGCCTGCACCTGACGCGCCCGCGCGCGCTTTTGCAGGTCATGCGGGTAAAGCCGCTCCCATTCCGGGGGCGCAAAGCGCTCATCCAGATATTCGGTAATCGCGGAGGATTCGCTCAGGAAGAACTCCCCGATCTCCAGCAGCGGTACGCGACGCGTCGCGCTGTAGCCTTTCCAGCCGCTTTGCAAATGTTCGCCGCTGTCGAGGTTAACGGTTTTCAGGGTAAAAGGCAGGCTCTTTTCCTGCAGGGCAACGTATACGGACATCACATATGGCGAGAAAAAATCGGCGTCGGACCACAGGGTAATCGCGGGCTGGCTCATAGCATCCTCAATGGCTAATGTAATGGGGCGATACGCCAACATATCCTGTCTTTCAGATGATGTCACTGACCGCCACGCTGAGGATCTTACATACTTCTCAGGGGGTGAACGCGATCGGCGAAAGTCATCCAGGATGAGGCAAACCTGTCGGATGATGCCAGTTCACCTATACTCGAAAAGTTTGCGACCTGTGACGGCGAGGAATTTTCATGATCGATTTTTACTACGCACCCACTCCTAATGGCCACAAAATCACGTTATTCCTCGAAGAAGCGCAGCTGGCGTATCGCCTCATCCGGGTGGATATCGGCAAGGGGGAACAGTTTCATCCGCAGTTTCTCGCGATCTCACCCAACAACAAGATCCCGGCGATCGTTGACCACGCTCCCGCCGACGGTGGTGGCCCATTAAGCCTGTTTGAATCCGGCGCCATCCTGCTCTATCTGGCTGAAAAAACTGGAAAATTACTGAGCGGCGAGCTCCGCGAGCGCCACGTCACCCTACAGTGGTTATTCTGGCAGGTCGGCGGGTTGGGGCCGATGCTCGGACAAAATCATCACTTCAACCACTTTGCTCCGCAGGCGGTGCCCTACGCCATTGAGCGCTATCAGGTGGAAACGCAGCGCCTGTATGGCGTGCTCAATCGGCGCCTTGGCGAGAGTCCCTGGCTTGGCGGCAATCACTACAGCATCGCCGATATCGCCTGCTGGCCGTGGGTGAATGCCCATCAGCGCCAGCGTATCGACCTTGCCAATTACCCGGCGGTGCATAACTGGTTTGAACGCATTCGCCAGCGCCCGGCCACCGTTGAAGCGCTTCTGAAAACAGAAGCCCATTAACCCCCTGCTCGCCCGGGAAGCTTTGATGTATGATTGCGGAAATTACTACACGGAGGAAGCCTGCCATGTCTCAACCAGACGCCATTATTCGAATTAAGAACCTGCGCCTGCGTACTTTTATCGGAATTAAAGAGGAAGAGATCGCCAACCGCCAGGACGTGGTGGTTAACGTCGCGATCCACTACCCGGCGGAAAAATCACGCAACAGCGAAGATATTAACGATGCGCTGAACTACCGCACCATCACCAAGCGCATTATTAGCCATATTGAGAATAACCGCTTCTCTCTGCTGGAAAAATTAACTCAGGATGTGCTCGACATCGCACGCGAACATCACTGGGTCACATATGCTGAAGTAGAGATCGATAAACTGCATGCGCTGCGCTACGCCGATTCGGTATCCATGACGATGAGCTGGCGGCGCTAGACGCATCTTAGGGAGGCGCTATGAACGTTCTGCTTACTGGCGGTACCGGCCTGATTGGCCGCCATCTGATCCCCCGGCTACTGGAGCTTGGACATCACGTAACGGTTTCTACGCGCAGCCCTGAAAAGGCCAAAAGCCGCCTCGATTCGCGCGTCACCCTGTGGCGCGATTTCGAGCATCAGGCGAACCTCAACGGCATTGATGCCGTCATTAATCTGGCCGGCGAGCCGATCGCCGATAAGCGCTGGACGGCGGAGCAGAAACAGCGTCTCTGCCACAGCCGCTGGGATATCACCCAAAAGCTGGTCACGCTGTTCAACGCCAGCGATACGCCGCCCTCGGTGCTGATTAGCGGCTCCGCCGCCGGTTATTATGGCGACCTCGGTGAAGTCGTGGTAACCGAAGAGGAGCCGCCGCACAACGAGTTTACCCACAAGCTTTGCGCCCGCTGGGAGCAAATCGCCTGCGAAGCGCAGAGCGATCGCACCCGCGTCTGCCTGCTGCGTACCGGCGTGGTGCTGGCGCCGCGAGGCGGTATTCTGGCCAAAATGACGCCGGCCTTTAAGCTTGGCCTCGGCGGCCCTATCGGTAGCGGAAGGCAATATCTGGCGTGGATCCACATCGACGACATGGTCAACGGTATTCTCTGGCTGCTGGATAACGACCTGCGGGGGCCGTTTAATATGGTTTCCCCTTACCCTGTGCGCAACGAGCAGTTCGCCCACGCGCTGGGGCATGCGCTAAATCGCCCTGCCATTTTCCGCGTCCCGGCGGCGGCCATTCGCCTGCTGATGGGTGAATCTTCCGTTCTGGTACTCGGCGGCCAGCGCGCGCTGCCTAAACGCCTGGAAGCCGCCGGATTTGGCTTTCGTTGGTACGATCTGGAAGAAGCGCTGGCCAACGTGCTGCGGTAGTCCAGCTCCATCAGGGAGAGTATCGCTCTCCCTGATTAATTTATGGAACCCGCCTCGCAGCGCGCAAAAATCACCCGTCCTGTGTCGCCTTAACTGTGAATCTCATTCCAGTGATATGCCTTTCACTCTGCCATAACCCCTGTGTGTAATTTAACACCATCACACCGTTGACATTCGTCAACAATTTATTCAGCATTACCAGGACGAATTGATGAAGGAACATCCGGATAAACATATCAGAGCAGCTATTGACTACGCGCTGGCACGAGACTGGATTTTTATCACTGGCGGCAAAAGCGCTCACTGTTTTGGCAGGTTGATGTGTGGGACAGCCCGGCACCGGGAACATATGATGAGCATCTGGTCAACGCCTGCGGTACCCATTAACCACGCCAGGCAAATTATCAGAATGGTCGACCGCTGCCAGCCGCCTGCCTCGGGTCAGATTAACCACAAGAAGGATTAAACCATGGCGCTGTATAATTTTACGCTCACCCTCTCCGGCGTAACTGCTCGTACCGTGGGTCTGGAAGATGCGCTGCATGCCGCAGGCTGCGCTGACGCCCTGGTCTGTTTTTACGGAACGGCGGTCTATCTGGAGTTCGATCGCGAAAGAGACTCTCTTGAGCAGGCTATTCTGTCAGCGATTGCCGATATCGAATCCGCATCGGCTCTGAACGCGCGGGTTGAATCCGTCGATTCCGCGCTGGTCGGTTTAAGCGATATTGCCGAACTTACCGGCCTGACGCGACAGGCCGTCGCCTTATTAAAAGATGGCGCACGAGGCTCAGGTCAGTTTCCCGGGCCGGTACAGCGGGTTAAAGGCAATTCCCCGCTGTGGCGCTGGAAAACCGTCGTGGGCTGGCTGGTGATGGAAGGACGGCTTGCCGAAGACTCACCGCTGGTCGCCCACGCGACAGTTCTGGATAACCTCAACCTGGCGCTACAACTGAGGGCGACGCCGGAGAGCACCACCGTGCTGCGCTATCTTCGCGGCTTCGAAAATCAGCCCCGGGCTTGTCCGACGGTTGCTTAGACGCATTGCCCTTCCGGCGCTTTATGATGTTAAGGTGGCGGAATAATCCACCGCTATGGACCGCTTTATGAGAATACTCACCACTCCGCGCCTGCGCCTCTCTCCGTTTCACTCATCCGACTGGCCTTTTTTCCTGCGCTTAAGGCGAGACCCGGAAGTGATGCGCTATATGGGCGAGATTCTTGAGGAGCCGGCGCTGCGGACGCTGTTTGCATCACGCTGCGCTGACCCGGGCGTATTCGTACTGCGCGACGCCAGCGGCGCGGCGGTTGGCGATATTGGCCTGCGCATCAGCGGTAAAAATCCGCACGAAGCGGATGTCGGATACGCTCTCCTGCCTGATGCTCAGGGGAAGGGTTACGCCAGTGAAGCGCTAAAAGCGATTTGCGACTACGGATTTCAGCAGCTCGGCGTTCACGCAATAAATGCCTGGGTGCTGGGCAGTAACGCGGGCTCTTCCCGTCTGCTGGAAAAACACGGCTTTATCCGCATTCAGGTGCTCGAAAAAGCGTATCATCTGAACGGCATTGACTATGACGACTGGGTGTATCGGCTGGAGCGTTAGCCGCCCCGACGGAGAGTGTTCCGCCGGGGGCTGGACAGTGTTTACTTCAAAGAGCCCTTCAGGAACTGCTGCAGACGCTGGCTTTTCGGGTTGCCGAAAACCTCGTCAGGATGCCCTTCTTCTTCAATTTTGCCCTGATGCAGGAAGATCACGTGCGAGGAGACGTGGCGTGCAAAGCCCATTTCATGGGTGACCACGACCATGGTTTTCCCCTCTTCCGCCAGCTGCTGCATGATCCGCAGCACTTCGCCCACCAGTTCAGGGTCAAGCGCCGACGTCGGTTCATCAAACAGCAGTACGTCGGGCTCCATCGCCAGCGCGCGGGCAATGGAAACGCGCTGCTGCTGGCCGCCGGAGAGATGAACCGGATATTTAATCTGCTGGCGTTCATCAATACCGACTTTCGCCAGGTATTTTACCGCCCGATCGCGCGCTTCCTGTTTACTCAGGCCCAGCACCTGAATCGGCGCCTCCATCACGTTTTCCAGCACCGTCATATGGCTCCACAGGTTAAAATGCTGGAATACCATCGTCAGGCGAGTACGTAGCAAACGTAGCTGATTTTTATCAGAAACCTTTAACTGGCCGTCTTTATCGCGAACCAGGCCAATGTTTTGCCCGTTAACAACGATCGTCCCTTCGCTGGGCTTCTCAAGAAAGTTAATACAGCGCAAAAAGGTACTTTTCCCGGAACCGGATGAGCCAATAATACTGATCACGTCTCCGGCTTTCGCCCGCAGTGAGACGCCCTTCAGTACTTCATGCTCGCCGTAACGTTTATGCAGATCGATTACATTTAATTTATTGTCGGACATGGCGTTCTCAGTGCGTCGAAGAAGGTTTGATATGCTGGAGCCAGCGCTTTTCCGCCCTGCGGAACAGGCTAATCAACACATACGAGATAATTAAATACAGTACTGCGGCAATACCGAAGGCGGTAAACGGCTGGTAGGTTGCCGAGTTAATATCGCGGGCAATTTTCAGCAGATCCGGCACCGTGGCGGTAAAAGCCAGCGCGGTGGAATGCAGCATCAGAATCACTTCGTTGCTGTATGCAGGCAGCGCAATACGCAGCGCGGAAGGCAAAATAATGCAGCGATACATTTTGACCGAAGAAAAACCGTACGCCCGGGCGGCTTCTATCTCGCCTGCCGGCACTGAACGAATCGCCCCGGCGAAAATCTCCGTGGTGTAGGCGCAGGTATTCAACGTCAGCGCCAGCACCGTACAGTTCAGGCCGCTGCGAAAGAAGGCGTTCAGCAGTTCTGTGCCTTTGACGACCTCAAGCGTGTACATTCCGGAATAGAACACCAGCAGCTGGACGTACAGCGGCGTGCCGCGAAAGATATAGGTGAACAGCCAGATGGGGAACTGGATAAATTTATTGCTCGACACTCGGCCAATGGCGAGGAAAACCGCCAGGATGCCGCCCATCACCACGGAAGAGATCAGCAGCCAGAGCGTAATCGCCACGCCGGTAAAGCGATAGCCGTCGGTCCACAGCAGGGATTTCCAGTACTCCTGAATAATATCAATCACAGGTCGGCCCTCTTCACGCCCACAGAATAACGGCGTTCGAGCATCAGCAGCACACCATTGGAAACCGTTGTAAATACCAGATAAATCAGGCCACAGACGATGGCAAAGTAGAACGGCTCCCAGGTGCTTTTACCCGCCAGCTGGGTTGCCTTGACCACATCTTCCAGTCCCAGCAGTGAGACCAGCGCGGTCGCTTTGAGGATAACCTGCCAGTTGTTGCCGATTCCGGGCAGCGCGTAGCGCATCATTGCCGGAAACAGAATACGACGAAAGGTTTGCCCACCACTAAAGCCGAAGGCCGTCGCCGCTTCAATATGTCCCTTTGGCACCGCCAGGAAGGCGCCGCGAAAGGTTTCGGTGAAGTAGGCCCCGTAAATAAAGCCCAGCGTGATGATCCCCGCCACCATGGGGTCGATATCAAACTGCGCCAGGCCAAGCGCATCGGTTACGCCGTTGAGCGCAATCTGTAGCCCGTAGAAAATCAGCAGCATCAGCACCAGATCGGGCACGCCGCGGATTAAGGTGGTATAGCCTTCAAAAATCAACGCCAACGGACGATTGTTGGAAAGTTTCGCCCCGGCGCCCGCCAGACCGATAAGCACCGCCAGAACGACCGAGCTTAACGCCAGCTCAAGGGTGACCAGCGCGCCCTGAAAAATAACCTGTGAAAACCCGTACAGCATGCTGTCTGCCCTGTCTGTCATCAACCATCGCGCGCAAAATAACGCGCGACGGGGTACGCGGGATGGTTAGTCGCCGTACACGTTAAAATCGAAATATTTCTTCGCCAGCTTGTCGTAGGTGCCATCCTGGCGCATCTCGGCAAAGGCTTTATTCAGTGCTTCACGTAGTTCGTTATCCTCTTTGCGCAGCCCCATACCGGTGCCGACGCCGAACAGCTTCTCGTCTTTAATCGACGGACCGCCGAACTGATAATCCTTGCCGATAGGCTGTTTGAGGAAGCCTTCGCTGGCGGCGACTTCATCCTGAAACGCCGCGTCAATGCGTCCGGCAGTCAGGTCGGAATAAATATTGTCCTGTCCCTGATAGGAAACGATTTCAATGCCTTTTGGCGCCCAGTGCTCGTTGCCGTAGGTTTCCTGGGTGGTACCCTGGAGAACACCAACGCGCTTGCCTTTCAGCTTCGCGAGGTCTGGCGTAATATCGCTGCCTTTTTTCACGACCAGGCGCGAATCAGCCGCGTACAGTTTGTCGGTGAAGGCAATTTCCTGCTGGCGTTTTTCGGTGATCGAAAGCGAAGACATGATGGCGTCGATTTTCTTCGCTTTTAAAGAAGGGATCAGCGCGTCCAGCGGGTTCTCAATGAAGGTACATTGCGTATTGATACGCTTACAGAGCTCTTTTGCCAGATCGATGTCAAAACCCACCAGTTCACCCTGCGCATTCTTCGATTCGAACGGGGCATAAGTAGGATCGGTGCCGATGCGGACTTTTTGCGGAATGGCTGCGAATACAGTGGAAACGCTGGAAAGGGCCAGCGCTAAAGAGAGAGACAACGCCAGTTTTTTCATAACTATCCTCAACAGACTGTCATTCTAACGGATTTATTAGAAGTACTTACGGCAGTTATCGTGCCATTATTCGCCCCGGTAAGGCAAAGCATTCTGCGCCGGAAAGCAAATTTTTTCGCATCGGAAACGCTTAACTATGCACTTTTTAACATCGCGTGCGCAATTTCCTGCACCAAATTGATCCGCTAAAAGCGCAGCTGCACCAAAATCAGACAGAAAGGGATGCGCATGGCCCGGCGTCCGGGCCAGCGGGCGTCTTAATCACCGTAAACGTTGAAGTCGAAGTATTTCTTCGCCATTTTGTCGTAGGTGCCGTCTTTACGCATGTCGGCCAGCGCTTTATCAAACGCGGCCTTCAGCTCGCTATCGTCCTTACGCAGGCCGATGCCGGTACCATCACCGAAGAACTTTTTGTCTTTAACGGAAGGACCGGCAAAGGCAAAATCTTTACCGGCAGGTTGCTTGAGGAAGCCCTCGCTGGCGGCCACTTCATCCTGCAACGCGGCGTCCAGGCGACCCGCAGCAAGGTCTGAGTAGATCAAATCCTGATTCTGATAGGCCACAACGTCCACGCCGTGGCTGCGCCAGCGTTCATTACCATAGGCCTCCTGGGTGGAGCCCTGCAGTACGCCAACATGCTTGCCTTTGAGGGATTCCAGCGTCGGTTGAATCGGCGAGCCTTTGGCGGCGATCAGGCGGGAGTCGGCCGCGTAGAGCTTGTCAGAGAAGGCGATTTCCTGCTGGCGTTTTTCCGTAATCGACAGCGAAGAGATAATGGCGTCGATTTTCTTGGCCTTCAGCGACGGGATCAGGGAGTCGAAATCGCTGCCGACCCAGGTGCATTTTACTTTGATGCGCGAACAGAGCTCGTTACCCAAATCAATGTCAAAACCCACGAAATCCCCTTTCGCATCCTTTGAAGAGAAAGGCGCGTAGGTGGCATCGGTGCCAATGCGGATATTCTGCGGCAGCGCGGCGAACGCGCTGGAGGCGCTGCAAATTCCCATCATTAAAGAGAGAGCCAGGACCGTCTTCTTCATAGGTTACCCTTAAGTGTCGTGATGTTGTTATGCGATGCGTTATCTTGTTATTTGTACTGCCGGCAAAATCTTGCACGTTTTATGCCATTTTCTCAGTGCGTGCTGGAAATGGCGTTAAATATGTTAAATAAAGGTTGCAAGTTTGTCTTAAAAGGGAAGATACCAGCAATAACGGATAAACCGCAGTGCCGCAGCGCAAAAAAACAAATTAAATGTTGAGGATTTGATCGAGGCGACAAAATTGCACTGCAGGGAGGCGGATGTGAACAAAGCGCACTATCTTAGTGCGCCCTACGCGCCCTGCCAGCGGGAAAAGAGGTCTTGCGGAAGAGAGATATCGAACTGATCGATCACGCGATTGACCGTCTGATTGATCACATCGTCCAGGCTTTTCGGGCGATGATAAAACGCCGGAACCGGCGGCATAATCACCGCGCCCATTTCCGCCGCCTGGACCAGCAGCCGTAAATGGCCAAGGTGGAACGGCGTTTCCCGTACGCACAGCACCAGCGGCCGGCGCTCTTTAAGCACCACGTCCGCCGCCCTGGTCAGCAGCCCGTCGGTATAGCTATGAACGATGCCGGAGAGGGTCTTCATTGAGCATGGCAAAATCACCATCCCGGCGGTTTTAAAAGAGCCGGAAGAGATGCTGGCGGCGATATCGCGGGCATCGTGCACCACGTCGGCTAACGCCTGCACCTCGCGCAGGGAGAAATCCGTCTCCAGCGCCAGCGTCTGGCGCGCGGCCTGGCTTAAAATAAGATGGGTTTCGACATCCGAAACTTCGCGCAAAACCTGGAGCAAGCGTACGCCGTAAATCGCGCCGCTGGCGCCAGAAATACCGATAATGAGTCGCTTCACGATGATTGCCCCTTTCACACAATGGCGCAGACTTTGCCGGATTATAGTCTCCGACGCAACCGCGGACCCGCATTTGGCGCGAGAAAATAAAAAAGCCCGCGGCCGTCAGACCGCGGGCTCTCAGCAAAACAGAGGATTACCCTTCGTTGTGCATCTCTAAGTTTTCAACTTCATTCTGCAGCTGAACCGCTTTCGCGTCGTCGTTACGCAGAGAGTCGAGATAGTCCAGATACTGCTGATCGACATCTTTAGTGACGTAGATACCGTTGAACACCGAGCATTCAAACTGCTGAATATCCGGATTCTCCGCGCGCACCGCGTCAATCAGATCGTCCAGATCCTGGAAAATCAGGCCATCGGCGCCGATGATCTGGCGGATCTCATCTACCTCACGCCCGTGGGCTATCAGCTCATTGGCGGTTGGCATATCGATGCCATACACGTTCGGGAAGCGAATTTCCGGCGCAGCGGAGGCCAGATACACTTTCTTCGCCCCGGCTTCGCGCGCCATCTCGATAATCTGCTCAGAGGTGGTGCCGCGCACGATGGAGTCATCCACCAGCAGCACGTTCTTATCCCGGAACTCGGCGCGGTTGGCGTTAAGCTTACGGCGCACGGACTTACGGCGCAGCTGCTGGCCCGGCATGATAAAGGTACGGCCAACGTAGCGGTTTTTAACAAACCCCTGGCGATACGGCTTATCGAGGATGCGGGCAATTTCCAGCGCGATATCGCAGGAGGTTTCCGGAATGGGAATGACCACATCGATATCCAGATCTTCCCACTCGCGGGCAATTTTCTCGCCCAGCTTCGTGCCCATATTGACGCGGGCGCTGTAAACGGAAATTTTGTCGATGAAGGAGTCTGGACGCGCAAAATAGACGTACTCGAACAGGCACGGGTTGCTGACCGGGTTTTCCGCACACTGGCGAGTAAACAGCTGGCCTTTTTCGGTGATATATACCGCTTCACCAGGCGCCACGTCGCGCAGGAACTCAAAGCCCAGCGTATCCAGCGCCACGCTTTCCGAAGCGACCATATACTCGGTGCGGCCATCGCCGATATCGCGCTTGCCCAGCACCAGCGGACGAATGCCGTTCGGGTCGCGGAAAGCGACCATGCCGTGACCGATAATCATCGCCACGCAGGCATAAGCGCCGCGAATCTGGCGGTTGGTGGCGGCGATCGCCGCAAAAATGTTGTCTGCTTCCAGCGGATAGTGGCGGAAGTTGTCCAGCTCGCTGGCGAAGATATTGAGCAGGATTTCGGAATCAGAGGTGGTGTTGATGTGGCGGCGTTTTTCTTCAAACAGCTTTTTACGCAGCTCGTGAGCGTTAGTCAGGTTACCGTTGTGCGCCAACGTAATGCCGTACGGCGAGTTGACGTAGAAAGGCTGTGCCTCGGAGGCGCTGGAGCTGCCAGCCGTCGGGTAACGAACGTGACCAATACCCATATTGCCCTGCATACGCTGCATATGGCGAGCTTCAAAAACGTCGCTCACCAGACCGTTCGCCTTACGCAAACGGAAACAGTTGTTCGCATCAATGGTGATGATGCCTGCGGCATCCTGGCCACGATGCTGAAGCACCGTTAACGCGTCATAAATCGACTGGTTTACCGGCATAACACCGGCGATACCGACAATACCGCACATACGTCTTTTCCTCGTTAAGCTACATCCCAACGCTTATGCTTTGGGCAAGAAACTTGACGAGCTCTGCAGATAGTCAAAGAACCATCTGATAACGAAACTGAACTGCGGGATAAGCTCAGACTTTTGCCAGTCTTCGCTTTTCGTCATACCGGTAAAGCTATCGAGAAAGAACAGAATCGCCGAGACGATTAGCACCCCGCGCAGGGCGCCAAAGCAGATCCCTAACACCCTGTCGGTTCCCGACAGGCCGGTTTTTTCCACCAGCTGACCTATCACAAAGTTAACGATAGCGCCGACGATAAGCGTTGCGATAAACAGTATCGCGATAGCAATCCCATTTCGGACCAGTTCGTCTTCAAAGCCCGTGAACCAGACAGCCAGGTAAGTGTAGTAATGACTGGCAACAAAGAAAGCGCATCCCCAGGTTACCAGCGATAAAGCTTCACGAACAAAGCCGCGGATCAGGCTAACCAGTGAGGAAAAACCAATCACCGCAATTATGGCGTAATCAATCCAGACCATATACGTCCCACGATTTTACGCCCTGTCGTCCGGTTCGGGGCGCATTCTAACAGAAAAAGAAAACGTTTGCGTAGGGATTTCCGTGCCCTACAGAAATAAAAATGGCGCTGAAAAAACATTCAACGCCATACTGTCTTTCGCCTCTTCAGAGCGCGTCAGACAGGGGTTTCAGCACTCTACTCCTTTAAAAAAGAGAGAGTTAGTTCGGGCTGTAGCCCATGACCACGCCGCTAAGTCCCGAAAGCTGCTTCAGCTCACCAAGCTGACCTTTCAGCTTATCCTTCGAGGTATCCGGCCCCACGAGAATACGGGTAATTTTACCCTGCACCGGCGTCGAAGGCGACGTGTAAACTTTAAAGCCGGAAGCGCGCAGCTTACCGACAATCTCGTTGACCTTATCGGCGTTCTTCAGCGCCCCAAGCTGCACCACATAGGCTTTACCGGTCGGTGCCGGAATTTCAGCCTGCTGCTGCGGTTTAGGCGGCGGCGTCTGCGCCGCAACCTGCTGCTGTGGTTGCGGTTGCGGCTTCTCTACCGGCTTCGGCTGAGGTTTCGGCTGTGGTTTCGGTGCGACCACCGGCTCCTGCACCACATCAAAACTATTGTTGTTCACCGGTATCCGCGACGGATCCAGCGATGGCGCAGCGGCATCGCCGGCCCTCACCTCTTCCGCCGCCCCTTCAGGAGGCTGCGAAGGCAGCGCCTGGGTCGCCGCTGGCAGCATATCCGGCTCATCGCGATCCCCCGGTTTTGGCACCAGCGGAATGGCGGCAAACTCATCCTGATAATGTTTTTTCTGACCATCCAGCAGCCCTGGCAGGATAATCACCCCCAGCGCCACCAGCACAATCGTCCCGACTAAACGGTTCTGAAACTTACTCGCCACCGATTCTCCCCGCGTCTATTTCTTCCATTACATGCGCCACCGTATGGAATGAACCACACACCAGCACCGTATCTTCAGGCCCGGCGTCCGCCATCGCGGCATGCCACGCCTCAGCGACGCTAGTATAGACTTTACCTGCGCGCAAATGTTCCAGCAGCTGCTCCGCCGTGGCTCCGCGCGGCCCTTCCAGCGGCGCGCAGTACCAGTCGTCAACTTCGGCCTGCAAATTTGCCAGCGTTCCTGCAATATCCTTGTCATGCAGCATACCAATAACCGCCAGCACGCGCCCCGTTTTCGATAAGGTTTTGAGACGCCCGGCGAGATAGGCCGCCGCATGCGGATTATGGGCAACATCCAGGATCGTCCGGGGAGCATCGCTGATTATCTGGAAACGCCCCGGCAGCATCGCGTTTTGAACGCCATCGCGCAACGCCTGCTCGCTTACCTTAAGCCCGCTGGCGCGCAAGGCCGCAATCGCCGTTGCCGCATTCGGCAGCGGGATCTGCGGCAGCGGCAGATCGCTTAACGCCCCCTGACGATCGCGGAAAGACCAGCCTTGTTCACTGGCGTCATACTGCCAGTCAACGTCACGGCGCAGGAGCCGCGCCCCTTTTTCGCTCGCCACCTCAGCAATGGTCAACGGCATATCGGGTTCGCCGACGACAGCCGGTTTACCAGGGCGGAAAATCCCCGCCTTTTCGCGGCCGATGCTTTCGCGATCGGGCCCCAGCCAGTCGGTATGGTCGAGGGCAATACTGGTCACCACCGCCACGTCAGCATCGACGATATTGGTCGCATCCAGGCGACCGCCCAGGCCCACCTCAAGAATCACCACATCCAGCCGCGCCTGCTGAAACAGCCACAGCGCGGAGAGGGTGCCAAACTCGAAATAGCTCAGGGAAATCTCGCCGCGCGCGGCTTCAATTTCGGCAAAAGAGGTCGTATGCGCGAGCTCCGCCAGTTCTTCGCCCTGCACCCGCACCCGCTCTGTGTAGCGCACCAGATGCGGCGAACTGTAAACGCCAACCTTATAGCCCGCCGCCATCAGCACCGACTCCAGGGTACGGCAGGTGGTGCCTTTGCCGTTGGTCCCCGCCACCGTAAAGACAAACGGCGCAGGTTTCATTACCGCCATCCGCTGCGCGACCTCGCTGACGCGCGCCAGCCCGAGATCGATAGTTTTGCTGTGCAGATGTTCCAGATAAGAAAGCCACGTAGCCAGGGGCGACGTGGCCTGAGGAATAGGTTGTTTTTCCATGATGTCCGGCAAGAGTTAGGATAACTACGCGTAAAAAAAAGGGCAGCGCCGTCAGGCCTGCCCTCTGCATTATCAGGCCTCTGGTTCCTGATCCGGTACCGGTGGCACCACCTCACCTTCGTGAGCAGGTTCCGGATTTGGCGCCGGAAGGTTCATCAGCTTCGCCAGAATGCTGGCCAGCTTCAGACGCATTTCCGGGCGGCGTACGATCATGTCGATCGCCCCTTTCTCAATCAGGAACTCGCTGCGCTGGAATCCCGGCGGCAGCTTCTCGCGAACGGTCTGCTCGATAACGCGGGGGCCGGCAAAGCCGATCAGCGCTTTTGGCTCAGCGATGTTGAGATCGCCCAGCATCGCAAAGCTCGCAGACACGCCGCCCATGGTTGGGTCGGTCAGCACGGAGATATACGGCAAGCCGCGCTCCTGCATTTTCGCCAGCGCAGCGGAGGTTTTCGCCATCTGCATCAGCGACATCAGCGCTTCCTGCATACGGGCGCCGCCGGATGCGGAGAAGCAAATCAGCGGGCAGTTGTCTTCCAGAGCCTGCTCAACCGCGCGAACAAAGCGCGCGCCGACCACGGAGCCCATCGACCCACCCATAAAGGAGAATTCGAAAGCGGCGGCAACAACCGGCATATCATGCAGGGTGCCTTTCATGACCACCAGCGCGTCTTTTTCGCCGGTCTCTTTCTGGGCGGACGCCAGACGGTCTTTATACTTTTTCGAATCGCGGAACTTCAGCACATCTTTCGGCTCGAGCTCGCTTCCCAGCTCCACGAGGGAACCTTCGTCCAGCAGGCTATGCAGGCGGTTGCGCGCCGACATACGCATGTGGTGATCGCACTTAGGGCAAACCTCCAGGTTGCGCTCCAGCTCTGCGCGGTACAATACCTGACCGCAGCTGTCGCACTTGGTCCATACACCTTCAGGGATACTTGCCTTACGGGTGGGGGTTATATTGCTTTTAATTCGTTCAATCCAGCTCATTGATAACCTTTCTACCTGAACCTGGTCGATGCCAGTTTTGTCGCAAGGGGCGCATAATGCCATTTTTGCCCCTCACAGACCATGAATGTTGCACATTAAATCATAACATCCCGTAACATGGGATAAAAAAGTGGTCGAACCGCTCACACTTCACGCTTCGGGCGGCGGCATACCGCCCGAAGATCGTCGCCGCGTTATTTCGCCTGTTTCGCCGCCGCCCGCTTGTGGCGGATGACTTCAATCACGCCCGGCAATACGGACAGGACGATAATCGCCACGATCAGCAGCTTAAGGTTTTCCTGGACGATCGGCAAATCGCCGAACAGATAACCCGCGTAGGTAAATAACAGTACCCACAGCAGCGCGCCAACAACGTTATACATCGCAAAATGACGATAGGACATATGCCCCATTCCCGCCACAAACGGCGCAAACGTTCTGACGATCGGCACGAAACGGGCCAGGATGATGGTCTTACCGCCGTGGCGTTCGTAGAAGCTATGGGTCTTATCCAGGTAGCTGCGGCGGAAAATTTTCGAATTGGGATTACTGAAGAGCTTTTCGCCAAACAGCCGGCCAATCGTGTAGTTCAAGGCATCGCCAACAATCGCGGCAATGACCATCAGCAGCACCATTAAATGCACGTTGAGATCGTTGGTCGGCAGCGCGGAGAGCGCGCCTGCCACAAACAGCAGCGAATCCCCCGGCAGGAACGGCGTGACCACCAGGCCGGTTTCGCAGAACAGAATCAAGAATAAAATCGCGTATACCCAAATGCCGTACTCCGCGACCAGCTCAGCCAGATGCACATCAATATGCAGGATAAAATCAATTAAAAAGTGAATCAGGTCCATAGTTTGCGTTAGCCCTTAATAACCCGGTTAGTCCGCCAGAAACAGCGGGCCCATCGGCATGACCGGGAGGTCGTAGCGGGCCGGATAGTCCACCGACACCAGATACAATCCTTCCGCCTTTGCCGTTGCGGCGGCAAGCGTCCTGTCTTTTGCCGCCAGAAGTTCTGCAATCCAGCTCTCTGGCTGGTTACCGGCACCTACTTCCATCAGACTGCCGACAATGTTCCTTACCATATGATGTACAAAGGCATTCGCTTTGATGTCCACCACCACATATGCACCATAACGGGTGACGTTAATATGCATCACGTTGCGCCACGGCGTGCGCGACTGGCACTGTACCGCACGAAACGAGGTGAAATCATTCTCTCCCAGCAGACACTGAGCGGCGCGCTGCATCCGCTCCGCATCCAGCGGGAGGTAATAATGGGTTACGCCGCGGCTCAATACCGCCGGCCGCAGACGATGATTATAGATAACATAACGATAGCGACGCGCCGTGGCGCTGAAGCGGGCATGAAAATCCGGTGGAACCGGCTTTACCCAGCGCACCGCAATGTCGCCGGGCAAATTCGCATTTACGCCCAGCGTCCATGCGGCATCCTGACGCTGCGCGCGGGTTTCAAAATGCACGACCTGACCGGTACCGTGAACGCCGGCATCCGTACGGCCCGCGCAAAAAACGTTAACAGGCTCGTTCGCTACCTGCGAGAGCGCCTTTTCCAGCTTCTCCTGTACGCTGCGGACTTCGTTCTGCCGCTGCCAGCCGTAGTACTTGCTGCCATCGTATTCGATGCCCAGCGCGATTTTGTAGACCGGCGGCTGCTCCATCTCAGACATCAGTACAAATACTCCTGAACCAGCTTCTCAGCGATTTTCACCGCCATCAGCGCGCCGCCAAAACGGACGTTATCGGCGACGGACCAGAACTGCACCTGCTCAGGCATACCGTAGTCGTTATGCACGCAGCCGACGGAGAGGCGGGCGTTACCGGAAGCATCGCCGACCTGCGTCGGGAACTCGCCCTCTTCGGACAGTTCGATATCTTCGCCAAGGCTAAAGGCATCGCGCGCTTCTTCGGCGGCCAGCGGACGCTGCGCTTCAAAACTCACCATCTGCGCATGGCCGTAAAACACCGGCGACTGAACGACGTTTGCGGAGATCATCAGGCCATCATCCTGCAGGATTTTGCGGACCTCATCGACGATACGGCGCTCTTCACGCACGCTTCCTTCACCATCGGGCAGCAGCGGCAGCATATTGAACGCCAGCTGACGACCGAAGAAATCATCTTCGTCGATCGGAATACCGTTAAGCAATTTGGCGCTCTGCCCCGCGAGGGCATCGACCGCTTTTTTACCGTGAGCGGAAGCGGAAAGCAGGCTGGTCACGCTGATACGCGCCAGGCCGCCCCGATCGATCAACGGTTTCAACGCCGACAGCAGCTGGCTGGTCAGGCTATTCGCGACCGAGATAACGTTGCGATTGCGGTAATCCGCCAGTACGAACGGGTTAACATCCGGCACCACCAGCGGCACGTCCGGCTCCAGCGCAAACAGACCGCTTAAATCAATCACCAGGCAGCCCGCGTTAGTGGCGTCTTCGATATACGCGGCGGAGGCCTCTACACCGGCGGCAAAAAAGGCCAGCTGGGCCTGGGTCCAGTCAAATTCCGCCGCATCCTGAACGATAACCGACTTGCCCGAAAAACGCAGATGTTCACCGGCGCTATCGCTACGCGCCAGCGCATAAATATCCCCCACCGGGAACTGACGATCGGCAAGCGTTTCGAACAGGGCTTCGCCTACGGCGCCCGTTGCGCCCAGTACGGCAATATTCCAGCCTTCAGACATGGTGGTGTACTCCAGAAAAAAGCGGCCCTGCCGGATTATCCAGCAGGAGCATTAAGATGATATTAACGAACAGGATGATGAACGGCGTTAAAGCCCAGCTGGCGCAACAGCGTCGCCGCCTGCGCATCGCTGCACTGTACGTACAGCGAAGACCATTCACGGCGTTCCTGATAATTTTTGCGCAGTTTGTCGAACTCGCCCGCAGCGCCCGCGACTTTTCGCAGCGGCGCATCATCGCGGCGCACATCATACACCAAATGCGCCAGCCGTTTTAGCGTTGCCTGATCGAGCGGCCCGTGCAGCGTAATGCGGCCAAACTCCGGCGCCGGTAGCAACGTGTCCAGCGCCACCTGCTGTGGATGACCAATAAACGCGCTGTAGGCCTCAAAAACCTGCGTCGTACCGCGCGCTTTGCCTTCAAGGGTATAGCCGGCAATATGCGGCGTACCAATATCCACCCGCTTGAGCAATTCGGTATTCAGATCCGGCTCCGGCTCCCAGACATCCAGCACCACGCTTAATGCCTGCCCGGCCTGCAGCTGCTGCAGCAGCGCGGCGTTATCCACCACCGGACCACGGCAGGCGTTGATTAAAATCGTCCCCGGCTTCAGGCGGCGAATCAGCGCCTCATCCGCCAGGTGCAGCGTCTTGTACTGCCCTTCCTTATAGAGCGGGGTATGGAACGTCAAAATGTCCGCGTCCTGCACCAGCTCGTCAAGAGAGCGGAAATCCCCCTCGTCGCCGCGATCGGCGCGCGGCGGATCGCAGAGCAGCGTTTTGATTCCCAGCGCCTCAAGGCGTTTTTGCAGACGCCCGCCCACGTTGCCGACGCCCACGATCCCGACGGTACGGTCGGCCAGCGCAAAACCGTCACGCTCGGCCAGCATGAGCAGCGCGGAAAACACATATTCCACCACCGCGATAGCGTTGCAGCCCGGCGCCGCGGAAAAACCGATTCCCGCCTGCTGTAGCCACGCCTGATCGACATGATCGGTACCCGCCGTCGCGGTGCCAACAAATTTGATCGCTTTGCCAGAAAGTAGCGCTTCGTTAACTTTGGTGACGGATCGCACCATCAGCGCATCGGCGTCATTTAGCGCTTCAACCGGGACAGGGCGACCTGCAACGGCCTTCACTTCCCCCAGGCGGCTAAAAAGCTCGCGCGCATAGGGCATATTTTCATCAACGAGGATTTTCACGGTTCAGTACCTGTCTGAGAGCGAGAGTAAACCGGGGAAGTGTGCCATAATCTGCCCGCCAGGAACATCACCACCCGGCCCTTAGTACAGTAATTTAGTACAGCAATACGCAAAGGATTAATCATGACGCAACCCGTTTCAGGTATGTCCGATCGCCCTCCGGGCTCAGGCGAACCTCCGCTCACCACTCAGCAGCGTACCGCGCTTGAGCGGCTCATTACGCGCCTGGTGGCTTTAACATCCCAGCAAAATGCGGAAGTGTGGGCCTGCGTAAAACACGATCTGAGCCTGAAAAACGACGCGCCGCTGCTGGCAAGCCATTTTGCCGCCGCCGAGAACAGCCTGAACCAGCGCCTAATCCTCGCCCAGCAAAATCATCACCGTCGGCAAATCCTGGCGCAGCTGAGCGAGCTGCTGAATCAGGGCAACAATCGCCAGGCGGTCAGCGATTATATTCGTCAGCATGACGGTCAAACCGCCCTGCATGCCTTGTCCCAGCCGCAGCTGGAGAATGTTCTGCAGCTCCTGCAAAGCGGCCAGCTCTCGATTCCTCAGCCGCAGCAGCGCCCGCCAACGCATCGTCCGCTGCTGCCCGCGGAGCACAACACGCTCAATCAGCAGGTGACCAAACTCGCGGCGGCCACCGGCGAGTCCAGCAAGCTTATCTGGCAATCCATGCTGGAGCTAAGCGGCGTCAAGAGCGGAGAGCTGATCCCGGCGACCCACTTCACTCCCCTCTCGTACTGGCTACATGCGCGGCAAACGCTCAGTTCGCAGGCTGCGCCGACGCTGACCTCGCTGCAGGCCGCATTAAAACAGCCGCTTGAAGCCGCGGAATGGCAAAGAGTGATGGATTTTGCCCAAACCCACTGGCACGCGACGGCGCAAACGCCGCTCAGCGCGGCGCAGCTGCTGACGCTGCTCAACAAAATTTTCGTGCTCAGGGTCGCCAGAGCCCAGGAGACGCTGGCGATCCCGCCGGTTCAGGCGCCTCCCGCCTCACCGTGGCTGGCATTGAAAAAACCGTGGGTTATCGCGCTGGCAGCTATCGTGGTGCTTGCCCTGCTGTGGCTGGTGATTTAAGGAGATATCATCGGCCCGCATGCCGCCGGGCCGAATGAAGCGCTACTTACGCAGCGACACCTGGCTAACCAGGATCCCCAGCACGGCGCATATTGCCGCGGCCAGGAAGACGGATGAGTAGCCCAAC
This sequence comes from Klebsiella michiganensis, assembly GCF_015139575.1. Lineage (GTDB taxonomy): Bacteria > Pseudomonadota > Gammaproteobacteria > Enterobacterales > Enterobacteriaceae > Klebsiella > Klebsiella michiganensis. The sequence continues at coordinate 1,623,988 of NZ_AP022547.1, read as the reverse complement.
GACGTCGCCAGCAGCCCGGTAAGCGGGCCGGTGACGCCGTAAGAGATATCCTGAAACGCGGCATAGCCGCCAAGCGCCGTTCCTCGTACCTGCGGCGGTACCCGCTTCACGACCTCGACGCCCAGCGCCGGGAAGATAAGCGAGCATCCGCAGCCGGTGAGCGCCGCCCCCGCCAGCGCGATCCAGGCATTGGGCGCCTGCCAGAGCAGCGCCAGGCCTATCGCTTCAATCAGCAGCGAAACGATGGCCACTTTCACCCCGCCGAAGCGGTCCGGCATCCAGCCAAACAGTACGCGCATCAGGACAAACGCCCCGCCAAACGCGGTCAGCGTAAAACCGGCCATCGCCCAGCCGTTGCTGGCGAAATACAAAGAGACAAATGTGCCAATTACCGCGAAGCCAACGCCCTGAAGGCCAAGACCGATACCGGGCCGCCAGATCATTCCCACCACGCTCCACAGCGACGGCCGCTCGCCGCCGTGAGCAGGAATTTTACGCACCGTGCCGTTAATCGCCCAGGCCACTAACGGCAGCACCATGGTGACGCAGGCTAGCGCCGCGACGCCGTAATGGCTGTAGATCAGCAGCCCCAGCGGCGCCCCGGCCGCCAGAGAGCCGTATATCGCCATACCGTTCCACGACATGACTTTACCGGAACGCATGGGCCCCACCAGCCCCATCCCCCAGCTTAAATTACCGGTGAGCAGCTGGCTTTCACCAAAACCCAGGATCAGACGGCCAAGCACCAGCAGGCTAAACTTCGCCATGACCGGCACCGGCAGCAGCGCGGCGCACAGCCAGGCGCCCCCCGCCAGCGCGCAGGCCAACATCCCCTGCAGGACAGAGCGTTTGGCGCCGTACTGATCGGCAAGGCGGCCGGCATAGCCGCGGGTTAATACGGTCGCCAGAAACTGGATACCGACGGCGACGCCAACCATGGTATTGCCAAATCCCAGTTCCTGATGGACAAACAAAGGGATAACCGGTAGCGGCAGGCCGACGGTCATATAGGTGAGAAAAACGGCGAACGTGATCCGAAACAGCGAACCATTCGCTGAAGGAGTGCGTTTTGTTTCAGTGACTGCGGACATGCTTTACTCCAGTTCGCAGAGTAAGGCGAGGTGAGACCACGCCCTCTCCACCTGATTATCAGGGTTAAGGCGCGTTGGATGACGTTAAACGCTTACGCATTATCTGAGAGAATAATGTTGTGCCAGGAGTTTGCCTTTTCTCCCGGGGGTCTGTCAAGAATACAAAAAAGGGAGCCCGTTGGCTCCCCTTGTAAAGCGTGTTCGTTATGCGCGGTATTTGCGCATGACCAGCGTGGCGTTAGTCCCGCCAAAGCCGAAGCTGTTAGACATCACGGTCGTCAGCGCGCGTTCGGTCGGCTCGGTCACGATATTCAGGCCGGCTGCCTGCTCGTCCATCTCTTCGATGTTGATGCTCGGCGCAATAAAGCCGTGTTCCAGCATCAGCAGGGAGTAGATAGCTTCCTGTACGCCAGCGGCGCCCAGGGAGTGGCCGGTCATCGCTTTGGTCGCGGAGATCGCCGGGCTGTTATCACCGAAGACTTCACGAATCGCCCCCAGCTCCTTCACATCGCCTACCGGGGTAGAAGTACCGTGGGAGTTCAGGTAGTCAATCGGCGTATCAACGCCGTCCATCGCCATCTTCATGCAGCGAACCGCGCCTTCACCGGACGGGGCAACCATGTCTGCGCCATCGGACGTTGCGCCGTAGCCAACGATTTCAGCATAGATGTGCGCGCCGCGCGCCAGAGCATGTTCCAGCTCTTCAACCACAACCATACCGCCGCCGCCCGCGATAACGAAACCATCACGGTGGGTGTCATAGGTACGAGACGCTTTTTCTGGCGTTTCGTTGTATTTGGTGGACAGCGCGCCCATCGCGTCGAATTCACACGCCATTTCCCAGCACAGCTCTTCGCCGCCGCCGGCAAACACGATGTCCTGTTTGCCCAGCTGGATTTGTTCAACAGCGTTACCGATGCAGTGTGCGGAAGTCGCACAGGCGGAGCTGATGGAGTAGTTCACGCCGTAGATTTTGAACGGTGTTGCAAGGCAAGCGGATACCGCGGACGCCATCGCTTTGGTCACCACGTAGGGGCCAACCGCTTTCAGACCGCGCGGGCTGCGCATTGCATCAGCGCCGAAAACCTGAGATTTAGAAGAACCGCCAGAACCGGCAATCAGGCCCACGCGCGGGTTTTGCTGATAGACTTCATCTTTCAGGCCAGCATCTTCAATTGCCTGCTGCATGGAAAGATAGGAATAGATAGAGGCATCGTTCATGAAACGAACCACTTTACGGTCGATCAAGCCGGTGGTGTCCAGTTTGACGTTGCCCCATACGTGGCTGCGCATTCCTGAATCTTTAAACTCTTCAGAGAAAGTGATCCCGGAGCGTCCTTCACGCAGAGATGCCAGGACTTCCTGCTGGTTATTACCAATACTGGAAACGATGCCCAGGCCAGTAATCACTGCACGTTTCATTCAATACCTCTGTAAGTCGCACTATATTAAGTTTCGAGTCGCACAATAGCGTACACTTGTACGCCGAACAAGTCCGATCAGCCAATTTGTGTATAAATTTGCGCCCTCAGGCACACATCGTTAAGATCGTTCTACGCCTTGTGATTCGAGTAACTTACGTGAAACAAAACGCCATACAACCCGCCAACCTGGAATTCAACGCTGAGGGTACACCTGTTTCCCGAGATTTTGACGATGTCTACTTTTCCAATGACAACGGTCTGGAAGAGACGCGCTACGTTTTCCTCGACGGAAACCAGCTCAGGGAACGCTTCCCTGAGCATGCACGTCCGTTCTTTGTGGTTGCCGAAAGCGGGTTCGGTACCGGCCTGAATTTCCTCACGCTGTGGCAGGCGTTTGACGTTTTTCACCGCGATAATCCAGAAGCTACCCTGCAAAGATTACATTTCATCAGTTTCGAAAAATTTCCGCTGAAAGCGGAGGACCTGCGCCTTGCCCACCAGCGCTGGCCGGAGCTTGCAACCTGGGCCGAGCAGCTGCAGGCGCAGTGGCCTCTGCCCATCGCGGGCTGCCATCGTCTGCTGCTGGATGAAGGGCGGGTCACGCTGGATTTGTGGTTTGGCGATATTAATGAACTGACCAACGAGCTCGATGATTCGCTTAATCAGCAGGTGGACGCCTGGTTTCTTGATGGCTTTGCCCCGGCAAAAAACCCGGACATGTGGACGGCGGAGCTGTTTGCGGCGATGGCTCGTCTGGCAAGACCCGGCGGTACCCTGGCCACATTCACCTCCGCCGGCTTTGTGCGCCGCGGCCTGCAGGAGGCCGGTTTCAGCATGCAGAAGCGCAAGGGTTTTGGCCGCAAGCGCGAAATGCTGACCGGCGAAATGCGTGAAACGCCGGAGATCCCCGCGCGCGCGCCGTGGTTTGCCCGCAGCGGTACGGAACAGCGCGATGCCGCGATTATCGGCGGGGGGATCGCCAGCGCCCTGCTCGCGCTGGCGCTGCTGCGCCGCGGATGGCAGGTAACGTTATACTGCGCCGACAGCGCGCCGGCTGAAGGCGCATCCGGAAACCGCCAGGGCGCGCTCTATCCGCTGCTCAGCCAGCACGATCCCGCCCTGGCCCGCTTCTTCCCGGCGGCATTTACTTTCGCCCGCCGCGTGTATGACGCTCTGCCGGTGATGTTCGATCATGACTGGTGCGGCGTGACGCAGCTGGGCTGGGATACGAAAAGCGCGCAGAAAATCGCCCAGATGATTGCGCTTAACCTGCCGCCGGAAATCGCCGTCGCCGTGGATGCCCGAACCACTGCGCAACAAACCGGTGTGGAAACCGGCTGCGGGGGCATCGCCTATCCTGCCGGCGGCTGGCTTTGTCCGCAGCAGTTAACCGCTGAACTGCTGGCCCTCGCCGCCACTCGCGGATTGCGCGTGCGCTACGATTATCCGGTCACGGATCTCAGCGCAGACAACAACGGCTGGCAATTAAACCAGCGGCAGTACCACGAGGTCGTGGTGCTGGCCAACGGCCATCAGCTGACCCGCTTTAGCCAGACGGAGCATCTTCCCATGTATCCGGTTGCCGGTCAGGTTAGCCATATTCCGACGACGCCAGGGCTATCGAAATTGCGCCAGGTCCTGTGCTACAACGGCTACCTGACGCCGCAAAACCCGCATAATCAGCAACACTGCATTGGCGCAAGCTACCACCGCGGACAGGCAGAGGCCGCGTTTAGCGCCGAGGATCAGCAGCAGAATCGCCAGCGCCTGATTGACTGTTTCCCGCAGGCGGAATGGACGCGGGAGGTAGACGTGAGCGCTAATCAGGCCCGCAGCGGCGTGCGCTGCGCAACCCGCGATCATTTGCCGATGGTCGGCAGCGTACCTGATTATGAGGCCACCTTACGCGAATATGCCTCTCTGGCTGAACGTCAGGAGCAGGCCGGAGAAGCGCCGGTTTACCGCAACCTGTATATGCTGGGCGCGCTGGGGTCGCGCGGCCTGTGCTCCGCGCCGCTGGCGGCTGAAATTCTGGCGTCGCAAATGAGCAATGAGCCATTACCTATGGATAAAGAAACGCTGGCGGCGCTGAATCCTAACAGGCTGTGGGTAAGAAAACTGCTGAAAGGGAAAGCGGTGAAATAATTGCGGGAAATAGAGCCCGGCTGAGCGAATGCCGGGCTTTGGCGGAGGGCAGAACTATTTCTGCATCGCCTTCTGGTACAAACTGTTCCACATTTCCTGCACCAGAACCTGATCCGGCGGCGACAGTTCGCCCGCGCTGATGGCTTTTTCCAGGCTCCGGGATACCTTGTCATGTACCGCTTGCGCAGTATGCTCGCCCTCTCCTTCCAGCTCGGCCACCGCCAGCGTCAGGTGGCCGCGCAGATAACCGCCGGCAAACAGTTCGTCATCACTGGCGTGGTCGACCATATCATCAATTAACGCCAGAATGCGTGATTCAAACTCCGCGATCATCTTCTTTCCTCATAGTATGTAAAGTGTGGCCTTAGTGCAGGTCTTCCGGCCACGGGAACTGTTCTGCCGTCAAGGGCGGCGTTTGGTAATATTCTTGCAGCGCCTGAATGAAACGCGCGGGACGCTCAGGGATCCCCTGCTCCAGATAGGTCATCACCTGGGCATGCACGCGCCGCTGAAAAGCGATCCGGTCGGGCTCAAAATCCCCTTCCAGGTTGTCGCAGCTGACGTTAAATGGGTATCCCGCCGCCACGCAAAACAGCCAGTCAAACGCCTGAGGCTTCACCTCAACGTCTTCAAATTGAGACTGGGTCATCGCGTCGCGACCGTCCGGGCAGTACCAGTAACCGAAATCTACCAGCTCACGTCGCGCCTTCCCGGCAATGCACCAATGCGATATCTCGTGCAGTCCGCTGGCGTAAAAGCCGTGGGCAAAGACGATACGGTTGTAAGGCACGTCATCATCTGCCGGAAGATAGATCGGTTCGTCATCGCCTTTAATCAGACGGGTATTAAAATCTTCAGCAAAACAGCCGTCGAAGATTTCGATCAGCTGTTCATATTTATGCGTGCTGTTCATTAGTTCATCCCCAGCCACTGGAGGAACTCCTGTCCATGGCTGTCATAAAGCAGTTTTGCACTCATCACCGCCGACACCACGACGATCATCGGTCGAATCAGTGACTGTCCTTTGCTCAGCACCAGCCGCGATCCCGCGCGGGCGCCGATAAATTGCCCGGCCAGCATCACAAAGCCGGTAGCCCATATCACCTTGCCGCCAATAATAAACAACAGCAGGCCGCCAACGTTAGACGTCGCGTTAAGCAATTTTGCATGCGCGGTCGATTTCGCCAGATTGAACCCCGCGAGGGTGACGAAAGCCAGCGCGTAAAAAGATCCGGCGCCCGGACCAAAGAAACCGTCGTAAAAACCGACGCAGCCACCAGCCACCAGGGCAAACGGCAGACCGTACAGACGTCGCTGCCGGTCCTCTTCGCCGAGCTTCGGCATCAGCAGAAAATAGAGGCCAATGCCGATAACCAGGATTGGCAGTATCTGCTTGAGAATATCGGACTGGACGTGCTGGACCAGCAGCGCGCCGCCCGTCGAGCCGAGAAAGGTCATCAGAATATTGAGCTTCTGGTCGGCCAGATTCACCACCTTGCGGCGGATGAAATAAAGCGAGGCGGACAGCGACCCGCCGCAGGCCTGCAGCTTATTCGTTGCCAGCGCCTGCGCAGGGGGAAGACCCGCCGCCATCAGGGCCGGGACGGTCAATAACCCGCCGCCGCCCGCCAGTGAATCGATAAATCCCGCCAGAATGGCCACGAAGAACAGTACGACCAGTACCGTCGGTGACACCATAAAAACGTCGATAAAACTATCCATTAAAGAATATGCTCATCCAGTAGCGCCTGGCAGGAAGGCGGCAGCGGAGGCGGCGTCTTCTTCACAGGAGGGGTTGATCCTGGCTTAGGGGGTTCAAACCAGCTTTGCAATTCCGCACCGCAGCCATCGCCCGCCGGAGGCGGGGCCTGGTCTTCACACTCGAGGCTGCCGGCCGGGCAGCGCAGGCGCACGTGCATATGCGCTCGGTGCTGGAACCATGGGCGAACTTTGCGTAGCCAGTCGCGATCGCTACCGGCATCCAGGCACAGCTGCTGCTTAATCGCCGGGTTGACGAAAATACGCGTAACGTCGCTATCTTGCGCCGCCATCTTAATCAGCTGGCTGATTTGCGGGCTCCACAGCGACGGCACTACGCGTTTGCCGTCGCGGGCCACCAGGTCCAGCGCCTGCGGCTTCAGCAGCTGAGCTGAACTCCAGCGCGCCTGCGGCAGCTGAAGAAAAATATCGACGTCCAGTCCGGACTGATGGCTGGCGTGGCCGCCGTTAAAGCGTCCACCGGCCGGCATACCCATGTCGCCAATCAGCACCGTTCCCATGCCTTTATTGTGCGCCTGATTGCTCAGACGCTGAATAAACTGCACGAGGTCCGGATGGCCGAAGTAGCGGTTCTGATCGGTACGCATCACCTGATAGCCGGTGGCGTTTAACGGCAGCGCCTGCGCGCCAACTATACAGCCATTGGCAAACGCGCCGATGGACTGCGGGCTGCCGCTAACGGGCTGCGTGATTTTCTGCCACGGCGTCGCCGCCAGGCTGGTACCGCTGGCGAGGAGCGCCAGCAGTGCGATAACGGTGTTTTTCATCTATGACCAGCGTGGAATTGATGTCGTCACGTCGCCATTTTGCGCGCGCTGACGCATAAAGTGATCCATTAACACGATCGCCAGCATCGCTTCGGCAATAGGTACCGCACGAATACCGACGCAAGGATCGTGACGCCCTTTGGTGATCATCTCAACTTCTTCGCCAAAGCGATTGATCGTGTGACCCGGGACGGTGATGCTGGAGGTCGGCTTCAGCGCGATATTCGCCACGATCTGCTGACCGCTGCTAATGCCGCCGAGAATGCCGCCCGCGTGGTTGCTCTGGAAGCCCGCTTTGGTAATTTCATCGCGGTTTTCGCTGCCGCGCAGCTTCACCACCTCAAAACCATCGCCAATTTCCACGCCCTTCACCGCATTGATGCTCATCAGCGCGTGCGCGATATCGGCATCGAGACGGTCGAATACCGGCTCGCCCAGTCCCGGCGGTACGCCATCGGCCACCACGGTGACCTTCGCCCCGATGGAGTCGCCCTCTTTTTTCAGGCCGCGCATCAGTTCATCAAGCGCTTCGATTTTGTCCGGATCCGGGCAGAAGAACGGGTTCTGCTCTACCTGATCCCACGCTTTTATCGCCAGCGGGATATCGCCCATCTGGGTCATGCAACCGCGAATCACAATACCAAATTTCGCGGCGAGGAATTTCTTGGCAATCGCCCCTGCGGCCACGCGCATGGCGGTTTCACGCGCAGAGGAACGACCGCCGCCGCGATAGTCGCGCAGGCCATATTTCTGCTCGTAGGTGTAGTCAGCGTGTCCCGGGCGGAAAACGTCCTTAATGGCGCCGTAGTCCTGAGAACGCTGGTCGGTATTCTCAATCAGCAGGCCAATGCTGGTCCCGGTGGTCACCCCCTCGAATACGCCGGAAAGGATCTTCACCTGGTCCGGCTCGCGGCGCTGGGTGGTATAGCGTGAGGTTCCCGGACGACGGCGATCGAGATCGTGCTGGAGATCGGCTTCGGTTAGCGGAATGCCTGGCGGCACGCCGTCAACGATGCAGCCCAGCGCCAGGCCATGCGACTCGCCGAACGTCGTGACGCGAAAGAGTTGTCCAATTGTGTTTCCTGCCATCACGGCTCCGTTTTTGTCGTTATGTTTGCGTGTTGTTTTAGTCTTTATAAATACCGAAATGCGCGCGGGCGGCAATCAGCTGCGGTTTAGTCAGCATAAAGACGCCATCGCCGCCGTTTTCAAACTCCAGCCAGGTAAATGGCACGTCAGGATATTGCTCCATCAGATGTACCATGCTGTTACCGACTTCACAAATCAGGATACCGTCATCGCTGAGATAATCCGGCGCGCAGGCGAGGATCCGGCGGGTTAACTTCAGACCATCGCTACCGGAAGCCAGCCCCAGGACCGGTTCATGGCGATATTCACCCGGCAGGTCGGACATATCTTCTTCATCGACGTACGGCGGATTGGTCACGATCAGATCGTATTGCACCTTCGGCAGATCGCGGAACAGATCGGAGCGAATCGGCGTAACGTTATGAATTAAGCCGTGATCTTCCACGTTCTGCTCGGTAACGGCCAGCGCGTCAGGGGAAATATCCACCGCATCGACTTCCGCTTCCGGGAAAGCGTAAGCGCAGGCGATAGCGATACAGCCGCTGCCGGTGCACATATCAAGGATGTGCTGCGGATAGTGGTCAATCAGGCCGGAAAAATGGTTGTTAATGAGTTCGCCAATCGGCGAGCGCGGTACCAGCACGCGTTCATCGACGTAAAACTCATGGCCGCAGAACCAGGCTTTGTTGGTCAAATAAGCGACCGGAATGCGCTCGTTAATACGACGAATGACGCGCTCAACGATGCGATGTTTTTCGCTGGAAGTCAGACGCGCGGTACGCATATCTTCCGGAATATCAAGCGGCAGATACAGTGAAGGCATCACCAGCTGTACGGCTTCATCCCACGGGTTATCGGTGCCGTGTCCGTACCAGATATTTGCAGCGCTGAAGCGGCTTACCGCCCAACGCAGCATGTCCTGAATGGTATGAAGCTCATTAACGGCTTCATCAACAAAAATTTTATCCACGCTATCCCCCAGGGCACGCTCTGCTATAAATTCGGCGGCTAGTTTGCCACGAAGACGGGGATAAATCAGCATTCTTACGTCAGGCTGAGGGGGAAAAATAGGTTTTCCTTGCCTGGATGCGTGGCGAGTCGGGTAAACTACCGGCAAAGAAAAAATGAGATCAGGTAATGAAAAAGAAAACATCGCTAAGCGAGGAGGATCAGGCATTGTTCCGGCAGCTGATGACCGGCACGCGTCAGATTAAGCAGGACACCATCGTTCATCGCCCGCAGCGTAAAAAAATCGCTGAAGTACCGCCCAAGCGGCTGCTCCAGGAGCAGGCGGATAACAGCCACTATTTTTCCGATGAGTTTCAGCCGCTGCTGAATACCGAAGGGTCGGTTAAGTATGTGCGTTCGGACGTCAGCCATTTTGAGCTGAAAAAACTGCGTCGGGGTGATTATTCGCCGGAGCTGTTTCTCGACCTGCACGGTTTAACCCAGCAGCAGGCCAAGCAGGAACTGGGAGCCTTGATTGCCGCCTGCCGTCGCGAGCACGTATTCTGCGCCTGCGTGATGCACGGGCATGGAAAGCATATTCTCAAACAGCAAACGCCGCTGTGGCTGGCCCAGCACCCGCATATTATGGCGTTTCATCAGGCACCAAAAGAGTACGGCGGAGACGCCGCACTGCTGGTTCTGATTGAAGTTGAAGAGTGGCAACCGCCGGAGCTTCCGTAAACGTCAGCCCCGGAGGGAATCAGATAGCCTTCGCCATCTTCAAATTGCAGGGGCTCATTTGCCAGTTGAATTCGCCTTTGCCGCTGGCATCAAGCGTGACGCAGGCAATCGCCGAAGTGGTGAACATCGGGGGAGTTTCCCCCGGGCACAGCTCTGAGACGAGGTACCCCACCAGAGGGAGGTGAGACACGACCAGCGCCGTCGCCACACCTTCATTCGCCAGCGCCTGCAGATAAGCGCTAACCATGCCAACGTCGCCGCACGGCGTGAGTTCCGGCATCACGTCGACATCTTTTGGCAGATTCATGCACTCCCCAACAATTTCCAGCGTCTGTTCTGCACGCAGGTAGGGACTCACAAGAACCCGCTCAATATCCACTTTTTGACCTTTCAGCCAGGTAGCCATCTGACGAGACTCATCGCAACCGCAGACGGTTAATGGACGAACCGAGTCACTGGCTGCATCGAGGGCAGCGTCGCCGTGACGCATGATAAAAACTTGCATATTGCACCGCTTTTGTTAACCAGAAGCACCGCGGTCTTACCCACGTAGACGATACGCAGGTGACCCGGTGGCCGGGCATTGTGCCTGATCCATTCAACGAATGAAACGCTGTTTTTTACCTCAATGGCGTAAGTATAGTCAACTATTGCTTACAAAATCGCCAAAGCGCAGCGCCGTTCATTACCGGATTTACCTTCTTTGACCACAACTTAGGTCGTACGTTCCTCAGCGGGCCAAAAGGTCGCCCCCTGCTCGGCCATGTGTAACAAAGTGTCACATGGTGTAAAGCGCGGGCCGTACTGAGCAGCCAGGCGCTGCAATATCGCGGCGACCTCCCCCGCTCCCAGGGTATCCATATAGCGGAACGGGCCGCCAAGAAACGGCGGAAAACCAATGCCAAATACGGCGCCGATATCACCATCGCGGGCGCTGCGAACCACTCGCTCATCGAAGCAGCGCGCCGCTTCGTTAAGCATCATCATCACGCAGCGTTCCGCCACCTGCTGCGCGGACAAGCGCGCCTGCGGTGAGGAAATACCCAGTAAAGCGTAGATCGCAGGATCGGGCCGTTTTTTGCTTTTACGCCCTTTTGCCGCATAAAGATAGAAACCCCGGTTATTTTTTCTCCCTTTGCGATCGTCATTCAGAATCAAACTAATGATGTTTGCAGGCGGGCTAAAACGTTCTCCCCATGCGGCCTCCAGTACCGGGATAATTTTGGTACCGGTATCGATTCCCACTTCATCAAGGAGCTGAATAGGGCCAACCGGAAAACCGAATTTAACCAAAGCGTTATCAATATGCTCTACCGGCTCGCCTTCCATCAACAGGCGCATGGCTTCATTTATGTAGGGGGCCAGAATGCGGTTAACATAAAAGCCCGCTTTATCGGCGACGACAATCGGCGTTTTACCCTGCAGTTTCGCCAGCTTAACCGCCGTCGCAATTGTTTGCCGATCCGTACCACTATGCGGAATCACCTCCACCAGCGGCATTTTGTCTACCGGGCTAAAGAAGTGAAGCCCGATGACCCGCTGCGGCCTGCTTGCATGCGCCGCGATCTCGCCGATCGGTAAAGACGAGGTGTTAGAAGCAAAGATCGTCTCCGGGCGGCAGTGCTGTTCAACTTCGCTGACCATCTTCTGCTTGAGCGCAAGATCTTCAAACACCGCTTCGATCACCACATCGCGATGTGCAAATCCCTGATAATCCAGCGAACCGGATATTAACCCCATCTGGCGATCGCGCTCGCTGGCGCGCAGATAGCGGCGACGCACCTGTTTATCGAGCAGATCCCAGCTGTACTTCAGCGCGTGATTTATCCCGCGCGGCTGGATGTCCTTTATGCGTACCGGTAATCCGCCTTTGCAGGCGGTGACGTAAGCGATACCGCCCCCCATGAGTCCTCCGCCCAGAATGCCCACGCTGCGCAGCGCGACGGGATCAGCATCCGCGCCGCGATCTTTTTTCAGATCGGTGCTGGCGAAAAAAATCGACCGTAGCGCCTGCGATTGCGGCGTCATCGCCAGCTCGCCAAAAGCGCGGGCCTCCTCGGCGTATCCGCTGCTGCAGCCCTGCGCCAGTCCGGTTTCAATCACCTGCAGAATGCGCTCAGTTGCCGGGTAGTTCCCCTGGGTTTTGTGATGCGTCTTTTTCGCGACCAGACGAAACAGCAGGCTGCGGCCAAGCGGGCCTGCGAGAATACGTTCGCGCGCCGGAACAGCGCGGCTTGCCGGGCGACCTTTGAGCGCCAGTTCAATCGCGGTTTGCAGCAGGATAGTCTGCGGCACCACCTCATCAACCAGCCCTGCCTTCAGGGCCTGACGCGGGCGAAGCTGCTTACCGGTCAGGATCATCTCCAGCGCGCCGCTGACGCCAATTAATCGCGGTAGACGCTGAGTTCCGCCAGAGCCGGGCAGCAGCCCCAGCTGTACTTCCGGGAGGCCAAGCCGGGTTTTATCGTCATCGCTGCATACCCGCCCGTGGCAGGCCAGCGCCAGTTCAAGGCCGCCGCCCAGGCATGCGCCGTGGATAGCGGCAATCACCGGAATCGACAGACCGTGGATCTCGGCCATGATTTGCTGGCCCTGACGGGCAAGCGCCTCCGCTTCCTGCGCGGAATGGCAGCGGGCAATCATATTGATATCCGCCCCGGCGATAAAGTTATCCGCTTTTGCCGAGATAAACACCGCGCCGCGCAGCTCCTTATTGTCGCGGATCTGGCGGATGATCCCCCGTACCTCGCTGGCGAACTCAGCTTTCAGGGTATTCATTTTTTCACCGGGCGCGTCAATGGTGATGACGGCGATATTGTCCGGGCGAACCTCAAGCGTAAATGCCGATACGGTTTCCATTATTCGGCCTCCAGAACCATCGCTGAACCCAACCCACCCGCCGCGCAGGCGGTGACCAGACCAAATCCGCCGCCGCGCCGCCGCAGTTCATGCAGCGTTTGGGTAATCATCCGCGCGCCGGTGGCGGCAAAGGGATGACCGTAGGCAATCGAGCCGCCAAGCACATTAAATTTGCTCTCGTCCACTTCCCCGGTAGCCTGAGAGCGGCCAAGCACTTCGCGGGCAAAGCGATCGCTGGCCATACATTGCAGGTTGGCCAGCGTTTGCGCGGCAAAAGCTTCATGCATATCAATCAGGGTCAAATCAGCCAGCGTCAGCCCCGCTCTTTCCAGCGCCAGCGGCGTCGACCACGCCGGGCCCAGCAGCATATCCTGGCGAACATCAATCGCGGTGAAAGCGTAGCTTCGCAGATAGCCCAGCGGAACAAGGCCCAGCTCTTTAGCCCGGGATTCGGTCATCAGGATCACCGCCGCCGCCCCATCGGTTAGCGGCGTACTGTTCGCGGCGGTTACGCTCCCGTGTTGACGATCGAAGGCCGGGCGTAACTTTTGGTAATCCGCCAGGGTTGAATTTTTACGAATATTATTATCCTGTTCCAGCGGCTCACGGAACGGCGGCGTGTACGCCGTCATCACTTCTGCCGAGAGCTTACCTTCCTCCCAGGCTCTGGCCGCAAGCTGGTGTGAACGCAGCGCCAGCGCATCCTGCCGTTCGCGCGTGATAGCCCACGTTTTCGCCATCTGCTCGGCGGTATCGCCCATCCGCAGGCCGGTTGAGTATTCGGCAACCGCTGGCGGTACGGGCAGAAGGTCGCGAAAACGCAGCCGAGAAAATAGCTTCAGACGCTGTCCCAGGGTGCGAGCTTTGTTGGCATCAACAAGCGTTCGGGCGAGTTTTTTGCTGACGCCAATAGGTAATACGGAAGAGGAGTCGGCTCCGCCGGCGATACCCGCGCGAATAGTGCCTGCCATCAGGCTTTCCGCGACGTTGGCTACCGCCTGAAAGCTGGTCGCACAGGCGCGGCTGACGCTGTAGGCATCGGTATGCACGCTCATGCCGGTCCCCAGCACAATTTCCCGGGCGATGTTCGGCGCTTCCGGCATCTGCACCACCTGGCCAAATACCAGCTGGTCTATTATGTCCGCGGGGATGTTGCTGCGAGCCAGCATTTCGCCGACCACCAGCTTACCTAAATCAACGGCCGGCACGCCGTGAAAAGCCGTCGCCTGTCGGGCAAACGGAGTACGTAAACCGCTGACTATCGCGATACGATCGCCCTGGCGGGTGACTAGCGGTAATGCCTGACTCATAACGCTCCCCTGTTAACCGATAAAACAAAGTGGTCTGACCTGATAACAGTTTTAACTAATATTTTACATTAAGCCAATCGGGGAACCGAAAAAGTGGGAGCCAAAACACATTGATTAGAAAAGGTAACGCCCCTGCCATGAGGGGCATTAAGGGAAGGATTAACGCAAGCCGAGCTGGAAAATCAGGGTTTCAGCTTCACAGCTGAACACGAAATCGATATCCAGCTTCACGCCGCCATCAACGTCGGTAAAGGTCGGGGTGATTTTGCACGGCTCTGATTCAACGTTACGCGCTCTTTCGCTTAATGCGGCGAGCGTTTCTTCGGCTTCGTCACGGTTCGCAAACACGCGGCTATAAGAGGCGGTGCAATCGGTGTTGTCCATAATGGTGCCAACATCCATACAGCAGCAAACCGGGGTTTCATCAGCACTGCATTTACTCATCGTAGATTTCCTCTGTATATGCACTCAAGGTGCCAGACAAATAATGTGCGTATTTTACGCCCCGGGCATGCCTGCCTCCAGTCGTTAATGGCGACAAACGGGATAAGTGACCGAAATCACACTTAAAAATGATCCAAAACAAAAAGCGCCTACTTTGGGTAACAGGTACCCGGGCAAATTTGCCAACTGGATCGCGTTTCTTAGATCACAATTGAAAAAACTTATAAACAAACTTGCAACATATCATCTGGTCAGACCTATACTCAGCGCACTGGTCTGATTTCTCTGTCGTAAAGCAGACCCTACACTTCGCGCTCCTGTTACAGCATGTAACATTGTTTAAATAAAAATAACTCTATGAGGTTATGGGCATGAGCCAGAAAACCCGCCTTACCCAATCTGCCCTTGCAGTGGCTGTAGCACTCGTTTCAACCCAGGCCTGGTCAGCAGGCTTTCAGCTAAACGAATTCTCTTCATCGGGCCTTGGTCGCGCCTATTCAGGTGAAGGCGCTATTGCTGATGATGCGGGAAACGCCAGTCGTAACCCGGCGTTAATCATGATGTTCGACCGTCCAACCTTCTCCGGCGGCGCTATTTTCGTCGATCCTGATGTCAACGTCACCGGTAGTTCAGTTATCGGTAATGACGCCAGTCAGGACAATATTGCGCCTACCGCATGGGTGCCAAATCTGCACTTCGTGGCGCCGATTAACGACCAGTTCGGTTGGGGAGCTTCCCTGACCTCTAACTATGGTTTAGCCACCGAGTTCAACAACGATTTTGCCGCGGGCTCGATGGGCGGTACCACCGATCTCGAAACGCTCAACCTGAACCTGAGCGGCGCTTATCGTCTCAACGACCACTGGAGTTTTGGTCTGGGCTTTGACGCCGTGTACGCTCGAGCAAAATTAGAGCGCTATGCGGGTGATTTACCGGAAATTATCGGCGCACAGCTACCGGGAATGGTGAAAGCCGGCAAACTCTCCCCGGCTCAGGCTGCGGCCATCGGTCAACAGGCCGGCGGTATCAGCCGCGACACCCAAATTGCTCGTCTGAAGGGTGATGAATGGGGCTTTGGCTGGAATGCCGGTATTTTATATGAAGTCGATAAAAACAACCGCTACGGCTTAACCTACCGCTCTGAAGTCAAAGTTGATTTTGACGGGGATTACAAGAGCAGCCTGCCGTCGTCCCTTAACCCCATCAACTCCGCTCTGGGCCTGGGCCTGCCGTACGGCACCGGCGGCTCCACGATTGGCGGTTCTCTGACGTTGAATCTGCCAGAAATGTGGGAAGTATCAGGTTATAACCGCGTGGCGCCAAAATGGGCCGTTCACTACAGCCTGGCATACACCAGCTGGAGCCAGTTCCAGGAGCTGAAAGCGACCAAAACCAGCGGTGGGGAAACGCTGTTCTACAAGGACGAAGGTTTTAAAGATTCCTACCGTATCGCGCTGGGTACGACCTATTACCACGACGATAACTGGACCTTCCGTACCGGTATCGCCTTTGATGATAGCCCGGTCCCGGCTTCCAATCGCTCTATCTCTATTCCGGACCAGGATCGCCTGTGGCTCAGCGCCGGTACGACTTACGCCTTTAATAAAGATGCCTCAGTCGACGTCGGTGTGTCTTATATGCACGGTCAGCACGTTGAATTTACAGAAGGGCCGTATACCTTTAAATCAGAAGGTAAAGCCTGGCTGTACGGCGCGAACTTCAACTACCGTTTCTGATAATGTGAAGCCACAAAAAAGGGTGAACATCATGTTCACCCTTTTTACTTTCTACCCGTCGGTTACTGTGAATCGATATCTTTGAGATTGCCCTCAATCGCCTGCGCGTTCGGGTTTTCATTCGGGGAAAGTTTACCGCCGTTGGCGATAAAGTCGTGACGCTGGAAGTAGGCTTCACGCATTAAAATATACGGATCGGAGGACTGACGGAGCAAGCCGTCTGAATCCAGCAGCTGCGCGCGCGTTTCAACGCCCTCAACCATCCATTTGCCGATAGACATCGGCCATGTCAGCCAGGAAAGAACCGGATACAGGTCATCAGCCATATCGCCACCCTCATCACGCAGGGTGAAGCTGCCGTAGAAAGGCAGTTGCACATATGGACCATAGCCGACGCCATAGTGACCCAGCGTGCTACCGAAGCGGGCAGGCTCAACGCGCTGTAGTTTCGGATTCGCCATCCCGGCCACATCAACCAGGCCACCCATCCCAAGGATGGTGTTCAGGAAGAAACGCGTAAAATGCACCATTCCTTTATAGGGATCGCCTTTCAGGAAGGAGTTCACCATTACCGCCGGCTCTTCGAGGTTGCTGGTAAAATTACTCAGCCCGTTACGCGCCGGCTGCGGAACGTAATCACGCCACGCCACCGCGACGGGGCGAAGGACATAGGGATCGACAACGTTGAAGTTGAAGTTGAACATGGTACGGTTAAAGCCTTCAAGCGGATCTGAACGCCCCTGCGGCCGATCGCCAGAACTAGAACTGGCGCATCCCACCAGCAATGTGGCGCCAAGCGCAAGCGCCGACAGGCGAAAATTCATAGGTGTCTCCCTGTTAATTTAAGCTATCGCTGGGGGTTATCGGGGGACAGCAGCCTCCATAAAGATATCGCCCGTAAGCATGTGCCTGCTTTCAGCATAGCCTTTTTTAGCATCATTGTTGGTGTCCCGATTCTATACACATTTTGCAATTTCCGTATTGCTAATCTTGTCATTGTGAAGAATTTAGGAGCTTATCCGACCCGAACAGCCGAAACCGCTCTAGGATTATAATAAAGACCCGCCGTTGAGGAAAAGTTATGAAACCGCAAACTCACCATGATAATGAGGATGTTGAAGTAGAGAGTGAAGAAAAGCAGAATGGTGAAGAAATTGAGGTTGATGAAGAACGCCTGCCTTCACAGGCGATGGCCACTCATGAAGTGATTCGCCAGGAGGGCGAGAAAGAGCTCGAACGCGATGCCATGGCGCTATTATGGTCAGCGATTGCCGCCGGGCTTTCAATGGGGGCCTCGCTGGTCGCCAAAGGTATCTTCCATGTCCATCTGAACGAACTTCCCGGCGGCTTCTTGCTGGAAAATCTTGGTTATACCTTTGGTTTTGTGATCGTCATTCTCGCTCGCCAACAGCTGTTTACCGAGAACACCGTCACCGCCGTCCTGCCTATTATGCATAAACCCACGCCAGGCAACATCGGCCTGCTGTTACGTTTATGGGGGATTGTGCTGGCAGGTAACTTAATAGGGACCGCTATCGCGGCCTGGGCGTTCGATGTTATGCCTGTGTTCGATGAGCCCACTCGCGAAGCCTTTCTTAAAATTAGCCTGAAGGTGATGCAAAACCCGCCGCTGGAGATGTTTGCCAATGCAATTATCTCCGGTTGGCTGGTCGCCACTATGGTGTGGATGTTTCCTGCCGCAGGTTCTGCAAAGATTGTCGTCATCATTCTGATGACCTGGCTTATCGCCCTCGCGGACACCACGCATATTGTGGTTGGCAGCGTCGAGATTTTCTACCTGGTATTTAACGGGACGCTACCGTGGCAGGAATTTATCTGGCCTTTTGCTCTGCCAACGCTTGCCGGCAACATATGCGGCGGGACCTTTATTTTCGCTTTATTAAGCCATGCCCAGATTCGCAATGACATGAGTCACGAGAAGAAGGCTCGTGCAGCCGAGGAGGCAAAAAAGCGCTAAATGGCTATAGATTAAGCAGTTGGCCCGTACAAGCTTAACGAGCGCCGAAAATAACGCTATAATCCCGGCGCTTCGTCCCCTTAGTTAAATGGATATAACGAGCCCCTCCTAAGGGCTAGTTGCAGGTTCGATTCCTGCAGGGGACACTTTTGAATTATTCACCTCAGTTCACAGCATTCGTTTAATCATCACCACCGCAGAACAACGCCAGCCCCGAAGCAGATGAATCACAGAGGTTTATCGATCCCTGCATAGATCTCATCAAGTTGCTGTAGCCGGTCTTCATATGATTTCGTCAAACAGCGGCTGTCGCTGCCGCATTTCTGCCGGCTATGGAGCCATGTTTTTTGTGCGTCCATCATCTCGCCACGCGTCCCCATTGGAAAAAGCCCCCGCAGAAACTCATACTTCGTCGCCATCACCACGTCCATATCGTTCAGGCTCCGGTTAGCGCAGATAGCCTTTTCATCCGCCTGCGTCGCTTTCTGACAATCAAAACTCGCGGAGTACCCCGCTACCGGATACAGCACAGCAATAGTCATCAGTACTTCTCTTATCTTCATACGCGCTCCATTTCCGCACTCCCGCCATTTGTGCTACCCGTTTATAACGAGTGCCCCTCGCTACGAAGCCCAGCGTAAGCTTTTGACACACTGACGCTCTGAACTATCCGTGCTGTCGATAATTATAGTTAATCCACCTTAAGGCTCCCATTGGGTTAGCCGCGCGCCTTCCGCAAAATCTTTTTTCCCGACGATAAAACGCCCCACAGCCTGGCTGAAGTATCGGTCAGAATTGCATCAACGCGGGTCACGGTATTGCTTGCCAGAGAGGGGAAAAATTTTTCTACCGTAACGCTTTTCATAATTATGTCTGGCCTGATATTCCATATATAAATTTAATTCCATTTAAAATCAATTATATATATTAAATTTTAACATTCACAGTAGTTATCATTGTTGATTGTTTCCCTGCGTTACGATTCGCAAAACAATGCCGGTAGATAAATCCCCACCGTCACGTATTCTTGCCGCTGCCGGATGCGCTGAACTGCTGTTCTTTCAGTATCAGCGTTGCTTAAAAGCAGCGCGTCCGGCGGTTTATGGCGGATGAAAGGCTATCTTCTCAGCCATCCGCTTCATATTGCGGCAGGATGTCTGCGACAAGAATCGGGTTCTGTACAGGACTTGCGGACAGCCTGTTGCCTTACCTAAATAGGTTATACGGATAGATATGATGAAAAAACTCGCAATGGCACTGGGTATCTGTGCGCTTATGGCTTGTGGCGCTGCCAGCGCGGCAAATGGTCAGGTCGTTTCAAAGGCTAAGTCAGCCTGCCAGAATAACGCGACGCAGTGCGCCCAGGCTAAGTCCACGGCGAAAGCGGATGCGCAGAAAGAAGCAAAGGCAGCCAAAGACGCCTGTGCTAAAAACCAGGCAGCCTGCGACAACGCAAAAACTGCGGCCAAAAACGCAGTGAAAAAGTAACAACAGTACGGTGGGGGTATAACCCCACCGTACTTTCACAAATATGCTCCGCACAGTACGCAAGCCCGATTCCAGCAAGGGAAATTCTGTTTTGCTTATGACAGATATAGCAGGATTCTTTGCACACGAGCCCGCATCAAAACAAGCATTGACACGATACAGGCCTGACCCATGGCGATCCCTCTTCTGTCCGTTCACCAGCCGCATCGTCTATCCGAGGATTTTCAAGCAGGTTCCGCTTTCGATGAATCATCAGCCTTTTGACTCAATATCGCCTCCTGCATTATTAGTAATTTCATATAATTATTGGAAATTCAATGCACCAACAAAATAATTAAAAGTCATTAATTCATCACAAGGATAATGAGTACTGCGGATTTTTTTAGCCGCGATACATTTAATTATTACAGGAAAGCTGATAGGATGTTTGAGAGATAATATTCTGACCAGATTCAACACAACACGCCAATATCAAAGTTTGATATAAAATATCTGTTTTGATAAATATTTTGTATGAATCTAAATCGTCGCAACGTCGATAGAGGTCAATTTAAGAAAACCATAACCCCCTATTTTTCATAAGATGATATAGACCATGGAAAGAAAAGAAAGAAACATATGGAAACTAAACAATCTTCCCCCCCTGGAATACTGTTCAATATCTCGCGCTAAAAAACTATTGAATTGTGAAATAGAAGATCTACTTCATTGGCATGATATTGGCGCGATAAGCCTGTGCATAAAAGTAGGTAAAACTAACGGAACATTAAAAGGTGCGTTCCAACATGACCAGAGCAGTAATAATCTCTATTTTCTTAACGCCCCCAATATTGATGAGTTGAGCATAAGCGAAAGATCGTGGTCACGGCATTCAAAAATTAACAAAATTTTTAAATTTAATGATAGTGAAGCAAATCAGGAAGCCCAATATGGTATACCTGTTACCCAGCTAAAACTCCGGGTTTCCGTCTCTGGCTTATGGTACTGCCACACGAGAAATTTGATGGAGATCTTAGAAACACCTGAAGACATTATTACTGAGCAGAGGATAAGCATCATATCACCGGCCACCAATGTCCTCTTCTGCCACTTCATACCCGACGAGGATGAGAGGCCAACCATCACGCTGAGTAAGCTTTACATCACGAGTCAGGCGATTGAGAAAATTTATGAACATACCATCAGCAGTCGCCCTCTCGAACTTTCTGAAAAAACCTTACATTTATCTGAGGAGCAAGATATAGCGACGCCCTCAACGATTATGCAAAATAAGTTGCTCATTGAATTTATCAATCACATCATTCAATCCAATCCCCATTTTGGCGATAACATGCTTAACGCGACTGAAAACAAAAAAAGTAAAATATTTAATAGAGCTATGGATAAACTCAGGTCTGAAGGCGTGGTTTCCAGCTACGGCAGCATTAATCTACCGGCGTCAGAATATACGTTCGAATAATACTTCTTTAATTTAATTAAATCAGAATGAATCATTACAACGCCATAGGTACAGGGCGCGCAATGCAGTAGCAAATGTGAAATGCATTTCAATATGAATTCAGAGATGAATCTGGCTTCATAATAAAATCGTTCTCTATAAACGCTCCTGATGTATATGAAATACTTTATATACAGCGAATCAACGTAACGTTAAATCTCTCTCAGTCGATTCGTTAAATCCCTGTCCTGCGCTCAATATTGACGCAGCCTGATGTGCCATTAGTATAAACTCTCGGGTCGCGGCGCTTTGCCAGGCCCCCTTTCGCTGTATCAAACACGCGGTTCTTTCCAGTAATGATGGCGCGAGTTCGATCGCGGTTAAATCGTCACGCCCCTGAACAATGGCAGCAGGAAGCAAGGTTGCCAACGACGTGCGTTCAACCACGGTCAGCACTGCGCTAATCGAGTTGGCCTCCATCTGCACTTTCGGTTGAATACCGCGCTGTCGGCAGTCGCGATCGATTTGCTCGCGAGTAGCAAAAGCGCTGCTTAGCAGAATCAGTGACGCCTGATTGAGCGCCGTCAGCGCCACACGGCGGGTCGCCGCCAGAGGATGAGAGCGGCCAACCACCAGCGCCAGGGTTTCAGAGAGCAGCGGCTGAGACACAATATCCCGTGAATCGCTACCGTCGAAAGCGATCCCGATATCCAGCTCATCATTGAGCAGCAGAGTCTCCATTCGATTCTGCGCCAGCTCTTGTATATCCAGCGTTATATTCGGGTAACGTTGATAAAACGAAGCCACCAGCGGCCCCATAAAATAATGGGTAAAGGTTGGCATCATCGCTACACGTAGGGTACCGCGCTGCAAATCTTCAACGTCATGGAGCGCGCGCTGCCCCTCGGCCAGTTCCCGTAAAGCCCGGCGCGCATAAATTAACCAGACCTTGCCGGCGTCCGTCAGGCAAGTGTTGCGCCCGCTGCGATCAAAAAGCCGTACTCCCAGCGTCTCTTCCAGCTGTCGAATCTGCTGCGACAAAGCCGGTTGTGAAACATGCAGGATGGCTGCCGCTCGCGTAAAGCCGCCGTGTTCAGCAACGGCAATGAAGTAGTTGAGGTGTCGCGGCAGCATGAATTCATCCATAAGAAATTCAAATGAACTCAATCATAATTAAGTATTTTAACTTATGAAATAAGTTACGTACTCTGCTCGCGATTCTTTACCAAACGCCACAGGAGATCGGCATGAGTTGCCTCAATACCTTCCCCACAGCGAAACAAACGCCGGCTACTCAACGATGAACCTGACGCAACGTAATGGCACGATACTGCTGGTGCTGGTGCTTATCGGTATCAATATGCGTCCGCTGCTGACCTCCGTTGGACCGCTCCTTCCGCAGATCCAGCAGGCAAGCGGCATGAGCTTCACGCTTGCCTCTCTGCTCACCGCGCTACCGGTGATCGCCATGGGTCTGCTGGCGCTAGCCGGCGGCTGGATTAACCGTCATTTCAGCGAGCGCCAAAGTATCTCCCTCAGCCTGTTAACGATCGTCGCCGGGGCTTTACTTCGCGAACTGGCGCCGCAGAGCGCGCTATTACTCAGCAGCGCGCTCCTTGGCGGAATCGGCATTGGTATTATTCAGGCGCTCATTCCCGCGGTGATAAAGCGTCTTTTTCATCGTCGGACGCCGCAGGTGATGGGGCTCTGGTCCGCGGCGCTGATGGGTGGCGGCGGCCTGGGCGCCGCATTCACGCCGTGGCTGGTGGCGCAGCATAGCGCTATCTGGTATCACGCGCTTGCGTGGTGGGCGTTACCCGCCGCCGCCGCGCTCCTCTGCTGGTGGCCTCTAAGCCGAACGTTACCCGCCCGGACGCCATCAACAACCCGGGTCACGCTTTTTCGCCATCGTCGCGCGTGGACGCTTAGCCTCTATTTTGGTTTGATCAACGGCGGCTATGCCAGCCTGATTGCCTGGTTGCCGCCTTACTATATGCAGTCGGGCTACAGCGCGCAGTTCAGCGGTACCCTGCTGGCGTTAATGACCATCGGCCAGACCGGCGGAGCGCTCCTGCTGCCCATCCTGGCCAGACATGAGGATCGACGAACGCTTCTGATGCTGGCATTGGCCTTACAGCTTGTCGGCTTCTGCGGTTTTATCTGGCTACCGCAGCAGGTACCGCTTGTCTGGGCCATCTGCTGCGGTATTGGGCTTGGCGGCGCATTTCCGCTGTGTCTGGTCCTGGCGCTCGATCACGCCAGGCACCCCGCCATTGCGGGCCGACTGGTCGCGTTTATGCAGGGAGTGGGCTTTATTGTCGCCGGGCTTTCCCCCTGGCTGTCGGGACTGCTGCGGAGTTTAAGCGGCAATTACCAGCTCGACTGGATGCTTCACGCCGCCTGCGTCCTGGCCTTAATGGCCATAACGCTGCGTTTCGCTCCCGCACGCTACCCGCAAGAGTGGCAACATCAGGATTCAGCCGCTCGCTGAACCCGTCATCTCCTCATGCGGGATAGTTAACTCCTCCCGCATTCAGGCAGAAAAAAGCACAAAATCAAACAACTATATCAGTACAAAAACTGTTGTTAATGACCGTCGCCAGAATGAAATTTAATACCGAATGAAATTAATGTGTCGCCGAATCACGACACTCGTAAGTAACTAAAAATTAATAAAAAAATGGCTCTTGTTTCCCTCATTTTTTAGGCGTACATTAGCGCCATCTGGAGCCGTTTACGCTCAGAATTTACAGCTACCGCCCGCTGAAAAAGCGTCGTTTTCGTGAGCGATAGCTGAGCAGGCAATGAAGAGCAAATTCATTTAAGGCGTCTCGCCGAGAGCGCGGAGTGATGAGTCGTGAAATATTTCTTAATGGGCATTTCTTTTATGGTCATCGTTTGGGCCGGTACTTTCGCCCTGATGATCTAGCTTTAACGGTGTTAAAAAAAGGAGCCTCTCGGCTCCTTTTTTTATTCGTGGCTTTCGCTGGTTAACTTAGCCGACGCGGGAAGCAGCCCGTCGGCACGGAACATCGATTTTATGCCGCGCACCGCCTGGCGGATACGATCGCGGTTCTCAATTAACGCGAAGCGTACATGGGTATCGCCATAGTCTCCAAAGCCAATGCCCGGAGAAACGCAGACTTTTGCATCCTGCAGCAGCTTTTTAGCAAACTCCAGTGAGCCCATCGCCGCATACTGCTCTGGGATCTTCGCCCAGACATACATTGACGCCTTCGGACATTCCACCATCCATCCAGCCTCATGCAGCCCTTTCACCAGCACATCGCGACGACGTTTATACTGCTCGGCAATGTCGCGAACGCACTGCTGATCGCCTTCAAGCGCGGCAATCGCCGCAACCTGTAGAGGGGTGAAAGTGCCGTAATCGTGATAGCTTTTAATGCGCGCCAGCGCATTAACCAACGTTTTGTTACCGACCATGAAGCCGATACGCCAGCCCGCCATATTATAGCTTTTAGAGAGCGTAAAGAATTCGACGGCGACATCGCGCGCGCCGGGGACCTGCATGATAGAGGGTGCTTTCCAGCCATCGTAAACAATATCGGCATAGGCCAGATCGTGCACCACCAGCACGTCATAACGCTTCGCCAGCGCCACGACTTTCTCAAAGAACTCCAGTTCGACGCACTGTGCGGTCGGGTTGGAGGGGAAACCGAGGATCATCATTTTCGGCTTCGGGTAACTCTCACGAATCGCGCGCTCAAGCTCGTTGAAGAAATCCACGCCTTCGACCAGAGGTACCGAACGTACCTGGGCTCCGGCAATCACCGCACCGTAAATATGGATGGGATAGCTGGGATTTGGCACCAGTACGGTATCGCCATGGTCAAGCGTCGCCAGCATCAGATGCGCCAGCCCCTCTTTTGAACCAATGGTGACTATCGCTTCTGATTCCGGATCGATCTCAACGTTATAGCGCTCTTGATACCAGCGAGAAATCGCCCGGCGCAGGCGCGGAATGCCGCGGGAAGTAGAATAGCCGTGGGTATCGGGACGCTGGGCAACGGTGCAGAGTTTCTCAACGATATGCGGCGGAGTGGCGCCATCGGGGTTACCCATGCTGAAATCAATAATATCTTCGCCGCGGCGTCGCGCAGCCATTTTTAGTTCAGCAGTGATATTAAAAACGTAAGGGGGGAGACGATCGATACGCGTAAAACGGCGTTCAGGACTGAATTCAGCCATAGATTCCTCGGATTAACGTTAGCGCCCGGACCGTCCGAGCGACGCTGCTGCCTGTGCAGCACGTTTAGAAAATAACCCGAAAATTTTCCTGCTGTCGAGAGGGGCTGAGAAAAATAATTTCTGGCGATAAAAACGGGCATCAGTCCGACTAAATACGGCAGCAACGTTCTTTCCCCTCCTCGCCTACTACATCAAAATTAACATGCTGATATCTTTAATTTTACTTAAATGCTTGCTCATCCGTAGACGCTATTGAATCGCGGGTGTTTGTTATTAATCCCCTTTTATTTGTAAGACTTTTCCCTATTCATGCCTTCAGCTGGCCTTCTGCCGCGAGGTTTTCTATCATGTTGCTTTCTCGCGATTAACACGGCGCACACATGCACGAAATATTTACTATGCTGCTGGCGGTTTTTGACCGCGCGGCATTAATGCTGATTTGTCTCTTTTTCCTCATTCGCCTGCGCCTGTTTCGTGAACTTCTGCATAAATCCGCGCACACCCCTAAAGAATTGCTGGCCGTTACCGCGATCTTCTCTCTCTTTGCCCTCTTTAGCACCTGGTCAGGCGTACCGGTCGAGGGATCGCTGGTCAACGTGCGTATTATCGCGGTCATGTCCGGCGGGATCCTGTTCGGCCCGTGGGTTGGGGCTATTGTCGGCGCGATCGCCGGCGTACATCGCTACCTGATTGATATTGATGGCGTCACCGCCGTCCCCTGCTTTATTACCAGCATTGTCGCCGGTCTGCTCTCTGGTTTTATTGGTCGTAAAGTGCCGAAAGCACAGCGCTGGAAAGCGGGGATCCTCGCCGGGATGCTATGCGAAACCTTAACCATGATTCTCGTGATCGTGTGGGCGCCTTCATTCGCGCTGGGGATAGACATCGTGTCTAAGATTGGTATTCCGATGATCCTTGGCAGCGTATGTATCGGCTTTATCGTTTTGCTGGTGCAGAGCGTTGAGGGGGAAAAGGAAGCCAGCGCCGCCCGTCAGGCAAAACTGGCGCTCGACATCGCCAACAAAACGCTCCCGCTATTTCGCCACGTCAACAGCGAGTCCCTGCGTCAGGTATGCGACATTATCCGCCGCGATATCAGTGCCGATGCCGTCGCGATTACCAATACCCAACACGTGATGGCCTACGTCGGCGTCGGGGAAATCAACTACCGCGATAACGATGACTTTATCAGCCCGACGACGCAACAGGCGATCCGCTATGGAAAAATCATTATTAAAAACAATGATGAGGCTCATCGGACGCCGGAAATACACTCTATGCTGGTCATTCCGCTGTGGGAAAAAGGCGTCGTCACCGGTACGCTAAAAATCTATTACTGCCACGCGCACCGCATCACCTCCTCATTGCAGGAAATGGCGGTAGGCCTGTCGCAAATCATCTCTACGCAGCTGGAGGTTTCCCGCGCTGAACAGCTGCGTGAAATGGCCAATAAAGCCGAGCTGCGGGCGCTGCAAAGCAAAATCAATCCCCATTTCTTATTTAATGCGCTGAACGCCATTTCATCGTCGATTCGCATGAATCCGGACACCGCGCGTCAGTTAATTTTTAATTTGTCGCGCTATTTACGCTACAACATTGAATTAAAAGATGATGAACAGATAGATATCAAAAGGGAGCTGTATCAAATCAAGGATTACATCGCGATTGAACAGGCTCGCTTCGGCGACAAGCTGACGGTGATTTATGATATTGATGATGAAGTCAGCTTTATGATCCCCAGCCTGCTAATTCAGCCGCTGGTGGAGAATGCTATCGTCCACGGGATTCAGCCCTGCAAAGGAAAAGGCGTGGTGACCATTGGCATCAATGAGTGCGGGAATCGGGTACGAATTAGCGTTCGCGATACGGGGAACGGTATCGACCCTGCGGTGGTAGCGAGGGTAGAGGCTGACGAAATGCCGGGAAATAAAATCGGTTTACTCAATGTTCATCACCGGGTCAAGCTACTGTACGGGGAAGGACTGCATATCCGACGCCTGACGCCGGGGACCGAAATTGCCTTCTATGTGCCAACCCAACACGCGCCCCAGGTGGCTACGGAGTCGCTGCTGTCATGAGCGGAGATAAAATGAAGGTCATCATTGTGGAAGATGAGTTCCTCGCGCAGCAAGAGCTCACCTGGTTGATTAACACCCATAGCGAAATGGAGATTGTCGGCACCTTTGACGACGGTCTGGATGTGCTGAAGTTTTTACAGCACAACAAAGTCGACGCCATTTTTCTCGATATCAATATTCCATCTCTGGATGGCGTACTGCTGGCGCAAAACATCAGCCAGTTCGCGCATAAGCCCTTTATCGTTTTTATTACCGCGTGGAAAGAGCATGCGGTGGAAGCCTTTGAGCTGGAGGCGTTTGATTATATTCTCAAGCCCTACCAGGAATCGCGCATTATCAACATGCTGCAAAAGCTGACCGGCGCCTGGCAGCAACAGCAGCAGGTCAGCGCCGGTAGCGGGGCAGCGGCCAATCCAGCCAGGGAAAACGACACGATTAATCTGGTTAAAGATGAACGGATTATCGTCACCAGCATCCACGATATTTACTACGCGGAAGCGCATGAAAAGATGACGTTCGTTTATACCCGCAAGGAGTCCTTCGTGATGCCGATGAATATCACGGAGTTCTGCAACAAGCTACCGCCGGCGCACTTTTTCCGCTGTCACCGCTCGTACTGCGTCAACCTGAACAAAATTCGCGAAATCGAACCCTGGTTCAACAACACCTATATTCTGCGGCTACGCGACCTTGAGTTTCAGGTTCCGGTAAGCCGCAGCAAGGTGAAAGAGTTTCGCCAGCTCATGCATCTGTAGAGGATTTACCCGAATAATCATTTTATTCGGGTAAGAGACGGGGCTTACAGAATCTGTCCCAGAGTCTGACGCAGGTGCGCGCCGGAGCCCAGCAGTCCCGGATTGTCGTGGACAATCAGATAGACCGGAATATCCTGGACGAAGGCTTTAAATCGGCCTTTATCTTCAAAACCGCCGCGAAAGCCGGAGGCTTTGAAGAATTCAAGGAAGCGCGGCACGATACCGCCAGCAATATACACGCCGCCAAAGGTGCCGAGGGTCAGCGCCAGGTTACCGCCAAATCGGCCCATAATGACGCAAAACAGCGACAGCGCGCGGCGGCAATCGATGCAGGTATCGGCCAGCGCGCGTTCGGTCACATCTTTAGGCTGCAGATTTTCCGGTAGACGCCCGTCAGACTTCACGATCGCATGGTAAAGATTGACCAACCCCGGTCCAGATAAGACGCGTTCAGCGGAGACGTGCCCCAGCTCGCTGCGCAGCTCTTCGAGAATAATGCCTTCCTCTTCGCTATTGGGGGCGAAATCCACATGGCCGCCCTCACCCGGCAGGCTCACCCAGCGCTTATCAACGTGTACCAGATGAGCAACGCCCAGCCCGGTACCGGCGCCGTAGACGGCAATCGGCTTGCCTTCCACCGGTTCCGCGCCGCCAAACTGAATCAGATGTTCAGCTTTTAGCATGGGGATCGCCATCGATACTGCGGTAAAATCGTTAATGATTTCCAGATGCGAGAAACCCAGGTTCTTTTTCATCTCAGCGATAGAAAATGCCCAGGTGTGGTTGGTCATCGCCACCCAGTCGCCGGTAATCGGACAGGCGATGGCAATACAGCCGTCTTCTACCTGGACGTTATGCTCTTCCAGATAGACCTGAACAACGGCTTCAAGACTGGGATAATCGAGCCCGGAATAGGTCTTAGCACGGGAGATCTCCCCGCTTGCCAGATCGCATAACGCCAGACGAGCATTCGTTCCGCCAACGTCCCCTACTAAAGCAAATTTTGTCATTCCGTTACGGCTCCGCTAAAGTCAAAATGATTCTTTGGCACACTCTAAATTCATGACGTCCTAACAACAACGACCAACGCATAAGCGCCCTTTGTTTAGCGACCTACGTCACAGTTAGGCTGTAATTTATGAAATTATTGTGCGGCCAATCGTCAGGCCAGCTCTTTACTTTATCGTTTCAGCACCATTTGCGCCAACGACCTTAACGCCCCCGGGCAAAGTAGTGCGTCGAAACCTTCAGAAGGATATTTTCATGCTGCACCCGCGCGCCAGAACGATGCTGTTGTTATCGATACCCGCAATCGTGATTGGTATTGCTGCCAGCCTGGTCTTGATTGTGGCGATGAAAACGGCAGCCATGCTGCAGAATATTCTCTGGAGTAGCCTGCCTGGATTGCTGGGTATGAACGCCAGCGGCCCTTTCTGGACGATAGCTATCCTCACCGGCACCGGCATCGCCGTGGGTCTGGTCGTGCGTTTTAGTCCTGGTCACGCCGGACCCGATCCGGCCACCGAGTCACTCATTGGCGCACCGGTGAGTCCCGGCGCTCTGCCCGGCCTGCTCGCTGCGCTGATCGTCGGCCTGGCGGGCGGCGTTAGCCTCGGGCCGGAGCATCCTATCATGGTGATTAATATCGCCCTCACTGTGGCGCTTGGCTCCCGCCTTTTCCCGCGAGTCAGCGCGCTGGACTGGACGATCCTGGCGTCCTCCGGCACTATCGGGGCGCTATTTGGCACGCCTGTTGCCGCGGCGCTGATCTTTTCGCAAACGCTGAACAGCAGTAACGATGTCCCGCTTTGGGACCGACTCTTCGCCCCCTTACTTGCCGCGGCGGCGGGCTCTCTGACCACCGGGCTGTTTTTCCACCCCAACTTTTCGTTACCTATTGCGCACTACGAGCGGTGGCAGCTTGTCGATATCTTTAGCGGCGCTATCGTGACGCTGATTGCTATTGCCGTCGGCATGGTTGGCGTTTGGTGCTTACCGCGCCTGCACGCGCTGATGCAGCGGCTGAAAAATCCGATCTTAACCCTCGGTATTGGCGGATTTTTATTGGGGATCCTGGGCGTCGTCGGCGGGCATATCACGCTGTTTAAAGGCCTGGATGAAATGCAGCAATTAGCCTTCAGCCAGACGTTAACCGCCAGCGATTACATGCTTATTGCTTTGGTGAAGCTGGCGGCGCTGGTGCTGGCGGCCGCCTGCGGTTTTCGCGGCGGTCGAATTTTTCCGGCGGTGTTCGTCGGCGTCGCGCTAGGCCTGATGCTTCACGCACACGTGGATGCCGTGCCGGCAGCCATCACCGTTTCCTGCGCCATCCTCGGACTGACGCTGGTAGTGACGCGTGATGGCTGGTTGAGCCTGTTTATGGCAGCGGTCGTGGTGCCCGATTCCACGCTGCTTCCGCTGCTGTGTATCGTCATGCTTCCGGCCTGGCTGCTGCTGGCCGGTAAACCCTTGATGATTGCCAGGAAGCGTGGAGATTAAACCCGGCTGTTTCTCTCTTCCAGCGCCTGAGTGACCGTGCGCAGAAAGTCGGGAATATCCATTTTTGGCAGCATCACCTCCACCAGCGTCAGCCTGTCTGAGGCGACGCTGCTATTCATCGCTTCCTGCAGTTCGTGGGTGCGCGTCACTCGCCAGCATCGGGAAGGGACATCCGGCGCAAAAGCGTCAGGCAGGCGATTCCAGTCCCAGAGCGCAATATCGTTATAGCGCTGCTCGGGGCCGTGAATCGCGCGCTCGACCGTATAGCCTTCGTTATTGAGCAACAGGATCAGCGGGCGCTGCTTATCTCTGAGCATCGACCCCAGCTCCTGAATAGTTAACTGCGCAGCGCCATCGCCAACAATCAGCACCACCCTTCTGTCCGCTGCCGCGATTTGCGCCCCGTAGGCTGCCGGAAGGGTAAAGCCTATCGATCCCCATAGCGGCTGGACAATCAGCGTTGCGTCAGCGGGCAGCTTAAGCGCGGCGGCGCCAAAAGCGGCCGTCCCCTGATCGGCAAGGATAATATCTCCCGGGCGCAGCTGTTTCTGCACCGTACTCCAGAAATTTTTCTGCGTCAGGCTCCCCTCTGGCGCGCCGCTGACGCCCGGCGCCTGAACATTTGGCGCATGCCATTCTGCCGCCAGGCTGGCAGAGAGTTCGATCAAGACATCCAGCGCCTTTTCCATCGGTACCCGGCTAAACCAGCGATCGCCAACCCGAACGGCGAAGGGCTGGACTTCTATCGTTTTTTCCTGCGTAAGGTGTTGGGTGAAACCGGCGGTAATGGTATCGGTAAAACACGTGCCGACGCAGATAATGGTATCCGCGTTTTCAATGGCATCGCGGGTATCCTCTGCGCTGGCTATCCCGCTGTAAGTCCCGACGAACCCAGGCTGCTGCTCATCAAAAAGCCCTTTGCCCATCAGCATTGTGGCGTAAGCAACCGGCACCTTCGCCACCCACTCTCGCAGAGCGTTTTGTAGTCCATAGCGCTGGGCGAGGAAATCCGCCAGCAGCGATACGCGACGGCTGCTTCTGAGCATCCGCTCGGCGTGCTCGCGGAACCCGGCCAGCTGGTTCTCGTCGGCGGGCAGCGTGTGAATAAGCAAGCGGTGAGCTGGCGGGGTGGCCTTTGCTTTGGCCACATCGGCCGGCAGCATGAGATAACCGGGGCGATGCTGGGTCAGCATTTCACTCAGTACCCGGTCTATTTCATGGCAGGCATTTCCCGCCGCCAGCACCGCCTGAGAGCAGGTAATATGTTCACTCATACGCGAAAAGTGGCTGAAATCACCGTCGCCAAGCGTATGGTGCAGCAGCTCGCCGCGCTGCTGTGCGCCGGTACAGGGAGCGCCGACGATATGCAGGACCGGTACATGCTCAGCGTAGCTCCCGGCAACGCCGTTGAGCGCGCTCAGTTCACCGACGCCATAGGTGGTCAACAGCGCGCCCGCGCCCTTAATGCGCGCATAGCCATCGGCGGCATAGGCGGCGTTTAGCTCGTTAGCACAGCCTACCCACCCTAAGCTCTGCTGCGCGATAACGCTGTCGAGAAACTGTAAATTGTAATCACCCGGTACGCCAAACAAGCGGTCTATGCCGCAATCTACGAGACGATCCAACAGATAATCGCCAATGGTATAAGTCGGTTGCATATCCTTACTCTCCTCTCGTGCAGGTAAGTTGAGTATTGAATAAGCAGGTGCGCTGTCCAGATTGCGCTCAACAATGGCGGTGGAAAGCAAAATTTACGCCTTCAGGGTGTGTACTCCGCGGCAAACATTCTTTAGTGTAAACGTATACACAACCCTGTTTTATCTGCGGAGGAAGTATGGTTTACCAGGCAAACGCCACGCGATATCAAACGATGGAGTACCGCCGCTGCGGTCATAGCGGACTAAAGCTACCGGCGATTTCTCTTGGGCTTTGGCACAATTTTGGCGACGAAACGCGGGTGGAAACCAGCCGCCAGCTTCTGCGTCACGCATTTGATCTCGGCATGACTCATTTTGATTTAGCCAACAACTATGGGCCACCGCCGGGTTCGGCGGAGAGTCATTTTGGCCGCATCCTGAAAGAGGATTTTTTGCCCTATCGCGATGAACTGATTATCTCCAGTAAAGCCGGTTACACCATGTGGGACGGCCCCTATGGCGACTGGGGATCGCGCAAGTACCTGATTGCCAGCCTCGACCAGAGCCTTAAGCGAATGGGTCTCGACTATGTCGACATCTTCTACCATCACCGCCCCGATCCCGAAACGCCGCTGCGGGAAACCATGAGCGCGCTGGACCACATCGTCCGCCAGGGGAAAGCGCTCTACGTCGGATTATCGAATTATCCGCTCGAACAGGCCCGGGAAGCCGTCAATATCCTTAACGATCTCGGCACGCCGTGTCTGATTCATCAGCCCAAATATTCGATGTTTGAACGCTGGGTCGAGGAGGGATTACTCGATTTCCTACAGAGCGCGGGGGTGGGAAGTATAGCGTTTTCACCGCTTGCGGGCGGCCAGCTCACCAACCGTTACCTGCACGGTATCCCGGCGGACTCCCGCGCCGCCAGCGGCAGCCGGTTCCTGCAACCGGAGCAGCTTACTGAAAGCAAGCTGGAAAAGATTAGTCAGCTGAATACGCTGGCCGAATCCCGCGGACAGAAGCTCTCACAGATGGCGCTGGCCTGGGTACTGCGCGATGAGAAAGTGACGTCGGTACTGATTGGCGCCAGTAAAACTTCGCAGCTCGACGATGCGGTTGGCATGCTGGAAAACCGCCATTTCAGCGCCGAAGAACGGGCCACCATTGACGCGATCCTTGCGGTGTAAATTCATTGTTACTTTAGCAAAAAGTGCTCTCACTTGCGATTTAGGAGTTCCTCCGATGCGGCGGGGCTTTACCGCCCCGTAATATCAGGTTAACAGGCCGACAACGGCCCCGATCGTGAAGGAGAAGAGTATGTTCAGGTCACTGATTTTGGCTGCAGTGCTTCTGGCTTCAGCGCCATTGGTCGCTAACGCTGGTGAAATCACCCTGTTGCCATCAATAAAATTACAAATTGGCGATCGCGACAATTACGGTAACTACTGGGACGGTGGCGGCTGGCGCGACCGTGATTACTGGCGTCGACACTATGAGTGGCGCGATAACCGCTGGCGTCGTCACGACAACGGCTGGCATCGCGGCTGGGATAAAGGTAAAGCCTACGAACGCGGCTATCGCGAAGGCTGGAAAGATCGCGATGACCGACGCGGCGGCTGGGGGCGTGGGCCAGGCGGCGGACGCGGACATGGCCACGGGCATCATTAATCGCAAAAGGGAGCCATTCGGCTCCCTTTTTCATCGTCACGCTTAACTGAATATCGTTCCAATAATCAGCCAGCCGTTAAGCAGCACAACGACCGCAACTATCCCCCACCCCAGCAGTTTTACCCACCGGGAATTGACCAGGTCGCCCATTAACCGGGAATCGCTGGTGAATATCAGCAGCGGCACCAGCGCGAGGGCGATACCAAAGCTCAGCAATACCTGGCTCATCACCAGAATACGCGTGGGATCCAGCCCCATTAAAATGACGATAAACGACGGCAGCATGGTGATCGCCCGGCGAAACCACAGCGGGATATGGAAGCGGATAAAGCCCTGCATTACCACCTGCCCTGCCAGGGTTCCCACAACCGTGGAGGATAAACCCGCCGCTATCAGGCTCAGACCAAAGATGGTAGCTGCCGCGTGGCTCAGCAAGGGCTCCAGCGTCAGATAGGCCTGATCGAGGTCGGCAATCCCGGTGTGGCCGTTAAAGTGGAAGGCGGCGGCGGCGGTCGCCATCATGGCCAGGTTAACAAAACCCGCGATGGTCATGGCGATGGCGACATCCCAGCGCGTGGCGTTATAGCGCTCTTTGCGCGTCCCCCCGTGCAGGTGCTGAGTGAGCGATGAGTGTAAGTAGATAACATGCGGCATGATGGTCGCCCCCAATACCCCGGCGGCAAGAAACACCGCTTCGCTGGTCGGCAGTGAAGGCACGATCATCCCTTTCGCCAGCGGTGCCAGCGCGGGCCGGGAGAAGATAAGCTCAACGACATACGCTGCGGCGACAAACAGCAGCAGCCCGCCTATCACTTTTTCCAGCGGCTTTTGACCGCGACGCTGCAGCATCAGAATCAGGAACGTCGCAATTCCGGTCAATACAGCGCCCTGAAGCAATGACACGCCGAGCACCAGCTTAAATCCGATAGCCGCGCCAATAAACTCGGCAAGATCGGTCGCCATAGCGATAATTTCGGCCTGCACCCAGTAGAACCACACCACAGGACGCGGGTAGTGGTCGCGAATTTGCTCCGCCAGATTTTTACCGGTGGCGATGCCCAGCTTCGCCGACATCACCTGAATCAGCATCGCCATCAGGTTAGCCCATACCACCACCCACAGCAGCTGGTAGCCAAAGCTGGCGCCGGCCTGAATGTTGGTGGCGAAGTTACCCGGATCGATATAGCCAATGGCAGCAATGAACGCCGGCCCCATCAGGGCGAGCTTAATCTTGCGCGCTGCGCGACCGCTGCTATTCTCAACGCGACTGTTGGTCATTTTCTGCCTCTGGAAATATAGCCTTTGCTATGTTTTATGCTATCAAAATGCGAATGATTATCAAGTTCATTTGGAGCGATGATAATGATTGCTGTGATAGGAGAGAACGATAGCGGGTTGGCAACGGAAAACCGGGGAACTGATAAACGCTTTTAATTAATCACCAGAATAGTACAACCGAGCAACTTTTAAAACCTTTACGTAACATAACAAAAATGCATGGTTGATCACTATTTTTGCCATTAGTCACATATCCTTGCAATAGTGTGTGCTGGCTCTCGTTTTCTTTGCGCTTGTTACATAGAATGTGCACAGAAATTTAACCTGCCTCATATTTGGAGCAAATATGGACCGCGTCCTGCACTTTATTCTCGCGATCGTAGTGGTGGCCATTCTGGCCCTGTTGGTTAGCCACAACCGTAAGCAGATTCGTATTCGTTATGTCATTCAGCTGCTTGTCATTGAAGTGCTGCTGGCCTGGTTCTTCCTGAACTCTGACATTGGTCTGGGTTTTGTGAAGGGCTTCTCCGAGATGTTTGAAAAACTTCTCGGTTTCGCCAACGAAGGGACAAACTTCGTCTTCGGCAACATGAACGACAAAGGCCTGGCGTTCTTCTTCCTGAAGGTTTTGTGCCCGATCGTCTTTATTTCTGCGCTGATCGGTATTTTGCAGCATATTCGTATTCTGCCTATCGTCATTCGCGCGATTGGTACCGTGCTGTCCAAAATCAACGGCATGGGCAAGCTGGAATCCTTTAACGCTGTCAGCTCGCTGATTCTGGGCCAGTCCGAAAACTTCATCGCCTATAAAGATATTCTTGGCAAGATGTCCCGCAACCGCATGTACACCATGGCGGCGACCGCGATGTCTACGGTATCCATGTCTATCGTGGGCGCGTACATGACCATGCTGCAGCCGAAATATGTAGTTGCGGCGCTGGTACTGAACATGTTCAGCACCTTTATCGTGCTGTCGCTGATTAACCCGTATCGCGTTGACGAAAGCGAAGAAAATCTGCAGATGTCTAACCTGCATGAAGGACAGAGCTTCTTCGAGATGCTGGGTGAATACATCCTGGCAGGCTTTAAAGTGGCGATTATCGTGGCCGCCATGCTGATTGGTTTTATCGCGCTGATTTCCGCGCTGAACGCCCTGTTCGCCACCGTCACCGGCTGGTTCGGCTATAGCATCTCCTTCCAGGGGATCCTCGGCTATATCTTTTATCCGGTTGCGTGGGTGATGGGCGTACCGGCAGGTGAAGCGCTGCAGGTAGGAAGTATTATGGCCACCAAGCTGGTTTCTAACGAATTCGTCGCCATGATGGATCTGCAGAAAGTTGCCGCCACGCTCTCTCCGCGTGCGGAAGGCATCATCTCTATCTTCCTGGTCTCCTTCGCCAACTTCTCTTCTATCGGTATCATCGCCGGCGCGATTAAAGGCCTGAACGAAGAGCAAGGTAACGTGGTTTCCCGCTTCGGCCTGAAGCTGGTGTACGGTTCTACGCTGGTGAGCGTGCTCTCTGCGTCTATCGCCGCGCTGGTACTGTAATTCGTCAGCGGTATCGCGAAAGCCGGGCAAGTCCCGGCTTTTTCATGCCCGCAGTTCGCTCAACGGCAGCGGCTTACCCACCAGATACCCCTGGAGATAATCGACGCCTAACTCGAGAAGCTTTTCCCGCTGCTCCGGCGTTTCAACGTATTCTGCCACCACTTTCATCTTCTTAACCTTAGCCATTTCAATAATGGATTTGACCATAATGGCGTCCAGCGGATCGGTCTCGATATCACGCACGAAGCAGCCGTCAATTTTCAGGATATCGGCCCGCAGGCTTTTCAGACGCTCGTAGTTAGCGTAGCCGGTACCAAAGTCATCAATCGCTATACCGCAACCGAAATCTCGCAGCAGCTGGATGTTATGCATGCTGGTCTCGACATCGGAAAACGCCTGCTCTTCGGTAACTTCAATCGTTATCGCCTCCGCCGACAGGTTATAGCGTTTAAACAGCGCGATAATTTGCGCCGCGCTATCCTTTTGCATCAGCGTATAGGGCAGAAGGTTGACGGAGAAATGCTGACCCTGATGGTGATTGAGCGAACTAAACAGCGTTTCCAGCACCTGCATATCAAAACGCTGGCTCAGGTTAAACTGCGCAATCAGCGGGATAAACCGATCGGGCGTAATGATGGTATTGCCGCAGCGCATACGACTCAGTATCTCGTAATACCCCTCTCCGGAGGCGTCCCGGATAGGCTGGGCGTACAGTACCAGCCCACGTTCGTTAAGCGCCTGCTTAATCTTCGCCAGCAGCCGTACCTGTTCGCTCGTTTGATCGGAAATCTGCTCTTGCGCCGCGTCCAGCGGTAATACGCGCCGCGCCGCGCCGGCCTGCTCCGATAACCAGCTAAGCTGACCAAGCATCGGGTGAAGCTCAGATTCTATGCCGCGGTAGCCGCCCCACGATGCGCCAAATTCCAGATCTAACGCCTGGTTATTCCAGCTAAACTTTTTATGGTTAAGCGTGGAAACAATATGACTTAACCGCGCCTCTGGCTCCGGCCCCTTCAGTACCAGCAGTAGCTCGCTGCCGGGGAGCTGAAATATTCGCTCGCCGGGAGCTAATAGCGGCTGTAGCTTCCGGGCTATCTGCCGTTTGCTCTCCACTCTCATCATCATGCCATAATGGCGGCTCAGGAAGTCCAGATTCTGAATGCGCAGGCTGCTGATGGCCACAGCAGGATTCCGCTGCAGGTGACTCTCCAGCGCGCGCAGATTCGGTAAACCGGTTAGCGGATCTTCTTCCGCCTGATCCCGCCATCTGAACTTCATTCTTTCACTGCGAGCATAGATATCCGCCATATAAAACAGGCAGATAGTGAAACAAATGAGTACCGAAAGAACAAACGACAGTGAATATTCAGTTTGTACGCCGTGTAAAAAATTCTGGTTATACGCCACGAGTAAAAAGGCTGAAACGGACCATGAAATGCGAATCAGCGTATGCCCCAGGCGGCTAATACCAATGAAGTATAAAATGAAAATAAGCGGGACTAAATAACCGGCAATAAAAACAGAATCATAAGGCGTACACAGCACCAGTAATATTGCCGCCAGGGCCACAAACCAATACAACGTAAATACCCGCTGCTCGCCCGCCCGCCATGAGTGGCAAAGATTGCGCCAGAATGCTCGCGCATAACGTGGACTGATAATCATCCGCAACGGATAATAAAAGAATGTCGTGAAAATTAATGCGGCGCTAATCAGGCTTTGTATATCGATAATGGTGTAAATAACCGACATACTGCCGAAATAGCTGGATATTGCCAACGGAAAAGCAAAAAAACGCCCCGCCAGATACATGGTGACCTTCAAAAGGAGCGGTGCAAAAAAGCCGCCCCAAAAAATCCTCGCGCCCATATGTTTTGCCGTCAGCCCAGCGCGCCAGCGCCTTCCAAGCTGAAAGCGAACAATCGCGCAGGACAGGAAAACCGAGAAGAGCTGGCAAAATAGCAGGATCAGCGCCTGGGTTAGCGTCAGATCGATTATCCAGGCATTAGTGATCGCAAACGCGATAATCAATGGCGCAACGGCGTAGCGGCCAAAAATAAAAAGTACGGAATACATTAAGCTCAGCGGTAGCCACGCCAGATAAATTTGATTTCCGTCAATAATGGTTTGTGGGGAAATAAATCGGGACAGCGGAATTGCGATAAAGCAGACCAGGAGCGCCAGCAGAGTTTTTTTGATCTTAATGTTAAGATGATCAATCATTATTGTTAATTAAAACTCCGGCTGCAATAAATATATTCAGGCAACAGATATTATGTTGCTTAATAAAGGCAGGCAAGATTTTAAATAGTGAAAAAATCTGAAATTACTTAACGCAGAGGTTTGCTGACTTATTCAGAGAATGCTTTACATTTCCTCCGCCAGACAAACAAAAAACCCCCGCCGTAGCGAGGGTTCCGAATTTGGTGGAGCTAAGCGGGATCGAACCGCTGACCTCTTGCATGCCATGCAAGCGCTCTCCCAGCTGAGCTATAGCCCCACAGGACCTCTTTACGAACCAAACCTGATGGGTGCAGGTGTTGGTGGAGCTAAGCGGGATCGAACCGCTGACCTCTTGCATGCCATGCAAGCGCTCTCCCAGCTGAGCTATAGCCCCGTAACGTAAAGCATGTCGTGTTGACGGGCGGCATAATATGAATTCCTTCGCCAGG
The DNA here is from genome assembly GCF_015139575.1 of Klebsiella michiganensis. GTDB lineage: Bacteria > Pseudomonadota > Gammaproteobacteria > Enterobacterales > Enterobacteriaceae > Klebsiella > Klebsiella michiganensis. The sequence goes on along the minus strand of NZ_AP022547.1, from coordinate 1,584,403 downwards.
TGTCAACGGCAAAATCAATCCCGGCTATTTGATCGCTGAAAAAGCAGACAAACGGCTGACATTGCGAGCCTTATCGCAGCCAGAAGTTAAACATGTCACTCTTTCCTTTAAAAGGATGCTATAACATGTGCAACTAATTCCCACATATTTACTCAGGAAATAGTATGCTCAAGGAACGAATGACACCTGAAGAAATAGCGCATCTGACTGGCTTCAGTCGGCAAACGATTAACAAATGGGTACGTAAAGAGGGATGGCAAACGTCCCCGCGCCCCGGCGTACAGGGCGGCAAAGCGCGCCTCGTACATGTTAATGAGCAGGTTCGCGAGTTTATTCGCAGCGCGCAGCGCGTGGCCGAAAACCCTGTCCCCTATTCCGCAACGGATAACGATCTCGAATCTCTGCTGCTTACCCTGTGTAAAGAGATGACGCCGGGAGAGCAAAAGCTGCTGATGTCGCTGCTGCTGCGTGAAGGGATCACCGGGTTACTCAACCGACTCGGTATTCGCGATCGGTGAAAGCATGATGAAACTTAAAGATAAAATGACCCCAGCGGAGCTCGCCGAGTGCCTTAACCTCGCCCGGCAAACCATAAACCGCTGGGCCAGAGAACAAAAATGGCGGACGGAACCGATCCCCGGAGTCAAAGGCGGACGCGCTCGTCTTATCGTCATCGACAGGTCGGTGATCGATTTCCTGGCAAATATCCCGGCGCTGCGGCATCTGACCATGGATAACCAGCTGGCGGAACCGCCCGTCAAATACTTTGTGAACGATGCGGACACAATCTGGCGCCAGATTGTCGAGACCATGCACCTGATGACCCCAACTGAGCAGCTGCACCTGCGGGATTTTCTTGCGCGCGAGGGGATCAGCGGGTTTCTGTCCCGGCTTGGCATTACTGATGCGAAGTAACGGGCAAAAAAAACGGCGGGGTTCGCTATCCCCGCCGTTTAACAATCGCTGTATCAGGATCAGGATTGCTGGCTTTCGCGCTCAGCAATAAAGGCCAGCGCCTTGTTGATACGTTCTACGCTACGTGATTTACCGATCGCATGGACGGTCACATCAAGCGCTGGAGACTGACCCGCACCGGTCACCGCGACGCGCAGCGGCATTCCCACTTTTCCCATCCCCACTTCCAGCTCATCGGCCGTCGCCTGAATCGCATGATGGACGTTTTCCGCCGTCCAGTCGCTGATGGCGGCTAATTTGTCGCGCACCACTTCCAGCGGCTGACGAGCAACAGGACGCAGATGTTTTTTCGCCGCATCGGCATCAAACTCGGCAAAATCTTCATAGAAATAGCGGCAGCTCGCCGCCATCTCTTTAAGGGTTTTGCAGCGCTCGCCCAGCAGCTTCACCAGCTCAGCCAGCTGCGGGCCGTTACGGGTGTCGATATTTTCCTGCTCAATGTGCCACTGTAAATGCGTTGCCACGTACTCCGGGGCCAGCGAGTTGATATAGTGGTGGTTCAGCCACTGCAGCTTTTCCGTATTGAACGCGCTCGCCGATTTGCTCACCGCCCCCAGGCTGAACAGTTTAATCATCTCTTCGCGAGAGAAAATCTCCTGGTCGCCGCTGGACCATCCCAGACGCACCAGATAGTTCAGCAGCGCTTCCGGCAGATAGCCGTCGTCGCGATACTGCATAACGCTGACCGCACCGTGGCGCTTGGACAGTTTCTTACCATCGTCGCCGTTAATCATCGAGACGTGGGCGTAAACCGGCACCGGCGCATTCAGCGCTTTCAGGATGTTAATCTGGCGCGGGGTATTGTTGATATGGTCTTCGCCGCGAATAACGTGGGTGATTTCCATATCCCAGTCGTCAACCACGACGCAGAAGTTGTAGGTTGGAGAACCATCGGTACGGCGGATAATCAGATCGTCCAGCTCCTGGTTGCTGAATTCGATCGGACCGCGGATCTGGTCGTCAAAAACAACGGAACCCTCTTCCGGGTTGGCAAAACGGACGACGCAAGGTTCGTCATCAGCATGATGTTCGTGGCCATGGCGGCAGCGACCGTCGTAGCGGGGCTTCTCGCCTTTTGCCATTTGCTCTTCACGCAGCGCTTCCAGACGCTCTTTAGAGCAATAGCATTTATAGGCCGTGCCCGCTGCCAGCATTTCATCAATAACGGCGTTGTAGCGATCAAAACGCTTGGTCTGGAAGTACGGACCCTCGTCCCATTCCAGGCTCAGCCAGTTCATACCATCCATAATGGCTTCAATGGCCTCCGGCGTGGAGCGCTCAAGATCGGTATCTTCAATACGCAGCACAAACTCACCGCCGTGATTACGTGCAAAAAGCCAGGAATAGAGAGCAGTACGCGCGCCGCCAACGTGCAGATAGCCTGTCGGGCTGGGCGCGAAGCGAGTTTTGATTTTCATGAAGTGGCCTTACGTTTGATAAAGGTGCCGACACGCGGCAGTGTTCGTTGGATTTTATGGAGGAATATTCTAACACCGTGGGCTGATTCCTCAATGTTGTTACCGTTTCAACGTCACGCTTTCCCCTTTTTGTTTATAAATCATGCGCCACGGATGACATTGCGATCGTTTTGTTTAATTTTACGACGAACAAACAAATTATTTAGAAAAGGCGTTGACTCATTTTCAACTCTCCCTATAATGCGACTCCACACAGCGGGGGTGATTAGCTCAGCTGGGAGAGCACCTCCCTTACAAGGAGGGGGTCGGCGGTTCGAACCCGTCATCACCCACCAACTACTTTACGTAGTCTCCGCCGTGTAGCAAGAAATTGAGAAGTGGGTGATTAGCTCAGCTGGGAGAGCACCTCCCTTACAAGGAGGGGGTCGGCGGTTCGATCCCGTCATCACCCACCACTTTCTCGCCAGCTGGATTTCTTGCCGCAAAATGAAGTACCGAAGTGGGTGATTAGCTCAGCTGGGAGAGCACCTCCCTTACAAGGAGGGGGTCGGCGGTTCGATCCCGTCATCACCCACCACTTCGGGTCGTTAGCTCAGTTGGTAGAGCAGTTGACTTTTAATCAATTGGTCGCAGGTTCGAATCCTGCACGACCCACCAATGTAAAAAAGCGCCCTAAAGGCGCTTTTTTGCTATCTGCGATAGACAAAGCCGACACGGGCCTTCATCTTGCTATCCGGCACAGACCATCAATTCACCAGCTCCGCAATCAGCTTCTCCAGCGCGGGCGTCGCCTGCTGTTGGTCATAGACGATATACAAATCTGCCGGTATGCGTTCTTCCAGCGGACGAAACACCACCCCCGGCCACGTCATTTGCGCATAGCTATCAGCGATGAGCGTAATACCTATCCCCATACTGACCATCGCCAGAACCGTTTGCGGCTCCATCACTTCACGGATAATCATCGGCGAGAATCCGGCGCTCTGGCACACGCGCTGCAAAAACGTCCAGTCGGTATGTATTGAAGGCATGGTGACAAAATATTCGTTACGCAAAGCCGCAAGCGGGATCGCCTTACGCGCGACAAGCGGATGCTCTTCCGGCATGGCCACCAGAAAAGAGGATTCGTGCAAGCGCAGGCTGGTAAATCCAGGAGAAGGCGCTGTCGCCATCCGCCAGACGCCGGCGTCCAGCTCGCGTCGTTCCAGCATCGCCATCTGCATGGCGGGCATGTTCTCGCGAAAAAGCACCTCTACGTTAGGGTTCTCTTTCAAAAAACGCCGCATCACCGGACGCATTTTTCCCCACATAGCCGTACCTATCACGCCCAGCTCTACCCGTCCCGCCTCACCCCGCCCAATCTGTTCCACGCGCGCCAGCGCCTGATTCGCGCTGGAAAGCAGACGACGGGACTCCTCCATCAGGATTTTCCCTGCGTGGGTCAACGCTACGCTGCGGGAGTGGCGAACAAACAGCAGCGTGCCAAGCTGCTGCTCCAGGTCTTTAATGTGAATGCTGAGCGGAGGTTGCGACATGTTCAGACGGGCCGCCGCACGACCAAAATGCAGCTCTTCGGCAACAGCCAGAAAATAGCGCAATAACTTCAGATCGATACGATGCGTGCGTTCCATGGGTCATGCGCTCCTGAGGCATAAAGATAATGCGCAAAGTTACCACACTGCATCAGAAAAAATGAAACGGCGGAACATGTGCCCGCCGCGGAAGAGGATTAATGCGTCAGCGCTTTTTTCATTAATTTCTCAGGTTCATGTTTATATTTGAAGAACACAGCAAAAACAACCGCCAGCAGCAATGAATAGGCCGCGAAGACCAGCCAGATGGTCTGCCACTCTTTTACGCCATCAACAGAGAAGTAATCCACGGCCATGCCGCTGAGAACCGAACCTACCCATGCGCCAACACCGTTCACCATAGTCATAAACAACCCCTGCGCACTGGCGCGAATATGCGCCCCCGCCTCTTGCTCTACGAACACCGACCCTGAAATATTAAAGAAGTCGAATGCGCAGCCGTAAACGATCATCGACATCAGCAGCAGAACAAAACCGAACGGAGAGGGATCGCCAAAGGCAAAAAAGCCAAAGCGCAGCGTCCACGCCAGCATACTCATCAGCATGACCGTTTTAATGCCAAAGCGTTTCAGAAAGAATGGAATGGTGAGAATAAAGGCAACTTCCGCCATCTGCGAGACCGAAAGCAAAATAGAGGGATAGCGTACGACAAAGCTGTCGGCAAACGCCGGGTTGCGGGCGAAATCATGCAGGAAGGGGTTACCGAAGACGTTGGTGATTTGCAGTACCGCCCCGAGCATCATCGCGAAGAAAAAGAAAATGGCCATCCGCGGATTTTTAAACAATATGAATGCATCCAGTCCCAGCCTCGCGGCCAATGTGGTGCCAGGTTTCTTCTCGGTCACAGCAATTTTCGGTAGCGTAAGCGCATAAATCGCCAGTAATAACGACGCGGCAGAGGCGATATACAGCTGCGCGCTGCTCAGCTCCAGCCCCATCAGGCTAACCGTCCACATGGCGACAATAAAACCAAGAGTGCCAAATACGCGAACAGGAGGAAACGCGGTCGCCGGCTCCTGACCGGACTGCGCCAGACATGAATAGGAGATGCTATTAGACAACGAGATAGTCGGCATATAGGTCATCGCGTTAATCAGCATTACCCAGAACATCGTCTCCGGATCGGTGACGGTCGTTGCATAAAGAAGCACGCCCGCGCAGACCAGGTGGCAGAGCATATAGGCCCGTTCTGCACGTAGCCATTTATCGGCAACGATCCCCATAATGGCGGGCATGATAATGGCCGCCAGCCCTTTGGAACTATAGACAATGCCGACATTTGCCCCGGTGAAATGCAGTGTGTTTATCATGTAAGAACCCAGGGTGACCAGCCAGCTACCCCAGATAAAATATTGCAAAAACGACATGAGTTTTAAGCGAGAGGCGATACCCATTTTTCCGTTCCTTGCCATTAAAGTAAGACCCCGCAAGCGGGGTCAATATTTATTATTTTTTCAGGCCAGTTTGCGTAAGAAGCCGCAGATCAGGTTAATAAAGTTCTGCCGGGAGAGTTCGGCCGCCGCCAGGGTTTGCGCGTGAGATAGTTTCACATCGCCGAGGCCCTCAGCCAGATTGGTAATGGCTGAGACGGCCACCACTTTCAGCTCGCAATGGCGGGCAGCGATGACTTCCGGCACGACGGACATCCCCACCACATCGCCGCCGATAATCTGCATCATGCGAATCTCCGCCGCCGTTTCAAAATTCGGCCCGGGATAAGAGACAAATACACCTTCAGTCAGCGGAAACCCCTCCTCCTCCGCTACGCGCTGCAGAACGGCGCGGTAATCCGCGTCATAGGCGTTGGCCAGGGAGAAGAAGCGTTCGCCGAAGCGCTCATCATTCAGGCCCACCATTGGCGTACCCGGCATCGTGTTAATATGATCGCTGAGCGCCACCAGACTTCCCGGCCCCACTTCCGGACGTAAAGAACCGGCCGCGTTAGTACAAAACAGCAGTTCACACCCCAGCAGCTTTAGCGTCCGGATGGCATCAGTCATCACCGTCATGCCCCGACCTTCATAGAAGTGCCCACGCCCTTTCATGCAGGCAACGGGTACGCCGGCCAGATTTCCAAGCACCAGCTCGCCGGCATGGCCGTGCACGGTACTCACCGGAAAGCCGGGCAGCTTCTCGTAAGATATCGCCACCGCATCTTCAATTTGTTCCGCCAGCGCCCCGAGACCCGACCCCAGGATAAAGGCCACCCGCGGCGTAAAATCCGGCTTATATCCGCGAATAATATCGGCGCTATACCAGGGATTCTGTGAGAAAAGCGTGTCGCTCATAAGCTGTCCTTAAAAACTGAAAGATCGATAAAGTGATTGGCTACCATGCTGTTATAACGATGCTACGCAATCGATTACCAATACAGTTTTCCCGGACGTTTGATATTAAAAAGCTATTGATTTCATTTCTGATACAAGGGGTCGTTTTCGCGTAAGGCGGTCAGCTGGCCAGCCTGCTGCCGCACCACCTCCCACAGCGCCTCTGCGGCTGTCGATAGCGAGCGGTTTTTACGCCGCGCCAGCATCAGCTGGCGTTCCACCACCGGGGTGAGCCGCTTCACCTGCAGATGACTTCCCTGAGGGAGCGGCAGCGCTAACGCAGGTAGGATGCTGATGCCTATCCCCGACTCAACCATTGGGAATAGCGTGGCCGGATGACCGATTTCCTGCACGATATTTGCGGTAACGGCGAATCCCGCGAGCGCGGCGTCAATCAGCGGCCGGCTACCCGAAGCATAATCCTGCAAAACCAGCCGCTGGTCATGCAGCGCATGCCAGCTCACCGCATCCCTTTTAGCGAAAGGGTGATCGCAACGGCAAAGCAGCAGGAAAGGTTCAGCGAGAACCGCCTCACACTGCAAATCGGTCGCGGCGCCAGGGTCGATAACAATGCCAAAATCAACTTCTCCCTGACGGATGCTCTCCAGCACCCACTGCTGGGGGCGATCGTGCAGAACAAAATCTATCTCCGGATAGCGACGGTTGCTGTAGGCGATGCACTGCGGGATCAGATGGGCGGAAATGGTCTGGCTGGCCGCCACCCGCACGGTTCCCATAAGCTGCTGCCCGACGCGCCCGGCCTCACGCAACGTGCCGTTTAACTCATCCAGCAAGCGCTCAAGCCGGGCCGCCAGCTGCTGTCCGGCTTCCGTGAGCACCACTTCGCGCGTCGTTCGGTCAAGCAGGCGTACGCCGGTCTGATGTTCCAGCTCTTTCACGCTGTGGCTTACCGCTGACTGACTCAGGCCAATACTCTCCCCTGCCCGGCTAAAGCTTTTGACGCGAGCAACGGTCACAAAAACCTTCAACTGACGTAGCGAATAATTCATCTCTTTTTTTCATGAATAGATGCAATAAATCGATTTTATTTCTCAAACTAAAGAAAGCACAATAGCGACATCGATTTTCAGGAGCGTTTATGAAATTTTTCCGCATTCTTGATCCATTCACCCTGACGTTAGTCACCGTCGTCCTGCTGGCCTCCTTTTTTCCTGCGCGCGGCGGATTTGTCCCCTTCTTTGAACATTTAACCACCGCCGCCATCGCGCTGCTTTTCTTTATGCACGGCGCCAAGCTCTCCCGTGAGGCGATCGTTGCCGGGGGCAGCCACTGGCGTTTACATCTCTGGGTCATGTGCAGCACGTTTATCGTTTTTCCCGTGCTTGGCGTGCTGTTCGCCTGGTGGGCGCCCGTTAACGTCGATCCGGCGCTCTATACCGGGTTTATTTATCTCTGCATTCTTCCCGCCACCGTCCAGTCAGCCATTGCGTTTACCTCCCTGGCGGGCGGCAACGTGGCGGCTGCGGTATGCTCGGCTTCGGCCTCAAGCCTGCTGGGGATCTTCATTTCGCCACTGCTGGTCGGCCTGTTGATGAACCTGCACGGTGCGGGGGGGAGTCTGGAGCAGGTTGGCAAAATCATGCTGCAGCTGCTGCTGCCGTTTGTGCTGGGACATCTCTCTCGTCCGTGGATTGGCAACTGGGTGGCAAAACATAAAAAGTGGATCTCGAAAACCGACCAGACCTCCATCCTGCTGGTGGTCTATTCGGCGTTCAGCGAGGCGGTTGTTAACGGTATCTGGCACAAAGTCGGCGTCGGTTCGCTGCTGTTTATCGTTATTGTCAGCATGGTGCTGCTGGCGATTGTGATTGCGATTAACGTCTTTGTGGCGCGCAGGTGCGGGTTTAATAAAGCGGATGAAATTACGATTGTCTTTTGCGGGTCGAAAAAGAGCCTGGCGAACGGCATTCCGATGGCCAACATTCTCTTCCCGACCTCTATCCTGGGGATAATGGTGCTGCCGCTGATGATCTTCCATCAGATTCAGCTTATGGTCTGTGCGGTGCTGGCGCGGCGCTATAAGCGCCAGGCCGAAGCGTTACAGGCGCAGGAGAAAAGCCGCGCCTCCGAAGCCTAACGCGGGCGCTTAAGGGGCTCGACCAGGCTGGTCAGCCCCTCCGTTTTAATCAATAGCGTTAATGCCATCAGCTCGCCAAGATGCCCGGCGGGAAATTGATCCTTACGGGCAAACCACAGCAAATACTCTTCCGGCACATCGATTAAGCGCCGCCCTTTGTATTTACCAAACGGCATTTCCGTGTTGGCAATCTCAATAAGCTGATCTTTATCCACGCGACTCTCCGAGCAGACGCAGCATTTCGTCTTCATCGATCACCGCAATTCCCAGCTCCTGCGCTTTGGCAAGCTTAGAGCCCGCCGCCTCCCCGGCGATGACCAGGTCGGTCTTCTTCGACACGCTGCCCGCCACCTTCGCCCCCAGCGCAACCAGCCGGGCTTTCGCATCGTCACGGGAGAGCTGACTCAGGCTACCGGTCAGAACCACCGTTTTGCCGGCAAAGGGGCTATCAATCTCTTCCGCATTGACCACGACCGGCGCCGGCCAGCGGACGCCTTCTTTACGCAGCTGAGCAATCACTTCGCGGTTGCTCTCTTCGGCAAAGAAATTACGCACGTGCGTGGCAACCACAATCCCGACATCGGGCACTTTTTGCAGATCGTCAATTGAAGCCTGCTCCAGCGCCTCAATGGTGCCAAAATGGGCCGCTAAACCGGCTGCCGTCGCCTCACCGACTTCGCGGATCCCCAGCGCATAAAGGAAACGGGCAAAGGTGGTCTCTTTGGACTTCTCCAGGGCATCCACCACGTTCTGCGCTGATTTGGGCCCCATGCGATCGAGCCCGGTGAGTTTACCCGGCGTCAGTTGGAAGAGATCGGCCGGCGTATGCACGTACTCTTTTTCAACCAGCTGATCGATGATTTTATCGCCCATACCGTCAACGTCCAGGGCGCGACGGGAGACAAAATGCTTGAGCGCTTCTTTACGCTGGGCGCCGCAGATCAGACCGCCGGTACAGCGCGTCACCACTTCGCCTTCCACGCGTTCAACGTCGGAATGACATACCGGACAATGGGTGGGGAACACGATCTCACGCGTCTCCTCCGGGCGTTCTGAGAGCACGACGTTCACGACCTGAGGGATAACATCGCCGGCGCGGCGAATGACCACCTTATCGCCGATACGCAGTCCCAGACGCTCGATTTCATCAGCATTATGCAGCGTCGCGTTGCTGACCAGGACCCCGGCGACGTGTACCGGCTCCAGACGCGCAACCGGCGTGATGGCGCCAGTGCGCCCGACCTGAAACTCAACGTCGCGCACGAAAGTCATCTGCTCCTGCGCCGGAAACTTAAACGCCACCGCCCAGCGCGGCGCGCGGGCTACGAAGCCAAGCTGTTCCTGCAGCGCCAGCGAATCGACCTTGATGACCACGCCGTCGATATCAAACCCCAGCTTCGGCCGATCCTCTTCAACCTGGCGATAGTAAGTAAGCACTTCCTCTGGCGTATGGCAGAGCTTTACACGCTCGCTGACCGGCAGCCCCCAGGACTTAAACTGCTGCAAGCGCGCCGAGTGGCTGGCAGGCAGCTCGCCGCCTTCCAGCACGCCCACGCCGTAGCAAAAGAAAGTGAGTGGACGCTTCGCGGTAATCCGCGGATCGAGCTGGCGTAAAGACCCCGCCGCCGCGTTACGCGGGTTAGCAAAGACTTTACCTCCGGTTCGCCGCGCCTCTTCATTAATTTTTTCAAACCCTGCCTGCGGCAGGAACACCTCTCCGCGCACCTCAAGCCGCTGCGGAATATTGTCACCGCGTAGCTTCAGGGGAATCGCGCGAATGGTACGCACGTTGGAGGTAATATCTTCGCCGGTCGTTCCATCGCCGCGGGTCGCCGCCTGCACCAGCAGGCCGTTTTCATACAGGATACTGACCGCCAGGCCATCCAGCTTGAGCTCACAGCAGTAAGTCAGGTTATCGGTATTTTTCAGGCGATCCTGTACCCGCTTGTTGAACGCGAGGAAGCTCTCCTCATCAAAAACGTTGTCCAGCGACAGCATCGGGACTTCATGGCGAATCTGGCTAAAAGAGGCTAACGGTGCGGCACCGACGCGCTGGGTGGGCGAGTCCGGGGTGATCAGCTCAGGGTACTGAGCTTCCAGCTCGCGCAGTTCGCGCATTAACCGATCGTATTCCGCATCAGGGATTTCCGGCGTATCCATGACGTGGTAGAGATATTCATGATGGCGAAGCGTGGTTCGCAGTTCAGTCAGTTTTTGTTCGTTCGATTCCATATCACACCATCAATGATAAAAAACCCCCGACGGGCGGGGGTTCAGGATAAGTAGATGAAACGCAAGAAGATGAATCAGGCGTTAGCCTCTTTCACTTCACGAATTCGGTCTTGATATTCACGCAATTTTTGCGGCGTCATCATACGACGCTGGTCATCCAGCACTACGCCGCCGACTTCATCGGCAATGTACTGCGCGGACTGCAGCATCAGCTTAAAGTTTTGCAGTTCATCGCCAAAGGACGGAACCTGCATAAAGATAGTCACCCCGGGCGTCATCATATCCGCCATGCTGTCAGGATTGAAGGTGCCAGGCTTAACCATATTGGCCAGACTGAAGAGCACCTGACCGCTGCCGTCCGGGCTGAGGTGGCGATGGAAGATATTCATATCGCCAAATTTGAAGCCCGCCTGCTGGATGCTATTGATGAGTAGCTCGCCGTTGAGCTGCGAACCGTGATGCGCAGCGACGTTCATCACGATGACCGTCTCCTTACGCTCTTTAGGCTGCGGCGCGGCCTGCTGCGGCTCAGGGGCCTGAGGTTCCGGCGCCGGCTGCGGCTCTGGAGCGGCGGCAGGTTGTTGAACCGGCTGCTGCACATGCTGAACGGGCTGCTGCGCATGCTGAACGGGTTGCTGCACATGCGGAACGGGCTGCGGCTGTACCGGCTGCTGAGGCGGCACGGCGCGCTGCGGCTGCTGGACCGGGGCCTGGGCGTGAACGGGCTGATGTTGCGGCGGCTGCGGTGCACGGACAGGCTCTTCCGGGCGCACAGGTGGCTGTTGCGCCTGACGCTCATAAGGAGGCTGATACTGGTGCTGCGGCTGACGAGGTGCTTCATGCTCCCCATGAACGCCATTCGGCGCATGACTGGTCCGATGAACCCGGACTTCACCAACGCCTTCAACATCGTCATCAAAGTCGTCGCCTTCCGACGCTTCATCGTCGCGAGACTTCATACGTTTCAGTGGGCGATCGCGAAACATCGAGGAGCGTTCTTTACGGCTGGTCCAGAAACCGTGCACCAGTAAAGCGATTATGGCGATCGCGCCAACAATGATTAATATCAGACGCAAATCCTGCATCATTATATTCTCTGTTGTTCTAACACCTTGCCACCACGGCAAACATTTACTCACTAAGAGTATTTGCCGATTACATCAAGTGCAAGTGCGTCGGGGGCTTTCACTACATAAAGATGAACTAAATCGTGCTTTTTGCTGTTTTTTCGAACATTTCCTAACTGGTTATTGTCTGCTAACCCGATAAAATAGCCCGGCATTCAGCCTGGATGTCAAAAAAGGAGCATTACCTGACTATGGTTTCATCATCCGTAACGACCCCGCGTAGTGGCGTCTACTATTTTTCGCAGGGTTGGAAGCTGATCGGGCTGCCGGGGATCCGTCGATACGTATTCCTCCCTTTACTCGTCAACATTATTCTGATGGGCGGCGCATTCTGGTGGCTGTTCACGCGTCTGGACAGCTGGATCCCTTCGTTGATGAGCCATGTTCCTGAATGGCTGCAATGGCTTAACTATCTGCTGTGGCCCATGGTGGTCATTTCTATTCTGCTTGTCTTCGGCTACTTCTTCTCGACAATCGCCAACTGGATTGCCGCGCCCTTTAGCGGCCTGCTGGCCGAGCAGCTTGAAGCGCGCCTGACGGGCGCGACGCCGCCGGATGTCGGGGTTTTCGGCATCCTGAAAGATGTTCCGCGCATCATGAAGCGCGAGTGGCAGAAGTTTGCCTGGTACCTGCCGCGGGCCATCGTCCTTTTGCTTCTCTACTTTATCCCCGGTATCGGCCAGACCGTCGCCCCCGTGCTGTGGTTCCTGTTCAGCGCCTGGATGCTGGCGATTCAGTACTGCGATTACCCTTTTGATAACCATAAGGTGCCGTTTAAAACGATGCGTCAGGCGCTGCGCACGCGCAAAGTGACCAATATGCAGTTTGGCGCCCTGACCAGCCTGTTTACCATGATCCCGGTGCTAAACCTGGTCATCCTGCCCGTCGCGATTTGCGGCGCGACGGCGATGTGGGTCGATTGCTACCGTGACAAACACGCCATGTGGAAGTAGCGCTATCGCTTTCGGAGCGGCTTATGCCGCTCCTTATTACTTCTGGCTTGCCATTATTTCTCTTCTGAATATAGATATGCTAAATCCTTACTTCCGCATATTCTTTAAGCGGGTATGCTGAAGCCGTACTCCCAAATTTCATACAGTTAAGGACGGGCCATGAGTAAGATTTTTGAAGATAACTCCCTGACTATCGGCCATACGCCGCTGGTACGACTGAACCGCATCGGTAACGGACGCATCCTGGCAAAGGTAGAATCTCGTAACCCGAGCTTTAGCGTAAAATGCCGTATCGGTGCCAATATGATTTGGGATGCCGAAAAACGCGGCGTGCTGAAGCCCGGCGTTGAGCTGGTGGAACCGACCAGCGGTAATACCGGTATCGCGCTGGCGTACGTGGCTGCGGCGCGCGGTTATAAACTGACGCTGACGATGCCGGAGACCATGAGCATCGAACGCCGCAAGCTGCTGAAGGCCCTGGGCGCTAACCTGGTGCTGACCGAAGGCGCCAAGGGGATGAAAGGCGCCATCCAGAAAGCCGAAGAAATTGTCGCCAGCGACCCGGAAAAATTCCTCCTGCTCCAGCAGTTCAGCAACCCGGCCAACCCGGAAATTCATGAAAAAACCACCGGCCCGGAAATCTGGGAAGATACCGATGGTCAAATCGACGTCTTCATCTCCGGCGTCGGTACTGGCGGTACGCTGACCGGCGTGAGCCGCTATATCAAAGGCACCAAAGGTAAAAAAGATCTGATTACCGTTGCCGTTGAACCTACCGACTCCCCGGTTATCGCCCAGGCGCTGGCAGGCGAAGAGCTGAAGCCAGGCCCGCACAAAATCCAGGGTATTGGCGCAGGCTTTATCCCAGGCAACCTGGATTTGAAGCTGGTGGATAAAGTAGTGGCTATTACCAATGATGAAGCCATTTCCACCGCCCGTCGCCTGATGGAAGAGGAAGGCATTCTGGCCGGCATCTCTTCCGGCGCTGCCGTTGCCGCTGCGCTGAAGCTGCAGGAGGATGAAGCCTTTACCAACAAGAATATTGTGGTTATCCTACCCTCTTCAGGTGAGCGCTATTTAAGCACCGCATTGTTTGCCGATCTCTTCACCGAGAAAGAACTGCAACAGTAATGCCAGCTTGTTAATATCGTGTAAAAAAGCACCTTTTCAGGTGCTTTTTTGTGGCGCACATCAAACTTTTACCCCTCCTGGCATTGATTCACTTCGTTGGGTCTGGTATTTAACCAGCACATTTATTTCGATGCGCGAAATTATTCCGATTTGGATTTCCATAAGCTGAATCGATTTTATGATTTGGTTCAAGTCTTCCTTTAGCGGCATAATGTTTAATGACGTGGTAGACGTTAACGGCCTGAAGGTTTCCACAGCGATTTTCCGCTGATGGTGCCGGAGCCGGATACGTGATGCCGGCGCTAACGATACAGGCTAAAGTTTGGCCGTTAGGCTAAACTTTAGGTCCACAACACTAAACCTATAAGTTGGGGAAATATAATGTTCCAGCAAGAAGTTACTATTACCGCTCCGAACGGTCTGCACACCCGCCCTGCTGCTCAGTTTGTTAAAGAAGCAAAAGGCTTCACTTCTGAGATCACTGTAACCTCCAACGGCAAAAGCGCCAGCGCCAAAAGCCTGTTCAAACTGCAGACTCTGGGCCTGACCCAGGGTACCGTTGTCACTCTCTCTGCCGAAGGCGAAGACGAGCAAAAAGCAGTTGAGCATCTGGTAAAACTGATGGCTGAACTCGAGTAAGTTCACGGGTTCTTTTTAATATCAGTCACAAGTAAGGTAGGGTTATGATTTCAGGCATTTTAGCATCCCCGGGTATCGCTTTCGGCAAGGCACTTCTGCTGAAAGAAGATGAAATTGTCATCGACCGGAAGAAAATTTCTGCCGATAAGGTTGATCAGGAAGTTGAACGTTTTCTGAATGGCCGCACCAAGGCCTCCGCCCAGCTGGAGGTCATCAAAACCAAAGCTGGTGAAACCTTCGGTGAAGAAAAAGAAGCCATCTTCGAAGGGCACATCATGCTGCTGGAAGATGAGGAGCTTGAGCAGGAAATCATAGCCCTGATTAAAGATAAGCATATGACTGCCGATGCGGCAGCCAATGAAGTTATCGAAGGTCAGGCTACTGCCCTGGAAGAACTGGATGACGAATACCTGAAAGAGCGTGCCGCTGACGTACGCGACATCGGTAAGCGCCTGCTGCGCAACATCCTCGGTCTGGCCATCATCGATCTGAGCGCGATTCAGGATGAAGTTATCCTGGTAGCCGCTGACCTCACCCCGTCTGAAACCGCACAGCTGAACCTGAACAAGGTGCTGGGTTTCATCACCGACGCGGGCGGCCGTACTTCCCACACCTCCATCATGGCGCGTTCCCTTGAACTGCCGGCCATCGTGGGCACCGGTAGCGTGACTACCCAGGTGAAAAACGGCGATTATCTGGTTCTCGACGCGGTGAATAATCAGGTTCTGGTTAACCCGAGCGATCAACAAATCGAAGAACTGCGCAACCTGCAGGCTCAGGTCGCTGAAGAGAAAGCGGAACTGGCTAAGCTGAAAGACCTGCCGGCCATTACGCTGGACGGCCATCAGGTTGAAGTCTGCGCCAACATCGGTACCGTACGCGACGTTGAAGGTGCCGAACGTAACGGCGCGGAAGGCGTTGGTTTGTATCGTACAGAATTCCTGTTCATGGACCGCGACTCGCTGCCGACTGAAGAAGAACAGTTCGCAGCATACAAAGCCGTTGCCGAAGCGTGCGGCTCGCAGGCGGTTATCGTTCGCACCATGGACATCGGCGGCGACAAAGAGCTGCCGTACATGAACTTCCCGAAAGAAGAGAACCCGTTCCTCGGCTGGCGCGCAGTGCGCATCGCCATGGATCGCAAAGAGATTCTGCGCGACCAGGTTCGTGCCATCCTGCGCGCTTCCGCTTTCGGTAAACTGCGCATCATGTTCCCGATGATCATCTCTGTTGAAGAAGTGCGTGCACTGAAGAAAGAGATCGAAATCTACAAACAGGAACTTAAGCTCGAAGGTAAAGCTTTTGATGAGGCAATTGAGATTGGCGTGATGGTGGAAACCCCAGCCGCTGCGACAATTGCGCGTCACTTAGCCAAAGAAGTTGATTTCTTTAGTATCGGTACCAATGATTTAACGCAGTATACTCTGGCAGTTGACCGTGGTAATGATATGATTTCACATCTTTACCAGCCAATGTCCCCGTCCGTGCTGACGCTGATTAAGCAAGTTATTGATGCTTCTCATGCTGAAGGCAAATGGACTGGCATGTGCGGTGAGCTTGCGGGCGATGAACGTGCTACACTTCTGTTGCTGGGTATGGGTCTGGACGAGTTCTCTATGAGCGCCATTTCCATCCCGCGCATCAAGAAGATTATCCGTAACACGAACTTCGAAGATGCGAAAGTATTAGCAGAGCAGGCTCTTGCTCAACCGACAACGGACGAGTTAATGACGCTGGTTAACAAGTTCATTGAAGAAAAAACAATCTGCTAATTCACGAGATGCGCGGCCCAAATTACTGCTTAGGAGAAGATCATGGGTTTGTTCGATAAATTGAAATCTCTGGTTTCTGATGATAAAAAAGACACCGGAACTATTGAGATTGTTGCCCCGCTCTCTGGCGAGATCGTCAACATTGAAGACGTGCCGGATGTAGTTTTTGCGGAAAAAATTGTGGGTGATGGCATTGCTATCAAACCTACTGGCAACAAAATGGTTGCGCCGGTAGATGGTACCATCGGTAAAATTTTTGAAACCAACCATGCTTTTTCAATCGAATCTGATAGCGGCATTGAACTGTTCGTTCACTTCGGTATTGATACCGTTGAGCTGAAAGGCGAAGGCTTCAAACGTATCGCCGAAGAAGGCCAGCGTGTGAAAGTCGGCGACCCGGTTATCGAATTCGATCTGCCGCTGCTGGAAGAGAAAGCCAAGTCTACCCTGACTCCGGTTGTTATCTCCAACATGGACGAGATCAAAGAGCTGATCAAACTGTCCGGTAGCGTAACCGTGGGTGAAACACCGGTTATCCGCATCAAGAAGTAATTCTTGCCGCAGAAGAATGGCGCCTCTCGGGCGCCATTTTTTTATCTCGCCGCTTTAAACGGCCGATAGCACTTCTCCCGCGAAAGTATTTTCATCCCTTCCGGGCCGCTTTCCAGAATCCGCTTCTCGCTGTCAGAAACCTGTAAATCACACTGATATCCGCCAACGGCGCCAAATAAAGATCCCACTTCGCAGACATCCTCAAGGGCTTCGCTGCCGGTGGTCTCAAAATGGCCGACGACTCTTCCCTGCTGACGCACCACTAAACGATAGCTCTTCATTCTCCCTCCCTATGCGGCGGAAGAATGAGCTCATCGCAGCCCTGTTCATTGGTCCAGGTCATAACCGCCAGCACCCGCTGCGCGGCAGCGTGGGCGGCCTCGCCCAGCGGCATTCCGCATACCAGACCGCTCGCCAGCTCGGCGCAAAAAAGGTCGCCCGTTCCCTTCAGATCGGTTTCAACGCGCGGATGTTCAACCACCTCGACCGACTGCGCGCTAACCACCAGCACGTTGATCGTGGCGCTATTTTCTCCCGGCGCGCTGGTGATAACGACCCATTTCAGTGAATCAGAGAGCAGACTACGGGCGGCAATAATCGCCTCCTGCTGATTATGGCAAGGCAGACCGCTTAGCGTCTCCAGCTCAAACAGATTGGGCGTGATCCCCTGCGCCAGCGGGAGCAAATGCGTACGATAGGCTTCAGGGATCTCGGCCTTGACGTAAATACCGCTATCCACATCGCCAATGACGGGATCAACGAGAATACACAGTTCAGGATGCTGCTCGCGAATGCGCAGCAGCCATTGCGCCAGACGCTTAATCTGCACGGCGCTGCCCATATAGCCGGTCGTTACCGCCCGCAGCTCGCGCAGGGCGTCACGCTCCTCCAGCGCCTTTAAATAGCCGGCAAACCACTCTTCCGGGATAACGCCGCCATAGTAAGTATCATAGTGCGGCGTATTGCTGAACAGCACCGTCGGCACCGCGATGACCCGCAGGCCGTGCTGCTTTATCGCCGGTATCGCAATACTGTTGCCTACGCTGCCGTAGACCACCTGCGACTGCACGGCCACAATATCGACCTGAAGCGCCCGACTTTTATCGTTGAAGAGCACCGATTGTATTTCATCTTGCTGGCCCATCCTTTCTCCCCCCGCTGGACAGCGGGTCATACTCTGATTATCATTCGTCCTATGCTAAAATTCATTTTGTCATAGGTCAATAATGATCGTTGGAAAAACTGCCAGTGAGATCTTCGATAGCATCCGCCATCTGGTACAAAGCGGCGCACTCAAGCCTGGCGATGTTTTACCGCCGGTCCGCGAGCTGGCGGGCAAGCTGTCGGTTAACCGCAATACCGTCGCTGCCGCCTATAAGCGACTGGTGACCTCTGGCCTGGCTATCAGCCAGGGGCGTAATGGTACCGCCATTAAAACCCATAATACCCTGCCCGCCCTTGAAGGTGGCGATCCCTCTTCGCCGCTGAAGGATATCTCCAGCGGCAATCCCGACCCCGCTCGCCTGGCAAACCTCAAGCACTATCTCGGCGCAATTGCGCCAGCGCCTCGTCTGTACGGCGATGCGGCGGTTGAACCACGGCTGGCCGCGTGGGCCAGCCGCTGGGTTAACAACGATGTGAACCTGGATGCCGATATTAACCTTGCCAGCGGCGCTGTCGATGCGCTTGAGCGCCTGCTGTGCGCCCTGCTGCTGCCCGGCGATAGCGTGGCCATCGAAGACCCCTGCTTTCTCAGCAGCATCAATATGCTGCGCTACGCCGGTTTTAGCCCTTCGCCGGTACCGGTCGACGGGGAAGGCATGCAGCCTGAGGCCCTTGAAGAGGCGCTGCGCAACGGCGCCCGGGCGGTCATTATTACCCCGCGCGCGCACAATCCGACCGGCTGTAGCCTCAGCGAATCCCGCGCCCGGGCAATACGCGAAATACTGGCCCGCTATCCGCAGGTTCTGGTGATTGTTGACGACCATTTCGCGCTGCTCTCCGCCACGCCCTGGTACTCCCCTATCGCCGCGGAAAGTCAGCGTTGGGCGCTGGTACGCTCCCTGTCAAAAACCCTGGGACCAGATTTGCGTCTGGCCATCGTCGCCAGCGACGCTGACACGTCGGCGGCGCTGCGACTGAGGCTTAATTCCGGTAGCCAATGGGTCAGCCATCTGTTGCAGGATCTGGTCATCGCCTGCCTTAACGACAACACCTTTATGGCCTCTCTGGCGGAAACCCGGCGCCACTATCGTCAGCAGCATGAAAAGCTGATTGCCGCCCTCGCCAGCCGCGGAATCACCCATCTGACGCCGGGAGACGGCCTTAATTTTTGGTTCCCGCTGGAAGAGCCGAGCCAGCCGGTAGCGCTCCGTCTGGCGCACGCCGGCTGGCTGGTTCGCGAAGGCGAAACGTTCGGCATTCGCGCCCCTTCGCACGGGCTGAGGCTGTCGCTTGCGACGCTCAGCGACAATGAAATGAATAAGCTCGCCAATGACTTATACCAGATATTACAACAACAGTGACGGGAGTTAACGCTATGCAGATCCACTTTATCGTCCATGAAGTCTTTGAAGCGCCGGGAGCTTACCTGCACTGGGCGCAGGCGCGCGGCTACGGTATCAGCTGGTCGCGGGTATACGCGGGGGACAGGCTACCGGAAAACGCCAACGCTTTTGATATGCTGGTTGTGCTCGGCGGTCCGCAGTCGCCGCGCACGACATTATCTGAGTGCCCCTGGTTTGATAGCCACGCCGAGCAGCGTTTGATTGCGCAGGCCATTGCCGCAGGACGGATCGTGGTAGGGATATGCCTGGGCTCGCAGCTTATCGGTGAAGCGCTGGGCGCGCCGGTCATGCAAAGTCCGGAAAAAGAGGTGGGTCACTATCCCATCACGCTCACCACCGCGGGCCTGCAGGATGACAAACTGGCCCATTTTGGCCCCTCGCTGGTCGTCGGCCACTGGCATAACGATATGCCAGGCCTGACCCCGGAGGCGGAAGTGATGGCCTCCAGCGAAGGCTGCCCGCGGCAAATTGTGAAATACAGCGACCGGGTTTATGGCTTCCAGTGCCACATGGAGTTTGATGCTGAGGTCATTGAGCTGCTGATCGCCCATTCGCAGCAGGAGCTTAGCGCCGCCAGAGGCAGGCGTTTCATTCGTAGTGAACAGGAGATGCGTGCCTGCGATTATCGCGAAATGAATGAGAAGCTGTGGGCGTTTCTTGATAAGCTGACGGCAAAGTAAGCAAAAGGCTTTTATTAAAGCCCGGCAATTTAAGGATCGCCAGAAATGCCCAATCCCAACCCACAGCTTAAAGCCGCCATCGAAGCCTGCGATCGCGCTATCTCCCAGGAGGATTACGCGACACTGATGGAGTATTACGCTGATGACGCCGCGCTGGTCGTCAAGCCAGGCATGGTAGTGCGGGGCAAAGAAAATATCCGCAACGCGTTTATCGCCATTGCCGACTATTTCCAGCACCGGCTGGTGGTGACGCAGGGAAAAATGGAGATTATCGAAGGCGGCGGCAATGCGCTGGTGATTATGGAAACCCGGCTGGATATCCCGACGGCGGAAGCCGGGATAACACAGGTCACGCGGCGCGCAACCTATGTCTTTCATCAGCAGGGTGAACGCTGGCTCTGCACCGTGGATAACTCCTACGGTACGGACCTGCTCGACGCGCCCGAGGTTTAAATTCCCGCGCCTTGGGTAAAGTGCTCTTCGCCAAATACGCCGGTAGAAAGGTAGCGATCGCCGCGATCGCAAACGATCGCCACCACTACCGCGCCAGGATTTTCACCCGCCACACGTAGCGCGCCCGCCACCGCGCCGCCGGAACTGACGCCGCAGAAAATCCCCTCCTTCACCGCCAGCATCCGCATGGTGTTTTCGGCATCCTGTTGATGGATATCGAGCACCGCGTCCACCAGCTGCGCGTTAAAAATGCCCGGCATATATTCGGCAGGCCAGCGGCGAATTCCGGGAATACTGCTCCCCTCTTCCGGCTGCAGCCCCACGATGCTCACCGCTTTATCCTGCTCGCGCAGAAAACGCGATACGCCGGTAATGGTGCCGGTGGTGCCCATACTGGAGACAAAATGGGTGATCCGCCCATCGGTCTGCTGCCAGATTTCCGGCCCGGTAGTGGTGTAGTGCGCGTACGGGTTGTCCGGGTTGTTGAACTGATCGAGCAGCTTGCCTTCGCCGCGCTGCGCCATGGCTAACGCTAAGTCACGCGCGCCTTCCATTCCCTGCTCTTTGGTGACCAGAATCAGCTCCGCACCGTAGGCGCGCATGGCGGCACGGCGCTCCTGGCTCATGTTGTCCGGCATCAGCAGCTTCATCTGATAGCCTTTAAGCGCGGCGATCATCGCCAGCGCAATGCCGGTGTTGCCGCTGGTCGCTTCAATCAGCACATCACCGGGTTTAATCTCTCCGCGCTTTTCGGCCTCGACAATCATCGACAGGGCCGCCCTGTCTTTCACCGACCCCGCCGGATTGTTGCCTTCAAGTTTGACCCAGATTTCGCTGCCGTTGTCCGGCCCCATGCGCTGCAGTTTGACCAGAGGCGTGTTGCCGATTGTTTGTTCTAATGTATTCACGGTTTTGCCCAATAAAAAGCCCGGTAAGCATTACGCCACCGGGCGAAAAACATACGCGATAACCTATCAGGCTGACTCCGCCAGAGCAATATCCTCGCGCGTCTCAATGCGTTCCTTCCCGTGATAAATACGGGCATGCTGCAGACCGACAAACAGGCGCTCTCCCCGGTGCGGCGGGACGTCGTCGCGCATGACCACGGTCAGCGGCTCGGTATACCAGCCCAGCGGTTGTACCACCAATTGCGTGTAGTGACCTTTAGGGCTAGCTTCCAGCACCTGCACCGGCAGCGGTGAATCGAGGCTGGTTCGGCGGCTCACGTCAACTTCCCACGGACGCAGGAACAGATCGACCGGCCCCTGATGCGCGGAGGTATAGCCCAGCGGCCAGCGGTGCGCGCCCACGTGGAATTGTCCGCCGCGAATGGTGCCCTGCAGACGGTTCACCTCGCCCATAAATTCCAGCACAAAGCGGGTCGCCGGTTCGCGCCAGAGCTGCTCCGGCTCGTCAACCTGCTCAATGTTCCCCTGGCTCATCACTACCACGCGGTCGGCAACTTCCATCGCCTCTTCCTGATCGTGGGTGACGAAGACGCTGGTGAACTTCAGCTCTTCATGCAGCTGACGCAGCCAGCGACGCAGCTCTTTACGCACCTGGGCGTCCAGCGCGCCGAAGGGTTCATCCAGCAGCAGTATCTGCGGTTCAACGGCTAACGCACGCGCCAGCGCCACGCGCTGCTTCTGCCCGCCGGAGAGCTGCGCCGGAAAGCGATCCGCCAGATGCGCAAGCTGTACCATCTCCAGCAGTTTGGTCACTTTCGCTTTGATGGCCGCCGCATTCGGGCGCTCGCGGCGCGGCAGTACGGTCAGGCCAAACGCAATATTGTCGAACACGGTCATATGGCGGAACAGCGCGTAATGCTGGAATACAAAGCCCACCTTGCGATCGCGGGCATGCAGACGGCTCACGTCGGTGCCGTGAAAGCGGATGTGCCCGCTGGTCTGATGCTCAAGCCCGGCGATAATACGCAGCAGCGTGGTTTTACCGGAGCCAGACGGCCCGAGCAGCGCCACCATTTGTCCGGAAGGGATATCCAGCGAGATATCATTCAGCACCTGGGTGCGACCAAAAGACTTCTTAATATTGGCAATCTCAATGCTCATGATTTCCCTCCTGATGCTGACGTTTTTCCTGATTTTCTAAACGCCACTGCACCACACTCTTCAAAAACAGGGTCAAAATAGCCATCAGCGTCAGCAACGCGGCGGCAGTAAACGAACCGATGGTGTTGTAGTCCTGCTGCAGCAGCTCAATCTGTAACGGCAGCGACAGGGTTTCACCGCGAATAGAGCCGGAGACGACGGAAACGGCACCAAACTCGCCAATCGCGCGGGCGTTGGTCAGCACCACGCCGTAAAGCAGCGCCCAGCGGATATTCGGCAGCGTCACGCGGCGGAACATCTGCCAGCCTGACGCGCCCAGCAGCACCGCCGCTTCGTCTTCGTTGCTCCCCTGGCTTAACATCACCGGCACCAGCTCGCGCACCACAAACGGGCAGGTCACAAAGACCGTCACCAGCACCATGCCCGGCCAGGCGAACATGATCTGCAGGTTGTGCTCATCCAGCCAGCCGCCCAGCGGCCCGTTGGAGCCGTAAAAGAGCAGATACACCAGGCCCGCTACCACCGGCGACACGGCAAAAGGAATATCCAGCAGGGTCAGCAGCAGCTGACGTCCCGGGAAGTTAAAGCGCGTCACCAGCCACGCCAGCAGCGTGCCGAACACCAGGTTCACCGGCACGGTGATCAATGCAATCAGCACGGTCAGCCAGATGGCGTGCAGCATATCCGGGTTCGCCAGGTTTTCCAGCGCGGGCATCAGCCCCTTGCTGAAGGCCTGAACGAAGATATACACCGTCGGCACGACGAGAATAAACGCGGAAACCAGCACGCCCGCACCGATCAGAAACCATTTACCCCAGTTGATGCGGGGCGCATCGTATCGCTTCAATTGCGTAACTTCCGCCATCAGTGACCTACCACACGTCGACCAAAGCGACTTTGCAGAGTGTTAATCGAGTACAGCAGCAGCAGCGAGGCCGCGAGGATCACCGAAGCAATCGCGCTCGCCGCCGGGTAATCAAACTCCTGCAAACGAATAAAAATCATCAGCGAGGTCACTTCCGTTTTCCACGCAATGTTGCCGGCGATAAAAATCACCGCGCCGAACTCACCGAGGCTGCGGGTAAAGGACAGCGCAACGCCCGCCATCAGCGCCGGGGAGAGCTCCGGCAGCACCACCTTGCGAAAGCTCTGCCAGCGCGTGGCGCCCAGGGTTTCCGCCGCCTCTTCATATTCCGGACCCAACTCTTCCAGCACCGGCTGCACGGTACGCACCACAAACGGGATGCTGGTAAAGGCCATGGCCACCGCGATACCGAGCCAGGTATAGGTGACTTTAATATCAAATTTCGCCAGCCACTCGCCGTACAACCCGTTCACGGAGAAGAGCGAGGCGAGGGTTAAGCCGGCAACGGCCGTCGGCAGCGCAAACGGCAAATCCATCAGCGCATCAAGCAGCGTGCGGCCCGGGAAGCGGTAGCGGGTTAAGATCCACGCCATCAGAAGGCCGAACACGCCGTTAAAAATGGAGGCGACAAACGCCGACAGCAGCGTCACTTTATAGGCCGCCACCACCTGCGGGTTGGTCACCACGTCCCAGTACTGCGCCCAGCTCATCTGGGCAAGCTGCATCACCAGCGCGCTGAGCGGCAACAACAGGATAAGGCAGACGAACAGCAGGCTGGTCCCGAGGCTTAAGGTAAAGCCCGGCAGCACGCGTTTAGTCGATACTGCAAACATTACTTACGCCCCGCCGCCAGCAGTTTGTCCAGCTCACCGCCGCTGGCAAAATGGGTTTTCATCACATCAGGCCAGGAGCCAAATTTATCTTCCACGCGGAACAGTTCGGTCTGCGGGAATTTATCTTGCAGTTTGTTCATCACGTCCGGGTTATTCACGCGGTAGTAGTAATCGGTAATGATGGTCTGCGCCTGTGGGCTGTACAGGTAGTTGAGATAGGCTTTTGCCGCTTTCTCGGTACCGTTGGCCTGGACGTTTTTATCCACCCACGCCACCGGGAACTCGGCCAGGATGTTGGTTTTCGGGATAACCACCTCAAAGCCCTGCGCTTCATACTGTTTGCGGATGTTGTTCACTTCCGATTCGAAGCTGATCAGCACATCGCCCAGACCGCGCTCGGCGAAGGTCGTGGTAGCCCCGCGACCGCCGGTATCAAACACTTCGACGTTTTTCAGGAACTGGGTCATGAACTGCTCGGTTTTCGCTTTATCGCCGCCGTCAGCCTTGTCCGCCGCGCCCCACGCCGCTAAATAAGTGTAACGCGCGTTGCCGGAGGTTTTTGGGTTCGGGAAAATCAGCTTCACGTCGGAACGCACTAAGTCATTCCAGTCGTGGATATTCTTCGGGTTACCTTTACGCACCAGGAAGCCCATGGTGGAGTAAAACGGCGAGCTGTTATTCGGCAGACGGCTTTGCCAGTCGGCGGGGATCAGCTTGCCTTTGTCGTGCAGAATCTGGACATCGGTCACCTGATTGTAGGTCACCACGTCAGCCTTCAGCCCTTGCAGAATCGCCAGCGCCTGTTTTGATGACCCGGCATGAGATTGTTTTATCGTCAGCTTATCGCCGCCGTTATCTTTCGCCCACTGCTGTTCGAACTGCGGGTTAAGGGCGGCAAACAGCTCGCGGGAAACATCGTAGGAACTGTTCAGCAATTCCGTCGCCTGCGCCTGCGCGACCAGCAGCACAGAAGCAGCCAGCGCCAGATATCCTTTTTTTAGTGATTTAACGGCCATTGCGCACCCTTATCAATATGATGATTTTCTGCTGATCATCATATTTATAACGGCTATGAAAGGAGTAACGGTTTTATATACCGTTTGGCGATTTGGAAGTCGAAAAGAGAATAAGGGAATGGCAAAGCTTATCTGAATCACGCATGCAGAACCGGAACACGTTCGACGCCTGCCGGCCGCGCCGAACGGTTCCCTCTCCTGCGGGGAGAGGGTTTAGTGGAGATCTTACAGCGCCAGCAGTCTATCCAGCGAAGGCGCGAAGTAGTATCCGCCGGTCACCGGTTTGGTAAAACGCAGCATCGCGTCGCGCTTACCGTCGGTATCGCCGAACATGCTCAGCAGCTGCTGTTCAATATTGTGCAGACGCGCGCAGTAGGCGCAAAAGTAGAGGCCGTGGGTGCCGCTGGCGGTACCGTACGGCAGGCTCTGACGCACAATCTTCAGCCCTTTACCTTCTTCTTTCAGATCCACGCGGCTCAGGTGAGAGGTATCCGGACGATCGTCGCCGTCAATCTCTTCGTTGGCTTCTTTGGTACGGCCGATCATCATCTCCTGATCGGGAACGCTCATGCGATTAAGCTGCTTGAGGTTGTGCTCCCAGCGCTGCACAAATACGTAGCTGCCGCCCGCATCGACGCCATCCTGAATCACCGCCACTTCACGGCGGGTCTCTTCCCCCGCCGGGTTTTCAGTACCGTCGACAAAGCCGCTCAGATCGCGCTCTTCAATCCAGCGAAAGCCGTGAATCTCTTCTTTAACATCAATCGCTGCGCCAAAAGCGGACAGGGCCGCCTGAGCGACAGAAAAATTCAGCTCATGCTGCGCGGACAGAATGTGGATTAGCACATCATACTGGGTGGCCGGGGCCAGACCTTTGCCATAGGACGGGAAGTCTTTTAGCTCTTCAGCCCCGACGCCACCGCTTAGCTGACGCCAGACGTTATGGCCAAAAGCGACCACCGCCCCCAGCTTCGCTTCCGGGTATTTCGCCTGAAAGGTGGCTAACTTATCGGCAAACACCTTGCTGGCTTCGCGCAGGGCGTCAACATCGCCTTTGACATTTGCTTCAATCCAAATCGCCGCACGGCAATGTTCCGGCAAAATGCCGCTCTGAACCTGAGACATCGCTCCTCCTGAAATAGTACAACCACAACGCTGTGGCTTTTTAAGGCGCTATTGTACCCGCTTTTTCAGGACCTCGAATCACTTCAGATCAAATTAGCGACGCCAGATAATCTTGCTCACCTTCCAGTTTTTCAGCGTGTCGTCGGAGGGCATTAGCTCTTCAGGGCCGCTCCAGTTGCCGGTGAAGGCATAGCTAATATGCTGGCTACCCTCGGCCTTGCACTCCACCACGGCACCGTTATCGTTGCTGCCTTTCTGGCAGTTACCAAACGCTTTGCTGTAGATATCGCTGAACGGGGTACCGATTTTCACGCCGCTGGCGGCTTTGATATTGCTATCGCGCACGTCGATGCGGCTAATAGTCCCGCTCTCGCCGTTGATGGTCAGCGCGACCTTGTCATCTTTTAACGCTTCGAAATAGCGCACAATATTGCCGTTAGCCGTTTTCATGCCGCTGCGCAGGCGGTAGCTGCTGCCGAGCGCGTCGCCGATCGCCTGCTCGCTCAGCGCCGTTGACGCCGTCAGGTTGCCTACGCCCTGTTCGCTCACCTCCATAGAGGAACCAAACCAGTTCCACGGATAAGCCGCCGACCAGTTCACCGAGCTCATCGTTGAGCAGCCGGTTAAAGCCAGCGGTAGTGCGCAGAGAAGTAAACGTAGCGATTTCATGACTGAGTGTCCTTTCTGATGTATTCAACGCAAGTTGGAGTGCGCGATCGGCAAAAAGTGCCGTTAAACCTGTTCTTCGCGAAAACAGGCTTTCAGCCGACGGCTGCTTAACAGCCACCAGAGCGCGTAAAGATCCGCCGCCAGCAGGCCGATGGTCACCGCCGAAGGCGACTCGCCGCTCATCCACAACAGCGGTTGCCAGACCAACAGCAAGAGCTGGGAAAGCACCAGCAGCCAGCGCATCATGGGCCAGAGCCGGGGGAAGCGCTGACGATGCCCGCTAATGATAAACGCCAGCACCGCCGGAATGCCGGGGAGCAATCCCAGCCAAAAATTATCGTGGTCCGGATAAAACAGATTCAGCAGCGCGTCGCCCTGCTGGCGTGACGCGCCGGCCATCAGAAATAGCACCCACGTCCGCGCCTGAAGCAGCAGCACGCACCAAAAGAGAAACGGCAAACGCAGGCGGCCGTGGGTATCGAAATCGGCGGGGATAAACTCAGTATTCTTCATCTTCAATTAAGCGCTTGCCGAGGCACAGCACGTCTGAATGCTCATAGCCAAGGCGTTCGTACATCCCCTGCACCACGTCATTATCTTCGCGAACCATAATATTTATTTTCGGACAGCCGCGGGCGATCAGCTTTTTCTCCAGCCGATTAAGCAGCGCATTAGCAATACCGCGACCGCGATATTCAGGATGCACGCCAAGATAATAGGCAGACCCGCGATGCCCGTCATAACCGCCCATCACCGTGCCAACCACTTCACCGTTAACTTCGGCGACCAGAAACAGGCTGGCATCGTGGTTCAGCTTACGTTCAATATCCATTTCCGGATCGTTCCATGGGCGAAGGAGATCGCAACGCTCCCACAGGGTGATGACCTCTTCGAAATCTTGCTGGCGAAAAACGCGTATCTCCATGGTATTCCCCACCATTGACGGTTAAAAACAGAGATTATGGCGTGATTGTGCCCGATAGCCAATATCAGGCGCAATGAGCCGCAAAAAATGGCATACTATGACTTTGTCATGTATTGAAATGAAAAGTAAAACAATTCTTATTTTGAATGGTCGTATCAGAAAAGACGATACGATATAACATTGGTTACCACTTGTTTGCAATTCAGGCCGAATGAGCACTTTTAAACCATTAAAAATACTTGCTTCGCGCCGCCAGGTGCTGAAAGCCGGGCTGGCAGCAATCACGCTTTCAGGGATCGCCTCACAGGCCAGCGCGAAAGAACAACAGCCATTGAAAACATCCAATGGGCACAGCAAACCCGCAGCGAAGAAAAAAGGCGCCAAACGCGTCGTGATGCTCGACCCGGGCCATGGCGGTATTGATACCGGCGCTATCGGCCATAACGGTTCAAAAGAGAAGCACGTCGTGCTGGCGATCGCTAAAAACGTGCGCAGCATTCTGCGCAGCAACGGCATCGATGCGCGCCTGACGCGCAGCGGCGATACATTTATTCCGCTCTATGACCGGGTGGAGATCGCCCACCAGCACGGCGCCGATCTTTTTATGTCAATTCACGCCGATGGTTTCACCAACCCGAGCGCGGCCGGCGCCTCCGTTTTCGCCCTTTCCAACCGCGGCGCCAGTAGCGCCATGGCAAAGTATCTCTCGGACCGTGAAAACCGAGCGGATGAAGTGGCCGGCAAGAAAACGACGGATAAAGACCACCTATTGCAGCAAGTGCTGTTCGACCTGGTACAAACTGATACCATCAAAAACAGCCTGACGCTCGGTTCGCATATCCTGAAAAAGATCAAGCCGGTGCATAAGCTGCACAGCCGCAATACCGAGCAGGCGGCGTTTGTGGTGCTGAAATCGCCGTCGATTCCGTCGGTGCTGGTAGAAACCTCGTTTATTACCAATCCGAACGAAGAAAAACTGCTCGGCACCACCGCGTTCCGGCAGAAAATCGCCACAGCGATTGCCAACGGCATCATCAGCTATTTCCACTGGTTCGATAACCAGAAAGCCCACTCGAAGAGACGTTAATGAGACCCGATGCGCACCAGGTAAAAGCTTTCCTTCTCCAGCTCCAGGATGCTATCTGCCAAAAGCTCAGCGCCGTTGACGGCAGCGAATTCATCGAAGATAGCTGGCAGCGGGAAGGCGGCGGCGGCGGACGCAGCCGGGTGCTGCGCGATGGCGGTATCTTTGAGCAGGCTGGCGTTAACTTTTCGCACGTGCACGGCGAGGCGATGCCGGCTTCCGCAACCGCGCACCGCCCTGAGCTGGCGGGCCGCAGCTTTGAAGCGATGGGCGTCTCGCTGGTCGTGCACCCGCGCAGCCCCTATATCCCCACCAGCCACGCCAACGTGCGCTTCTTTATCGCGGAAAAACCGGGCGCCGAGCCGGTATGGTGGTTCGGCGGCGGCTTCGATTTAACCCCCTACTACGGCTTTGAAGAAGATGCCGTTCACTGGCATCGCACCGCTCGCGACCTGTGCCAGCCCTTCGGCGAAGAGGTTTATCCGCGCTATAAAAAGTGGTGCGACGACTACTTCTTCCTCAAGCATCGTAACGAGCAGCGCGGCATCGGCGGCCTGTTTTTTGATGATTTGAATACCCCGAACTTTGACCATTGTTTCGACTTTATGCAGGCGGTGGGCAATGGCTTCACCGATGCGTATCTGCCCATTGTCGAGCGGCGTAAAGAGAGGGTCTGGGGCGAGCGCGAGCGCGATTTTCAGCTCTACCGCCGCGGGCGCTACGTGGAGTTCAACCTGGTGTGGGATCGCGGTACCCTGTTCGGCCTGCAAACCGGCGGCCGCACCGAATCCATTCTGATGTCGATGCCGCCGCTGGTGCGCTGGGAATACGACTACCAGCCGGAAGCGGGCAGCCCGGAAGCGGCGCTGAGCGCGTTTATTCAGGTGCGCGATTGGGTTTAACGTTGCCTGATAGTGCGGTTCGCAGGCCAGATACGGCGCTGTTTTGCCTGATGGCGCTACGCTTATCAGGCCTGCGATGACGGCGCGAATCGCCATCCGCTAAATAGATCGTCATCACGCCCACTGCCGCATCCGCTGATGCAGCGTCAGCGACGGTTTCTCGGCGAACAGCTGCTGATAATCGGTAGCGAACTGGCCCAGGTGCCAGAATCCCCACTGCATCGCCGCATCCTTAACCGTCGTGCTCTGCGACCACGGGCTAATCAGCTCCCGGCGCACCGCGTTTAAACGAATGCGCTTCAGCCAGGCGTTCGGCCCGATCCCCAGAATGGCGTGAAAGGCGTTTTGCAGCGTACGGCGGCTGACGTGCAGCTGCTGACATAAATCGAGAACCGTCAGCGGCTCCGACATATTCTCCAGCACGTACTCCCGCGCCCGGGAAAGCAGACGCCGATAGCTCTGGTGGCTAATGCTCTCGGCGGTAATCATCGGCTGCGCCTCCTCCAGCATCGCCCCCATCGCCAGCAGGAGATTATCGCCCAACACCTTACGCACCGCGGGCTGATGAAGGTTCTCCGGATTCTCGCTAAACGTCGCCAGCGCCTGCTGCACAAAGCCCCACAGCGCCGCCTTGTGCTCCTCTTTGACCTCCAGCGCCGACTGGTTACGCAGCATATGCAGCACCCGCTCCGGGTGATGCAGGAAGCTGGCCTGGCGGGAAATGACATCCTCCGAGATCACTACGCCCAGAATGGTGTAATCATCCGGCGTGCTGAGCTCAAACTCGGTGCCGCCGGGTCGGGTGGCGATTTCGGCGCTGCCGAGGCACTGTGAGCCAATAAACCCCTGCTCGCCGCGGGTTGCCGGAATACCGAACCAGAAGGAGTTCGGCCACACCAGGCAGGACTGACGCAGCGCCAGGCCGGTATATTCGCGAAAGACCTGAATATCATCGAGCAGGATTTCGGTAAATTCACCGTGAAATTTCCCCGGATGCAGCTGATCGTAAATCTGCTGCCAGGCGGTAATCGTCAGGGCATGTTCATAGACATCGGTGGTCCGCCGCTGATGGACGTTGTCCACCTCGACCATCGGCGTCAGTTTAACGTCTTCGGGTAATGCTTCATGATAAAGATGGTGCAGGTTGGCCGGTTTTTTCTTTTTCATGATCTGATAAACCGGGAGCGCTTTCGCGTTCCCGGCACCTCCGACTGGTTAATTTTTTAAGCGATAGCGACTACTGCGTTTACGCAACGCTCCGGTAGAAAAGAGCTGCTCCAGCGCCTTCCTGGCCTCTTCAAGCGACCAGCCGAAATGGGCGGCCACCTCCCCTGCCGTCATTCCCTGACGCGTCGAAGAGAGCAGCGTCAGCAAGGGTTCTGAGGATTCCACGACCACCGGCGGCTCCGGCGTTTGCGGCAGCCGTTGAAAACCGGCGATCAGCCGCTGGGTATCCTCTTCCGGGCGTCCAATCTCCCGACGGCTGATAACGCGCCCCGTACGCTGCGCCGCAGCGCTGCCGGCATCCAGCGCCGCCCGGCATGCCGCCAGGTCGCCTTCCACCACCAGCGTCAGCCTGCCGGGGTCAAGAACCTCATGGCTGAGCAGCCGCACGTTGGCCGCCTTCAGCATCGCATCCGCCGCGTCAACGGCGGCCACCATGCCGTCCACTTCCAGTAATCCCAGGGCGTTGATCATCGCTTCCCCCTTACGCGCGCTGGATTGGATGACGGGCAATATCCAGAACGGCATCGGTAAAGGCGTTACAGGCGGCTTTACAGGCGGCCTGGCTTCCCGTCAAAAAGGCGGCGGAATAGTTGGTTTCCGACGGCGGCGGCACGTA
Organism: Klebsiella michiganensis; assembly: GCF_015139575.1. GTDB lineage: Bacteria > Pseudomonadota > Gammaproteobacteria > Enterobacterales > Enterobacteriaceae > Klebsiella > Klebsiella michiganensis. The sequence goes on along the minus strand of NZ_AP022547.1, from coordinate 1,552,556 downwards.
GGTCACCAGCTGCACGTCGGCCGATTTCATTGCCGCATCGATACCGAAGGTCGCCTCCAGCGGCGGCGCCACCAGATAAGCGATCGGATCGCCCAGCGCAATGCCGGAGGTAGACGAGAGATAAGAGCCGGTACGCGACACCACGTGCGCCAGAAACGCCGTATCTTCGGCATCGTTGGCCCACTGGAACGCGGCCCCAGTTTCGATATGCGCCACCATCGCATCCAGACCGGCGCGCACTTCCGCCGGGTTCGGGCCGCCCAGCATAATCAGCACTTCACCTGCGGTTGGCGAAGGGCCGTGGGCCGCGCCGGCGTAAAGAGAACGACCGTAGATCACTTCCACCATCGCCTGTTTTGTCGCTTCGTCAGCGGCAATATAAGTCACATCATCCGAATCCGCCGTGATGAGTCCGAGGCTACGTATATGCGGCGGTAATTTAAGCTCGCGGGCAAAGCCGTCATTCACTGAGGCAATCACGCGCATGGCCGTCACCGAAGGGCGAATTAAATCTAATGCAGGCATGATGCCTCCTTACCGAGTCATGTTGATGCCGGAAGCCTTCTGCTCCAGCATGCGTTTGGCCAAATCGACAATCACCGCCGCGGCTTCTACCGGGGGCGTGCCGCCCTGGTGAATATTGGAAATACAGGTCCTGTCCGCTTCGACGGTGGTCGCTACGCGCGGCGAATACACGGCGTAACAGGAGAGGCTTTCCGACTGCCCCAGCCCCGGACGTTCGCCTACCAGCAGGATGACCACCTTCGCGCCGAGAATTTCGCCAATCTGATCTTCAATTTTGACCCGCCCGTAGCGGACGAAGAACGGCGTACCGACCTTCAGTCCGGCCTGCTTCAGGCCCGACAGCAGCGGCGGCAGGATCTCTTCATAGTTGACGGTAATCGCGTCGGTAGAGAGTCCATCGGATACCACCACCTGAACGTCAGGATTCGCCACGCACTGCGCCTTCAGCGCGTCAATCGCCTCCGGACTCAGCCGACGGCCCATATCCGGGCGCGTCAGGTAGAGGTTTTTGTCGCTAATTTCGGAGCGCACCTCCAGCAATCCCTGGGTTTTCACCCACTCCTCCGGTACCTCTTTCAGCACCGTATCCTTGGAGCGCGAGTGGTCGGCGAGGAAGCGCAGCAGCGCGAGGGTGCGCGGACGCGGACCGGCGCGGCCGGTACACACGCGCGCCGCGGTGCTGCGTTTCAGTTCGGCCAGCACTTCCGCACGATGCGGCTGCTGCACGCCAATCCAGCCTTTCGCCTCTGGCGAACCTAAATCCAGCACGCAGCTCTCCGCCGCGACCTCGCACCGGCTGGCGCACTTCGTCACCGTCGCCTCAGGCGCTGCTGCTGCCGTCTGCGGTTGTCCCATTGACGCCATCACGCTACGTACAATTTCTTCAATCTGCTTTTGATCCATCATGTGTCATCCCCGCGTCATCAAAAGAACAGTGACGGATCGCCCGCCCGTTGGGTCAGACGACCGTTTGCCATAATGCCCATGGTTTCCAGCCAGCGTTCGAACTCCGGCGACGGCCGTAGATTCAGCAGCTGACGGACGGTAGCGGTATCGTGAAACGCGGTGGTCTGATAGTTGAGCATGATGTCGTCGCCGAGCGGCATGCCCATGATGTAGTTGCAGCCGGCGGTGGCGAGCAGAATCATCAGGTTTTCATTGAGGTTCTGGTCGGCGTCGGCATGGTTGGTGTAGCAGCAGTCGCAGCCCATCGAGATGCCGCTCAGCTTGCCCATAAAGTGATCTTCAAGACCGGCGCGAATAATCTGCCGATCGTTATAGAGGTACTCCGGCCCGATAAAGCCCACCACGGTATTGACGAGGAACGGATCGTAGTGCCGCGCCAGGCCATAGTTGCGCGCCTCCATCGTCACCTGGTCGGCGCCGAAGTTCGCGCCGGCCGACAGCGCCGAGCCCTGCCCGGTTTCAAAGTACAGGCAGTTCTCCCCGGCGATACGGTTAAACTCGGCGCCGACCGCCCGCGCTTCATCGAGCATCGCCAGCTCCACGCCGAACTCTTTTAGCCCCTTTTCGCTGCCGCAGATGCTCTGGAAAATAAGCCCCCCCGGGGCGCCGCGACGGATCGCTTCAATCTGGGTGGTAACGTGCGCCAGCACGCAGCCCTGGGTCGGGATATTAAACTTGTCGATAACGCCGTAGACGGTATCGAGGACGCGGGTCAGGTTCTCCACGTCATCGGTTACCGGGTTAACGCCGATCACCGCATCGCCCGCGCCGAACGAGAGCCCTTCGTAGATTTGCGCGGCAATGCTCTGCACGTCATCGCGGGTATCGTTCGGCTGCAGGCGGCAGCTAAAGGTGCCCGGCAGGCCGATGGTGGTGTTGGCTTTTTTAATCACCGGCATTTTCTTCGCGCCGTAGATCAGGTCGGCGTTGGAGCAGACCTTCGCCACCGCCGCCACCACTTCTGAGGTCAGCCCTTTGCGCACAAACGCGATGTCATCGCTGGTGACCTCATCGTTAAGCACGTATTCGCGCAGGTCGCTGATAGTCCAGTTTTTAATCCGCTGATAGGCGGTTTCGTTGACGTCATCCTGAATCAGGCGCGTCACGCAGTCCTCTTCATAAGGAATCACCGGATTGTTACGAATATCGGCGACCGTCATATCGGAGAGCACCTGCTTCGCCGCCACGCGCTGCTGCGAACTTTCCGCCGCCACCCCCGCCAGCACATCCCCCGAACGCAGTTCGTTGGCTTTAGCCAGCACCTCTTTTACATCCTTAAACTGATAAACATTGCCGAACAATGTGGTCTTTAGTTTCATAAGTCGTTCCCTCAGGAAGGAAATGCGAGTGATTTCACCGTCACCGGCACAACCGATCCGCCAAAAAGAGGCGTACCAATGTCGATATAGTCCCCCGCCCGTACGCTCACCTCATCGATGACCGCCAGCGGGAGTTGTTGCAGCTGCGGGCGCAGCAGCATGCCCAGCGCTTTGCCAAAGTCCTGCTCGGCCACCACCAGCAGGGGATGCGGGTTGGGAAAGCGCGCGACAAAAGCCAGCAGCGCGTCAATCACCACCAGCAGGGCGGCGTAGCGCACCGGCAACGAAGCAGGAAGCGCCAGCACGTAAGCATCCGATCCCGGATCCAGATCGAGCTGCATCAGCGCCTGCTGCCAGGCGCTCAGCAGATCGGCTTCATCAAGCGGGATCGCCACCGGCAGATTGCGCAGCGGGAGCTGAACCCCCTCCAGCCAGATGGTGCTGCCGGAAAGCGAGAGCGTGTGCGCGCCGGCGCCAATCACCGTGGCGCGTACGGTTTGCGCCGGGAACTGCACGTTCATCTCCCGCAGCCGCGGATGTTCATGCAGCGCCGTGGCCAACAGTGGCCCAATATCAGAAAAACAGAACGGATCCGCGGGCTGGTTGCGGTAGCACTCGCCCACTCCGCCGGAAAGGGTTATCACCTCGGGTACCGCGCCTGCGGGCAGCAGGCCGGTTTGCATCAGCCGTTGCGCCAGCGGAGAGAGCGTGCCGTCGATAACTTCGACGATCAGCTCCGCCATCCGCCGCGCTACCTGCGCTAACTGCGAAGCACTCAACGCGCGCACATCGGCGCCTGCGCCAAAAACCTCATCGACGATCATTTGTCCCGGCTGATGGACATAAACCACCCGCCCCTGGCCGTCGGTCTCCAGCAGGCGCCCGCCAACGTTCAGGCAGGCGGTGGCGCTGATTTTTCCCGCTTCAAACAGCGCGTAGTTTGAAGTACCACCGCCGATATCAATGTTCAGCACCCGGCACATCCGCTGTTCAGAAAGGGTTTGCGCCCCGGCGCCGTGACCGGCAATCACCGACTCCAGATGCGGCCCGGCGCTGGCCACCACAAAGTCGCCGAGCGACTGCGAGAGCGCCATCACCGCCGCCCTTGCGTTACGGGTTTTCGCGCTTTCGCCGGTGATAATGATCGCCCCGGAGTCCACCGATTCGGGGGCAACCCCGGCAGCCTGGTACTGCGCCAGAATCAGCGCCTTGAGTTCGGCCTCCTTCAGACCGCCCTGTTTATCAACCGGGGTAAAGAAGACCGGGCTTTGCCAGCTAATTTCGCGTTTGATGAATTCGTAGCGCGGCACCTGCGACACCGCCGCACGGTTAACCAGCTCAAGGCGGGAGAAGATCACCTGAGTGGTGGTGGTGCCGATATCGATACCGACGCTCAGCAGCTGGCGAGTTTTCACGATTGCGCCTCCGCTTCGGTTGTTGCCGCCGCCGGTGCGTTTTCATCTTTCGGCACCAGCAGCATCGCTACGCCAATGGCGGTGACGCCGCCGATCAGCTTGCCGACGATCATCGGGAAGATCATGGCGTTCATGTTGGCAGCGGCGAAGCCTAAGTGGTCGCCCAGCGCGAAAGCGGCGGAGACGGAGAACGCGCAGTTGATGACTTTGCCGCGGGTATCCATCTGCTTCATCATGCCGAACATCGGGATGTTGTTGGCCAGCGTCGCCACCATCCCGCCGGCAGCCATATTGTTGATTTTCAGCAGATTACCGACGCGCATCAGCGGCTTTTCAAACCAGCGGGTCAGCAGCAGCACCATCGGATAAGCGCCGAGCAGCACGCAGGAGATCGAGCCAATGACTTCAATGGCGCGCATCACCTCGCCGGGCTGGTCGCCGGGAGCCATAAAGATCGGGTCGAGCCCCGGGATCAGATCCCAGCCGAGCAGGAACTTGATGACCGCCGCGGCCAGGCCGATGGTGATCAGCGCCACCAGAAATTTGGCGAAGATCTGGAAGCCGTTGATCATTTTTTCCGGAATAAACTTCAGCCCCAGCGCCACCAGCACCGCGACGATAAGCACCGGGATCATATTCATCAGGATCAGCGCGAAGGTGAACTCCACCGGCTGTCCGTTAATCTCCACGCCGGAGTACATGGCCACCAGGCCGCCGGCGATGCAGCCGATTGGAATCGTGACGATCCCGGCCAGCACGCCCAGCGCCAGGTAGCGGCGGTCGGAGGGCTCGATGATGCCGAGCGCGACCGGAATGGAGAACACCAGCGTCGGCCCCATCATCGCCCCGAGGATCAGGCCGGAATAGAGCCACGCCGCCACGTCGCCGCCCGCCAGCTCTTTAGCGAGGAAGAAGCCGCCCATATCGCAGGCCAGCAGCGTTCCGGCGAACATCGACGGGTTGGCGCCGAGCATTTCATACAGCGGAATTATCACCGGCCCGAGCAGGTGCGCCAGTACCGGCGCCAGCGCGGTCATCCCGACCATCGCCAGGCCCAGCGCGCCCATCGCCATAAACCCCTCTTCGAACTGGCCGCCGGATCCTTCGATGCTTTTGCCAAACTTGCCGAGAAAGCGCGCCGAGCCGCCAAACTGCGACAGGATCCTGTCCACGGCGGCAATCAGCATAAAGAACATCATGATGTACATGATGATTTCGTTAATTCCCATAGCCTTTACTCCCTGTCATTTATGATTTGTAGATACTGTGAACGCCGGGGCATTAACCACGCTCCGGGGGCTTTCCCGGGTCGCGGCGTGAACGCCTTACCCGGGCTACGGAATAGCAGACGGCTGCGATCCTGTAGTCCGGCTAAGCGCAGCGCGAGCCGGGACAGCCACACGCCTCCGGGAAAATGGCCGCATCAGCGCGCCGCCGCGTACAGATCGATAATCTGCTCCCGGGTGGCGGTGCGTGGATTGGTGCGCAGACAAATGTCCTCCTGCGCCGCCTGCGCCCATGCGCTGAAATGTTCGGGCTTCGCCCCGGCGTCAGAGAGTCGTTTGCTCAGGCCGACTTCGGCGATCAGCGCCTCAACGGCGGCAATAGCCTCGTGGTCGTCAGTTTTTTTAGCGGTCAGCGCCCGGCCGATCTGGCTGAAACGCTCGCGGCATACCATGCGGTTAAACCGCATTACCGTCGGCAGCAGCATGGCGTTGGCCTGCCCGTGTGGAATATGCAGCGCCGCGCCGGGCTGATGCGCCATCGCATGACACAAACCCAGACCCGCGCTGGAAAAGGCCATTCCCGCCATACAGGAAGCCAGCAGCATGCTTTCGCGGGCGGCGAGGTCGTGGCCGTAGCCCACGGCCTTCGGCAGCGCCTGGCCGATCATCGCTATCGCGCCAAGCGCCAGGCTATCGGTGAAGGGCGTCGCGTTGAGCGCGCTGTACGCCTCAACGGCGTGGGTCAGCGCGTCAATCCCGGTCATCGCCGTCACTGGCGGCGGAACGCCTTCGGTCAGGGCGGCGTCGAGAATCGCCACGTCCGGCATGAGCGAGGCGTGGGCCAGCACCTGCTTGCGCCCGCTGACCGCATCGATAATCACCGTCACGTTGGTGGTTTCCGAGCCGGTTCCGGCGGTGGTCGGCACCGCAATGAGCGGCAGACGCAGGCGCAGTACGCTGCTTTCCGTCATCGCGCTGAGCGTCTGCTCCGGGTTGGTGACCAACAGCGCGACCGCTTTCGCCGCGTCCAGCACCGAACCGCCGCCAAAGGCCACCACGCCGTCGCACTTCGATTCGCGCAGCTGCGCCACCGCCGCGCAGACGTCGGTAATGCACGGCTCTCCCGGCGGACAGGGCCAGACGGTCATCGCCACCCCCTTCATCGCCAGGCTGCGCGCAAGCCCGGCGGTCATTCCCGCCTGATGCAGGAAACTGTCGACCATCACCAGCAGATGGCTTACGCCTCGCGCTTGCGCTTCCTGACCGCAGGCGCTCAGCGCGCCGAGGCCGCACAGCGTCACCGGCGGCACGCTGAAGGTTTTCACCCGCTGCAGATTCAGGGTATCGAATGCCTGAAAGAGCGCCGTCTGCAGTTCAGCTTGCATAGATTCCCTCCGCTTTCTCTCTCCCGCTGTTGGCTATCGCCAGCGGGGTCATAAACAGGCTGTGCTGCGGTAAATGCACCCGTAATTCCGGGAAGCGCTTGCGAAACAGCGCGTCCACGCCCGGCTGCATACAGGAGCCGCCCGCCAGCCATAAATCAGCAATGCCCTGGCCTTCGATATGGTGAGCAACAATCTCAGCCATCTTTTCGTATACCGGCTTCACCACCGGCCAGATCTCCTGGACGTTGCTGCGCTTGTACTGCTCCGCCTCTTCCAGCGGCATGCGGCGGTTACCGGCAAGGGTCAGGGAGATATGGTGACCGCCGGTCGCTTCATCGGCGGAGTACGTCACCTCGCCCCTTTTGACGATAGCGATCCCGGTGGTGCCGCCGCCGATATCCACCACGCCCGCGTTGTCGAGCTGTAGCAGATCCGCCACCGCGGTCGGTTCATCCAGCACGTGGCTAACTTCCAGCCCGGCAGATTCGAGTACGTTGATCGAAATACGCGGGTCGGTGCCCGGCGGAAACGAGGTCGCCGCGTGGCTGAAGCGACAGCCAAGCTGCTGTTCGAGCGTATCGAGATGGCGGCGCACGATGGTGACGGCGCCGAAGAAATCCCAGACGATGCCGTCACGCACGACGTCAGCCCAGTCCAGACACACCGCCACCGGCTGCCCTTCGCTGTCGACAACCATCGACACCACGTCGCAGGTGCCTAAATCCACGCCCAGCCACAGCGGTGATTCACTGGCGGCAGGCGTCTGATTACACAGGGCGGCCGCTTTTTGCAGTCTGGGGGTGAGCCAACGTTGTTCGTCGTGTGCCATGAGTCATCCCTTATACAATTCGGAAGGCATCCACCAGCACGCAGCGCCGCAGGCGAACGAAGGTGCGCGCGCTGGTCACCCCCTCCCCGGTTGGCGTGGTGATGGTCATGGTGGTCCAGCCCTCTCCGCCCAGCCCGAGCCCGGCGATGCACGGCCCGTTTTTAACGAAAATGCTGGTATCAATGGCGTTCGCCATCTGATTCATGTTGTCGATATTGCGCGAGTGCATCGCCGCCGTGTGGTGGCAGCCGCCCTCCAGCTGCACCGCCAGCGCGATAGCGTCATCGACGCTGGCCACCCGTACGACAGGGAGCACCGGCATCATCAGTTCCGTCACGGCAAATGGATGGCTGGCCGGGGTTTCCACGAACAGCAGGCGCGTCTGCGGCGGCACGTTCAGGCCGATGGCGGCGGCAATCTTGCTCGCGTCACGTCCCACCCAGTCACGGCTGACCGTACCTTTGCCGCGCTCATCGATATTCTTCAGCAGCACCGGCTGAAGCTGCTCGGCCTGGGCCGCGCTGAGCTTCACCGCCTGCTGGCCTTCCATCAGGCGCATCAGCTCGTCGGCGACGCTATCGACCACAATCAGCACCTTTTCGTCGGCGCAGATGATGTTGTTATCAAACGAGGCGCCTTTGACGATGGACCGCGCGGCGCGCGCCAGGTCTGCCGTTTCGTCAACCACTACCGGCGGGTTACCGGCGCCGGCGGCAATCAGACGTTTATTGGTATGCTTGCGCGCGGACTCCACCACCGCTTCACCGCCGGTGACTACCAGCAGGCCAATACCGGGGTACTTAAACAGCCGCTGGGCCGTTTCGATGTCCGGGTTCGCCACGGTGACCAGCAGATTGGCCGGACCGCCCGCGGCAATCACCGCCTGGTTGAGCAGCATAATCGCCCGCTGGGAAACCCTTTTCGCCGCCGGATGCGGGGCGAACACCACGCTATTGCCCGCGGCAATCAGGCTGATGGCGTTATTAATTACCGTCGCCGCCGGGTTGGTGGAGGGGGTGACCGAGGCCACCACGCCCCAGGGCGCGTTTTCAATCAGCGTCAGGCCGTTATCGCCGGTGAGCACCTGCGGAGAGAGGCACTCCACGCCCGGCGTGCCGCGCGCCTGGGCCACGTTTTTGGCAAATTTATCTTCAACGCGACCCATGCCGGTTTCGCTGACGGCAAGCTCCGCTAATTCTCTGGCGTGTTTTTCGCCCGCCTCACGGATGGCGTGAATCGCCAGCTGGCGCATCGCCACGCTTTTCAGCCCCTGCTGGGCCACCTTTGCCGCCGCGACGGCGTCATCCAGGGAGGCAAAGACGCCCATCTCATGAACGGCGTCGTCCGGCTGGCTGCTGGCCGTCATTTTCAGCAGTACCGCTTTCACCACCTGTTCAATATCCTGTTGATTCATGATGTTCAGTCCTATTTATGGAAAATCACCTGACCGCCGGCCACCGCTTCATCGACGATACCGATGACGCACAAATCGACAGGAGACGCCTCGCTGCGGTGTGCCTGTCGCGCCGAGCTTCCGCTCACCAGCAGCACCCATTCGCCGGGCCCCGCGCCGATGCTGTCGATGGCGACGGCGCACTGCCCGTCGGGCTTGCCCGCGGCATCAATCATCTCCACCATCAGCAGCTTGTCGTGCGCCAGCCCCTGATGGCGGACGGTGCAGACAATCTGTCCCGTGACGACTGCCAGTTTCATACCGCCTCCCTGAATTGCGTGGTAAGTCGTGGGCCGGATAAGCGCAGCGCCATCAGGCAATGGCGCGCGTTAATGCCGGAGGGCAACGCTGGCGCGTCTTATCCGGCCCGACCATCAGATGTTGCTGTCGCCTTTAAAACTGATGGGGAACACCTCCTCCAGATCGCCGTGCGGACGCGGAATCACGTGCACCGATACCAGCTCGCCGATGCGCTGCGCCGCAGCGGCGCCGGCATCGGTAGCGGCTTTGCAGGCCGCCACGTCGCCGCGCACCATCGCGGTCACCAGACCGCCGCCAATCTGCTTCACGCCAACCAGCTTCACGCGCGCGGCTTTCACCATCGCATCAGAGGCCTCAATCAGCGCAACCAGGCCCCGGGTTTCAATCATTCCTAATGCTTCCATTGTGTTTTCCTCTTACTTAAGGGGGTCCAGAACGGGACCGTTCATTCAACCTGCGTGGGTAAGCGGCACTCGCCGCTTACGTCACTCCGGCGCGGCACGGCTGCCACTAACGCCAGTTCGATAATTTCCTGCACGCTACAGCCTCGGGAGAGGTCGTGGAGCGGTGCGGCCAGCCCCTGAATCAGCGGCCCGACCGCACGATAGCCGCCCAGGCGCTGGGCGATTTTGTAGCCGATGTTGCCGGCTTCCAGCGACGGAAAAACCATCACGTTGGCCCGCCCCTGCAGCGGACTGGCGGGTGCTTTTTGCGCGGCGACCTCCGGTACGAAGGCGGCGTCAAACTGCAGTTCGCCATCCACCATCAGCTGCGGAGCGCGCTGACGCACGATCTCTGTGGCCTGCTGTACGTTGGCGACGTTGGGATGACGGGCGCTGCCGCTGCTGGAAAACGACAGCATCGCCACCCGCGGCTCCTCGCCGGTAATGGCCTGCCATGTCTCCGCGCTGGCGATGGCGATATCCGCCAGCTGCGCCGCCGTCGGCTGCGGCACCACGCTGCAGTCGGCAAATCCCAGCGCCGGTCCGACGTACTGCGGCAGCATCAGAAAGATCGACGACAGCGTTTTGCAGCCCGGCTGAAGGCCAATAATGCGTAATCCGGCGCGCAGCACGTTCGCCGTCGAGGAGAGATTGCCGGCAATACACACGTCGGCCTTCCCGGCGCTGACCATGGCGGCGGCGAACATCAGCGGGTCGTTGAGTTTTTCCTCCGCGTCCGGCGGCGTTTTTTCTCCGGCGCGGGCAAGCCAGCTCCGGGCAAACGCTTCGCGCATTTGCCGGTTGCTGTGCGGGTCGACGATCTGCATACCGTCCATCGGCAGGCGGTGGCTGAGGGCGAACTGGCGCAGGGCAAAAGGGCTGGCGATCAAAATCGGCTTTGCCAGCCCCTGCTGCTGGAGGTAGTGCGCCGCTTTGAGGACGCGGATATCCAGCGCGTCCGCAAACACCACCCGGGCGGGCGAACGCAAAGCCAGTTGACGGGCGCGTTGAATAATCATTGCTCCCCTCCCAGACGCTGTTGGATCTGACTGACGGTTAGCGGATGTTTCGCCACGCTTAAAATCATCATCACGTAGACGGTGCTGGAGAGGCGGTTGAGCGCCTGCAGAATGTCCGGACGTAAGACCTCAAAACTGCGGGTAATAAAGACCTGCGCGGCGACCGTTTCCGTTTCGCGTATTTTGCTTCGCAGCAGATTGAGCAGCGCGGCATCGCGGCCGTGGCCGGCTTCCGGCACCAGATGATCGTGGTCGAGATAGCGCAGCGGCTGGTGGGAAAGGCGATGCAGTTCATCCTCGTTCAGCCCGACGATAGACTGCGCCGCCAGCGGTTCACCCACGGCGTCGGCGCGCATAATATTGCCCAGGCGCGAGCGGATATCCGCCAGCCAGGGCTGCCAGGGCTCCGCCAGTTCGATTTGCAGCCATACCGCCAGGGCGATGGTGGCGTCGAGGGCGGCGCGAAAGCCCAGCCGCGGATCGCTTTTGGCGACCATTTTTTCCGCCGTCAGATGGGTCAGGGTGTCCGGTTTTTTGTCTACCGGCTGGCGGCACAGTTCGCAGCAGGCCTGCGGATGCGTACCGCTGCTGGTTAAACCGTGTACCGGCTGCGGCTGCTGCGCGTCGTCATCGACAAACAGGCTGCCCTGCTCGTCGAGAAACTTAATGCGCAGACGGCGGCTTTCCAGCAGCTCCCGGGCCGAAGGCGTCAGACGGGCGTCGGCGGGCAGATGAATTTCTGCCCCTTCGCTGAGCGTATGGTTCGCTCTGAGCCAGGCTTCGGTAATAAAATCTTTCATAGCGATTGCCAGTTCGCAGGCCAGGCGACGTACAGAAAGCGCACGGTCGACGGCGTGCCGAATTCTATGCTCGAACCTTTCGGGATAAACATCACGTCCCCGGCTTTGGCCACCATGGTTTCGCCTTCATGGCGCACGTGGAGTTCGCCCTCCAGCACCATGTCGACCTCGTCATAGTTCAGCGTCCAGGGGAAGAAGGCGTTTTCCCACTGCATAAACCCGGCGGCCATGCTGCTGCCGTCCTGCTCGGTGACCAAATCCGTTAAGCCGACGCGGTGCGGTTCGGCACCGTCGAAGCGGCCGAATTTCACGCTGCTGCCGTCAATGACCTTTACGCCGCCTTTACCGGTGACCGCCTTAAAGCTGGGCTGCATCGCGTCCATTCCCAGCGACTGCTTCTCCTTCATCACTTTTTCCATCAGCTGCGCCACCAGGCTTTCGGTAAACTGCCCTTCCGGCAGCTGCGCGATAATGGTTTCGCGAATGCGCTGGCTTTCGGTTTTTTCCTCTGCCGCCGGGACTGCCGGCTCTGGCGCGGATTCATCGCACTCCTGGATGGCGACGCCCAGCAGCTCCGCAACTTCGCGGGCTTCCGGGGTGATGATGCTGGCGCGCAGCACAACCGATATTTCCTCTTCGCCTCGCGCGTGGGCCGCACGAATATCGTTAGCTGTGATAAGTTTCTTCACCTGCCCCTTCCTCCTTTTGGCTGAGCTCACTCAGGTAATTCACCAGATGCTCTACGCTTTGCGGGTCGTGAGCGTTGAGTTCGAAAATCGGCTCCTGAAACCCCATCCCGTACAGCAGTTGCCGCACCGCGGCGACGTCGGCGTCCGGCATATCCGTTTTGCTGATCGCGGCGATATGTCGTTTATTCGCGCCAATATCCAGTAGCCCGGCGGGTAAGCGACTTTCGGTATCATTTGCCGCGTGGACATAAATCAACGTATCGACATCCTGCAGCGTGGTAATTAATGCGTGGTACCAGCGCGGATGGCTGAAATATTCCCCCGGGGTGTCAATATCGCCTTTCTCGTTAAATTCCACGGCCTGCGTTTTTCTCGCGAGGGAATAATTTCCCTGCAACGCATTAAATAGCGTTGTTTTTCCCGCGCCCACCGTACCGACAAATGCAATACGTTTCATTGCCGCCTCTAATTAGCTTTTGGTTAACTCGCAGAGGGTGTAATTTAATAATCGGCCAAGCCCGCTCACCGTCTGCAGCAGCGCCTCTTCTACCGCGCCGACCGAGCCGTAAATCACCAGCGCGCCGCTAAACCGGTCGAGAAAACCGATATGCACATCGGCGGCCTTCATCGCTAAATCACCGGCGATCATGGCGGTTTCTCCAGGGGTTAAGGTCATAATGCCGATAGCGCCGGATTCGGGAACGCCGATCTTTTTCGCCAGTTCTGCCCCAGGGTGCGCAATCAGATGCGCCAGCGTCACCTGCTTGCCGGGTACAAATTCCTGAATGATGCGTTCTTTATCCATGGCTCACCGCTCCGCTAAAACTTGCGCTTATCGTGACAAGTTTCCGCTGGAGTAAATAACAAAATTCGGCAAGTTGATTTGAAAGGTGAGATAGATCACTTATAAACAGAAATAAAAAAGCGCGGGAGAATTCCCGCGCCTGAAATAATTAAATGAAAATTACAGCGGCTGAGTTTGCGCTTCAACAACCGCCAGCGCGACCATATTCACGATACGCCGTACCGAAGCAATTGGCGTCAGGATATGCACCGGCTTTGCGACGCCCATCAGCACCGGTCCGACGGTGACGCCTTCAGAGCTGGAGACGCGAAGTAAGTTGTAACTAATACGCGCTGCTTCCATATTCGGCATCACCAGAATATTGGCCGAACCTTTCAGCGGGCTGTCCGGCATCCGCTCATTACGAATGCTTTCCACCAGCGCGGCATCGCCGTGCATTTCGCCATCGATCATCAACTCCGGCGCCTGCGCCTTCACCAGCTCCAGCGCCTGGCGCATTTTGCTGGCGGACGGGCAGTCCGAGGAACCAAAGTTCGAGTGCGACAGCAGCGCCACCCGCGGTTCAATCCCGAATCGACGAACGGTTTCTGCCGCCATCAGGGTGATCTCGGCAATTTGCTCCGGCGAGGGATCGTGGTTGACGTAGGTGTCGGCGATAAAGGTGTTGCCGCTCGGCAGCAGCAGCGCGTTCATCGCCCCGGCCGCATGAACCCCTTCGCGGTAGCCAAACAGCGGCTGAATGACGCTGTAGTGCTCGTGATAGTCACCGATGGTGCCGCAGATCATCGCATCGGCTTCGCCGCGCTGCACCATGATCGCGCCAATGACCGTAGTGTTGCTGATCACCGCCCGCTGCGCCTGCTCCTGGGTGATCCCGCGCCGCTTCATCAGGGTGTAATATTCATTCCAGTACTCTTTGAAACGCGGATCGGATTCGTTATTGACGATCTCAAAATCAACCCCGGCTTTGATCTGCAGTCCCAGTTTCTGGATGCGCATCTCAATGACGCCGGGACGACCGATCAGAATCGGTTTCGCCAGCCCAAGGGAGACCAGCTCCTGAGTCGCGTGCAGTACGCGGGTATCTTCGCCTTCCGCCAGTACCACCCGCTTCGGCTCTTTGCGCGCCTGCGAGAAAATCGGCTTCATAAACAGGTTCGTTTTGTAGACGAACTCGCTGAGCTTCTCGATGTACGCATCAAAATCGGCGATCGGGCGGGTCGCGACGCCGGAGTCCATCGCCGCTTTCGCTACTGCCGGAGCAATCTTGACGATCAGCCGCGGGTCGAACGGCTTCGGAATGATATATTCCGCGCCGAAGCTCAGATCCTGATCGCCGTAGGCGGAGGCCACCACTTCGCTCTGTTCAGCGTGCGCCAGCTCGGCAATCGCGTGCACCGCCGCCAGCTTCATCTCTTCGTTAATCGCCGTTGCGCCGACGTCCAGCGCGCCGCGGAAGATGAACGGGAAGCACAGCACGTTGTTCACCTGGTTCGGATAGTCGGAGCGGCCGGTACAGATAATGGCGTCGGAGCGCACCTCTTTCGCCAGCGGCGGCAGAATCTCCGGCTCCGGGTTAGCCAGCGCCAGAATCATCGGCGCGCGGGCCATTTTCTTCACCATCTCCTGAGTCAGCACTTTCGGGCCCGAGCAGCCGAGGAAAATGTCCGCCCCGTCAATCACGTCATCCAGCGTGCGTTTGCCGCTGTCTTCGACCGCATAGGCCGCTTTCGTCTCCGCCATATTCGGCTCGCGGCCCTTATAGATAACGCCTTTCGAGTCGCAGACCACGATGTTGTGTTTCTGCATCCCCAGCGCCACCAGCAGGTTCATACAGGCAATCGCCGCCGCGCCCGCGCCGGAGACCACCATCCGCACGTCGGAGATGTTTTTCTCCACCACCCGCAGACCGTTAAGAATCGCCGCGGTACTGATAATCGCCGTCCCGTGCTGATCGTCATGGAAAACCGGAATATTCATGCGCTCGCGCAGCTTTTGCTCGATGTAGAAGCACTCCGGCGCTTTAATATCTTCAAGGTTGATACCGCCGAAGGTCGGCTCCAGCGCCGCGACGACGTTGATAAATTTGTCCGGGTCCAGTTCATCGACTTCAATATCGAACACATCGATACCAGCGAATTTTTTAAACAGAACGCCTTTGCCTTCCATCACCGGCTTACCGGCCAGCGCGCCGATATTGCCCAGCCCCAGAACGGCCGTGCCGTTGGAGACCACCGCCACAAGGTTGCCGCGCGCGGTATATTTATAGGCTGCCAGCGGATCCTTCTCGATTTCCAGGCAGGGCGCGGCGACGCCCGGCGAGTAGGCCAGGGCCAGATCGCGTTGGGTAGCCAGCGGTTTGGTCGGGGAGACCTGGATTTTTCCGGGGACCGGGAATTCGTGGAAATCAAGGGCGCTTTGTTTTAACTGCTCATCCATTTTATCGTTCCTTTCACGTATCGATCGTAGGGGGTGAAACGTTATCGCGTACCTGGTGTTCACCCTAAAGGGCCACCTAGTATCTCGCCTGACGGCTTCGTAAACTTTGAACACCGCCAAACTCTCGCCATAACAAAGTTATATTTGTTATCGATTTATATTGTTTATGTAACTTAGTTTCAGAAGCAATGATAGCCCCGTCTGCTATGCTTTTTAGTTATGCAACTCATCACCCTCTCTATCCTAATCCAATAAAAACTCATGTAACCTATTGTTTCAGGAGCACATTATGTCCCGTAGAGAACTAGCCAACGCCATCCGCGCCCTGAGTATGGATGCAGTCCAGAAAGCCAACTCCGGCCACCCCGGCGCGCCAATGGGTATGGCCGATATCGCCGAGGTGCTATGGAACGATTTCCTCAAGCACAATCCTGAAAACCCGCAATGGTACGATCGCGACCGCTTTATTCTCTCCAACGGCCACGCGTCGATGCTGCTTTACAGCCTGCTGCATCTGACGGGCTATGACCTGCCCATCGAAGAGATAAAAAACTTCCGTCAGCTGCATTCAAAAACCCCGGGCCACCCGGAGATTGGCTATACGCCGGGAGTGGAAACCACCACCGGTCCGCTGGGGCAAGGACTGGCGAATGCCGTGGGCCTGGCTATCGCCGAGCGCACGCTGGCGGCCCAGTTTAATCAGCCAGATCATGAGATCGTCGATCACTTCACCTACGTGTTTATGGGCGATGGCTGCCTGATGGAGGGGATTTCTCACGAAGTGTGCTCTCTGGCGGGGACGTTAGGACTGGGCAAGCTGATCGGCTTCTACGACCACAACGGCATTTCCATTGATGGCGAAACCAAAGGCTGGTTTACCGATGACACGGCAAAACGCTTTGAGGCCTATCACTGGCATGTGGTGCATGAAATTGACGGCCACGACCCCGAAGCCGTGAAGAAAGCGATTCTGGAAGCCCAGAGCGTGAAGGACAAACCCTCGCTGATTATCTGCCGTACGGTGATAGGCTTTGGTTCGCCGAATAAAGCCGGGAAAGAAGAGGCCCACGGCGCGGCGCTGGGAGAACAGGAAGTGGCGCTGGCGCGCCAGCAGCTGGGCTGGCATCACCCGGCGTTTGAGATCCCGAAAGAGATCTACCGGGCCTGGGACGCGCGTGAAAAGGGACAAAAGGCGCAGAAAAGCTGGGAGGAGAAGTTTGCCGCCTATCAGCAGGCCCATCCGCAGCTGGCGGCGGAGTTTACGCGGCGCATGAGCGGCGGACTGCCTGAGTCGTGGAATGAAACGACGCGGAAGTATATTGCCGATCTGCAGGCTAACCCGGCGAAAATCGCCACCCGCAAAGCTTCGCAAAATGCCCTCGATGCCTACGGCCCGCATCTGCCGGAACTGCTGGGCGGCTCCGCTGACCTCGCGCCCAGCAACCTGACCATCTGGAAAGGATCGACTTCGCTGAAAGAGGATCCGGCGGGTAACTATATCCACTACGGCGTACGCGAGTTTGGGATGACGGCCATCGCCAACGGCATCGCGCATCACGGCGGGTTTGTCCCCTATACCGCCACCTTCCTGATGTTCGTCGAATATGCCCGCAACGCGGCGCGTATGGCGGCGCTGATGAAAGCGCGGCAAATCATGGTCTATACCCACGACTCCATCGGTCTCGGCGAAGATGGTCCGACGCACCAGGCGGTAGAACAGCTGGCCAGCCTGCGCCTGACGCCAAACTTCAGCACCTGGCGACCGTGCGATCAGGTGGAGGCCGCGGTGGCGTGGAAGCTGGCGGTCGAACGTCACAGCGGGCCGACGGCGCTGATCCTCTCAAGGCAAAATCTGGCGCAAATGGCGCGCACGCCGGAGCAGGTACAGAATATCGCCCGCGGCGGCTACGTGCTGAAGGACGCTGGCGGCAAGCCGGACCTGATCCTGATAGCTACCGGTTCGGAAGTCGAGATCACCGTGCTGGCGGCGGAGAAGCTGCTGGCCAAAGGGGTGAACGTGCGCGTGGTTTCCCTGCCATCGACCGACGTGTTTGATGCCCAGGAGGAAGCCTACCGGGAATCGGTCCTGCCGTCGGACGTCAGCGCCCGCGTCGCGGTTGAGGCCGGCATCGCCGACTACTGGTATAAGTATGTGGGGCTAAAAGGCAAAATCGTCGGCATGACCGGCTACGGTGAATCGGCCCCCGCGGATAAGCTCTTCCCTTACTTCGGCTTTACGGTTGAGCATATCGTTACCGTGGGGGACGAGGTACTGAACGGGTAACCCAGAGCGTGGGCCAGGCGTCTGGCCCCTGCCAGTTATCGCACTGCGGCTGCCGCGCGTAGCGTACCAGGCTAAACCGCTGGCCGTCATAGCGCCAGCGCGTTTGCGTCCCGCAGTCGCCGGGCGCGCGCCCTTTATCCAGCGTCACCAGTTCCTGGCGTCGATCGTCGTAGCGGGCGTTTACCAGTTCGACATCGCGCGGCCCGTCGCCGGGGGGCTGGAAAGGCAGAGTGAGCCGTACCGGATGAGCAATATACGGCCGCTGGCGCGACACCAGCCAGGCCAGCCAAATGGTGTTGTAGGCGCCCGCTTCGCAGCTGGTCATCAGCAGCACCCTATCGTCGGTCAGCGCGGCAACCCGCACCTCGCGGCGAAACGGATCCAGCGAACAGGCGCTGCTGTTCATGCGCTCGTTGCCATAATCCATGAGATCGTTAAGTTCATCGCGGCTGAGGGGGGACTCCGCCACGTCGATTCTCGCCACCGAGCGCAGCGCCGGGGCGGGCGGAACGCTGAGCGGCGGCTCTTCCCCCTTCCCTACCCACGCGGTTTCGCTCCCCACGCGCTTCTGCCGGCTATCGATAAACAGCAGGGCGGCTTTCAGCCCCTGTAAAGAGATGGCCTGCAGGCCATTTTCGAGGGTTATCGCCTTTGCTGCCTGCACCTGCTGCAGAAAGGCATCAATGGTGACGCTATCGTCGGTTTCAAGCAGTTTGTCGGCGATCTGCCAATGTTTATCGCCCAAAGACAGGGGTTTACCATCGAGGCGAAGGCGCGGCGCAATCGGCGCCAGCGCCGCGACCGGATTGCCCACGCCGCCGAGTTCAATGCGCAGGCTGGCGCTGGTAGCCGCCCCGGCGCTGCGGGTGAGGGTCATGACCAGGCCGTGATGCAGCCCGACGTTGCGGGCCACGCAGAAGTTCTGATTGTTGCAGGTTACCTGCCAGTCATTGAAGAGCTGTTGTGCCGGCGCCGCCCGCACCAGCGACGTCGGCAGTAAACCGAAAAGCAGAAACAAAATAACCCGATGCAACATGAGCGGCACAACCCCGGAGAAAACGCCATACACAGCGGCTATGTTCACCAGCGGCGAGGTTTTACTCAATCGGATTTATCAGAGATCCCCGTTCATCAGCCCGGAGGTTTGCAAATATTGCAGCAGGATCACCGCTTTGCCATCGCGGATCTCCCCGTTCGCCATCATCTCCAGCGCCCGATGATAAGGGAGCTCCAGCACCTCAATATCTTCATCATCAACGCCGCCGCCATCGTTGGCCCGCTGAGTATCGTTATATTCGGCAATAAAGAAATAGATAAGCTCGGTGACGCCGCCGGGCGACATAAACAGTTCAAACAGTTTGCGCACTTCACCCACTTCGAAACCGGTCTCTTCAATGGCTTCTTTGCGCACGCACTCCTCCGGCTCATCGCTGTCCAACAGCCCGGCGCAGGTTTCAATCAGCATCCCGTCTTCGTTGCCGTTTATCCAGGTCGCGATGCGGAACTGGCGAACCAGCACGACGGTCTGCTTATGGCGGTTATACAGCAAGATGGTAGCGCCGTTGCCGCGATCGTAGACTTCGCGTCTA
Source organism: Klebsiella michiganensis (assembly GCF_015139575.1). GTDB lineage: Bacteria > Pseudomonadota > Gammaproteobacteria > Enterobacterales > Enterobacteriaceae > Klebsiella > Klebsiella michiganensis. Next base: position 1,533,109 of record NZ_AP022547.1, on the reverse strand, counting down.
TGGCGAACCACGCTGCCGTCGCTGCGCGTCAGTTCATAGGTCATGTTGCGCAAAAGGAACCAGTTTTCGGAGAGGATTTTATCTTTGATAATGTTGATATTGAGTGACATACGAGCCCCACAGCGTGAAATGACGATTCCATACTACGCTGTGAAGCCCGCTTTGTCGTCAGTGAAGCGGAATCGATTTAACCTCGAGGAAGTCCATTATCCCCTGCGCCGCGTGGCGGCCTTCCGCCATGGCGGTCACCACCAGATCGGCGCCACGCACCGCATCGCCGCCGGCAAACACTTTGCGATGGGTGGTCTGGTAGCGGTAGCGGCTTTCCACATTGGCCTTGATTCGACCCCGGCTATCGAGCTTAACGCCCACCGATTCCAGCCACGGCATACCGTGCGGATGGAAACCAAAGGCCATGATCACCGCGTCGGCGGGCATGACAAACTCGCTTCCGGGGATTGGCGACGGGCTGCGGCGCCCCTGAGCGTCCGGCGCGCCCAGCCGGGTACGCAGAAAGCGTACGCCGTTGACGTGTCCCTTTTCGTTCAGCTCCAGGGTGACCGGCTGGACGTTAAATTCAAACTGCGCCCCCTCTTCGCGCGCGTTTTTCACCTCTTTCTTCGAACCAGGCATATTGGCTTCATCGCGACGATAGGCGCAGGTAACCTGCTTCGCGCCGTGGCGCAGCGCGGTACGCACGCAGTCCATCGCCGTATCGCCGCCGCCGAGCACCACGACGTTCAGCCCTTCGGTGTTGACGTAAGGCTCTTCCGGCAGCTCAAGCAGCCCCATCACCTGTTTGGTGTTGGCTATCAGGAACGGCAGCGCGTCATATACGCCGGGCGCGTCTTCATTCGGCAGATCCGCTTTCATCGAGCGATAGGTTCCGGCGCCAATAAATACCGCGTCATAGTCATCAAGCAGCGTCGTCAGCGGGATATCTTTGCCTATCTCGCAGTTCAGCTCAAAGCGCACGCCCATCTGGGTAAAGATTTCCCGCCGCCGGGCAAGCAGAGATTTATCCAGCTTAAAGGCAGGAATACCAAAGGTCAGCAGACCGCCAATTTCCGGGTGACGGTCAAAGACCACCGGACTCACGCCGTTACGCACCAGACGGTCGGCGCAGGCGAGCCCGGCAGGACCCGCGCCGATAATCGCCACCCGCTTGCCGCTTTCAACGACCTGAGAAAGATCCGGCCGCCAGCCGTTGGCCAGCGCCTGGTCGGAGATATAGCGTTCAATGTTGCCGATAGTCACCGAACCGTGCTCATCGCGCAGCGTGCAGGCCCCTTCGCACAGGCGATCCTGCGGGCAGACGCGGCCGGTAATTTCCGGCAGGCAGTTGGTCTGGTGAGAAAGCTCCACGGCGGCGGAAATATCCCCCTCTTTCACGCGTTCAATCCACTGCGGAATATGGTTATGCAGCGGACAGGTCCATTCACAAATGCTGTGCTCGCCGCACGTCAGGCAGCGCTCCGCCTCGCGGTTGGCCTGCCCGGCGCTGAACGGCAGATAGATTTCGCTAAAATTGGCCTTACGCGCCTCGGCGGATAGCTTGTCGGGCTCGCCGCGCGGCGGCGTCGCGGCCATCTGCGCGACTTTGCCTGCGGAGCAAGGCGCCATCGCCGCACCGGGGTGGCCAAGACGCGCCGCGCGCTGACGCCGCTGTTTCGCCAGATTCACCAGCGTGCTGTCCGTTGCCAGCACCAGCGCTTCGGCCGGGCAGTTTTGTACGCAGGCGGGCCCCTCTTCGCGACCGCTGCACAAATCGCATTTATGCGCCGTCGCTTTGACCCTCTCCTCCTGTACCGGCGTCAGGACGATTTGCATCACGCCAAACGGGCAGGCAACCATACAGGATTTACAGCCGATGCATTTCTCCTGATTAACCTGGACGCTGTCGTTAAGCTGGCTGATGGCGCCATTGGGACAACTGCGGGCGCACGGCGCCCCTTCACAATGGTGGCAGGTTACGGCGTTACGTTTTTGCTCGTTTTTGATAACCGTAATGCGCGGCAAAAAACGCTGCGGGGTCAAAACATGCTGCTCATCGTTGTGCGCCATGACGCAGGCAACTTCACAAGCCTTGCATCCGATGCACTTATGACTATCGCTTAAAATAAAGTGGTTCATGACATCCTTCAGTCTTCGTGGTGAATAACCCCTCAATTCGCATGCTTATCTATTACCCGACAAAACGGTGCCGGAACAATGTGCATTTGCACAGGTTGCCGATTTTTTGGTAATAACCCGAGGTGGATCAATTTTTTTGACTTAAATGAAATCACGTTTTATTTAGCTAAGTAATAATGCGCTACGTATGCGCCACCGCGGCGGCGCGCCGAAAAGAAGGAGCAGATAGAGGAAGAAAGAGAGTTCTTTACGCTGCCATAAAAGGCACACGATAAATTACACTATCTCCTTATTTTCTCCACGATTGCCTGAGGGCTTGCCGCTAGAGTGTCACAGGCTGTGCAATAACAAAAAAATGTGCAAAATGAGGTCCTAATTCTGATGGCGAATTTTTTTATCGATCGCCCCATTTTTGCGTGGGTACTGGCAATACTTTTATGCCTGACCGGTACGCTCGCAATTTTGTCGCTTCCCGTTGAGCAATATCCCGACCTTGCCCCGCCTAACGTACGGATCACAGCGAACTATCCGGGCGCTTCGGCACAGACGCTGGAAAATACGGTCACCCAGGTTATCGAGCAAAATATGACCGGCCTCGATAACCTGATGTATATGTCATCCCAGAGCAGCGGCACCGGCCAGGCCACCGTGACGCTGAGCTTTACCGCCGGGACCGATCCGGATGAAGCGGTCCAGCAGGTGCAGAACCAGCTACAGTCGGCGATGCGTAAACTGCCGCAGGCCGTCCAGAACCAGGGCGTAACGGTGCGTAAAACCGGGGATACCAATATCCTGACGATCGCCTTCGTCTCTACCGACGGCAGTATGGATAAACAGGATATCGCCGACTACGTCGCCAGTAATATTCAGGACCCGCTCAGCCGGGTCAACGGCGTCGGAGATATTGACGCCTATGGTTCGCAGTATTCGATGCGCATCTGGCTCGATCCGGCCAAACTCAACAGCTTTCAGATGACGGCGAAAGACGTCACTGATGCCATCTCTTCGCAGAACGCGCAGATCGCCGTCGGCCAGCTGGGCGGCACGCCGTCGGTGGATAAACAGGCGCTCAACGCGACGATTAATTCACAATCGCTGTTACAAACGCCGGAACAGTTCCGTGATATTACCCTGCGGGTTAATCAGGACGGTTCGGAAGTTACCCTTGGCGACGTCGCCACCGTCGAGATGGGGGCGGAAAAATACGATTACCTCAGCCGCTACAACCGCCAGGCGGCGTCCGGGCTGGGGGTTAAGCTGGCCTCTGGCGCAAACGAAATGGCGACCGCTGAACGCGTCATCAGCCGTCTGAACGAGCTGTCGCAATATTTCCCGCACGGCCTGGAATATAAAGTCGCTTACGAAACCACCTCATTCGTTAAGGCGTCGATTACCGACGTTGTGAAAACGCTGCTTGAAGCCATCGCGCTGGTCTTTCTCGTGATGTATCTGTTCCTGCAGAACTTCCGCGCCACGCTGATCCCGACCATCGCCGTTCCGGTGGTGCTGATGGGAACCTTTGCCGTCCTTTACGCCTGCGGCTACAGCATCAACACCTTAACCATGTTCGCGGTGGTGCTGGCGATAGGCCTGCTGGTGGACGATGCCATCGTGGTGGTAGAGAACGTCGAGCGTATCATGAGCGAGGAGGGCCTCTCGCCGCGTGAAGCGACGCGAAAATCAATGGGGCAGATTCAGGGCGCGCTGGTCGGTATCGCCATGGTGCTATCGGCGGTATTTGTGCCGATGGCCTTCTTTGGCGGCACCACCGGCGCGATCTACCGCCAGTTCTCGATTACCATCGTCTCGGCGATGGTGCTGTCGGTGCTGGTGGCGATGATCCTCACCCCGGCGCTGTGCGCCACATTGCTTAAACCCGTTCATAAAGGCGAAACCCACGGGCAGCGGGGCTTTTTTGGCTGGTTTAACCGCACGTTTAACCGTAACGCCAGCCGCTACGAAACCGCGGTCGGCAAAATTCTTCATCGTTCGCTGCGCTGGATAATGATCTACGTCCTGCTGCTGGGCGGGATGGTCTTTCTGTTTCTGCATCTGCCCACGTCATTCCTGCCGCTGGAAGACCGCGGCATGTTTACCACTTCGGTGCAGTTGCCGAGCGGCTCAACCCAACAGCAAACCCTGAAGGTGGTGCAGCAGGCGGAAGACTACTTCCTGAACAATGAGAAGCAAAACGTTGAATCGGTGTTCGCGACCATCGGCTCCGGCCCCGGCGGCAACGGCCAGAACGTGGCGCGTATGTTCGTACGCCTGAAGGACTGGGACGAACGCGATCCCACAACCGGTTCATCTTTTGCCATCATCGAACGCGCAACCAAAGCGTTTAACAAAATTAAAGAAGCGCGCGTCTTTGCCAGCAGTCCGCCGGCCATCAGCGGTCTGGGCAGCTCCGCCGGTTTCGATATGGAGCTGGAGGATCACGCGGGCAACGGACACGAAGCGCTGATGGCCGCCCGCGATACCCTGCTGGAGCTGGCCGGCAAAAATAACCAGCTCACCCGCGTCCGCCACAACGGCCTCGACGATAGTCCGCAGCTTCAGGTGGACATCGATCAGCGTAAAGCGCAGGCGCTGGGCGTCTCTATCGACGATATCAACGACACCCTGCAGACCGCGTGGGGGTCAAGCTACGTCAACGACTTTATGGATCGCGGCCGCGTGAAGAAGGTCTACGTTCAGGCGGCCGCGCCGTATCGCATGCTGCCGGACGATATCAACCTGTGGTACGTGCGCAACAGCAGCGGTACGATGGTGCCCTTCTCCGCCTTCGCGACCTCGCGCTGGGAGACCGGCTCGCCGCGTCTGGAGCGCTACAACGGCTACTCGGCGGTAGAGATCGTCGGTGAAGCCGCGCCGGGCGTCAGTACCGGTACCGCCATGACGATTATGGAAGAGCTGGCCCAGCAGTTGCCGAACGGCTTTGGTCTCGAATGGACGGCGATGTCTTATCAGGAGCGGCTCTCCGGGGCGCAGGCGCCGGCGCTGTACGCCATTTCGCTGCTGGTGGTGTTCCTGTGCCTGGCGGCGCTGTATGAAAGCTGGTCGGTGCCGTTCTCGGTGATGCTGGTGGTGCCGCTGGGGGTTATCGGCGCGCTGCTGGCGACCTGGATGCGCGGACTGGAAAACGATGTCTATTTCCAGGTGGGCCTGCTGACGGTTATCGGCCTGTCGGCGAAGAACGCCATTCTTATTGTCGAATTTGCCAATGAGCTGAATCAGAAAGGCGAAGATCTGCTTACCGCCACGCTCTCCGCCTGCCGCCAGCGTCTGCGGCCGATCCTGATGACCTCACTGGCGTTTATCTTCGGCGTACTGCCGATGGCCACCAGCACCGGGGCGGGCTCCGGCAGCCAGCATGCCGTCGGCACCGGGGTGATGGGCGGGATGATTTCCGCCACGGTGCTGGCTATCTTCTTCGTGCCGCTGTTCTTTGTGCTGGTACGCCGCCGCTTCCCGCTCAAGGAACGGCCGCAATAATCGGGACGCGCCCTGACGATATTTTCGCCAGGGCCAAATAACAGAAAAGGCGACCGGACAGGTCGCCTTTTTCATGTGGTCGCTTCAACTGCATTATTATTCTGCCTGTGAAATCGCCATGCTTTTATTGCGGAAAACTATTTACGAAGCATGCCTTCGATAAAGTCTTTCCAGTTCCCCAGTTCGTGTTCAATCATAATAGCCTCTCTTATTATTATGGGTGATTTTATGCAAATTCATTGATGGTTAAAAGCCTGTTTGCGCTATCGTACTGATAACTTTCATTACCCCCTGCGGAACGTTCTCTTTCATTCGTAAGTACTATGAGCCGATTTTGCGCATTTTAATGTGACCAACAGCAACATTTAGCAACATTTGTTCATCAGCCTGAATCACCGGAATCCGCCTCGAGGCCAGGAAACGCCGTCAGGGGGCGTTCAAAAAACAGCCAAAATGTAACAATGAATATATCCCGACGGGAAAAAACGATATTTATTAAAGCATTTCACGTATTATTTATTCAGGGCTTATATATTCGGAACATTCTTAGCCAATCGTTTAATTCAACGGAAAAGGTTTAATCATGCTTACCATGTACGGGATAAAAAACTGCGACACCATAAAAAAGGCTCGCCGCTGGCTGGAGACGCAGCAGATAGAATATCGCTTTCATGATTATCGTGTCGATGGTCTGGATCGCACTTTATTAGATACCTTTATCGCTGAACTCGGCTGGGAAGCCCTGCTTAACACCCGGGGGACGACGTGGCGCAAGCTGGATGAAACGGTCCGCGCCGGTATCAATAACGCCGACGCTGCGGCAAAACTGATGCTGGAAATGCCGGCAATCATTAAACGCCCATTGCTCTGCGCGCCCGGTCAGCCTATGCTGCTGGGTTTCAGTGAATCAAGTTATCAGCAGTTTAACGAGGTGTAGTCTATGTCTTGCCCGGTCATTGAGCTGGCTCAGCAGCTTATTCGCCGCCCTTCCCTCAGCCCCGATGATGCGGGATGCCAGGCGTTAATGATTGAACGCCTGCGTGCGATTGGCTTTACCGTTGAACCGATGGATTTCGGGGATACCCAAAACTTCTGGGCCTGGCGCGGGCGCGGGGAAACGCTGGCGTTTGCCGGCCATACCGATGTCGTCCCGTCGGGGGACGCCGATCGCTGGATTAACCCCCCCTTTGAACCCACCATTCGCGACGGCATGCTGTTTGGCCGCGGCGCCGCGGATATGAAAGGCTCGCTCGCGGCAATGGTCGTCGCCGCCGAACGTTTTGTCGCTCAGTATCCAAATCATAAAGGTCGTCTGGCCTTCCTGATCACTTCTGATGAAGAAGCCAGCGCGAAAAACGGCACCGTTAAGGTTGTTGAAGCACTGATGGCGCGCAACGAGCGCCTGGATTATTGCCTGGTCGGCGAACCCTCCAGCACCGAAGTCGTCGGCGATGTGGTGAAAAACGGCCGTCGCGGCTCTCTGACCTGCAACCTGACCATTCACGGCGTACAGGGGCACGTGGCCTACCCGCATCTCGCCGATAACCCGGTGCACCGCGCCGCGCCGATGCTGGCGGAGCTGGTGAATATCGAATGGGATAAGGGCAACGAGTTCTTTCCGCCGACCAGTATGCAAATCGCTAACGTGCAGTCCGGCACCGGCAGCAACAACGTAATTCCCGGCGATATGTTCGTCCAGTTCAACTTCCGCTTTAGCACCGAGCTGACCGACGAAATGATTAAAGCGCGCGTCGTGGCGCTGCTGGAGAAGTACGCGCTGCGCTACAGCGTCGACTGGTGGCTCTCAGGCCAGCCGTTCCTGACCAGCCGCGGTAAGCTGGTTGATGCGGTGGTTAACGCCATTGAGCACTATAATGAAATAAAACCGCAGCTGCTGACCAACGGCGGCACCTCCGACGGGCGCTTTATCGCGCGTATGGGCGCGCAGGTGGTTGAACTGGGGCCGGTGAACGCCACCATTCATAAAATAAACGAGTGTGTGAATGCCGCCGACCTCCAGCTGCTGGCGCGGATGTACCAACGCATCATGGAACAGCTGGTCGCCTGACGGCATCAATAGAGAAGAGGTAAGCGCATGGATTGGCTAACGAAATACTGGTGGGTTCTGGTGTTGGTATTTTTGGTGGGCGTGATGATCAACGTGATTAAAGATCTGACCCGCGTTGACCACAAAAAATTTCTCAACAATAAACCGGATCTGCCCCCGCATCGCGACTTCAACGACAAGTGGGACGACGATGACGACTGGCCGAAGAACGACCCGTCGAAGAAGAAGTAACATCTTACTGCGGATTGCCATAAAGCAATCGCCCGGCGAGTTCGACGCGGGTCAAGTAGCCCGGACTGATGCGCAGCATCGCCTCCGGGAAAATATCCTACTCTGCGCTCTTTTCCCGGGGGCGGCGCTTAACGCGCCTTGCCCGGGCTACGGGTTTACAGCTCGTCTGCAGGTCCGGTAGCCCGAACAGATACGCAGCATCGCCTCCGGAAGATTACCCCACTCTGCGCTCTTTTCCCGGGGGCGGCGCTTAACGCGCCTTGCCCGGGCTACGGGTTTCCAGCTCGTTGCAGGTCCGGTAGCCCGAACAGATGCGCAGCATCGCCTCCGGGAAATTATCCCACTCTGCGCTCTTTTCCCGGGGGCGGCGCTTAACGCGCCTTGCCCGGGCTACGGGTTTACAGCTCGTCTGCAGGTCCGGTAGCCCGGACAGATGCGCAGCATCGCCTCCGGAAAAATATCCCACTCTGCGCTCTTTTCCCGGGGGCGGCGCTTAACGCGCCTTGCCCGGGCTACGGGTTTCCAGCTCGTTGCAGGTCCGGTAGCCCGAACAGATGCGCAGCATCGCCTCCGGGAAATTATCCCACTCTGCGCTCTTTTCCCGGGGGCGGCGCTTAACGCGCCTTGCCCGGGCTACGGGTTTACAGCTCGTCTGCAGGTCCGGTAGATACTGTGAACGCCTGCAACCATTTTTAGTTGCCGATACTTTCTCCGGCTCCCGGATGACAGGCACACCAAAGACAGCACTCTCTGGTGCTGTCGTTTTTTCTCAGGGAACGTTGTTACGCTATCAACAGCTCATGCTGTGACGCATCGAACGCCTTTCCTGACTTCAGTACTCCATAAGCCACCTGCGCCAGCTTTCGCATCATCGCCCCTATGATGACTTTTGCCCGCTTTCCGCTCTCTTCCAGCCTTTTCCTGAACGCTTTTCCCCACGCCGTATGGTACAGCGCCGATAACGCTGGCATGTATAACGCCTTGCGCAGTTGAACCGGCCCCGCTTTGCTCATCCGGCTCGCCCGCATCACGCTGCTTCCCGACTCATGCTGCACCGGCGTCAGTCCTGCATACGCCGCGAACTGCCGCGCTGTACCGAACTTCAGCCTCAGGCCCGTATACGCCAGCAGAACAGCCGCTGTTTTCTCCCCGATGCCCGGGATACTGTTCAGCAGCTTCCGCCGTCGTTTCATATCCGGGTCGTTATCCGTCAGGTCTTTTATCTGTTTTTCGATACGTGCCAGCTCCGCGCTCAGACATCCCAGCAGGATATCAATGCTGGCCAGCTGAACCTCCGGCGCGGTTTCTCGCCGGTTTTTCTCCTGCGTCTGCATCTCTGTCAGCGCCTGATGCCTTAACACCAGGGCTTTCAGTGCCCGCTCTGTCGGATGAGGGGCCTCCCAGGCTGACGGGCGTTTTTCCCGGCAGAAGTGAGCCAGCATACGGGCGTCCACTTTGTCAGTTTTACTGCGCAACCCCTCACTCTGTGCGAAAGCTTTACTGAGGGCGGGGTTGATGATGGACACGGTATACCCGGCATCACTCAGATGCGCGGCCGCGTCTTCCATGTAGGTGCTGGTGGACTCCATGCAGACATGGGCACGGTTCACGTCATGGCCGCGAAGCCAGCGGACCAGCGCTTCGTGTCCGGAGAGGGTATTGTCAAATTTTTTACAACGATGCCGGCCATCAGGGCGAAGAATATCGACATCCAGTTTAGCTTTGGCGACATCAATACCGATGAAGTGGAGTTCGTTTTCCATAGTGAAACCAACCTTGCAAATACGGGTTACCGGTGAAAGCCGGTCCATGATACTGTCCGGTTTATCACATGAGAAAGAACGGCGGTCCGGTGCAAAGGATCTACGGAACAGGCGCGAAAGCCTAAGCCCGGACACGGCATCCGGACCGCCATCAGAGAGAACTGGCCGGTTCTTTCTGACGGAGTAATCATACAAGCCCGGACAGGTGCGCAGCATCGCCTCCGGAAAAATATCCCACTCTGCGCTCTTTTCCCGGGGGCGGCGCTTAACGCGCCTTGCCCGGGCTACGGGTTTCCAGCTCGTTGCAGGTCCGGTAGCCCGAACAGATGCGCAGCATCGCCTCCGGGAAATTATCCCACTCTGCGCTCTTTTCCCGGGGGCGGCGCTTAACGCGCCTTGCCCGGGCTCCGGGTTCCCCCCCCGTCTGCGGGCCGGTAGCCCGGACAGATGCGCAGCATCGCCTCCGGAAGATTACCCCACTCTGCGCTCTTTTCCCGGGGGCGGCGCTTAACGCGCCTTGCCCGGGCTACGGGTTTACAGCTCGTCTGCAGGTCCGGTAGCCCGGACAGGCGCATCGCGCCGCCTCCGGGTTTATTATTCACAGCAGTTCAATAATATCGCTGTCTTTCGGCGTGCTGCCGCTGAGGGCTTCATCGAAATAATGCTTCGGTACGGTAAAGCGCAGATGATCGAGGGCAAACTGCATACTGCGATCGTCAATCGCGTGCCCCAGATCTTCAACAATATCCAGCGTCACGTCACCGCCGGCCTGCTGCAGCGCCTCCTGCCCCGCTACCGCCCACGCCAGATCGATCACCCGATCTTCACCGCCGTGGATCAGGTGAACAGTGGTCGCGGTCGTCGCGGTCTCCGGCAGCGTCGCATAACGGCCGTTAAAGGCGATCACCCGCGATGCCAGACCCGGCTCGGCTTTAATGCTCTCCAGCGACATAATCGCCCCCTGTGAGAAGCCGATCAGCGCCGTCGCCTGCGGGCTGACGCCGCTCTGCTGTTGCCAGTAGCGCACCGTTTCAATAAAGGTCGGCATGATGGCATCCACCCGCTGCTGGCGATTTTCTTCGCTAACGCCCTGCACGGAAAACCACTGGCGTCCCGGAGGCGGACCGCACGGCTCAGCGCCGCCGATACTGACAATCAGCGCATCGGGAAACAGCGGCGCAAACCAGCTACCGATTTGCCCCATGGCCACCGGGTTATCGCCGACGCCATGAAACAGCAGCAGCAGTTGCTGTGCAGGTGTCGCGGGGCTTTGAACAATAAAATGATCGTGTTTCATGGCTGTCTCCTTAATGTCTGCAAGGAAGTTTACGCCGCATGCGAAATATGACCATGCCATTTAACTGAAGGAGTTAGTTAAAAAAATTGCAGCATTTGAACCTGCCGGCGCAGGTCGTTGGCGCGGTTTCCATCCAGGCTGAGCAGCGCCTGCGCCGCCTCTTCGCGCAGCCTGGCCAGCAGCGCTTTCCGTCCGGATAAGCCTAACGTCCGGCAAAGCGCGGCCTCATCCTGCTGCTGCAGGCGGGCCCGCAGCGCCGGAAGCGGCAGCTCCACCAATATAAGCAGGCGATTGAGGCTACCCGCCGAGGTCAGCAGCGGACGATGGGCAAAAGCAAAACCCGCCACCTCCAGCCAGTCTTCTTCAGTAAGAATAGTCGCTTTCAGCGCCGTCAGCGGCACAGGTTCATCTCGCCACTCGCGCAGCCAGAATTCGTCGCGCTGCAGCCGTTGGGCTTCTTCGCTTGCCAGGCGATGGCCCGCTTCGCTGAGAGGATAGAGCGCCATCGCGGTGTAACAGCCGCTGCTGGCTTCCCGATGCGTGCCCAGCCGCACCAGCGTAAAACCGCAGCGTTGCCAGAAACGCCACAGCTCAGGCGTGTAGCCAAAACTCACCGAGAGATAATCCCGGTCCGCAGCCTGCGACGCCGCCCGGGCCACCAGCCGCTGCCCCAGCCCTTCGCGCTGGCGAGCCGGATGCACGGCAATACGGCTGATGCGCAGCCCCGCCAACGTAGCCGCCAGTGGGCTACCGCCGTGTGCCGCCAGCGACTGCGCCACCAGATTGCCGCGCGGACGACGATAGCCGGCCCACACCGCCTGGCTAAGCGGCGGCTCAAGACCACCCTCCTCCACCAGCCATAGCGCTCCGGCGATGCGCTCCCCGCCGCGGGCGCAGGTAAAATGCTGCCCCGGCGCATCCATCATGCGCCGGAGGTCCAGCGGCGACGTGCGATAGTGGGCCCCGGAGAGCAGCTGATACATCGCTTCCGGTAACGCAGACTGTCGCCGCCAGCTCTCCTGGTTGACGCTTTCCAGCGCGATATCGCCGCCTGGCGCGTGCTGAAAGGTCTCGTCGTTGAACAGCAGCAGCCGCGCAATCGCTGCCTCCAGCGGGCAGCCGCTTGCCCAACGGATGGGCGTCGTCAGGCTAAACTGCCGTAAGTGCGCAAAACTGGCGCAAAACTTAAGCAAAAAGCCGCGTCCTGTCCCCTCGTACCCCTGAACGGTAGTGGTCAACAGCGTCCTCGGGAAGCGGGAGACCAGCTGGCGCAGCAGCGGCCCGGGGATGGCCGCGGCCTCATCGACAATCAGCCATCCGGCAGTGTAGCCGGAAGCCAGCAATGCGTCGGGGGCCATAAAGCGGAAAGCCTCCCCGGCGAATGTCGCCATCACCTCCGCTGCTCCCCGCGCCGGTGCCGTGACGATGGCATCTCCCCCCAGATGGCGAATAAGCATTCCCGCGAGCGCGGACTTGCCTCGCCCGCGCTCGGCGGTTAGCGCCGCAATACCGGGAGGGAACCGGGCCAGTTCGGCAAGCACGGCAGCCTGCTCCGCCTGCGGATGTCCGTCGGCGGGATGCCATGGCGGGCGCACGGGTAACGCGGGCACCGCAAGTTCATTGCCCTGCCGCCAGAGAATGGACGCGTTATCCGCACTAATCTTAATCTGTTGACAAAAACGATAAACAAAATTCGGCGTGGGGATGGGATCGGGAGCGTCGCTCCAGCGCAGAGAATCCGCATCAGGACGGGCCGGCCATTGCGCAAAGTCGGGGGTGAGCAATACCAGCCAGCTTCCGGCGCGCAGCGTACCGGCTAATGCGGCAAAGGCCGCCACATCAAAACCCTCGCGGGCATCGAAAAAGGCGTGCTGGAATTCGCGGCCCAGCAGCGATTTCAGGGCAGCAGACGAGACGTACGGCTCGGGCATCGGACGCGGGCCGACCCACAGCCCGTCGCCGGCCAGCGCGGTACGTACTCTTTGCGCCTGATGCAGGGTCCAGGCATCGTCGCCGCTGAGAACCAGCAGACGACGAACGCCTTCGCGCGCCATCTGCGCCGTCAGGTGACGCAGTTCATCCATGACAACAGAGCATTACAGCGCGTTGCCGAAGGTGTTGCACTGCGCCGGGTCGCCGCTATCGAAACCGCGTTTAAACCAGGTATAGCGCTGCTGCGACGTTCCGTGGGTAAAGCTGTCCGGCACGACGCGCCCCTGGCTCTGCTGCTGCAGGCGATCGTCGCCAATCGCCTCTGCGGCATTCAGCGCTTCCTGCAGATCGCCGGTCTCCATGTAGTCTTGCTTCTGCATGTTGTAGCCCCAGACGCCGGCAAAGCAGTCCGCCTGTAGCTCCATTCTTACCGACAGACGGTTCGCTTCCGCCTGCGAAGCGTTTTGCTGCAGCTGGCGCACTTTCGATTCAATACCCAACAGCTTTTGTACGTGATGGCCAACCTCGTGGGCGATAACGTAACCCTGCGCGAAATCGCCGCCGGCGCCAAGCTTGTTTCTCATCTCATCGTAGAATGACAGGTCGATATACACCGTGCTGTCCGCAGGGCAGTAAAAAGGCCCCATGACCGATTGACCGGTGCCGCAGGCGGTCCGCGTCGCGCCGCGGTACATCACCAGTTTGGGCTGCGGATACTGACGGCCCATATCTTTAAAAATAGCGCCCCAGGTATCTTCCGTGTCCGCCAGAATCACCTTCGTGAATTTCGCGGCCTCTTCATCCTGCGGGCTAATGGAGCGTTGGGTGGTTTGCTGTTGAGATACCGGCTCGCCGGTCAGCATGCCGGTTAAATCCACGCCGTAATAGCCCGCCACCAGAACAATAATCAGCAGTACAATGCCGCCTTTACCGCTGGGGAGACGAAAACCGCCTCCGCCGCCCATCGGTGAACCAGATTGACCACGACGATCTTCCACATTGTCGCTCTCGCGACGTCCTTGCCAGCGCATAAGCACCTCAATTCATCATATTAACCAATGAATAAGATCGTAGGCGGTTCAGCGGAGGATTACCACAGGAAACAGCAAGAAGAGCGCCAGAAGAAGAAAACTTCTTCTGGCGTCGGGGGATTAGTCGAGCTTCACGCCCAGGCGATGAGCGACTTCTTCGTAGGCTTCAATCAGGCCGCCAAGGCTCTGGCGGAAGCGGTCTTTGTCCATTTTATCCATGGTTTTTTTATCCCACAGACGGCTGCCGTCCGGAGAAAATTCATCCCCCAGCACCACTTCGCCTTTGAACAGACCGAACTCCAGCTTGAAGTCCACCAGGATCAGGCCCGCATCGTCAAACAGCTTTTTCAGCACATCGTTAGCTTTGTAGGTCAGCTCCTGCATACGCGCCAGGTTCTCTTTGCTCACCCAGCCAAAGGTTTCACAGTAGGATTCGTTGACCATCGGGTCGTGCATGGCGTCGTTCTTCAGGAACAGGTCGAACAGCGGCGGGTTGAGCTCGATGCCCTCTTCAATCCCTAAGCGTTTCACCAGCGAACCGGCAGCGCGGTTGCGCACCACGCACTCCACCGGCACCATATCCAGCTTTTTAACCAGACACTCGGTATCGGACAACAGCGCTTCCATCTGGGTCGGGATACCCGCTTCCGCCAGCTTGCTCATAATGAAATGGTTGAACTTGTTGTTCACCATGCCTTTACGATCGAACTGCTCAATGCGAGCGCCGTCCCCTGCTGACGTATCGTTACGGAATTCGAGTATCAACAGATCCGGGTTTTCGGTGCTGTATACCGTCTTCGCTTTACCACGATACAACTCAGCTTGCTTTTGCATCTTTGTCACTCCAGTGATGATTAACGATAAAAATTTGTGCTTTTCTGCTGACGCACACGTTTGCGTCACTATACATTAAAAAGGGCCGGATTGCTCCAGCCCTGTTAATTACTTACTTAATGCGGCCTGGAATACGGCAACCAGGGCATCATTTTGCGACTGCGTCAGCGTATGGCCTTTCGGGTCGATGAACTGCAGACTGCTGCGGTTATCGAGGTCCCCGACCTGCAGTTTATAATCGCCGGAAACCAGCTGCGGGTCGCGGGCGCCCAGATCGGTCCAGCCGCTGTCGGAAAGCGGTTTGTAGGTGACGGAGAAGCTGCCCTGAGAACGAGAGCTATCGGTGACCTTCATGCCCACTTTTTCCAGCGCGCCCGGCAGGCGTTGCCACACCAGGTTAAACGGCGCGCGAACGATCAGCATCGGCAGGCCGGTATCATCAGCGCCGCTCTGCACGTCGAAGGTCGCCCCGGCGTTTTTCTGCGCGGCGTTCTGCGCGCTGGTGGCGTTCAGATCCAGACCTTCGGAGATGACGTTCAGCATGGCGGTACTGTAGCGCTGCAGCGAAGCCGGATCGGCAACAGGTTTACCCGCCTGCTCCAGATTCACCAGCTTCACGATCACCGCCTGCTGATAGCCCTGCTGCTTAACTGAGATTTGATAGCGACCACGATACTGCTGGTCTTCATCGAGGCGATTCCATTCGACCCAGTCGGTATTCAGCGTCTGGCTGGCATCGTCGCGTTTCGCGATAGTGTAGTTTTTTGACTGCACGATGCTTGCCACCTGCGCCCACAGCGAACCGCTGCGTCCGTTTTCCACCATCAGCGTCGCGGTATCACCGTTAAACTGCGTACGCGCGCCGCTGACCAGCGCCAGTGGCTGGGCCGGCGGACGAATGTCCAGGGCTTTGCCAGTGTTACCGGTGCTGGTCGCAACCGGAATATTATAATCACCCACCTGAATCGGCAGGATCATCCCTGCTGGCGCGTGAAGTTCACTAAGCGGCGTAGCCTGCAAATAGGCCTCGTCGCCGCTCACCTGACGCTTGTAGCGCGAGTCAGAACTACAGGCCGCGAGGAGTAGAACCAGCGAAACACCCGCAACCTTCGCCAGGCGCGACTTCTGTACTGAGTAAGCCATCAAATCTCCCTAAACTTTACAGCAAACCGGCATGCTTCAGCGCTGCGGTCACAACCTTAATACCGTTTTCGGTAATCGGGGTCATCGGCAGGCGTAGCGTATCGGTCGCCACAAGACCCAACGCCTTACAGGCCCATTTGACCGGAATAGGGTTGGGTTCGACAAATAATTTGGTATGCAATGGCATCAGACGCTGGTTAATCGCACGAGCTTCGGCAAATTGACCTGCTAGCGCCAGTCGGCACATCTCGGCCATTTCGCGCGCCGCAACGTTTGTCGTTACGGAAATCACGCCATGACCGCCAAGCTGCATAAAGTCCATTCCGGTCGCGTCATCGCCGCTCAGCAGAATAAAGTCATCTGAAACCAGCTCTTTGATCTGATGAACGCGGCTTAAGTTCCCCGTCGCTTCCTTAATACCGATAATATTTTTAATTTCCGCCAGACGACCAACGGTTTCAGGCAGCATATCGCAACCGGTACGGGACGGCACATTATACAGGATTTGCGGCAGGTCAGTATGTTCTGCGATAGCTTTAAAGTGTTGGAACAGCCCTTCCTGGGTCGGACGGTTGTAATACGGCGTTACCGTCAGGCAGCCAACCACGCCGCTATCGTTAAATCGCTTGGTCAGGCTAATCGCCTCTGCGGTTGCATTTGCACCGGTACCGGCAATGACCGGGATACGCCCGTCGGCCAGCTCCAGCGTCTGCATCACCACATCACCATGCTCTTCATGGCTCAATGTTGCGGACTCTCCGGTAGTCCCTACCGAAACGATCGCCGAGGTTCCGCTGGCGACATGATAATCAATCAGTTTTTTCAGGCTTGACCGGCAGACGTTGCCGTTTTCATCCATTGGCGTGACAAGCGCTACAATACTTCCCGTAAACATGGGCCATCCTCAGAGCATAAGTGGGACAAGATTCTCAATGTTACGTTTGGAGTCGTAATAAAAGCAAGAGACCCGATGCCATCAGGGATGTTGTATGCCGGTTTTTTTTATGCTTTCCTAACGTTACCTCACCTTTTTAAAGGAAGAACAGGTTTGACAGCCTCATTACAACACTATCTGGTTATTACCGCGTTGGGTGCTGACCGCCCAGGCATCGTGAATACGATCACTCGTCACGTCAGCAGCTGCGGCTGTAATATTGAAGACAGTCGGCTGGCCATGCTTGGCGATGAGTTTACGTTTATCATGCTGCTTTCCGGCTCGTGGAATGCAATTAACCTGATTGAATCCACTCTGCCGCTGAAAGGCGCCGAACTGGATCTGCTTATCGTGATGAAGCGTACAACCGCGAGGCCACCTCAGGCGATGCAGAACACCGTCTGGGTTCAGGTTGAGGTGCCGGATTCGCCGCATATCATTGAGCGGTTTACGGCGCTGTGCGATACGTGGAAAATGAACATTGCCGAGCTGGTTTCCCGCACTCAGCCCGGAGCGAACGACGAGTCAGCACAGCTTTTTATTCAAATCACCGCCCACAGCCCGACTACGCAAAATGCATCAAATATCGAACAAGCGTTCAAAGCCCTATGTACAGAACTGAATGCACAAGGCAGTATTAACATTGTTAATTATTCACAGCATGATGAACAGGATGGAGTTTGAGTGATGAACCCACTGAAAGCCGGTGATATTGCACCGAAATTTAGCTTACCGGACCAGGACGGCGAGGAAGTAAATTTGACCGACTTCCAGGGACAGCGTGTTCTGGTTTATTTTTATCCGAAAGCCATGACCCCGGGCTGCACCGTACAGGCGTGCGGTTTACGCGATAATATGGACGACCTGAAAAAAGCAGGCGTTGAAGTACTGGGTATCAGTACGGATAAACCAGAAAAACTCTCCCGTTTCGCCGAAAAAGAGCTGCTGAACTTCACTCTGCTGTCTGATGAAGATCATCAGGTATGCGAGCAGTTTGGTATCTGGGGTGAAAAAACCTTTATGGGGAAAACCTACGACGGTATCCATCGTATTAGCTTCCTCATCGACGCCAACGGCAAAATCGAACATGTGTTTGATGATTTCAAAACCAGCAATCACCACGACGTGGTGCTGAACTGGCTGAAAGAAAACGCCTGACGCTAAGATAAACGCAAGACGCCGGGTCGTTCTCAACCACCCGGCGTCTTTTTTTAGGGCATTCCTTGCGGCTTCGCGCTAATGCTCGTCTTCCATTATCAGGCCATCCGGCCAGGCGTGCACCACCGCTTTGATGAGCGTCGCCAGCGGGATAGCGAAGAACACGCCCCAGAATCCCCACAGACCGCCAAAAATAACCACCGACAGAATAATCACCAGCGGATGCAGGTTAACGGCTTCCGAGAAGAGTACCGGCACCAGCAGGTTGCCATCCAGCGCCTGAATAATCAGGTACACCGCAAACAGGCTCCAGAACTCGGTTCCCGCGCCAAACTGGAACAGCGCCACGCCCACCACCGGAATGGTGACCACAAACGCGCCGATATAGGGGATTAATACCGAGAACCCTACCAGCACCGCCAGCAGCAGCGAATAGTTGAGGCCAAAAAGGATAAAGCCAATCCACGTCGCCACGCCGACGACGATCATTTCCAGCACCTTACCGCGAATATAGTTGGTAATTTGCTGGTTCATCTCTTTCCATACCTGCCCGGCCAGGCCGCGGTTGCGCGGCAGCACCCGGCGTACGGCGTTAAGCATCTGCTCTTTATCTTTCAGCAGAAAGAAAACCATCAGCGGCACCAGCACCAGATAGACCGCCAGGGTCAGCAGCCCGACCAGAGAGGCCAGCGAATATTTCACCACCGAGTCGCCGACGGTTAACATCCGGCTGCGCATATTCTCCGCCATCGCGTCGATAATGCCGGCATCCATGAGGGCCGGATAACGGCGCGGCACCGTGGCGGCGAAATCGGAAAGTTTATTCAGCATCCCGGGCATATCGCGAATCAGATAAATGCCCTGCTGCCAGGCAACCGGCATCACCACAAACGCCATCAGCAGCAGAATGCCGACGAACAGAATCAGAACGACCGAGGTGGCCCAGGTACGTGAAAACCCGATACGCTCCAGTCTGACGGTGGGCCACTCCAGCAGATAGGCCAGAACAATCGACACTAACAAAGGTGCCAGCAGACCGCTGAAGAAAAACATAATGCCGAACCCAGCCAGCAAAATGACCAGCAGCGCTATCGCCTCCGGGTCGCTGAACCGACGACGGTACCACTGCATTAACATCTGGAGCATAAAACCCTTCCCTGAAGAGCGGAGCTGTAACAATCTCAGGAATTGTATCGAAATGTCACAAAAAAGACTTCGCTTTTTATGGGTAAAACCACAAACATTACTGGCCGGATGAATATCATATTTGCAACGCCGCGAACGACGGCTAAACTCGCTGGACCTGCTTGCGGTCAGGGAACATTACGCCGCACAATCGGTCAAACTGGCACACCTACATTACAGGACAGAGGTTATGTTCAGGCAGTTGAAGAAAACGCTGGTGGCGACCGTCATAGCGTCGCTGACGCTGGGTTCAATATTACCTGCTTTTGCCGATACCGCAGACACGCTGCCGGACATGGGCACCTCTGCAGGAAGCACGCTCTCCATCGGCCAGGAAATGCAGATGGGAGATTACTACGTGCGCCAGCTGCGCGGCAGCGCGCCGTTAATCAACGATCCGCTGCTGGTGCAGTATATTAACGGTTTAGGCATGCGCCTGGTGTCGCACGCCAATTCCGTTCGCACCCCGTTCCACTTTTATCTGATTAATAACGATCAAATAAACGCCTTTGCTTTCTTCGGCGGTAACGTCGTACTGCACTCGGCCCTGTTCCGCTACTCGGATAATGAAAGCGAGCTGGCGTCGGTAATGGCGCACGAAATTTCTCACGTCACCCAGCGCCATCTCGCCCGCGCGATGGAAGACCAAAAGCGTAACGCTCCGCTGACCTGGGTCGGCGCGCTGGGCTCGATTCTGCTGGCGATGGCCAGCCCGCAGGCCGGGATGGCCGCGCTGACCGGCACCCTGGCGGGCAGCCAGCAGGGGCTGATCAGCTTTACCCGTCAAAATGAAGAAGAGGCCGACCGCATTGGCATTCAGGTCCTTCAGCGCTCCGGGTTCGACCCGCAGGCAATGCCGGCGTTTATGGGTAAGCTGCTCGACGAGTCGCGCTACTCCACCCGGCCGCCGGAAATGCTGCTGACCCACCCCTTACCGGAAAGCCGTCTCGCCGACGCCCGCAACCGTGCGAACCAGATGCGCCCGGTTGTGGTGCAGTCCTCCGCTGACTTCTACCTGGCGAAGGCCAGAACGCTGGGCATGTACACCTCCGGCGACAATAAGCTGGGCAACGACCTGCTGAGCAGCTGGGAAAAAGGCAATATTCGCGAGCAGCACGCCGCCCAGTACGGCCGCGCGCTGCTGGCCATGGGCAATAACAATTACGATCTGGCGCGCAAAACGCTGCAGCCGCTGCTGAGCGCCGAACCGCAGAACGCCTGGTACCTTGACCTGGCGACCGATATCGATCTCGGGCAAAAGAGAGCCACAGACGCGATTAATCGCCTGAAGGGCGCCCGCGAGCTGCGTACTAATCCGGTGCTGCAGCTCAACCTCGCCAACGCCCTGCTGGAAGGCGGGCAGCCGGGAGAAGCGGCGACGATCCTTAACCGCTATACCTTCAATAATAAAGATGACGTCAATGGTTGGGATTTGCTGGCGCAAGCGGAAGCTAAACTGGGAAATCGCGATCAGGAGCTGGCAGCCCGAGCGGAAGGCATGGCGCTGGTTGGCCGACTCGATCAGGCCATTACCCTGCTCAGCAGCGCCAGCTCACAGGTAAAATTAGGCAGTCTGCAGCAGGCCCGCTACGATGCGCGTATCGATCAGCTGCGTCAGCTGCAGGAACGCTTCAAACCGTACCAGAAAATGTAAGGAGACCTCATGTCCGATACGGTCAAAATCTATCACAACCCGCGCTGCTCCAAGAGTCGCGACACGCTCAGCCTGCTGAAGGCTAACGGCATCGACCCCGAAGTGGTGCTCTATCTGGAGACGCCGCCGGATGCCGCCACGCTGCGCCAGCTGCTGAAGATGCTGGGGATGGCCAGCGCGCGCGACTTAATGCGCCAGAAAGAAGATCTCTATAAATCCCTCGATCTCGCAAACCCGCAGCTTAGCGAAGATGCGCTAATCCAGGCGATGGTTGATAATCCAAAGCTGATTGAACGGCCTATCGTCGTTAGCCACGGCGAGGCCCGTATCGGTCGCCCGCCGGAGCAGGTTCTGGAAATCGTTAACTAAGTTGTTGATCCTCAGGCCGCGGCCCGCTAAAGCTTGAGGATCTCTTTCACGAAAGGAATGGTCAGCTTGCGCTGGGCGGTAATGGAAGCGCGATCGAGCTGATCGAGCGTCATAAACAGCGAACGCATTTCGCGATCCAGCCGCTTAAGCAGGAACCGACAGACGTCTTCCGGCATTTCGAAACCGCGCAGTCTGGCGCGAAGCTGAAGCGCCTGGAGCTTGTCTTCATCCGACAGCGGCTGCAGCTTGTAGATTTGCCCCCAGTCAAGACGCGAAGCCAGATCCGGCAGGCCAAGCTTGAGCTGGCGCGGCGGTCGGTCGCCGGTAATCAACAGCCGGGTTTTACCGGACTCGAGAATGCGGTTGTAGAGGTCGAAAATCGCCATTTCCCACAGTTCATCGCCCGCTACGCACTCAATATTATCGATACAAACCAGCGACAGGTGCTCCATCCCGTCCAGCACTTCAGGAACAAACCACGTCCGTTTATCCAGAGGTACGTAGCCCACCGCATCGCCGCGCTGGGAGAGCTCCGCGCAGGCCGCGTGCAGGAGATGGCTGCGCCCCGCCCCTTCGCGTGACCAGATGTAGATGTATCCGCTATGTTCCTGCCGCAGCACGTTCTGAAGGGCGGCAAGAAGAGAAGGGTTATCGCCCGGCCAGAAACTCGCGAAAGTTTCATCATCGGGAAGATACAGTGGCAAAGAGAGCTGTGCCGGTGCGTTCAGATGGACCTCAACATAGGCTTGCAGAAAAACGCGGAGAGTTTAGCACAGAAATACGCAAGGAGAGAACCGGGCAGGATCGCCGCCCGGTATAAGGATCAATGTTTTGCTTCTTCGCTATCCGCAGCGTCGAGAACCACCTCTTCCGGACGCAGCACGCTAATCAGTTTGAAGATCAGGCTCAGCCCGATGCCAACGATGGTCGCCAGCGCCATGCCTTTCAGCTCGGCGGCGCCGATATGCACTTTTGCCCCGCTGACGCCGATGATCAGGATAACGGAGGTCAGAATCAGGTTCT
Source organism: Klebsiella michiganensis (assembly GCF_015139575.1). Lineage (GTDB taxonomy): Bacteria > Pseudomonadota > Gammaproteobacteria > Enterobacterales > Enterobacteriaceae > Klebsiella > Klebsiella michiganensis. The sequence continues at coordinate 1,510,859 of NZ_AP022547.1, read as the reverse complement.
GCGCCTTGTTGTAATCGACTTTAGATTCGATCAGCACGCGAATACCCGAAGCGCCGATAACCCCGTACAGCAGCAGCGAGACGCCGCCCATTACCGGCAGCGGGATAATCTGGATCGCCGCCGCCAGCTTGCCGACGCAGGAGAGCAGAATCGCGATGATCGCCGCGCCGCCGATAACCCAGGTGCTGTAGACGCGGGTGATCGCCATCACGCCAATGTTCTCGCCGTAGGTGGTGTTTGGCGTGGAGCCAAAGAAGCCGGAGATCACCGTAGACAGGCCGTTGGCAAACATTGAACGATGCAGGCCCGGATCGCGGATCAGATCTTTTTTGACGATATTGGCCGTGACTACCAGATGTCCAACGTGCTCGGCGATCACCACCAGCGCGGCGGGGAGAATGGTGAAAATCGCAAACCATTCAAAGCGCGGGGTGTAGAAGGTCGGCAGCGCGAACCAGTGGGCCTCGGCGATGGGCGTGGTATCGACGACGCCCATCACGAAGGAGAGCGCGTAGCCGACCAGGACGCCGATTAAAATCGGGATAATCGCCAGGAAACCGCGGAACAGCACCGAACCGAAAACCGTCACCGCCAGCGTCACCATCGAAATAATAATGGTTTTGCTGTCCGGCGATTGCCCGTCAGCGGGCAGCAGACCGGCCATATTCGCCGCCACGCCCGCCAGTTCCAGGCCGATAACCGCGACAATCGCGCCCATCGCCGCCGGCGGGAACATCACGTCCAGCCAGCCGGTTCCGGCTTTTTTGACAATAAAGGAGACGATGCAAAACAGCACGCCGCACATGATAAAGCCGCCGAGAGCGACTTCGTAGCCCAGCGGCAGCAGAAGCAGCACCGGGGAGATAAACGCAAAGCTCGATCCGAGATAAGCCGGAATTTTGCCTTTGCAGATGAAAAGATATAACAGCGTTCCGATGCCGTTAAACAGCAGTACCGTGGCCGGGTTGATATGGAACAGAACGGGCACCAGTACCGTTGCGCCAAACATGGCGAACAGATGTTGCAAACTAAGCGGGATTGTCTGTAAAAGCGGCGGTCTTTCACTCACCCCGATAGCACGGCGCGTCATGGCATTTTCCTCTGAGAGTCGTTTGTTGATTGCTGTTGGTGTGTTTTATTCAAAAAAAAGCCGACTCTCAAAGTCGGCTTTTTCTACTTCATCATTTATTTCGTACCAAAAATCTTATCGCCGGCGTCGCCGAGCCCCGGAATAATGTATCCGTGCTCGTTCAGGCCCTGGTCGATGGACGCGGTGTACAGCTCAACGTCCGGATGCGCTTTCTCCAGCGCGGCGATGCCTTCCGGCGCCGCCACCAGAACCAGCACCTTAATGCTGGAGCAGCCCGCTTTTTTCAGCAGGTCGATGGTGGCGATCATGGAGCCGCCGGTCGCCAGCATCGGGTCAACCACCAGCGCCATGCGTTCATCGATGTTGGATACCAGCTTCTGGAAGTAAGGCACCGGCTCAAGGGTCTCTTCGTTACGATAGATGCCCACCACGCTGATACGCGCGCTCGGCACGTGCTCAAGCACGCCTTCCATCATCCCCAGACCCGCGCGCAGAATCGGCACTACGGTAATTTTCTTGCCTTTGATCTGCTCAATTTCTACCGGGCCGTTCCAGCCTTCGATGGTGACTTTTTCGGTCGCCAGATCGGAAGTAGCTTCATAAGTCAGTAAGCTGCCAACTTCTGAGGCGAGTTCACGGAAGCGTTTGGTGCTGATGTCGTGCTCACGCATCAGGCCCAGCTTGTGTTTGACGAGTGGGTGTTTCACTTCCACGATCTTCATTCTCTTTCTCCTCTGAGGGGCAGCCACAAAAAAAATCGCCGGATTATACCGCCTTTTTCCTTTTACGCCATAGCCGATATGTTTGACCGGGATCAACCAAAATGCTTTACGCTGCCTGTGCCAGTATAAGACAAAATAAAAAAACCCCGCGAAGGCGGGGCTGAATGGGGCTTTACGGCCGTTTATAGCTTTTCGCCGTTGCTGCCGATAACCTGCTGATACCAGGCAAAAGATTTCTTACGGCTACGCGCCAGCGTGCCGTTGCCCTCATTATCTTTATCCACGTAGATAAAGCCGTAGCGTTTTTTCATCTCACCGGTTCCCGCGGAAACCAGGTCGATACAGCCCCACGGGGTATAGCCCATCAGGTCGACGCCATCCTCAACAACCGCTTTTTTCATTTCGGCGATATGGGCGGAAAGGTAGTCAATACGATACTGGTCATCCACCGAGCCGTCCGCTTCGCGCACGTCGATGGCGCCAAAGCCGTTCTCCACAATAAACAGCGGCAGCTGGTAATGGTCCCAGAACCAGTTCAGGGAGTAGCGCAGCCCGACCGGATCAATCTGCCAGCCCCAGTCTGACTTCTGCACGTACGGGTTGGAAACCAGGCTCTTGCTTTCATCGTAATCCAGCTGCGGATTATCATCCGTTGCTTTTGTGGCGAACGACATATAGTAGCTAAAGCCGATATAGTCGACGCAGCCCTGAGTCAGCGCCACGCGGTCTTCTTCGGTGATGTCCAGCGCAAAACCGCGACGCTCGAAGTAGTTCAGCAGGTGCTGCGGATAGCGGCCGCGCACGTGAACGTCGGTAAACCAGTAGCGGCGATGCATGGCGTTCATCGCCATCATCATGTCGTTGGGCGCGCAGCTCAGCGGGTAAATCGGACACATGGCGATCATGCAGCCAATCTGCAATGACGGGTTAATTTCGCGGGCGGCTTTAACCGCCAGCGCGCTGGCGACCAGCTCATAGTGCGCCGCCTGAAACATGACCGGCTCGCGGTCCTCCCCCGGCAGATATTTCAGTCCGGAGTTGGTGAACGGCGCAAAATCTTCGTGGAAGTTGGCCTGGTTATTGATCTCATTGAAGGTCATCCAGTACTTCACTTTATGCTGGTAGCGGGTAAACACCACCTGGGCAAAGCGGACGAAGAAATCAATCAGTTTACGGTTACGCCAGCCGCCGTACTCCGTCACCAGATGGTACGGCATTTCGAAGTGGGAGAGCGTAATCACCGGCTCAATACCGTGCTTCAGGCACTCATCGAACAGGTCGTCGTAAAACTGCAGCCCGGCCTCGTTAGGTTCTTGCTCATCGCCCAGCGGAAAGATGCGCGTCCAGGCAATGGAGGTGCGGAAGCATTTGAAGCCCATTTCGGCAAACAGGCGAATGTCGTCTTTATAGCGATGATAAAAATCGATCGCTTCGTGGTTGGGGTAGTTTTTCCCCGGCAGCACGCCATCGGTGATTTCGCGCGGTACGCCGTGCGCGCCTGCGGTCATCACGTCGGCGACGCTCACCCCTTTACCGCCCTCTTTCCAGCCGCCTTCCAGCTGATGCGCCGCCACCGCGCCGCCCCACAGAAAACCTTCTTTAAATCCGGACATGTTCTCTCCCTATGCGCAGTCGCCGCTCTGCGACCGGTATTGCTGATTGAAATGGTAAACCGCGCCTACCAGCCCGGCATCGTTGCCGTGGCTGACGGTGTCGATATATTCCGCAATGCCAAACCAGGCCAGATGTTCGCGCAGCAGCGCCAGAAAGCCCGGTCGTTCCACAATCCCGCCGCCGATCAAAATCGTTTGCGGGTCGAATAAGTTGACGAGGTTGTAAAGCCCGGTACCCAGGCCGTTAAAGAATTCAGCGACCAGACGTCGACAGGTGGCGTCGCCCGCATCGTAGCGGTCAAAAATCTCTTCGCCAGTGACGTCATCCAGCGCCTTGCCGATATGTTCAGCGTAGCGATGGCGCAGCACGCGCAGCGTGCAGTTTTCGTTCATCGAATAGCGCCGCACATCGCGGGTGCCCGGACGCGCGGTTTGCATATAGCCGAACTCGCCGGCGCGGAAGCGCGCGCCGTGGACCAGCTGGTTATTACAGAAAATCGCCCCGCCGATGCCGGTGCCGATGGTCAGGACCAGAAAGTTGCTCATGTCGGCGGCTTTACCCCGCCAGCGCTCGGCCAGCAGCACGCAGTTGGCATCATTCTCAATGGCCACGGGCAGGCGAACCTGCTGCTCAAGCCAGCGCTTGATGGCGAAGTTATCGAATTTACGGATGGCGCCGCCCATTTCGATAAAGCCGGTGTGCGGGTTAACGTAGCCGGGCGCGCTGATTGCCACCCCTTCACACGCCGGGTGAGCGGCGATCCACGCCAGCATCGCCTGCAGGATCTGGTCGCCGTCGCTGTCGACGATGTTCTGCTTTCCTTTCTCCAGCAGCGTGCCTTCGCGCGTCATTACCCCCATTTTTAACGCCGTGCCACCGATATCAAATGCGGCAATGTTCATCCTCAGCTTTCCTCCAGAATCCATCACATTCGCGGTTTATCTCTCCAGGAATCAGGAAAGAAACCGGTTTCACTGGCATGATGATTATTCCCGACAACGCTGGCAAGCAGAAGAATGTACCCGGTTTCATTTTCGTGAACAGTATCAAATTTGCGCACTTAACGGCCGTTTTACATCGGCTGCAAAGCAGGCTCGCAAACGTTTGCTATCCCTGTTAGAATTGCGCCGTTTTTTATTGCTACCGCAAACGCGTGGAGACTTCGCAGTGACCGATAAAACCTCTCTCAGCTATAAAGATGCCGGCGTGGATATTGATGCAGGCAACGCTCTCGTCGACCGTATTAAGGGCGTGGTGAAGAAAACCCGCCGCCCGGAAGTGATGGGTGGACTGGGCGGATTCGGCGCGCTGTGCGCGCTGCCGCAGAAGTATCGCGAACCGGTTCTGGTCTCCGGCACCGACGGCGTCGGCACCAAGCTGCGTCTGGCGATGGACCTCAAGCGTCACGACACTATCGGTATCGACCTGGTCGCTATGTGCGTAAACGACCTCGTGGTTCAGGGCGCAGAGCCGCTGTTCTTCCTTGATTACTACGCGACCGGCAAACTGGATGTCGATACTGCGTCGAGCGTAATCAGCGGCATTGCCGAAGGTTGTCTGCAGTCAGGCTGCGCGCTGGTGGGCGGCGAGACGGCGGAAATGCCGGGCATGTACCACGGCGAAGATTATGACGTGGCCGGTTTCTGCGTTGGGGTGGTAGAAAAATCAGAAATTATCGACGGCAGCAAAGTGGCCGATGGCGACGTGCTGGTGGCGCTGGCTTCCAGCGGCCCGCACTCTAACGGCTACTCTCTGGTGCGCAAAATTATCGAAGTCAGCGGCGTTGACCCGCAAACCACCGATCTCAACGGTAAGCCGCTGGCCGACCATCTGCTGGCGCCGACCCGCATTTATGTGAAATCCGTACTCGACCTGATCGCCAACGTTGACGTGCACGCCATCGCCCACCTGACCGGCGGCGGCTTCTGGGAAAACATCCCGCGCGTGCTGCCGGACAACACCCAGGCGGTCATTGATGAATCCTCCTGGCAGTGGCCGGACGTCTTCAACTGGCTGCAAACCGCGGGTAACGTTAGCAGCCACGAAATGTATCGCACCTTTAACTGCGGCGTCGGCATGGTCATCGCGCTGCCGGCGGAAGCGGCGGATAAAGCCATTGCCTTCCTGAACGACAAAGGTGAAAGCGCGTGGAAAATAGGGTATATCAAAGCCTCTGATTCCGAACAGCGTGTGGTCATTGAATGAAAAACATCGTGGTGCTGATTTCCGGTAACGGTAGCAACCTGCAGGCGATTATTGACGCCTGCGCCCGGAAAAAAATCAACGGCACCCTGCGTGCAGTCTTCAGCAACAAGGCCGACGCGTTCGGCCTTGAGCGCGCACGCGCGGCCAATATTCCGGCTCACGCGCTCGCCGCCAGCCAGTTTGCCAACCGGGAAGCTTTCGACCGAGAGCTGATGCACGAGATCGATGCTTACGCGCCGGATCTGGTGGTTCTCGCCGGCTACATGCGTATTCTTAGCCCGGCTTTTGTCGCCCACTACCAGGGGCGCATGCTGAATATCCACCCTTCCCTGCTGCCAAAATATCCGGGGCTGCACACCCATCGTCAGGCGCTGGAAAATGGCGATGAGGAGCACGGGACGTCGGTGCATTTTGTGACCGATGAGCTGGACGGAGGTCCGGTGGTTCTGCAGGCAAAGGTACCGGTTTTCGCTGAAGATACCGAGGACGACATTACCGCCCGCGTACAGGCGCAGGAACACGATATCTATCCCCTTGCTATCAGCTGGTTTGTCGACGGCCGCCTGCGCGCGGAAGGAAACGAAGCCTGGCTTGATGATGTTCCTCTTCCACCGCAGGGATATGCGGCAGAAGAGTAAACTTCCCCGCCTCTGGCGTCCGCTGGAGGCGTTTTTCATTAGCTCAGGTTTCCCGCACGGATGACCGCTCGCATTTTTCCAGACACAGCGCTTGCGTATTCCAGCCTGCCGGTAGGGGAACTGGACGCTGCCAATCAAGTTCTGTGATGACTAAATCGGAAACCCCCTGCGCAAACAGGACGGGTAGCCCTCCGGGATAGGGTTCGACTCCCCAGGCCTTTCCCGTTTCTGGGTTGAGGCACCAGGCGTTATCGATACCCATTCCTGTTGGCGAAAAAGGATTACACGGCGGACGAATATCATAATTCCCCTGCCAACCGTGGCAATGCAGTCGCTGGGTAAGCTGAATACTCTCGAGTCGTATTCGGTTGATCATGGAAGGGGTTTCACTGTGCATATTGATGGCGCCTTCACATTCTCCGCAAAGCCCACGAAACTGGATTTGCGTAATCTCACCGGGCTCGATCTGCGGATTCCTGCGGCGCGCGGAGAGGAAAATCGGGTCCGCCTCCCCCCAGTGACAGGCTGGCGCCGCCACACACTCAAAAGTCATGCTGGTAAAGAGCATTCTTCGTAGCCGACCGCCATCTCGTGAAATCAGGCCGATACCGCGATTCGAATCATAGATAGTGCAGTTGCTGACCACAATATCTTCAATATCTTGCCAGGTTTCCGTGCCGATTTTAAAAGCACAGCTTTTTGAGCGCAGGGTACAATTGACGATCGTCACCTGACGTAGAGGACGTTGGATAGCCGCCGGTTTATCGGTGGTTTTCAGACAAATTGCATCGTCCGCCGCACTAAAAAAACTATTAGCAACGTGTACCTGCTGACAGCTATCGATATCCAGCGCATCAGTATTTGCCATTGTCAGATCGTTATCGACGGTAATGCCATCAATCACCACCTGTGAACATGAAACAAGATGAATTGTCCACATCGGCGCATGGTGTATACAGATATTTTCCAGCCTGACCCGCTGGCAATTTTCCAGAAGAATCATGCGCGGCCGCTGTTCGGCGGGCGTGCGATAGCCCATATCATCAACCGATGAGGAGAACCAACCATCGGCATTACCGTAAATAGTACCGCCCCCACAAATCGAGATATTTTCGGCATCCTGGGCATAGAGGAAAGCCCGGTCTGAGCACTCTGCGCGGCTTAAGGCCACCGCCTGGGTGAAGTCAGCATAATTATCGCTGACGATGAGTTCTGCACCGGGTGACAACCACAGGCAGGTGTTTGACCCCATGCGTAACCCGCCAAGGTAATATTTTCCACTTTCCACCACCAGCGTACCGCCGCCCGCTTGCGATAAGGTATCCAGCGCTTTTTGAAAAATCTCAGTGTCGCGAGTAATACCATCTGCGTGCGGGCGCCAGTTTGAAAGAAAAATGTTCATAGGATTTCCTGAGATGAAATGGGAATGCTATCTGAACACAGTCATTATCGATCGCCGTAGGGCAAAACAGCATCGACATAAGTAATCTGTCGCCGTTCTCACAACGTCCTTTTTTCCCGCAGTTCATCTGTGATTTCGGACACATTTCTTCTCGCTCCTTCCGCAGAAATAGCGATGGCTATCACATTTCATTTTTTCGCCCGTCCTAATACTGCCGGCCATATCACGCTATTTATTTCATTTAATCCGCTTTCTCCGCCCCGCTCTCAGTTCTTAACAAAAGCGCCTTAATGACGATTCCGCAAAATTTTCACCTCTTTTACTGTGCTACTTCCTCTTTACTGACAGAAGAGACAGGAAAAATGACGAGGACAGTAACGGCACCACGGGAAGTAAAAACACGCAATATTCTCTGCTGGGGGATGGGCGATATCTTCGGCAGCGGGGCAATGACGATCACTGGGCTTTGGCTGCTTTATTTTTATATTGAAGTGGCGGGCCTTTCTCCCGCCGCCGCCGCATCCATCTTTGCGATCGCCAAAATTTGGGATGGCATCACCGACCCGATCATGGGTTATATCACCGACAATATTCGCACGCGCTGGGGGCGACGCCGAATATTCTTTATTATCGGCGCGCCGCTCTCCTTTTGCTTTGCCCTGATGTGGGTAAGCGGTTTTGGCTATTCCTGGTATCTTGGTACTTATTTGTTATTCAGCACCGTTTTTACCCTCTTGATGGTGCCCTACGATACGCTGCCTGCGGAGATGACCTCGCGTTACGATCTGCGTTCAAAAATGTCTGGCGCGCGGATGCTATTTGCCCAGGCGACAGCGTTTTTATCTGCACTTATCCCAGGACAAATTTTGGCGCACGTCGCCGATAAATCGCAGGCATTTTTATATATCGGCCTGGTCTTTTCCGTACTCTTCGCCCTACCGTGGATCTTCGTTTGGCGGGGAACCTGGGAACGGGAGAATCTCCCGCCGCCTTCGACTCAGCGCGGGATGGGGAAAACAATTATTTCGCTGTATCGAGAAATGGCTTCAACTTTCCGTTTACGTACTTTTCGCATTCACATCATGATGTACGTTGGCGGAGCCGTCGCCCTGGATATTTTCGGCTCGCTGTTTATGCACTATCTTACATATGTACTTCAGGTCGGCGCATCCTTAGCTTCCCAGGCAATGAGCCTGATGACGCTATTTCAATTTTTTGCCATCCCTTTCTTTACCTGGCTTTGTATTCGCATCGGCAACGGCAACGCCTACAAACTGGCAATTGCACTGATTATGTGCGCTCTACTGTGGTTCAGCCAGCTTTCCGCCTCCATTAGCCATTTATCAGGGTTCTTATTCGGCGGGGCCATCGTGATGGGCATCGCACGCGGCGGAACCTATCTTATCCCATGGAACGTCTACAACTTTTTACCTGATGTGGATGAAGCTTATACCGGCGTCAGACGTGAAGGCATTTACGCGGGCGTCATGATGCTAACGCGCAAATTTTCCCAGGCCCTGGCCCTGTTTATTGTTGGACTGGCGCTGGAGGCGTTTGGCTTTACCAAAGGCGCAGAGTCGCAAGATGCCGCCGCGCTAAACGGCATCTGGTGGGTATTCCTTATCGGACCGGGTTTACTCACTCTGCTGGCGATGTACGGCGCGTTTCGCTTTCGTCTAAGCCAGGAGTGTCATAAGACGCTTACCTTCGAGCTAGAGCGTCTGCGGTCTGGCGGTAAACCCGAAGATGCATCAACGCAGGTACGACAAACCGTAGAGTTACTTACCGGGCATCCGCATATGAATACCCACTGGCAGCATACAGCTGAAACGACAGCGCAAAGGAATCACTATGTCGCAGAAAATAAGCCATCCTGAAATCATCCGTCTTATCGAAAAACTGATCGATAGCCTCACCGCAATTCAGGATGACAATGGTCAATTCCTGCAGCGCCTGCCTGACGGGCGCGTGATTGATACAAAAGGCTGGGCTGGATGGGAATGGACACATGGTATCGGCTTGTTTGGTCTCTACCGCTACCATGAACTTACCGGCTCATCTCGCGCCAGGCAGATTATTGACGACTGGTTCAGCGCCCGTTTCGCCGAAGGAACGCCGGAGAAGAATATTAATACCGCGATCCCTTTTTTGACGCTTTCCAGTCGCTACCAGCAGGACGCTCGTCACGAATGGCGCGCGTATCTGGAAGTGTGGGGTGATGCGCTTTATCGTCAGATTCCGCGCACTGATGAAGGCTGCATGCAGCATGTCACCTACGAAAACGCGCATTATCAGCAAATCTGGGATGACACCTTGATGATGGCGGTCCTGCCTCTGGCCAGGATTGGGCTTTTATTGCAAAAACCTTACTGGGTAGAAGAAGCAAAATTTCAATTTCTACAGCACATTCACTACCTTACGGATAGAAAAAGTGGTTTATGGTTTCACGGCTGGAATTTCGACGGCAGGCATCATTTTGCCGGTGCCCGATGGGCTCGTGGCAATAGCTGGATAACACTGGCGATTCCTGAACTACTGGAAATGCTCAATCTTGATGAGCATGACGCCTTCTATCGCCAGCTCTGTAACATCCTGCAGGGCCAGGTATCCGCCCTCGCCCGCTGTCAATGTGAAAACGGGCTATGGCCGACGCTATTAGATGATGCAACAAGCTACGCTGAAGCCTCAGCAACAGGGGGATTTGCAGCCGGTATCCTGAAAGCGATACGTCTCGGCTACCTGGACGACAGCTATCTACCCGTTGCCGAACGAGCAATCGCAGGCATTATTGAGCATATCTCGCCGGAGGGAGAATTAACCCAGGTTTCATTTGGCACGGCAATGGGACACGACCTTGACCATTACCGACGAATCCCCCTAACTGCGATGCCATATGGCCAGGCGCTGGCGATGCTCAGCCTGGTCGAGGCTTTATACCGCACGCGTTAATACCTAATGCCTGAGTGCCGATAGTTCGCTACTCAGGCTATCAGCCAGGCTACGAACCCGACCCGCATCGAACATGATATAAAACCCAGGCGATGCTTCGTTCATCTGCTGGCAAAGCATCTCCATTTCGGATGCCCCCTGATACAACGCCTGCACGTTGATATGGCAGATTTCTCTCATACTCCAGCTATTCTCCACCTCACGAGCAAAATGCAGCGTAAAAAAAGCTTTCTGTGCATGCGTGAACAGCTGACAGTAGAGTGCGAGCCCCCGCCATTCATTCTGCCAGAGCCGATAGAGCGCCGTGGGAAACGCGGCATTCTCGGCAAACTCCAGCGCCTGCGCGCATAGCTTCAGGGCATCTGCCGCTACCTCATCCTTCTCTTGCGCAATTCGCGTGAGGTTTTCCATCGATATTTGCGGATCGTCACGCGTGAAGTGGATATCCTGGGCCGACCCCGGCAGCCAGTGATTACGCGCCAGCTGGCTGTACAAACTCCATACTGCCTGACCATAGCTTTCCGGTAGCTGACTATGGCGGTGAAAAACGTGATCGCGAACATAAATCGCCTGGTAAAGCACCTCCGTTGCCTGCTCAAGTAGCTGCTGAAAACGGCGGGCGACTGTAACATCGGGGCACCAGCCGTAACGCTCAGCCAGCCAGAGATCCAACAGCTGCTCCTGGGTCTTTCCCGCACCATGACCTAACAGCTGGCTACAGGCAAACAGATTGCATTCGCTTAACGTTTCCGGTATCCAGTGGTTATCAACGCTCTCCCAACTGGTTTTGCATATCGCACCGGTGATTCTGGGATTCGCGCTTTGGCACCACAGCAGTCGGCCTTTTAACTCATCAATGCGCAAGAAAGGCATAACGCCCCAGCCCACCTCTTCGCCTGCTAAATCAATATCAACCCAGACGTCTCGCATAGTGACCTGAAGCAGTGCGGGATTATTTGGAAATGCTGGCCAGAAACGTTCTGGCGTTAACTTGATCGATACCGAAACGCTTGGCGGAAGCGGCTCGATAGCATTGAGAACGGTACCAAGATCATCATTACTTGCAGGGAAAACCCGCAAAACCAGATGTTTATTTTGTGCGGTAACCACCTGGCTGAGCGCTTGAAAACAACGGCGATAGAGCACAAAGCTTTGCGACGGTTGCCGGGTATTTTCAGGCTCATCCCTGGCGTTTATATCCCATTTAGGGCGCGTAATCGGCAATAAACCATCGGTGCTGGAAAGCGCAATAATTAGCCCTGTTAAAGCTGGAATTCCCTGACAAACGCCGCGAATTTTGTCTGTCAGCCAGCGGCTCCAGAAATCCACATCAAAAAGGATCCCTTGCTGGTTATCCAGTAGATACTTATGCGACAACAGCAATTCCGTTGGGAAATCCAGCTCTTTTGCCTGTAAATAAAATCGCAGCCCCTGCTCGCGGCAATACATGGCGAGACGATTAAGGTAGATACAGCGCGCTCTCTGCTGGCTGGAAACGCTATCGTTATAGTGAAAAGGCGTATATCCCTTCGGGGACACCAGCTTACCGAAGAGATCTGCCTGCCCCACCACGATAGTATTAAAGCCATGCTGAGAGGCATACCTGACCAGATTGCATACCGATGACCAGTTCCATATATCCTGATTATTCAGTTCTAACGCTCGCGTCTCCCACATGGTTTTGCTCCTGAATCTCACCTTGCCTTGAACATAACGTAAGTCGCGAAAATCGTCTGTTTTTCTTCGCTATATACTGAAAGAAAACAGTCATACTTCTTTGACATAATTGGACATTCAGTGGCAAAGCTCGCCATAATGAAATAGCAACATACATCTACCGGAGTGTGAGCTGTAATGGGCCAGGAAAAGCTATACATCGAAAAAGAACTCAGCTGGTTATCCTTTAACGAGCGCGTACTTCAGGAAGCGGCGGACAAAAGCAACCCGCTGATCGAGCGCATGCGCTTTTTAGGGATTTACTCCAATAACCTCGATGAATTTTATAAAGTGCGCTTTGCCGAGCTGAAGCGCCGCATCATCATCAGCGAAGAACAAGGCAGTACCGCACACTCTCGCCATCTGCTGGGCAAAATTCAGGCCCGCGTGCTCAAGGCCGATCAGGAGTTTGACGGCTTATACAACGAGCTGCTGCTGGAAATGGCGCGTAACCAGATTTTCCTGATCAACGAACGCCAGCTCTCCGTCAACCAGCAGTCCTGGCTGCGTAACTACTTCAAGCTGTATCTTCGTCAGCACATCACGCCAATCCTGATTAACCGCGAAACGGATCTGGTGCAGTTCCTGAAGGATGATTACACCTACCTGGCCGTCGAGATTATTCGCGGGGATACCATCAATTACGCGCTGCTTGAAATTCCGTCAGACAAGGTTCCGCGTTTTGTGAACCTGCCGCCGGAAGCGCCTCGCCGCCGCAAGCCGATGATTCTGTTAGATAACATCCTGCGCTACTGCCTGGATGATATCTTCAAGGGCTTTTTTGATTACGACGCGCTGAACGCCTACTCGATGAAAATGACCCGTGACGCCGAATACGATCTGGTGCACGAGATGGAATCGAGCCTGATGGAGCTGATGTCCTCCAGCCTGAAACAGCGCCTGACCGCCGAGCCGGTGCGCTTCGTTTATCAGCGCGATATGCCCGACGCGATGGTCGAAATGCTGCGCGATAAGCTCTCCATCTCCAACTACGATTCAATGCTGCCGGGCGGTCGTTACCACAACTTTAAAGACTTTATCGGCTTCCCGAACGTCGGCAAAGCCAATCTGGTCAACAAACCGATGCCGCGTCTGCGTCATCTGTGGTTTGATAAATTCCGCAACGGCTTTGACGCAATCCGCGAACGCGACGTGCTGCTTTACTACCCGTACCATACGTTTGAACACGTCCTTGAGCTGCTGCGCCAGGCCTCTTTCGACCCAAGCGTGCTGGCTATCAAAATCAACATCTACCGCGTCGCGAAAGATTCACGGATTATCGACTCGATGATTCACGCCGCCCACAACGGTAAGAAAGTGACGGTCGTCGTGGAGCTGCAGGCGCGTTTCGATGAAGAAGCCAATATTCATTGGGCTAAACGCCTGACCGAAGCCGGCGTGCACGTTATCTTCTCCGCGCCGGGCCTCAAGATCCACGCCAAGCTGTTCCTGGTTTCGCGCAAAGAGGGCGATGAAGTCGTGCGCTATGCGCATATCGGTACCGGCAACTTCAACGAAAAAACCGCGCGTCTTTACACCGACTACTCGCTGCTGACCGCCGATGCGCGCATCACCAATGAAGTCCGCCGGGTATTTAACTTTATCGAAAACCCCTACCGCCCGGTCAGCTTCGATTATCTGCTGGTGTCGCCGCAAAACTCGCGTCGCCTGCTTTATGAGATGATCGATCGTGAAATCGCCAACGCGCAAAATGGTCAGCTATCGGGCATCATGCTGAAGCTGAACAACCTGGTCGATAAGGGGCTGGTAGACCGTCTCTACGCCGCCTCCAGCTCCGGCGTGCCGGTTAATTTGCTTATTCGCGGTATGTGCTCGCTGATCCCCGGTCTGGAAGGAATCAGCGAAAATATTCGCGTGACCAGCATTGTTGACCGTTTCCTTGAGCATGACCGCGTTTATTGCTTTGAAAACGGCGGCGATAAGCAGGTTTGGCTATCGTCCGCGGACTGGATGACGCGCAATATTGACTATCGTATCGAAGTGGCCGCGCCGCTGCTGGATCCGCGCCTGAAACAGCGGGTGCTGGATATTTTCGATCTCCTCTTCAACGATACGGTGAAAGCACGCTATCTTGATAAAGAACTGAGTAATCGCTACGTGCCGCGCGGCAATCGCCGCAAAGTGCGCGCACAGATGGCGATATACGACTACCTCAAATCACTTGAACAGCCCGATTAACCTATGCCAATAAACGAAAATGCCCCTCGGCCGCAGGAGTTCGCTGCGGTCGACCTCGGTTCGAACAGTTTTCATATGGTGATCGCCCGTGTCGTTGACGGGGCAATGCAGATCATCGGTCGTCTGAAGCAGCGCGTACATCTGGCCGACGGCCTGGATGAAAACTCTGTACTGAGCGAAGAGGCTATTGCGCGCGGGCTGAACTGCCTGTCGCTGTTCGCCGAGCGCCTGCAGGGTTTTGACCCATCAAGCGTCTGTATTGTCGGCACGCACACGCTGCGCCAGGCGACAAACGCCGCAGAGTTCCTCAAGCGCGCGGAGCAGGTCATCCCCTACCCGATCGAAATCATTCCCGGCAACGAAGAAGCGCGTCTGATTTTTATGGGCGTGGAGCACACGCAGCCGGAGCGAGGCCGTAAGCTGGTCATCGATATCGGCGGCGGCTCTACCGAGCTGGTTATAGGCGAGGATTTCGAGCCTCGCCTGGTGGAAAGCCGCCGTATGGGCTGCGTGAGCTTCTCTCAGGCCTACTTTGCTGGCGGCGTCATCAACAAAGAGAATTTCCAGCGCGCGCGTCTTTCCGCCGTGCAGAAGCTGGAAACTCTGGCCTGGCAGTTCCGCATCCAGGGGTGGAACGTCGCCCTGGGCGCGTCGGGCACCATTAAAGCCGCTCACGAAGTGCTGGTGGCCATGGGCGAGAAAGACGGCTTCATCACTCCCGAGCGCCTCGAGATGCTGGTCGAAGAGCTGCTGAAGTATAAAAACTTCGACTCGCTAAGCCTGCCCGGGCTGTCTGAAGATCGGAAAGCCGTTTTTGCGCCCGGTCTGGCTATCCTGTGCGGGGTGTTTGACGCGCTGGCGATTAAAGAGCTGCGCTTGTCCGACGGCGCGCTGCGCGAAGGCGTACTGTACGAGATGGAAGGACGTTTCCGTCACCAGGATATCCGTAGCCGCACCGCGCAGAGCCTGGCGAACCAGTACAATATCGATCGCGAGCAGGCGCGTCGGGTGCTGGAGACCACCACGCATATTTATGAGCAATGGCAGGAGCAGAATCCCAAGCTCGCGAACCCCCATCTGGCGGCGCTGCTGAAATGGGCGACCATGCTGCATGAAGTCGGCTTGAATATTAACCACAGCGGCATGCACCGTCATTCGGCTTATATCCTGCAAAACAGCGATCTGCCGGGCTTTAATCAGGAACAGCAGATGCTGATGGCCACCTTAGTTCGCTATCACCGTAAAGCGATTAAGCTGGATGATTTACCGCGTTTCACGCTGTTCAAGAAGAAGCAGTTTCTGCCGTTAATTCAGCTGCTGCGCCTTGGCGTGCTGCTGAATAACCAGCGTCAGGCAACGACAACGCCGCCGAGCCTTACGCTGAAAACCGAGGCAAACCACTGGACGCTAACCTTCCCGCACGACTGGTTTAGCCAGAATGCGCTGGTGCTGCTCGATCTGGAAAAAGAGCAGGAATACTGGGAAGGGGTACCTGACTGGTGGCTGAAAATCAGCGAAGAAGAGAAGCCTGACGCGGCAAGCTAGTTTCGCGCATATGGGCCGGACGTCCGGCCCATTCGCTTATCAATCCTCAACCAGCGCCTCAAGCGGGGCCGGTTTGCCGATATCATAGCCCTGCATATAATCAATCCCCAGCGAAACCACAGCCTGCCGAATCTCGGGCGTTTCGACATATTCGGCCACCACCTGCATATTTTTCATCCTCGCCAGAAGGCAAATAGAGGCAACGGCCTGATAGTCCAGACTGCTGGTCACCAGATTACGAATAAAACTACCGTCGATTTTCAGCAGATCCGCATTCATCGTTTTCAGCCGCGCGTAGCTGGCATAGCCGGTGCCAAAGTCATCAATCGCTACCCGACAGCCCAGGTCCTGAAGCTGCGCCAGGGTTTTCCGCGCCTGCTCGGGATTGGTCAGTGAATGGTTCTCCGTCAGCTCAAAAATAATCTGCCAGGGCTCAATGTCATAATGCTCCAGCAGCGTTTTTACCTGCTGATGAAAATAACTGTTACTCACTGAAAACGGCGAGATATTTATCGCCAGGCGCATTCCAGGAAGCTTTTTGCGCCGCTTGTCCATAAAGATCAGCGTATGTTCGAGGACCCAGCTATCGATACGCGCCGACAGTCCAAACTCGTGCGCCACCGGTAAAAAGACATCCGGCATGATGATTTCATCGTTGTCGTTCAGCATTCTCAGCAGAACTTCATGATAGCTATCCCCCCGGATGCCGACGATCGGTTGTGCCATCAGAACGAAGCGATCGTGCTCCAGCGCCTTCACCAGCTGATTCATTATCATGACTTTGTCTTTCAGCTCCTGCTGCGTATTAATGGCGCCGCGACGCTGTAAATTTTCAGGACTTCCGGTCGCCAGGGAAAGGTCAGCCGCGCCGCTGAGTTCTCCAAGCAGTAAATGCAGATGCATCACCGGAGAGCGAACGTTGCAATAGCTGAATCCCACGGGCGGCTGCAGCGGCATACCGTTCCAGACAAAGCGAAACTTTTTGAGATGGTCAAACAGCAGGGGGACTCGCTGCTGATGGTCTTCACTGTGCAGATGGATAACCAGCTCGTGCCCGGCCATCTGATAGATATCCTCCCCGGGCTGCAATAGATCGCCAAGCGACTCGGCCAGCAGCTGCTTGTACTGAATGCGCAACAGAACGCCGTAATGGCGGCCCAATATTTCCAGCTCGGGAATGCGTAAGAAGCACAGTACTGACCAGGAGGATTTATTTAACGCCCGGCTCAGCGCGCGGATATTGGGCAAGCGTACAACCGGATCAATGAAGGCCATCCGCCGCATCCGCGCATAAAAAATTCTCTGCTGCGTCGCCAGCATCGCCATATAGGCGATAATAAATGAAAACACCAGATAGCTTGAGGAGATAATAGCCAGCTGATTACTGTAAATCGGTGAATGCGGGAGATATTGATAATGAAAGTGGATAATAACAATTAATATAGGGGACCAGACCAATGAAATGAAGCGATAGCCAAAACGCATCGCCCCCCACAGCATCACCGGCATAAGCAAGGACAAGGTATAATTTGTACTAAAAATAGTGCTCGTACTACTTAGCGGCATTAATAGCAAAACTAATAAAATTAACAGCACTACCGCCCATAAAATAAACTCAAAGTACTTTATTTTCGGATCGATCTGCAGGCGAATCTGAGAAACAAAACCCCGAATATAGAGCGGGTTGCGGATAATTCGAATCAGAAAGTAGCATAGCGGCACGCCGGTCAGGCATCCGGCCATCAGGGCCTGAAAGGTGATAAGCGAACGCAAACTTAAGGGGTTGACCCCGATCAACCCGGTCGCGCGAGGATGGATCCCCAAATACTCGGCGAGCTGGGAAAGGATAAGAAAGATCAGTGATGGCAGCAACATTTGCCAGAACAATCGCTGAGGCATCAGTCGCACATTGCCATGCGAGATTTGCTGTCTTCGCGGGACAAAAACGCGATACCCGCCCCAGCAAAGGACGGTCGGAATAAGAAAATGGAAAATCACGCCGATGGAATCTTCCAGCGCCATGCCGCGCGTAATGGAAAGCAGCAAACCGACAACGATCCCCGGTAAAGCAGCCCAGCCGAAAAACAGCATCAGGCTCAGCACTAACGCCAGAGGTAAATAGTAAAGATAAACTTCATTACCATTCAGTACAGCAACGGTGTTCGCCCATCTTGCCAGGGGGAGTAAAAGGATGGGTAAGATGAGCGGCAGCGACCACCATTTATCCCGATATCGTCTGTAAAGTTTAATAATGTTCATAGATGCTCTACGGATAACCCTAAATCCTGCAGGGTATATTCAGGCAGGCATCCAACCAACCGTCATAATCGCGCAAGGAATAACAACGCGGAACTGGCTGGTGATTTTAGTTGTCGGTGAGAATAGACGATTGATATAAATCAAAAAATCACGTCGCTAATATTAATAATGTCTTTTTTTTAACATCAATTTGCGATAAGCAGAAAGCATGTAAATACGAGGATTATCTTATATAACATTAATTAATGTTTTACCCCTGGGATTTTTACATCCTCATCAATTGACCCTTCCGCGTTACTGTGCCTTAATACGCACATCGCCCATCCTTTGGGTATACTTTAAGGAACCTTTTGTGAGTCAGGCACCCAGTATGCGTAAACGACATCGATTTAACCGTCGCATGACCCGTATCGTACTGCTTATCAGCTTTATCTTCTTCTTTGGACGCTTTGTCTACTCCTCCATCGGTGCCTGGTACCATCATCAGGACAAAAAGCAATCGCAGCAATCCACTATCACCGTTGAACCTTCAGATCCGCTAAAAACGCCGGTACAAAAATAAGCGCGGTACGTTGTTCAGCAACCGGCCTGAGAGAGCAAACGCAGCACTTCAGCGATGCCTTTGCTGATGATTTTATCCTGCCGCATGACGATGCCTAACTGCCGATACAGGCGCGGAGTCAACGATTGCACGTTCAGGCCGACGCGATCCTGCGGATCCTCTACCGCCATACGCGGCACGATGCTGTATCCCAGCCCCGCTCGCACCATGCGCTTAATCGCCTCAATGCTGCCTAACTGCATGACTGGCACGACCATCAGTCCATTATGGCGAAACCAGCCGTCAATCAGATCCCGGGTTCCGCTCCCCGCTTCAAAAGCAATTAGCGGCAATGATTGCAGAACCTCTGGCGTCAGCGGCGAGGGCAGGTCGTCCTGAGCATCGCTAAAAATACCGACAAACTCTTCATCTAAAACTGGCGTCACCGCCAGGCTGCGTCCGTTCGCCGGAAGCGTACAAAGGCCCAGATCAAGCCGGTTCTCCTCGATAGCCCGAACCACTTCCAGGGTATTGCCAACCGTGACCCTCACCGTCAGCAGAGGGTGATCCTGATGCAGCTTCTGCAGCAGCGGCGGTAACAGGTGGATACAGGCGGTCGCCCCGGTACCCAACGTTATCGAGCCGCTGATTTCTCGATTGAATTCGCTAACCGATTGCACTGCCGCGCCCACCGCCAGTTCAATCCGCTCGCTGTGCGCCAGCAGGGCGATGCCGGCCGCCGTCGCTTTGATGCCTCGTCCTGTTCGCTCAAGCAGTCTGGTTTGGAGAAATTGTTCCAGCTGACGTACCTGCAGACTTACCGCAGGCTGCGACAGCCCCAGCAGGTCAGCTGCGGCGGAAAAGCTTCCGCGCTGTACCACCAGGCGGAACGTCGCCAGATTTCCCAGATTGAGCGTCATCATCACAAAGTTTCTCTTATAAGGGTCATAAATGGACCGGCCTGCCTCCACAATAGCGTGCAGGGTATGCTGCCGACAACAGCGTAACAAAATGGACGATCATGAAAACATCTGCAAAACCACTCTCCGCGCCGGGCGCTGTCACGCTTGCCGCCGGGTGCAACCAGCTAATAAACTGGGGAATCTCATTTTATATGCCCGGCACTTTCGCCAGAGCTATTGCTCAGGAGACCGGCTGGGCCGCAACGGAAATCTACTTTGGCCTGACTATCGCCATGCTGATGATGGCGATGCTCTCCCCGTTTGTCGCCCGGCTACTGGCCCGCTTTGGGGGCCAACGGGTGGTGGTCACGGGTACGCTGATGATTTCAGCGGGCTGCCTGGTAATGGCTTACGTCCAGAGTCTGCCGGGCTGGTTCGCCGCCTGGGTTCTGACCGGCGCCGGGATGCGTCTGGCGCTCTACGACGCGCTGTTCGCCGCGCTGGTGAATATCTATGGGCAAAGCGCCAGATTAACTATCTCGCGCGTGACGCTGGCCGGCGGCCTGGCTTCGGCTCTGTTCTGGCCGCTCGGCGCCGGGTTGTTGACGCAGATGGACTGGCGGCATGCGCTGCTGATTTATGCCCTGTTTGGCCTGCTTAGCGCGATGCTGCTGTGGAAAATGCCAAATCACAGACTGCCGTCACCGAAACGGATAATGCAACGCCAGCGGCTCTCCCACCGCGATAAACGCCCTGCCCTCCTGTACGCGTCGCTGATTGCGCTGGTAACCTTTGTTTCCAACGGTACCTCGACGCATCTCCCCGAGTATATCGCCAGCGTCGGGCTTCCTGTCGCGGTGGGAATGCTGTGGGGGATTGGGCAAACCGGCGCGCGCTTTCTCGAAGTGGCATCCGGTTCTGTCCTTACGCCGTTGCGGCTAACGATACTGACCACCCTGTTGATGCCGCTCTGCTTTGCGCTCGGCCTGAGCGGGCCATATCTGTCGTGGGCGGCCGGCGGATTTGTGCTGGGTTACGGCGCGATCAACGGCCTGACGACCGTATTTAAAGCCACTCTGCCACTGCAGCTTTTTGCCGCCGCGGATTATGCCCGGCGAACCGGTATTCTGTTGATTCCCGCGCAGCTGCTGGCCGCCGCTTCGCCGTTTGCCTACGCGTGGCTGAATGATCATCTCGGGATAAGGGGCAGTTTAGCGGTTTCCGCCGCGCTGGCCCTGGTGGTGGCAGCTCTGGCGATGGCCATTGCATGGTGTCAGCGGGAGAATACGCCAGCGGCGATTGAAGAACGGGGCTGACAGTAGAAACCCGGTGTATCGGTATTCATCGTCTCAGGGAATGCCGTAATTCGGCGATCTTGTTAAGAAAAATGCCATTAATGACGTCAATCATTAATGGCATTATTTTTTTATTCAATTAACGCAAAGAATAAAGTTTATTCCCACTCAATGGTCGCCGGCGGCTTACCGCTGATGTCGTACACCACGCGGGAAATACCGTTGACTTCATTGATGATACGGTTGGATACGCGGCCGAGGAAATCGTACGGCAGATGCGCCCAGTGAGCGGTCATAAAGTCGATGGTTTCAACCGCACGCAGGGAAACAACCCAGTCGTACTTACGGCCATCGCCCATGACGCCAACGGAACGGACCGGCAGGAACACGGTGAACGCCTGGCTCACTTTGTTGTACAGGTCGGCTTTGTGCAGCTCTTCAATGAAGATTGCGTCCGCGCGGCGCAGCAGGTCGCAGTACTCTTTCTTCACTTCGCCCAGCACGCGCACGCCCAGACCCGGCCCCGGGAACGGGTGGCGGTACAGCATATCGTACGGCAGACCCAGTTCGAGGCCAATCTTACGCACTTCATCTTTGAACAGCTCGCGCAGCGGTTCAACGAGGCCCATCTTCATCTCTTTCGGCAGGCCGCCCACGTTGTGGTGAGATTTGATGACGTGCGCTTTACCGGTTGCGGAAGCAGCGGACTCGATGACGTCAGGGTAGATGGTCCCTTGCGCCAGCCATTTCACGTCTTCCAGCTTCAGCGCTTCTTCGTCAAACACTTCAACGAACACGCGGCCGATGATTTTACGCTTCGCTTCCGGATCGTTTTCGCCCGCCAGCGCAGCCAGGAAACGCGCCTCGCCTTCGACGTGAACGATGTTCAGGCCGAAGCGATCGCCAAACATATCCATAACCTGCTGGGCTTCATTCAGACGCAGCAGACCGTTATCCACAAAGACGCAGGTCAGGTTTTTACCGATGGCGCGGTGCAGCAGCATGGCGGTCACGGAGGAATCCACGCCGCCGGACAGGCCGAGGATCACTTTATCGTCGCCAACCTGCTGACGAATGCGCTCGATGGCATCGTCGATAATTTTAGCCGGGGTCCACAGCGCTTCACACTGGCAGATATCGCGTACGAAACGCTCCAGCATGCGCAGACCCTGACGGGTGTGGGTGACTTCCGGGTGGAACTGTACGCCGTAGAAGCGCTTCTCTTCGTTAGCCATAATGGCGAACGGGCAGGTTTCGGTGCTGGCAACGGTGACGAAGTCAGACGGGATGGCGGTGACTTTGTCGCCGTGGCTCATCCAGACGTCCAGCATCGGCTTACCATCCGCGCTCAGCGCATCTTCGATACCGTGAATCAGGGCGCTATTGGTCTGCACTTCAACCTGCGCATAGCCAAACTCACGTTCATTAGAGGCTTCAACGTGGCCACCCAGCTGCATCGCCATGGTCTGCATGCCGTAGCATACGCCAAATACCGGCACGCCGGCTTCAAAGACATACTGCGGCGCGCGCGGGCTGTTATCTTCGGTGGTGCTTTCCGGACCGCCGGAAAGAATAATGCCGTTAGGATTAAACTCACGAATTTGAGCTTCAGTCACGTCCCATGCCCACAGTTCACAGTAGACACCTAATTCACGAACGCGACGCGCAACCAGCTGGGTGTACTGAGAACCGAAGTCCAGGATAAGAATACGATGTTTATGAATGTTATCCGTCATTGACGATAATTCCGAGGCAAGTGATACAGGTTAAATAAATCGCCCGGCGCGTGGCCGGGCGATGAAAATCAGGAGCCCATGCGGTAGTTCGGGGATTCCTTGGTGATAGTCACGTCGTGAACGTGGCTCTCCTGGATACCCGCGCCGCTGATGCGCACGAATTCCGCTTTGGTCCGCAGGGTGTCGATGGTACCACAACCGGTCAGGCCCATACAGGAGCGCAGGCCGCCCATCTGCTGGTGAATGATCTCTTTCAGGCGGCCTTTATAGGCGACGCGGCCTTCGATACCTTCCGGTACCAGTTTGTCGGCGGCGTTATCGGTCTGGAAGTAGCGATCGGAGGAACCTTTAGACATCGCGCCAAGGGAACCCATACCGCGGTAAGATTTGTACGAACGGCCCTGATAGAGTTCGATTTCGCCCGGAGACTCTTCGGTACCGGCCAGCATCGAACCAACCATGACGGCGGCTGCGCCTGCGGCAATCGCTTTCGCGATATCGCCGGAGAAACGAATACCGCCGTCGGCGATAACCGGGATACCGGTGCCTTCCAGCGCTTCAACCGCGTCGGAAACGGCGGTGATCTGCGGAACGCCCACGCCGGTCACGATACGAGTCGTACAGATGGAGCCAGGGCCGATCCCTACTTTCACCGCGCTGCAGCCGGCTTCCGCCAGCGCACGTGCGCCCGCGCCGGTCGCCACGTTGCCGCCGATGATTTGCAGGTCAGGATATTTCGCACGGGTATCGCGGATACGCTGCAATACGCCTTCAGAGTGGCCGTGAGAGGAGTCGATCAGCAGAATATCTACGCCCGCGGTAACCAGCGCATCCACGCGCTCTTCGTTACCGGCGCCCGCCCCCACCGCCGCACCGACGCGCAGGCGACCCTGCTCATCTTTACAGGCGTTTGGTTTACGCTCCGCTTTCTGGAAATCTTTAACGGTGATCATGCCGAGAAGATGGAAGCTATCATCCACAACCAGCGCTTTCTCAACGCGTTTTTCATGCATTTTGGCAAAAACCACTTCGCGGCTTTCGCCTTCGCGAACGGTCACCAGACGCTCTTTCGGCGTCATATAAACGCTCACCGGCTGATTCAGGTCGGTGACGAAACGCACGTCGCGACCGGTGATGATGCCGACCAGCTCGTTGTCTTCGGTCACCACCGGATAGCCAGCAAAACCGTTGCGTTCAGTCAGCTCTTTCACTTCGCGCAGAGTGGTGGTCGGCAGGACGGTCTGCGGGTCGGTAACCACGCCGGACTCATGCTTCTTCACGCGCTTAACTTCTTCCGCCTGGCGCTCGATGGACATGTTTTTATGAATAAAGCCGATGCCGCCTTCCTGTGCCAGGGCAATTGCCAGACGCGCTTCCGTCACGGTATCCATTGCAGCAGAGAGCATTGGAATATTCAGACGAATGGTTTTCGTCAGCTGAGTGCTGAGATCGGCGGTATTTGGCAGAACGGTTGAATGAGCGGGAACGAGGAGGACGTCGTCAAACGTCAGGGCTTCTTTAGCGATACGTAGCATGGGCAATATCTCGACCAGGGTGGATAAATATTGCCGTGGCATTATACAGAGCGTAACCGATTGCATCTACCCTTTTTTGCAAATAATACTTGCGATCCCCTCCCAGCAGGTTACTATCGACTGAATAACCTGCTGATTTAGAATTTGATCTTGCTCACATGTTGCCATCTCAATCCCCCTCAATTTACACGGTTAGCCGCCTCAATCAGTCGGTTCGACTGCTGCTCGAACGTGAAATGGGTCAGGTATGGATCAGCGGCGAGATTTCCAATTTCAGCCAGCCCGCTTCCGGCCACTGGTACTTCACCCTAAAAGACGATAACGCCCAGGTGCGCTGCGCAATGTTCCGCAACAGCAACCGCCGCGTGACGTTCCGTCCGCAGCACGGGCAGCAGGTGCTGGTCCGCGCCAATATCACGCTGTACGAGCCGCGCGGCGATTATCAGATCATCGTGGAAAGCATGCAGCCTGCGGGCGAAGGTCTGCTTCAGCAGAAGTATGAGCAGCTCAAGACCGCGCTGGCGGCGGAAGGCTTGTTCGATCAGCAGCATAAAAAAACGCTCCCCTCTCCCGCGCACTGCGTCGGCGTCATCACCTCTAAAACCGGTGCTGCGCTGCACGATATTTTACACGTGCTCAAGCGCCGCGATCCTTCCCTGCCGGTGATTATTTACCCGACCGCCGTCCAGGGGGAAGATGCGCCGGGGCAGATCGTTCGCGCGATTGAGCTGGCCAACGCGCGCCAGGAATGCGACGTGCTGATTGTCGGGCGCGGCGGCGGTTCGCTGGAAGATTTATGGAGCTTTAACGATGAGCGAGTGGCGCGGGCGATTTTTGCCAGCCCTATTGCCATCGTCAGCGCCGTAGGCCATGAGACTGACGTCACTATCGCCGATTTTGTCGCCGACCTGCGCGCCCCGACGCCTTCCGCGGCGGCGGAAATGGTCAGCCGCAACCAGCAGGAGCTGCTGCGCCAGCTCCAGTCCGGGCAGCAGCGCCTTGAAATGGCGATGGACTACTTCCTTGCCAACCGCCATCGTCGCTTTACCCAGGCTTTTCACCGCCTGCAGCAGCAGCATCCTCAGCTGCGGCTGGCCCGTCAGCAAACGGAGCTTGAAAGATTGCGTCAGCGCATGCGTTTCGCTCTTGAGACGCAAATAAAGCGCGCCGACCAGCGCCAGCAGCGCGCCGCGCAGCGCCTGAATCAACAAAACCCACAGCCGCGAATTCACCGCGCCCAGAGCCGTATTCAACAGCTGGAATACCGGCTGGCGGAAAACATCCGCGCGCGTCTTGGCGAGCAACGTGAACGCTTCGGTAATATGGTCACGCACCTGGAAGCCGTCAGCCCGCTGGCGACGCTGGCCCGCGGCTATAGCGTCACTTCCGCCAGCGACGGCAAGGTGCTGAAACAAACGAAACAGGTGCGCGAGGGAGACATCCTCACTACCCGTTTGAACGATGGCTGGGTAGAGAGCGAAGTGAAGAACATCACGCCGGTGAAGAAAACCCGTTCCCGCAAAAAAGCCGGATAAGCCTGCCATTTCGACCGAGGATAACTATACTGCTGTCATGCCCTTTTTAAACGGTTCTATCCGGCTAAGGAGCGTGATATGCCAGATGCTTATCCTCGTTATGTGATTCCGCCCTACATTTTACGCCGCATTGTCGATCGTGGTTCCCTTCAGCAGCAGCGCTGCGCGCAGAATACCCTCAGCCACGTTCAGACCCTGATGGCGCACGTTCCGGGGCGCCCTGCCGCGCCCCACGTCACCACGCCGGGCCTGCTTGAACGCGACATTTATGATGCCGGGCAGACCCAGGATCTACCGGGTACTCAGGTCCGTTTTGAGGGACAGCCCTCCAACGGCGACGTTGCCGTTGATGAAGCCTATGACTATCTCGGCATCACCCATGATTTTTTCTGGAAGAGCTACCAGCGCGATTCGCTGGATAACCGCGGATTGAAGCTCACCGGCAGCGTCCACTATGGTCACGAATATCAAAACGCATTCTGGAACGGCCAACAAATGGTGTTTGGCGACGGGGATGGCGAGATTTTTAATCGTTTTACTATCGCCATTGACGTGGTGGCGCACGAACTAAGCCACGGCGTGACGGAGAGCGAAGCCGGTCTCATCTATTTCGAACAATCCGGCGCGCTGAACGAATCGCTTTCCGATGTTTTCGGTTCGCTGGTCAAACAGTATCAGCGCCGGCAGACGGCAGACAAAGCGGACTGGATCATTGGCGAGGGACTACTCGCGAAAGGCATCCACGGCAAAGGTCTGCGCTCAATGTCGCAGCCGGGTACCGCATACGATGACCCTGTCCTTGGCAAAGATCCGCAACCCGCCCATATGAAAGATTTTGTTCATACCCAGCAGGATAACGGCGGCGTGCATATCAACTCCGGCATTCCTAATCACGCCTTTTATCTCGCCGCCAGCGCCCTCGGCGGTTTTGCATGGGAGAAAGCGGGATACGCCTGGTACGACGCGGTGTGCGATCAATCTCTGGCAAAAGACGCCGATTTCTCAGCCTTTGCCAGACTGACGATTCGCCACGGCGAGAAACGCTCTGGCAAAGAGACCGCAGAGGCGATTACTCAGGCCTGGGAGCGGGTCGGAGTGGTGCTATGAATCTTGCCGATCTTAGCGA